>CAWJXP010000047.1:0-220580 GCA_963846725.1 uncultured delta proteobacterium | reverse complement strand
TCTGTTCAAAACAGCCAACAAGGAATAAGCCGTTAAACGAAGCTGCTGAAATGATGTTTGCCCCGAACGTTATAAGACATCAATTCATTTTGTTTTTTTGTTTCCTATGGCGAGGTCAACATGGCAAGGTTCATTTCCGATTGCTGAGTTGGTTCAGAAAGAAACGTGTAAAAGAAGGGTTGAGCCTACTCTCCCACAGTTTCTTGAGCCTGTCGTTCAAGCGCCTTTTTCATCCATGCGTTGAGGCTCAAACCTGACAGCGCTGCTGCGGTAGCCACCTCCCTATCAAGTTCCTGTCCTAGGCGGAGCTTAATTTCACCAGAGTAAGGCTTATCAGGTTTCTTCCCTGTCTCCCTACATAGCTTTAGATAGATATCCACAGAGTCTTTAAGAGCCTGCTCCAATTCCGTAACGGACTGGCCTTGGAATGTCACCACATCCCGGATGCCGCCTACGTCACCATGAAACAGTTTGGCTTCAGGGTCAAAATCGAAAACTGCAACATACCCCTTGTACCTAAGTATATTCATCTGGACTCACTCCCGCGTTGATCAAGAGACGTCTTACACTTTTAACAGCCCCCTTGTCAGTTGTTGGTCGAGGGTGGGGCCTGTGAAGTACGGCGTACACTTCATTGAGTGTAACAGTTATTCTGGAGCCTTCCGCCTCTTTTATGTTAGCGCCTACAGCTATCAGAAGGTTTTCGATATCCTCCCATCGGACTCCTGATGGGACAGGGTGAAAGAAAACATCCTCCAGTGCTTGACGCTGTTTGCTATTCATGCTTTATGGTGTCACTTTAGAACACCATTGTCAAGTATCCTGAACATGAATTTAATTATCCCAATTGATGGCTATGGGTTCGCTGTTCATGTACAGCCATCAGGAAACACATCCGTAGAGCCAAAGCTGATACACTGTGTAAAAAGATGACAGATCGCCTATTAGGAGCGTCATTCCAGTCTTTGCGAAAACGGGAAACTCATTTCTGGAAACGGAAAAGTGATATTGATGTAATGTTTGGAACACGATTGGAATTTTATGTGCAATTGAATGAGGTCAACAAGAATTGGCGACAGCGAGTCACAGTCGATCCAGGTTCGCCATCTTTAAGGTCCGCGAAGCGGACCCGAATCATGGCGTCGGTAATTCTGGACAATCTAGCGGCTGGTAATAGCCAAGATGAAATTTTGAAGAGCTACCCGTCTATTAACCCCGACGACATTCAGGCGGTGATAGCCTACGCTGCGGAACTGGCGCTCGTTAGTTGTTATCTCATTACGAGCGAGCCCCGCTTTATGAAATCTAAGATGGATGATAATTTACCTAAACACTTCTATAGTTTCCATCGCTTTGATTACTGTTAAATTGACCCCTTAGTCTAAATCGCAATAATGATTTTCAATTAATTGGGATGGAGGCGGCCGCAGGCCAGGGCCGTCACAGGCGGGTGGGCGCGGTCATGGCTGGAATCTGTTCAGAAACAGCCATTAATGAACAATCCATACGACCCAAAGCTTATAGACTGAGTAAAGTGATTACATAGTGTCAGTTTTCGGGTGAGCGGAGCGAACGGAACCCGGCAGGGTCGGAAAACACGACATTATGTAAGAGCGGCCACTTGGAACCGACCAGGGTACTGGAACGCAACGACCAATAAGAATAAATCCCCTGGGAAACAGGATGGATAGACCGCCTGAGATGGACGAGGAATGGGCGATAAAAGCCGCTGCGGGCACGCCTGTTGCCCGGCAAGGAACATGCGATACAGATTATCGGATTGCATGGGACGTGACGGAGATTTAGCAAGAGGCGTGATATAGTCCGTAACCCAAGGATCGACGCCGCAATATGGAACGGGGAAAAAGGTAAAGGGCGTCTGGCGGCGCGACGCTTGCCCTGGCCGAAACATGCGGGACCAAAACGGGAATTAAAAAAGAGCAACTGCATGTTGAGGGCCAGGGAGATGAAAGCGGCGTGATTGGGAAGTATACGGGCCTCAAGATTTCCCTACATCCGAATCATCAAGAATGTCGTAAATTCGTTGATCCGTAAATCCCCTTGCTGTAAACATTCGGAGCCGCCACTTTTTTCCTAAACCGGGAAAAGGAATGAATTGGGGCTCAATAATCGCCCTGGTCATGGCGTAATCGGAGATAGGATCTGAAAGATGAGATTATCCGATCCCCCCCTCTCGTCTTCCCTTCGATTACGGTCCAGGACTATTTTTGAGCCACTGATCCGATTGTGGTCGGCGTCCCTACGTGCACGCGGTGGATGTCTCTCTGACCTACCTATCTGCTTTTTGGTTTAGAATTCATGAGTTACACTAGCCCCCTCCCCCTTCAAAATAATTGGTCTGGGTCTCGCATGATGAACAGCAAAAGAGACTTCAAGCTTCAGAATCGGTGTTACTTTGTCACTTTAATAAGATTAATTTATAATAATAAATAGTTACCTTATGAGAGAGTGACAACGGGGCCTTTGTTACTTTCGTTACTCTGTTACTTTTTTGTAATTAAGGAAACAGTGCCCGTGTTCACGTAGGACCCCCCTTCCCTCTCAGACGATGCTAACATTTTTGCACACATCTTCGTGGTATTTTGTCGTGTAGTGTTTTGAAAGTGCTTGAAACGGTTGAGGATTTATTACAGGCAGGCTCTTTTTTAATGCGTTCGCAACGCGGGGGTCGAGGGTTCAAATCCCTTCATCTCCACCACCAAAATGAATATAGTTATATTGGGTTAATGCTTCGAGGCGCCTCGAAGCATTTCCTGTTTTGGACCGATTGTTCACGCCTTTTATAACTTAAATGTCGACAAAATTATGCGGGGCCCACGGGCCGTTGTAATCGAAGGAAAAGTTGTCGTCAAAAATGCTCGCCGCCTTGAAAACCCCACCTTCAAACTTTTCGACACCGCCTCGATCTACAAGGCAGGCCAGATTCATTACCGCACCCTCATCCACACATTTGTTCCTTTTAATCTCTACACAACAAGTGGCAAGGATTGCCGACACCGTCTCGGCGTGTTGGTTTCTAGCTGATTCGAGAATATTCTGAAAAAGACGACCTAGTTCGATCTTCTCATCCTGGGTTGGCGCCCTATTTGGTAGTAACAATTCGTCGCGAGCTATACGAAGCTCCTCATAGGATCTAACCAGATATTCGAATATGTTAGGAACTTCGAGGTTAACTTTCAGCCCCATTTCTATTTTTCCGGAAATTCTTTTCAGCGCTTTCGATATTGAGGCGTTGTTCTCAGAGAGGAACTTCTTGACCACTGATCCATTGGTGGAAATATTTCCAAAAGACATAGGAAGAAGATCCCCTTGCTCCAGAAGGGTTTTCAACACACCCTGATGAGCAGCGAAGTTTTTTCGTTCAGGACGTATTCTTCCATTAGCAGTGTCGCTGACAACCGCTGCAGTTTCGCCGACGCATATAGTGTAAACTTTCGCTCCGTTCACGCCCATAGTCCCAAAAGACCTCTCCCGAGCGCCAGGGATGATAGCGTACATGTAGCGGCCACCTCTGGCGGTGATATTTGTGACTTTTTTTATCATTCCAAAGCTCCTGTCCGGCTTCGTAGTTAACGAATCAATTATGTTTTTCCTTCATTGCCCTTGGGCGCGATACTTACTCTTTTACTGAAATTCAACGTCCGAGGACTCTTTTTGTTGACCCACATTGGGTCCCGGCCTGAAACCAGATTTTCCAATCCCTTTTTGCCGCCCCTCTTGCGCGACCCATCTTCACCCGCCCCCAATCAAGCGAGCTGAGAGAGACCGCTACCCCATGTCGTAATGACCGATAACTCTTTATTTCAGAGCTGGTTTTGATCGCATCGGCTGTTTTCATCTTCGTCATTATTCGACTCCGTTTTCCGGAACTCCGTGGCGCAGCATTCAGGTGTGCCACTAATGCCTTATCTTAAAGCCTTCTTTTTCTCTGAAGCCCATGTTTCTCGATTGAAAAGTGGACCCGTTCAGAGCGCTGGTTCGTTCCTTTTCCGTCTCCAGGCAGCTTATATTCATGTAAGCAATTGATGGAACCTTTCCAGTGTGAAGTCGGCCGGAGTGAGTAACGAATGTTTCGAAGGCGTCGAATTTCTACTGATCGATGTATAGCTATTTAAATCACTATCCAATCTCAAGCGCCATTATCAAGCGCTTCGGTGGTAGCTCCTCTCCGAGATTTGTTTTGTTTGCAGATCGTCTTGATAACTTCCTTGATTTTTTCGGGCATGAGAGATTGCCCGGACCGGGTAACTTTCGCAGTGTCGGTGTTCAATACATCCCTGCAAACCCAGTCAAAAACAGGGTCGTTTTCCTGAACCCGAGCGCCCAGGTGAGCTGCCACTTTACCAATAGCTATACATGCTCTTATCGTAGGCCTATGGTTATTTACTCCTATGGTCCGAAGTTCCCTGACAATGTCAACAATCGTTTCAGCGTCCGGACGAGGAATTCCAGATTTTGCCATCGTTATCTGGATTTCTGTCTCACGATCGTAGTGATCAACATTTATCGTGATCAGACGATCGAGGAGAGCGTCCTGAGTTTTATGCACCCCGGCGTATTCTTCGGGGTTGGACGTAAAAATGGCCCTAAAATCGGGATGGACTTCGAGATAACCTTCACCAGTACGGCGCATACTGGGGAGGTTCAGAATTTTTTCCTCAAGAATGCTCAGCAGGACATTGTTCGCTTCAGGTCGAGATCTTGTGAACTCATCATAAATCAGCGTAAAGCCATCTCTGCAAGCGGTTGTCAATCTGTTGTCAACCCATAGGCTTTGCATCTCTTCTTCCGTTCTCACGACAGAATGAATGTAATTGTCTATCAGTTTGGACTTGCGATAACCTGAATCGCGACCGACCAAGTCCGAACTCCCAAATTCGTCATCCCCGTGAATCAAGATTACCGGCCTTTCCCGTTCGGCTGCTATATGAAACGCCAGCGTCGTCTTGCCTGTGCCAGCCGCTCCCGCGAAATGTACCGAATAGCCCACATTCAGAAAAGCCATTGCCCTGTCGGTCAGGGACCGCACATGCGACGTAAAAACAAACTGTTCACTGGCTTGGGGGACAACGTTGTCATCATCATTCTTGATGATTTGAGATTGAAGGGCTTCCATATTTTGCAGGCCTCCCATGAGCATTACTCCCTTTTAATGATCTGAGTTGTATTGATCGGACGTCCAGTCCGGAATCTGGACAAATTTTAGGTAAGAAATCGGCTCATTGGAAACCGGATTAGCCCGCGATGACAAATCCTTTGCCGTGGCATTTGAGGCATTCGAGATATGGATTGGATGAATCGTCACCTGAACCGTTGCAATTCGGGCATCTGACAACTGGTTCCGATGGTAGTGGCACGTGGCCTTTGCCATGGCAGCTTGTGCAGGTAAACGTTTTTACAGCCCCTGTCCCATCACAGTGAGGACAAGTCCTGTATGGCGTTGGAACATCAACAACCGACCTGCCATGACACACGCTACATACGGACTGCCACGACATAATGCCGAAAGGGTCTTTCCCGGTACCTCTACAGAATGAACAAGTTATTTCACTCATGGTTTTTTCTTGTTGGCCCGGCTTCAGCCATCGATTTCTCAGATTAATTCTGATAATCCGATGGCCTTGGCTTGACCAATATTTTTATTTCTTGTCTTTTTTCATGCCCGTCAATAATTGCGGTTGAGCTTTAGATCTCTCAGCTTCTGCTCTTGATCTTCCCTCTTCCAAAGCTTTGGCTTTCTGTTCAGCCATTAACTTGGTGGCTTTGCGTCCCCCAGGAAAAAGGCCCGCCCACACGGCCCGGGCGCCCGATAAATCATCGACGTTAGCCTTCCTCATCGTGCCGACGCTGTCTTCCAATTGGTTTATGAACTTGTTCCTGTCGGCCTTCGTCATGTTGGCCATTTTTAGGTGCTCGGCAATGTTAACTTTTCTCATGGCGTTGACATCGTCGTCCAGCTTATTTACGAACTTTTGCCTTTCCGCCATGGTTACCCTAGCCATTTTTGTGTGATCGGCCCTGAACCCATCCATCATCACTTTCGTTTCTTTGTTCTTCGTGTTGACGAACCGGGTTACGTCAGCGACGAAAATGGCGTTTTCTCGCTTCGTGGCCGCGCCCATCGCCGTTCGGTCCTTCTTATAACCTGTAAGGAGACCGGATACATGGTTAGCCACGTCTGAAACGAACTTAACGTTTGCCTTTTTCGTATTGGCAGCCATTTCAGCATGGCTTTTGTCGAAGGCATTCAGGAGACCATCAACTTCGGCATCTAGAGTTGATACGAATTTTACTCGATAGGCCTTGGTCCGATCCGCCATAATTTTATGGTCCTGTCGGAAACCGCCTCGCATAACGGAAACCTCAGCTTTCATTTCCTTGGTTTCCTTGTTGAGTTGAGATTCGAAAACCTTGCGAGACTCTCGCAACGCCTCAATCTCTCCGCACAATCTGGAGATGTCTTCAGTCAAGTTACCCATTGTTCCTCGTCAGTTTTTTCTCCGTGATGTGTAGCGAGGCGTCATCTCGCACATCCGGCGAAAGTCCGTTAAGTAATTAACCCGACTGACTTACCAACTCTTAGGGTATCCGATAAGTTATGTCGGGTTTCGCCGGACCCAAAAGCTATGGGGGGTACCTAGCGTAGATCCCCCCATAGCCGTTGGGATGCTAGTAGCAGACGCCTCACGCAGGAGCGGCGGCGCTGGCTGTGAGGCCAATGGCTTCGGCGTATTTCAGATAGGTCTCGACTGAGGCTATGACTACCCTAGCCTCTACTGAAAGCAGCTCGATACCAACCAATGAGACTTTCACCCACGCGTCAATCACAATACCTTTGTCCAGGATCCTGTCTACAACCTCAGCGAGGCTGGAAGAATCAGTCGATTTTGCTATCTTAGCCATTTTCTTACTCCATCATTTTTTTATTTTTCGCCTCAACGGCTTAAATGGTTTGGCATGCCTGATCCCTTCATTGCGATATCCGTGCCATAACGAAAGGAGCCCTCATCAGATCTTGACTAAGGACAGCGAGAAAACATTTGTCCAGGCCATATAATGAATTTCTCGCTACGCTCGAAATGACGTCTTGCAAAGCGGAAATGCAGTGAATCATGGCTGTCAATCAACCTGACACTTGTCCCGAAGAGTTTAGGCATGGAATCAGATGGAGATATGTGGAGTCGCATTCTATGGAAAAGTTTCCATATAGAGCTAAAATCTTTCCGCGAAAGCTGGTCGCGCCCAAGACCTTAATTGAGCTTGGCTATCTCTCTCCCGTGACCTTTGAGCGACTGCAATACAAACAACGAATTGCAGCGTATAGAATTGGTGTCCACTATCAACAACTGGGCCTCGTTCGTAATCGGATCCATTAAAATATTGCCAACAGATTGCCCTATCAATTAAACTCAAATCTCTCCATCATTGGTGTAGTTCGATATAAAAAGTCACGCCCGAACGATCTGTGGAATAAAAACGGTCAAACCGTATAGGGGTTTCATATTTCAACAACAATTGAAACCCGACGTTGTTCCCTCCGTAAAGTGTGTGACTAAATCCACGTTGATTGCTGCAGGTAACAGATTTAAAAGGTAGTAGATCATGACTGGTTCGGAAAAAACCGAAGGGAGCCTCCTGCACGAAACGTCGAAGCAGTGACACCTCAGGCGACGGAAGAAAAATACCGTCTGATAATAGAAAACATGACGGATGTTATCTGGCAGACTTCCACAGACTTGATCATCACTTACGTCACTCCCTCCGTAAATAAACTCTTGGGATACGACCCTCAGGAGCTTGTGGGACTGTCTGCATTGTATTTATTAACGTCAGAATCGCAGGAAACTGTTCGAGACTGGTATTCGGCAATAACGTCACAACTGGACGAACTCAATGAAACAAGTGGAGATGTCTTGGCAAGTAGAACTCAACCGGAAAGATGGAACCACTGTATGGACTGAAGTGGTCACTGTCCCGGCTTTTGACAACGCCGGACTATTCGTGGGATTTCAGGGTATCGCCCGGGATATCTCCAGGCGCAAAGAGGATGAGGAGGCGCTGCGGGCAAGTGAAGAAAAGTTTTCTAAAGCATTTATGCTTAGCCCAGACGCTATTGCAATATCCAGGCTTAGTGACGGGGTTATTATTCTCATCAATGACGGCTTTACAAAAACACTGTGTTACGAACCGGATGAGGTTGTCGGAAAAACTGCTGCGGAACTGAATATATGGAATAATCCCGAAGATCGAGATGCAATAATCAGGGAATTAAAACATAAAGGGGCGGTAAATAGCTTTGAAACTAGCTCTCGGACCAAAAATGGACAGATTAGTTACGGACTCGCGTCAGCCTCTATCGTTGAACTTAATAGAGTCAAACATGTTATTTTCATCGTCAAAGATGTTACGGACCGTAAACGAAGAGAAAACGCCTGGCTACAAAGGGAAGAGCAGCTTAGAAAAACATTCTTTCGAAGCCCTGACATTATATCGATTACCAAGCGTTCTGACGGAATAATTTTGTCTGTAAACGATGGCTTGAAACAATCCCTTGGTTATTCTGAAGATGAGGTCTTTGGGGACACTGCTGTACAAGAGAATTTGTGGGCTAACCTTGAGGATAAGGACAGATTTGAGGGAGAATTTAAAGCCGAAGGTAAGGTTACCAACTTTGAAGCTAGTTTTCGCTGCCAAGGATGGGGATATTAAGCGCGAACTTATGTCGTCGTCTATCATAATGCTGAACGGCGAGGAACATATTTTTAACGTTGTAAGTAATATCACCGATCGCAACCTTGCCGAGGAGGCGCTGAGGGCAAGTGAACGCAAATACCGTTTGCTGTTCGACATCTCGCCGATAGGAATAGTCCTTGTCGATACCGAAGGAAAGATTCTCGAAGTCAACTCACTCCGTTCTGCAGATCGTAGGTTCTCCCAGCCTTGAGGAAACGAAGGCAATCAACATATTGACTTATCCGCCTCTTATTGAAGCTGGAATTTCAGATCTGTTCAGAGCTTGCATAAGGCAAAACAGAACCATTGATACCGAACTTTTTTACACCAGCAGATGGGGGGAGGAAACTTGTCTCAGAATCATTCTTACCCCTAAGTTAAATGAGCAGGGATACGTCGAAGGCTGTCTGGCGCTAATGGAAGACGTTATGCCTCGCAAGAAGGCCGAAAAGGAATTGAAAACGGCTAGGGATGAACTTGAACTTAGGGTCGAAGAGCGCACCAACAAACTGCTGAAGGCGAATAAGAAAGCTGGAGCTGGAAATTGCTGAACGCGAAAGGGCCGAACAGGAGTTGCAGCGGAGTCACCTTAAGTTGGAACTTGCTCTTACCGCTGCATCCCAGCTTCGTATTCAGGCAGAGGCGGCAAGCGCATGCCAAGACTGAGTTTCTCGCGAACATGAGTCATGAGTTACGCACGCCATTGACAGCGGTTATTGGTTTCTCCGATCTTCTTGGGGACCAGTTGTTCGGCAAACTCAATGAAAAGCAGTTGGGATATGTCACAGAGATTTCATCCGCTGGACGTCATCTGCTGAGACTCATCAACGATATTTTGGATCTTGCCAAGGTCGAGTCCGGAAAAATGGACATTAGCTTGTCCCCTGTTGATTTGCGGGAATTGCTGGGACACTGCCTGATCATGATCAGGGAAACGGCCAATGCAAGAGGTTTGACGGTCGATCTGAAAGTGTCCGAACAACTTGAAGGAAAGATTCAAGCTGATGATGTCCGACTCAAACAAATCGTAATGAACCTGCTATCCAATGCGGCAAAGTTCACCCCTTCCGGGGGGGCAATTCTACTGGCAGCCGAAAGGCGAGGGGAAGAGATCCTGGTTAGCGTTTCCGATACAGGCGTCGGACTGAAACCAGATGATCAAAAACGAATATTTCAGACGTTCGAGCAGTTGGACTCATCTTTTTCACGACAGGAACAGGGTACGGTCTTGGGCTCGCGTTGGTTCGCAAGCTCGTAGAACTCCATGGAGGCCGAGTCTGGGTCGAGAGTGAAGGAGAAAATAAAGGTAGCGTATTCAGTTTCACCATTCCCTTCGTGACCACTGCTATACACGAAGCATGGTCTATACGACTATCTGAGAATGGCGGAGGTCTCGATCCCCATTTGCGCTGGAGGCCTTATTCTGAAAAGGAAAAACCGCCTACAGTTATGGTGGTAGAGGACAACACTGCCAACCTGAAACTCGTCACTGATTTGCTGGAAGCCGGGGGATACAATGTGATCCAGGCTTTCTGCGCTGAAGACGCGATAAAGAGGGCTGAACGAGAGACACTGTCTCTTATTCTTATGGATATCTCCCTCCCCGGTATGGACGGACTAACAGCCACCAAAGTCTTAAAGAGTAATCCCGCCACAGCGCCTATCCCCATAATCGCTCTAACGGCTCATGCCATGAAAGATGACGAGGCAAGGGCCAGGGCAGCGGGCTGTGACGCATACATACTCAAACCAATTGATACAATTAGGTTTTACCGAATTCTGACTGACATAGTGGATAAACCCTAAGTTCTGTCCAAAGAGAATTGGCTACGCAACTTGCCATTCTCATAGTTGACAGACATACGGACTTCTCCAATATGGGTCAATAATGTTGGCTTCTTTCCAGGATACCAAACAAACGCCCCCCTTTGATCACACATAGTAGTCAAAAACTCAGGGTCTATATAGACCCAACGTAAAACCAAGGCTAGAAACTCCAATGGACACAGAAAAAACGAAAAACATCCCACGTCAAAATCGAGAGGTGGATTTTAGAGAGGTTTTTCACTTTGTTTGACGCGGTATTATGCATGAGAATTTCCTTCAATTGATCACTCGAATCATGGTATTCTTTTCTAAAGCAATATTCAAACTTGGAAACGACCGAGGGCCGTTAGCGGAGGGTTATTTCGGGACGCCGTCAGTTTGGTTAGTCCTGTTCAGTGGGGGTAGCCGCAGAAAACTGCCCATAGGCATGAACATGATTTTGAGATGATTGGTTTCATTTACTGATTTCAAGCTAGGTCAAATTTTTCAACACCGAACATCGTTAGCGCAAACAAAGGCATACAAGAATGAAGGAAGAAGTTGATCTTTCCCTGGAAGTCGCCGTTTTGATCCTCTTCGGAGTATTCTGGCTCCTCTTTGGTCTGACTCTGTTCAAAATTTACACCGGAGTTCTGCCATATAACCTGGACAGCGCCTATGGTCTCTTTCTGGTAATTGTTTCCTTTCAGATGATCACAATGGGGAAAACCCCGTTTGGCGCCCTTCGACGGTCGTGGGCTCTCGTCATCCTCGGCATGGGCACGGCCATTCTCGGAATCATCACTTCCTTCATTCCCGGATACTTCACGAACTTTGTCCAACTATTGGTCGGAATAGTTTCTTTTTGCTGGTGGCATAATTCTTTTCCTACAGCTCTGTATTTCTGAAAAAAAGGCGAGGATGTGGATAAAGATTGCGGGAATATTACGCCAACTCACCGTAGCGTGCGCCCTTGTCTATGCCTTAACAATCATTTCAGGCCTGATAACTCTCTCTCCTTCACTCAGATCAGACCCTAGGACGGCGATTGTTCTCACGTTCTACGGCATGAGTTTTTTCTATCTGTCGTGGTGCGTCTGGAAGGTTTTTAGGACATATGGTCCTGAGAAGCCGGATGATTCGGCGTCGACTATTTGGAGTTCAGACAGGGCTGACTCACAAGGACCTTTTATCTTGTTTCAGGAGGCGTCTCTTCCCCTTTCGCCGGCAATCCTTGTACTCTTGGGAATTCTTAATACGCTTCTTGGATTACTACTCTTTCCAGTCGGCCTAGGCATGCTTCCTTTCTCACCAGATGGACAGTTGGGTCTACTTCTGACCATTATGGCCATCCAGATGATGACCCTGGGAGACACCCCACTCGGCCAGTACACGCGCTCATGGTTCATGATAACCACTGGTATTGCATTTGCCAGCTTGGGAGTAGTTTCATGCGTCGTTCCCGGTCTGCTGACGGGGATTATTCAGATACTCCTGGGGTTTCTGACCGTCCTGGGCGGAGCGGTATTTTTTGCCAGACGATTTCTTGCGAGAAAACATGAAATCAGCGCCTCCCCGGACGTCCCAAGTTGTTGTTCCCCCGATTATTAGAAAAATTGCGGGGATTCAACTGGCGATGAATTCGCTAGGCATAGTCTTCGGCATATCCATGATCTTGCCGGGTCTTTTGTCTCTTCCAGTTGTTGCCTGTATCCTCTTGATAATGGGCCCCCTGCTTTTTGTATTGGCTTCCCTATTGCGGTCGGCGGCGTTAATGGAAGCTACCGGAGAACAGCAGGCAGTTTGATCACGCATGAAGCTCAGCCTTGCATGGGCGCCTTTGGTCTTCATCGACAATGTAGGAGGTAACGGAAATGTTTCCCAGACTGTTCAGCTCGGTACAAATTGGCAGGTTGGAGATCAAGAACCGCGTGGCGATGACGGCCATGGGAGTCAATCTTGCTGCGGCGGGGGGTGGCGTAAACGACGACATCATCGCTTTTTACGAGGCGCGGGCGCGGGGCGGAGTCGGACTCATGGTCAGTGGGCTGTGCCGGGTCATGGATGGCGCAGGAGCGGCTGAACCATGCCAGCTCGCCGCCAGAAATGTTGGAGATGTTCAGGGGCTTGCACGGCTCATGGACACAGTGCGCAAGTATGGTTCCAGGATGTTCATCCAATTGCATCACCCCGGCCGGGAGGGCAATGTTGGGGTTGGAGGGGAGCAGCCAGTCTCCGCTTCGGCGGTTGTAAAGCCCATTACGGGAGGGGTTCCACGTGCGCTCACAGTAGCGGAGATCGGGAAAATCCAGGAGGCGTTCGTGAGGGGGGCGTATCTGGCTCAGATGGCAGGCGTGGACGGCGTTGAGTTGCACGGAGCGCATGGCTACCTGATCAATAGCTTTTTGTCCCCGTATCTCAACCGGCGTGATGACAATTATGGCGGTAACTTCGAGAACCGCTTACGATTCTTGATGGAGATTCTTTCGGGCATCCGCTCGGCATGTGGCAAGGGTTTTCCGCTCGGCGTCCGCCTATCGGCCGAGGAATTCCTGGGAGACCGGGGGAACGACCTCGACGCAAGTTGCAGGATCGCAGTCGAACTGGAGAAGGCCGGCGTCGATTTCCTCGACATCAGCGCCACCATTCCTGACAGCCCCAAGTTCACCGCCTGCATCGAGCCGGGCACGATCGAGCAGGGATGGAAAAAATACATGGCGGCTGAGATTAAGAAGCATGTGAGGATACCAATCATCGCCGTTGCGAACATAAAGGAGCCTGCGGTTGCAGAAGCGATCCTGGAGGAAGGCTGCTGCGACTTGGTGGGCGTGGCGCGCGGACATCTCGCTGACCCGGACTGGTGCAAGAAGGCTAAGGAAGGCCAAACGGAGACCATAAGCAAATGCATCGGGTGCCTGGTGTGCTTCGATGAGATCATGCACGAACGACGAGTCAAGTGCTCGGTGAACCCTACCACTGGACGTGAACGCGAATTCGCCAACCCCGCCCATGACGGCGCGGGACGGACGGTGGCGGTGGTGGGTGGCGGCCCTGCTGGGGTCACGGCGGCCATGGTCCTGCGGGAACGCGGCTTCCGGGTAGTGCTGTTTGAACCATCTCTCAGGCTGGGTGGTTCGCTGAATGTTGCCGACAAGGGCTTCGCCAGGGAAAAGATCACCCGGTACGTTGATTCCATGATCGCTCAAGTAGACGCTTGCGGTATCGAACTACGCCTCGGGGAGGAGGCGACGCTTGAGAAAGTCCAGGCCCTATCTCCCTGCGGTGTGTTCATAGCCTGCGGCGCACGCCCGTTCATACCTCCTGTCCCGGGGATCGACGGGACAAACGTTGTCATCGCCGAAGATGTCCTCGTGGGTCGGTCGGAGGTAAAAGGAGACTGCGCTATCGTCGGTTCAGGCATGACCGGCCTTGAGACGGCCGAGTTTGTGATGCGGGCCGGTCACAAGACGAGCCTCGTGGACATGTTGCCGCAGATCGGGGCTGGGGCGAACATAATCGTTATCCTCGACATCAAGGAGCGCATGGACTGCTACGACCCAGTCCGTTTACCGGGACACCGGCTGGTGAAGATCACTCGGGAGGGAATAGACCTGGAATGTATCGAGAGCGGCGAGGCCGTGTTCGTGTCGGCTGACACAGTCATCCTGGCGTTGGGCGTTCGGCCTTACAAGGAGATAATTGACCGCTTCAGAGAGGCATTCCCAGACGCGCGAGTCATAGGCGACGCAGTGCGTGGCGGGCGAATAGTGGACGCGACCCAGGACGCCTACGGGCAGGCGTTTGTTTTCGAGCCGTAGTAATCCCAAAACGTCGTTGAAGGGGCGTCGGCGCCTTCCGTTTTGCACGGTCGGAAGCGGGTCGCCCAACTTGAGGAGTCGATTTTGGAGAAAGGAATAACGAACTGGGCGAAACGAATGAGTACTACCGAGATAAGGGCGCCATTATAACGGGCGGCGCCTCGGGTATTGGATTGGCGCTGGCGGAAACCATGCTTTCCTACGGAGCAAAGAGGGTCGTCCTCGCGGATATTAACGAGGCTAACCTGGTCCGGGAAACCGCACGGTTGAACTCGGTCCACCCCGGTCAGGCGCTCGGAATCCGGCTCAACGTCACGAATGAGGAAGAAGTCAAACAAATGATTAACAAGCGGCTGAATTCGGCGCAGGGCGCATAGACCTCCTTTTCAATAATGCAGGGGCCGGTTTCGGTGGACGTTTTGAGGAGCAGACCAATGGAGACTGGGAGAAAGCGTTCGCGCTGAATTTCTACGCCGCAGTCTACGGTATCCGTGCCGTCCTGCCGGTCATGCGGGCGCAGGGCGGCGGGCACATTGTCAACATCATATCCGGCATCGCGTTCTATCCTATGGCCTACCAAACGATGTATTCCGCTACCAAGGCTGCCCTGAACGGTCTGACCCTCGCCCTCCGGTACGAGTTGTGGGACGAGAACATCCGCCTGACATCGGCGACGCCGGGTACGGTGGCCACCGCGATCTGGGGGGACACGGAAGCCCCTCCGGGCTCCCAGTCGCCTGAGCAGTCCGCACGGACGATCCTCAGCGGTGTGGCGCAGAACGAGCGACTGGTTTTTGGGGACGAGACTGACGCCTCCGGTTCCAAAAGTTGTTTCAATCCGGACGCTGCTAAGGCTGTTGATGACTATCTATTGAACGTGGCCCGGAAACGGCGCAGTGGTGAGTGGGCCGTGTGACCGGCGTGCAGCCACATAAAGGAGGATATTGACCCATGAAAAACGGCAGTTATTTCATACCGCGTGAACAGATTTACTCGTTCATGAACCCCGGAGCGATGAACAACGAGGAGGGCCTCTATATTACCTGGGAGACCGATCCCGCTGCGGCGCGACGCATACTGCCTCCTCCGCTCGATCTCATCAACCCCGAGCGACCCATCGCCATGGTGTACGTCGTCAACATCCGCGAACCCACGTTCGCTCCGTGGTACATGGAAGGCGGCCTCAGTCTCTTATGTCGCTACGGTGAAACCATAGGGGTCTATTTTCTGAACCTCCAGCTCAGCGGTCCCGGAGCGCACATGGGCCTCTGTAGCGGGCGTGAAGCGGCGGGCCTGCCCAAGAAGATGTGCGAACGCATTGTCGTCGAACGCAACGGTGACTGGGCAAGCGCTTTCATTGAGAGAAAGGGCCGGCGCATTTTCTCGGTCGAAGTCGAGATGGGAGGGTATAACGATCCCCTCATGGAAGCCCAACGCAAGGATTACGGGCCGGGATATCGAGAAAGGGGGGCCTGCTTGCTGTTTCGGTTCAATTACGGGCAGGCGCCGGAAGGCCACGTGACGTTTCCTAATATGACCCTTGTCAACTACGACAGTGTCACCGACTACCAGACATGGGAACCGGCCTGCGTGAAATCGCTCGATATGGAGCCATCGCTGGACGACCCGTGGGCGGAACTCGCTGTGGTGAAGCTGCTCGGCGCGGGCTACAGCGTCAATTCAAACTGGGTGGCAGGCGTTTTTCCTCTTGCGCAATTCGAAGACAAAGAGGCGGACAATCTTTTTCCGTACCTGTTCTCTGGCCGCTGGGACCGTTCCACCCTCGTCACGGGCCGTTACCAGCGCTACGGGCAGTTTTAACACTTAAGGAGGGCTGATCATGAAAGTCGATGATATCCGAAAGATCCTGGTGGTAGGCGCCGGCACGATGGGACAGAAGATTGCTCTTCAATGCGCCCGCTTCGGCTACGAGGTGGTCGCTTATGATCCGATGGCCAAGTCTCTGGAGAACGCTCGAGTAAAAATACCGGCTTTATCTGCGGAACTGGTAGCGCAACAGAAAATGACCCCCGAGGCCTCGGAGGCGGCGCTGTCACGGATACACTACACTTCCAGCCGGAGGACGGGGCCGATGCGGACCTGCTAAGCGAATCGGTACCTGAAGCCGTGGATCTTAAAGCGAAAGTCTTTGGCCAGTTCAACCAGGTCTGCGAGCCAAAAACTATCTTCACCACCAACACGTCTACGTTGGTTCCATCAATGTACGCGGAAGCTACGGGCCGACCCGCCCAGTTTGCGGCGCTGCACTTTCTCGATCCGTTCCAAGCCCCACTGGTCGACATCATGCCACACCCGGGAACCTCGCCCGAAACTGTGGAACTCCTGGTGGATTTCGCCAAAACCATCAAGCAGGTTCCTCTGGTCTTAAAGAAAGAGTTTCCCGGTTATGTGTCGAACGCCATTGTCGGGGCCATGTGCGATAAGGCGGTGCAAATCGCGTTGGTGGACAAAATCGCGTCCGTGGAGGACGTGGACCGCGCTATAATGATTCACCTCAACATGCCCCAGGGACCTTTCGGGCTGTGGGACTTCGTGGGACTGGACACCGTCTGGCACATCAGCCAGGCCGCCGCCAAGCAATCAGGCGACCCTGGGGCTCAGCAATTCGCCGATATGTTAAAGCGGGAGTACATCGACAAGGGCTGGCTGGGGGTCAAATCTGGCCGGGGTTTTTACACGTACCCTGATCCATTGTTCAAGCGTCCGGAGTTTGTCGGCCGCGACCCAGAGTAACAAACCCGGATTGTTTTTCTTGACAAGGGGATACGTTCCACAGGAAAAAGAGGGGCTTCCCCCCATAGACCAAGTTTAGGAATATTTTGCGCAACGCTCTAGGAGTAGGACCATGAGTCGAAGCCTGCGGTTTGGTCTCATCTTGACGCTTTTCGTCTTGCCAGTTTCACAGGCTGGCGCATGGGAGTTTTCCTTGTCCGGGATTTACACGTGGGAGTTTTATCAATTCTCCCAACTGGGCGCCAACGGCTTCCTCGGGCCATTCAATCAGGATAACAGTTCAGTGAAAGACACGGTAAGACTTGCCGCTCGCAACGGTTGGCTTGGTCACGAGATTACCAGTCCCACGTTTTATAATTTTTGGGGTGATAGACTGGCTACAGGTTCGGATGTGGCGGCGAACTACATGTACACGCTTTTTTACCCCAAGGTGAAAGTGAATCAGGCGCTTTCACTTCAGGGAGCTTACAGAATTGGAGCCTGGAATCCCATCAATATATCCGATGCCGCGTATGGCCAGCTCAACACATCCAGGTATTTGAATAGCCAGACTACAGGTCTCGGATCGTCATTTTCCCCCGGTTATTGGGAAACCTGGTATGCTGAGGCGCATTTGCCCTGGGGAAGTGTTACAATAGGAAAAGCGCCAAACAATATCGGTCTCGGCGTGATTATAGACTCCCTGGAAAATACCGCCGAGGCTGTGGCCCTGGCAATTCCCTTCGGTCCCTTCGCTATAGTGGGGCAATACTATCCCTGGGGGCGGGGCAGGCCCGTTGCGGACGCTGCGTCAAATTATCCGCTGGAAACAGACAGGAGTGGAACTGCTCAACCTCATGCCGCCGCGGGGCTAATGTATAACGCCGGGAAAATCAGTTCTCAGACATGGGTCGAATACACGAACGGTCACAAGGGTCCTGAATCGCTGCTTTACCAACCGGCAGCGGGAGCCCCTTATTTCCCTACAACTCCTGTCTTCGCGACAGATGCCTGGCAAGTTTGGGGATTCACAAATTTCAAGTATTTCGACGGACGGTTCTTCTTCAATACTGAAGTGGGCTTTTATCAGGAATTCTTTCGACAGAACGGCCTTGCTCTGAATTCGGCTACGATGGGACAGGGTTCTCCACTGCCTCAAACTCGTTACTGGGAATTGTGGGCAGGAATGATCGAATGCGGCGCTGTGGCCGGCCCAGCAAAGATCAGCTTCCTCTGGGCCTACTATCCGGGCCCGGACAGACGTGGTGGCAAACTCATAGATAGACAGCCTACCGTTGGTACCGCATTTACCCCAAATGGTGGTGTAAACCTGTATCTTCCGTACAGCTTCCTGCTGGGTTATAACTACGGATCGGGAAACAATTCCATAACTCGCTCTTCCAACCACGGATACATTACCGATGCCAGCACGTATGGCGTAAGATTGGATTACGCTGTGGCGGCTAATCTAAATGCGTACGCAACGTTCTTGTACGCTGACAGGGTCTCCCAGGGTTATGGATGGGGATGGATAAGGCCTGATCCAGCGACAAATTTCGGAGGCGCTCCAATTACCGATCCTGCCCTGCAATACGGTAATAGTGGAGCCGCTAGATACTGGTCCGCAGCGACTAACGGCCCGGCAATTGGCAACATGGTGGACCTTTCGTTCGCTATTGGGGCTCCGAACATTCTGGAGAGAGACCTTGGGTACGAAATTGGCGGCGGATTTGATTGGAAACTCATCGAAGGATACACGTTAAGGGCCAGGGTGGCCTATTGGAAGCCCGGCGGCTGGTTTAAGTACGCATGCGTGGACAGGAGACAATCCAATTGGGATTATCCGGACGCTAACAACCGGTGGGGAATAAATCCGGATCGGGAAATTGATCCGATTTTTGGTACCCGTGTATCTATTCGATGCAAACTTCTGAGCCTTTAATGTTTCAAAATAGGAAAAGAGAAACACAAAACTGTTCATTGGCGTTGGCGCCGTTTGTATTTAGACACTGTACTTGACAGGTAAAGATTGATAGCTTATCATATTTACTAAAGCTTAACTTGTGTTGCTCCAGTTGACCTCTCGTCAAGGACCGCGGGTGTTATGCAACGATTAAGATCTTGGGACATTGGCCCCAGTGCCGAGGACTTCTCGCGGTAATTCCATCCGGTTTATCCCCGTTCACAAACAGCCCTTGTTCTTTGCCGCAAATGCGCTAACTCAAAATGTGTGAAGCGCTTTTCTAAAGGAGCTACAAAATAAGTTTTAAAATCTATGCGGGAAATGTGTCTTTCGATTCGATCGAGGGCCAGCTCAAAAATCTTTTTGAACCGTGTGGAATGGTAGAATCAAGCAAGTTTATCGTTGACCAGTTCACAAACCGATCCAGAGGATTCGGATTTATCAAAATGCAAAATCGTGAGGAAGGTCTTCTTACTATCCAGGAACTTGATTCAAAAGATCTCGGTGGTAAATGCAGGCCGCAAATCTTGGTAAATAATCGGGCCGGAATTCGAAACCACGACTTCCGACCTCTTGACTCCTTATATTAGAATCTGCGAGAAGGAAGCCCATAATTTTGGATTACAGATATGGTATCTATCCCCAACTCAATACCCCGAACAGACGTTCGGGTTTCTTTGGGGATCGCAGATTTTCCCGGCCCGGTAACCAAATATATCGCTGTCACAATTGCCAAAACTTTTTACGAGCCATTGTTGTAACGATCAAACATTTTAATCCTGATTGTAATCGAGCGGGTTGGTCATTTAATGCCCACGTTTGATCACAATCCCCGGACTGAACTGCTCAAGGAAAGGAGCGGATAAGTATGCCTGGTGTCGTGGTCAGAGAGGACGAGCCATTTGAAAACGCTATAAGGCGATTCAAGAAGCAACTGGTGAAATCAGGGGTTCTTGGAGAGGCCAAGAGAAGGCGAGCATACGATAAGCCTAGCGTTAAGAAAAAGAAAAAGGCGATATTGGCTAGAAAGAGGCTTATGAAGAAACTCAGGAGAATGCGACGGTTTAACTGATAGAGCTTCTTTAGCCTGATGAAGACAATTCATGCGCTTTCTTTCGCTCTTGCGAAGATGAATGGAGTTGAGGGCTCTGTATGGGGCGCCGCCCCGCAGAGTCACTTGGCTCCAATAGCGCTTCCAGCTTTTCGATATCTTGTTTTATGGTATTTTAAAAGCTCCTGAAATGGTTAGGGTTTATTACGATCAGTGGTTGTTAAAATACATTCGCGACTAGGGGTCGTGAGATCAGATCCCATCAGATCCACTCCGAAAATATAATTCAGCAAGCTTGAGCCGCTAGAATTAATCTTGTTCCCACGCTACTCAATACAAAGCTTTCAGGGAACTCTGCATGAAACCTTGTGATGGCGGCGTGCCCTGTACAGTGCATTGGCATTACAAGCTTCGGGGTCATTTTCTTAAGTTCATCGACTGTAGAGTCAATCAAGGGATTCATGTCAGGGCCGCTTAAGTGAAAGCCCCCCACTACCGCCCAAACTTTGTCCTCGCCAGTAATTTTACGAGCGTAAAGCACGGAATTTATGATACCTGAGTGAGCGCATCCCGAGATGACCACGAGGCCGCAACCGGCTAAATTGATGACAAGAGCCTGATCATCTTCAATATTATCGATGGTCAATTGACCCTCCGTTTCAATCCGCGCTCCAGGCATGCCCTTCTCGAAAGCTGTAACTCTGGGGATCTGGCCAGTGGCCAACACTGTGTTTCCAGCAATAAGGGTGGGACCTCGTTCTTCGGACAATTGAGCGCCCCGTTCAACCATCTGTTCACGACTGTAAGCTGAGGAAGCTTGACCAAACCCATTTTGGGCTTTTCTATAAACCGATTTCGAAATATATCGGGGTGACACACAACGGGACAGGCTTTCCTATAGCCTCAAGAGCCATGTTCACGGACCCTGTGTGATCCATGTGGCCATGGCTTATGACTATCGCATCAATGCTCTTAGGATCCAAGTCGAGGGTCTGCATGTTGTGGAGCAAGCGTTCCAGCGTTGTAGCCGGTATCCAGTAGTGTTCTATGCCTCGTTTCTCCATCCCACGTATCAATTAGAAGAGAAAGTCCATGCTCAGCGATTAGGGTTTTTGAGAGAATTTTCCCGTTCTTTGCTGAGGATGGTCTCACTAATCCGGGTTCGTCCTGAAGGAGCAGGTCAACGTAGTTGTCCACGAGTATTGTTATTTCCACTCTGTTGGTAGGTTTAAGACGTATTACGGTTTCAGCCATTTTCAGTCCTTTCACTTGGATCTACTACCTGGGGCGGCCCCAAGGTCTGTCATGACATTTACGTTGGATGTATTCTCGGGATGGAGGATTGCTTCTCAGACCTGAGCCGTCTCATAATCGTGGACCCGGAGACGGCTATAGGCCGTTTATTTTTATCCAGGGTGGCCTGTGGAGCGGTATTAGCTATGTCCCCCCACAAATCTTAAGAGCCATCGGCCATCTTAAGCCACGAGGCTCAGCTCTTTCCGACTCCCTGCCTTAGTGGAGAGAAAGCGAATAATCTTGTTACGGATGGCGTAATACTGCGGATGCTCAATTATGGTGCTTCTGTCTCTCGGCCTGGGTATATCCACAATTATTTGGTCCTTAATCCGGGCCTCCGGTCCTGGGCTCATCAGCATGATTCGATCCGACAGCAGTATTGCTTCGTCAACATCGTGTGTCACCATGAATACTGTAATCCCTGTGCTCAGCCAAATTCTGATTAACTCCTCCTGTATTGCGCCCCTGGTGAGGGCGTCTATTTGAGCGAACGGTTCGTCCAGCAAAAGAATCCTCGGATTCACAGAAAACGCCCTTGCAAGACCGACCCGTTGACGCATTCCGCCCGAAAGCACTGCGGGTTTTCTGTTCTCAGCCCCTGTCAGCCCTACCATGTCTATGTACTTCTGAACCCGTTCATTTATCTCCTGCCTGGACTGGTCCGGAAATGCGGATTTTACAGCTAGACGTATGTTGCCATGAACGCTCAGCCAGGGCATAAGAGCGAAATTCTGAAAAACCACCATCCGGTCCAGGCCTGGCCCAACGATTTCCTTGCCGTCCAGGTAAACGTAACCTCCTGTAGCAGTGTCTATTCCGGCAATGATATTGAGTAATGTTGATTTTCCACAGCCCGAATGGCCGAGCACAGACACGAACTCTTGTTCATCGACAGTTAGATGGACATCCTTGAATACACAGAATTCTCGCCCAGTTTCCTGGGTCGTGAAATATTTGGAGACCGCATCCACTTCTAATAAAGCCATAATCACTTCTCCTAATCTACATACGCCAAGCGTGTGGCTAGTCTGGTGAAAAGGTGATCGAGTATTACGCCAACCACCCCGATCACAAGGATGGCAAAGATTACACTTGTAAGAGAAAGGTTGTTCCACTCATTCCAGACGAAATAACCCAGCCCGAGTGTGCCGAGAAGGGCCTCAGCAGGAACAATGGCTACCCAAGCGCTCCCCATCGATATCTTGAGCCCGGCTACGATAGTTGGCCCAGCCGCAGGGAGTATTATCTTGAAAACCTTCATGACAGGGTTCATTTGCAATATGTTGGCGATGTTAATGTAGTCCTTTTTTATGTTAGAAACCCCGAACGCCGTGTTGGCAAGGGTAGGCCACACGCTGGCCATAAACACAACCAATACCGCAGTTACCCCACTGTTCTGGACGGAATAAAGCAATAGAGGCATCCAGGCGACGGGTGATATTGCGCGCAAAACCTGGATATATGGATTCAGGGCCTTATACAGCACCGGGTTTAAGCCAAGAATGACTCCCATAATTACCGCAACAAAAGTCCCTGAGAGAAAACCCGCAGAAAGTCGAGCCAAGCTGTACAAGGTGAGTCTGCCAATTCCCTGATCGTTGGGACCGTGATCGTAAAAAGGGTCCGACAGGAAGTACCACGCAGTCTTTGCCACCGGAACCGGTCCGGGTAGTCCACCGAATTTTCCGGTAACCAACTGCCAGGTTAACAGAAATAGCAACAAGAACAGTAGGCACAAGACCATCCATCCGGAATTTCCGAGTTTTTTCATGACATGACTTCCTTATTTGGCAAGATACTGTTAATTGAATCAATACTCGCATGTTCGAATCGTCAGGATCTCCTGATTGCAAAACTGTTCAAGTATTCCTCCGGCTTGTCTGGATCAAATTCCTTGCCCATGATTACGTGTTTCTTGTACAGTTTCGGTTGGAGGGTTGTCTCCTTTTTCCTTCATGATCTCGGCGCAGTCTCCGGCAAGAAAAACCTGCTCCGCTATCTTCCTGTAATCTACGTCACCCTTGACATACCCCCAGCGTTTCATCTGAGTAAGTATCCAAACTGCCATGGAGTTCCAGGGGAAGGGATTGAAGTCAATGCGGTCGGGCTCATTCCTCGTGGAGCCTAGACCATCGGGGAATTGACCTGTCAAAACCGCTTCGACAACCTCAACAGGTTGGTTCAGATAATTCCTGGGCGCAATGGCCTGGGCTATATCCTTTCGATTCTCCATTTTTGCCGAGAATGCTGTCGCATCCACTATTGCTCTGAATACCGCCTTGAATGAATTTGGCATCTGAGTCGCAAATTGCTGGGATGTCGCAAAAGCGCAGCATGGGTGTCCCGACCATATTTCTTTGCTCAATTTAAAAATGAAGCCTGTGTTCTCGTAGACAGCACGCTGGTTGAAACGGATCTGGTGACAAGTATCCATCAAGATTCTGGGCTTTCAGATTCGCGACCATTTCTGGTGGCGGTAAAACTCGAATTTTTACATCCTTGTCCGGGTCTACGCCCCCTTCCGCCAAGTAATAGCGCAGAAGAAAGTTGTGCATGGAATAATCAAACGGCACGGCGAAGGTGAAGCCCTTCATGTCCTTGGGTTCCTTTACCTCTTTGTGCTTGTTGTGAAGGGTAATGGCCTGACCGTTCAGATTTTCAACGGCTGGCATTAGAAAAGGCGTTTGGGTAGAACCTGCTCCCACGGTAAGGGCCAACGGCATGGGCGACAGCATGTGAGCGCAGTCGACCTGTTTGTTCACAGCCCAGTCACGGATCATGGCCCATCCTGCCGCCTTAACGACCTTGGAACCCTTGAGCCCGTGCTTGTCATAGAAGCCCATAGGTTGCGCCATGATTATCGGCGTCGCACAGGTTATTGGGATAAATCCTATCTGCAAATCAGTCTTTTCTAGCGGTCCGGGGTTGTCTTTCGCCCAGGACTTTGCAGCGTCCAGTGGGAACAAGGTTGATATCACAGACATCGCAGTGCCGGCGCCGAGCAGTTTCATAAACTTCCGTCGTGAAACGTCGTTGCCTTTGAAAATTGCCCTGACTACCGCTTCTTCCACGGCACGATCGGCTATCAGCTCCGTATCCGCTCGCAGCGGTTTATCATCGGAAGACGTGTGGGAATGTCCGCCACAATCGTGACATATTGAAACATTTGAGTCGAACGGATCGTTAAGACTCTTGATAGAAGAAAACTTTGTGTCTTTGGTATTTCTTTCGCTCACGATAACCTCCATAGTTCACGGGGCTCTTGCGAAACCAATAAAACGGTTTCAAACGTCAGGCCAAGGTCTAGTCGTACTCACCACTTTCTGTACGGGAGAAATTTTCCGTTAAAGGTGATTACAACTCGATCGCCCTTGGGGTCCGGCTTTTTCTGTATATCGATCTCAAAGTCAATTGCGCTCATGATGCCATCACCGAACATTTCGTGAATAACCTCTTTGAGTGATGTGCCATAAACTTGCGTTATCTCGTGAAATCGATAGATAAGGGGATCGACTGGAACACTCTGGTCCAGGGCTCCTTTCATGGGAAACTCAGTTAATGTTTTCGCGACTTCGTCTGTTAGTCCCAGGACTGTTGCGACTTTGGCGGCTTCATCGGCGTTCAGGCTGTTTTGTCCGAGTAAGGCTGAAGTAACCCAAATCTTATGACCCCCAATAGCCAAGGCTATGTTTTCCCATGTGAGTCCTTTTTCCTTTTTTGCTTTCAGAATAGCTGCGGTGGCCTCTTTTCTAGTCACGGGGCGCCTCCTAATAGATGTCGTAATCAAACTCGAGCAGGGGAGATCAAGAAGTGTGCCAGATCAATGAAAGGACAAGCCCAAAGAGATTAACCATCTGATATAAGGGCTTAAAGATCAATTTACCGGAGATAGAGCGAGGTAGATAAAACTTCCAGAGTTGGTTTTCAGTGTAGTTTGGGATCATTAAAGCTACGTTTTAGTAGTAATTGACATACGTTTCTGTATGATAGTATCATTCCCATCATAGTTGGAGTCTGTGCGATTGAGCGTGTTCTTAATCCTTGCCTATTTCGTCCATTTCTTTCTGCCATTCCTTCCAAAACTTTTTCTCGCAGTTAGCAA
This sequence comes from uncultured delta proteobacterium, assembly GCA_963846725.1. Taxonomy (GTDB): domain Bacteria; phylum Desulfobacterota; class Desulfomonilia; order Desulfomonilales; family Desulfomonilaceae; genus CAJBEZ01. The sequence continues at coordinate 195,057 of CAWJXP010000047.1, read as the reverse complement.
TACAAATGGAACGGAGTCGCCAGAGACCATTGTCACCTCCGCCACCCCTGAAATACATCTCGGTTCGTCCGGTTGGATTATTACAAGTGCTTAAACATGCGGTTCGGTCCTGCTCCACACTTTCGGACGAAATAACCGGCGCTACAAATATCCCGAAATTTGTAAACAGAACTGCTAACAGCATTGCTACCACAGTTAATGCGTATTTCCTTGTTGTCATGGCGTGTTTTCCTTTCTTGCAAATTTGGCGCTTTATAATAGGCTAGATGCCCTTTTCCATATAAGGTTTCGATACCGACCTACAAATTGGAATGTGTTAATTGGCCAACTGGCGAAAAGTATGGGGTTAGGGGCTAGCAAAATTCTGTTGACAAAATAACCGAATTAATTATCTTGCATACAAGAGGTTTTGATGGTCTCAAACGAAGAGTGCATAGTATTCTTACTAGCCAAGGCATACCAGTTGGCTCATTCCAACATGAAAAAGCATCTGTCTCCATATGGATTAACTCCTGTACAAATCCTTGTCCTAGAGGCTATAAGACGTGAGGAAGGTTCATCAGCCACTGAAATCGGCAAGAAGGTTTCCCTGGACAGCGCTACTTTGTCTGGTGTGCTGGATCGTCTGGCCGAGAGGGATTGGGTGATCAAGGAAGTGGATAAGGAGGACAAACGCTCCCTGAGGCTGTATTTGGGAGAAAAGGCCAGGGTCCATCAGGATGAACTAATCCTGGCGAGGAAACGTTCCAATGAAGAAATCCTGAATGGCTTTTCAATCGAAGAAAGGGTCCTCTTGAAAAGGCTTCTTAAAGATATGAATCGTTAAATTCCGAGCATTTCTTTAGCATACAAAATATACGACCTTTTTGTTTTGGCGCAGCGGTTTTTGACCGCAGATTTATCCTTATTCAGAGGTGATTAAAATAAAATGTCCATAGACCTGTACCAGGATCTGCGTGAGCAGATGGATCAGTATTCCATTGGATTCCCGTCCACCGAGTCCGGAGTTGAAATTCAGATCCTCAAAAAACTGTTCAACGAAGACGAAGCTGGAATGTATCTGAACCTGAGCATGATGCTCGAGACAGCTCAAGACATTGCCGCACGTACTGGAATGGATGCAGAAAACGCAAGCAAGCTGCTCGACACAATGTTTGAAAAAGGACTGATTTTCAGGACCAAGAAGGCCGATGTAGTGAAGTACGGGGCAGCGCCTTTCGTGGTCGGATCTTTCGAACACCAAGTCAAAAGCATGGACAAGGAATTTGCTCAACTGTTCGAACGTTATTTTGTGGAGGCTTTTGGCAAGGACGGGTTGGCCCAGTCCGCTCCGATGAGAACGGTACCGGTAAACAAGTCAATAAATCACTTGTGGCCGGTCGCTCCGTACGAAGATTTGAAGGAGATAATAAAGGGCAAGGATCAAATTTCAGTCGCAAATTGCGTATGTAGAGTCCAACAGGGCCTTATTGAAAAGGGATGTGAAAAACCCCTGGAAACCTGTTTCCAATTCGGAAGCCATGCCCAGTACTACGTGGACAAAGGCATGGGACGTTTCATATCTAAAGAGGAAGCTGTTGATATTTTAGGCAAATGTGAAGAAGCCGGCCTGGTGCCTCAGCCTTTTATTTCAAAAGACACAGGAGGAATCTGTAACTGCTGTGGTGATTGTTGCGGAATTTTGAGATCCATCAAGCTGCATCCCAAACCATCAGAAATGGTTCTGACCAACTATTTCGCTGAAGTTGACCCTTCATCGTGTACAGCGTGTGAGACCTGTCTCGATAGGTGTCAAATGGACGCCATTAAAATTGATGATGTGGCGGACATCGATCGCGATAGATGTATCGGTTGCGGTCTTTGCGTGACAACTTGTCCAAGCGACGCAATATCTTTGAAAATGAAACCTGAAAGCGAACGAAAAGAGCCACCGGCAACAGGTCGGGACTACGTGACTCAACTCGCTTCAGCCCGTGGCAAAACACTGATTCCACTTGTAGTGATCAAAAAATTTCAGGGTTAACTCAACCGGTGACATAGAAACTGCAGACAAGATGTGCTTTGGATAGCGGCAAGAAGATGAATCCGGAATTACGCGGTGTGTGTTCCTGAAAAGAACGTGTACGTCGTCAGGACGGCTACAGAAGGATTGCATAAGTAAAGAGAGCCCGCCAAAGCGGGCTCTCGTGTATTCTTGAAAATTAAGTATCGAGAAATCTGGTTTTACCAGCGGGAACCTCTGTCCCCACCGCCGCCACCGCCTCGTCGACCACCGCCACCGTTGCCTGACCTTTCGCCACCGAAATTGGTCTTGGGGCGGGCTTCATTCAGTTTTAGGGCTCGACCCACGAAATCCTTGGAATCGAGTTCCTTAATTGCCTTGAGCCCTTCTTCACGGTTCTGCATTTCAACAAAACCAAATCCCCTGGAACGGCCCGTAAACTTGTCCGATATGATCTTGACAGAATCCACCACGCCATACTCTTCGAACAATCCCTTGAGTTCTCCCTCGTTGGCATCAAAAGACAGGTTTCCGACATAAATGTTAATACTCATTCTCTAGCTCCTTTTGGATAATCGCCTTACACATTTCGTGAGAGAGCGTTTGGTTGACAGATAGCGGGTCTTTGTGAACGGGGATAAATCGACTGGATTTAGGGCGGATTATCCTCGGCACGGGCCGCACGATCTAATTTCTCACTACTCGCATAACACCCGTGGGCCCTTAAAAGTAGGACAACTGGAGAAATACAAGCTCATATTGTATCGTATTATATATCCTCCAATTTAAGCGGTCAAATAAAATTGATCGCCATATTTGGAAAAAAGTTCCAAATATTTTATCTTTCGGTAATTAGAATAATAAATTTTTTGCCCACACAAGTAACGGGTTGATAATAACTGACAGAAACAAATTCTGGGCCGTTGTCGAACGTTTCAGGAGCGGGAAAAACTAATTATGAAAAAAGTCGGATGGGTAATTATTTGGGCCATTGCTTTTGGATTTGTTGAAGCTTCGGTAGTTGAATATCTGCGTGCACACTATTATCCCCTCACCGAAGGGGGTTTCCAATTTCCTATTCTGACCCTAGCTCACTTTGAGAGTCTAGGGCCCGAACATATTCACAGGCTGAAAATAGAGATAGCGAGAGAGTTCTGCACCCTGATAATGCTGGCTACCGTGGGAGCGGCTGCAGCCAAAAATCGTCGTGAAGCCTGGGCGCATTTCATGATTGCTTTCGGCGTTTGGGACATTTTTTTCTATGTATGGTTGCGGGTTTTTCTTGACTGGCCTGCGAGCTTAATGACCTGGGACCTGTTGTTCCTGATACCAGTGCCATGGGTAGGGCCTGTTATCGCTCCGGTAATCATTTCAATAGCTCTTATCGTTGCAGGTCTAATGGTCCTCTTTTTCGAAGACAAAGGCCGCCCTCTCCTTCTAAAATGGAGAGACTGGCTGCTGATTGTTATCGGCGGTGTCATAGTGATAGTGTCTTTTTGTTGGGATTACAAAAACATCATGGGAGGTGGGTTTCCGGAACCTTTCGAGTGGAAGATATTTTTCACCGGTCTGATCCTGTCCGCTGTGACATTCCTGCTGGCGGCAGGTCGAGTGAAATGAATTCTTGGGATGAATAAATTTCAGTGATTCTACCTTGAAACAACCCATGTTGACGTGGGGTTCATTCTTTTTTGAATCCTATGATTTTGATCGTTGACTCGCCCTGGCATTTTCGATAACTTGGTGACCATAGGCGCTCATAGAGCTTAATAGGGAAGTCGGTTAAAGTCCGACGCGGTCCCGCCGCTGTGTCCGGGGACGAAAACCTGCAGATAGCCACTTTCTCGATTAACGGGATGGGAAGGCGTGGGCAAGTAGAATGATCCGGGAGCCAGAAGACCTGCCTGACATATAGCCCTGCGAACGACGGGCAAAACTTGGGGAAAAGAAAACTGGGCGCATTCCCGAGTCATTTCATGGCTCGGGTTTTTGTTTTTTGCATGACCTGAAAATACCGACGCCAATCAACGGTAAATAGCTATGAATACACTGAGTAATTTTAGCGCGTCAGAATTCGGTCACTTTAGCTTCTTGGAGAATTCAGGAATATCTCTCCTCAAATCATCCTTCAGGGCAAAACGCCCTGACGCTGACTTAGACTCAGCCATCGACTTCAATCTGGATTGCTCGTTTGAAAGTTCTTTTCAAGGCCCGGAAGAAAACTTTTCGGAATGTTACCGGTTTTGGGAGGATTTCGAACCGCTTAGCGATACGGCCGTAATTTCAAGGGATTCTGATTTGCGTTCACAGCGAAAGGGCGCTGAAATCATCCCAAGCATTGTTTCCACAACTGTTCACATTGCCCTAATGGTTGCTATCGCATTCTCGTCTGGCGCTGGATCGATCGGTCAATACGGAAGTTCGCCGGATCGGGTATTTGTGAAACTGATAGACCAGAACGCTTTGATCGTTCGAGAAAATGGACACGCTTCTTTTGAATCCGCCGCTTCCTGTCCATCAATAGCCAAGAGATCAAAAGAGGAAAAAGGCAAAAATGAAAAAGAAACCTCAAACAAACCGCAGAACATGTCAACAGAGACTACTAATGGCGCGGATCATGTTTGTGATGGTTCTAGCGACAGAGACACGGCGGATAAAAAGGACATCAAACTGGTAGAAAGAGATTTATCTTCCCCTAAAAAAACGGACCAAAAAGACGATGTAAATCTCGACAGCCCTTCCCGTCAAGATTCCGTGGCAAGCCTGCCATCTGTAGCGAGAGCTGAACAGCGCTCCGCAGCCCCCCAGGGTGAAGAAGCGGACAAATTCAAGAAAATGGTTTTGTCAGCGATATATAAAGTCGCGTACTATCCGAGAGACGCTTTGCATAAGAAAGAGGTACGGAGAGGCTTTGGTTTCATTTGTCGTCGTCAGTAACGGCTCAATCGAGGAGTTGACCGTTGTGAAAAAATCCGGATCAGAGATTCTGGACACAGCCGCTCTCAAAATTGTTGAAAAGGCGTCAACTCACTTTCCGGCTATTCCGGAAACATTGGGTCACAAAAAGATCAACTACGTCGTGCCGATAACATTCAAGAAAAGATCATGAAATGGCTATGTTCAAATATGCGTTCATCTTTTTTGTTTCTGTCATAACGATTTTTGCGGGTGTGGGAAAAGTATTGAGCGATTCCGGTAACGTTGTCTGCGTGAAAGACTCTCTTGGAACGCCAGTCTGTGTTCAAGAATCTCCAAAAAGAATTGTCTCGTTAGCTCCAAGCCTTACAGAACTGGTATTCGAATTGAAAGCCGGTTCGAGGTTGGTTGGTCGCACAACTAAATGTAACATTCCAGAAGCGGCAAAGGCTGTCACCAACATAGGCTCATATGGTAGTCCAGATTTTGAAAAGCTGATGTCCGTGAGCACTGACTTGGTCCTGGCGCCCAAAACAGGTATAAGGCCGGAATTCATCCAACACTTGAGATCTCTCGGGATTCCAGTTTATGTAGACGACAGTTCAAACATAGAACAGATAGAAGAAACCATCAACAACGTGGGAAAACTGTTGGGAAGCAATGACGAAGCTAGCCGCATTGTAAATGATATTCGAGTCCGTCGAAAAACAATCAGCAAACTGACGGATGGAGTAGAGAAAACAACGGTCCTTTTTGTTATTGGAGTTCGCCCACTAGTGGTAGCCGGAGGCAGATCGTTTCTTGGGTCTCTTGTAAGAGAAGCCGGTGGTTCGAATATTGCTGAAGACACCAGAGTTGAATACCCCAAATTTAGCGTCGAAGAAGTAATCAGACGTGACCCTGATTTGATCCTGATGTTGGACAAGGAATGTCATGGAAATGAATGTCTGAATCAGTGGAAAGATCTCAGTGAGCTGAAAGCGGTAAAAAATAAACGGGTATACGAATTGGACGCAGACCTGATGGCTAGGCCGGGGGTTCGTACCATTGAGGGATTGGAAAAATTGTTGGCGTTTTTACACCCTGAAATTCTTGATATTCCAACTCAGTCGAACACACTCCATAGCGACGCTAAAGATCAATGACCTGACGGCTTTCGTGAAAAATGCAATCTCAAGTACTTAAAAGAACTTTGACAGTAAGCTTCTTTCTGGGTGTCACGCTTTTAATTGTGGTTTTGTTTTCCTTGTTTGTGGGCACAACCAGTGTCAGATTTTCAGATCTATGGAACCTTGATTCTCATGCGGCCGACACAAGCAAGGTGTGCGCCATTATTTTTTCGTATCGGCTTCCCAGAGTATTACTGGCATGTATAGCGGGAGCCGGACTGGCCTGTTCAGGCGTGGTTTTTCAGGGCGTATTGAGAAATCCTCTCGCCGACCCATATATAATCGGAATTGCCGCAGGGGGAGCCTTGGGCGCAGTGACCTCAATAAGCCTCCTAAAGAGTGACTGGTTGGTCTCGACATCTATTGCGTCCTTTGTCGGAAGTTTGATAGCAGTGGGGCTTGTCTACATACTGGCCGTTTTACGGAAGAGCGCAGCATACATCAATACGGTAATCTTAGCCGGAATCATCGTGGGATCTCTGATGAACGCGATGATGCTTCTGATCATGTCGGTTACCAGTTCAAACGAGTTACAGCGTGTGCTGTTCTGGCTCATGGGTGATTTCAGTCTTGCAGATTATGACAAGATAGTGTTTTCCGGGTCGATAGTCCTGGCAGGTTTCTTGTTGATTTATCTGAACGCCAACAGGTTGAACCTTCTTGTTCTGGACGAGGAATCTGCTTCTAACCTGGGGGTTGATGTTCAGAAATACCGTTTCATTTTGATGACTACATCCGCTTTGATTACCGGCGCCGTAGTGAGTGTTTCCGGAACCATTGGATTTGTCGGTCTTGTTGCGCCACATTCAATGAGGTTATTGTTTGGACCGGATCACAGGATTCTCTTGCCTACCGCATTCCTCGGCGGAGCTTTATTTCTGGTTGTATCCGACACTGTGGCAAGGCTCGTAGCCTACCCTGTTGAACTTCCGGTGGGCGTAATTACGGCCCTGAGTGGGGGGCCCTTTTTCCTCTATTTGCTACTCAGGAATAGAAATTGACCGTGGAACAGTAATTTGATCAAGCCCAGCATACTTGACTGTAGATCTATAAGCGTAGTTTTTAATGAATCTGTCGCCTTGGACAAAGTCAGCGTTTCAATAAGCGCTGGAGATTTCTACGGGATAATCGGTCCGAATGGAGCCGGCAAATCCACTCTTATCAAGGTATTGAGCGGAGTATTAAAACCAACTTCCGGCGTTGTGAGTCTCCACAACATTGATCTAAACTCTCTGTCCAGACAAAAGATTGCCACAGAAATCGCTGTAGTCGCACAGGAGGAAAATTTAGAATTCGTATTCAATGTGGAGCAATATGTCGCGTTAGGTAGATCACCTCATCACGGTGGATTGTACTTTGAGAAAAAGCTCGACAGGGAAATAGTGCAAGACGCCATGATCAAAACAAAAACAGAACATTTAACAAATCGCGAATTTGATTCACTTTCAGGCGGAGAAAAACAACGCGTCAGAATTGCTAGAGCTTTGCGCAAGAACCCAAAATACTCATTCTTGATGAGCCTACGAATCATCTTGATATTTATTCCCAGATGAATTTGACCGAATTATTGGACCAAATTAATAATAAAGGTATTTCAATCATAACAGTTTCACATGATATCGACTTCATGTGCAGGGCTTGCGATCAACTAAAACTCATGAATAATGGAAGAATTATCGCCGAAGGCGCTTCAAGCGAAGTCGTCACAGAGCATAACCTCGCTGAAGCTTTTCAAAGTCAGGACCTTTGTAGACATCAATCCTGTCACAATGTCCCCAAGGATCACACCCCTAGGCAGGATCTAAGCGCTATTTTCTGAACTCATGCCGGCCATTTTTCGGTGAAACCGAGCGCAAAGCATTCGTATACAAATGAGACAAACTTTTGAGGGTCGATAGAAACATTCCTATCGGAGAGTTCGTTCAAGAAATACGCTAGCTTCGTATACTTTCCCGATACGGCTGCGGCTATCATCGCCCCCTGAGAAACCAGGATTTCCTTGACACAGGTTTCCGGCAAAACGCCCCATAGACATTTGTTTCTCACATGGGTTAAAGCGGCCACCGCAGCCACAGTCGGAGGATCCAGGTTCATACTGATCACGTTTTTACGGAACAGGTTTGATTGATCAGGAGATGAGGAACTGCCCTACCCCGCTCACAAAAAGTCTCTTCATCCTGGCATAATAGTCCTAGATGAGCTACACAAGAGCACTGAACGTTCGGAGTCAGTGAATTTTGCCAAACCAATGTCTCCCGGATGGCCCTCATACATGTTCGTCCGACCAATTCACCCAGTTTTGTGTGTTTCCTGGCGTCACTAAGTGGCATACCGTTTCCGATTGATGACGCTACCAGGATTTGATCGGTTCCGGTTCCTGTGGCCAGTGAATCAGAATACCTGGAGTTAATTCCAAGTTCTTGCAAAGCGGCGGCTTTAGCCTCAGTCGCCGTTACGACACAATCGGTCAAAGCGGCTGGTGTCAACTCGCGATTGATAAATATTATCATATTGATTGTGCCGGCATTGGAAAAAGAGCTATCGTCAATGATCTCAAATTTGCCGTCAAGTTCATAAATGCCGCTGGATCGCCTGCTCGCATCGAATTTGTTTCCACTCCGGCAGTGACAGGCTACAGTTATTTCAAGATCCCGATATTTCTCGGTTTCAATAGAAGCGTTGTTCATATTGGCTGCGGTTTCCAGAATTACTGTGTTATGCGATGGAAGACCATAATAATCGGAAATGAAAGAATGATAAGTTCCGGGTCTTCGACCATCATCGAATTTATTGATGTGAAATGGTCACATGGTTCACAGCATTGATGATTGCAAACAAACCTTACGTCTTCTCGAAGCCCACCGCCGATTCGGCATGTGGAGATCAGTCGATAGGGTTGAAGCAGTTTGAAGATAATTATTTTTTCCTCACGATGTATTTCGACTGAGTCAAAACACTTATTTAGAAGCATGACATAACCTCGCTGAACCTGGCCGATCCATTGCTGGAAATTCTAACGTCCGGAATCCAGTGTTCCTTTTTCCGGTGTATTCACTTTTTCCATGTAAGAGTTGTAAGCCAACCACTCCTGCAATTCACATAGTCCGGCCTTTTTGATGTATCCGATGTTCGTAACATCAATTTTGCAGTTACAGTCCGGTTCCAGCAGTTTGAATTCTATCAGATCGCCAGGCAGAACCATGAAGAGTTCCCGGGTTGGATTGCGGACCGCTTCAATCATGCCTTGATCTTTGATCTCCCAGTAGCCTTTGAACGTATAGTGCCTATAGGAAAAGAATCTCCTCCTGAAGGAAGACTCGTCAATTCTCTGGTGAGTTATGGCCCAAATTCCCGGACACGTGCCCTGAAAACAACTCCACCGGAGAAACCTAGTTGCACAGGCTTGTCAGTACAGGTTATTTCAATTGAATTCTGGACGGGAAAAGGCTGTCCGGCGTTGGCTCCAGTGGGCGCCAAAGTCAAGGCTATCAACGATGCTACAATAGCTATATTTTTAATCATATTGGGACTCCAGCCTCGTTAGAATGTGGTCAGGTTACGCATCCAGGTCGCCGCCCCCTGAACCGATGAGAAACCGTCTGAAACTGAACCGTAAAGCCTCTGGCGCATTCTGGTCAGGTCTGAGACAGTGGGGACTCTCATTTTGTCATAATCCAGCTTGGCTTTCAGACCAAAAAAATACGTCCTACCTGGCGCTGAATAATATAAATTGTCAAAAGGTGGCGTATAGTATGAAGCATATGAGCCTTGAGGAGAATATTGACGATCACTAAAATTCCTGACTCCAAAATACAATTCAGCCATATCACCCCAGAATTTCTGTGCGAAACTGATGTCTCCCCACTTGGACGCCTCAAGGTCAGGTTGATCATTAAATACATCATTTAGCAGAAAACGGCTTCCCACATAGTGGTAGGCAATCATTCCGGAGAACCCCCATTCCCTGTTGTTGTAAGTTAGTTCCACGTTGGCCATATCACTGGGGTTTAAACTGAGCCATTTGTCCAGCGTCGATCGGCGCAAAGCGTCCGTGACCTGCCAGTTGTAACCAAAGTAGACTTTCTGTCTCGTGTAATTGGATTTCAGTGTCCAACGGGGCGTTATGTTTATCAACGATTCTATCTCGACTCCCGCAGTGAGAGACATTCGGAACGTTGAGGTTCCTGCTTTTTCCTCCCTTTGCAGGATCCGGGTCAGGTCCCCAGTAAATTTCGTTGTTCATGTCCAGTTCGTAGTAAGTTAACGCCCACAAATATGTTCCGCGTGAACCAGTGGCGGATTCCTACTTCTTCCAGAGTGCCGTCTTCCGGATCTAACAGCCATATCGGGTCAGGATGGCTCCGGGGCTAACCGCCTTCCACCCCAGATTGATCATGTCATCAAAATTTGGGAATCGATACGGAGTGGAATGTTTGAAATAAATATCCGAACCGAGTTCACGATCGTATACAAAACCCAGACCGTATTGGGAGGCGCTTTTGTTAGGGTTGATTCGTCCTCTTACCGTGCTGGAGCTATAAATTGACTCTGAATATAAATCCTTCAAATCATAGTCTTCTGTTCGGTATCCGAGTGTAAGAATAAGCCTGTCCCAGAATCGGGTCTGGTTCATCATCCAGTATCCTAACAGATCCCTGATCCCCTCTTGTCGTTCCGGAATGGGCGAGTCCATAGTTGAACGTAGGCAAGGATGTTATGATACGAGATTCCCGTTTAAATCTTCCGTTTGCATAGTCCAATCCCAAAGTTAAATCGTTACGGAGAAATGAGTGTCGAGTCACTGCGAGTGTATTTGAGATACAGGCACGAATCTGTCCAGCGCTGGTCTGAACTTGAACCCCAGCCGAAATAGAATGGAACGCTTCTGTCATACGTACGACCTGTCCATGTGATTTCAAGGTTTCCAAGACGTTTTTTATTGTAGAGGAGTTTAACCATTGAAAGATTGTCTCCCCGGCGCTCCGGTGGATCTTCAAATGCTCGATATCCATAAGAATCAGGCCTTATATCCCGAGTATCCCTCCGCTGCCATCTATCCTTGTCTATTGCGTTGTAATTCGGAACGCTCTGATCTGAAATCAGATGACTTACATCGAGCGTCAAATCAGGCGAAATTTTCCAGTTGAGACTTCCATATACATTGACTAACGACCAAGGACCGGGGCGGGTAGTTGGTTCATCGTAATCGTTGTTGCCGTAATATGTTCTCCAACCTTGTTCGTTGTACCTGCCCACAAATATACCCAGCGCCAAAGTATCCTTGACAATGTTTGTCGCCGCCCACTCCCTGTTTCTGGCCCCAGGAACCGCCCTCAGCTCCAAAATAAGTTCCCGGATTTAGCCGGGGTTTCTTGAGAATGACATTTATTGAACCCCCAATTGCCTTATCTCCAAATGGAATTGTCCCATCACTTCTCAACACTTCAACACGTTCAATAAGTTCCGGAAATATGAAATTTGTGTTGCTTTCCGTTCTAGGCATATTCAGGTTGGCCCCATCCCATAAGATTGAGGTTCTATTGGTCGTTTCATTACTAAAACCACGGATGGCGATCGGAGCGTCAAAGGCGTTTCCGGAATAACCACCCATCGAAAATACACCCGGTTGCCCCTGAACCACATCTGACAGTCCTGTCCTGCCTAGGGATGAAACCCCTCTATTTTCTATGACACTTACCGCTGCTGGAACCGCGGCGATGTTCTCCGTTCTGCCGGTAGCGGAAACTACCTCAGACCTGGTTGGGGCAAAGTCAGAGAATGGTTGTCCGGAAGGTATTGGATCTCCGTATCCAAATCCCTCTTCGGATCTAGCCGCTCTGGACGAACCGCTAGTGCTCGGAGCCTGGACCTGAACACTCGGAAGTTGCTCTGACGGGACCGGAGTAGCATCCTGACCGAGGCCATGGCTATACGAAACCAGCCCCAGACAGAAACTCAAGAGTATTTTGAGCAAAGAACTGGAGCCGAATTTATGTTTAGTCCTCATATGATAATTCCTCCATCAAAGAGCGCCGCAAAAAATTATGGCGTTACTTGCCCGTACTGGCTGGGTTTGTCCCGGGACTCTGAAAACATGTCACCGAACCATCGGCCACTTTGAACGATAGTCCCTGGCAGATTTAAGATTCCTTGAAGGAGATTATTGGGCTCTACGGGTGGTAATCTATGCTCCTGGACCAATTGAGGCGGCAGTTGCGGACCGCAACCGGGGGTTGTGGTTTGACGAGGCAGTGGCCCCACCACAGGACCCTGCGGAGCGCAGGCGACCGGGCCAACACCACACGCCGGGATCGGAGCAGACGGGCAAAACTTTGGAGGCATGGGATTCGCGCAACAGGGGGGATGCGGCCTGACACATACCGGAGCGGTTGGTTTTGAGCGATCTACAGGTAAAACAGCCTCAATCGCCTTGAAGGGCAACTGGATCGTCGCTTTAAGAAGCCCTACCGCATTGATCACAATGCTTCTTACAGGACCTTCTTCCCGGTAAGTTAAGGGGACTAGCCTAGGCTCACATGACGCCAACTTTGACAGGACGTAGGAACTTGCCGGGTCATGCGATCGGAGTAGTTTGACATGCTTGAGGTTGAGCCGGGCCGCGCGGCGCAGGTACAGAAGCGCAATATGAAGGCGCCGCCGTTTGGCAGCCCTGAGGAGCGTCGCCAGCCAACGCTTCCGGAAAGCCACTTGTAACCAGAAAAAATGAAAATATTCCAATCAGGCTTAATGGTAGACGAAACATCTTGACCTCCGATTTTGAAAAACAAAAGCTGCATAACGTGTAACAACTTGATTTAATTCTGTTTATATCCATACATGCTCAACAAACAACTCATCTGCGCCAAACTCATGACTGATTTGACGAGCGATTGTTGGACCCCATTGTGACGCAAGGCCAAACTTGACTTGGTTATGAAAAGGTGGGTAAATAATGGGAAAGGGAAAGGTGAACCATTCCCCATCTACCTTGGGTTCCGTTGCAGCGGAACTCGAGGTCCCCGGACCTCAGTTTTTTGTCAAATAAAAAGCCCTCCCACCTGTACGGTGAAAGGGCTTGGCACGATTCCATATTCCCTTCCCTGCCCGCGCAGGTTTTTTAGGGTTCGGAACATACCCAGGTATTCTGGCTTCCGTCTTAACCTACTCTCCGTGCCATCCCAAAGGATTCTCAACTAGCTTATACGCGAATTTCCGTCCACGGTCACAGTTGCGGGGCAGCGACGGTGTTACACCGTCTTCCCCTAGGCAATTCCTAATATATTTTTTTGTACATTATCCGAGAGTAGTTTAGATTATCTTTCTCCGGGATGTCAAACTTTTTGTTCCCAATTATTTTCTGGAAAACTATGGACATGTTGTCGCTGAGCGAGACTGCTCAACACTTGCGCTAAGGTCATCTGCCAGCGAAGGCTTCGATATTGACACGTTCAGTAGTCCTGCAATTTTCTTGGCTATATCGGTGTTGTCATAAGTTCCTGAAAACTGCTCTTGGCCAGGGCCGACAGCCTTGGTCGCTACAGCCTTTCCGGTATGCCCAAATGTGGTCCACTTCACTTTCGCGGCCTGACTTGTTATCATGCTCAGAGCATTCAGGGTCGCAGACTTCGATAACTTGCCACGTGTGGCGGGGTCTCCACTCCCAGAAGCTTTGTCCTCAACTGATTTCGTTTGATAGTTTCTAAGTAGTTCAGCTTCCTCTTCTGTCAATTTCAACCCTGCGGATTTCAATATAGCGTCTTGTTGGCTGGGGTCCTTCTTGATCTTGTCTTCAAGGTAAAAGAGACTCCGCTTTATTGGTTCAAGGGGGACAGGATCAATAGTAAATTCAGCTCCCTCCAATTGAGTCAACCCACCGGTTTCGTGGTCGGCCGTCACTATTACCAGCACATCAGGATGAGATCTCTTGATAATTCCAAAGCCACTCTCTACGGCTGCATCAAAATCCAGGATGTCGCTTATCATTGTCTTGATGTCGTGAGTATGGCAGGCATGATCAATACGTCCACCTTCGATCATGATGAAAAAACCTTTAGGGTTTTTCCCTACGATTGAAAGCGCTGTTTGCGTCATCTCCGCGAGACTGGGCTGATCAGAAAAAACAGGGTTGTTTTCACGATCAACAGCATAGGCCATGTTTCCCTTAGCAAACAATCCAAAAAGTTTATCGACTGTTTTTGGATTCACGGCTCTGAGTTGGGATCTATTTTCCACGAAATCATAGCCGCTGCCCTTCATTGCTTGAATGATGTCCTTTTGGTCCTTCCTCTTGCTACCGTTTTGACTCGATGGGACAAAATACGCCCATCCTCCGCCCAAGATCGCGTCAGGAGCAAAATCCGGTAATTGTTCAGCAATGTAGGCTTCACAATCGCGACGGGGAGAACTGCTGTATACGGCTGCAGGAGTCGCGTCAGTTAACCGTGCCGTGCTCACTATGCCGACCGACAGGCCTGCTTTTTTTGCGGCTTGAGCAACATTGGAAGCCTTTGTTCCATCAGGTAAGATGTTCAATTGACCAGTGTTCGTCTTGTAACCTGAATAAAGAGCCGTCGCTGCCGCTGCGGAGTCAGTGACTTCAGAATTGGCTGCGTGCGTTGTGGTAAGCCCTGATGTCCGAATAGAATTGATCATCAGATCCCTACCCAGGACACGCTTTGCATAAATATCGGCTGAGCTGAGCTGGTTGATACCCATCCCATCCCCGATGAAAAGTATGACGCCTTTTGCTCTCTCAGCGCTATTCGACTCAGCATACGCGACGAGGTTGACTGCGAACACAAGAACAACAGCCATCGTCGTAGTCAGGTATTTTCTCAATGAACTCATTTTCTTCCCTTTAGAGGTTGTACCTATGATCCGGATGGACCAACTCCAATAATTCTACAACATAATACATCATCTCTTGCAATTCATTCTTCCACCAACGGAGCTTGGCATTACAAAGTAATACTTATCGCTGCAGAGCGCTGCCCTTCCATTTTGATTATCGACCAGCGGTCGATTGACCTGACGTTCATGCGTTTGTCAAAATGAATTTGTGGGTCGGTCGTCGATAATAAACCCAGCTTAGAGAAGGAAAAGCTTCTTAAATACGAAATCCTAAAACCGATTTGGGTGTCATCAATTAGAGTGAACTTATAGGATTAGGGGCACGCAGGAACAATCAAGGCCAGGCTACCCGCTCTAAATCCGGGCGGGGAAAAACAGGCGCTCAAGAGGGGAAATCACTGTAGCATGTTTGAACACAAACAGCGGATAAACTCAGGGGAAACTCGACAGCCGTCGTTTTGGCGTAGATTTTGGGGTTTGGTGAGACCTTACTGGTCATCAGAAGAAAAATGGCTCGCACTTTTACTTCTTGTCCTCATCATGGCCATGAACCTCGGCACGGTTTATGTTCACGTGTTGATAAACGAATGGACCAAAGATTTCTACAATGCCTTACAACAAGTCGACAAAGCTGCGTTTTTTAATGATTTACTGCGGTTTGCCAAGCTTGCCGCGGCATTTATTATTCAGACCGTCTACATGCTTTATCTTCAACAAATGCTTCAAATACGTTGGCGCCGTTGGCTCACTCAAAATTACCTTGGCAGATGGCTAGGTCATCAAGCTTACTATCGTATGCAATTTCTGGATGACGCTACTGACAACCCTGATCAGCGAATAAGCGAAGATATCGATTCATTCATAGATCTTACACTGACACTAAGCATCAGGTTGTTGAATTCGGTGGCTACTCTGGTCTCGTTCATTGTCATTTTATGGGAACTTTCCGGAACCCTGATTATCCCTCTCGGGTCTATGGGAACATTAAGTATTCCTGGGTACATGGTCTGGGCCGCGATAGGCTACTCGACTATTGGAACGTGGCTAACCATGCGAGTCGGAAATCCACTGATCGAATTGAATTTTAACCAGCAGCGATTCGAAGCGGACTTTCGATTCAGTATGGCTCGCTTGCGAGAAAACAGCGAATGCGTTGCGCTCTATGGAGGCGAACAGAATGAACACGCTAATTTCTGGTCCCGGTTCACTGAGGTTGTAAACAATTATTGGAAGATTATGAGACGCCAGAAGAGACTCAATTCATTGACCGGTGGATACAATCAGATAGCGGTAATATTTCCCGTGCTGATGGCTGCCCCTCGTTTCTTTGCGGGGCAGATGAAGCTGGGGGGTCTAATGCAGACGGCGTCTGCGTTTGGTTCGGTACACGACGCCCTTTCCTTTTTGGTGAACAGTTACACCACAATTACCAGTTGGAACGCCGTAATGAATCGTCTCACCGGATTTACCGGTACTATTGAGCAAGTCAAGACACTCAAGGAACGAGAGGAACTGCGGCGAGTCAACTCACCCGACCGGTCATTCAGCGTGGAATCCTTGAACGTATTATTACCAGATGGAAGGGTATTGATAGAAGACCTGGATTTACGTTTAGAGCGCGGGGCATCGTTGCTCATAGCGGGTGAGTCTGGTTCCGGAAAAAGCACTTTGGTCCGTACACTCGCCGGTATTTGGCCTTTCGCACGCGGGACAATTCGCATCCCTGAGCAGGCGACCACAATGTTTTTGCCACAAAAACCTTATTTGCCGTTGGGTTCCTTGCGACAAACTCTCTATTACCCGTCTGAACTTTCGATTTCAGAGCGACGCTTACTGGAGATACTTGATCTTTGCAATCTTACACATTTATCCACAGAGCTTGATCGAATTGGCAACTGGTCACAGGCGCTTTCGTTGGGAGAACAACAACGAATCGCTTTTGCCAGGATTCTGCTTCAGCGTCCTGATTATTTGTTTCTGGACGAAGCCACAGCGTCACTTGATGAGAGAATGGAAGCTACCCTTTATCAGCTTATCAGATCTCAATTGAGGAATACCACAGTGACGAGCCACAGCGTCTTGATGAGAGAATGAAGCTACCCTTTTCAGCTTATCAGATTCAAAGGACACCACAGTGGTAAGCGTTGGACATCGCAGCACTTTAGTCGCCTGGCACGAATCACAATTGACACTGATCGGTGAGGGAGGATGGCGATTGTCTGGTCTGTAAAGTTTTTGATGGGACCTATTATCTATAGAGTCTCTTGCACACCCCTTAATAAATAAAAAGCTAGTCCAGTTGATCTGGAGATCTTTCGCATTCATGGCAGAGTTAAGCGAAGGAACCTGTTGATGCAAGCTTGACGTAGCGGAGACTGAGTGTTATGATCCGTCCGTAAGTGGCACATTTGTCTACGACGGCTATCCGTTTCTACTATGGCCTCGAAACTCAAGGGTGTTCGGGGTAGTCAGCTATGTCCCGATTGTGCGTCTGTACCCGTAGAAGTGAATAAGTGACCTCCAGAGAATCGACTGAGATTGTATCGAGCTATAAAACGTACATTAGACGAAAGGCGCTCCTTTTTGGGATTCTGTCTTTAGCTCTGGTGGCTTTGGCGATGTATTCCATGACGGCCGGAATTTATAAGCTCTCCATAGACAAAGTTTTGGCGGCCTTGTTAGGATCGGATGAACCTCAAGCCAGAATTGTTATCTGGAACATAAGATTTCCCAGGATTGTGTCGGCCATCGTCGCCGGCTGGGCGCTTGGACTTTCAGGACTGGTCATCCAGTGCCTCCTCAGAAACCCTCTTGGATCGCCGTTCACGCTCGGCATCAGCCAGGGGGCCGCATTTGGAGCAGCCTTTGCAATAGTTGTTTTAGGGGCCGGGGGGGCGGCAAGTAGCGCCGCTCAAACGGGTATAGTGCAAACAGTCAGCTCGTCAGGCCCTATGACCATACGAAACTTGTACTCCGTGACATTTTGCGCTTTTATGGGGGGACTAATAGCGACGGGAACCATTCTGGTCCTTGCCAGGTTGAAGAAAATGGCCCCAGAGGCCATCATCCTGGCGGGGGTCGCATTGTCGTCACTCTTTGTGTCAGGGACCATTCTGGTCCAATACTTCGCGACAGAGGTTGAGATAGCGTCTGTAGTCTTTTGGACTTTCGGGGATGTTGGTCGTTCAAATTGGACCGAGATCCTTTGGATGATAGCTTCGACGGCTCTGGCTACTTTGTATTTTACATTTAAGCGATGGGACCTAAACGCCCTTTCAGCGGGCGAGGAGACAGCGCTGGCATTGGGAGTGGAAGTTGAAAAGATCCGACTGCTGGGAATGTTTTTGACTGCTCTAATAGCCTCGCTTGTTACCGCTTTTTTGGGAGTTATAGCCTTTCTGGGCCTGCTTGCCCCGCATATTGGAAGACGGCTCGTCGGCTCTGACCATAGGTTCCTCCTGCCGGTTTCCTGCCTTCTGGGGTCTCTTCTCCTCCTGCTGTCTGACACTATCGGGAGGACCGTTGTAGGTTCCGGCACTCTGCCGGTGGGGGTCCTGACGTCTTTCATGGGCGCTCCCCTGTTTCTCTATCTGCTCGTAAAGGGGTATAATAGGTGATTCTATCAGTCCGGGGGATTCATTTCAGTTATAACAGCACAAGCATCCTTAGAGACGTTTCATTTCAGATGAAACCAGGCCAGATCATGGGTGTCCTGGGAGTTAACGGAGCGGGCAAGTCAACTCTTCTCAAGTGCCTCAACAGGATATTGCGTCCCCACATGGGGACGGTAATCCTGAGTGAAACTGAAATTCTCGGTTTGAGAAGGCATGAGATTGCGAAACGGATAGGCTATGTTCCCCAGCGTTATGACCAGGATCATCTGACCGTATTTGACGCTGTTCTCCTTGGACGCAAACCTCACATGAAGTGGGGCCCAACTAATCATGATATCTCAGTTGTCGAAAATGTGCTCCGAATAATGGGGCTGAGCGAATATGCTCTCCGGTCGGTTAATACGCTGAGCGGAGGACAGGGGCAAAAAGTCGTCATAGCCCGTGCCTTGGCCCAGGAACCCGATGTACTCCTACTTGATGAACCTACCAGCAACCTGGATGTGAGGAATCAGTTGGAAGTGATGGGACTGGTGATGGACGCAGTGAAACAGAGAAACGTGTGCGCAATGATTGCGATTCATGATCTGAACCTCGCTCTTCGGTTCTCGGATACCGTAATGTTTCTCAAAAAGGGGCAAGTCCACACGATACAGGACAGAGGAGCGGTGACTCCCGAAATGATAGAAGAAGTGTATGGTGTTACGGCTTTAATTCGAGACGTAGGCGGTCACTCGGTCGTAGTCCCGTTGCATTGCTGTACACATCACACAATTGGAGGGGTGACGCAATGAAGAAGATACTGGGATTTTTTTTGATACCGGCATTGTTGATCGTAACTGGAGCCAAACTTGAGGCGTCAAATGGGAAAACCGTAACCGTCACCGACATGGGCAAACGCTCCGTCACTGTGCCGCTTGATCCAAAGAGGATCATTTGTCTGAGTTCCGGCACTCTCAGGCTCATCTGTTATCTGCAGGCGACTGATCGAGTGGTAGGAGTCGAAGACTTTGAAAAAACAAGACCGTACGCGCGACCTTACATCATTGCCAATGCTGAACTTACGAAGCTTCCAAGGATAGGGCCCGGTGGTCCGGGAAGTATAAACAAGGAACCCGATCTGGAAGCTGTTCTCAACGTAAAGCCCGACGTAATTTTTATTTCTTACATGGAACCACGAAACGCCGATGAACTCCAGAAGAAACTCGGCATACCGGTCGTAATTCTTACGCATGGCCGATTCGCTTCTTTCGATGAGTTGGTCTACGGTTCCCTAAGGGTGGCCGGAAAAATTCTAAATAAAGAAAAAAGAGCTGAAGAAGTAATCGATTTTGTTGAAAACAAGAGGCTTGATCTGGCCACGAGGTCAAAGGGTTTTGACGATTCACAAAAACCTTCCGTTTATGTAGGAGGTGTCGGCTATAAGGGTGTGCAGGGAATCGAAAGCTCTGACGCAAGTTTCACTCCCATAGAGTGGGTGGGGGCCAGGAACATTGCAAAAGAAATTTCCAAGGGAGAGCACCTTTTCCTTGATAAGGAGAAACTTTTGTCGTTGAACCCATCAATAATCTTTATTGATGGCGGAGGACTAAACCTGGTGAAACAGGATTTTGAAAAGAGGCCTGAGTTTTACAAAGGTCTTAGAGCGTTCAAAGATAACAAAGTCTATGCGCTTTATCCTTTCAATTACTATACAACGAATGTCGACACAGCCATAGCGGACGCTTACACCGTGGGAAAGGTCCTCTATCCGGAAAAGTTTGCAGATGTGAGTCTGCCAGACAAGGCGGATGAAATTTACAAGTTTCTCGTAGGCAAACCTGTGTACAAGGAAATGGAGAAAGATTTTGGCCCGCTCGGCCGGGTAGTGAATCTCGGATTGTGAGAACTCTGTAATGACATTATGGAGCGACCGTTGCCCGGCCGCTCCTCAGACGACAGAATCGTGGACAAAAATTAATGACTGTGGTCGTGAGCTTCTTTTTCGTGAGTTGGATGGGCATGATCGTGAAGTCCGTGATCCCCTGAGTGATCGTGGCTGTGGGTTACCGCTCCGCCGTTGTGATCATGTTCGTGTTTATGTTCGTGTGAATGCTCATGGGCGTGGGCGTGGGAGTGTTCGTGGACGTGTTTCGTGTCGCCATGAAAATGTTCGTGGCTATGGATGTGCTTGTGATCATGGGCGTGTAAATGCTCATGTTCGTGGTTGCCTTGCATTGTGGGCTCCTTTTTTTCAATAGACGTGTTGCGACACCTTTGCCGTTCTAATTCGAAGGTAAGAGCCCCAACTAAATTTGTCAATAGTGTAGCACACTTAAGTATTCCAGTCGCTCTCAACACACACATCTGGCTCAATAAGACATGGTTCACGGCCATCAATGGAATAAACGTCACATTGAGTGACGTTGTTTTACCCACATGAAGGTACACGAACCTATTCGTTAGCTGATTTGACGTCCTGACCGTCGTCGCCAGACAGATTTCCTCCCTCCCCATATTCTAAATTGCGCGTCAGCATTTTTGCATCAGGGCAGATTACGTGGGACAGCTCTCAAGAGGTAGCCATTTTCATCGTCATAGAGCAATTCAACGATCATTTTGACTGACTCGAATATATTCCTCATTTCATCGAGGGTGGGTAAAAAATCTTGCGCTACTGCGGGATTGGTTTTTCGATGCAGATCATTGATTTCAGAAGAACTCATCAAATGACTTACCACAAACAGACCAGAAGGTTTAAGGGCGGAGCGCAATTTCGTTACTACCTCGTACTTGTCATCAAAATGAGGAAACACATTGTGGCAAATTACCGCATCGAATGAGGCGGGGTCGAGCGTAGCGTCTTCTATTGTTCCACAAGTCAATTGTACGTTTGAATACCCTTCTAAACGTCGCCTGGCCCTTTCCACCATCTTAGGACTAATGTCACTCGCCTGCACCACGCCATTTGGACCGATCCTTTCAGCAATGATCCTTGTTAATCGACCTGTTCCACAACCAGGTTCAATCACTTTAACTCCGGGACTGAACGGCTCCAGCTTCGAGGATTCGATCGATCTTTCCCAGTTCTCCTACGCCATATTCTCGGGCAGACCAGTCAGAATCCACCTCAGAGTCGAAGAAATCCGCCTTAGTCTTGTTCAATGCGTCTCTCCAAAATTTCGGAATAGGTTATTCCCGATTTGTGATTAAAGGACCGTCCCTTTGTGGACGGTCCGCAGTAGTATAGGCCTCACAAATATGAAAGAACTGTTCACGAAGATTATCAGAAATCAACAGTTAGAGCTACTTCTCCACCGATGATCGGATCAATTGTCCTGTCCGGGTTCGTGCCATAAGGGGCGGAATAATTCGGCTGTGGATCTACGGTAGTAGTCCAGTTGGTCCTTGGTCTGACTATTCCAGTCCGGCACGCTTCTGTCTATGCACGCGTAGTTGAACCATTTACCCGGCTCCCAGTAAGCCAGAGTCCCTCTTAGTCTATATTTCTCAAGAAGCTTCCATTCCATTCCAGCGGTTACTTCCCAGCCGAGGGAAGTATCCGGGGTATTAGGAGCGCCATCATTGTTCTGGTAGCCAACATAAGGAATCCATTTGATAAATGCTGGCTATTCCGTCTGCTGGGCCATTCACCACCGGAGTAACCTTTGGGTCCTTGGTCGGTCTCAAATATCCCCAACTGTATCCGTTGGTCGACCTCTGGGCCCAGAGAAAAGACCCGAACATGTTCAGGTTTGCGGCCACTGCGTAATCCAGCCGCGCCGCTGCGACTTCCGCGGCGTTGAAATATCCATTCCTGGACGTGTCATACGCTCCCACTCCTGAGCCGTAGACATAACCCAGCAAGTAGGAATATGGCCGGAACACGGTGTAATTCCCCTGTCCGGGCGCCTGAAAATAAGCCTGGTCATTATAGACGTACCCTCCCCTTCTGTCCGGCCCGGGGAGATAAGCGTAAAGCAAAGATACCTTGGATGGTCCCAACAGGGCCCCGAATTCGAACATGCGCCGCCAGGATTCCACAGTGTATCGAATTCCCTTACCTCTTAAACTGTTAGGCCCCGCAGAGGTTCAGCAATGCCGTAAGCGGTCTGACTGGTTTCGTACCAACAGGCCCACTCTGTGTTAAAGAAAAATCTGCCGTCATTGTATTTAAGGTAAATCGTTCCGTGATACTGGTCCAGGTCGTTGGGATTGAATCTAGTAAATCCTTCGGGCCCTGGATTGGAGCCCGGCGTCGGAGTTATTGCAGTCTGGGTAATAGTAGCGTTCCTCGCCTCAGCGCCAGCGTGCCACCCCTGCCATGCGAAAAAGACGCCGGCGTCAACCGGACCTGCTCGATATGTCATGAAATATCTTAAAGCCAACGACATTATCCCGCTTCTGTCGAAGAGATTGTAGTACGGAAAACTGGGTGGCAGTCTAAGATTCGGGTTGTCTCCGACTTTTCTGGCTGCGACTTGACTATTAGGCGGTTCCGGCCAGAAGGGTCTCACTGCGAAACTAACTCTGAACGGACCATAAGGGGCCACTATGGCCACACCTTCAGTGGTGTTGTTAGCATTCGCCGTTATACTGCAGACCGAGTCCAAAAGCCTCGGGTCTTTTACCGACAACTATAATCCCGTAAGGTGTTTGCGCATCCACCCACCACATTGTCCATTGCCCGTCGGATGTAGCGACATCAACCCCTGGCCTGGTGTTTGTTATGTAATCGGAGGCATAAGGGTCGCCGTAATTGCCCAGTCGATACTTACCTCTGAACCTAACAGCGTTGTTAAGCTTGAATTCCGGCCATAGTTCCAGGTATTGATAATGGCGGCCAGCGTTGGAGCCTGAGACAAGATCATTCACCTGAAACCCAAACCAGCCGTTTAGTCCCTTGTAATCACCTGCGGGGATCAACGTGGAACCTGTAGACTGGTCAACATTGTAGGCGCCAAAAAATCCCCGTGTTCCTGTTTGGCTGTATTGCTCATAAATGTAGTTAAAGGTCCCACTCATACTGAATTCCCACGCGCATGAAGACGAAATTCCGAATGTTGAAAATACCAATATGGCAAGACAAACAACTAGCGCATGCACTAAGCGCATAATAATCCCTCCGGGAAGATTACAATCAACCAGACAAACCACCAGACCATAGCCTCCCCATCGCCGCTAGGCTCTCCATAAGTGTTTCGGGCTAGTGGCCCAGGTTGTTCAGTTAAATATTACATATCAAGTGGTACGTTTTAACTTTATATGCCACAACGACATCTGTCAACAAAAAAGTGGCACATAATAAGTTTTTGTTGTACTAATCCCCAAGAGATCCAATTGATTTCTGCACAGGATATTCTCAACAAATTCATCTACATGAACGGTGGGTCTGACAAGAACAAGGTTAAGGCTGAACGGGACATGCTCCCAATGCCTTGTTTCCAACCTCAGATTTTTCAGTGGCAGGCGGCGTGAGATTTAAAAAGCTATCTATTTTGGATAGTAACCCGCTCCTATGTACATGTCCTGACCGGGAACCCGCATGATGAAGGTCTTTTTGAGAGAAGGCTCCTTTTCGTTTGGTTTGGGCCACCAATACTCAACCCAGCCTGAACCAGGGGCTTTAGCTATTTCTATGAACTTGACAAAAAATTGGTTCCCTTTGGAGTCTTTTAGATTGGTCAAGTCTGGACCGACCAGTTTGTCCGCGGCAAAAGGATGCGCTGTCGCTGTGACCTTGCCCAGAGAACCCGCGAACAGATATAAGTCTCCTTTAACAAAGGGCCCTTTCGGGTCACCAATAGCCTTCAACGTAGCGTCCGGTCCTTTTTCCTTGGCCATGGCCACACCTTTTTCCACAAGAGCCTTGGTATCAGCCGCTTCGTCAGCAACCGCCAAGCCGGCGCACATCAATCCCAGACACAAGGTCATACACAATGCCAAAAGCTTTCTCATATTTTTCCTCACTGATGTTTAGAAACCCTGAGAATTTGCCGCCCGCCATTGATGTTAGATCTTTAACACTATTTTCTTAAAGATTTCAACCGTCAGATTGTCTATAATCCTCCAAAACGCTTTTCTGGAGGAGACTCAATTGCAGTCGCTGTCTTTGCCTCAAACCAGGCTAACAATAAATTGCGAACAGAAACTGACCCGGGTTGTGACGTCGTTTGTTGAGAACGCTGGGATTTGTTTTGGCCTGGAACCCGAAAGCGCCCTGGACCTGACTCTTGCCTCCGAGGAAATCTTCAATTATCTCTCGTTCACTGGAGTACAGGGAGAACAGCTCACTCTTACATGCCGTCAAGGCGGTTATTTTGTTGACCTTGAATTTGAGTTTCACTCTGAAGAGTTCGGGCTTTCAATGTTTAACCTCACAGCGGCAAACTCGGTTGAAAATGAAAACGCGGTATTGGAAACCGGACTTCTGATAGCGTCAAGACTGGTGGACCGATTTTCATTTTTCAGACAAGACAGTTTATCAAGGCTGATTCTGGAGAAAGAAAAATCTTATCCCACCACTGGGGAAAGCCATGAAAAACAACCCGCGCCGCTTAGGAACGCTGTTATAAGACACCCTGATTTAGAAGAGGCTAAACTCTTCGTTCGCTATGTGACTCAAAATTATGATCCATGTGTTGTTCCATCCAGCTTTCAGACTCCGGGTAAAGTCGCTGACATGGTCCAGTATGGGCATTACAATATCGCTATCGCTTCCGACAATTCCGGCGCTATTGGTGGCGGAATTGTTTGGACCTGGAAAAATGAAAAACTTGTAGAGTTTTTTGGTCCCTTTGTTTTCGGTCAGCCGGAACATTCCACTATACCGGTTGAGCTGGCTGATCACATGATATCGTCGCTTGCTCGAACCACTGCGATGGGGCTGATAACACAATCTCCCAGCCCTGATTTGCCTACTGATTACTTTGAGCCGCTCGGCTCCATCAGCAGCGTTAAACCAGGGCAAGAATCCTGTGAATCAAACTCTTATTACCGACACTTGCGGGAAGATTCTGGAACCTCTGTATGGGCGCATAGATTGATCGAAGAATTCTTGATCCAAGAATATCGAAAGCATGTTCTTGCCCGTCTAATAAACCTTGTCACCAACGAAGGAGAAAATAAATCTCAGGATTCGGTGATTGCGACGGAACTTGACAAGTCGATCAGCAAGGCTACTCTCAAACCGATATGGTGGGGACATGACGCCCTTTCTCTTCTGCACGCGCACATACGAGCGCTTCTTCAGGAAGGAGTTTTCAATATTTTCTTCGAGATGGATTTAGGCCGACCTTGGGAATGTCATTTTACAACAAGCCTTCTTGAATCGGGTTTTGAGCCGCGTCTAGTTTTACCTTACGCCGGGTATAGTGACATCTTGGTTTTTCAACATATAGGGAGCGCAGGCGTCTTATGAGTTCGTGGTCTCCGGAAAAACTATTGCCTGATTACGTCAGGACTTTTGAATCATACATACCAAGCAGACCAGACCAGGAATTGGCCAAACTATATGGCTGTTCCAGAATATTCAGGCTCAACAACAATGAAAACGCTCTGGGTCCTCCTCCGGCGGCTCAAGAAATTCTTAAAATGTTTGACCCGAGACGGGCTTCCAATTACCCAAGTGGGGACAGTTACTATCTTCGCAAAAAATTGGCCGAAAAATATGGAAAAGATCCAGACCAGTTTCTCGTCGGTAATGGAGCGAATGAGGTCATTGGTTTTGTCATCAAGGCATTTTGCGAAAAAGGAAATGACATCATCACAGCGGATAAGACGTTTGCAGTTTACGAATGGATAGCAAAATTTTCAGGTATTGAAACCAGGCTTGTCCCACTGAAAGATTTTACCTTTGATGATGACGCCATATTAGGAAACATCAGTTCCAACACAAAGGTAATTTTCATCTGTAATCCTAATAACCCTACAGGAACTTATTGGTCAGCAAAAAAACTCGAGAGATTTCTTCAGAAAATTGACAAACGAACTGTCGTAGTCGTGGATGAGGCCTATCACGAGTTTGTGGAACAGGATGATTACCCTGATGGCATGTCATTTATAGACAGATATCCGAATCTCGTAGTTTTCAGAACCTTTTCCAAAATGTATGGACTTGCTGGTCTTCGTATAGGGTACCTGGTAGGGAACCTGGAAACCGTTGCAGTGATTAGAAAAACCTGCATAGTCTATTCTGTCAACGTCATGGCTCAGGAGGCAGCGCTGGCGGCCATCGACGATGATGACCACGTTGCCAGAACCTGCCGCCTGGTTCGAAATGGCAAGACTTTTTTGACATCTGAACTCCAGATTCTCGGCTTACCGTACCGATGTGGCGAAGGAAATTACGTCATGATCAAACTGCCGATGAATGACAGTCTAGCCTACCGGCGACTCATGACTTCAGGTGTAATGGTACGCTCCATGACCGGATTTCGTTTTCCTAATTACATTCGTGTAACAATTTCCCATGATGAGGCGATGAGGGCGCTCGTGGCTGCGCTCTCTGAAATTTTGTAAATCGAAACGGCAGAGGCATTACAGTCCGGTCATGAAAAGTATGTCAATAAACATAGGATCAAGTCTGGTCAGGCCGGACGCCATAGCTAAGGTTACTGGCCAGGCACGGTTCGCCACTGATTATTATGGGGAAGACCACGTTTGGGCAGGGGTTAAAAGGGCCGGCGTTGCTCACGCTATCCTCGGGCATATAGATACATCTGGAGCGACTGCTACGCCTGGGGTGATCGCTGTTCTCACTCACGAACATATTAATGGCACAAACAGGCAGGGGGTAGTGAGGAAAGATCAGCCAGTTCTGGTTGACGACAAGATCCGGCATTGCGGCGATGCGGTAGCCTTGGTAATAGCCGAGACAAGAGCCGCCATGGAAGCGGGGATTAGAGCTGTCAGGGTCGTATCTGATCAACTCGAAGCTGTAACAGACGTAAGACGCTCGATGGAGCCGGACGCTCCTCTGATTCATGAAAACCATGAGACCGGGAATATACTCATACAGGGCCAAATTCTGGTAGGCTCCGGCCCGCTGGGTGAAAAAGACTGTGATGTCATGGTTGAGGCGACGTTTGAAACCCAGTGGCAGGAACACGCTTATCTTGAAACTGAAAATGGATGGGCCAGGCTTGGTGATGACGGGCGCATAGAAATTGTCTGCTCGACTCAAACACCGTTCCGGGACCGTATGGAAGTCGCGGAGGCGCTCGGGCTGGATCCCCAGAATATCCGCATTATAGTTCCATACATCGGTGGAGCGTTCGGTGGCAAGGATGGCATAACGGTGCAGACATTGTTAGCCCTCGCGGCTCAACACTCCAACGGTCGTCCCGTCAAAATGTGGTGGGATCGGGAAGAATCTTTTCTAGCCGGCGCTAAACGTCATCCTGCCACCATGGCTTATCGTCTCGGAGCAAAACACGATGGATCGCTCCATTTTCTTGAGGTTGACATCACTCTGGATACTGGGCCGTACGACCATCTGGGTGGAGTGGTGCTTGCCTTGGCCATGGAGCACTCGGGGGGAGCGTACCGGATTCCCAATGGCCTTATTAAAGGCCGATGTGTCTATACTAACAATCCCATTGGCGGCGCATTCAGAGGTTTCGGCGTTACCCAGGCGACATTTGGCATAGAAAGGGCCGTGGACATGCTGGCTCATAAAATGGGCAAGGATCCTTTGGAAATTCGCCTGAAAAACGCTTTGAGAAAAGGGGATCAGAATTTTGTTGGCAAGACTCTTACAACGTCCACTGGAATTGTCGAATGCCTTGAAACATTATCGAAAAACCCGCTCTGGACGGAAAGATCAAAATGGATAGAATCCGCCGGTCGGTTTAAACGTAGGGGAGCAGGAATAGCGACCATGGCCCACGCATCCGGCTATGGGCCGGTAGTTCCCGATTACGCGAACGCAAAAATAGAATTAACACTTGAAGGCAGGGTTAGAATTTATTGCGGCGTCGTAGACATGGGACAAGGCAACAACACATCCAGCGTGCAGATCGTGGGAACAAAGCTTAACCAGTCCGCTGAAAACATCGAACTCATTCTGCCCGATACGGACAGAAACCCTTCCTAGCTGTTCAGCGTCTGCAAGTCGATGTGTATACACTTTCGGTAACGCATTGATTGTTGCGACTGATCTCATGAAAGAAAAACTATTCCAGAAAGCAGCAGACCTAATCATGTCAAAGGATCTGCAAGAATTCGGCCTGGTTAATGGGGCGATAAGGCATCTACCATCAAACAGGGAAATTTCTCTCCAACAAATGGCCAGATCAATGCATTCCACTGAAAGAATTGCCACCGGATACTTCAGAGCCCCGGTCGCGCCGGATAACGTGACTGACGATACAAATTTGAGATTACATGGTATTCCGCACAATCTTTTTTCGTATGCTGTTGCGCTGGCGTGTGTGGAAGCTGATGAGATCACAGGGCAAGTCAAGGTTGAAAGATACCTCACAATCAGCGACTGCGGTAATGTTCTCAATCCTCAGCTTTATGAACAACAAATTCAGGGAGGAGTCTGCCAGGGGCTGGGGTTGGCTCTTTTTGAGGATTTCATGGTGGCTGGGACTCAGGCTCTCACTCGGGACTTTTCAACGTACCTGATCCCCACAGCTATGGACATTCCTGATGTAGAATCAATAGCTTTGGGGATATACGAACCCTCAGGTCCTTTTGGATTAAAGGGCATCGGTGAAATTTCCATTAACGGACCTTTACCTGCAATAGCCAATGCTGTCTTTGACGCTACCGGTTCAATGGCTAACAAGGCGCCTTTATCGCCCGAAAACATATTGAACGCCCTCAAACCAGACTCACAGGAGTAAGTTGGAATTGTTAATATCGTTCAAACTAAACGGAAAGGACGTCTTTCTGGAAACTGCTCCGGATCGAAAAGTGATCGACCTTCTAAGGGAAGACCTGGGAATGACGGGTTCCAAGGAGTCTTGCGGTAGAGGAGATTGTGGCTCCTGCTCTATACTTGTCGACGGGGAGCAGCGTCTTTCATGCCTAATGCTTGCCGCTCAGTTGGAAGGTCGAGAAATCATTACCATTGAAGGTTTTTCAGTCCAGCAGGATCAATTAAATAATGTCCAACAAAAATTTATAGAGCTTGGAGCGACCCAGTGCGGTTTTTGCACACCTGGTATGGTAATAGCCGCTACTAACCTGCTGAGAGAAAACCCTTGCCCAACAAGGGATGAGGCTAGAGAAGCCATCTCAGGAAATCTTTGCCGTTGTGGAGCATACCAGAAAATACTGGATGCCATTGAAGCTGCCGCTAAAGTAACAATTGAGCTGTGAAACATGACTGATGTATTCCTTCCACACGATCTTGACGAACTCTGGAGCCTATTGAACACAAAACCAGAGGCGGCGTTATACGCCGGCGGAACTGATCTTTTGGTCAAGAGGCGGTCTGGACTGATCAACCCTTCTTCTCTTGTTTGTCTGGAGCGTATTCAAGAGTTGAAAGGCGTTAGACAACAGGGCGATTTCATCTTTGTAGGAACTCTTACAACCCACCGTCAAATGCTGGCCCACCCTATCATTAAAAAAGATTATCAAGTCCTGAGTCAGGCTATCGCGGTTCTCGGATCGCCGCCAGTAAGAAACATGGGAACTATCGGCGGCAATATAGTTACGGCTTCACCCGCGGGCGACACTTTGGCTCCATGGTATGTCTTGGACGCTGAGATCGAAATCCAATCGGAGTCAACGAGCAGGAGGGTTCCAATCAGTTCGTTCATATTGGGCCCCGGTCAGGTAGACCTTAGGCAAGGAGAGATTCTTGCTGGGGTTTGGACAAAAAGACCTCACGGTTTCCATATCCAACATTACGAAAAAGTTGGCAAACGCAACGCTTTGGCATGTTCAGTAGTCAGCATGGCTGCTTTGATGAATATTTCCGAAGATAATACCATATCCGAAATTCGGCTGGCATGGGGAAGCGTAGGTCCAACTGTAATGAGATTCAGGGAAATCGAGAATTTTCTTGTAGGCAGACCGCTGACTGCAAGGGGTCTTGGTGACGCAATCCTCAAAGTACAACAATCAGTTATCCCTATAGACGACATAAGGGCATCCGCCAATTACAGGCGTGAAGTGGCTGGTAAGCTTCTCCTTCGTCTTATGGGCTACACATCTAAACTGTGATCAGGGAAGCGGAGATTTCAGTCTTTTGAAAACAGGATTCAGGAAATTATTTTCATGGTGAAGACAGAGAGCCTTTGGAGCAGGGAGTTCATCGGTATCAACGCCATTGCTTTCCTGACGTATTGCAACATAGCAATCTTTTTTGAATTTCACGATTATCTGGCGACTCTAAACATACCTCCAAAACAGATAGGATTTCTAATAGCGTTATTTTCCATATCAGCGCTCATAATCAGGCCCATCATCAGCCCCATGGTTACGGATCAAAACTCAAAGAAATGGATGTTTACGGGTTGTTGTTTCCTTATTGGCTCACTGGCGCTCTACAATTTTTCCACCGGTTTCTGGTCTATGGCGATTACGAGGGCTCTCCATGGCGCAACCTATGTGATGGTCGGAACGGCTGTGACGAGCAAGCTGGTCTCAATCATCCCGAAAGACAGAAGCGCTGAGGCTTTTGGAATGGTATCCGTCATTACTTTGCTGCCGTTCGCAGTTGTTCCACCTTTGATGGACCCGTTGAGTAATTTTCTGGGTGGATTTGACGGCGCAATAAATGTCTCCGCGGCGATGATGCTGATCAATCTACCCTTAATTGGATTGTTTAAGAATCACGACAGCGAGACTACATTCAATACGAGCCGCTACACGATCAAGGACGGTTGGCTCAATCTCCGCAATCCTCAAGTATGGTCCCTGCTTGTCATAAATCTGATTGTGTGGACTTCGTTCACCACAATATTTTTTTACCTTAAGGGATTCGGAGACCAGATCGGCATTTCCAATCCAGGATTTTTCTTCACTGTTTCAACATTTACCGAGATGGCTGTCCGAGTTCTGGCGGGACATTTATTTGACAAAGCTGACAAGAAATTATTGCTCACAGCGTCGATCGTCGTCCTGGTTGGCGGTTACGTGTCCATCGGGCTGGTATCAGGCCCCACTGGATTTTTCATTCTTGCGTTTGCGTTAGGCCTGGGTTGGGGCGTAATACTTCCTGTGATAAACGGCTTTCTGTACGACGTGTCGGAACCTGAGTTCAGAGGTCTGAACGCTAACCTGGCCACACAGATGTTTCAGGCTGGATTTTCCCTCGGCCCCCTCGCTGGTGGGATGATCTTGAGCCATTACGGATACTTCAGTCTTTTCCTGATAAGTGGACTGTTTTTGCTGACCGCCATTCCACTAACCTCATTTACAACAGCAAAACGGTTAGATGTAAACTCAGCAACGACAGGCAGGTAAAATGAATCTGAAAAATGAATGCACGAATGAAGACGTCCAATTGGACCCGTCACATTTGTCACGGATTTGGTCCTGAACAATGGTGGCATCTAGAGTGGAATCTCTCGAAATACCAGCAGAGATTAGCTGCTTGGGCCAGGCTCTTGGATTTGTAAGGGAATGCGCCAGGGCGCATGGATTTTCAAAAGACCTTATCGTTAAGATAGAAGTCGTTTTAGAGGAAGTCTTGGTCAATATATGCCTTTACGCCTATGATCGTGAACCTGGCAAAATTCAAATCAATTGCAAGTCTGAGACCTCTTCTTACGGGATGAGAATAGAAATAATAGATTATGGTATTCCGTTTGATCCTCTCGAGGACGCCCTACCCCCAGATCGCACGCTCGATATTTCAAAAAGACACGTCGGTGGATTAGGAATCTTAATGGTTCGTCAGATGACCGATGAAGTCGAGTACTGTCGCAAAGAGAACTCAAACCATCTCTTCCTTGCTTTCCAGAAAACTGGCAATTGAACGACAGACCTCTTTACAATAACTTGAATGGACGTACCCGCCTATTTTCCCTTGCGATTTACATTCAATGAATCTGAAAATGACGAACCAACGAATGAATAAAGGAAACCGGACTTTTTTGATGAGGATAGAAGTCGTGAGAACGTTTCAGTGAACGACTTGGCAGAAACAAGAATCTGCCAAGTCGTTTAGGGATTTTAGAGAAACAATAGCTTCCTACTCGTATATTTTCTCGTCGGCAGCTTCGGCAGCCTCCGAATCTGCTTCGTAGTCTCTGATCTCCTGCCTGGTTTTCAGCAATTCCTTGTAATATTCATTAGCTACAATAACAGACATGACTTCATTCGTGCCGGTCCATATTGAAGCCAGCCTAAGATCACGGAATGTTCGTTCAATCGGGTAAACATTAGTGTACCCGATTCCTCCGACGACCTGCATCGCAATATGAGAGACCTTCTGGCAGGATTCCGTCACAAATTTCTTAGTCTCTGAAACCATCTTCCGGATGAGGTTAGGTTTTTCTCCGGCGTCCACAGCTTTGCAGGTCGTATAGACAAGCGATCTGCATGCGTCCAGCAACATTGACGCTTCGGCAATTTGAAAACTGACCCCCTGGAACTCGTTTATCGTCTTTCCAAAAGCCTTTCTTCTGGTAGAATACCTCGTGGCTATTTCCAGAGCCGGCCTGGCCGCCCCTATTGTCATGGCCGCGGTCCCCAGCCTTTCAGGGACCATCATCGTGTTAAAAACCGCATACGCTCCGTTTATTTTTCCAACGACGTTGTCTTTTGGAACCTTTACATCTTTAAAGACGATGCGTCCCGCTCCACCACCTCTACAGCCCATTAAACCATATAGATATTTCACATCAACGCCTGGACCTCTGTCGACAACTAAACAGGTCAGTGCTTTATGAGGCTCAGCGTTTTGGTCTGTTTTGGCGTAAACCAGAAAATAATCTGCGCCTTCAGCCCCCACGATGAACCTTTTTTGCCCGTTTAACAGGAAATAGTCTCCTTTATCTTCAGCGGTCGATGTGGTACCGAAAAAATCCGAACCTCCACGAGGCTCCGTGAGGCATTCAGCGGCAAAAATCTTACCCTGCATCAATGGTTTGACATATTTCTCTTTTAGCCTGTCGGAACCATGCAAAACTATTGCGTCGCACACGAGTTCTGCGCCGACTCCAAAGACGCACGCAAAGATGTATCCGAGGGTCCCAATTTCTTCCATGACCGTGGCAGTGGAAACCCAGTCCATATCACGACCGCCCCATTGAGACGGGTATCGGCACCCAAAGAGATTTCGTTTTCCTGCTTCTTTCAGAAATTCCTTTGGGAATTTAATCTTGTCGGCGTCCATATCCAATATCATCTGCCGAGGAACCCACTTCACAAGGTCTCGCGCTTCGTCGCGTATTTCCTTCTGTTTTTCATTCAACAAGAAATCGAACATTTTATCGCTTCAACCTTTCTCAAAAATCAAATATTCTATATTCCAAAAGCTCGATCTATTTGCGCTCACCGAGATCCCTCAGGGTAAATTTCATGATTTTACCGCTCGCAGTGTGCGGTAACTCTTCAACGATATTGAAATCTCTGGGAATTTTGTATCTCGCAAGTTTCTCGGACAGAGCTTTTCTGAGGCTTTCTGGATCAAGCGTCTCACCTTTCTTCGGAACAATGAAGCAGACTACTGTCTCTCCCCAGTCCGGATGAGGTTTTCCAATGACAGCGGTTTCCATTACCCCCGGAAGCCCGGCGATGGCGTCTTCAACCTCTTTGGAGTATACATTCTCACCACCAGTCACAATCATGTCTTTCAATCGGTCGACTATGTACAGGTAACCATCTTCATCTACCCGGACCAGATCTCCAGTTTTGTACCACTGTCCTTCAAACACAGATTTTGTAGCTTCCGGATTTTTGTAATAACCCTGCATCATGCTGTCGGCCTGGAGCCATATCTCTCCGATATCTCCCGCTTGGGCCTCCTTGCCATCCGTGCGCACAACCTTCAAATCAGCGCCTGGCAGGGCCCTGTTCCCAATGGAACCGGCCTTGCGGACCTGATCTCTCGGGAAAAGTGTCGTTCCCGTCGGACCTGCTTCAGTCATTCCATAAACCTGGTAGAAGTTTTCTGATCTGTACGACTTTATAACCATACGAGCAGTATCCGGGGCCATAGGTCCACCGCCATAAATCCAGCAGCGCATTGAGGACAGGTCAAACTCTTTAAATTGGGGAATCATCTGAATCGGTAGGATGTATGATATTGGCGCTCCGAAATACACTGTGCACTTTTCCTGTTGCACTGCCTGCAAGAAATGTAGAGGATGATATTCCCTTATCAGAACCGTTACGCCCCCGACATACTGAATGCCCATAAACCAGTTGTTCAATGGTGATGAGTGCCAGATAGGCATAGCCATTAGCATTCGATCCGTCTCATCCAGTTTCATAGCCATGGCCCCAGTGATCCCGGCCATTACAACCCCGCGATGAGTATGCAGGCAACCTTTGGGTTTACCGGTAGTGCCGCTTGTGTACAGGATCTCAGCTATGTCCGAGTCTGAAATGGTCACAGGACCGAAAGACAGAGCGTCAGAAAGCAATTCCTCTAACTGCTCAAAACCTTCCGCAGCGCTATCAATACTTATTTTCCTGATGGAGTTATGGATTTTTCGAGCCAATTCTGCGAGAGACCCATCAAAAAAGAATATTTTCGATTCACTGTGGTTAATTATGTAGTCAACTTCCGGGGCTGCTAGTTTGTGGTTGATAGGTGTCACAGTCGCGCCGGCCTTGAGTATTCCATAAAAAGCGAAAACAAAAGCAGGCGTGTTCTGGCTCATTATGGCCACTTTATCGCCCTTCCCTATTCCCATACTCTGGAGGACTGCGGCCACCCGTTCAGACTGCTCTTTGGTTTCCAGGAAAGTCCAACTTCTTCCACCTGCTCTGAGGCAGTCCTGAGACCCAAATTTTTTGGCGTTAATATCCATAATCTGCGTAATGTTCATAGGCTTTCACCCTTCCTTTTCGCTGAGTTCTCGTAACCTTTGGACGAGCTTCTTTTTCACGCTGAGAATGTCTTGTTCCAATAACTCAAGATCCCTGATACGGCTGCTAATCTCCTGAAGTTTTATTTCACCGTATTTCAGGGACCGTTCAATCTGGGTTATTTCATCTATGTTCGTGTCGGTCATACCGATCATTTCGGCTATTTCCTCCAGTGAATAGCCGAATCTTTTACCGCGCACGATTAACTTTAATCGCGCTCGATCGCGTTTATCATATATACGTTGGTTGCCGCTGGTTCGTTTAGGCGAAATCAAGCCTTTTTCCTCGTAGAAACGAATCGACCGCGGGCTGATTTCAAATTCAGAGGCAAGTTCGGAAATGGAATAGTTTGTATTATTTCTATCTGTCTTTTTCATGAAAACAATCGTTAATATGACCTTAACGTCAACGTTAAATATTCCTCAAGACGCCTCCTGCTGTCAATAAATTTCTCTTTTCATCGCAATCAATGAACGCCATCATTCGTAAAAGACTCTAATCAGGACTAGAATGGAAAATCCGTCTTTTCAAAGCGATGTTTTTAACTTAGAATCAAAAAAAATCGCAAAAGGTAGCGATGGTCGACTAACCCGCTGTTTTAGCTTGCTCAAATCAATTGGCAATCGAGGTCGATAAAGCTTCACTGTTTCCATGAGGTTACCCTGAAAAGGTCTTATCCGGTCCTGATATTCCTGTTTGTTTCGTGTGTGAGTCTATTGAGCGTCTCTACTCAGGGATGTCTGGCAGCGGACGTTCCATCAGCAGGCGCTAGAATTTCATTATTAATGGCGACAGGTATGCCTGGTGGGTCATATCATCATCTAGGGCTTGCCATGGCGTCCCTATGGACTACAAGACTAAAAGATGTCGGCATTCGAGTTTCCGCGGCAATATCAGAAGGAGCCAGAGAAAACATAGAAGCTATAAGAATTCAGGACGCAGACGTGATTTTGGCCGACGACCTATCCTCAATGATGGTGTACAAAGGTTCTGGACCCTACAAGGAAAAAGCAGTTCTAGAGCTTCGAAGTATCGCTAATTTATGGTCTGAGGCTGTTCATTTGATCATCAGGGCAGACAAAAAAAAGACGTCAGGCCTTGAAGACCTTGAAGGGTTAACAGTAGCGACCGGTTTGCCGGAAAGCGGGACCAGGTTTACCACAGAATTGCTGTTGCGAAGCTTGAAGAAACAGACAATCAAGCTTAAATTCATGAACAACATTTCCGCAGTCGAGGGATTACGAACAGGCGCCGTGCAGGCGGCTGACTTCACGTCTGCCGTTCCATCCGCGCTTGTGACCAATCTACTGCAACCTGACCCTGAACTGTTCAACTTTATTGAGATTACAGATATGGACATAAAGGCCGCAAGGGATAACGGCTGGGTAACATGTTATCGCTATGTCATTCCTCCGGAAGTATATCCCGGACAGGAAAAACAAATAAATACGATTGGCCAGAACACCATCCTTGCCACATCATCATCCCTGGACCCAGAGGTGATTTACGATTTGGTCAGGAGCCTGTTCGAAAACATTGAACAACTTGGCAAGTTCCACCCTGCGTTTAAAAATGTTTCTTTGGAGAACGCCCTTTCAGGACTGGCAGTTCCCCTACATCCTGGGGCAATTCGCTATTACAGACAAAAAAAGATTCATATCCCGGAATCGTTGCTTCCGCCGGATGCTGAATAGTTAACTTTTCGGAGGACAATTGTATGAAAGAAGTTGTTATTGTAGACGCGATCCGGACCCCGGTCGGATCTTTCGGAGGCGCAATTAAAGGTGTTCCCGCCGTTGAACTTGGAACTATCGTGGTCAAAGAGATCATCAAGAGGAACAATCTCGATCCCGCCATAGTCGACGAGCTAATTTTTGGGTGTGTGCTGCAGGCGGGACAAGGCCAAAACGTAGCTCGACAGATAGTTGTTAAATCAGGTTTGCCGATAGAAGTTCCTGCCATGACGATCAACAAGGTTTGCGCTTCGGGCCTTAGAGCGGTTTCACTGGCTTCCCAGGTGATCAAGGCCGGGGACGCCGAAGTGATTATGGCCGGTGGAACCGAAAACATGTCGGCGGCGCCGTACGCTTTAGGAGCCGCTCGATGGGGCGCGAGAATGAACAATAGCCCATTGGTCGATTTGATGATCCACGACGGACTATGGGAAATATTCAACAATTACCACATGGGCATGACTGCTGAAAACGTAGCGGAGCAATTCAACATTACCAGGGAACAACAGGATGATTTGGGGCTGAGAAGTCAGAACCTGGCGGAACAAGCTATTAAGGAAGGGCGTTTTAAAGACGAAATAGTTCCGGTTGTTATACCTCAAAAAAAGGGTGACCCCAAAATTTTCGATACAGATGAACACCCGAGGCTTGGCACTACCAAGGAAGGCCTGAGCAAGTTGAAACCCGCGTTCAAGAAGGATGGATCCGTAACAGCGGGAAACGCCTCAGGAATTAACGATGGGGCGGCCGCCATATTGGTTATGTCGAAGGATCGAGCCGAGAAAGAAGGATTCAAACCTATAGCGAGAGTTGTGTCCTACGCTTCAGCGGGGGTCGATCCCAGAATTATGGGTACCGGCCCGATTCCATCTACACGCAAAGCCCTTGCCAAGGCTGGGCTTAAAATTGAAGACATTGACATTATAGAGGCTAATGAAGCCTTTGCGGCTCAGGCTCTAGCAGTGGCGAAAGAGCTCAATTTTGATATGAGCAAAGTAAATCTGAATGGTGGCGCCATAGCGTTAGGCCATCCGATTGGAGCCTCCGGAGCCAGGATACTGACCACGTTGTTGTATCAGCTCAAGAAAAGGCCTGACGCCAAGTTAGGGCTCGCTACGCTGTGTGTGGGTGGTGGCATGGGGCATGCCATGATCGTTGAAAAACTGTAGGAATTCTTGTCAGTACACAGTGCCGTGGGTAGTTACACATTAGGTGGTCCATTGCCAAGCCATGTTTCGAGTGGCCGACAATGGGACCACCTAATGATCTACCATGGACTTCAGATAGGATATTTGCGCACTCAGGAATCACAAATTACAAGAACTGAATAGAGTATGCTGACTATGCCGGCTCATCCCATCAAGAAACCTGCCATCGGAGCGATTCTTTAGACGGAGGCGCGCCTGATTGGCGATCCCTATTTATTACAGTATACGGAATCTCTATAATCGAAAAATCACTACCCTTTTGACAGCGGGCGGGATGGCGCTTGTTACTTTTGTTTTTTCAGCGGTCATGATGCTCGCTTCCGGCCTGGAACAAACGCTTGTTGACACAGGATCCCCTGACAATGTCATTGTCCTCAGGGGCGGGGCCGAAACGGAAGTTTCAAGTTCCATAGAGCGCAGCCAGGCAGATGTAATAACTTCCCAGCCAGAGGTCACTTATGACTATCACGGTGATCCTGTGGCAGCGAAAGAAACACTGGTACTCGTGACCTTGCCCAAGAAGGGCGCCGGGAATCCCACAAATGTTGTGGTCCGTGGGACAGGATCCCATTCAGTGGAGCTTAGGCCGCAGATAAAACTTGTTGCCGGCAGAGTCCCTAATCCGGGATCTCATGAAGTGATGGTCGGAAAAAATATTGCCAACAGTATTAAGGGCGCTGCGATGGGAGACAATCTAAAGTTGGCGATGGTGAACTGGAAAGTTGTGGGGATATTCGACGCCGGGAATACGGCGTTTAACAGTGAAGTGTGGGCTGAGGCCGACCAGCTAATGTCCGCTTTCAGGCGTAATAGTTACTCAGCAGTGATCCTGAAGGTTCCGGGGCAAGGGAACTTCACGAAACTAAAAAACCGGATCGAGAGTGATCCCAGGCTCAGCGCACAAGTAAAACGTGAGATAGCGTTTTATAAAGAGCAGTCGGAAATGATGTCCAAGTTTATAAAACTACTTGGATTCGCGATGACCATATTCTTTAGTTTGGGAGCTATTTTGGGGGCCATGGTCACAATGTACGCCGCTGTAGCCAACAGAACCCGTGAAATTGGGACGCTTCGAGCCATAGGATTTAGTCGGGTAAACATTTTACTGGCTTTTCTCTCTGAGTCGCTATTTTTGGGATTCTTGGGGGGCCTTATTGGAATTCTCTCCAGCTCAGGGCTCCAGTTTTTCACGATTTCGACTCTAAACTGGGAAACTTTTTCGGAAATAGCCTTCAGTTTCAGACTTACACTTGAAATAACCCTAAAAAGTATGTCTTTCGCTATCGCTATGGGGTTGCTCGGTGGGTT
The DNA here is from genome assembly GCA_963846725.1 of uncultured delta proteobacterium. Taxonomy (GTDB): domain Bacteria; phylum Desulfobacterota; class Desulfomonilia; order Desulfomonilales; family Desulfomonilaceae; genus CAJBEZ01. The sequence goes on along the minus strand of CAWJXP010000047.1, from coordinate 155,277 downwards.
TGCGCCGGCATGGCGGGCTGCAGGACTAAAAATTGTAGATGCGCTCAGATAAAATAGTAGTTTCTTATCTAGGGAGCCTACCCTGGTCCACTCTGGCGTTTGTGGCCCTCTTCTTGGCCTCAGAAATTTTCCATTGAATTACTGATCGCCATTTGGGATCACGAACCAAAGGTAAAGCGCGATTATAGATCTCAACTGCCTTGGAATATTGGCTTTTTGCTTCATATAGGGTGGCCAGATATTCCATCGCAAGATAATAGTCCGGTCTGAGCTTTAAGGCTGTCTCATAATCCAGAATTGCGTCGTCAAGTTTGTCCAGCATTTGGAAAGCAGACGCCCTTTGTACGTAAACTGCTGGATTGTCAGGGTTTAGATGGATTGATTTATTGAAGAAATCAATCGCAACATCCCATTCTCTTTTCATTGACGCAACGTACCCATCTCTAAAATAATCCTGCGCGTTTGAACACCAACAATTTTGCGGCACAATGGATAAACATATATATACGATCGAAACAGCGTATAGATTCCGGAAGCGCATTTCCGATCCCCTTTTTAAAAATTGAACATAACAGCGCGGAAACAACATAGCGCAATTTAATGTTGCGTATAATACCATGAAATTGTTGCAATAACAATTCTGAAGAACTGCAATCCCTGTCTCAACTCACCACGTTGTAAAGATTCCAATCTGACCCCCAAACTTCCATCAGCAATATTTGTTGTGTGAAACAAAGTCTGAAACCTGTTGACAAGGCCCTGCAAACAGCGCCTGGCAAAGAAAACAACAGGCGATACCCATTTTTTCCACATAATCTGGACTAGGCTGTGCGATGTCTGGTCATGAGCAGACATCGCACAGCCTATCTATCTATAATTACTAGCGTCTTTTACGCAAGCTGCCTTCGCTGATTTCTCAAGGTATTTGTTGACAGCGCTCCTCTAATTTGAAAGAACCTGTTCTATCATAGATTCATCGCTGAACAGGTTTCTCCACAAATTGCCTAATCAGACCAGACTCGTCCGTATTCTCACATGGCTAATCGGCTACGGATTTCCGATAGTTGGTTCGGGGGCAGGTTTTTTCATCCTATACAACAATGTTAAAAACGGATTTATCAATTTATTCATTCTCCTATGCGCAAATCTCGCAATCTTTGTGATTTCCAAAAGAATTTTTCAGAATGATTCCCTGACCAGTCGCCTTAGGTTCGGCTGTGTGATGGTGATCACAGTGATAGTTTCAATTCTTCTGTTGGAGACTGCTTTCCCGTTTCTATTACCACAGGATTATTCCCAAACATCAGATTTCACAAAGACTAACTCCATCAGAAACGATCTCAAAGATTTCCAGCCCGACTTGGTTTTTGACTATTCCAGGGATAAACAGGGGAACACTAAACAGGTCAAAGACATTCTTAGCGAGAAGCTGACCTGGCATAAACCGGGTGGAACCTTTGTATATTTTGGATACGATCCTAATCGAAAAACAAGATATATAAACCGTATAAGGTGGAACAAGACCGGCTATTTTGACCACGAATACCCCATAAACAAACCTTCAAAGGTTTATAGAGTGGTCTTGATTGGTGACTCTTACGTTGAATCTGTGCAGGCGCCTCTCGAATCGACCTTTCACAAGCTCACGGAATCAGCTCTCAATGAATTGGAAACAGGGTCTAACTCTAGAAAATATCAGTTCATAGCTTTGGGAAATTCTGGCTTCGGGCAGGAATCTAATTTTGAGGTTCTAAGAACTCAGGGTATGAAATATGAGCCAAATTTAGTGATCATGACTCTTTGTGGCAACGATTTTTGCGACGATGACCCTGAATTAAAAAGAGAACTCGTTGCAGCCGGCGGAAGTGTTACTCCAGTGGTGAGACAGCTAGCTCAGCACGGCTTTGTCGCCATGGCTTTCATGAAAAAACGTATTGAAGATATCGCCAGAAACAGAATAAAAATATCACCGGAATTGCTACAGTGGTCAAGAGAAGACCTTCCGGTGGTTGAGAAGGCGTGGTCCAGAACCATGAATTACGTAAGGACTTCTCGGGATTATTGTGAATCTCGAGGCGCGGAATTTGTTCTAATGTATGTTGGGTCAGAGATTGAGGTCCGTTACGCTTTGGACCCGGAAGGAACACTGGCGGCGCTTAGAGCTATGGGCGGGCCGCATGAAACAATGACGTGGGACATATCCAGATCAGTCAGTCGGGTCCAGAAATACTGCGATGAATTCCACATTAATTTCGCCAACTTGGTTGGACCTCTAGCTAAGAGCCCAGGAGGCAACGGGCAAAACTGTTTTCGCTGATCATTATTCTTTTTTCGGACAGGAAGTCGTTGCAGATTCACTGACATGCTTCATGAAAGAATACACGATGCTTGGGAAAACTATGGACCAAGCTTTAAAGAGCTGTTTCAGCAATTGATTCTTTAATGAGGGCTTGCCTTTGAACTTTCACTGTGTTGGTTTTGGTTCAATCAATATTGACGAATTTTGGGAAGCGCCCACAGAATTCTTCCAGCTCATAGGCATTTCCGCCGGGGACGAAATGGTCAAAGAGGTCGAGTGGTTCAATCAGTATTATCCCCTATTGCAGCGACTTGGAACCTTGAAAGCGATCGGGCCAGGCGGCTCAGCGGCAAACACTATCGCCGCTCTAAATCGAATGGGTTTTTCAACTGGTTTTTTTGGCGCGGTCGGCAACGATTTTCATGACAAAATTGATCTTGAGGAACTGGGCGCCAAGGGTCATTTGCGGATCAAACATGCGGATTGTCCATCAGGCAGGTGCCTGGCGCTAATTGATCCCCATGACATTTCAAGGGATCGAGCCCTGGTCATCACCCCAAATGCGAACGATTCTCTGTCTGGATCCTTTTTGGACGAGAACTATTTCATCGATACGGATTGGGTTCATCTAACATCATTTGTATCGTCCGGCCCTCTCGAAGCTCAGAAGACTCTCACGGAGAATCTCTCCGAAAAAACTCAACTGAGTTTCGATCCTGGTATAGTCTATTGCCGACTCGGGATAAAGCCTCTTGAGTTGATTCTGGCTCGAAGCCAGGTTCTGTTCGTGACTCACGAAGAGTTATCGATGTTGACAGGCTCGAATAAAGTCGAAGAATCAAAGTCGATACTGTTATCAATTGGGGTTAAAATAATCGTCCTAAAAATGGGACCAAAAGGGATTAGAGCTATCGAGTCAAATAATGAATGGTTTCAGAAGGCAGTGACTCCATCTCGTATAATTGACAGAACCGGGGCTGGCGACGTCGCGGCCGCTGGTTTTTTAGCCGGTCTGATCTTGTCTCTGCCCATTTCAGAATGCCTTGAATTGGCTGCTCAATCAGCCTCAAAAAGCCTTGAGTCTTATGGGCGAAATGCTTACCCTGATCAACAATACCTCGGAAATTTCCTGGCAATTAGAAACAGAAGTTTTTGTTACTAGAAGTCTTTAGAAGAAATTGCCGTCGCTCGAATCCCACATAGAGGAGTTTAATATGACAGAAAGGCCAGGAAGGATTTTTATCACCGATTGCGAAGGGCCTATAACAAAAAATGATAACGCGGCCGAATTAGCGGAAGCTTTCATTCCGGAGGGAACGAATTTTTTTAGTAAGATAAGCCTCTATGATGACTATTTAGCTGAAATAGACCATAAGCAGGGCTACAAGGCTGGTGACACCCTGAAACTTATCCTACCCTTTCTTAAGGCATTTGGCGTGGACAACAGAAGCATGCGGAAATTCTCACGCCGAAACATTGAGATGATTCCTTTCGCTGACAAGGCGTTGGAAAGAATTCACGCAATGGCTCCAAGCTTCATTGTAAGCACGAGCTATACCCCATATATTGAGGGAGTCTGCGATGTAATTGGTTTTCCGCTGCAATATACTTTTTCGACCAATGTTAGTCTTGATGAGTTCCGTCTGTCCGCTTCTGAAAAAAAAATAATTAGAGAAGCTCATCGAAAGATCCTCGATTTGCCTGACCTCAATCTCCCTCAAGGAGCTAAAACTCCGGGGGATTTATCTGAAGGTGATTTGGAAGTCGTAAGGGAGCTTGATCGGTTTTTCTGGGCGGACCTGCCAAGCCTTGGCATCTATGGTCTCGTGGAATCTGTTAACCCCGTTGGAGGCCATGAAAAGGCTGAAGCAGTACGTTACATTGTGGAAAACGAAGAATCAAGTGTCGAAAACGTCATCTATGTGGGAGATAGCATAACAGATGTCGAGGCTTTTCGGTTGGTAAAGGCTGGAGGCGGCCTTGCAGTTTCATTCAATGGCAATCATTGGGCAGTCAAAGAGTCGACGTTAGCCATCACCGCCGCCAATGCCCTTCCCATTGAATGGGTGGCGACAACATTCATATCTCACGGATTGGGTGGTTTAGAATACTTGATGATTCGGCAGGTAACAGATCTGAATATCGACGAAATGTCTGATTACAGTTCTCAAATCAGGAAAAACGTCAGGACTGAAAAGATCGGGGCCCTTGGATAAAACCATCACCGGTTCAATAGATATACGGGAAAAATTTCCAAGTCCGGCTCTTGTATTCCTCGTAATCTGTATAACGTGCCTTCAGCACACTCTCTTCTTTCCAGGCTTTGACCGCATACAGAACTGTCATGGCCACCCAGAGAGGAAAACACCACCAGCTTCCCCAATAAATTACGTAACCTAGAAAAGCGAATATGACAGCCGTGTACATAGGATGTCTTACTTGCGAATAGATCCCTGTTTTGATCAAAGTTCCACTACGACGAGGCGCTGCAAATACCCTGAAATTTCTCCCCAGTTCCCTATACGCCAGATAAGCGGCAAAAAAACCACCAATACCCAGTATTGCCCCTATCCACCTTTGGGGGTCTGAAACCTCACGGGCCATATACCATTTTTCGACAGGGGCCAACACCAACATGAGAAACTCTGTGATCACATATCCAACTGATATGGCTTTATAGTCTTTACCCCTGCCGCTGGTGTCTCGACTAGAGCGGGTCAAGCCAAAGGGGCCATGTTGGTTTGTTCCTCTATTCAATAACATGTAATAGAGCAAACCCCAGTGCAAGTTATACACGGTTTCAAAGCCCATGCGTCGCAACATCACAGTAACCAATGGCGATCTGTGGCCTGAAAAACACATTACCAAAACGGGGCGATCTTTAGGATGAACTGACGCAGCGTCGTAAAGTCCCAGTCCCCAGGGATAATTTTCCGCTCCACTTAATCTGTTCCATTGGAACTCAGCCTTTGTCCTGACATCCACAATCCATGTATCTTCCGGCAATTTGTGAGTTTTCCAGGGTGACAGGGGCTTGGCCCCGGCTGACATGGTGATCACTTCCGCTCCAAAAATGAGCCCTAGAAGACGAAAAATGATTCCAGACTTTTGATCATGGGTCGGATCAGGCTGATCAAGCTCTGAATCGAGATGGCTCAATATAAGAACTGTCTGCGATATGAATATGGCGAGTAAAGCTCCCCAGATCATCCAAACCGACCATGAACCGGTCAGCGTCGTCACAGTGAAAGTCAATAGCAAAATCGCTGATGATAGGGGGTGCAATAGAAGCTCGCCGTGCACCTGGGACAAGACCTGAGCGTTTCGACTGGAAAAAGGCGCATAAATCAGGTAGCTTACAAGTTCAAGAATTGAGACTAGAAACAACAGAATTCCGACCAATCCGCAACAAACAGCCGCAGCGAAACCCAATGTTCCCAGGCGGCCGAACGAAAAATCCCCATGATGCCATGCCAATAAGAACCAGCACAGTGTCAGGAAATAAAAAACACCGACCAAAGGACGGCGAATGTCGTATTTTTCAATATGTTTGAGTAGGTTCAAGACTTCCGTATATGATCACAAGAGGATGATATGGCCTGAATCAAAATTGATTCAGGCCTTACATTTTCCTGGCAGGTCGGGGTGGGCCCCCTTTCACTACCTAGTGCGCATTCTTCTGAGTTTCTTGAGAAGTCGCTTTCTAGCCGCCATAGCTTTTCTTTTCTTCTTTACGCTGGGTTTCTCGTACGCTCGACGTTTTTTGGTCTCAGTGAGGACGCCAGATTTCTGAACCTGTTTTTTAAATCTTCTCAAGGCATTTTCAAAGGGTTCGTCTTCCTTGACATAAACTCCCGGCATTCTAAGAAGCTCCTTTCGTTCAATAAAGAACTTTATAGACGAGTCTAAGGCTATTGAATCATGCCGGAACCATCACGAAGAATGTGAGTATTTGATCCCAACGTCAGCTTAGACGTCTATGAACGTTTTAAATTGTAAACGTGTTCGCTTGCTCCCAAGAGATGGGAAACACGTGTGGAAAGTCTATCAATGGATTTTAGTTCTGATGGATATTATGGATGGAAGTATCAAATCCCTTCGTTTCAGTGAAGCCGGGCTCATCACCCTATACTTTGGCTCACCTATATGGTGTCTCGGAGATAACTCCATAGGGAATAATCATTGCAATCTCAAATATTAAACAACTAGCTTTGCGAGGTCAAGAGAAAAATTCCCGCGTAACGGCTATTTCCTGAAACTCATAAGAGCTACTTGCTCCTGAGCCAGTCTGTCCTGGAACGAACCTGGATCGGCAAGGTAATCCCGAATTACCTCCCATTCGGTCCGGTTCAAAATTCCTTTCAGAAGATCCAATCCCATGCTCTTGAAAGGTATAAGGCTCACGATACTGAACCCTGCTGATTCAGCGGCTTGAGCCGCTCCCTGTTCCCTGTCTATAAGAACCAGAGCTTTCTTGCAAGTTACGTCATTCAAGCCACGCTTTTTTATCTCTTGCTTGATTTGTTCAAAAGCTACCAGTTTACTATCAAACCTCGTGACAAGATCATCAACCAAAGCCAAGGTGTCCCCCTCGCCTATTTCACCTTCCACTAGAGTATGTTCTCCATATTCTGAAATAGTCTTCCGGAAATCTTCCACGGATTTGACCCCTTCAATCTTTCGGGTAAAACCTCCTGGTATCTTTCCGGCAAGGCACATACCGGACACTATGGGAACTCCCGCCATTGCTATACCAATTAAACGCTCAACTTCAGGAGCCTCGTGCTCAGCCATTTTAGCCATTGCTCCGCAGACTTCGACAAAAACTTCAGGATAAGAAATTAATGGGCGCAGCTGTATGTACAGAGGGCTGTAAAGGCCGGATATCAGTGTCCAGCCATCAGGTTTATCCCGGTAAAACGTTCTGATCATCCGATTCTGATAGAGCAGGTCCAGAATCTTTTTGGCTATTTCCGGTTTTTCTTCAAACCATGACATTGCGGTCTCCTTCGCAAGGCTTAAAATTCCTCAAGTTGACTAGTGACATACAATATATTATTTTTGAAGCGCTAAGAATAGCAATACAGATTGAATTTCAAGGAACTTTTTATGCTGCAAGGCAAGGACGTACTGGTTGTTGGAGCCCGAGAGGGCGGATATGGGTCCTCTATAGGTCGGGCCCTGGCACATGCCGGCGCTAGGGTTTTCGGGACTTCGTTAGATCCGGAAAACCCCAAGGAGCGAGCTTTTTTTCAAAGCTCAAGCATTACTCTCCTTCCAATCCCGCTACGGTTTGATAGCGACCGGCGAAATTCAGTGTTTAAGTCTTTGGAACAAATTCAGGAACAACTACGATCGCAAGGCGTTGAAAAGCTGGAGGCCATTGTTCACACCGTGGCCGGTGGTTTCCCCAGACAACCCTCGGTAATGAAAGCGGTTGGCCAGATATTGAAAGGCCAGGAAACATTTAATCGTATGGCCACCACCGTCAAGCGCAATGTTTATTACGTCAATGCTGGTTCTTTCAAGGACCTCGTCGATGGACTAGGCGGCTTGGTAAGAACCGACACACACTTGACGGCGCTAACGTACAGAGGTGACTTACCCTATTTCATTGGTGAAACCAAGGCCTATCTCGAAAGGCTGTCAGTTCGGATGGCGCGTGACGGGAGACGTACTCTGGTCGCAGCGCTGCCTGAAGCATGGACACAATCGTCACAGTTTTTCACAGGAATTGAGCTTGCCGTCATATATCATTATTTGACCGAACTGAAGCCCATTGATTCGTTTGACCCACAAATCGAGCCTTCCTTTCGATCAATGGAAACATCATTGTCTTCACTGGACAATGCCGGCGAGCTTATGAAATGGATTGACGCCAGACTTCACGCGAGGTGGCGATCCATCGTAGAGACAGCCAACGTCATTGATCTTAACGAGTTTGTGGCCGGGTTGTTCGCCGAAATGAGAGCTGACGGATCGTTTTCAACGTTGAGACGGGCGGTTGAGATCATTTCGGAATTTGTCAGGGAAGCTTCCGGAACAATTTTCGTTAAGAAATTCCTCGTTTCCGGCGCCTACTCCGCCGGTGACGTGAGGCAGGTAAGGTATAGGGATTTGAGTGGAAAGACTGACATAGGATTAGCATCCGCAAGACCACCGCAAATTCCGAAAAAAGCCTGCGACACCAAATGGTTGAAGTTTGAGAGGTCGGAAATCGCCAATACTCTCAACATGTACGGCCCTAATTTCCTGTTTCTTGACAGGGTAATCATGGAAGACGGGGAACTTCGTGAGGGCATGTTGGGTTTTGCTCGTTACACTGTGCCTACCCCTGAACAAAACCCCTTGATGAAAGACCATTTTGTTAACATGCCGGTTTTTGGCGGGCATCTTCAGATGGAGGCGGTGGCGCAATTTGCCGCTTTCATGGTCTTAAGGCTGTTGAAAACGTCACGGGTATTTCCAATCCTCACTGGAACAGCGTTTCCCGACCTCAATACAATGGCGCCTCCCGGGGAAAACCTAACCATAGTGGGTCGAATCAGCATGCGCGACAAGCGGGATTTAGTGCTGGAGGCCTTTATTGAAAACAGGTTTGCGCGCACTTACGGTACAATAAAAGGCATGGTCCTAAACGAGAGGCTTGTCAAAAAAATGCTTGCTTCTTTCGACTCAGGAGGATCAGATACTGATTGATCAGTTTAGCTTCTGGCCTGCTGTGAATTGCATCCGCCAATTGTCATTAAACTGATCAAGGCTGCGAGCCAGGATTCTTTCAAGCAGTTCAAATTGGAAAGAGGCAATGACCGCTCAACGGTGGGATATCACTCAATCCCAGGCCAAGCTTGCTGAACTGGGTTCGATCCTTGAAGGACTGAATCAGAAAAAGTTCCTTGTACTCTCTCACAACAACCCTGACCCAGATACTTTGGCTAGCGGTTTTGGGTTCTCTTACCTTCTTCAGAAGAAATTCAACATCAGATGCGTTATGGGCTATGGCGGCGTTTTGACTAGGGCGGAAAACAAGGCCATGGTTACTAGGTTGAGGATTCCAACCAGCCGCATTCGTGTGGAAGATCTGTCCCCATACAGGACTATAGCGCTGATCGATGGACAGCCATTGACAGGTAACAACCTGATGGTGGTCAGATCTCATCTTCCTTTAATCGTGATAGATCATCACCCGCTAAGAAAACATTCGCTGAAGTCCAAATTTCACGATGTCCGCCCTGATTATGGCTCCACATCGTCAATAATCGCTGAATACCTTGTGGCGGCAGAATTGGCACCATCCCGAGCAGTTGCGACTGCATTATTGTACGGTATAAAGACTGACACAAATTCTTTAATAAGAAGCTGCTGCAAGGCCGATCATTTCGCTTTTAATTATCTTTCCACACTCTCGAATCCGCGGGTATTAGGTTCGATAGAGAAGCCCCCCCTCCCCGTAAATTATTTCCGCGATTTTCAGAAAGGACTCGTAAATACACTTGTTTTCCGAGACGTGGCCTGTTCATTAATTGGAAGAGTCAAAACGGATTCCATCATTCCGGAACTTGCCGATTTGTTGTTGAGAATTGAAGGAGTGACATGGTCTTTATGTATGGGTGAGTTCGAAGAAATGATGCTTATATCCTTGAGGTCAAAAGCCAGAACCCAGCAAGCCGGAGCGGTGTTAGGGCGACTTGTGGGAAAAACCGGATCCGCCGGTGGCCACAGGGAAATGGCTGGCGGCCAAATTCCGTTGGCTAGCCTGAGCGATCAACAAAAAAGCCAATTGCCGTCCAAATTAATCATGAAATTCCTGAAGTTGCTAAAAAGGGAAAATGCAAATCCAAAGCCATTGGTCCGAAGCGATTAAGATTGATTATATGGAAATTTGCCAAAGAATCGCGTGTTTTTGGAAACTGAGTCAAGATTTACACAATAATTCGGGATTTCATTTCTAGACAGCTTAAGTATGTTCTCTCGGACCTGATCCCCAATCGCCCTGTAATTCTGTCTAGTGACACCAGCGATATGAGGAGTCGCCAGTACGTTACTCATGCCAAGCAGTGGATGATGCGGATCTACCGGTTCCGCAGCAAAAACGTCCAATCCTGCCCCTGCTATCGAACCATCTTTAAGAGCGGAAATCAGATCTTCCTCGTTTATTACCGGTCCACGAGATACGTTGATTACAAAAGCGGAGTTCTTCATTCTGTCGAAAAGTTTTCTGCTGAAAAGATTACGAGTTTCATCGGTGAGAATTACGGTCGATACGACGAAATCAGATTGCGCCGCCATCTCTAAAATGTCCGATGGCTTACCAGCCCTTCTGATACCGATTTCATTTTCCATTTCTTTGTCAGGACTTCTTCTTGAAATATCTACAACCATTCCCAAAGGAATCAAACGACGGGCCAGCGCTCGACCTACCTTACCAAAACCAACTATTAACGCGGTTTTCCCGAACAGCGCTTCGCCCATAGGGGAACCGCAGACCCCTTTTTGCAGAGAGTCAAAACACTGGTTAATCTTTCGAGAAACTCCCATCATGAGAAAAACGGCGTGTTCGGCCGTTGAGTCCGCATTCGGAGTGACGTCACCCGGAACATTGCAGACAAGTATTCCCATTTCTGAAGCCGCTTTAATATCAACGCCCTCGAGTCCAACACCCCACTGCTGCACCAGCCCTACAGTCCCGCTGTCCATTGTAGAGCGTTCTACTCTTGTCATAAGGGGTATCAGGACGGTCGCGTCCCTGCTTTCTTTTGGTAAATCTTCATGTTGGCAGTTCATGACCTTATGTTCAGGCAGCAATTTTGATAAAAGCTGAACTGATTCAGCAAAGGTAGTCCCACAAAACAAAATTTTCATTCTCTTCCTTTCGCTGTTCAAGATCCCGCTGAACTAACGCATTCCTGCTAATACCGTCCTATCTCCGTGTAAGCAAAACCTTGACTCCCATCTATAGGACAAATGTTTGCGTCGAGGTAGGCTGTGATGGGAAATAACGGACAGGTGTTTCCTGGAACAAGGAACCTGGGAAGCTCAATCCCGAGTAATTCTGACCTTCCATTCCCATATCTTTTTGCCAGGAGAGGTTCTCCCGAAGAAGGGGCTCCTGGGTCTATCGGGATTTTAATGTTCCTGATCTGACGATTCCTTTCACACACAACTATTATACTTTGAATGTTGTGAGCCTGGTCAACTCCATCAGCTCCCTGAATCAGGCGTCCCCTATAACCGCAATTGACGCATGAGAGTTCCAATACTGCAATCTCGGATCGGGCACTGATTGGAAACAGGAAAAGAAACACCATCACGACAACAAGAAAAAAGCGACTTCGATTAACCATCTCTGTTCACCGTTCCCACCTTTTTAGAAATTGTTGCGCTGAGTGGTTTTTTTATATGTCTTGAAGATAGAAATCAATAGGCTGGCCTAAAAAATGGGGCACATCAAATCGGTCTGTTCCACTTTGCATGGACTGTCTTTTTTACTTCATCGTGGAATTGTTCGATGTCGTCGAGTGAAACCAGTCGCGAACAAGGGATCGAGTCCAGGGCGTCGAGACAAATCCTGGCTATTGATGAAAAGGGTATGCGACCGCTCAGAAACAATTCGACGGCGACTTCATCAGCAGCGTTCAATATCACAGGACTTACGGTCTCATTGTATACCAGAGAGTTATATGCGGCCTTGAGTAGAGGAAACTTCTCCATATCGGGTTTTTCGAATGTAAAAGCCTCGATTTTTGTAAAATCCAGTGGGATGGTTCCGGAGCAAATTCGACGAGGAAAGCCCAAAGCATAACTTATAGGGACCTTCATGTCGGTTGCGCCGATTTGAGCAAGTATCGAACCATCTGTGAATTCCACCATTGAATGAACCAGACTTTGTGGATGTATCACAACCTCGATCTGTTCGGGCCGCACATCGAAAAGCCACCGGGTTTCTATAACCTCCAGGCCCTTGTTCATAAGTGTGGCGCTATCGACGGTAACTTTAGGGCCCATTTTCCATCTGGGATGGTTTAGGGTTTCTTCTCTCGTGACATTGAGCATGTATTCCGGAGTTTTTCGCAGAAAAGGGCCTCCAGAAGCAGTGAGCAAGATTCTTTGGACCTTGTGATCCGAATACCCCTGGAGGCACTGAAAGATTGCTGACTCTTCTGAATCTACCGGCGTTAGAGATATATTAGAATTCCTAACATGTTCCATGAAAATTCCACCGGCCAGAACCAATACTTCTTTTGTAGCCAAGGCCAAATTCTTGCCGGCAGAAACGGTCTTGAATGCGGGACGCAAGCCCACACTCCCAGGAAGGGCCCCTACAACCAGATCAGCGGCGTCAAAGGTAGCCGCGGCGTTGAGACCATCATCACCAAAAACAATTTCAGTCGATTCGGTCAGGTCTTTGATACGATTACGAAGTTTGTTTAAAACCTTTTCGTTGGGAACGGATATCAGGCCGGGGCGGAATTCCCGAACCTGAGACTCTATCAGATCTACGTTTGAACCGGCAGCCAGCGCTACTACTTCCAGAGAATCAGGATTGCATCTCACTACATCGAGAGCTTGAACGCCAATTGACCCGGTGGACCCAAGAATCGAAATTCGTTTCATAAGAAGATCCCATAACCCGAGAAAATCATGAAGTAGAAGACTATAGGAATAGATGGGATAAGACTGTCCGCCCGATCCAAGACCCCGCCATGTCCCGGTATTATTGAGCCAAAATCTTTGATCTCAAGCCTTCTCTTCAATGCTGAAGCGCAAAGATCGCCCACTGGAGCCGCGAGCGCAAGCAGTATTGTCAACTTTAGTAAAACCCCGATTGGGGGGAATGAGGGGACAATGACTTTCATCACTATCATACCAGCCAAATTACCTACAAATCCACCTATCAATCCCTCGACAGTTTTGGAAGGGCTTACATGAGCGGACAAACGGCGACGACCGAAATATTTTCCCCCAAAATAAGCGCCGGCGTCTCCAAGACACACTACGACAAGCGTAAAGATAATCCATAAATAACCGGCGTCCGCTCGTCCAATAAGAATGGCATGGGCTAAAGGGATCGTTACGTAAGCGCATACGAATATCATCTGTGAAACTGATTCAACTGTGTTTTCAATAAGATTGTAGGAAAAAAGATGAATAGCGAGTATTAATAGAGGACAAAAAACCACTACGCTAGATACAGCGGTCACCGGGACAGCATAAAAAAGCAGCAGAATGGTGAGCGTGAGGGCCATGAGCAGCGATTTGGGAAAGAGTCCCTTTAGCCCGGAGAGTTTTGAAGTAAGTTCCCAAACAGCGACTAGCGCGAATGTCGCGACAAGGATTGCAATTCCTTTTGTCCCGCCCCATATAAGGGTAGGTAATATTATTGCCGCTAGCACGGCGGCCGCAATTATCCTTAAACCTAGCATTTGAGTTCCTTGTCGACTTACCGGATCTGTTCGGAAATCTTTCCAAAACGTCGTTGTCTCGAGCGAAACGTCTCTATCGCAGACCGAAAAGCCTCTTCATCAAAATCCGGCCACAACAGATCCGTAAAATAAAGTTCTGAATAGGCGGCCTGCCAAAGCAGAAAATTGCTGATGCGAATTTCTCCGCCAGTACGTATAAGAAGGTCAGGATCGGGAATATCGGAGGTATCTAGAAAAGACTTAAAAACTTCATCGTCTATGTCTTTCTCTTGCAGCGCTCCTGAACGGATGGATCTACTCATTTTGATAGCGGCGGACACTATCTCCTGTCGCCCTCCATAAGACAGAGCCACGGTAAGGACCATCGTCTTGTTATTGGCGGTCCTTTCAAGAGCCGAGCTGACCTTCTCCTTGACCACCGTTGGCAGTCTATCCAACTGTCCAATTATATTGAATCTTATGTCATTCTTGTGAATTTCATCGAGTTCAGAGTCAATGAACTGTGACAACAACCGCATTAAGCCCGACACTTCCGTTTGCGGCCTTTGCCAGTTTTCAGTAGAAAATGCGTACAAAGTCAGGAATTTCACACCGTTGCGTCTACAAAACTCGACAGCGCGTCTCACAGATTTGGCGCCCTGCCTGTGCCCCTCTAAACGCGGCATTAATCGACGTTTTGCCCAACGACCGTTGCCATCCATTATGATGGCCACATGAGTGGGAACACCTTCTGAAAATGAGTCGGAATTAGAGTTCAATTGGGCGCTCTTAGATCAGCCGGGTGGTTTTAGTAGTGAGAAAAACTAGAGCTAGATTGTGGACCACAAACTGGAATCTATATTTCCATAATTTCGGATTCTTTCTCTGCGGCCACGGCATCTACTTTATTTATGAATTCATCCGTGGCCTTTTGGACTAGATCCTGAGCCTTGTGCAGATCATCTTCCGAGATTTCCTTATCCTTTTTCAGGTCCTTAAGCAATTCATTGGCGTCACGCCTGTGGTTTCGGATCTGAACTTTAAATTCTTCAGCCAGCTTCTTGACCAATTTCACCAGCTCTTTCCTCCTCTGGGAGGTTAAGGGCGGAAGAACGACTCTGATCACTTTCCCGTCATTCATAGGGTTCAGCCCTAGATCCGATTTCAAGATAGCCTTTTCGATATCTGAGACAGCTTGGGAATCCCAAGGCTGGATGGCTATCTGACGAGGCTCCGGGATTGACAGTGTGGCGAGCTGGTTCAGGGGAGTGGGTGTCCCATAATAATTCGGTGTGATTCCATCCAGCAACGCAAGAGACGCTCTTCCAGTTCTTATGCGTTTTAGATCTTTCTTTAAAGCGTCAATTGATTTGTCCATCGCTAGCTTCGTTTCATTGAGCAAATCTTCTAACATATTTGGGTCGGCCTCTCCTCTATGATTAAATTAACACAGCAAAAATCAAGGCGTTATAACAGTCCCGATTTTCTCACCTCTCAGAGCTTTCTTAATATTTCCCCGAACGTGCAGGTTCAGGACCACTGTAGGGATAGAACGTCTTCCCAGTATTTCAACGCTTGCTGCATCAATTACTTTCAGTTTTTTTTGTAAGACCTCTTCCGACGATATGGATTCAAATCGACGAGCGTCAGGGAATTTTCTGGGATCCTTGTCATAAACGCCATCAACCTGAGTCGCCTTGATCATGACATCTGCATCCATCTGGACCGCTCTAAGAGCCGCGGCTGAATCAGTTGTAAAACAGGGGTTTCCCGTCCCCCCTGAGAAAATCACAATTTCACCATTTTTGAAACACTTCTTTAGGGCTTCTCTGGAATAGGCGTCCACGAATTGTCCGACGTTGAAAGAGGACATTACTGAGGAATCTCGACCCAAGGATCTAATAGCGGATCTCAGAGCCAGGGCATTAATCACAGTAGCGATCATCCCCATCTCATCCCCCACCAAAGGTTCAGCGCCTACCGAATCAGCGTCAATACCCCGAATGATGTTTCCACCGCCGACGACTATTCCAATTTGACGGTCATCAGCGGCGCATGAAACTATCTCCTGAGCAATCCAGGATATCTTGGATCCGTCAAAACCAAAGCCCTTTTCTCCGGCCAACGCCTCGCCGGATATTTTTAGAAGGGCTCGGCCATAACTGGGTACCACAGTTCTCTCCTTTAGCTAGACTGACCCAACTGAAACCTCGAGAATCTTCCCACAGTAATATTTTCTCCTAGCTGAGCCATTTTTTCCTTGATCATATCCTGAACAGTTTTTTTATCATCCTTTACAAACGGCTGATCAAGCAGACACGTGTCTGAAAAGAATTTCTTTAGTTTGCCTTCCGCTATTTTCTCTAGCATCTTTTCTGGTTTACCCGCGTCTCTTGGCCTGGACCATATAAATCTCTTTTTCCTTGGCCAAAACGTCTTCCGGAACATCCGTGGACGAAATCCATCTTGGCGCGCTGGCGGCGATCTGCATGCTCAGATCTTTAAGTAATTCAGCGAATTGTTCGGTTTTTGCCACAAAATCACTCTCGCAATTCAGTTCCAACAAAACCCCGATCTTACCGTTCATGTGTATGTATGAACCTATTTTACCTTCCGAAGTAGCTCTTCCTTCCCTTTTAGCTGCTTTAAGAGCCCCCTTTTTGCGAAGATAATCAATGGCTTCTTCCATGTTACCGGATGTTTCAATCAAAGCCTTCTTGCAATCCATTAGTCCCAATCCGGTCTTTTCTCTAAGTTCCTTTACTTGACTTGCTGATATGTCCATCGGATCGCCTCCTCTTTGTCGAATGGTCCAATAAAGTAGCCCCAGGGCACAAGTGATTCAGTCTCTAAGCTCATCATAAGAAATGGCTACGTTGACCTGGAATCGTGGCGTCCACGCCATCATCGATAATTGAAAGTTCTCAGTTCAACACTTCCAGGCGGTTTAAAAGCCTACGAGTGAGATATATGGCCTGTCGATGACATGCGAAAAAGGGGCCAGATCAAATTTTGCGCTAACTCAACTAAACTGTTTTCTTTTTCGGCTTCCTCATCCTCCGGGGAATCGTCAGCGCTCTCTCCTAATACCACGTCTTTCTTATCAATATCACTAGATATTTCATCAGATTCTTCATCTTTCATCACAACAGGAATGTCTCCGAGGCCGCCATCTTCCTTCAGAGACGCCTCATAGATCGCTCGTCCCTCGATGGAGGCGTCCGCGATCTTTGCCGCAAATAGCCTGATGGCTCTTATGGCGTCATCATTACCAGGAATCACGTAATCTATTTCATCAGGATCACAGTTCGAATCAACTATGGCCACAATGGGGATCCCAAGTTTTCGGGCTTCTTTGACCGCAATGTTTTCCTTCTTGGGGTCCACCACGAAAACTACTCCCGGGAGACGTTTCATGTCACGAATACCGGACAGGTTCTTATTGAGTTTGTCGTACTGTTTGGAGATGTTGACCAATTCTTTTTTTGTGAAATTAGTCTCTTCTGGCTTGTCTAGAATGGTTCCCAACTGATTAAGGCGTTCGATGCTCTGTTTGATCGTGGAAAAGTTGGTGAGCATTCCACCTAACCACCTTTGGTTCACATAGAATTGGCCACACCTGGAGGCCTCTTCGAGGACTGCGTCCTGAGCCTGCTTTTTTGTCCCAACAAATAATACTCCCACTCCTGAAGCGGCTGCGTCCTGGACGAACTGGTAAGCTCTCTTGAAAAGGCGCACCGTTTTCTGTAGGTCAATAATATAGATGCCATTTCGAGCGCCAAAGATGTACTGTTTCATTTTCGGATTCCATCGTCTGGTTTGATGTCCGAAATGCACGCCAGCTTCCAACAGTTGTTTCATTGTGACTAGAGACAATTAAGAAACTCCTTTTCGGGTTAATTCTTCCATCCCCAGTACACGAATCAACGCGACCCGATCTAGGGGGATGTGCAAGTTAATCTATTATTATTAACATTTCTTTTTCAGAAAGCAATAAAAAAGGCGATCCTATGAAGAATCGCCTTTGCCAATCCAAGAATTTTCTTCGGTATTTAGGCCCTAGGCCGATTCAAGTTTAATACTCAGGGCAACCTTGTAGAGCACTGACAGAATCAGGAATCCAAGGGCCCAAACTCCAATTACGATACCGATCTCAGGAAGTGTGGGATGATATTCAGTCACCGTTTCCAGGGGAGAAGGGATATAACCGGTAAGAACCAATGTGATACCCTTTTCTATCCACAATGAGAAGAATACCGCAGCGCATCCAACAGACAAAGTTCCAGGACTATTCCTGGTCTTTGGATTAATCAAGAGAATCAACGAGATTGCCGCCAATACGGTCGAGGCCCACATCCACGGAACCAATCCATTGTGGCCGTGCAAGCCTACAAACAGGTAGTTGAAATGATACATATGTTTGGAATTTGGCTGTAATATACCGTGAAAATCTCACACAGCACAAAAAACACACTTATGATCATAGCGTAAGTCACTATTTTAGATAAAGCCTGAATCGCCTCCCAACCCGCGTCAAACTTCGTATATTTCCTGAGGAACATACATATAAGTATCAAAAGGGCTGGACCTGCGGCGAACGCAGACGCTAAAAATCGAGGCGCCATGATGGCGCTCAACCAGAAACCACGACCGGGAAGACCGGCGTAAAGAAACGCCGTAACCGTGTGAATACTAACAGCCCATGGTATTGAAAGATAGATAAACGGTTTGATCCATCTGGGCGGTGGACAGGATTTGGCTTCCGATTCCAACACTGTCCAGCCGACAAAGATGTTTAAGAACAGATAACCGTTTAACACGACCATGTCCCAGAAGAGCACCGAATTAGGCGTGGGATATAACAGGACATTGAATGCCCTGTCAGGGCGCCCTAGATCTACCACAATAAATGATAGACACATCGTAACGGCGGCCACGGCCAAGAATTCACCCAAAATAGTGATTTTTCCGAATACCTTGTAATTGTGAAGGTAGTACGGGAGCACCAGCATGACAGCCGAAGCGGCCACGCCGACTAGGAACGTGAATTGTCCTATGTACAGTCCCCAGGAAACATCACGGCTCATCCCGGTGATTCCCAAACCAGTGCTGAGCTGCATCAGGTAAAACCTGAAGCCCATTCCGACCAGGATCAGTAGAAAACCTATCCACGCAAAATAGCTCTTATTACCTCTTAAAGCCTTTTCAAGCATGGTTACCTCACAAAATGTAATAAACCTGCGGACGTGTGCCTAAATGGGGTTTACGTTGAATTGACGGATGGGCTCGCAACAATTCGCGAACTTCCGAGTTGGGATCCTCCAAATCTCCAAAAACAAGCGCTTTGTCCTTGCAGGCTTCAACGCAAGCCGGGATTTTACCGACAGCCAAACGCTCCGAGCAGAAATTACATTTCTCCACGACGCCTCTGCTTCGTGTCGGAAATTCCGGATTTTCCTTTTTTATGAAAGGCCTGGGATCTCGCCAGTTAAGGTTTCTTGCGCCATAAGGACAAGCCGCCATACAAAAACGACAACCGATGCAACGATGATAATCCATCTGCACGATTCCGTCTGGACGGCGAAAAGTGGCTTGGACCGGACAAACCCTAACGCAAGGGGGATTATCGCAATGATTGCAAAGGACCATAAACGGCAAACCTTTAAGACTATCCTTCACAAAACCCTCGATGTAAGGATTTCCCTGTCCCGGAAAGGCATGTTCAAAAGAAGTCTGCCAGATCCACTTAACCTCATCTTTAGGGTTACCAAAATCTGGAATGTTATGAGCGTCATTACACGCCTGCACACAATCCTTGCAGCCCTCCTTGGCGTTAAGGCATTTCTTCTGGTTTACAACCATGGCCCATCTCTTGCCATTAAGGGCCTTTGGGTCTCTTTCAAATTTGGGCTCTGCGTTTCCCGCTACAGCCTCAGCCACCGGCTTGGCGCCAAAACCCAGCACTGACAGACCGGCGACCTTCAAGAAATTTCTTCTTGTCTCGTCCATTAGTTAACGCTCCTTCCGGCCTGCTGCTCCTGTTCTTTCGGCGCTATGTGACAATCCCAACAATTCGGAGCCACATTCAAATAGTTATGGCAACGGTCACAAAACTTGGTCTTGCTTGAATGACACTTGGAGCAGGTGTTCTGGAGACTCATGTTGAATTCCTTACCAGAGGAATTCACATATATTCGCTTATCATTTCTCAACACCTCATCTCTCCACTGGTTCAAAAGCTCCATATGGTTGGCCTGCATGAAAGCCTTTGATTCCACGCATTGCTTCTCCTTCGTGCCAACCTCCAGTTTCGGTGGTGTAGAGGCCTTGCCGAAATTGTACCAGAAAGGCGATGTAATCAGGGCGAGAAATATAACGATTCCAATTAAGATCTTTCCAGCGTTATACATTCTACTCGTCCTCCTCTTCGTCCCCTAAGGGTTCGCCTCGTAAATCGACTGTCCGCTCCTTCTCACCCTTCATAACCAACGCATTGGCCAGAAGTTCGTGAATTCCACCAACCGAGACATCCGGCGCCCAGTAATGAGTCAGGCGGTCAGAGTGGCGCGATCAATTGCGCACATGCACAACAGATGATTCACATCATGTTTGTCTCTCACATGCCGCACAGCGCTAGCTCGAGGGAACGCCCCTCGCATACGCATATCGATGTTCTCGTCGTTTCCGAGTCCTGCGCCGCCACCACAGCAGAAGGTCTGCTCCCTGATGGTGTTTTCAGGCATTTCGTGGAAATTGTTCATTATATTCCGAATGATGTATCTAGGCTCTTCAAGGAGTCCGGCCGCACGCGCCGGGTTGCATGAATCATGATATGTCGCGATGATCTTGTCGTTACGACTTGGGTCAAGCTTTAGCTTGCCATTCTTGATAAGATCGGAAGTAAATTCCGTAATATGGACCATTTTAGATTGCTTCGCGTTTTCAAATTTGGTTCCTGTAATCGGAGACACTGGTTCTTCGAGGAAATCAGCGGGACCGTTCATGGTCTCCATGTACTGGTGGATTACTCGCCACATGTGCCCGCATTCACCGCCAATAATCCATTTGACCCCGAGTCGCTTGGCTTCTGCGTAGATCTTCGCATTGAGACGTTTGATCATCTCGTGGGACGTGAACAGTCCGAAATTTCCACCTTCGGACGCATAAGTGCTCCACGTGTAATCAAGACCAAGTTCGTGGAAAAGCATCATGTATCCCATACATGTGTAGGTCCCTGGATCAGCGAAGTAGTCCCCTGAATGGAGTGACGAACAGAATCTCAGCGCCCTTTTTATTAATGGGCAGGTCTATTTTAACTCCTGTAAGGTCCTCAATGTCATCCGTCATGAACTGCCACATGTCCACTAGACCGTGGGGTGGTATGCCCAAGTGATTTCCCGTGCGATAGCAGTTCGCTACAGGCTCTATTACCCAGTTAATGTTCAAACCGACAAGATTGAGCAATTCCCTGCCGATCATTGTAACTTCCGCCGTATCAATGCCGTAAGGACAAAAAACTGAGCATCGCCTGCATTCGGTGCATTGGAAGAAGTAATAGAACCACTCTTTTAGAACATCGATAGTGAGTTTCCTGCCGCCTCCCAGACGACCAAGCATCTTTCCGAGTAACGTGAAATCATTACGATACACACTTCGGATAAGTTCGGCTCGAAGGACCGGCATATTCTTGGGGTCACCCGATCCGATAAAAAAATGGCACTTGTCCGCGCATGCTCCACACCGAACACAGATGTCCATGAAGAGTCTGAAGGACCTGTATTTCTCCAGCCGTTCCTTGAATCCCTTCATTATGATTTCATGCCAGTTTTCAGGCAACTTCCAATCTTCGGCAGTGGGAGACCACTGACGCGGGTTGGCCATGCCGAGTATTTTTAGATTTTTCCCTGCCGCCGGGTAACTGTACGTGCCGTCCCTGAACACGGCTGGATTGTCCATCCAGCCTGTCTCCGGTGGCTCATTCAGGTTTATATTCATCAAGTCCTGAGGTTTAGGTAAATCGTGTAGCTCCATGGTTACTCCTTGTCCACCGGGATGCCGACTTCTTTCATCTTTTCCCTGAAATCGTCCTCGTATTCTTCATAAGTATGGACCTTAACTGGATAATTCCACGGATTCACGTAGCGTTCACTTCGGTTAACATTCGCGAGGTTTCGCGTGGGGCTCAGGAAAACTCCCCCAGCGTGCATCAATTTCGAGAACGGAAAATAAGCTATTAGAACGCTTACGAGAAATAGATGAACATAAAAAATTGGGTGAATCCCCGGCTGCGCAACCGGGTGCAGTGTGAAAAGTCCCAACGCCAGTGTCTTGACGCCCAGCAGGTCGACTTTATAGACATTCCTCATCAATACCCCGGAGACCCCGATACCAAGTATCAGAAACAACGCAAAGTAATCTGCCGGCAATGAGATGTAACGAACTTGAGGCAGCGTGACCCTTCTAAGGAAGAGCATTGTGACAGCGCCCAAGAACAGGAGATCACTGATAAACACCGTAGGGACCATGATCTGAAAAAAACCGTCTACCGACGTAATGGCCTCAACAAATGAGGGAATCGGCTCCATGAAGAATCTGAAATGACGGAGCAAAATTATGAGGAACGAATAGTGAAAAAGGATTCCGAAAAGCCACAGCCATTTTGCGGATGCGTAGGTGACCTTCGGCCCTTGTCTCAACTCTGCCTTAGTGTTCCTGAAAAGAGACCGAAACAAAAAGACTTCGAGAAACATCCTGCCGATAACGCCCCACGTGTTGTAGGGACAATCCAGATTATCGGCTTTTATCCAGGGCAAGGATTTACCTTGTCCACATGTTGTTGGAATACGAAATGGGACTGGAACTCTAGCCCAATCCACAATTCGGTAAACAACCCCGATAACAAATATAGCCAACGCTATGTAAGGGATGATAACCCCAAATAATGAGTCAAGGCCGATGGCCCCTACTCCGAACCAAGAGATCACCACCAGCGCCGCTACCGCTATCAGGGCCGAAACTAAAGAAAACAATGCGTTCATTCGACCACCTCGATTAACTTAACACTGTTTTATGAACCACTAAGAGACGCTACCAATCGTGAGGCGCCCCGTATTTCATACACGCTCTTTCCAGGATTCGGGATGTCCGATTCCTGATTTCCATAGCCCGTATTTCGAAAACCTTCTCACGGCATTTCATGTAAATGTCAAAAGCTGTCAAGGCCAGAGAATCTATTCTCGAATATATAATTAAAAGTTCGTCAAAAAGGGTTGTGTCCCCCATCATCTTTTTCGGAATCTTTTCTCTGATGATTTTCCTGAGAAGGAAGATGAAACCCACGGCGTCTGACGCCGAGAACTGCTGAACAGCGCGAATCCTGACAATGTCATCCAAACGTCTGACTACATCCGGAGGATAGTCTGAATTTGCGCTAATTACCCAGTCAAAAAGAGTTTCTGAGCCGTCTGCTATAGCCGCCCCCACGGGGTTAGCGAACTGGTTCTTTTGGTTTTTCATGAAAGAACCGGCTTCAGGCGGGTAAGTATCAATTGTAAGATCGGTCCATCGTTTAACTATGTCTTTTTTGTTTTCTGAAAGAATGTCTTTTAACATTGGTCTTTGCGCTCTTCCTGTTACAGGCCTTGAACACTACCCTGAGAACCTCCGGCAAACCCAACCAGGCAGACTGTTGATCAGATCTGCCTGATCAAATTTCATAAGGGTAACTGAAAGATCCTGCACTAAGGCGCTTTCTATTCTTTCAGCCGGGACGGTTTGTACCTTCTTAGCCTACCGTTAAGCTGAACAATTTCGAGTCATTCCTGACTTCGGATTTCGGCGGCCGCGAATTTTAGTGTTCTTTTAAACACTTGGCATGCACCCGGGTTGGGGTCAGCCACGTTCAAGGTAAGAATTTTAAGGTTCTACGCGTATACTTTCTAGGCCAAATTGTCAAGTTTTTTGGCGTGTCTTTTTGCAACAGACCTTGACTTCCCGTGTCTAGAGAATTATCGGTTTGCCTTTTTTTTGAAGATATATTTCAATGTTGTAACTTATTAATATAGCTGAAAAGCTCTTACCCAAGAATTGGCGCCCTGTACTGGGCTAAGATGAGCTTCAAAGGAGAATTATCCATGATAAAGTTCAATGGAATAAATCACCTAGCCATGGTCACATCTGACATGGACAAAACGATCCGTTACTGGAGGGATCTTCTTGGTTTCCGGCTGGTTGCCGGCCTAGGCGCGCCCGGTTACAGGCATTATTTCTTTGAAATATCGCCTACCGACCTCATCGCGTTTTTCGAATGGGACGGGGCAGAACCAGGTATAGAAAAAGATCATGGAGCCCCTGTGAAGGGACCTATCATGTTTGATCATGTCTCTTTCGGAGTTGAAAACCTAGAGGACTTGTGGGAGCTTCGCGACAAATTATCGGCATCGGATTTTTGGGTTTCCGAAATGGTAGATCATGGCTTCATTTACTCAATCTATTCTTTTGATCCTAACAATATACCGGTCGAGTTCAGCTTTTCCATCAGGGGAAATGAAATACGGCAACACCCGGTAATGGTCGACAAAAAGCCATCTGAGATTACTTTGGAAGGAGCGGAGGCGCAGACCGGAAAATGGCCGGATCCTATTCCATCCAGTGACGATGACAAAAGAATTTATCCTGGGGCGGGGTCAGAGTTGTACCACGGTATCAAAAAAGATTCCTAACGGCTAACTCGAGAGAGAAGTCTTCCCAAATAGGGCTCCAGAATGTCTACTGCATTGTTCTCACAAAGTTCGTGACAGCAAAAACAGGAGATACATATTCGTCGGTCAATTTTGGCGGCGCCGTTTCTAACAGAGATTGCGCTCGGGGGACAATGACTTACGCAAACACCACAATTCTTGCATATCAAGGGATTTATCGAAGGTTTGGTAATAATATGGTTCTCGAGAAATCTTCTGACTGGATTCCAATACGATAGATTCCAGGCCATTGACATTGCCTTGGGACGTTTAAAATCATTCAAGGGAAATGAACTGAGATCGGCTCCAGTTATTTTCACATTTGCCAGGTCAGCGACGCCCAGTCCCATTTCTTGACCAACTATGCACGTTCGTAACGCGTTGAGGGGGAAACCGACGAGAAAAGCGATAACAGCGTCCAGGGCCACTGCGTCCTTGCCAGCCGCCACTATGCCAATAAATCTAGGATTCCCGCTATTAGGGCCGTTTCCTTCCATGCCCAGAATCCCATCAACTATCGAAAGGGCCGGCTGTATCTGCTCAAGGATCTGCGCCAGGACGGTGGCGAAATTATCGATGTTCTTTCCAGCTCTCAGGTGCCACGAAGCCTTGTCGGTTCCCAGGACAGTCCCGAAAAGATTCTTCACAGCCAGAGTTAATCCCATCTGTGTGTGGGTCTTAAGTTTCGGGCAGATTTATGACACGGTCAAATTCGAAAACTTCCGCAGCTAGATCAAGGCGTCGGAACAGTCGCCCGTCTGAACACTCGATGCTACGTTTCCGCACGAAAGGACAAGGTTCAACGTTGAGAGTAGCCATGAAATCCGTGTAACCGGATTTTCCCAAAACGCGCCCAAGATTTCCTAGTGGTGGGCTATCCCCTATGAAAACCTTTGCTCCGTAATCTATAACGAGCGACGCTACTGCTTGCGCAAAAACCGGATGCGTAACTACGGCTTTGTCGGGGGTGGCCGACATGAGGAGATTGGGCTTGAGCAAAACCTTGTCAGACCGGGAAACAATTGACTCAAAGCCTCCCACATCATCGACACTCGCGTTAATAATTCTTTTCAGCCCCTCAAGTTCGTAATCACGCGCCTTTCTGACACTCACCAAAGATTTCATAGTCCGCGTCTAAAGCCTCTCTGTCCATTTGTCTGGGAAAGAGGTCACATTGAGGTTTCGGATATGACCTGTTTTTCCCCGTCACTGTTCAAAGTTACCAGATCCAGCTCCAATTTCATATTCGCGGTTGTAATGTTTGCGTCTGTATTGGAAAAGCTGGTTTCCTCGTTAAGAATCTACTCGATCGTGAGATCGTGAAATTAGGATAAACTGGGATTAATATGACTATTAAAGATTGATTTCAGCTTGACCTCCGGAGCAATCTCGTTATACTAAATTTGAGTGATCTGGAGTTCCTGTTTGGAACCCGGAACAAATGAACATAGTCGTAAACAATTGAATCCGCTTGGATCCACAAGACCGGGACGGAAGGATATATGTAGTAGCGCTGTAGGCCTTCCCTCGGGAAGGCTTTTTTTATTGCTGTAACATGAAAACAATCAGTTCCGTTCGTCAAATGAATGAATGGGCAAGAGAACAGACTTTTGCTCGTAAGACCGTTGGCTTTATTCCAACTATGGGGTATTTGCACGACGGACATTTGAGTCTAGTCGCTAAAGCGCGTTCAGAAAATGACCTAGTCGCTGTAAGTATCTTTGTGAATCCGACGCAGTTTGGCGAGAATGAGGACTTCAGCGCCTATCCTCGAGATCCAGAAGGAGACGCCACTAAGCTTGAAAACGGAGACGTCGACGTATTGTTCATGCCCGAAGCTTCCGACCTCTATCGAGCGGGCCATGAGACTTACATAGAATTGGAAAGGACGTCTCTTCCTTTGTGTGGCAAGTCCCGGCCTGGCCATTTCAGGGGCGTTGCGACTGTTGTCCTTAAACTACTCAATATCGCTCTTCCTACTAAGGCTTATTTTGGCAGCAAAGATTACCAGCAGCTTCAAGTCATCAAGAAGATGGTTCTCGATCTGGATGTCAACACAATCATAGTAGGTTGCCCAACTTTTCGGGAAGCGGACGGACTTGCGATGAGTTCCAGAAACTCTTATTTGTCCTTGTCCCAGAGGAAACAGGCAGTTTGCCTTTTTGAGGCTTTGATGATCGCCAAGAGATTGTTCAGCGCCCGTGAACCTGACCCCAGAGCATACATCGAAGCGATGAAGGAAAGGATTTTAACCGAACCGGACGCCGACCCGGATTACATAAGTTTGACTGATCCAAAAACACTTGAAGATTTAACCACAGTAGTAGATACGCGCCCTTGCCGTGCTGGCGGTGAGAATCGGCAAGACCAGATTGATAGACAACATGTTACTCCACGAATAAATCTTGGAGAGTTCAGATGCAAAGAACAATGCTCAAATCAAAGATACACAGAGCTACTGTAACTGGCGCATGTGTTGATTATGAGGGTAGTGTAACCATAGATTCCAGACTCCTCGAGGCGTCGGACATTCTTGAATATGAACAGGTCCATATTTACAACGTATCCAATGGAGAACGTTTCGCCACATATGTTATCAGAGGGGAACCGGATTCTGGGGTTATCTGTCTGAATGGGGCCGCTGCGCGCAAGGTCTCGGTTCGGGATTTGGTAATAATCTGCTCATATGTGAGTCTGGACGATAGCGAATGCGGCAACCACAAAGCCAGGAATGTATTCGTGGATAATGACAACAGGATCAACAGGATGCACTGAGTTAATGATGGCGGCCTTTATCTCGTTCATCTCAGAACTAAAACTCAGTCTATAACGCTCTCCTTTTTTCAGTCGGCTTTGGTTTGGCCCCATCCGTGTGTTGCTGTCCAGTGGGACCTGCCACCAATAGTTCCTTTTTCTCAAAGCCCCGCTGAAAAACGATCTTTCCGTCGTCACCATAAAGAAGAATGGATACTCTTGCCAGGCCGGCCCCAGTTCTGATGTCGCCATAGGGAAGTTCTACACGAGAATTATACTTGAAAGATATGTTTTCCCCTTCCCTGAAATCGGAAGGCAGATCTCCTTCTCCAAGATGCGTTTTATCGGGATATACATAGATCTTTGTCTCTCCCCTTTTATCTCGCATCTCCACAAAAACGAAAAGATAACCCGAAAAAAGTACGTCGGAGTGATCCTTTATCAGACGGAAACTTAGTGTTCCACTGTTTACGCTGGTCGGTTTAACCGTAACATCCTGGGCGTTAAAATTGATAATTGGCCCATTCGACACATCCTGAGTCGGCATAGCGGATTGACGCGCCGTTGACACCCCGGCGCCGCCGGCCCCAGGTACTTAATGAGGCTGAAGCAGTCGAGCTTTGAGGTGTGTGTGTCTGTTGAGATTTACCAAGACTAGCAGACAGGGCTCCTTCCAGTTTTTCAGATGACTGAATGAGAGCGCCAGTGTTGTCCGACTGGGAATCCTGATGGGACGAGTCCGAATCGGCCGAAGTATCGTTATCACCAGAGGATCTGCTTTGTTGAGTAGAAGCCCCTGAACCGGCAGAGGAGGAGTAGGCCTGGGACTGACGCGCCGCAGAGGCTGTAGTTTCTTGATTTTGAGATGGCGCCGCGGCCAAATCTACGATTCCTCTGGTATATCCATCGGCCATTATGGAACTGAATCCTAACAGGCCTTTCAGCGCTGAGTAAACACCAAAGACAGCTAGACACACGATAATCACCGTGCCGGCAATCCCAAAACGAAATTTCTTTCCCGTAAGATCATATTGAGTAGGCCCTCGACGTTCGTTAATTAAGACAACCGAAAACCCGGGAGCCGGTTTGGGTTTGTGAGAGGGAATCAAAGGCATATCCTTGAGAGGGTCTGCAAGCTTACGACGGGATTTGGAACCCTTGATTCTTTCGAGGATCCCGGACCACAGATTTGTAATCTTCATCGCAGCGAATGTCTCCTTGAAAGGGTTAAACCAACTTACGGATAATCTTGTCATTTTCCCTCTTAGTCATTAAAAACATAAAAAGTGAAGGACAGCCTGTAAATATTAAAGCCGCTGTCGCCGGTTTTAGGAAATGAATTGTAATTGATTCTCCTAAACCTATATTTTGCATTATACATTTTAGCGAAAGTGTCAAGATTCTTTTGCAAATTTACGAATTAAATACGCGATTAAATGTCTCGTCCACCCATCGGAGTGAATGATTAATATCGAATGCTGATTCGATTTCGTCCTTAGTTAGAACTTCCAGGAGTTCTGTATCCTCAAGTAGGACATCCTTGAACTTTAAACCGTTCTCCCAGGCTCGCATAGCGTTTCTCTGCGTCAAAAGATACGCGTGTTCCCGGGTCAAACCCTTATCTACAAGTTTTATAAGTATTGATTCTGAGAATATAAGCCCCCTGCTTGAGTCGAGGTTACGGATCATACGGTCTTCAAAAACTCTCATGTTCTCGATGACCGAGGTCATGCGGTTGAGCATGAAATCCACAAGTATGGTAGCGTCGGGACAGATTATTCTCTCTACCGACGAATGTGATATATCGCGTTCATGCCATAAAGGGATGTTCTCCATGGCTGACAAGGAATACCCACGAACCAGTCTAGCCAATCCACACAGGTTTTCGGTGAGCACCGGATTCCTCTTATGAGGCATGGCCGACGATCCTTTTTGTCCCGGGTGGAAAAATTCCTCAACCTCACTCACTTCAGATCTTTGAAGGTGGCGAATTTCCATCGCGAGTTTTTCTATACTTGATGCAATCAACGCAAGCGCCACGAAATATTCCGCGTGTCGATCCCGTTGAATAATCTGGTTAGAAACGGGAGCTGCGGCTAATCCCAGGCCGGCTAGAATTTCTTCTTCCATTTCCGGAGAAAGATGCGCGTAGGTTCCTACAGCCCCTGAAATCTTGCCTACCGAGATTGTTTGCAGAGCAGCGTCCCAACGTTTGAGGTTTCGGTCCATTTCCGAATAAAATATCGCTAGCTTCAGTCCGAAAGTACTCGGTTCAGCATGGATTCCATGCGATCTCCCCACTATCAGAGTCTTCTTGGTTTCAAAAGCTCGCTTCTTGAGGGCCTCCATGAGATCAACTATGTCATTTCTGATCAGTATACCGGCCTGTTTCATCAACAAAGACAGAGCAGTGTCTACAACATCATAGGAAGTTAGCCCCCTGTGGATAAACCTCGAATCTTCGCCTACAAATTCGGCTACCGAGGTCGTAAAGGCTATGACGTCATGGCGAGTGGTCTTTTCTATTTCATCTATTCTATCAACATTGAAGGAAGCCTTTTCGCGTATACGAGTCATGCATGCGGCAGGGATCAATCCCCGTTTGGCCCATGCCTCACATACCGCCAGTTCAATGTCCAACCACTTCTGAAAACGATTCTCCGGTTTCCAGATGTCCTGCATTTGTTTGCGTGAATATCTACTGATCAAAACGGATATCCTTTCTTTTTCAAACTGATCTCTATGATCATAAGTTGTTCAGACTATTCAATCGGTCGTTACAGGTACCCGACAACGGCCCCGGTGGAGATTATCATCTTTACGTCAGACAGGCTAGATCAAAGTATACCGAGGATAGACAGGCTGTAGATTAACTTTCTCATCTCAGTCGGCGTGACCCAGTCTAGATTTTGAGTTAATACTTGCGAAATTCACGAGTCATTATTATTAAATCTATTAGGATGCTTGTTGAGGAGGAAATTTACAAAATGGCTTCCACTACGGGAAAGAGAGTTCACAAAGCTCAACAGATGGTTAGGGAATTGGAAAGAACTACGCCCTACATGATCGAAGGACTTTATGGCAACTTTTTAAGGCGATTTATGGATTGTGAGAGATCGAGATGGACCAAAGATCTCTCAATATATTTGGGCGATTTTGACGCTGACTGTCAGGAATTTGGATTCGAGGTCGCGGACCTCCTTTGGGAGCGATTCGAAAGAAGGATTTCCTGTTAAACTTAACTGGCTGGTTTGCAGTCGCATCCGGCCATTTTCACGTATCATCCCGCCAAAGAGAAGGGCGAACGCTAAAGATCGTTCGCCCTTCTCTTGTGAACTAAATTACAGATCTAAAGATCAGATTGTTACGCTTCCATTGTAGGCGCATTCACACACTTTGGCTGCGTCGGCAACATAATGTTGCGACCCGCTGACTTTGCCCATGCAATGGCTACTGTTCTATATCCGAGGTGCGCGAACTTGGAAAACGGAAGATACAATAGCAGACTGAGCACAAACACAAGGTGTATGGCATACAAAACGTAGGCTCCTCCAACCATGCCGCCCAGTCTGACAATTTCAGTCAGTACCCCTGTCACGCCTGTTACGCATATGATCAGGAGAAAAAACCAGTCAAAATAGGAACTGCCTCCAGCCTGGTCCGGAACATTCAATCTTCGAAACAACATGATTCCTAGCCCAACCACAAACGCAATGGCGCTGACGTTCCCGAGGATCTTTATTGGGATTGTGCCGGGACCGTTCTGGGAGGGCGGTAGCAGTCCCAGAATGTCCACGTTGAAAGCGACTATCGCAGTAGTCACGAGCAATCCTATCATACCCCAAAAGGTCAACAAGTGGGCGGAATAACGAATGTTGTTCGCTTCACATTCCTTGAACGTGGTGTGTGGTAAAATTTCGGACAGCGCTTCCAAAAGACTTGGAATAAAACCCTTTCTTGCTGACCCCACAGGAATGGGATTGTTACTTTCCAGACTAGTCCAGTATGATTTAAGGCTCATGACAAGCGAAACCACGGAAAAAACCAGGGCAGCCGTAAATATGATCTGAACTAGAGGCAAATAGATAAAACCATCCTTTGGGCTCAAATGGTGGGCAGAGTATTTCACTGCGCCTTCCGGAAACGAGAAACCACTTATCAACAAGATAAACAGTACAACAACCGCTGGGATTCCAAGAGCAAGCACGAACATGGAAGATTCACCAACCAGTTTTCCGAAAAATGCAGGCTTGGCGTTATTCTGAATCACCATCTTTCGCACTGCTTTCAGGGCGTCACCAGGATTGGCGCCGCGTGGGCACATGGTCGAGCAGTCATTGCACTGATGGCACAACCAGATGTCAGGATCATTGAGTAGCTTATCCTTTAGACCCCATTGAGCCCAGATCATTTCTTTTCGTGGAAATGGGTTGTTGTCGGGAGCAACCTTGCACGCCACTGAGCACGTCGCGCACTGGTAACACTTCTTGAGATCGCCTCCGCCCGCCGCAATGAGATCCTTAGTAAACTGAAGATCAGGTTCAGCGACTATGTCTTTCGCCATTATGAACCTCCTTAGAAGCCTTTGTATGGATTGGGGTCAAATCCAGAGAGTGTTTCCATAAAATCATCAATCAGCTTCGGCACTGTCGAGGTACTCATCAATAGCAAGCTGATGCACCCGGATCCTATCTGATTCTAGAACCAACCTTTGCAACGTTTCGCTGATTTTACTCATTCGATACTCGGCCAGTTCACTCCCTTTAACAAAGTGACACTGGTAGTCGTCGCCATATTTGCAGCCAATAAGCATAATTCCGTCGATTCCTTTGGAAAGAGCGTCCGCAATCCATACCATATTGATATTCCCCAGGCACCGTAACGGAATGAAACGAACATACGAACTGTACGTGAGCCTATCGATGCCCGCCATGTCTATGGCCGGCAAAGCGTCATTCTCACAAATAAACACGAGCACTCGGGTTTCTCAGCATATTCGTCCGGAACGTCGATTGATTTTACCATCGAGCCAATCATGTCCACCGAATGATCCCTAAATGAGATGATTCTCTCAGGACATGACCCCATACATATAGCGCAACGCCTACACCTTGAAGGATTCGGCAATGGGGTGCCATCCGGTTTCTCGTCATAGGCTCCGAAGGGGCACTCCTCTGTGCAGCGCTTACATTGGGTGCATCTTTGAGTAAAGATCTGCGGGAATGATTCATCACCCGCCCTGGGATGAACCGCTTTACCTTGAGAAACCAATTCAGCGCATTGAATAGCCTTCAACGCGGCTCCCATAGCGTCTGTCTCACAACTGAGAATGTCCTGCGGACCTTTTACGCATCCAGCCGTATAAATACCGGTCCTCTGGGTTTCATAAGGAAAGCATATGAAATGTGAATCGTTGAATCCATATGGATTTTCCGGCAGGAACGGACCTTGACGATATTTCAGGTTCAAGACAGCCGAGTCCTTGGTTACAGGCACCATTCCAGTCGAAAGCACAACCAGGTCAGCCTTTACTTTAAGGGTTTCTCCAAGGAGGGTATCTTTGAGTTCAACAGTCAAAGATGAACCGCCATTGGTTACCGCCACCGGCGTGCCCTTGGACATGAAAACCCCAGGATCATCCTGCAGGGATCGATAGAATTTCTCGTACTGCCCGGGAGCCCTCATGTTTTCATAGAAAATGTAAGCCTTGCCGTTTGGATTCGACTTTCTGAGATAGTGGGCCTGTTTAAGGGCTACCAATGACCCGACCGCCGAATTGTACAGCCAAGGATGCTCAATCTGATCGTCAACCATTTCCACAAATGCGATCGTGTTGACCTCTTTGCCGTCTGAAGGTCTGACCAGTTTTCCTTTTGCCGCCAGTTCTTCCATCTGAATGTTGGTGATGACATCCGGATAGGCGCCATAACCAAATTTTTCCAATCCTGACGGTTCCTGAGGCCGCCATCCGGCTGCCAGGACAACTGAGCCCACGGCCACTTGTTGATGATCAAAATCCAAGTTCTCGGGAACTGGGGGAAGCTTGGCGGCTTCTTCCTGCGATGTCTGGGCGGGTTCGGGCTCCTCTGTCCCCTTGTTTTCCCTGGCCTTTTTTTCCGCAAGCCATCGGTTCTGGACCTCGTCTAGTTCTTCAATCCATGACCCATCAGGTCTTATTATCACGTCAAACATACCAGGAGCGCCCGAAATGCTAAAGACTCTCGATCCCAGGAACACCCTGATTTTGTCGTTACTCTCGACGGCCTTAATTTTCTCTTGGATAGGCGAATCCACGAGCTGGTCGTACGGCGGCTTTCCAGTAAATACCTTTGAAAATTTGTTGAGCCATCCCCCGAGCTTGGGCTCCTTTTCAACGAGGTACACTTGATAGCCCGCGTCGGCAGCTCCTAAAGAGGCTGTAAGACCTGTTACGCCTCCACCTATTACCAAAACGCTCTTTTCCTGAGGCTCTGTAAAAGAAGGCCTATCTTCATATTTACTGGTTTTGGTAATCCCCATTCGCATGTAATCTTCGGCGAGCATCTGCGTATCTTCATCATTCGCAGGATGGCACCAAACTACATGTTCTCTGAGGTTTATCCGCTCCGTGATGATGTTTTCAAAAGTAAATTCCTTTTGAAAAACCCTTGAGGACGGCCCTGCAATAATAACAGCGGTGAGTCCTTCTGTAGCAATATCATTCCTGATAATCGCGAGTTTTTCAGGGTCACTCCAATAGGCATCCGCCCTACATACAGTGGCTTTGAATTCAGAAGTGGCGACGGAGGATAGGGCTTCTATGTCCAAGGCTTCGCCGATCCCATAACCAGTGTCGATATATACTCCAATTTTGTGGTCCATGGACTTACCTCCCCACCGTATCCTGAAGCGCTTTTAGGGCGGCCCCGGTCGAATCTTGCAGACAAGTTCCTACATCCATAGGTCTCTTAGCAACTCCTGCAGCGTGAATTCCCACATCCGAAACAAGGAAGCCGTATTCGTCGTATTCGACTCCTGGAGCGGGAATCTTTTCCAAGCTAGTGGTCGGTTGCATGCCAGTGGCAAGAACCACCATATCGAATGTTCGTCGGATTCTGGACCCTGAAAGTATGTCTTCACCTTCGACAATCACATCTCTGGTAACAGGATCCTCATATATGTTGACTATCTTGCCTTTGGTCAGATGAATCTTTTCGTCGTTGCGAACTCTGTCGAAAAAGAATTCAAAACGTCCGTAAGCCCTTAAGTCTATATAAAAGATGTGAGCCTCTGCGTCAGGATTATAATCTCTCAAATATGTGGCCTGTTTCAAAGATGCCAGGCAACAAATCGAGGAGCAGTACGGCAGATGGTTTTCGTCTCTTGACCCCGCGCATTGCACAAAAGCCAAATTGTAAACCTTCTTCCCATCGGACGGCCTGACGATTTCACCGCACGTCGGGCCGTTCATAGCCGCGAGGCGTTCCATCATCACATTCGTGATCACATTTGGATATTTTCCGAATCCAAGCTTGTCAAGTTTCGTGGCGTCGTAAGGAACCCAGCCAGTAGCCCAGACAATTGACGAAGCCTCAACCTTTATGGTTTCCGGCTGCGCTTCCAGATCCAATCTCATCCCTTTGGCTTCCAGGGATTCAACAAAACTGTTAAAATCAGCGGATCCCTTAATTTTCTTCAATGCTTCGACATCCGCCACCAGATGCATGGGATAGGCCATTTCGTAAGGTAAGCGAACGGCCTTGGTCAAGTCCATCCCATAATTAAATTCGTTGGGAATATCAACTGGGCAATCCTCGACACATTTCGATGTTCCGGATCGATCCTCGACGTATCTCGGCATGATCTTGATTGTGGCAGTGTAAGCGCCTTTGGAGCCGCTGACACTTTCAACGCTAGCAAGCGTGTAAACGGTAATGTCCGGGTTTTTTTTGATTCTCTTGAAATTGATCTCAAGGCCGCACGTGGGAGGACAAAGCTTCGGAAAGTACTTGTTCATCCGGGCTACTCGACCCCCGAGATAGGGCAGTCTTTCGACCAGGATCACATTACAACCCGCCTCCGCGGCTTCTACCGCAGCCGTGATTCCACTTATACCGCCCCCTACGACCAAAACGGTCTTGTCTCCAGCCATGCTTCCTCCCAAAAAAAGTTTATGAGGGAGCCTTGGCTCCCTCAGTCTGCTTCCTCTTGCGTTAGAGGGATTCCAGTGGCGGAAAACCACCACCGGAATATCTTTGATAAGTTAAGAGGTTAGTTGACGATGGAGAGGACGGGTACTTTCTTCATTTCCCATGCGCCATTCTTGTATGTAGCGTTGACGAAGACCTTCCAATTGGCTTCGTCGATGGCTGGGAAGTCATTGCGGAAGTAGTAGCCCGGCCAACGGGTCTCTTCACGGAACAGGATAGTGCGGACATGAACTTCCGCCTGATACATTCTCTGAATGTTCTCATGGCAACGCATAAGCTCATGCAGATCCTCGGCCGCCAACTTCTCGGAATCTTCCTTCAACCAGTTCAACAGTTCCAGCGCTCTCTCGAGTTTGGCCTTGTTGGTTTTGAAACCTGAGGTTACGCCGGCGGCGTATTCGTCCATGATTTTCTGAAGGCGGAACATGAACATTTTGGGTTTCATGAACTCTGGGTTGATGTTCGGATCGCTTGACTTGGCTCCAAATTCAACAAAAAGATCCATGGGTTTCAGGATCTCTTTTTTCAGAGCTTCAACATTAGCCGCGTCTACCTTCGGCTGGGTATTGTTTTCCACTACGAAACGCACCATGGCCTTGCCGGCGGCGCGTCCCTCAGCGTGGGAGCCTGAGGAGAACTTGTGGCTGGAGGCCCCAGTCGCGTCACCTGCGCAGAATAGACCCTTTACTGTGGACATATACTCATAGCCCCAGAAGTATTCTTTTGGAGCCAGGTCTTTAGGACCACTAACCCATGCGCCGGAAGCGCCTGAGTGGGAACCGATGAAATACGGCTCAGCCGCTGCGATCTCAGAAGCTTTCTCTTCTGGCTGAACATTGGTTCCGGCCCAAAGAATGGCCTGGGAGATTGTCATATCCAGGAAGTCTTCCCAAGCTTCGGCCTCGAGTTCCTTCATTTTCTTCTTGTAGGCCTTCGGGTCGTCCTTAAGGGCGTTAGCTATCTTTTGAATAGCCTCTTCCGTTCTCATATAGATCGGGCCCTTGCCTTCAAACTCATCGAGCATACCAAGGTAGTTACGGAGGTTAGCCGGGATCGGCTTCACTTTTCCGTATTCGCCCCACTTCGCTAGTTCGTCCTTACGCTCGACCATGTACTCACCACCGAAAGCATTGGTCGCCCTGGACTTGAACAGTAGGAACCAGGCCCCAACAGGTCCGTATCCATCTTTAAAACGAACAGGGATGAAACGCACTTCCTGGCAGGTCTGCTCAGCGCCGGCGATCAATGTAAAGTAAAGGCTTGATCCGGAGTTCCAAGGCGGATACCAGGCTCGACCAAGACCTTCACCGGTGCTTCTCGGTTTGAAAACGTGAACAGCGCCACCCATTGCGGCTAGGACTGCTTTGGCCTTGAATATATAGAATTTGTCCTCACGTGTGCTAAAACCAACTGCGCCGGCGACTCTATCGCCATCCATAAGCGGTGTTGTGATGAAAACACGCTCAAAATACTCGTGACCATACTTGACCAAAGCGTTCTTCGCGGCTTCGGCGACGATCACTTTGTATGATTCGCCGTTGATCATGAGCTGCCATCGGCCTTCATGAACATACTTCCCGTCCGCATCCAACCAAATGGGGAGGCCCCATTTTTCGAACAAATGGACAGAGGAATCAACGTGGCGGGCGATATCATAAACGAGGTCTTCACGGGCAATACCCATGAGATCGTTACGGACGTAACGAACATAGTCTTCTACAGTGTTATTGCCACTGTTGATATCAACATACTGGTTGATAGCGGAAAGACCCATAGCAACAGCGCCGGATCGGTCCATAGCAGCTTTATCAACCAAAGTTACCTTCAAATTATTTTTCGCCGCCCAATACGCAGCTTCAACAGCGGCTCCGCAGGCCGCCATACCACCACCACAAAGCAGAATGTCAGTGGTTACTTCTACATTTTCAAAATTGGCCATTATTAGCTTCCTCCTAAGGAATTACTTCTTTACAGTGGGTAGGGCAGCTAGCTTCAGAGCAGCCGGCTCATTGTACAGGCACTGGCTAGCCAGATCAGTTGTAACCTCGCCAAAACCGCCATCAGGAACAGCCGTACCTTCAGCAGTCGTGCGGATAGGGAACTTAAACCTTTTGAGCTGACCATTACGGAACTTAACAGTCCACATAATGTCTTCCGAACCTCTCAGGGGTACGCATGAAGCGCCCATGGGGACAAAGTCCGCATAACCACGGACGTCTATCGCCTGCTGGGGGCAAATCTTAACGCAATTGTAGCATTCCCAGCACATTTCAGGCGCACGGTTCCACGCTTTCATTGTTCTCTTTGTTAAGAACCATCAAATCATTCGGGCAGATGTACATACAAGCGGTTTTATCCTGCCCCTTGCACCCATCACATTTTTCCATAATTACAAAACTTGGCATGAATTATCCTCCTGGCGTGATAAATCTTTCTCTGATCGTACAACTAAAGTTTAATGTCAAAAATTTCGACTCAAACGAATAGACGGGCTCCTCCTTTCTCAAGGTAGTCATCCATTCCTGGAAGATCACTTCCCAAGTAAAAGGCGCTGTGTCCCCGAGACCCCTCTTCACCCTCCGTTCATGAGAACGACCGAACCCCGAACATCGGTACCAACGGCCACCGGATTATGTTCAGTCTCTGAGGAAAATCGGATCTGTGTGGAACTTCCGAGAAAAAGTTTGACCATTTCAACTCGACGTGGATCTGATTAGCGCTGCAATACTAAATTTGGATATCCTGCTAGGCCTTGGATGACCTAAGCAATAATGAATGTCCGATTGAATCAAATCCTATTCGCTTTGTCAAGAGAATTTTTGGATGACAAATTTGTAAAAGTCCGCAAAAAACGGTCGCTTATTTTGCTTGAGAGGAGCGAGATTATATATTAATATAAATATTTTGTGATTCGCTAAATCGAAAGGAGATTCCCGCATGGCGACTGCCCGAAGGAATGCCCCCTGCCCTTGTGGAAGCGGGAAAAAATTCAAGAATTGTTGCTTACCAAGTTTACCAAAACAGTCAAACAAAGAGAACGAAATCCCTGAAAATAGTTTACAACAAGAAGCGGTCCAGGCTTTTAAGGCTATGTCTGAAAAGAAATGGGACGATGCGATTGACAATTTCAAAGAATGCCTGGAAGAGGATCCCCACAATTCCGGAATCCTTCAGGCTGTAGCAGCCTGCTATGACGGACTTGAAGATTACCTGCGAGCGGCGGAATATTACGAGAAGGCCTTAGCTGTCGAGAAGGAAATAAATAAAACACAAATTCTCTACAGACTGGGGGTCTCACGTGCATGCGCCGGCCGAATCGAAAAAGCCAAGGAATCTTTCGAAGAAGTTTTTCGGATGTTGAAGACACCTCAGGAAAAAGAAGCCGTTCAGAAAATACTGGACGAATTGTCGGCGATCTCTTCGGGGGAAAAGCCTCCTTCTTCATTTCTTGCGCAAGCTCAGCTTCAAAGGGCATTCTCTGATTTTGAAGACGAAGATTACGAAATGGCCGCAGCGAGGCTTGAGAAGATCTCTGTGCTGGACCCGGAAAACTCAGCGGTATTTTACAATCTGGGTGTCGCTTATACGTTTCTAAAAAAAGACCAGGCGGCTCTAGACTGTTTTGAAAAAACTGTCGAACTGGACCCCGATTACGTTACGGCCTATTACAATATGGGACAGATTTATCTCTTGGTAAAACGTGACTTCTCGCGAGCCCTGAATTGTTTTGATAGAGCAATCTCCTTCAGGGAGAATTACATAGGCGCCTATCATCAAAAAGGCGTGGCTTATGAAATGCTGGGCGACTTGGGAAAAGCGGTTGAATGCTGGCGTAAGACTCTGGACCTTGACCCCCATAACCAGCAGGCTCTCGGTAACATTCAGAGGGTTCAAACCAAAACCTCGTAATTGAAAATCTCGAAAGGATTTTAGATGAAATTCAAAGCTGGAGTTCTTAAAGATCAAGACAAATTCATGACATGGGATGATTCCTTTTGCTTTAAATGTCATCCCGGAATAGATTGCTTTAATTCATGCTGCAAGGATGTCACCATTTTCCTGGACCCCTTGGATGTAATCAGGCTTCGTAAAGCCCTTAATATATCTTCCACGGATTTTCTTGAAACTTATACGCACAGAGTGTTGTCACAAAAAAGTGGTCTCCCGGCGGTAATCCTGAAGATGAATCAGGATGACGCAAAGCAGTGTCCTTTTGTTACTGAAGCCGGATGTGGAGTTTATGAAAGCCGTCCATATTCATGTCGTCTTTATCCCCTGGACACCGAACAGGGAGTTGAATATTCGTTCATTGTTAGCGAAGACACCTGTCATGGTCTGAAGGAACCTAATGAGATTACAGTTGAAGAGTGGCGCCGAGATCAGGCCCTCCTAGACTACGATGATATAGACCACAATTTAAAAGACGTGATGCATGCGGACGAATTGTGGGAAGAAAAAATCGCCGACGCCAGGATGCAAGACATGATTCTTATGAGTCTTTACGATGTTGACCGATTCAGGGAATTTGTTTTCAATTCCAGCTTCCTTCAAAAATTCAAAGTCGACGATGATATCGCAGAAAAGATTAGAGAAGACGATGTCACGATGCTGTATTTTGCAGCTCAGTGGTTAAGATTCGCTCTTTTTGGCAAAAAAGGGATTTCTAAAAATTGACCGCGACTATCTAGAGAAAAAGAAACATGAAGTGTTGAGTAAAGGAAAACCGAAGAAATGAGAATTTTTTGTTCTGTTCTCGCGATCTTTTTGTTTCTGTGCGTGCTGGGTTCTCAGACGACACTGGCTGATTCGACTGATCAACACATAAAAAATCTGAAGAGTGATGATCCTGAAGTAAGGGCCAAAGCGGCGTTTGACCTAGGCTGTTCCTGAAACAAACCAGCGAGGGCGGTTCCGCCTCTCATCGACGCCTTGAAAGACCCTGAACCTAAAGTGCGTAGCGCCGCTGCCGAAGCTCTGGGCTTCTTCCCCAACCATAGTGACGACGTAAAGAAGGCGTTGATTTCGACTTTGAATGATTCGGACTTGGGCCCGAGAAGCGCCGCTGTCTTAGCTCTGGGCCGTGTAGGGGACAAGGACTCGTCCATTGAGGAATTGGTCAAGAAATACTTAAACGACCCCGATGAAAAAACGGCCGAGAATGCTTTGATCGCTATGGCGCTCCTCGGAAAATGGCGGGAAGATGATGCGCCTGCCCTGGCTAAAGCATTAGGAAGCTCTAACGAATCAACGGCTAAAGGAGCAAGCAAGGCGTTGTCAATGATTGGCGAGCAGAAGCCTGACACGGTTGTTCCACTTCTAATCGAGGCCCTCAGCGCCAAGACCCCAGTTGCAGCGGTACATGCTCTACCTGCGTTGAAAAAATTGAAAAAGGTTTCAGTATCTGCCTTACCGAAAATAGTAGAAATGTACGACAAGTCTGACCCGGACACCAAATCCGACATCCTGGACGCAGTCAGCGCAATCGATGATTCGGGAGATTTTGCCGTTCCCGTTTGTTTAAAAGCCCTTAAAGAGAGTAACCCGCTTGACAGGAGAGAGGCCCTCATTGCGCTCATGCGTTTTCGGTCGAAGGCTCCAGCGTTTTTAGACGTTATTTCGGAAGAACTCAAGGATAAGGATGTTGAAAACCGGCTACTTGCGTTAGGGATTATCCGTGGGCTTGGGCCAAATGCCGACAATGTGGCGCCCGAGATTGTCAAACTTCTGGAAGATCCGGACATGCGGGTTAAAAATGCCGCCATATCTACACTAGGAGGGATTAAATCACCTTCTACATCAGTTATGGTAGGTCTTGAAAAAGCGCTTAAAGACAAGGATTATAGGACCAGAGTAGCAGCCATAAATGCGCTGAAGTCTCTGGGCGAGTCAGCTCCCTCTCAGATTACGCCAGTTTTGGAAGAGGCTTTGAGCAGTGAATCTTACGACCCTGTCAAACGGCTCATCACAGCCGCTGTTGAAGAATTGAAAAAGACAAAATCTTCCCCACATTAGAAGACGCAGCGCCCCGACGGAAATTCCATCGAGGCGCTGCTTACAAGTCTTCATAATCCTGCTTCTAACATTCATACATCGTCATTGTGTTGATCAAA
Organism: uncultured delta proteobacterium; assembly: GCA_963846725.1. Classification (GTDB taxonomy): domain Bacteria; phylum Desulfobacterota; class Desulfomonilia; order Desulfomonilales; family Desulfomonilaceae; genus CAJBEZ01. Next base: position 113,784 of record CAWJXP010000047.1, on the reverse strand, counting down.
TGTCAAGTTCACTGACTTGTTGGGATCTTTCCTTAATGAATATGAACCTCTTTCGCACATCCTTACCCATCAGGGTATCAAAAACACTGTGGGTCTGAGCTTCGTCATCAACTGTTATTTTCAATATGCTTCTGGTCGCCGGATCCATGGTCGTTGACTTCAGCGTTGGAGCGTCCATCTCTCCCAAGCCCTTGAACCGCTGTATTTCAGCGTCCTTTCCGTTTCTACGCTTTAAAAGAGCTTCCTTTTCAGCGTCACTAAAGACATATTTAACCTGACTGTTTTTTCCCGACCCGATTCTGATCCTATAGAGGGGAGGCATGGCAAGGTAAAGGTGCCCCCGCTCCACTAGCTCAGGGAGAAATCGATAGAAAAACGCCAACAACAGGGTTGAAATGTGATGACCATCTACATCAGCGTCAGTGTTGATAATGATTTTACCGTATCTGAGTTTTGAATAGTCAAAGTTTTTGCCGATTCCTGTCCCAACGCTCTGAATCAGATTGCTTATTTCTCTATTGTTTCGCAGCCGTTCCAGAGAGGCCTGCTCTACATTCAAAATTTTTCCCCTAATAGGCAAGATAGCCTGGAACTTTCTGTCTCTGGCCTGCTTGGAAGACCCACCGGCGCTATCACCTTCAACAATAAACAGCTCCGTCCTATCTCTCGAATTGAGTGAACAATCGGCAAGTTTTCCAGGGAGAGTCAGCCTGGAGGTAACGGCTTTCCTAGCTACTTCGTCTCTGGCCGCTCTTGACGCCACACGGGCCTGGGCCGCTAGTGTCACCCTTGAAGTAATGGCCGTAGCCTGAGACGGATTCTGGTGCAGCCATGTTTCGAACGCAGCCTTGAATGCAGGTTCAATGTGCTGGGCCTCAGGGCTGTTTAATCTGTCCTTCGTCTGCCCCTGGAATTCGAGATTTCCATGCAGATAAACTGAGAGAATTGCAACAAGCCCTTCCTTTACATCTTCACCTGAAACACCCTTTAGCCCCTTGGGAAGCCCGTTCTTTTTTTCTATGTAAGATCGAATTACCCGGGTGACGGCATTGCGAAATGCGGTTTCGTGGGTTCCACCTGCAGGTGTAGGAATCGAATTGACAAAAGAGAGTATTTTGGATGATGTCTCAGATGTCCAGGCAAGCGCCACCTCGAAACGAATATCATTCTGGTAATGGAGATAAAACGGTTGCGCCCCCACTGGCTCATGCCCTTCGATTATTTTGTTAAGAAAATCCCTCACCCCTTCGGGATAATAAAACGTCCAGGACGAGCCATCGCTCCTGTCCTCAAAGTTGATTTTCAAGCCAGCGATGAGAAATGATTTAATTTCAAGACGTTCCTTTATTATTTCCCTTGAAACGTGGAGTTCCCCAAATATCTCAGGATCCGGAAGAAAGCTTATTTTCGTGCCGGTACCACGTTTTGGTTTTTTCTTTACCAAGGGAGTAACCGGCTTGCCGCGCTGAAATTCCTGAACATGCAGAAAACCGTTTCGTCTAACCCACACGACCATCCTGGAGCTGACGGCGTTGACGACCGACGCTCCAACACCATGCAGTCCTCCAGCGACCTTGTATGCGTCATCGTCAAATTTTCCGCCCGCGTGCAGATTGCAGAAAATGGTCTCTACAGTATTCCTTCCTGTTGTCGGGTGGACTTCTACAGGTATTCCCCTTCCCCTATCTTCAACGGTGACACTCCCATCCTGTTCGATCATTACATCAATTTCATCGCAATGCCCGTTAAGGGCTTCGTCGACACTATTATCAACTATTTCCCATACAAGCTGATGGAGCCCCTCAGGACCCGTGTTCCCAATGTACATACCGGGGCGTTTTCTAACAGCCTCCAGACCTTTCAGGACCTGGATATCGTCTACTGTGTATGAATCGCCCATGGACCTGTTTTTTCCTTTCAAATCTCACGCTCAATTCTTAGGATCCTGGGGAAAAGCCTCTTGCCGCGTCCGCCCCTGGATGACAACTGAATTTCTTCCGCTCGAACAACCTTCCAATCTTCCTCGTCACAAAAAAAACGAACTGCGCAACCTTTATCCAAAGGTTCCATTCCGACTACTTCAGCCTGGTCCCGGATTTTCATTAAGATTACTCCCCTGGCAGGCCCTGACATAACGGGCGCCTTATCCAATCTGAACATTAAGACATGGCCTTCTGATTCAGCTACCAGGACATATTCCGAATCAGTGACTCTTACAGCGACAACTTCGTCACCGGCTTCGAGGTTGACAATCTTTCGCCCCATCCGTTTCGTCGGCTCCCTCAAAGAATCCAGCGCAAATCTGAATCCTTTGGCCGTCTTGGTAATCATCATGCCCATTGCGCTCTTCAACAAAGACGGAGAAGAAGCCGAGGATTCTTCTGAAATCTTCTCGACAAACAGCGATGGCTGATCAATAGGGAAAACTTCCTGTCCCAATGAATCTTCCTCGAGCCCATTTTCAATTTGCTCGGAAAATTCTTCTCCTGTTGTGTCGGCTGTGATCAAAGCCACGGCTACTTCACCATCATCCAGACGAAGAATAGATCCAAGAGGCTCTCCGAATCCTCCTGATGCGGGAATATCCGAACACCGCACAGTGTAAACCTTGCCCCTGTTAGTAAATATTGTCACGGTTCGCGCTGTATTGCTTCTGACAACGTCCAGGAGAGAGTCACCTTCACGAAATTTCAGATTGGAAACGTTTTCAACTTCTGATTTAATTCTTCTAATCCACCCCTGTTTTGACAGAATAACAGTGGCGTCTTCGTGATCAGCAAACGTCTGGATATCGTAATCGAGTGCGACAGCTTCCGATTCCGGTACAATCTGAGTTCGCCTCGCGTCTGACCCTTTTGAGGCTACTTCCTCCAGTTCCCTGTCGATAATTTTCCATATACGGGCTGGGCTGGACAGATCCTTTTCAATGTCCCGGGCCTGTTTCCTTTTGGCCGCCAGTTCGTCCAGCACTCGACCAATTTCGATTCCCACCAGCTTGTAAAGTCGCATTTCCAGGATTGCGTCAATCTGCTCCTCATCAAGGGGGAAATTGGATCTCAGGCCGGACGCTGCTTCCGATCTGTTTCGAGATGACCGGATAATTTCAATAGCCCTGTCAAGATCGTCAAAAAGAATCTCAAATCCTTCGAGGAGGTGAATTCTCCTCCTAAGATTGGCGAGCAAGTAATTGAGCCTGCGAACAGTCTTATGATATCTGAATTCGAGAAAATGACGAATTATTTTGTCCAGCGAAAAACGGTCGGGGGCTCCCTGGGGATTGATAGCAATGAAATTCATCGGAAAGTTGACTTGAAGTTCCGTATGACGATAAAGGAACGCTGCGATTGATTCGGGAGTTATATCGGAGCCCCTTATTTCGAGGACGACTCTGACATCAGCAGCGCTTTCATCTCTTACGTCATAAACATTCTTCAGGCGTTTTTCACGAATGAGGATCGCTATTCGTTCTACGAGCTTGGCCTTGTTCACGGAATAAGGGATGGACGTGATAATCAGTAACGTCTTGCCTCTTCCTGGTTTTTCGATTTCGTAGGTTCCCCTCAAGCGTATGGATCCGTGACCGGATTCGTAAATTTCAGCCAAACGCTCCGGGGACTCGAGGATCTCGCCGAACGTGGGAAAATCAGGTCCCTTGATATGCTCCATCAGTGTTTTCACACTAATATCCGGATATTTTATTGCAGACCTGCATGCATTGATCACTTCCAGTAAATTGTGCGGCGGGAATGAGCAACTCATTCCTACAGCGATCCCTGAGGAGCCGTTCAACAGAAGGTTGGGAACAGCCGAAGGCAATACATCCGGTTCTTCTCCGATTCCGTCATAGGTCGGTCTGAAATCCGTCGTCCCTTCGTCAATGTCTTTGAGAAGCAAACCTGAGAATCGGCTCAATCTGGTTTCGGTGTATCGCATGGCAGCCGGAGAATCTCCATCAATCGATCCGAAATTTCCGGAGCCGTCGATAAGCGGGTATCTAAGACTAAAATCCTGAGCCATCCTAACCAGGGCGTCGTAAGCCGCCTGATCGCCATGGGGATGATACTTTCCGATTACTTCACCTACTATCGCGGCGGATTTCCGCATTTTCGCGGCGTCGCTTAACTTCATCCCATGCATTGCGTAGAGAATTCGTCGATGGACGGGTTTGAGACCATCGCGAACATCCGGTAATGCCCGAGAAACGATAGTCGACAAAGCATACGCCAAATAGCGCTTTTCGACTTCTTCTCTCAGAGTGGTTTCAAGTATTTTTTCTACGGGTAACGAAGAAGAATCGCTCAAATTAGCCTTCTCTCTTTTAGGTTCCTGATTAGTAAAGGCAGACACATCAAGCTGAATATCCAGGTACCAGCAAAGCGATAAATAAATATGTCAGACATATGTAACAGGCTGATATCCAAATACGTCTAGCGCTTCAGCAAACAACGCGTCTGAAGGATCGCAGGTAATTGAGGTCAAGTTGATTATTGTTTCGGTGCGATTGGGGATCACGATATGTAGTTTTACAGGGATCCTACCTTTGTATTTTCCCAGGGTTTTCCTCAACTGCTGTATTTGAATGGGATCAGCGCCGAGTGCGGAGATTCTTATTTGAACCTCCTTGCTAAAATATCTGGGAGCGTCTTTGAGCCTGTGAATCTCATTGACCAACATCTTGGGCGCATCTGCGTCTCCGTCACGCGTCCCCGAGAATATCAACGGATCTCCTGAGTTGATGAGTTCTCTGCTGGTTGAATATACATCTGAGAAAATAGTTCCTTCCACTGTTCCTTCCAAATCTTCGATAGTCACAAACGCCATCCTGTCGCCCTTACGAGTGTTGATTTCTTTGACTTTTTTCACGAGTCCAGCCAGACGAACCGCAACCCCACTCGACAATCCGGGAAGTTTCGAAATAGTCGCGTTGGTAAATTTCTTCGTCAGTTCCTCATAATTGAGCAATGGATGCCCACTCAGATAAAATCCCATTAGATCCTTCTCAAAACCTAGCCGAGTCATTTCATCCCATTCGGGACAATCGGGAATAGGCGAGTCAGTGAGATTTCCAAATTCACCGGGCGAACAGTCCGTGGCGAATAGGTTAAACTGGCCCTCGATTCTTTCTTTCTGAAATCCAGAGGCTTGGTCCAAAATAGAATCCAACGACTCGAACATAGCCCGCCTACCGGGTCCAAGACCATCGAAAGCGCCACATTTTACAAGACTATCAATGACCTTTTTGTTGACCTTGCGTAGATCCACTCGTCTGGCGAAATCCTGGAGGCTGCAGAAAATCCCTTGGTTCCGCGTTTCGATTATGGAACTGATCGCGGACTCACCAACATTCTTAACAGCGCTTAAACCGAAAACTATGCGACCTTCAGTAACAAGGAAATCTTCAAATGATTCGTTGACGTGGGGTGGGAGTATTTGTAATCCCATGTCCCTGCATTCCTGAAGATAGACTGTTATCTTGTCGGAGTTTCCTGATTCGAGACTCAACTGTGCGGCCATAAACTCAGCCGGATAGTGGGTTTTGAGATAGGCTGTCTGATAGGTGACCATAGCGTATGCGGCAGAGTGAGACTTGTTAAACCCATAGCCGGCGAATTTCTCCATCAGGTCAAATATGTGAGCCGCTTTTTCAGGATCTATTTTGTTTTTCGAGGCCCCCTTTTCGAAACGGCTTTTCTGTTCCGCCATTTCCTGAACCTTTTTTTTACCCATAGCTCTTCGCAGAAGATCAGCTTCACCGAGCGTGTAATTCGCAAGAGCGGTAGCGATGCTCATTACCTGCTCCTGATATACAATTACTCCATAAGTCTCTTTCAGTATCGGCTCCAACTCGGGCAATGGGTACTCGATAGGAATCCTGCCGTGCTTTCGGTTGATGAAGTCATCTACCATGCCGGATTCAAGGGGGCCTGGTCTGTACAAGGCAAGAATTGCTATGAGGTCCTCAAATACTGTTGGCTTGAATTTGTTAAGGACATCTCTCATCCCGGACGATTCGAGTTGGAACACCCCAAGTGTTTCGCCTTTGGAGAGTCGCTGAAAGGTCAGTGGATCGTTCAGAGGAATGGAAGATAGATCAAGCTTGCTTCCCTTGGATTTCTCTATCAACCGGAGCGTTCTATCTATTACGGATAAAGTCTTGAGTCCCAGAAAATCGAACTTGACCAATCCTATTTTCTCAATCCAGGTCATATCAAACTGGGTTAGCGTTTCGTCCTTATTTCCCTTGTAAAGCGGTAATCTTTCAACAAGAGGCCTATCGGATATCACTATCCCAGCGGCGTGAGTGGATGCGTGCCTTGAGAGACCCTCTAGAGACCTGGCAGTCTGAATCAGGTCTCTCACCATGTCTGATTTTTCTACCATTTGGGCTAATCGAGGCTCTTCCTTGAGCGCCTTTTCAAGAGTCATCTTCAAGGCGTCAGGGATCAGTTTTGCAATCTGATCAGCCTCGGCATAGGGAAAACCGAGCACTCTCGCCACATCTCTTACTACGGCCTTGGCCTGCATCCTACCGAAAGTAATTATTTGGGCTACTCGATCCCTGCCGTATTTGTTGGAAACGTAATCGATCACTTTTTCCCGACCGTCTGTGCAGAAATCAACGTCAATATCGGGCATGCTTTTACGTTCCGGGTTGAGAAACCTTTCAAAAAGAAGCTTGTACCTTATAGGATCAATATCCGTGATCCCAAGAGAATAAGCCGCGAGAGAGCCGGCAGCGGACCCGCGACCTGGTCCTACGGGAATATCATTCTTTCGGGCGAAATTAATAAAATCAGCGACTATGAGAAAATATCCTGAAAAACCCATCTCCTGAATTAGATTGATCTCATATTCAAGACGTTCCGAATATTTCTCCTTCTCATTTTCAGCCAGGGAACCTGAGGATAACGCTTTTTCAATTCTGACTTTGAGGCCGTTTCGGGCGTCACTTGCGAACCGCTCACGCAAAGTCTCACCTGTCCCAAGATCAAATCTGGGCATGTGAACCTGGCCGAATTCCAGGAGCAGCGAGCACCGTTCGGCTATCACTCTAGTATTCTTTATAGCCTCTGGAACCTCCCTGAAATCAGTTGCCATGCGCTCAGGAGATTTGAAGAAAAACTGGTCCGAATCAAAACTCATTCTCGATGCGTCTTCAAGAAGCTTGCCGGTTTGAACGCAGAGTAGTATCTCGTGGGCCCTATGATCCGCCTGATCAAGATAATGGCAGTCGTTTGTCGCTACAAGCTTGATATCGAGCTTCGTTGACAGATCGATTAATGTTTGATTCACGCGCCTCTGCTCTTCAAGTCCATTTTCCTGCAACTCAAGATAATAACGTTCCCTGGAAAACACGTCGCGGAACCAGGAAGCTGTCTGAACCAGTTTCCTTTCATCTCCCGCCAGGGCCAGATCGGCCAACTCGCCAGAGAGACAACCACTTAGACAAATCAGCCCTTCACTATATTTTTCCAACAGTTCCTTATCAATGCGAGGCTTATAATAGAAACCTTCGAAATAGCCTGCCGTTACCAATTTACAAAGGTTTCGATAACCTTTTTCGTTCTCGCAAAGCAAAATCAGGTGATAGGATTTCTGCTCTCCATTCCTTGAGGACTTTTCCAACCTGCTTCCGGGAGCAACGTAGACTTCGCATCCTATGATAGGCTTCAAACCGCTTGCCTGGACAGAACTGTAAAAATCCATAGCTCCAAACAAGTTTCCGTGGTCTGTCATAGCTACAGCCGACATTTTGTTTTCTTTTGCGCGTGCGATCAGGTCCGGAATTCGGATCGCCCCATCAAGTAGAGAGTACTGAGTGTGAAGGTGTAAATGAACGAAATCTGCCCCAGTCATGTGAAATCCTCATCTGAAAAGTTTGATTGTTTCATGATCCCTTTTTGAGGAGGGAACAATATCACTCCAGCGCATAACGTCGCAATCTGTTTTTAGTAATTAACGACTCCGGTAGCAACATGTGAAACAACCATTGGAAAATTATAAACAATATCTCTTGAAAACTCTTTAGTTTCATAACTATATTGACTTTTATTAATAAAATATATTAGAATAAACACGAACCTATTACTACAACCTATTAAAGAAGTTGTAAATTCAGAATGAAATCTGAAGACTTTCTAAAAACTTCCGTTAGAGCCTTATTCGAAACCATTCAAGACTGGCTGCTTGAACTCGGAGGCATCGTACAGTTTTTCGGGTCATCAGTATATTGGATGGTCAGACCCCCTTTTCGTATTCACGAAGTGTTGAGGCAACTGGACTTTGTCGGTTCACAGTCAGTGATGCTCATAGTAATAACTGGAGCATTTACAGGGATGGTTAGCGCTCTACAGGGATATAACGGGATGAGCCGTTATGGGGCCGAATCACTTGTTGGAGCCACTACCGCTCTGGCGTTGGCCAGAGAACTGGGCCCGGTCTTAACCGCTCTGATGATCGTCGGCAGAGTGGGATCGGCCATGACGTCGGAACTCGGAAGCATGCGCAATACTCAGCAGATAGACGCCTTGGCAAGCATGGCTGTAGCGCCTGTTCAGTATCTTGTATCTCCACGGATCATAGCGACAACTTTTTCCATGCCTTTCCTGTCTGCCATATTTGGCTTTTCCGGAATGGTAGGGGCCTATTTCATATCCACCAGATATTTAAATATCGACTCGGCAGCCTTCATGTCCGGGATAAAAGATTATCTTGCAGCTTCAGACGTGACCCACGGGTTGATAAAGGCCTTTGTCTTTGGGCTGATCTTGTCTCTTGTTGCTTGTTTTAAAGGCTTTAACGCTACTGGAGGCGCCAGAGGGGTCGGGGTAGCCACAACCAAGGCGGTTGTGCTATCATCAGGTACTAATTCTGTTCTCAGATTACGTGATGACAACAATAATGTTTTGACGGTCGGGTTGTCTACGTGCGGGTTGACATGATTGAACTCGATAATGTTCAGAAAAGATTTGGAGATCAGGAGGTGCTTCGTGGCGTTAGTTTTGGAGTCAAGAAGGGATCCATTACCACGCTCATAGGAAGGTCCGGAGCCGGTAAATCACTGCTATTGAGACACATGATAGGGCTGGATCGGCCAGATTCGGGACATATCCTGATCGACGGATCGGACATAATTGGAATGCGGACATCGCAGATCAACAAAATTAGGCGGCGGTTCGGGGTTCTATTTCAGGATGGCGCTCTTTTTGACTCTATGTCGGTAACTGACAATGTCGCTTTCCCCCTGAGAGAACATACTGCCCTTACTGATATGGAAATACTTGATGTTGTGGAGAACAAACTGGAAGTAGTCGGGCTAAAGCGGCACGGAGAAAAATTCCCTTCTGAACTCTCGGGCGGCATGCGAAAGCGAGTAGGGCTCGCTAGAGCTTTGGCGCTCGATCCCGAGCTCGTTTTTTTCGACGAGCCTACAAGTGGCCTTGACCCTATTACTAGGGGCACGATCTATAGGCTGATCGAAAATACTCACGTCAAGGGAAAAACAACCTACTTTCTTGTCAGTCATGACATTTCCGGAGTCATGGCCATTTCAAACGACATAATGATGCTTCACACCGGAAGAATTGTAGCGCAAGGTCCGCCCGAATCTCTTATGACCAGTTCTGATCCGGTGGTTCAACAGTTCCTGAAGGGCTCTCCTGACGGTCCGATAGAGATCGATTAAGAAAGGCATAGCAGGTCATGAACAGGTTTCCCATTCAAGCAAGGATCGGCGTCTTTTTTCTGATCGGAATCGCTATCCTTGCCTACGTGTGGTTCAGAGTTCTGGACTACAGCTTCCGGGAGGGGTTCACTCTTAAAGCCGCCTTCAGATCCGTTGAAGGCTTGACTCAAGGCAGCCAGGTACAGATCGCAGGCATCAAGGTCGGTCAGGTTAAGGACATCACATTTGATCCAGAGTCGGGAAAAGCTACGGTGTCAATGCTAATCAACGACGCCTACAAAAACATGATCCCTGAGGGATCAAGACTGCTGGTGAAAACAAAAGGCTTACTAGGCGATAAATATCTGGTGATAGAGCCTGGGAGACCAAACGCCAGAAAACTTAAACCGGGAGAAGAAATCAAGTCTGTTTTTGAGCCGATGGACACTCAGAAAATGTTCGAAAGCCTGGCTGTCGTTTCCCAAGATCTTCAGGCTCTGACCTCGGTAGCAAAAAAGCAGTTCGTTGACGAAAAAGGCTCTCAGAAAATTGATCAGATTGTTGACAATACCGACGTGTTGATGAAAGACGCCAGACAACTACTTTCCAAGAACAAGGAAAAGTTAAATCAAACTATAGACAACACTGACTCAGCCACAAAGGGAATCAATGAAATTGTTTCTCTGAATAAGAACAAGATTAATCACACGGTCAACAACTTCGAGTCATTCTCTCAAGGAATGGACAAAACGAGTTCTAAATTTGATAGGCTGGCTAGTGACCTTGATTCATTAACCAAGGACGTTCGTTCCGGTCGAGGCACACTCGGAAAACTGGTCACAGACGAATCATTGTATCGGGACGCTCAATCCCTGGTCCGTGATGTCAAAGGAATATCCAACAGGATTCAAAATGGGCCCGGCACGGTCGGTCGCTTGATCAACGACCCGGAGATGTATTTCGAAGCTCGTCGGGCAATCCGAAACATGAACAAGACAGCGGAAGATATTTCTGAAGTAACTCCTGTCAGTACACTGGCGATAATTCTAGGGTCCATCTTCAGATAAGGAGCCCGGTATGGGCTTTTCTACCGCAAAAATACTCAAGGTAGAACAAACAGGATACAACCTAATTACACAGGTGTTTTCTTTCATCTCAGCGTTTGGGAAATTAACCATCCGGCCTACAAGAAAGTTTTGCGCCGATTTATCGGCCCGCAGCGCAATTCCCTTCGTCATTTCCGCTCTCATCCTATTTGGTCAAATTGAAGCTAGCTGTTCGATTTACGATTTTATAAAGCCGAGTAAACCCGGCTCATTTTTTGCCGTTGATCCTGATCTCACGATTCGTTCCATGGATCCTACGGCTGACCGGAGAATCTGGCGCATTGGTGAAACCTGGGGTTTCCCTCCTTTTTTCTTGAGATCCAAAATCCCAGGACTTTTCGAAAGGCTGGACATTCTTTATCCAATAGCTTTCAAGGAAGAATCAAATTTCAACAAAAAAATCAAAATAATCCCTTTGTTCGAAAGCCGTTGGTCAAAATTACCGCCCTTTGATTATTACACAAGATTTGGGACTATGTTTAAAGGCCGTTCAGATATGGGCCAGGATTATTGGGGGTTTTTTCCATTTTATGGCTACAGCTTTCGAAGGTTTGGGGTAGACCGCAACAAATTTGTCATGTTTCCTCTATATTACGAGAGTGAGGACGACGGAGCGAAAACCTACAGAATTATGTGGCCGTTCATCACGTATGCGCATGACAATTATCGATCCACTCTCAAAGTTTGGCCTTTATTTGGAAAAGATCACATTCGGAATGATTACAACAACATTTTCTTACTTTGGCCCTTTTTCCAGATTACGGACAAATATATGGGACAGGAGCAATGGACTTCTCTAAAGGCGCTCCCCTTCCCTTTGTATGTGAGCCATGCGACTAACTACGATTACAGCTTGGATCTTTTGTGGCCTTTTTTCACTTATTACAAACACTATGCCTCGGGACACCAGAGATATTCTTTCAGACCCTTCTTCAGCTATGGGTACGGAGGCGGAGTAGATGAGTTCAGTTTTCTTTTTTACTCTTCAAAAAAAGACAGGAGAACCGGAAGTTCATCTTCCAGCACGGATGACTATATATCCCTCGCGACTGATGAAGTAGTAGTAGAGCGACGATTCTTATTCATGAGCGCCATTCAGAAACGATACAGGAAAGGGCTATTGGTATTTACCAAGTATAGGTTTTGGCCGTTTGCAGAATATACGTGGGACATGGACAAAGGCACTCATTGGAAAGTTCCGGAGATAATTCCCGTAAGTGGCAGTTGGTGGGATTTGAACTTAGGCAGGTTTCTAAGAATCGTGGATTTTAGGGACACTCCGATTACCAGAGAAATAAGCTTGCTTTTTGGGCTAGGGCGAAAGAACGAGATCAAAAAGTATCCCCACATCGCAGCCCCACCTGAATCGGGCAAAGGTGACTGGGCTGAACTTATCGAAGGTTCTTTCCGCCGGAACAGCCCTTCTACAGTCCAATAGAATAGTTCCAATCACACACTTGCAAAAATGGCCGACTTGACTTCGTTGAGCCAAGCCGGCCACTGGCATATCGCCGGCCCCGTAATTCATCGAGCCGGATCTTAACCGTTATCCTGTTTGTGGTTTACGTGATCCTTGTGTGCTTGTGGTCTACGTGATCCTCTTTTGTGCCGTAACCGAATACCATCGCCTTAAAATTTTCACCTATGGTTTCTCCGGTTGTAGCCAGATAGAGATGAGCTACGAGAAACGCAGCAAAGAGAGCGCCAAGAATCAAATGAAGTGTGGCCAGAAACCCACAGACCTCCTATCGCATTGATAACACCAGCGAACGTTTCTGGATACATGTATAGAATTCCCGATACCAGCAGCAAGGGGAACAACAATAACTGGAATTTCAGATAGGCGATTTTCTGTAACGGATTGAACTTGTTGTTTTCAGCCGGGGCGTACGGATGAGGTTCGTGCTTAAAGATTCCATAGCCGTAAAACTTGGCCTGCTTGATCAATCCACCAGGTATTTCGCCCTTCTTGGGGATGTAATGTGAAATTCGTCCGCTAAAAACGGCGTACAGGAACCACAGCGCCCAAGTTATGACTGCAGCCCACCCGAACCAGTTGTGAACATTGACAGCCCAGTCAAAACTTCCCTGGAACCTCTCCGGCCAGTGTATCATTATCCCTGTAATTATGAGCATGATTATGCAGAGAGCCTGGAACCAATGCCATATACGTTCGAATAGAGGGTGTAAGTATATTTTTTCCTCTGATGTGTGATGTCCGCCTTTCTTTCTGGTGAGAATTCTCAAACCACCGTGAAAAATAGGCAAAGCGAAGGTTCCCAAAACTACGATAATGATAATCAAGTCCAGAGCAGGAATACGATTGGCTCCAACCACATAACTGTATTTCTGCATTAGATCTTCGTTTATGAAGCCTGTTTGGAGAAGATAACCCACAAGGTCGGTGGGCTTGGGTTTGGAAGTAGATAAGACTGAATTTTCAGAGTGGCACTGTTCACAATTGACAGCTTTGATTTTTCCCGCCGGAAGGTTGTGCAGACCGGGCTTGGCGCCATGATGACACAGCATGCATCCCATTTTCAAATGCATGCCGGGCTGAGTAAGCGCTTCGTGTTGCTTGTAAGTGTTCATCCCATAAGCGGCGTGACAGTCGAGACAGGCTTTTGCTTTGAAAACCGAGTCATAGGTTGACTGAGCCTCACCATAATGGACATTGTGGCACCCGATGCATGGGGGGGCTTTAGGACCCGCTTTCGTTCCATGAGCGCCGGACTGAATGCTTTCTACCGCGTCTTCGTGGCATTCCTTGCAATCAACAGGAGCAAGACGCTGATTATGAGGCACATCGGGAATATCTTTGTGGCACTGAACGCAGGTTAAGTCTTTATGGACGCTTTTCCCGTATTTTTTTTCATCAATGGAGAGATTAAGTTCCCCGAATACATATGGCGGCTTGGCCATCGGAAGAACAGCCTTGGCGCCAACATTTACCTGATCAGCGAGTTCTTCCTTTGACATCTTGAGAATGTCCGGGTTATGACATCCAAGGCACGTTTCGTTGTCGACTTCTTTGGGTTCAGGTTTAGATTCAGTTGTTTGGGGTTTTTTGTCGGCGCTCTCATTCTGGCCGGTTTCCTGAGCAAAGATCATTCGGTCATTGTTGATGGAAATTATTCCGTAAAGACCGACCAAGGTTACAGCGATAAATAAGACAGCAAACTTTCTCAGAAACTTGCTCCCTGAAATCATTTTTAAACTCCTTGTTTTACCAACTATGTCCAATTTTGTGGGGAAACATGAGATCGTGATACAAAACTCGAGCCATATTTTTACATTGATACTTTGAGGCCGGTCAAGAAACATTTACAGGATATTAACAAACAAAAAAGAGGACCGCTTCATAATGAAACGACCCTCTTTCTTTATAGCAAAATTATCGAAAAGTTTGTTAGATCAGGTCCACTATTTCTTTTTCTGGTGACACTTAGCGCAGGTAACCGGACCAGTAGGTTTATTCTCGTTTTTCAATTTCTTGTGACAGGTTTGGCAAGAGTCGTGATAAGCCTTTTCCAGCTTCACAATCTTACCATCGGCTTCGAGTTTATGACATGCGCTACATTTCTTGACTTCTTGTCCTTCTTGCCAAACGTTTTTGCCGTCTTTGTACTCATGATGACAATCTGTGCATTTTAGAGCTTTGTGCTTGGCATGAGGAAAAATGACAGGGCCTTGCTTGAATTCCTTAAAAACGTCTCCAGAGTGGATACTTATGTCTCCTTCGGGGACCTTGTTGGCAGCAACAGCCATTCCAGCGAACAGGATGGTTGAGAAAACTATCAGTGTGTAAAAAGCGATTTTCCCTCTAATATCCATAATTTAGCCTCCAACACATTATAAAAAAATACCGCCACAAAACGACCAAAGGCACGGTATCTTGTCTCTCGCGAGACGCGATATGCTCAAATTAACACAGTTTATAATGCCGTTCAAACAATTTTTTCCGGTTTCACGCCTAGAGATTCCAACTCACTAATTACCATCGCCATCATGGCGGTCACTTTGCCACTGATCGTTTCCGTAAGCTCCAATCCATACGGAGTTATGTCAACAGGCTCTATACCGATTACTACTACGGTTTTGGGCTCCTTGTCCACGAGAGCGCAAAGGTTAAGAGCTTCCACCAAATCACTATCATGCGCGGATTGCTTTATCCTCAATCCTTTTGGTAAATCCGCCCTCTCGAGTCTGTAAAGGCTACCTGGTTCCCCTCCGCCCATCACTGCGTCCACTACGACCAAGTGGTCAGATTCCTGAATTGTTGATAGGAGCCATAATCCCTGAGTGCCCCCATCAACGAGATGGATATTCTCCGGAAAAACATAGGTCTTTCCGAGTTCTTCAACTACGCGCACCCCTACTCCTTCGTCACGAAGAAGTATGTTACCTATTCCTAAAACGGTTATTCTATCTGTCATTTTTTCCTGGAAAAAAAACCTCGTTTCTTAGGCGTTACATTCGATCCCTCTAATTGAGCCAGTTGGCGTAAAAGGTCTTCCTGTTCCTGACCCAATTCTTTGGGGGTCTGGATATATACCACAGAGATAAGGTCCCCCCTCCCTCGCCCACGAAGGTGAGGAATACCTTTCCCCGGAATTCTAAAGTCCTGACCGGCCTGAGTTCCTTTTGGGATTTGAATCATTTCATTTCCTTCAAGAGTTGGAACCTCTATCTGGCCTCCTAGCGCCGCTACGGGAAAGCTGATAGGCGTCAGGACGATTACGTTGTCCCCCTCACGCTTAAATGTCTCGTGAGGTTTGACGTTTAAATAAACATACAGATCACCTGGAGGAGCGCCAGCGTCGCCAGATTCCCCTTCTCCATTAAGACGCAGACGTGAACCGCTTTCAACACCCGGAGGAATCTTCAAAGAAAGCTTCTTTGAAATCAACACCCTGCCTACACCCCTACATTTTTCACACGGGTCCGTCACCACAGTCCCAGCCCCTTGACAGGTTGGACATGTGGTACTTATAGAAAAAAAACCCTGCGACCTAGTGACCTGTCCTCTGCCTCCACAGGTCGAGCACACTGAAGGGGGCGAGCCGCCACGAGTCCCTAGACCGTGACAAAGTTCACACGGCTCATGTTTAGATATTTCAATCTCAGTTTCTTTTCCGAAAGCGGCGTCCAAAAAATCTATCGTCAGGTCGAGCCTAAGATCAGCCCCTTTCCTTACACGATTCATTCTCGATCGACCACCACCAAATCCGAAGAACTCTTCGAAAATGTCTCCAAAGGATGAGAAGATGTCGTCGAAATTCCTAAATCCTGTGAATCCTTGCTGTTGTAACCCATCGTGGCCAAATCGATCGTAGATTTTTCTTTTTTCCACATCGCTTAACACTTCGTAGGCTTCAGCCGCCTCTTTGAACTTTTCCTCCGCGTCTTTATCACCTTTGTTTCGGTCCGGGTGATATTGCAAAGCCTGTTTACGGTAGGCCTTCTTGATCTCCTCAGCTCCTGAACCTTTGCTTACACCAAGAACGTCATAATAGTCTCGTTTGGTCATAGTATTAACTCAAGCAGAATTATTTGATCGGCTAAACACGAGCTACCGCATATTGCCAATCTGTACATATGCGCACGTTCAACACCGTTGTCATCCTCGTACTGAAATTTTTCGCTGTTCCTCGTCGAGTTTCTCTCCGGATTGCTGTTCACAAGGCGTCAATTCTCCCTGTTTGGTTAACATACTTATGACGCATGCGCTCCGAAACTGGCAATATATTCTTGGGCTGTGACAACAAGCGCATTCCTCACACATGCGGTTTCCATCTTTCTGGCAATAATAAATTCCCGGACGACCCGGGTGTTTGTAACAGTCCTCCATTTGTACGTAAACCTCAGTGACTTATTTTTCAACGAACAAAAGCTTAATACATTTTCAACGTTTTCATAGCCTATCTTAAAAGTTTCCAGTAGCTTCTCGACGCATTTCTCGCTGCTTAAACTGTGATTTGGGTAGTTTCAAACCTGCTTCAGCAACATAGGACTGAGCCTAAGGTATAACTGCTCACATTGACGGAGAGCTACCATAAGTTTTGCGTGCAAAGTAAGGCATTGAAGAGTTATCAGGCGCCAAGGGCTCCAGAATAAACTCGCAATCAAGCCATGCCTGAAATTGGTTTACCATCAACCGACGGGAGTGATTGTTATTACCCCTAGCATAAGGGCAGGGCCGCTATGGAATTTATCAATCCGATTAGTAACATGGACGACCTGGTTCGTGAGATTAAAGAAGGCAGACGACGACGCATATCACTAACTTTCCCCAAGGCGTCAACGAAGGACTCCGGTCAATTATACAAAGACGTTCTCCCGTTTTTCTCTTCCTATGGTTGAAGTGGGCGTGACCCCGTAATTATGCCCCGGAAGCACAATTGTTTCTTCAGGAAGAGTAAAGAGCCTTTCCTTGATGGACTGCCGGAGTGTCTCGTAAGAGCCTCCAGGAAGATCGGTTCTACCAATGCCCCCGACAAAAAGAGTGTCCCCTGTAATGACATGACCATCAAAATAAAGGCATATTCCCCCAAGAGTGTGACCTGGAGTATGTATTACTTTGATCGACTCATTTCCAAACGCTATTATGTCATTGTCCTTCAGCAGTATCGATGGTGGCGGCGAAGGTTCAGCGCCAAACATCGCGAGCATGCCTAGATTGGGGTGAGTTAGATCCGCAGCGTCTAATTCATGGATTGCAATGGCGGCGGATGTAGCTTCTTGAGCTTCTTTATTGCCGGAGACGTGGTCAACGTGACTATGTGTATTAACGATGTGCGTTATTTGTTTTATCCCTTTTCCGCTTGCCCTATTAAGAATCGGACCCGCAGGACCACCTGGATCTATAACAATTCCGATACCAGTCTTTTCGTCACCAAGCACATAACAAAAGATCTCAAAGCCACCAATCTGAATTTGTTCTATTAGCATGAACTACTCCCATTTTTAGTAAATGCGGGAGGCTGATAAGCGCAGTATGGCTCCTCTGCCATCCGCCGTCCCGTCAGTTCGTATGCTCTAGCCCGACATCCTCCACAAAAACGAATATAATCACATTTGCCACATTTGCCTTCAAGGAGTCTAAAATTCCTCAGTTCCTTAAACAATTCCGATTCGAGCCAGATGTGGCTGAAACTACTTTCCCTGATCGAACCAGCCTTATCATCAAAATAGCCACACGGTTGAACATCACCCACGTGTGAAACAAAGGCAAATGATAACCCTCCGAGGCAACCCCTGGTGTGAGCGTTCAGTCCAAACGTATTCTCGGTGACTTCGACCCCCTCCTGGGCGGCCTGTTGTCTCAATATTCTGTAATATTGCGGGGCGCAGGTAGCTTTTGTTTCAAGTTTGGTTTTTCGACCTATTTGATAGAATTCCAGGAGAGTTTGTTCATATTCTTCTGGCCCCATCTCCTCACCGGACAGGTCTCGAGCACGACCGGTAGGCACGAGCAGAAAAACATGGAACGCGGCAGCGTGCATTTTTTCCGCCAGCTTGATCATCTCTGGGAGTTGATGTCGGTTACGCCTTGTCAGGGTTGTGTTGATTTGCACACCTACACCCGCGCTCCTCAGCATTTCGATTCCATTTAGAGAAGCTTCGAACGCTCCGGGAACACCACGGAAGGCATCATGATCTTTTGCCGTAGGACCATCAAGACTTACACTCGCTCTTGGAATGCCAACATTAAAGACTTCTTTTGCCACTTCACGTGTTACCAGCGCTCCATTAGTAGCCAGAACCGCCCTCAAGCCCGTTTTTATAGCGTGGTCCGCCAATTGGAAGAAGTCTTTCCTAAGCAAAGGTTCGCCGCCTGTCATAATCAGGATGGGTGCGCCTTGCTCCCTGATCCCCTCTATGAGTTTTATACTTTCGTTGAAGGTAAGCTCGTTGGGATCAATCACGTCTGACGCGCCAGCTCGACAATGCACGCACTTCAGGTTGCACTGCCTTGTCATTTCCCATGCTACCAGTCTTAACGTTAATTGCCTCAAAATCACCTCTTGAATGGACTGCCCTGAAGGGCCCTTGCCGCTTCAAGAGCGTGATATGTTATTATGAGGTCAGCCCCTGCCCTTTTTATTGAAGTCAAGATTTCCAACATACATCTTGTCTCGTCGACCCAACCGTTTTGAGCGGCCGCTTTGAGCATGGAGTACTCGCCACTTACGTTGTATGCGGCGACCGGCCTGTTAAACGAAGTCTTAACTCGCCAGATTATGTCCAGATATGACAGAGCAGGTTTTACCATGACAATGTCCGCCCCTTCATCTATATCCAATTCGACCTCTCTCAGAGCTTCATCAGCATTAGCTGGGTCCATCTGATAGGACTTACGATCGCCAAACTGAGGAGCGGACTGGGCAGCGTCTCTAAATGGGCCATAAAAGGCTGAACAGTATTTGGCGGAGTAGGCCATAATGGGGACAGATTCGTAGCCGGACTCGTCCAAAGCCTCCCTAATGGCAGAAACCCTACCATCCATCATGTCGCTGGGGGCGACCATATCAGCTCCCGCCTGGACATGAGAGATCGAGACCTTGGCCAGAATATCCAATGTGGGATCGTTATCGACATCATGATTGGAAATGATTCCACAGTGCCCATGATCAGTGTATTCACACAAGCATACATCGGTTATTACCATCAGTTCCGGAATAGCGTCTTTCAAATTCTTGATCGCTTTTTGGGTTATTCCGTCTCGAGCGTATGCCTGTGAGCCGACGCCGTCTTTTCGAGACGGTATTCCGAAAAGAATTACAGCAGGAATACCACTTTCCGCTATTAGACGAGCTTCCTTTACTAAAGTGTCAGGAGAAAATTGAAAATGTCCCGGCATTGAAACCAGGGGGTTCTTAATCCCTTTTCCTTCGACCACAAAAAGGGGAAGGATAAAATTAGAAACATCCAGAGAAGTTTCACGGATCATCCTTCGAAATGCCTCATTTTTTCTTAACCGTCTCGGCCTATATTCTGGGAAGCGCATGATGACTCCTGCGGATTCAATAGTTTCAGGCATTTTATAGCCGCGGCTTAGCGCAGTGTCAACGTAAGCCGATTTTTTCCCTTTTGTTGTGACTGTCCACTGAATATATAAATTAGGAAACATTTCCCGGCGCAGATCGAGCGCGGCAATCAAGTTTGGCCTGATCAAAGGGAAAGGGAGACTTGCTCTTGGACAATAATGGATTCAATTATCAAGACAAACTGGAGAGAAGCGCGTTCGTATTCGCACATCCCGGATGATGACGTTTTTATTTCGGGCTTGATGCGCAGACTGATCTCAGCAGGCGCGGAAATATTGGGTGTTTGGCTTACTAGTGGCGGGTTTCTGGGTGGGCAGGAACGTAGAGAAACTGAATTGAGATCAGCAGTGTCAATTTTAGGCCTCGAGAAAGAACGCTATGAGTTACTACGATTCCCGGATCTAGGGCTAATGCGCTCATTGGACTCTGCAGCGGAGACATTACAGGAGATATTTGTCAGATTCAGGCCAGACAATGTTTTTGTCACGGCTTTTGAAGGAGGGCATCCCGACCACGATGCGGCGAATTTCATTGTCTACGAGTCGAGATTTAGATCAATGTTGGATTTCCCTATTTTCGAGTTTCCTCTTTACAATGGCGCAGGGCCATTTTGGTCCTGGCGGTGGAGAATAAACGCGTTCCCTTCAGGCGGCCCGAAAACCCTATTTATACCTCTTGATTCGTCAGAGGTTGATTGCAAATTCAGCATAATGAGGGTCTACTCAAGCCAGTGGATGTACATGGCGCCGGCTTTCCTGGCCAGATCAAGAAACAAACTAATTACACAGGGCGAACCATACCGTAAATGTCCGAAAACTAGGGATCATTCATTGCGACCTCATGCAGGAAAGCTTAATTACGAAAGGTGGTTCAATTCCTTCATGAAAATCCGCTTTAGTGATTTTTCTCAATCAGTAATAAAAACCAGGACATTTAGGACCTTGGATCATGAGACTTCTGATTAACACTCATTTACGAGTGCTCTAATCATTGTCGCAGGAGCAATTGGGCAACATCCATCTAGTCATCGAACCAAAGGATCCAAAATAATTGGCTTCAGTGTAACCTTTCTTGCCACATTTTGCCTTTGCTTCGTCTTCAGACCGCGCATGAAAGTAATCGGAGCACTTGTGACAGTTTTTTTCAGCCACAAATTTTCTGCATACCACGTAAACTGTTCTGCCACCCTGAGCAGGGACCTCAGGCGCAAAACACAAGCCAACAAGCATGATCACTATAACTTTCAATAAGGTTTTCATGATCCCCTCTCCCGAAAGACTTGAACACTTGGTATTTATGGTATTATGTTTGTCGGACAATCGTTTGTCAAATCAGTGGTAAAATAGGAATTTCTAAATGAGCGTCGCAAAAAACGAATCAGCCGTTTTGAACAGGTTCCTTATGGGGAACGAGGCCATAGCGAGAGGCGTCATAGAAGCTGGATGCTCTTTGGCCACCGCCTACCCGGGGACACCATCATCAGAGATCATGGAATCACTGGTTCGATGGAAAATGGAACAAAAAAGTCCCATTTACCTGGAGTGGTCTATTAACGAAAAAGTCGCATTTGAAGTGGCCTATGGAGGTTCCCTCGCTGGTAAGCGATGCGCTGTGGCCATGAAGATGGTGGGGTTGAATGTCGCCTCCGACCCATTTACCAGCGCTGCTTATCTAGGAGTTCGCGGTGGTTTGGTAGTAATTGTAGCTGATGATCCTGGACCTCATTCGAGTCAGACTGAGCAGGATAGTCGTTTTTTCGCTTGGTTCGCCAAAGTGCCTGTATTCGACCCTGGGTCACCAGCGGAAGCTTTGGAAATGACCATCAAAGCCTTTGACCTATCTGAGAAATATCACGTTCCCGTTATGTTGCGACCATGCTTACGAGTTTGCCACGCACGGCAAAACGTGACGATTTCGAACCCACGAACCGAGGTGAATGTCGGCCCATTTGAAAAGAACTGGACTCGATGGGCCGCAACGCCAAAATTTAGATTGGCGTTACATGGTGAATTGAACCAGAAAATTGAAACCATAAGTTCTACAGAACCTTTCGCCCTCCCCAAACTAATAGCGGGTGATTCCAAATCTTCACGAATAGTTATAACAAGCGGCTCAGTGTCCTCTCACGTGAGAGATATTGTCTTGTCAGAGGCGCAAATGCGGGGACTGTCCGTATATAAGTTGGACCTGCCGTACCCTGCAAACCGCTCGGCGTTGCAGTCCCTGGTAAATTCTAAAACAGAGACTCTCATTGTTGAGGAGACATATCCGGTAATCGAACTGCAGATAGGAAATCGAACAAAGGTCAAGGGAAGAATGTCCGGCGCCGTCCCGCAACAGGGAGAACTTGATCCAGAGGCTGTTGAGAGGATCATGGCCGAATTTGTAGGAGACAAACCGAAAGCTTTTGACGCGCCCAACATTAAAGTCAGACGACCTTCTCTTTGCGCAGGCTGTCCACACAGACCAGCCTTTTTCATGATCAAAAAACTATTTGATGGAGCCATTTACGCTGGAGATATCGGTTGCTACACGCTAGGGGTAAACCTCGGAGCGGTAGACACATGTCTTTGCATGGGGGCCTCCATAGGCATGGCTTGCGGATTCGCTCAAGCGGCCAAACAAGGACAGGAAGGTGAGTTAGTGGTGGCTACTATTGGAGACTCCACCTTTTTTCACGCGGGAGTCCCGGCCCTGATAAACGCCGTCCACACAGGCGCCAATTTTGTGCTCGTTCTTATGGACAACAATATCACGGCAATGACAGGTGGCCAGCCTACCCCTGCCACAGCTTTAACCGCTGATGGATCCAGGGCTGTTCCAATAGACATGGAAAGGTTGATTAGAGGATGCGGGGTCGAATTTCTAGAGACGGTTGATCCGTATGATTATCAGGCCCTTGAGAATACGTTGAAAGCGGCGCAATCTTTTTCTCACGAGAAAAAGGCAGGTGTTTCAGTTGTAATTACTCGTCGCCCGTGTATCCGTTCGCGAAATACCACTGTGTCTAAAACCAAGTTCCAGATTGGAGATAATTGCGACAGATGTATGACATGTGTTCGGGATCTTGAGTGCCCGGCGATCAGTTTTGTGAAGCAAGACAAGAAGGTGCAGATTGACCCTGACTCATGCGTCGGTTGTGGTTTCTGTGTTGAAGTTTGTCCCTCAAAAGCAATTTCGGTATGGGGAATATAAACATGATTCAGATGATTCTTTGCGGACGGGGTGGTCAGGGCATCGTATTCCTGACCAGATTACTTGGCGACATAGCGACACACAAGGGACTTGACGTTATTTCCTCGGAGACCCATGGCATGGCCGTTAGGGGTGGCTCTATAAACAGCCATTTGAAAATTGGCTCTTTTTCGTCTCCGTTGGTTAGATGGGGACACGCCGATTACTTGCTCTCTATGGACATGTTGGAAACCGGTAACAACAGACAATTTCTCAAACAGGGTGGAGTCATTTTTGAGAATTCCTCGGTCGATTCTGAGGCTGGTCTGTTTAGGGTAGACGCCGCTAGAATGGCGCGCTCTATTGGGAGGATACAACTCGAAAACGTTGTTTTGTTAGGCTTCGCGGCCCTTTTAGGAAACCTGGAGGTTTCGGTAGAAGATATCAGAGCAAGGCTTTTAGAAGATCCTCGTGAATCTGTACGGAATTCCAATATTAAAGCTCTTGACGCTGGAATTGACGCTGCATGCGCCATGAAAACCAACAATGATCTTGCCAGGTGAAACTGCCTCCGATCTTGAACAGCTTCCGCTCGGGAAAATGATTCCTGTGAATGTGGAGGTTGGTGGATTTAAATTGCCGGCAATGATAGAATATATACGGGTGAAAACTTTCGGAGGCCTATAGTGAATTTAGAGGATGTTTTGTTGGGACTCGCGGACAGGATACTCGACATAGACGAGGCTTCCCTTGCGTCTCTTCAGGAAAAGTACTTGAAAAAGGTCGCTGATTTCTCGGCCTCCAAGGATTGGGAGCGTTCAATAATAGTATACTTTATGATAAGTTCTGTAAGAGTTAAGAACAAGATTTTTAATGATAGAATCAAAGGCAATGGTCCAAAAACCCCTTTTAAGCCCTCCAAAAGCCTTTTCAAGGTGATCAAGTAGCGATATTCCTAATTTATATTATTAATTTTTGTTAACATCTGGTTGACATTATATGTGTTTAATCTGTTATGGAACCTTTTTTTGATTTGATTTTCTAATAAAAGAAAGTATAATAAGAGTGTCAAGATCTTGGTGGTTTCATACAGGGGATTGATCAATTCAAGCTGTGCCAAGTCGATGATTATTCATCGTTCTGAATTGATATCTGTCGCCTGGTCCGAAAGGAGAAACGTCATGCGGAATAAAATAAGGGTTATTGTGACAGGGGCCTTCAGTCTGGCTTTTTCGATGGTCATTTGGTCGTCGCAATCGGCCCACGCTCAAGCTAACTACTACGACAACGCATCTAGTTTGATGCAATCCGGGGACGGTGGGCAAAATACCCAGATGCCGCAGGCGTATTATCCCTATTGGACCAATTATTTGGACAATCTGCAACGCGAGGGCGGTTATTACTCAGTTACCGGCGCATATGGAAATTCCGCGCCTGTGACAAGTTACTATCCTGCGAATCCTGCCAGCGACGCTACGTCTCCTCAAGTTACCAGCCAATCAGGAATGTATTATAATCCTCAGGACTATTACGGCGCTTCCCAGCAGCAGGGTTATCAACAACCGGGAGCGGCAGCGCCTTCTTATCAAACCTACCAGGCGCCTGCGCCCAATGTTCAACAACAGGCGTCTCATGGGAAAAAATCTTCCAAGAAACAAAGGTCGGCAGCCATTAGCGCCAACCAACCTCAGCAAAATTACTATGGGCAACAGCAACCTGGATATTATCCTCAGCAACAACCTCAACAGAGCGCAGGACAGTATCCGAGCTATCCTCAACAACAGCAGCAATACGGGCAACAGGCCTATGGACAACCTGGCTATAGCCAGCAACAGCCACAAACCGAAGAACCTGCGAGCCCCTCACCTTACGGATCTGATCCTTCGGTTCAAGCGGCTCAACAAAAAGCCTACGACAGAGCTGTAGCGCGACAACGAGCGGCGGAGTTGGCCGCGCAGCAACAGAGCGCTATGCAAGAACTTCAGCAAACCCAACAAATGTACGTGGCGGCTCAGCAAAAATTGAAGGAGCAGGAGCAGAAGCAGAAGAGAACTGCAGAACGAATATCACAAAAAAGCGGTGGGCGAGGCTTATGAAAGTTTGAGAACAGCCCAACAGAGATACTATGACCTGATGGGTGTCGCCCAGGATGCAGCGAGACAAAGTCAGGCGGGTCAGCCAGCTCTGGCTTCCCAACCGCAGACGATTCCTCAACAGGCTATGCAGTACCCACAGGCGGCTCAGGCTCAGCCAAGCTACCCTCAGAGCATGCCTGCAGCCAGCTACAACAACCCGGGTTATGCTCCTCAGCCTGGCTATCCAACCTCCCCTGGAGTAAATACCGCGGCGTCTCCAATGGCTCCTTCGTCTGTTCCTCCCGGTCAGGCGACTCCCCTGCAAATTCAACCTCAAGCTCAACCCCAACAGGAGAGTTCAGGTGGTTTCTGGGGAACGCTAAAGGAAATTTTTTCTCCCCCGACTACCGGCCCAATACCTAACCAGCGGAGTATGTGGGAAAATAAGAAACAAAAAGGACTTGACGAACAGTAGGCCGCTAAAAAGCCGTTTACCTTAAAGCAAAAAACCGGTGGTCCCAATCGTGACCACCGGTTTTTTTTACCATAGCTGTTTTTTATGCTCGGTAAGTTTGTTGAATCATCTCGTTCAAATACTTTTCCGGATTTTCGACCGCTTCTTTAGGAATTAGGAACTCCTGTGAACCGGTGCGCTCCATAACCAATTTCAGTCCATGATGATAGTTTTGGAAAATCTTCCGACAAACTATCAGCGGTTCCTCCGAGCCTCGAAGCGCCAATCTGGCAAGTTCTAAAACAGCTTCATCGAGAAACCTGATCTTTAGGCCGTAAGTCCTAAGGAATTCATCTTCAAACCCTCGTATCTCCCTTTCGACTTTTATGAACCTTTTATACATCGTGTCAGGAGAAACCCCTTTTTCTATCGCAGCGTCTACGACAACCTCGAGGGCTTTTTTCTCCAGGACTTTTCCGAAACCTTGCTCGAATTCATTTGTCCTGGTTTCAAGATCTCTCAGCGCCTCATTACGCTCACACACGTCTACCTCGTCAAAAATTTCACACCTAGACGGATGGAATTCGTCTTCCAAGATAGTATTTAGAAACGGTCTTGGGTCCTTTACAAGCTCTTCGGTAACGGTAAATCGCGATACATCCGTCGATGGAAGCACCCGTTCAAATCCGACCAGAACTTTCTCCATGACACTTATTAATGCCCTTGCGCCAGTTTTTTCCTTGTGAGCCTCCTCAGCGACGACCTTTAAGGCCTCATCAGTAAACCGGATGTCAATTCCATAAGATTTAAAATCCTGCTTCTTGGCGGTGACGACTGATGAATAGCGATTCTTGAGAATCTTGTACAGGTCATCTTCACTGAGGTCCTCCAATACAGCTATGACCGGTAACCTTCCAATGAATTCGGATTCGAAACCAAACGTAATAAGGTCTTCCGATTTCACCTGGTTGAACAGTTCAAGCCTGTTGTCCTTCTCCTTGAGGGAAGCTCCGAAACCTAGACCTTTCCTGGATAGTCTCCTACTGATTATTTCATCCAATCCATTGAATGCGCCAGAGACTATGAAGAGAATGTCCCGGGTGTTAATTGTTCTCTTTAATCTCTTGCCCGTTTTCTGAAAGTGCGCAGCGGCTTCCATCATTGAAACCGGGTCATGAGCGACCTTAAGGTCTACTTCGGTTTCCTCCATGGGTTTGAGCAGGTTTCTCTGAACGCCCGATCTTGAAACATCCAGACCGATTATGTTCCCGGATGATGCTATTTTGTCAATTTCATCTATGTATATGATACCGTATCGGGCTCGTTCCAGGTCACCATCAGCTTCCTGAACAAGATCCCTTACCAAATCCTCCACATCTCCGCCTACATAGCCTGTCTCACTAAATTTGGTAGCGTCCCCTTTTACAAAAGGCACCCCGATCTTTCTGGCTATCAACTTGATCAGATAGGTCTTGCCAACCCCGGTAGGACCAATCAGGATTATATTATTCTTTATCCTGCCAATTCCCTCACGATCGTAAGTATCGCCGTGTTCCTGAAAGTATCGTATCCGGTTGAAATGAGTACAAATCTTGGTTGCAAGAATTTCTTTAGCCACATTCTGGCGCACAACGAAACGATCCAGGTATTCGTGAAGTTCCGCTGGTTTCATATCGAAGCGGATGTTTCCCGGCTTATCCTCTTTTACGGGGATTTGTCCTTGCCCCGATTCCTCGGTTCCAGGCCAGGGCCCAAGCTGGGTGCCCATTATTCTTATGCGATTGCCGTATTTGTCCGCCAAGAAATCGTTTATCTCTTTTTCGATTTCTTTCGGATCCGGCAAATTAGTTCCTCGTATATCGTCTTTTGGATCCATGAGCGTCACCTTTTCGAATTTGGCGTAATGAACAAATATATTCCGCCGTATTGACGTTAGATATATGCATTGCGGCCATGATAGTCAATTGGCTACACGACTACTTTGTCAAGTATAAGTAAGGATATTCACCATTGATCTTTATTGATATTGTCAACTTATGAACAGTAGTTTCATCACGGCCGATTAAGATTAGACCTATTAGAATTGAGGGTCGCTCCCGAGAAAATGCGCTTTTGACGTAAAACCAGGGCTTCGGGTTTATCGATCGAGTCGTCAAAGCCTCTTGACTAAATGATCGTGTTCAGAGTCTTTGACGATTGTGATGACACGTGTAAGTCACAATCATCAATATAAATGAGCAGGATTTACAGACATGATCAAGTAGCAGGCTTTTTTTGAAGTTTGGGTCAAAGGCCTCAGAGTCTGGTTCCAAAGTAACTGAGGCCTTGTTTCAATGAGGATTCGCGCCAGAGTATAGCCCCGGCAGCGATCTTTTTCTATTCGATCCGGTTTGTAATAAAAGCAATTCTTCTTGCAGACACAATCCTTCTGAACTGTCAGTTTGCCTGGTCATAAGCTCAAAGGGCTACCGATGACATGCGCTCTGAAAATTCAGCAAGAGCTTGTGCGCTTGCAAAGGCTTTTAGTAACTTTCTCCACCTTCCTGATCTTCATAGTATCCTCCTGTATTTTTCACTGGTATCTGAGAGGATGATAGATTCAGGAGTAGAGGCCGTCAACAAAATATGGCTGTGAACTCTCAACATGATTATATTAATTACACATATCTGAAATCATGACATCTTGTTTATACGGATCAAAATGTCATGACATTTAGTATCACATTCCTTGTCAGCGTATTAAACTGCGCGTTACAACTTTTTCAAAATCTGATTCGCCGCTGTAAGCAATGGATCCCAGACGGGTGAAAATGGTGGAGCGTAAGCCATGTCACATTGGAAGAATTCCTGAACCGTCATCCCTGCATGCAACGCGACCGCTACAGAGTTGATTCGATGAGCCACTCCCTCTTTCCCGACCATTGAAGCCCCCAGCAGTTTACCTGTCTTACGATCCGCTACCAGGTTGATGAAAATAGTTTGATTCCCTGGGTGAGAATGGGCTCTGGAACGACTCTTAGTCATTTCTTGGACCACGTCATAGCCTCCAGATGAAGCTTCCTCAAAACTTAGTCCAGTTCGAGCGACCTCCAGATCGAGCACTTTAAATACTGCGGTACCCATTATCCCGGGTAGCTCAACGTTTCCTCCGGTGACATTATCTGCCACAGCCCAACCAGCTCGGTTTGCCCTCAGAGCCAACGGAACCCAGACTCTTTTCCCCGTAATGACGTGAAAGGCGTCTGCGCAATCCCCCGCTGAAAAAATGTCGGGATCCGAAGTCATCAGTTTTTGATCAACGGCTATAGATTTCTTCGGGCCAAGTTTCAAACCGGCGTCAGCCGCCATTTCTGAATTAGGAGTAACCCCTACGCTCACCAACACTAGATCGGTTTGTATATCCCCAGAAGTGGTTCCAACTCTTAGTCCGGATCCATCGACATCAATAGACTTGATTCCAACACCTGGAAGACACTGAATACCTTTTTGGGAGAGTTCATTTTTGACAATCTCCGCCATTTCCTCCGGCATGAAAGCTAGCACCCTGGGACCAGGCTTCACCATTGTGATGGACATCCCTATCGAATGAAACGCTTCAGCCATCTCAAGTCCGATGTAACCCATGCCAATTATAACGACTCTTCGAGCCGATGTCTTGTTAAGGAAACCTTTTATGGCTCTACCATCCTGAAGTGACTTCAATACTAAAACACCGTCGAGGTCTATACCCGGAATTTCCGGCCTAATTGGTTTTGCTCCGGTAGCAATCAATAGTTTGTCATATTTTATCTCCCCAGTCTGAGCGGTACGCCGTTTCATAAGCCACAGTTTTAGCGGTTTCATTTATCTTTACGGCAGTGTGGGCCGTACGGAGGTCTATGCCCTGTTTAGACCTGAAAACATCAGCTCTTCGGACAACCAGGTCATCCATCGTCCGGGTTTGATCCGCAATGTTGTAAGGCATTCCACAAGCAGAATATGAAACATCATCAGTGGCCTCAAGAACTGTTATTTCAATATCCGGACGGTTCCGTTTCGCCTTAGAAGCCGCGCTCATTCCTGCGGCGTCTCCTCCAATGACCACAAATTTCATGGATCTTTCTCCTCTTTTTTGCGGGCCTCTACCTCGCAACAAGGTATCAAAGGTGGCAAATTTATTTGATAAGTTCCTTGAAAGCCAGTTTAACGGCTTGCTCCAAAGATATATGGGGTTCTGCCCTCTTAAGGACTTCTTGGGCTGTTTCAGAGGCTATCTTCTGCCGGTAACCCAGATTCATTAAGGATGACGTCAGATCCTCCTGCAGACTGGTCGCTTGATTGCAGGTATGTAGTGTCTTGGAGTTTACAGGCGCGACTTTTATCTTCTCTTTTAGTTCGACCACAATTCTTTCGGCTGATTTCTTCCCGATACCTGGAATGGAACTCAGTTTGGTCAGGTCTTTTTCAAAGACAGCCTGCTTAAATCCATCAGGAGAAACACCCGACAATATGGTCAAAGAAGTTTTGGGACCGATGCCAGACACAGTTAAGAGCATCTCAAAGAGAGATTTTTCTTCTTCAGTCGCAAAACCGTACAACTCGAGCGAATTTTCTCTAAAAGCAGTGTAGACGTGGAGTAGAGCCTCATCTTTTTCCGGTAATGATTCCAGAGTGTTTAGGGAAACGTAAACATTGTAGCCGACTCCATTTACATCGACTATTACTCTGTTTATCCCTCTAAAAATCAATGGACCTCTGAGACACGCAATCATTTTGATACCTTATCCGCAATGTAAGAGTGGGCGTGAAAAGTGGCCATAGCAAGAGCATCCGCTTGGTCAGGAGATTTGAGATCATCGATTCGCAGTATTTTCCGTACCATGTATATCATCTGGGTCTTGTCGGCCTGGCCGTACCCGGTAATCCCCTGTTTGATTTCACGTGGACTGTATTCAAACACATCCATTCCATGAGATGCGCCGAGCAACAGTATGACTCCTCGAACCTGACCCAACTTGATGAGGCTTTGGCTGTTAACAGCGTGAAACAGTGATTCGACGACCATTACAGATGGTTGAAATTCACAAATGATTTTGTCCAGAGCAGTATATATGACCAGAAGTCTTTCAGGCTGAGGTTTGCTTGCGCCCGGGCGGATAATTCCACCCGCAACATAAACTGGAGTGGGTTTTCGTTTACGTACTATACCGTATCCGGTAGTCACCGTTCCAGGGTCAACCCCAAGTATTAACAAGCGTGGCGCCCCCAGAAATAAAGAATTTGTATGTTACCATCAACATATCCTATGCGCTCTTTTTCTTTAATTACTCCATCTTGTAAAATCATGCGGAGAGCTTCATCATTTCTTCATCTGAAATGTCAAAATTGGCGTAGACTTTTTGCAGGTCTTCGTGATCATCTAGGGTGTCCATCATCTTGAGCATTTGTTCGGCCTTTTTTCCTTCAAGTTTCACCGAGTTCTGGGGAATCATGGTGATTTCAGCCTCTTCTATCTTCCACCCTTTGTCTTCAACTGCTTTACGTACAGCTTCAAAGTCCGTGGGCGCGGTAGTGATCTCAAATGTATCTTCTTCAGCGCTCACATCCTGAGCCCCATTTTCCAGGGCCAGTTCCATTACCTCATCTTCAGTAAGCCCCTTGAGCGGTATTACAATCATGCCCTTTTTCTCGAAAATCCAGTTTACACAACCAGTTTCCCCCAAGTTCCCATTGTACTTGTCAAAGATATGCCGAATCTCAGCGACAGTTCGATTTTTGTTGTCGGTCAATGCTTCGGCAAGGACAGCCACCCCGCCGGGACCATAACCCTCATAGGTTATCTCCTCATAATTCACGCCCTCCAGTTCACCAGTACCTCTTTTGATAGCCCTGTCGACATTTTCTTTAGGCATATTGGCCATGCGCGCGGCATTAAGAGCCGTCCGCAATCGCGGGTTACCATCAGCGTCTCCACCGCCCATTCGGGCGGCAATTGAAATTTCCTTAATGATTTTGGAGAAGATCTTGCCCCTTTTCGCGTCGGCAGCGCCCTTCTTATGTTTAATGGTACTCCATTTATTGTGGCCTGACATCCGTCCCAACCTCCGATCACGGTATTAGTTCACACTTTTTTGATAAGATCACTATAATATATTTAAAATTGTTTTCCAATTTAGACAAAGTTCCGTCTCTTGTAATCACAAGCGGTCAAAGCTAATTTACCTGCGTCGGGTTTCTTGAGTATCATGAACAGCGCTAACTTTCAACGAAGGGAACAGTGATCTTCGGACTGGAATTATGGAGAAAAAAAGGATTATTTCAGGACAACAAATTCGTGAAAATGAGGAATCGGACATAGATCTCAGACCTAGACGACTTCAGGAGTATATAGGTCAGGAGAAACTAAAACGAAACCTCTCCGTTTTCATTGAAGCCGCATCGAAGAGAGGGGAATCTCTGGATCACATTCTTTTTCACGGGCCTCCTGGTTTGGGTAAGACGACGCTGGCAAACATAATTGCTAATGAAATGGGATCCCAGATCAGAACAACGTCTGGGCCTATTGTAGAAAAAGCTGGGGACCTTGCGGCAATACTCACAAATCTGGAGAGTGGGGACGTGCTGTTTATTGATGAAATCCACAGGCTGTCGCCTTCAGTAGAAGAAATTCTTTATCCTGCCATGGAGGATTTTAAGCTCGACATCATAATCGGGCAGGGACCCAGCGCCAGAACCTTAAAGCTTGAACTTTGTCCGTTCACTCTTGTTGGGGCCACAACACGGACTGGGTTATTATCCAACCCTCTTCGCGACCGCTTTGGAATAATCTTCCACCTGGATTTTTACTCCGAGGATGAACTCAAGAAAATTGTAAAGCGATCTTCTAGGATTCTGAGAGTGGAAATCACCGAGGATGGCGCTTCTGAGATCGCAGCCAGATCTCGCGCCACCCCACGGGTTGCGAACAGGCTTACTAAAAGAGTCCGGGATTACGCGCAAGTCCGAGGAGACGGCGTCATTGATCTTCAGACGGCGCGACTGGCGCTTGACATGCTGGATGTGGACAAATTTGGACTTGACACTATGGATAGAAGGTTGCTCGAAACTATAATCTTTAAATTTGACGGAGGTCCGGTCGGTATCGACACACTCGCCGCGGCCATAGGAGAGGAAGGAGCGACTCTTGAAGACGTGTATGAGCCTTATCTTGTAAAAGAGGGCTTTTTGGACCGCACCTTACGGGGAAGAATGGCCACCAGAAAGAGTTATGAGCATTTTAAATTAAATGTCTGACAGGATTCACGTTCTTGATGAAAATGTTATAAATCGGATCGCCGCCGGTGAGGTCGTCGAACGGCCTGCGTCAGTGGTCAAGGAGTTAGTCGAGAATTCCATAGACGCGCAAGCTTCTTCCATCCAATTGGACATAGAGGATGGAGGAAAGAAGCTCATCAGGTTGAAGGATAACGGTCATGGAATGAGCCACGATGACGCTTTCCTGGCGCTAGAGCGGCATGCTACGTCGAAGCTTCGATCCGAAAAAGAGTTGATAGGTATTCCAACAATGGGATTTCGAGGTGAAGCGCTCGCAAGCATCGCTTCGGTCTCCCGCATGAAGTTGAGCACTAAGGACGACATTGATGATTTAGGGATATCCATACTGTCTGAAGGTGGGACGCTTAGCGGGTACGAACCGGTTGCCATGAATAGGGGCACAATAGTTGAAGTTCGTAACATCTTTTTCAATACACCGGTTCGCCGAAAATATCTAAAAAAGGCCTCCTTTGAGTCCGCCCAAATTCATGACCTGTTCCTGAAGGTCGCTCTTGCGAATCCATCGGTAGGATTCAAATTGACAGAAGACACCAAGACCAAACTCGAAGCTCAACCTGCAACTTCATTCAAGGAACGTGTTCACACTCTATTTCCATCAGATGTTTTCGAAAATCTCGTTGAGTTGGATTATGAACTGGATGGAGCGCGATTATCCGGATATGTTTCCAAACCTCCCTACACCCGTTCATCTCTCCGATATGTCTTCAGTTATGTCAACTCCAGGCCGGTCAAAGACAGACTTGTCAACGCGTCCTTGATCAGGGCGTTTTCAAACCTTGTGGAAAAGGGTAGATATCCTTTTGCGATCATAATGATTCAAGCCTCCCCAGATGAAGTTGATGTGAATGTTCATCCTCAGAAGGCTGAGGTGAGGTTCCTGAGACCAGGGAGCATTTCAAATCTCATCATGGGCGCTGTCAATGACGCTATTATCGGTAGGGTTGTTGACAATCGACACTCCGCTGGTCATTGGTCAAGACCAACGGCGCCAATGACCGGGGTACATAAATATCTGGCCGGTGACGGACCACGTGGAGGTCCCGAACCCACGGCCATTTTCCACCAACATCAGCATGTCGCAAATACAAATATTGCAGCAATGAGCGAATCAGAGATTGAGGAGCCTCGGCCGAGACTGACCGAACTGACTGTGATTGGCCGGTTGCCCAATTCTTTCGTGGTCTTACATGATGATCATAATTTGGTCATTCTGGATCACCATGCGGCGCATGAGAGACTCATATTTAATCAGCTATGCGACGCGTCCACAGAAACCTCAGTGGTCGAGGGACAGGATTTGCTCATTCCTCATGTCATAGAACTTACTTCCCTCGAAGCTGAAACCCTCAGAGAAAATATCGGCGTTCTGACCATTGCGGGGTTTGCAGTCGAGGACTTCGGGTCAAATTCGTTCCTGGTCAGGTCAATCCCATCATGGCTCCATGGAGTAGACCTAGACTCCATGTTCAAGGACTTCCTGGACACTGCGCTCGAAACAGGCCTAAGGGCTGATCCGGAGAAATTGAGGAAAGACCTCTTGAGATCCTTGGCTTGCAAGGCGGCAGTTAAGGAAAACTCCCGGCTATCTACTCAAGAAATTGAGGATCTAATCAGACAACTAGAAAATAGTTCGGGCCCCTCGGATGTTTGTCCTCATGGAAGACCAATTTCCGTCAGCCTGTCGTTTGAAGAATTGAGAAGACGGATGGGCCGAAAGTAATTTAGTCCCTTAATAACCAGATATTAATAGAGAATTAACCTAACAGGTTGCGCCAGGCTGATGTATAGCCCATTGGGGGTCTGGCCTCTTGTGGTAGTGCCGACGTACATTTTGAGCGTGTCCGAGAGCTGGGCCACAGATGAATTGAGCAATCTTACACAGCCATGTGATTGTGCCGACCCCACGCTCCAGGGAGAATCTGTTCCATGTATTCGATAAGCCCCTGTATCCACCATTTTCATTTGTGGGGCTACCAGATCAAGTTCGGAATTAACGTCATCGCTCTTGGGCGCGGGACCGGCCTGAAGCCTGGAATAGAAGGGCATCATGTGCCCACCGTACACAGAATGGCTCGGAGATTGGCCGTAAGCCCAGTCCCTGTCCTTAGGAGGTATCCAAAGAGGCTTGTCGTCGAAAATTCGCGCAATGTAAAAAGCTCCCCTTGGCGTTGGAAACTCAGATGAACCAAGCCCCGCTTTACATGAGAAAAGCAGGACTTTTCGACCATCCTCACCAAATCCAAAAAGCTTCACACTGTATTTGGCCTTTTCTACTTCTATCTGAAAATTCTTGTACAGTCCGGTGGGATCCCCAACGCGCCTACCAAATTCTTCCAAACTGTCAATCGGATCTACGAGACCCGCATCGTTTCTCCGAACTGCATTTGGATCACGTCCGGTTGAAGCAACTCTAACCCTGTCTCTCCCAAGAGGTCTTAAAGATATAGAACCGGGAGAGAGTCGTTTCTCATCTCCCCATTGATAACGCGAACTTTCGGCGGCAATATTACTAATTTTTACGGAGTCAGTCGGAATCCCAAACGATAGTATCCTGTCCGAAACCCTTGATGCGGCTAACACATTGGAACTCGAATCCAGAATTAACGATAATGCTAAAATTAGGGGAATCGATAATGATTTAAAGAAGCTGGTTACTGATCGACGCATGCGCTATCTCCTGCATTATGCTTGTCGTCACTTTATTATATCATTCCACTGGCGTATCCAAAAGCTTGGATACGCTTCTTCGTCAGGTTATCAAAAAACATGCCGGAGTCAATATCAACTGTGAAACCCGAATCATAAATTAGGGCTTGTAACTACGGGCCTTCAGGATTAATTTTCTATAAGCCTTTTCAATGAAAAGCGCTTTTTTGTTTAGACTTGAGTCCAAAAACAGGTGATGGGGTATATATGAAGAAATATTTGCAACAACCTCGCAAAAATATGGCCGAGGCGTGCCCGTCAAGAAACAATTTGAGGGCCTTAGAGCTACGGAATTGTACTGCCCAAATTGCAAGGCTTCCATGCCGGTCAGGGAAAGGCTTCTGCTAGTTCTTCCCGAAGGGGATAAATACGAATATCTTTGCGCTCGTTGCGGGTCGTCTCTTGGGGAAAGGATAGCGAAGGAACCGCCTAAGCCTTTACTGATAGTCTGACAAGCGTATGGACCTAAGGGAGACTTATTGGCCAGGGATCTATATCCTGAGTCAGCATCTCTCACTTCCCTGGCTCAGGTTCGGATGATCGGATTGCCCTAAAGAAATAGAATAGCCCTGGCAAGCCAAGGGCCAGGCAAATCACAAAAGATAAAATCCTTAACCAGACTGCCCCCATTATTGCGGCAGTTGTATCGAGTCCGAGAAGGCGAGGCGCCTCTATTATCACTGCGTCAAAGACTCCCAACGATCCCGGAGTGATAGGAACCAAATAGGCTACAGCTCCTAAGCAAGAAGTGATCAACGTAGCTGAAAATGATAAGGGTCTGCCTATGGCGAGGTAAATAAAGTAAAGAGAGAATGTCTGCGACAATGTTATGAGTATTAGAGCGACAAGTCACCTTTATCAATAAAGTGACATCCTTGGTAAGACCAACCCAGGATTCATTCATACGAATCAAGAAATTCAGAGT
This sequence comes from uncultured delta proteobacterium, assembly GCA_963846725.1. Taxonomy (GTDB): domain Bacteria; phylum Desulfobacterota; class Desulfomonilia; order Desulfomonilales; family Desulfomonilaceae; genus CAJBEZ01. The sequence continues at coordinate 77,316 of CAWJXP010000047.1, read as the reverse complement.
TCTACCGCTGCCATTTTTTTTAAAGCGTGGGGTAAATAGTGTCAAGTAAACGCATCCGAGGAGGAGAGCGGTCAAAATTGCAGTTAAAGTCGGTTCAAATATTCTGAATTTGATAGCCCAACAAAACCGAGAGCGCCCAAACCCATCACAGAGCTTACCAGACCTACGAGTATTGCAGTCCCGCCGTATATAACCCCAAATTTGTGATAATTGAGTCGGTGAGCTTTTTTTAGATAGACAGCGAAGCCGCCCGATCCACCGCGCATTGGAATCACCATGTTCCCAAGCATCATCCCATGTGTGACAAAAATGAGTTCAAACAGACCAAGACGAACATCGAATTTCTGAAGAAAGAGATTTATTTGATAGCAGTTCAGAAGTAACCCAACGAAAAGGAAAATCCCAGCGAGAATCGTCTCTTGATAAGAAAGTCTCCAGAGCGAATAAAAATCGTCCCAGTGAACAGACAAGTAATAAGATATGAAAATAAAAAAAATTAAAACGACGGACAGTCCTATAAACAACTGTCGTCGTCTTGTCGCCTCGCGGGTCCGACATTTTGGGCTAGGAAACTCTGACTTCAAGACGATCACTTCATGCAACTTTACCGGGTAGAGTTCTATGCGGCTTCCACATCATGAGAGTCATTCTTCTTGAGCCAAAAAGGGGCCATGAGGTTTCTCATTTTTTCTGTTTTCGTCTGAAGCCATTGGTCAGAGGGCAGTTTTCCACCGACAATCCGACTTCGGACTTCATCAATCATCGGATGTTGAGGAAATTTTTCCTGGAATTCTTCATAAACTTGAGCGAATTCTCTAAATGCTGTTTTCATTATTGTCTCCAAAAGTTGTAGTAATTAGCTCATCCTCACCAATATAGACAGTAATATAGATTTTAAGTTTCAATAAGTTGTAGTAAAAAATTAATACTTAAGTTTAATCTAGTTCAAGCGAATTCGAAATCCGCTGAATGTTTTATAGTCTCTATTTTTTGAAAAGGGAATTTATTTAATCGTAAATCGGAGCCTATTTAAATGCCCCCACGCAAAAGAGTCGCGTTTGCCGCATTTCTCGTCTTCTACCAGACGACGCCAGTGTCGATTTAGCGTCCCCCATTTAACCGTCCAAATTGAAATCTTGTTTGATCCTCAATTTAACCATTTTTTTCCAGAGCGCTTGCCGACTAATCCCCAGCAGTCGGGCCGCCTCGGTTTTCCTGCCTCTGGACCGCCTTAATGCGTTCATGACCAATTCCAGTTCCCCTGGAGCCTGTCTCAAATGTGTCTCACGCTGCCCCCTGGCATTACCATTTATGGTCTCGGGCAGGTTTGTCGCCTCGATGCAATTAGTTCTGCAGACTACGAAGGCATAATCGAAAGCGTTTATTACCTCTCGAATATTCCCGGGCCAATGGTAACGCATGAGCATATCCATTGCTTCCTGGCTTATTTCTTTAATATCCTTACCTGTTTTTAGTCGGTTTTCTTCAAGAAGATGTTCTACCAGCAAAGCCAAATCTTCCATCCTCTCCCTGAGTGGGGGAAGCCGAATAGGAATGACGTTGAGGCGATAAAACAGGTCCTCTCTGAACTTATTCTGTCCAATCCTGTCAGGTAAGTCCCAGTGAGTCGCCGAGATTATCCGAGTGTCAACGCTGATTGGCTCGCTGTCTCCAACTCGTTCGAATTCCTTTTCCTGAAGAACTCTTAGAATCTTCACCTGCATCGAAAGCGGAATATCGCCGATCTCATCAAGAAAAATGTCTCCTTTGTGGGCCAGTTCAAACCGGCCTTTTCTCGTTTTATCGGCGCCGGTGTACGCTCCCTTCACATGTCCAAAAAGCTCACTCTCCAGGAGCGATTCGGTAAGAGCAGCGCAGTTAACTTTGACAAATGGTCCATGCTTGCGCCTCCCCAGATTGTGGATAGCTGCAGCTACGAGTTCTTTGCCTGTACCGCTCTCTCCATAGATAATTATTGGGGCGTCAGACCAAGCGGCGTCGGTGATCAAGTCAAAGACGCTTTGCATTGCACGGCATTTCCCAATAATGCCCTGAAAACTATCCCTGCCCTTAAGAATAGAACTTAGAGAGGCGATGCGCTGGTCACGTTCAACAATTTCACTAAGATCCATTAGTGTCTCTACAGCTCCGTTCACACTGCCGTCACTGGTGACAAGCGCTGATGCGTTCTTCATTATCGGCAAGATGGTTCCATCCTTTCTTCTAAGGTTGCATCTACGCCTTTCTACCCGTTTCGTTTCGAACAGATCACACGAAAAACCCGTGGAAGATTCGCAACTAGCCGAGCAGTTATCACAGTTGAGAATCGTGCAAAGGCTGCCGATCAGTTCCTCTCTTGTGTAACCGGTCATCAATTCTGTCGCTCGGTTCACGCATACGATCATCCCATCTGCGTCAACCACCATCAGACCGTCCATCATGGTTTCAATAATGGTTCTCCAGAAGTTCGCCATTTCCTCGCGATTCATAGTTGCAACCTCCATCAGCGGAACAGGGAACGTCAACCTATGGTTAACCACCTGCTTTACATATGTCAACCAGAAAGTCTTCCGAAGTTGACGTTAATCGCATCGCAAAGGTTACCAAGAATCCGTGAGACGAGTCGAAGCTGAAGCATTGCTGACCATATTTATTGCGGGGCCACTTTAGAGGCAGTCAATCCCTAGAATATGGCACGCCCTTTGCTCTGAGTCATGAGAAGTATGGAAGCCAGTTGGCGGGAGATAACTATGGACAGATTAGACATGGAAGGTCTGAGAGTGGTCAAAGTGATCGACGCGCGCTGGGCTCCATGCCCTGGCCCCCTATTGGAAGCCAAAGAGGGAATCGGCCACTTGAGAACGGGAGAGGTAATTGAAATTCAAACTGTAGATCCTGGCGCTCCCGGCGATATTTCGGCTTGGGCTGGCAACGTCGGACATGAGTTCCTTGGCCTACTTCATTCGGATGGATATGACAGAATCTTCGTGAGAAAAAAGGACACGTTGAAAAAACAAACATTTCGCCTCGGCTAGTGTCGAGACAGACAACAGGAGGATCTGATGATCGGAACTGCTAGAAAACCAGAAGCAGAGATTCTGGAAGCGTTAGGCAAATATCACAAGATTATCGTTACCGGTTGCAACGGATGCGCAAAGGTCTGCAAAACGGGCGGTGAAGCTCAGGTTGCTTCGATGGCTGAAGAACTCCGCAAGCACGGAAAAGAAATCGTCCTTGAGGTCACTCCGGAACGTACATGTTACATCAATCACACATTGGCGTCTTTTGAAGGGAAAGAGAAGCAACTCAAGGAAAGTGAGGCCATCGTAGTCCTCGGCTGCGGGGGCGCATTGCAGGTTGTGCGGCAAGCTACGGAAGAACTAGGATTGACCATCCCGGTGAAAATTGCGCTTGATTCGGTTGGACACATGGATACTGTCATAGCGGGAACCCTGGCTATTGAGCAGTGTCAGGAGTGCGGGGAGTGCGTACTTAACGAAACGGGAGGTATTTGCCCTGTCACCAAGTGTGCGAAAAGTCTCCTCAACGGTCCTTGCGGCGGAGCAGAAAATGGCAAATGTGAGGTGGATCGCGATCGCGACTGCGCATGGATACTGATTTACAACCGCTTGGCCGCTCTGGGCGAACTGGACTCTATTTCCACCTACAAAGAGCCAAAAGACTACGCGAAATTCAACAAGCCGCGCTCTTTAAGACTAGCCTGATAAAGGGGATAACAATGAAAATAACAGAACTCTTTTCCAAAAAAACATATGTCCTCACCAGTGAAGTTGGCCCGGTAAAAGGGTGCGTCAGAGATCTTGGGGACGGACGGGTCCCCCAGTGCCTCGAAGAAGCAGACCTCCTGCGGAAACATGTTCATGCGATCAATGTAACCGACAACCAGAGCGCTGTTATGCGTCTCGGATCACTGGCCGCTTCCGTAAAACTGAAGCAAAATGGGATTGAACCCATCTATCAGATCACATGCCGGGATAGAAACCGCATAGCGCTCCAGTCTGAACTCCTCAACGCCTGTTCTCTTGGAATCGACAACGTGTTGGTCCTTACCGGTGACCATACCACTCTGGGAGATCATTGTTCCGCCAAGCCCGTTTTTGATCTGGATTCTGTTCAACTCCTTAAAATCGCAACGCAGATGAAAAACGGTCACGACATGACGGGACACGAACTTTCCCAAGCCACTGACTTTGCTTTGGGCGCAGTCGTCAATCCTAATTTTGAGCCGCTTGATCTCCAAATGATCAAAATGGCCAAAAAGATAGATGCTGGGGCGCAGTTCTTTCAAACACAAACGGTTTATGATCCGGCGCTCTTTGAGAGGTTCATTCGGAAAACCGAAAGCTTCGGGATACCTGTCCAACTGGGAATTGTCCTGATCAAGTCTGCAAAGATGGCTCAGTTCATGAACAAAAACATTGCGGGGATCACGGTTCCCGAAGGCTGGGTCAAGAGGCTTGAAGGCGCCAAGAAAGGAGGAGCCAAAGATCTCTGTGTCGAAATGACCTCCGAACTGCTCAAGGAAATCGCTCCCATGTGCCAAGGAGTCCACTTCATGCCTCTTGGTTGGTCGGATACGGTCCCACGGATCATCAAGGCAAGTTTCAATGGCAACGCGCCGAAGATTTGATCAAACTTCACCTTTCGCCGGTTGAGGGGCCAGATTCGCGAACGCCGAGTAGACAAGCTGTCCTCAGCATGAGGCGACGCTCTATTGCGATTGCAAAAAATAGTGTCTGGTTTTGTAGACGATTTTTATCGCGTTTGCATCGTTAATATTTTTTATTTTGGCTATGTTTCATCAGCCGAACATGCCCAATGCTTCTAACTGCTTATTGGCGGAGCTGGGGACTGCTGCGCGAGCTGCTGTCCCCAGCACGATCGAAGTTCGCATTATGGAGATCAACAATTTGCTCCAGGCTATCAGTCTTTCCCTTAAACAAAGAGGTTCCCGACTGGACTGGAAGCGTAGTTTATTCCAGTCAGTCGGAGGTAATTGGCTATCCCATTGAGCCAGGATTATCCAATCTCAGCTAGACGAGTTTTGATCAAGTCCAGTTCAGACTGCAAAATATCAGCCTGGTTTTTTAGCGCCTGTTTCTCTGACTCCGGGTCAGTTCCCTGACCAGGTCTGGAATAAGCCCTGAATCTGTTCCAAGCCGGTAAGCCGGTAGCGAAAAATCTGCAGCGATATCCCGAACCCCCGTAACGAAATCCAGTTCCTCGAAAACCTGGGCCTCGTCCAAAACCTGCTCCAAATCCTCGTCCTGGGGCCGCGTTCACATTTCCAGGCGTTCCTGAGCCGGCGCAGTATCCGGCGGCCCGTCCGGTCATTGATCCTAATCCCTGCGGACCGGTACCATCTCCTCGTGGCATGATCATGTCCTCCTTTCTTCGGGATTCTTATTCGCGCATCAATGCTACGCCACACTTCGAACACTTTTGCTCAAAGCAGGGCACTCCTAGTTTATGAGGGCGCCGTTCCCCACACTGGGAACAGACGCAAAAGCCAGCGGGGCCTGCTGCGGAGGTCCCGCCCTTGCGTCCGCCACCTCGTCCGCCTTGTCCGCTTTGTCCTTGAGATTGATTTTGGCCGCGTCCACCACCTGCTCCCATGCCTCCACCTCTTCTTCCGGTTCCCTGTGGGCCGGTACCGTCTCCTCTTGGCATAATTAAAGTCTCCTCTCCATAATTTACTTTATTCTCTGTCCATGGTTGACCAACTTTTGAAGCTCCTTTTCTAAAAGCATGGCGCTCCAGCCCCCTGCAACCCGGCATCGTAAACCGCCGTTCATAGATCCTGTCTGTTAACCCAGGCATAAATAACTTCTTTCAAATCGCCTGTCACAAAGGGGACCACCTCAGTGCCATATGCGGCAATCATTTCATGCAAATGTTTTGAGATTGCCCCGCAAATAAGAGCGTTCACGCTTAACTCCGCCAAATGGATCGCCTTTTGAATTGGCAGATCATCAGCAAAAAATTCCTGACTTTCTCTCACAATTCGCTTTGAAGTCGATTCAATGAGGACAATCTGCCGAGCCGTATCAAAAACCGGCGCAATGCGATTATCCAGGTAAGAAAAGGCTGCTCTCATAGTTTAAAAAACTGCTCCCAATTTCCATAGAACCGACATGCACATAAGGCGCCATAACATAAGCGCCTTATGTCGCTATAGTTAACTCATTGAATAATAAGGATTGTTAGTATCTAGTCTTTTGATCTGGCCGGCAATATAGTAGCAGTGTCGCTACTTATTGGCTTAGCTTGGGTAGTGATATCGCTACTGAGATGGCGCTTTCCCTTTGCGACCATCCAGTTCTGGCAGGACGATACCCAATTTCTTTATTCGGCGGAAAAGGGTCGTTTTGTGAATATGAAGTTCTTTCGCAGCGGCCAACCGGTTGTATCCATGACGTTCCAGGGCTGTTTGTATGGCTTGGATATCCACAAAATCATGCGCTGATCGTAATTCGGAGGGCGCGCTTTTTGATTGGTCGTGCGCCGTCAGATCATCAGGTAAATGGCCAACCCCTATTAGGCCATCGTTACACATTATAAAGCACCTCTCGATGACGTTTTCCAGTTCCCTGATGTTTCCGGGCCAGTCGTGAGCCATCAGCAAAGAAAGCGCCTCTGTGTTAATCCCTGTGACGAATTTGGCTTGAAGCCGGTTGAAGCGCTCTATGAATTGCGTCACCAAAAGAGGGATGTCTTCTTTGCGCTTTCTCAAGGGTGGCAGTTCTACGCGGACTACATTGATCCGGTAGTAGAGATCCTCCCGAAACATACCCTTGCGCATCTGTTCCCCGAGGTCTCTATTGGTGGCGACAACGATCCTGGAATCGGCGATCTCAGACCTTGTAGCCCCAAGCGGCTCATATGTCCGATCCTGAAGCACCCGCAGGAGTTTCACCTGAAGGACCGGGCTAATCTCGCCTATTTCGTCCAGTAAAATAGTCCCCTTTTTGGCAATAGCGAACCGCCCAGGTTTATCTTTCGTGGCCCCGGTAAAGGCCCCCGCTTTGTAGCCAAATAGTTCTGATTCCAACAATGTGTCTGGCAAAGCCCCACAGTTGACTGCGATGAACGGACCGTTTCGTCGTGGGCTCAGGCCATGAATCGTACGGGCCACCAATTCCTTTCCTGTGCCTGTCTCTCCAAGAATCAAGACCGTGCTTGGGCTGGCGGCAATCGCAGGCAGAGCTTCTAATACTCTCTGCATCAGCGGGCTTCGGCTCGCAAAATCGCCCACTTGACATTTTCCTTGCAGTTCACGGCGTAAGGCTTCGAGTTCGCTCAAGTCACGAAAAGTTTCGGCGCCACCAATTAACCGGCCATTGTCATCCCGCAAAACCGCGGTTGAAACACTTATAGGTTTGCGTGAACCATCAGCCTTGATTATGTATCCCGATTTGCCGATGATGGGCTTACCGGTTTTCACGGTCTGCTGAAGGGCGCAGTCAGCGCCGCACATACTGCACCGGAAAACTTCCGAGCAAAGACGACTCATCGCTTCTTCTCGCGAAACACCTGTTATTTCCTCGGCAGCCCGGTTAAACGACGTGATTCGCCAATCGAGATCAACTGTGAACACTCCATCTGAGATGCTCTCCAGTATGGCCTCTGTCGGTGTCATAGATTTTAAATGAGCGTGTTTCGCTTTCATTCCCGCATTCTGTGTGTTTGCGCCGCTAGATGATTACACCTGTTTTTAAACCGCTCGTATTGATTTGAGCGCCTCAATGATCTCTTCAGGATCGAGCCGCTTGGTATAATCAATGTCAACGTAGGCTTTAAGAATCCTTCTGTCCTCGCTGATAATGTAGGTCGCAGGAACCGGAAGTTCAAAGTGACCATCTCCGGTCCTAGTAAGTTCAACCCCATAACTTGAGTAAAACTGTAACAAATCCATTGGTAGCCTAAACACTATCCCGAACTCGCGGGCAACTTTGTTATCAACATCACTGAGCACCTCAAAGCTCAATTCATTCTTCTCTACTACGGATATTGAATCATCCGGTGTTTCACAAGAGATAGCAGCCAGAGACGCTCCTAGCGCTCTTATATCCTCAAGCTTTCGCTGCAACGACCGCAGCTCAATATTGCAGTATGGTCACCATCCGCCTCGATAAAAAGACAAAATCAGAGGGCCTTTCAACAAAAGACTCTCAAGGGAAACGACAAGGCCTGTAGCGTTTGGAAGTTCGAATTCCGTCGCAATATCCCCTTCCTTTAAACATGAGTCATATATTCCCGACTGAGACAATTCCTCTTGCACTCGGTCCATTATTGCAAGCTTATCCTGTGGAATATGTTTTCGGCTGGCGGCCTTCCATCTGGAAAGTATTTTGTTCAATGACATTATGAATCCTTCGGATGCAGCGAATTACCAAAGTCTGAGTCTTAACAGGTTCATAAATCATCTCACCCGAAAAGACAACGTAGCCCAGAGAGTGAACAGGTTCATTCTCGTTGAATCATGGGTCTATTACCCCAGCCCAACAAAAAAGCGGCCATGAAGGCCGCTTTTTCGCTGTTTAATGTCGGTAATCTACATTAAGAAACTTTAAACTTGTAGATCTCGTTTGTCTTCGGGTCGATAACGTGAACAGCGCATGCAATACAGGGATCGAAAGAGTGCACTGTCCTGAGGACTTCCAGAGGCTTCTTGGGATCGGCCACTGGCGTACCTATTAGAGCGTTCTCGATAGCGCTCTTTTGGCCCTTTGCGTCTCTGGGTCCGAGATTCCAGGTAGAAGGAACAACTTGCTGATAATTTTTGATCTTACCTTTTTCAATGTTGATCCAGTGACCTAAAGAACCTCTAGCGACGTCGTTGAGGCCCATACCCTGGCCGTTCACTGTTTCATCAAGTTTGTACTCGGTGAATGTACGTGTATCACCTTTCTTGATGTTTTCCACGAGTTCCATGGTCCATTTTTCGGCGGCTTTGGCGTTAACCAGGCACTTTATGGCTCTCGCTCCGATTCGACCCAGGGTTGACATCAAGGCGTCAGGCCCTATTTCGAGTTTCTTCATGACCATGTCGGTTGTTTCTTTGATTTCCTTGTTGCCGCCAACATAGGATACCAGACATTGAGCCAACGGGCCTACTTCCATGACTTTATCCGTCATATCTGGGGGCCTTCATCCATGTGTATTTTCCATCCTTGGTATTCGTATCAGGTACAGCGCCCTTGAGAGCGTCTCCCGATCAGAGGTTTGGTAACTCCAACTGCCGGGTTAAGCGCATCGCCGTTTTCGTACCAAGCTCGAGTTACATCTTCAGTAATCTTGGACGGGTCAACCGGCAGAGACTTTGAGTTGACCATCAAGAATCATGCCACGAGGGAAATAGAAACTTTCGGGCTCCTTGTCACTCTGAGGGAAATCTCCGTAGCAAAGGAAGTTCTTATTGCCACCGATCTTTGCCCAATCCTTGTAAAAAGAAGCTACTGCGAGAACATCCGGAATGTAAACATCCTGAATGAAGGCAATCTGTTCTTTCAGCATGTACAGATAATGTGCGATGCGGTCAGCGTCGAGCTGTTCGACAACAGTGACTCCGCCAGGTAGATGACCCTGGAGGTGCGGGTTCTTTGCGCCCCAGATAGCGGTCATCTGAGCGGCGTGGACCTGCTGCCTGAGGTTATCCAAATAGTGACCAACCGCCATCAAGTTGGCTTCGGCCGGCAGCTTGTATGCGGGGTGTCCCCAATATGCGTTGGCGAACGGTCCAAGTTGGCCCGAATCAACAAACGCCTTTAATTTGCCTTTCAAGCCTTCATAATACTTCTTGGTCTGTGGTCTACCGCTTACAGCATTGGACAGGTCAGCGGTTTTTCCGGGATCCGCCGACAACGCTGAAACAACGTCAACCCAGTCAAGGGCGCACAACTGATAGAAGTGCACCGGATGATCGTGCATATTTTGCGCTGCATGCGTTAGATTTCGCACTAGTCTGGCATTGGGCGGTATCTTTATCTTTAGAGCGTCTTCAACAGCCCTTACAGAGGCAAGTGAGTGCACGAGAGTACACACGCCACAAGATCTTTGGGTAAGCAGGTGGGCGTCACGGGGATCGCGTCCCTGAAGAATGATCTCAAGTCCCCGGAAAAGCGTCCCGCTGCTCCAGGCGTCCTTGACCTTACCATTCTCTACTTCAACTTCTATGCGTAGGTGACCCTCGATTCTCGGAATTGGGTCAACGACGACTCGTGCCATGTTTAGCTCCTTCTTATTAGGTTATCAAATTGGTTTGTGACAGTTTGGGATTGTTCCAATCTAATTATTTCTGGACATAGAACGGGCTCATGTTGTCCCAGAAACCGGGCTCACTGCAACCGATGCACGGGTGACCTGCGCGGATCGGCCAGTTAGTTCCCTGATTCCATTGGATTATCGGACAGTTGTTGTAGGTTTCCGGCCCTGCGCAACCGACTTCATACAGGCACCATCCTTTGGCTGCGCCCTCGTCTCCAAACTGCTTCACGAATTCTTTGTTCTCGAAGTGACCCCTTCTCGGACAGTTATCATGGATCAGATAACCATAAGCGAACAGTGGCCTGCCCTTGCTATCCAACGCCGGGAGCTTACCAAGTAACAGGTAATGCACAATCGTGGCGACCATATTGTCGGCATTAGGAGGACATCCCGCAATATTGACTGTTTTCAGGCCAGTCGCCTCGCCGACGCTCTTCGCTTCGGTCGGGTTGGGTTTGGCTGCCTGGACCCCACCATCGCACGCGCAAGCGCCTACACAGATTGTAGCCAAGGCATTTTTGCAAACATGGTTGGCGACATCGAGGAAGGTCTTCCCATGAACCTTACCGTAGACACCCTTGTCTTTCGTCGGTATAGCGCCCTCAGCAATACACAGGTACTTGCCTTTCTGGTCTTTGACTGTTTTTTCAAGAATTTCTTCGGCCTGGTCTCCGGCGGCTGCCATGATAGTCTCATGGTACGCCAAGTCTATGACGTCTAGAATAATGTCTGCGGCCCACGGATAGGTCGTTCTGATGAAAGACTCGGTGCATCCGGTACATTCGGCGAAGTGCATCCAAACTACAGTGGGTCTCTTCTTCTCCATGGCCTCAGCGATTCGCGGAGCGAAAGACATTGGCAGGCCAAGGACCGTCGCCATCAAACCGCAGAACTTCATGAAGTCGCGGCGGGAAACGCCCTTTAAAGCCAACCTTTCGTTCAAATCGACATGATTGTCCATTATTATCCTCCTTGCATGGACTCTTTGGTGTGACTTAGTATGTCGCTCCCTCCGGGTCCGTTAACCCGCCCCTCACTCTTCAAACTGATGGGCCGACGTTTTGCGAACTCAGAAAAGAGCTAATATGTGACCAAGCAAAGTTTACAAAGGGTTAGCCTTTGAAAACAACCTTCACAATACTATGAAGAAAAATCAAAATCAAGACAGTAAATTCAATGAAATTAGAGTATTACCTTTACTAACTTTGTGCTACTAATCGGTCGAGCCGGGCGAATTTGACACCCACCAATGAGTCTTTGCCCGGCAAAGTCCCTTGGGAAACCTCATAGCTAACGTAATTACTAAACAAAGATTAAATGCTTTTTTCCGCACACTCCAGCGTATAATCAATGTCGGAGTCAGTGTGGGCCACACTCAGAAACCATGCCTCAAACGCGGAAGGAGCCGGATAAATCCCTTGATCAAGCATTTTGGCGAAAAACGTGTTGAATTTGGATTTGTCCGCGTTCAATGCCTCTTCATAGTTGCTGACCGAGTCAATTCCGAAAAATATCGATAATAACGAGCCCACCCTATTAATTATATGTTTCTCGCCTTTTTCAGAGAAAATTCTCCCTAAACCTTTGGCCAGCCGTTCCGATCTTTGTTCGAGCACAGGATACGGGTTGTCTCTTTTAAGAATTCTCAACGTGGTCAAACCGGCGGCTACAGCCAACGGATTTCCTGAAAGTGTGCCAGCCTGATACACACCGCCCACCGGGGCCAGAAATTCCATAATGTCTCGAGGTCCTCCGAAAGCCCCCACGGGCAAGCCCCCTCCGATTATCTTTCCGAGGCAAGTAAGATCAGGATAGACCCCATACAGTTCCTGAGCGCCTCCTAAGGCGACCCGAAATCCACTTATAACCTCGTCAAAGATCAGAAGCGATCCATATCCGGAACACAACTTCCTAAGGCCTTCCAGAAAACCCGTTTCGGGAGCGACCACGCCCATGTTTCCTGCAACAGGCTCAACGATGACTGCGGCTATATCATTCGGCAATAATTCAAAACATTTTTTCGCCGATTCCAGATCATTGTAGGGAACGACTATAGTCTGCTCAACGAGGGCTTTGGGAACGCCCAGAGAATCAGGAATTGCGAACGTGGCTAACCCAGAACCAGCTTTAGCCAAAAGAGCGTCGCTGTGACCATGGTAGCAACCTGAAAATTTAATTATTTTCTCCCTAGACGTGTAACCTCGGGCAAGACGAATGGCGCTCATGGTAGCTTCGGTACCGGAACTAACGAGCCTGACCATTTCAATCGAAGGCACTAGCTCCGCTATTAATTGCGCCATCTCAACTTCGCGTCTCGTAGGAGCCCCAAACGAAGTCCCTTCCCTCATTGTTGAAGCAAGCGCTTCAAGAACTTCCGGATGCGCATGTCCCAAAATCAGTGGACCCCATGAACAAACATAATCTATGTATGTATTGCCATCTTCGTCGACAATTCTAGCTCCCTTGCCGGATTTTATGAATCGAGGCTTCAATCCAACTGAGCGAAAAGCTCTAACGGGTGAGTTTACTCCCCCGGGAATTAGTTTAATGGCTCTAGAGTATAGTTCTTCCGAAATTGAATTACCGCCCATGAATTGCCGCCTCCCACGCGAGTTAATCTTGGCTTCGAATTAATCTTCAAAATAGGTCATGCTGACTTTTTTCAATTCCCGTTCGCTGAAAAGAATTTCGTATTCCGAAACCCCGGCCTTTTCCGCCATATTTTCAATGGTCGACAGGCACTGCTCTCGTGAGGCCGAGTGTATCATCGTAAAAAGGTTCCCTCCCTTGGAGCCAAATGATGGCCTCTCATAACAATGCGTCACTTCGGGTATGTTGGAGAACAAGGTCCCAATTTCTTCAATTCGGTCTGGGGAAACCTTCCACACGACCATACCATTGAAATTTATGCCTGCCTCGATATGTCTGATCATGGCGCCAATTCTGCGAATGATTCCAGATTTAATCAAGCGTTCAATTCGTTTTATAACCTCTTCTTCGGAAACACCGAGATTCTCGGCCATAGCAGCGTACGGCTCCGGTATTGCCCCAAGGTCACTTTGTAGGGTCACCAGTATACCCTTGTCAATTGGGTCAAGCTTAATACTAGACATTTTAACTCATTACCTTCTATGATTTGTTTAACTTATACTTTGACCAGTCAAATGAACAAAGAAAAATATACGTTCTGCTTTGTATTTGCCATGGGAATGGAGGCTGCTCCCTTTCTCCGACGGGTCGAAACGAGACGTCGTTGGAAGGTCGGCCACGCGACCAACCGTGAGGTTTTTTTCGAAGGCAAGAGAATTCTGGTCACAAGGTGCGGGATTGGCTATAGGAAGGCTTTGGCCGCCGGTCAAAGCATCGGGGGCGAATCGCTATCGATGGTCAGTGTGGGAACTTGCGGAGCGCTGGTAGAAGGTCTTAGACCCGGCCACATTCTCATAGCGAGCGAGACTGTTCTTCAGGAAAACCCTAATGTCCGCTACAAGTGTTCCGAGGCTCTCGTAAGTAGTTTGCAGCTAGCGTGTTCACGGGCCGGAGTTCAATACCGGGTGGCTCCGATAGTGACGGCCTCAAAACCCGTATTTGCTCGTTCCGATAGGGAAACCCTACACATGAATTCAGGGGCGCACGCTGTCGACATGGAAAGTCACGCCCTAGCGATTGGGGCATCATCGGCAGGGTCGGCTTTCGGGGTAATCCGGGTAGTATCAGATGGCATTGAAGCGGCGCCACTTCCGGACCGAGCCATATTAATCAATTGGCGCAAACAATTGCGCAAAATCCATGAAAATGTTTTGCCTCTGATTCGATGGTGGAGATTTCTCAGGACATTTCGCAACTCAATAGCGATGTTAGACGAGCCTCTTGTGGAATTGACCAGGATCCAAGGGCGTTTCCGTTCTAATGGCGTCAACTCGGTGGATTCTGATCAATGTTGAGACCATGAAGCCCTGCCTGTATTCATCAACAGATTTGTGCTAGAAATGGAGATGTGTCACTCAGATTTCACCTAAATTACATGTTCGTTAGACAGATGTGAGGAGTCAAGTTGGTTAATCAGAGCCTATTCCCGACCCATAATCCTAGAGAGCGTGTTTTTGAGTGCTCTGTCTATTATGAAGACACTGATTGTATGAGTGTAGTGTACCATGCCAATTATTTGAAGTTTCTGGAACGCGCCCGTTCAGAATACGTGTCCGACCGGCTTGGAGTCGGGATCGTAGATTATCACAATCGTGGCTACCTATTCATGGTTCATAAGATAGAGATCGCATACCATGCCCCAGCCAAACTTGGAGATGTCTTGGCCATTAGAACATGGATAGAGAAAACCACTACCTTCCGACTGGTAGTGAAACAGATCATAATCAGGAAGGGACAACCCAGAGATTATCTGGTCACTGCGACGGTGACGCTTGTAGCTGTGGGTGATGACGGACAGTTGCTGGAGATTCCTTCAGAGTTTCACAATCTTTAGGTTGAGTACATACAAGGGATTGTCGACATCTTGATATTGATTACAAAGCATTTTTTAAGCTGCGCCAGTTCGAGAATTAGAAAACTGGCGTTTGTTGTTCCCCTGGTTGTGTTGACTTTTGTCTCAGAGACTTCTCCTTCAATAGCTCAAGAGAGTCTGGTGACCAAAGTAATACGGGTTTCGGGCCTTCGGGGTCAGATACAGAATTTCTCCTCAGCCATCCTATCAACCATCCCTGCGGATATTTTCCCGGATAACAGTACACGTCTTGAATTCACTGAGAAGCTCAAAGACGAGATCAACCCTAAGGCGCTGGTGGAAGTTGCGGAAAAGTCGTTTGAAGAGCAGTTAGATACCGAGAAACTTGATCAAGTTGTCAAATTTTATGAATCGAACACAGGTCGGAAAGTCGGAAGGGCTCAAACAGAAGCGTTGTCCTCTCACATAATCAAGGCTATCCGGGAAGGCGGAAGAACCGCTTCCAGTCTTGACGACGAAAGGCGGCAGATTATTGAGCGCCTGATCAGTATTCAGAGGGTTTCTGAAAACAACATTTTGTTCAGAGGTTTGATCATCAAATCTCTGGACTCTGCAAATCTGTTTGATCCATACGGAGGTAACCTGGAAGATGAGACAAAGAGAAAATCCTTCCAGCCATCAAGGGCCAACGAGGCTGATTCATTGGCGCAAACTGCGCTAGTGTGTTTTGCGTATACTTATCGATCGCTAAATAGTTCGGACCTGGATTCCTTCCTGGAATTTGAGGAATCAGAAACAGGGCAGTGGTTCAACAGTAAAGTCTCGAAAGTTTTTCAACAAATTGTTGTCATAGCGGTGGGGTCTCTTGATAAGTGTATGAAAAATATCCGGAACAGCCCCAGGAAAAGATAATCCTGGATCTACCACTTTTTGAATCGAGCGATCATGCGGATTTTATGACTATTTGCATAAGTAAAAAACTGATTCTAGAAACAATGTGGCGCATTGTAGCAATTCCCGCGCTGATAATTTTTGTGAGTCTATTGATTGAATGTCATGTGACGGCCCAAGAATCAAACGCGTTTAGAATCTATAAAGATCCATTGGGACGATTTTCGTTAAAATTCCCGATCACGATGAAAGTACGCCAGATCAGCGCTGATGAAGTAAACATCTATCATCCGAAAGCATCATTCAGAATCAACATATCGATAGAAAAAAGTCTAAAAAAGGGCAAACCTGACGCCGCCGCTTTCATAAAAGCGTTTAAACAGAATCTCAAGTTAGAAACAAAAGACCCTCAAATTATAAAAGAAGGGGAGGCGCCAGGGATAAAGGGCGCTCAAGCGTTTATTATATACTCTTATACCGACAAACGTGGGATCAGATTAACCCAACTGTGCCAATACTACTCCACTGAAGGCCGATTTCTTCAACTAATAATTACTGACAGAGCCGAAGGCTTCAAAAACCTGGAGTCGGTAATATCTGAAATTCATGCATCGTTGAGGATCTTAAAACCCAACCTGGATTGATTATTTCTAAACGTACCCGAGAAATGCAAAAATGGACGACTTTCAATTGGTTTCAGATTTCCAACCTCAAGGTGATCAACCTCAGGCGATAAAGAAATTAGTAGATGGAGTAAACTCGGGGGTTAGGACTCAGGTTCTGTTGGGTGTGACAGGTTCTGGCAAAACGTACACCATGGCCAATGTCATCGCGCAATCAGGGAAAACATCTCTGGTCCTCGCTCCGAATAAGACACTAGCTGCACAATTGTTCAATGAATTTAAGGACCTTTTCCCTCATAACGCCGTAGAATATTTCGTATCATACTACGACTACTATCAACCGGAAGCATATATCCCGCAATCCGACACTTTCATCGAGAAAGATTCAAGCATTAATGAAACTATAGACAAGATGAGGCATTCAGCCACCCGATCTCTTCTGGAGAGAAAGGATGTAATCATCGTCGCCTCCGTCTCATGCATCTATGGATTGGGATCTCCAGAAGCATATCAAAACATGCTGGTCCATCTTATACAGACAGAAGAGACCGACCGCGATGAAATCCTCAGGAAGTTGGTCGAAATTCAGTATTCTCGTAACGATTTAGATTTTCACAGAGGCACCTTCAGAGTGCGTGGCGACGTCGTCGAGGTTTTTCCAGCTTATGAAGAAGACAGAGCCGTTCGAGTCGAGTTTTTCGGGGACACTGTCGAAGCTATTTCGGAAATCGACCCTCTAAGGGGGAAAGTAATCCGTAGACTAGACAGGGTTGCCATTTACCCGGCGAGCCACTACGTGACTGAAAAATCACGGCTAATTAAATCAGTTGACCTAATCCTTGAGGAAATGCGGGACCGTGTGGAGTTCTTCAGATCAACAGGGAAATTTATCGAGGCGCAGAGGATCGAAGAACGGACCAGATTCGACGTGGAAATGCTGAAAGAAATGGGATATTGCAACGGGATAGAGAAACTATTCACGATATTTGACAGGACGGGCCCCCGGACAGCCACCACCTACCCTGCTGGAGTACTTTCCAAAAGATTCCCTGTTCCTGATCGATGAATGTCACGTGAGTATACCGCAACTGAGGGGCATGTTTCGAGGTGACCGCTCCCGAAAGCAAACTTTGGTCGATTACGGATTCAGGTTACCGAGCGCCCTGGATAACAGGCCCTTAACTTTTGAAGAATTTGATGCGTTGGTCAATGAAGCAATATTTGTGTCAGCCACACCAGGGCCTTATGAATTAACCGAGGCAAACGGTCACATAGCTGAACAAATAATTAGGCCAACGGGGCTTATAGATCCAGCCATTCAAATTCGTCCGGCCTCCGATCAGGTAGATGATCTGCTTCACGAAATCAGGCTGAGGGTAGAGAAGAATCACAGAGTATTGGTAACGACATTAACCAAGAAAATGGCTGAAGATCTTACTGAATATTATGCCGGACTCGGCGTCAAGGTGCAGTATCTGCACTCCGAGATACATACAATTGAAAGAATGGAAATCATTCGCGACCTTAGGTTAGGCAAGTTTGACGTCTTGGTCGGTATCAACCTGCTACGAGAGGGCCTCGACATCCCTGAGGTTTCTCTAGTGGCAATACTTGACGCTGATAAAGAAGGGTTCCTCAGATCGGAACGTTCGTTGATACAAACAGCCGGGCGGGCCGCAAGAAATATAGACGGATTGGTAATCCTTTACGCCGACACGATTACAAATTCGATACAGAGAACGATTGATGAGACTAGCCGCCGGAGAAAGATTCAAACGGAGTTCAACGCTGAACACGATATAACCCCGGAAAGCATTCGAAAGAATATCAACGATATATTGTCGTCTTTGGCTGAACAGGATTATGTAACCGTAGATTCTTCCGAAAAACAAAGATCTGAAATTAGAGTCGATCAAATTCCAGGAACGATCAAGAAACTTACGAAGGAAATGTTTGCGGCTGCAAAAAATCTTGAATTCGAAAAAGCGGCTGAGATAAGAGATCAGATCCGGGATCTGGAAAGAACGGCTTTAAAATTTGGAGCAGCCTGACGGGGTAGTAATTCAGTAGCACGGGGCTCTCATTCAAAAAGCTCTCCCGATTCTTCGATATCAGGCAATGGTGGCAAACAGCTCAAATCATTCAGACCAAAAACCTGCAGAAACATTCTTGTTGTCGCGTAAAGCAGCGGCCGACCCGGCATATCATCACGACCTATGACGGCGATTAACTCCCTGTCCATCAAATTCTTAATGGAACTGGAGCTTTCCACTCCCCTTGTTTGTTCTATTTTGTGCTTTGTTACCGGTTGGTTATAGGCTACTATAGCAAGTGTTTCCAACGCTGCTCGACTCAGACGCCACGGTTTCAGATCCTTTAGAGCCTGAATCCAGGGAGCAATCTCCGGCACAGTTCGAAATTGATATCCGTTGTCCACACGTGTCAGGCAGAAACCCCCACTTCTCTCCAAATACTCGTTTTCCAGCTCATCTAGAGCCATCTGGATCTCATCCTTGGATGCCTCAGAAACAACCTTCCTTATAGCTTCAATGCCTATTCTATCGGAACTGGAGAAAATCAAGCCTTCAATTATTGATTTCAGCCGCCGATTGTCCAATTCTCTCCCAATCTTCTTTAAAAATTCCGGTTCCAGATTCATAGCACATGGAGCGCCGATTTGTCGCGTGTTATTTGATGCTGAGACATTTTATGATACAATCAGCTAGCCTAAAACCAATAGCGAAAATTCAAGGAAAAGGTCTTAATATGAGATTTGTCGAAGACAATCCCAACGGAATCAGGAGCGCTGAAATCGTCGTAGGAATACCTTCGCTAAATGAGGCCGACTTAATATCATTTCCGACTCAGCAAGCGGATCGCGGTCTCACAAAATATTATCCTGAAAAGTCTGCTGTAATAGTAAATGTCGACAACCACTCCCCTGACGACACCCATAGATCATTTATGAGTACGGCCACTGAAACCCCCAAGATTTATATCTCCACTGAAGACGGCG
Organism: uncultured delta proteobacterium; assembly: GCA_963846725.1. GTDB lineage: Bacteria > Desulfobacterota > Desulfomonilia > Desulfomonilales > Desulfomonilaceae > CAJBEZ01. The sequence goes on along the minus strand of CAWJXP010000047.1, from coordinate 58,037 downwards.
TTACAGGAAAAGGTAACAATTTAAGAAACCTTTTTCAAAAGGCTTTGGAACTTGAGGCTAGGGCAGTTCTGGTAATTGACGCGGATCTTCAAAGCATCGCTCCCCTGTGGATTAGAAATCTTGCAGAGCCCTTGTTCGACGAATATGATTTTGTAGCTCCTTTGTATATACGCCACAAATATGATGTCACTGTTACAAATAGCATCGCCTATCCTCTAACAAGGGCGCTGTATGGACGTCGTGTCAGGCAGCCCATAGGAGGCGATGTCGCGTTTTCAGGACGAGTCGCTAGATCTTTCGTCGATTGCGACATCTGGAATGAGGCTATAGCTCATTTTGGAATTGATGTCTGGATGACAACCAACGCTGTAAGAAAGCATGGATCAATCATTCAGTCATTCATGGGAAGACCGAAAGTTACACAAACTTAGGGACATTGACTCACAAGTCGGCATGCTTTTTGAAGATGTTGTCGGGACCATGTTTGAACTGATGGTCAATTTTGATTCATTTTGGAAAGATGTCAGATGGAGCCGCCCCACTGCTGTTTTCGGTTTCGGACTCGGTGACATGGAAGTTCCTCCCCCGGTAACTGTGGATACGCATCAGCTATGGGAAAAATTTGTTACAGGGGCCCGTCAAAAATGGGAACTGTACTCCGCTGTCCTGGAAACGGAGGACCTCAACAAGTTAGAGGAGGTTATGGATATCCCGGCTATGGGGTTTGAATTTCCATCTGGACTATGGGCCAAGCTGATCTACGACTTTGCTATTGCATACAGGCAATCCTCTATAGACCGTGGAGAATTAATCAGATCCATGATTCCGCTACATTATGGAAAGACATTGTCTTTTGTAATTGAAACTGAGGCCATGAATAATCAACAGGTTGAGGAGTTTATTGAGGATCAGTGTCTACAATTTGAGAAAACGAAGCCTTATCTACTTGAGCGATGGGGTTAAACTCTGAATTGACGACAACCAAATACCCTGCAGAGAAAAAAGGAATGGTTTCTGTACCCGTAAAGGAGCCTGATAAATGCACAAGATTCTTATAGTGGATGATGAAGAAGGCATAAGGATGCTGTATTCCATGGAACTTCAGGATGAAGGATACGACGTGATCACCTTACCTGATGGAAACGGACTACTAGAGGTCATAGAAAAAGAAAATCCCGACTGCGTCATCATGGACATCAAAATGAAAGAGTTCAGTGGTTTGGATCTCTTACAACAGGTTAGAAAGCGCCATTATAATCTACCGGTTATTCTGAATTCAGCATATTCCAGTTTCAAAGTTGATTTGAAGAGCGTTGCGGCTGATTACTACGTCGTAAAAAGCTCTGACTTGACTGAGCTAAAAGAGAAATTAAGATTAGCGCTAGAGAGTAGAATTCCTTGAGCCGTTTATCGGCAAACTTCTGCGCCACCTGGCGCCTGCTGCCGACTGGACGCTTGATTACTCTCGGGAGTGCAGTTTGACGCTTATTGTGATGCAAAATGTGACCAAGATATATCAAACAGGAGCAGTTTCCCTGGTCGCACTGGATGACATAAACTTATCCATAGATTCTGGCGAGTTCTTGTCTATCATGGGGCCATCCGGTTCCGGAAAATCTACATTGATGAACATACTTGGCTGCTTGGATGTCCCAACGGGAGGAGGGTATTTTCTTGACGGAGAAAACGTTTCCTCTCTCGACAGAAACCAACAGGCGGACTTACGGAATAGAAAAATAGGATTTGTTTTCCAGGGTTTTAATTTACTCCCACGGGTCAGCGCGATGCGAAATGTCGAACTGCCATTAATTTACAGCGGATCAGGATCATCGTTACGAACCCAATGCGCTCTGCAAGCATTGCAATTGGTTGGCTTGGGAGACAGAGCCGAACACTTGCCAACTCAACTATCAGGAGGACAGCAGCAAAGGGTAGCAATAGCAAGGGCGCTAGTAAACGATCCTGAAATTATTTTAGCGGATGAACCTACCGGTAACCTGGACAGCAAGACGAGCGCCGAAATAATTTCCGTTTTCAGACAGCTTAACCAAGAACATAAAATCACTTTTATCATGGTAACTCATGATCCAGAAGTCGCCGAATTGACTGATAGGGTAATTCACATCCGTGACGGTAGAATCGCTGGAGATTTGATTCGAACCTAAAAGTTAGAGAGGGGATTCGTAATGGAAAATGGATTTGCCACCCCTGAAGTGTCACACATCTTATCTAATGGAACTGGGGTTTCAGGCGCCCTTTATTCCACCGACCCGGCCGACTTCAGGTACATGAGCGTCAACGTCCCCTGTCAATCGGCCTGCCCTGCCTTGACAAACATCCCCGCTTATATACGCGCCCTCTACGAGAGCAAGTATGAATTGTCTTACGAAATAAACAGGATGGTAAATTTATTTCCTGGCGTCTTAGGCAGAATCTGTTCGCGGCCTTGCGAACTAAAATGCCGACATGGGGAGTCCGAACTAGGGCAGCCTGTGAATATCTGTCACATAAAGAGGGCAGCGTCAGATTTTAGGACCGCCGGTCACGCTTACCTGACCCCCAGGTTCGCTCCGATCGGCAAGAGAGTCTGTATAGTAGGGTCCGGTCCCGCAGGCATGGCAGCGGCCCACGATCTGGCCATAATGGGGTTCGACGTGTTGGTCTATGAAGCTTGTGAAGAACCTGGCGGAATGCTCAGGTATGGAATCCCTGATTTCAGGCTACCACCGGATATCTTGAACGACGAAATCCGAAACATTTTGCGATTAGGAGTATCTCTAAAAACTTCAGTCAGAGTAGGGACAGACATAAAGTTTGAATCGCTCCTGAACGATTTTGACGCTGTTCTTGTGGCTACTGGTTGTTACGACCCGATCAAGCTGGAAGTCCCTGGAGAGGAGTTATACGGGGTTTACCCTGGTCTTGAATTCGTGATGGATATCGCTTCGGGACGGAAAACGACGGTGGGAGAAAAAGTTATTGTGATCGGCGCAGGCTTCACAGCTTTTGACTGTTCCAGACTTGCGCTCAGGTCGGGAGCAAAAGATGTTTCCATCTGTATCCGCGGATTTGAAGAGGATCTTCGCGTCACAAGTGATGAAATTCTGGAAGCTAAAAGGGAGGGTATAAAGATAAGGTCACTGGTCGTCTCAAAACGTGTAGTTGGGTCTGAAAAGGTCCAGGGAATTGAGTTCCTGAGAACTCGACCTTCAGAAAGAACCCCAGGCGAACGCAGGAAGGTTGAACCAATACCAGGGAGCGAGTTTATTCTGGAAGCGGACTCGATCATAGTGGCGATAGGACAGGCTTCCGAGACATTTAACGGCCCTGGCGCAAAGACTGACAAAGGGGTCCTTTTAGCCAATAGTAAAACGTTTCAATCCTCATTACCAAATCTGTACGTTACCGGCGACTACCTTACAGGACCAACTACCGTAATTGAATCAATAGCAAACGGACGAAGGGCTTCGGAAAAAATAGCGGAAGACCTGACTGGAAAAAAATTCAAGGAATGGGCTGTTAGAATTCAGGATGCGCACATCACTGACAGGGAACGTGTTTGGGATTTCATTCCCAGAACCGAAATACCGACACTGTTACCAGTGAAGGATCGTTTACAGGATGACGGCACTGTAGAGGTGGAAACCGGTTATTCCTCCAAACAAGCTTATGAAGAATCTAAACGATGCTATTTATGCTACCTTCATTATGAAATCGATGTGTCAAAGTGCATTTATTGTAGATATTGCATAGACAATGCGCCACGGGACTGTATCAAGCTTGCAAAACAAGTCACTACGGATGAAGTCGGAGCCGTAAAAAATATAATCGAAACAACCAAATGGTCTGAAGTAAACGCCATAGTTATCGATAATTCCAGATGCATTCGTTGTGGAGAGTGCGTGAGAGTTTGCCCGGTTGATTGTATTTCCGTTTCTCGGGTTGAGCTTTTGGAACGACCTCTCGTCTAGGAGTCAGAAGTATGAGCGTACACCGTTTTGTAATTATCGGAAACGGTCCGGCCGCAAACAGCGCTGCCGACAGTCTTCGCGCAAAATCCCCTGAATGCAAAATCACCCTGCTGAGCAAAGATCCGTTTCGGAGTTACCGACCGCATCTGTTACCCGATTTCATAGCCGGAGAAATAAAAGAAAATGATTTGTACTTCAGGCCCTATTCCTATTACAAGGACAGGGACATCGTCCTGCGTCTTGGTCAGCGTGTAGTAAATGTCGATTTCTCAAAACGTAACGTGGTGCTTGAATACAAAGAATTGATTCCGTTTGACGGACTTATCGTGGCTACAGGAGGCAAACCTCGTATTCCTGAACGATTCCAGTTGTTCGAAGAAACTTATGCTCACGCTGAAAACACCTCAGGAAGCCAAAAAGTGGATCCAGATACTTGAAAGCGCAGAGAGCGTTCTGATTTTTGGTGGTGACTTGACTTCACTCAGTTTTACCAAAGCCCTTTTGAAATTGGGAAAAAGAGTGCGGTTCATACTTAACGAAGACGCCTTCTGGCCTGCGCCTCTGGATGACACTCTATATAAACAGTTAACGGACTGTCTTGAGAAACGAGGGGTAGAAATTGTTCACTGTGGGAAGATAAGGCGATTGACCAGATTGCGGGAGGATCTACTGGAAGTTGAGACTGATAAAAAAACCCTACAAACAGGTGTAATCGGAGCGTTTTTTGGGTTAGTCCCAGATGTGGGTTTTCTAGTTAAGACCGGTTTGGACATTGATCGTGGGGTTCTGGTTGATGAGTACTTGAAAACAAGATTTGCGGATGTTTTTGCGGCTGGGGACTGCGCTCAGGTTTATCATCCGGCTTTGAGGGACTACTGGGTCTCGATTGGTTATGAGAATGCGGCATCCCTTGGTGGGACAGCGGCTCTCAACTTGCTAGGCTCTCGAATGGAAGTTGCGGTTGAACTCGCTAGTCTTCTGGACGTCGGGGGCATCAAAGTAAACACATCCTGGTGGACGGAGTTCTAAGATGTCCGAAGTCGACTTTACAGTTGAAGTGTGTGGTATGGCGGGAGACGGAACTATCGCCGCTGGTGGCCTGATCAATGAGGCAATGTCTCTTGGAGGATTCTCGGTTCTGGGTTTTGACTCCTACCCGGCTGAAATTAGGGGTTTCGGGCGTTGCGTAACAAAATCCAGAATTGGTTCCAATGATATTGTGGCCTTAGGAGAGCGGACGCACGCTTTGATCTCTCTAAATGATGAGCAATCCAGATCGAGGGCCACATTTCTGGATGATCACGCTCTTGTTTTCTTTGACAGTAACCCCCCTTTGTACGTGTCTGAAGAAAAATCTCTGCTTTCCACACTCTCCAACAACGTTGAAGTATTTGGACTACCCTTTGGAGATTTGGCTGTAGCCAGTGGCGCCGCTCGCGGTCGGAACCTTGTTGCGCTTGGTGGATTCACCGCAGTCACGGGTATTGATCCAAGTCTTTTCCGACAAGTAATTCTCAACAAGTTTAAGACCAAGGGAGATCGAATTGTAGACATTAACATCAAAAGCTTTGACGCGGGTTATGATTATGCGCTGGAAAAATTCCATGACAGACTCAAGAATTGGTTCGCCAAATCCGGGACTCAATACGATTCCGACAGGGTCATGATGTCTGGAAATCAGGCAATAGGCATGGCGGCTATCGATGCCGGTTTGAAGCTGTATTTCGGATATCCGATTACGCCGGCGACTCCAATCATGGAATACCTTGCAAAATGGCTGCCTGAAAAGGGGGGACGCGTCGTTCAGATGGAAGACGAGATTTCGTCCATTGGAGCGGTGCTGGGGAGCTTTTACGCTGGGGAGCGGGCCATGACGGCTACCAGTGGACCAGGATTCGCTTTAATGACTGAATTAATAACTCACGGAGTCATGGCTGAAATCCCTGCGGTTATAATCGACGCTCAACGAGCTGGACCTGCCACAGGGCTGCCAACGAAAACCGAACAGTCGGACCTCCATGCCGCTGTTTTTGGCGGACCCGGGGATTCCGCTAGAATCGTTATCGCTCCAACCAGCGTCGAGGAATGTTATTATATGGTGCTCAAGTCCTTCCAGTTGGCTGAGAAATACCAGACACCCGTCATTGTGTTGACAGATTTTTTTCTTGATAACAGGGTTGAGAATTTGCGCACACCTAGGGCCTCCGACGAGATTAAAGCCAACTGGAACGTTTTCCCGAGCGAGTCTCCGGGGAACCGTTATCTTCGTTATGAGGACACATCATCTGGAATTTCTCCCAGAGCAATCCCGGGAATGCTAGGATATAATCATACAGCGACGGGATTGGAGCATACGGAGAGTGGATCTCCGGATTATTCTTCCGAAATCCACACAAAAATGACCGAAAAACGTCATCGAAAAATTCGAAACGCCTTAAGAGATCTTCAAGAGCCTATCGAATTTTTTTCAAGCGATCAATTGGATGTCGGGGTCATCGGCTGGGGATCAACTTTCGGTTCAGTACTAGAGGCTGTCGCAAATTCCAAGAAAAATGGGTTCAGTGTTGGAGCCCTCAAGATTACGTCGATATTCCCTTACCATTCTGAAATCATCAAAGCTTTTATGGCTAAATCAAAATTTGTCTTGATACCGGAATTGAACTATGAGGGCCAATTGGCCAACCTGATAGAACGCCTTAATTCAAAACCGGTGGAACGTTTAAATTTGGTCACAGCGACGCCGATTCCACCGTCTGCGATCCAAAAACGGATCGAAGAGCTACTGGAGGTAGTAGCCTGATGAAAACACCAGCCAAGGTTTTAGCTGAGCAGGTGAGTCGAATTGAAGAATCAGGAAGATTTTATCCCCGGTCTGAAGCTCTACCTACATGGTGCCCTGGTTGCGGCTACTTTGGAATCCATCAGGGCATAGTTGACTGTATATCTAGTTTGGGATTGCCTCTACACGAAATAGTGACTGTTTCCGGCATAGGTTGCGCAGGCCGCTATCCTTTCTTTTCAAAGACTTACGGGCTCCACACTGTTCATGGCAGAACTCTCCCTGCCGCAACCGGCATTAAGCTCGCGAATCCAGGACTGACTGTTTTCGCAATCGGAGGCGATGGAGATGGCTTAGCTATAGGAGGCGGGCATTTGCCACATATCGCCAGAAGGAATATAGACGTAAATTATGTCCTTTTTGACAATTCCATATACGGGCTGACCAAAGGTCAACCTTCCCCCAGTTCGCCTCTAGGCTCAAAGACCAAAGTCAGTCCATATGGAACGGTAGACAAACCTTTGAACGCAACCCTTATGGCTCTGACCTACGGGGCCTCTTTCGTAGCGCGTCTGTTCGCAGGCGATCCTAAGGGCATTACAGACGCCCTCATTCAAGGGGTACAGAACCCCGGCTTTTCAATTTTTCACGTTTACACTAGTTGCGTTACCTTTGATAAAACCTTCAAGACCTGGACAAATCTTAAGAAATGGGTTCATCCTTTACCTGCGGGGTATGACCCCACGGATATTCACGTCGCGTTCGACCAAGTTTTGAAGGATGACTTTAGTTTGGGAATTATTTACAAAAGAGAAGATTAATTAATCGGTTTACATTTTTAACATATCTAATTTATATAATATGTATTTATATCAATAGTAATGTGATGACATTTCTCCAATGATTTTGGCTCCCCACAGAATCATTTCGCGTTTCATGCGCGATGTTCCTCGGTTCAGTCCTTTAATCGCGCTTTGAGCCACGAATCCTGCCCATAACTATCATAATAGACGCGAAATAAAATCGAATAAGCTAAAAATATTTTGATGTTGAGATCAATAATTTCTTGACTAGGCGCGAATGGAGTGATAGGAGCCCTCAACGAGGGATTGAACGCTTCCCGGACTACGGTCGAGCGCTCTAAATAGGTGCGCATTGGCTGAGCCCAGTAGGAGATGATTTGATTTCCTCTTTCTCGGGATTTCTAAAATAATAAATTTTTCGAATTTTTGGGTTAAGTTAAAGGAGTTAGACATGCCTCAATGCTCGTCCCGCGCCCTCGCTGAGAACCTAACCGAAGTATCTGATTTTAACGGGAATTACAAATACTTAAAGAAGCTCTTGCAAGATTTGAAAGGCGAAAACAGCGATTCCATCAAAAAGGAATTGTTCGGAGACGCTGAGCCTGACAAACCGATTACCAAAAAGGACATGAAACAGCTTTTTAAGTGTTTGAGAAAAATTGAGAGCCATTATGAGGAATTATCCAATCCCCCTATTCCCAAGGAGCTGGAGAAATCCATACGAAAACGCACGGAATCGGATTGGCTGCCTTGGGAGCAGGAAGCAATTCAGAAAATTGATGTCTGGCGGGACGAATTTGAAGATAAGAAAAACAGGGTCCGAAGCTTGCTTGAATCAACCCTGGACAAAGTGAGGCGAGGAGAGAAGCTTTAGACAGAGATCCGAACAATAGTCTGATGGGAAATCGAGACAAATACGGGGTCGTGTCGTCTATCTCCTTGAGAAATAAGCATTTGACGATGTTTTGTATGATCCTATTTTAATGCCATAATTCCTGAAAGCTTTGGTGTTGGGGCCCTTACAAGGGCCATTTTTCACAACTGGAAACATTAACGGGCCGGCAGAATTCAACTGTCCGGCCTTTTTTGACCGTAAATTTCACAACAATTTTACGTACGAGTTAACATGGCTATGTAGCTTGACTCACATCTATACAATGGTTAGTTTTTTCGTGTACAAGATCGGCGCCTATTTCAGTAGGTTGACATCATTCAAGCTGTTCTTGCAGGACTTCTCATGATACAAAAATCTCGGAACATTCTGGTAGCAGGGGAAGCGGGTCAAGGATTAGTGACACTTTCTCAAATCCTTACCAAAGCTCTGGTTAGAGCCGGCTACTACCTTGTCGTCACACAGAGCTACCAATCTCGCATTAGGGGTGGTCACAACTCTTACGCTTTGAGGGTGTCTGATCAGGAGATTATCGCTCCCACAGAGACCGTTGATCTCCTCATTGCCCTGGACCAGAAATCAATTGACATTCACATGGGTGAACTTGCGCCAGGTGGCCTGGTTGTCGTTGACGAAAATATCTCCAGCAAAGATCACAACCGCATATTGAGAGCCCCGTTCTCAAAACTGGCCGATAACAAATTTAGCAATAGTGTGGCCCTAGGTATAGTTTCCGCTCTGTTGGGCTTGAAGGAAAACGAGACAAACGAAACTTTGAGGAGTTTTTTCGATAAACATGGGCCTGACGCCACGGAGCATAACCTGGTCTCTTGTTCCGCAGGGTTCGATTGGGTCACGCGGCGAGGAGTTGATTTTCCCAAGCTGGCGCCGCCTAATCTTCAAAAGGACAGACTCACTCTAAATGGAAATGAAGCTATTGCTCTAGGGGCAATAGCGGCTGGAATGAAATTCTTCTGTTTCTATCCAATGTCACCAGCGACATCAATAGCGACTACGCTTGCGGAACACTCGGCGGAGATTGAATTCGCTCTGGAGCAGGCCGAAGATGAGATATCCGCCATAAACATGGCGATTGGAGCGTCGTTTTCGGGGGCGCCCAGCATGGTGGCTACTTCTGGAGGCGGATTCGCCTTGATGACCGAGGCTGTCAGTCTTTCGGGAATGACCGAAACTCCCGTAGTAATTGTGGTAGCGCAAAGGCCTGGACCGTCAACCGGTTTACCAACAAGGACCGAGCAGGCAGATCTGGAATTCGTATTACATAGTGGTCACGGGGAATTTCCCCGGGCTGTTTTTGCGCCTGGAAATGTGGAACAGGCTTTTCACCTTACAAGATCAGCGTTCGAGGTGGCCCACAGATACAATACACCGGTTTTTATCTTGACGGACCAGTTCCTTGCCGATTCCTACCGTTCGGTTCAGCGTTTCGATCTCACCGATGTCAACCCGATCGATCCATGCGCAAATTCGTGCGCCGAAACTGATCCCCACCTGACTTATTTTCTTACGGGATCAGGCGTTTCCCCGAGACTTTTTCCCGGAATGTCCACTAAATGCGTTAGAGCCATCGGTTCTCGGGAACTCGTGGTCGCTGATAGTGACGAACACACTCAGGACGGCCATCTAACAGAAGACCTTTTAATCAGGATTTCAATGGTTGAGAAGCGATTGAGGAAGTTTCAGGGGATCAAGTCTGAATGCGTCCCTCCCGATTACATTGGCGATTCGGAGCCTGATTTACTGTTTGTTTGTTGGGGGTCATCTCGAGGCTCAACGATTGAGGCCGCTGACCAACTGAGAACAGAGGGAACAAGAGTCGGTGTGCTACATTTCTCACAGGTCTGGCCTCTTGTTCCGGAAAGTTTTGTGAAAAAGATCACCTCAGCAAAGAAAGTTATCTCTGTCGAGAGTAATGCGACGGCGCAATTCGCCCGGCTCATTAGGAGAGAAACCGGAATTGAAATTGGGGCCTCGATCCTTCGTTATGATGGCTTACCAATAACGCCCGAATACATTGTGGCTCGAATCTGAACGTGAGGGATCAAACAAGATGGTAACTCTAGATGAATACGGCGAATATGAAACCGCCTGGTGCCCCGGCTGCGGAAATCATTCCATCCTGAAAGCGATGAAACAGGCGCTTGTAGCCCTACAACTGGCGCCTCACCAAGTCCTGTTTGTTTCAGGAATAGGACAGGCGGCCAAGGCTCCGCACTACCTGAACGCTAATGTGTTTAACGGGCTACATGGTCGATCACTGCCCGTGGCTACTGGGGCCAAGATCTGTAATCCAGAGCTGACGGTAATTGTAGAAAGTGGCGACGGTTGCAGTTATGGTGAAGGTGGAAACCATTTCCTGGCCGCGATCCGTAGAAACCCCGACGTTACCATGATCGTTCACAACAACCAGGTTTACGGATTAACAAAAGGTCAGGCCAGTCCAACATCAGAAACAGGGTTTGTTACCAAAAACCAACCCAAAGGCGCCTTTTCTGAACCGTTTAACCCGGTCGAGATTGCAGTGGCCATGAATGCCGGTTTTGTCGCGCGAGGGTTCTCCGGAAGAATTGACCATCTTTCCAGCCTCATTCAGGAAGCGATCAAACACAAAGGATTTTCTCTCCTGGATATTCTTCAACCTTGCGTATCCTTTAACAAGGTCAATACGTTTGGATGGTACGATCAGCGCTGTTACAACCTGCCGGATGACTACGACAGTTCCAATCGGCCAGAGGCGCTTATTAAAGCTGCGGAATGGGGGGAACGGATACCGGTCGGGGTGTTATATCGCAATCAAAGGCCGATATATGAGGAGAATTTTCCTTTTGTCACCAATGGTCCTGCCGCCAAAACCAAGGTTGATATGCGCAAGGTTTCCGGAATTCTTGACCTTTACCGTTAGGATTCCACTGACCTCTAATTGGGCTATGCTTCACATGTAACGCGCGGACAATACTTTTCCTGCAATACTGGAAGGGGCGCTCTCCGCTATGGACAACTTCTTAATCAAGAAAGCCGCCAAACTTATATTCGACTCTCGAAATATTGTGGTTTTCACCGGCGCGGGGATATCCACGGAGTCAGGCATACCTGATTTCCGGTCTCCGGGTGGAGTGTGGTCCAAATATAACCAGGACGACCTCACATATCAAAAGTTCAGATCCCATGAACGTTACAGAAAACTCTATTGGGACTATGATCAGGCGCGATATCCTGCCATGCGCGACGCTGAACCAAATTGCGCACATCGCGCCATCGTCGAAATTGAAAAAAGTGGCCGCCTCAAAGCCTTAATAACTCAAAACATTGATGGATTGCATCAAAAGAGTGGTGTCTCCCTTACCAAGATCCATGAACTGCACGGAACGGTCCGAGAAGTGGTGTGTTTGGACTGCGGAGCGAAATGGGATAGAGAACGGGTCACGGAAAAAATGAGGATGGATAGAATTGAAGCGCCTTATTGTGACCTGTGTGGAGGACCATTGAAATGCGCTACCATATCTTTTGGTCAGACATTGCCGGAAGAGATTCTTAAGGCCTCATTCGCGCATGCTGCAACTTGTGATCTTTTCCTAACCATCGGTTCCTCTTTGATTGTTCAACCTGCGGCCTTACTGCCTCGGGAAGCGAAAAGATCAGGGGCGAAGCTCATATTGGTAAACCTTTCCACCACTCCCTATGACAAGATCATGGACGTTATAATAACTGGAAAGGCATCGGATATGATGTCAGAAATTATGAATGAATTCAGACGACGGGGATGATTCGGCGACAGATTATAAAGAAGACGGACGATGATCCTGTCTCCTTTATAACCCGGCTTGAAACTCTGGCGCCAATTGAAGAAATTAACGTTTAGAAAACTGGAAGCTCGCTCTGGCCGATCGCTTGCCGTATTTTTTCCGCTCTTTCACTCTGGAATCCCTTGTGAGGAAACCTGCGCTCTTCAACATGGTCCTGTAAGCCAAATCTACCGCCAAAAGAGCCTTACTGATTCCATGCTTTATTGCGCCGGCTTGACCGGACAATCCGCCTCCATAGACAGTGACAGTAACATCAAATCGACCGGCTGTTTGAGTCAATTCAAAAGGCTGCATTATGACCATTCTTGAAGTGGGTCTTCCGAAATAGTTTTCTACAGGCCTTTCATTTACAACAAGCTTACCGGAACCGGGTTTCAATAGAACTCTCGCTATTGCGTTTTTTCTTTTTCCGGTAGCATAAAAAGATTCTTGAGACATCTACGACTCCATGTCAAAAGTTGTAGGTTTGCGGCTGTTGAGCCTCATGAGGGTGAGTGTCCGAAGCGTAGATTTTAAGCTTCCCTAATTGCGCTCGACCGAGGGTATTTTTCGGGAGCATACCTCGAACAGCCAGTCGGAACATTTTCTCCGGTTTCTGCTTGAGCAATGTTTCCGCTTTAATAGACTTCAATCCACCGGGATAATTGCTATGGCTATAATATGTTTTTTGCGTCAGTTTCTTACCCGTAAGCTTAACCTTGTCAGCATTGACAACTATGACGAAGTCACCGCTATCCATGTGGGTCGCAAACTGAGGCTTATTCTTGCCACGCAATATTCTGGCGCATTCTACTGCGACTCGCCCCAAGACCTTGTCCTTGGCGTCAATTACAAACCATTTTCGTTCAACTTCCCCTTTTTTTGGGGTCCACGTTTTCATGTGACACCTCTCCGTAACTATAAACAATGATTTGTACTATCGGGTCCTGAATTTGTCAAGCGAATTAGAGCCTACATCCAATGATTGAGTCTATCACAGGCTGAAGCGTAACGCACCCAATAGAAACGTCTCACCTGTCCAAAGTTCCATTCTTCAACACAAGACGAGCCAAGCTGTATCTGTTCCCATATGACGCTTCAGGTATTACCTGAAGCGTATAGTTGTTTGATTCCGCTGATTCAGCAATTAATTTCTTTAGCGCTGGATTCTTGTTGTCGAGGAATACAAAACCCGGTTTACGCTTTTTAATTAACCCAGCGATCTGTTCCCGCGTGTTTAGCCACGCAACTTCCTCTGGAGCCCCGGACCGAAGCGTTTCAACTGTAGGTAAACCAGTCAAATAATGAATGATCCTAGGGTTCATAGTCAGGATGGACTGCCCATTCGAGTTCGCCTTGAGCCAACGCGCAGCCACAAAAAAAGGCTTATCTCGGTCTGATTCAGCTCCCCCTGACTCAACAGCCGATCGTGCTCCAGCAATCGTAACAATATTTTGCCCAAGGTTTGTCACCAACAGTAGGCAAAAAACGGTAACCAGGACCCGCCTAAGGCCAACCGCGTCAGCGCGCTTCTCACCCATCCTGGAGCTTAGTAGCCTCAAAATGACCACAATTCCCTGAAATAAGAAAAGTAGCAAGCCTGGTATTAACAATAAAAGATACCTGCTCCCCGCAGAACTCAACACTAATCCACCGTATTGAACAGCGGTCAGATAAGTAAACAATCTTTCTCCACGTCTCCAGGAAGACACGAACCCAACAAGCGTTAACGCGACGATAAGGATTTCCAGGAATCCAGTCCTTATTGTAACCCCGGCGAGCGCCGTAGCTGTTTCAGGGATATAATCCCAGAGCGCACCGAGAATTACGGCGCACTGAGTTCCTATACCGCGACCCGCAACAGCGTCAAGGTATGCTCCTTCGTTGTAGGACACAGGATAGCCCATCTTGTGCAAGCACCACAATGATGGGACAAGAAAAGCCACAATGACAAAAACTATCACGATCCCGGTTCTCTTCACGAAAGTCAGCGAAGTCCACGAAGAAAACAGAAACAGACCAGATGAAACCGGCAATCCCCATCCATTGATTCTTATAAGCGCTGGAATTCCCGTGAGCAACGCTCCGAACATCATTGAACCCAAGGATTGAAAGTCTCGTCCCTGCTTACTGGCCCAAATGAGCGCTAGCAAGGCCATACATGTGAACAAGGTGTCTGATGTAGTGAACGTAGAATTAACCAGCAGCGTGTTGCTGACAGCGAAAAGGCCTCCTATGATCAGAGCCAAATCTGGCCCAAGTAGTCTCAAAACTAAAATGTAGCCCAAACATCCCGTTACAATCCCGACCAACGACATCATCACGCGATAAACCAGGAAACTCGGGCCGAACAACTTTGCAGCTATCGAAACCAGAAATGGATAACCGGGGGGAACATAAGTGTGCCATTCTCCGTTAAATTTGTAACCAATTCCCTTGGCCAGAGATTCTCCAAGTTCCAGGTACAATGCGCTGTCTGGTGAAGCTTTCCATGAGCCATTAATTATTGTTAAAAAACAAATTACTACAACAAAGGCTAAGACAAGTTCCTTTCTGGAGGAGCGTATACCGCGCGCTGCTTCGACTAATTCGGGAAAGTAGTTGAAATAAGGATAGTTCAATCTAAAGTTCCATATTAAAATATAATTAGATATATGATATCAATATATTAGTAGTCTTAGCGATTGCATTATTGAAATATACATAAAGCCTATTATTATCCGTTGATCATTTTTAATCTGATAAAAACATCATTAGTATTTAAAAATCCACAGAATTATGTTGACAACAAATTTTGAATGGTATTTAACACAACTGCGGGTTCTGGATGAAACCACACGATTATGAAGCCGCTGATAAAGAGAGACCTCTAAAAGCACGAAAACGGCATCTAAATGGCCGTTCGCGTGTGTTCCACTGGGATGGAATTATAATGAAAAAGAAGCGCTTCTCTCTTATCACAAGAAAAATGTCTGTCAACAAAAAAATACCCGTTTCCTAGCTTCCGTATTTGTAGGCTAGGCATTTTCCGCGTTCTTTTGAACCCTTTCTCTGTCTCTGGTCACCACTTTTTTGTTTCTCTGATACCAAGATTCATCACTGAATGCTTAGCAATTCATTCAAGTTGACGCCGAATTTTCTTGTCAAATACAGGTTGAGGAATTCCATTATTGTGGGCTTAAATGGCTGTCTGACCAGTGACATTCCAGCTTGTCTTGGGGTTCTACCACCCTTCTTGACATTGCAGATTCTGCAGCAAGCCACTACATTGTTCCAACGGTTTCTCACCCCCTTGAACCTTAGGAATAACATGATCTACAGTCAACTCATTGGAAGCAAAATAGTGACCACAATACTGGCAGGTGAAAACATC
Source organism: uncultured delta proteobacterium (assembly GCA_963846725.1). Classification (GTDB taxonomy): domain Bacteria; phylum Desulfobacterota; class Desulfomonilia; order Desulfomonilales; family Desulfomonilaceae; genus CAJBEZ01. The sequence continues at coordinate 42,416 of CAWJXP010000047.1, read as the reverse complement.
CCGAACCAGAACATTTTTTCTGGAAAATGGGACCTCTCTACGATACATCTGTCGAATGAATTTAAGGAGTCTGATTACGGCAGGAATCCGGAAAGTCCTTGAAACAGTCCTGACTACACTTTCGGATTCTTTTATTACTTCCACCTTTCCACTAAACATCAATGTCATGGCCCGTCGCCAAGAAACCAGCCCCATAAACTCATAGCCCGCGTTAAGTACCGACTACCGCCTCCATGGATGACATTTCTTGCAAGCCTCATATTGGTCGGAAACAGTAATTTGTATTCTTTTTTTCCCGTGTACCCTTTTACAAATTGCTGGCGAGGAGTGTCAAGAGCAAACACCTCTCCCTATTCTTCAGATCTACCCTATGGATTGAAAGCTTCTTAAGTCACGAGGACTTCAGCCTGATCTTGTGACCAACCAGGTCTATCTCCATTAACTCAGCTTCAACAGATAGTTTTTCGCCGAAGATACTTTTCAGTGTTACCTTCCCAAATTCAGGAATTAAGGAACCCACACTTTCCATAACCAGCTCTTCTTTGCCATCGCGCACTAAATACACGTTTGACTCGCACATTGTCTATAACCTCCACGCAGGTGTCTATAGTATATTATCCCCATAACTTTATCGCGTCTGTAGGGCACTTCTTTTGACATTCCAGGCAGGATATGCATTCCTCAGGCGCTCCCTCAAACACTCCGTGCTTGGAAACGCCATGCGAGGTTTCCATAGGACACACTTTGTTGCAAACACCACAATCCGTACAATCTTTGTTTCGCTGGGGAAACACGGCGGCGAACCGGTTAAGAGGAGCAATAATGGCCCCTAGGGGGCATAGCGTTTTGCAAAAAAAACGGCGATGTCCCATTGCCGCAACCACTATGGCGAACAATATCGCAAGTCTTATACTCAGTGAAATCACATCAGTAGTCCCATTGATAATCGCCCACGGGATTGCGGATTCAATGGTCGCCACAGGGCACAGCCTACAGAAATAAGCCGGAAACGCAGGAGTAAGAAAAAAGGGAACAGCCACCACCAACCCGGCGAACACACCATACTTGATAAAACGTGTCCAACGAGGAATGTCGAATTTGATATAAGGAATCTTGTAGAGAAGGTCCTGAAACAGACCAAACGGACATACCCATCCACACAGGAATCGACCAACCGTCAATCCGGCCAGAGCCACTATCCCTACGACACTCAAGGGAATCAGTCCCAGTCCCACAAATTGGCCGATGATTCCTACTGGACAGGCAAATATTGCGGTCGGACAGGAATGACAGTTAAGGACGGGAAAACAAACCGTTTGCCATTGAAATACGCCAAGATTCAGTAAAGCCAGACAGGCTAGTTGAACTTTGAGCCTGATTTTTTCCACGGACAATTCTCCAGAGGTCTTTTTTTTTGAGCGCTTGATGAACGTTCACGACGTTCCTGTTCAGATTCAGGTTGGACAAGGGATACGGCCTTTTAGCATCCGCAGGTCAGGATAGTTTGATATCAATTTTCCGTCTTTGTAGCGTTTTATGCCTTCAAATGTCATAGCCCTCACTACCTCGGGTTCAGTGAACCACTGGGATTCCGGTTTAAAATCTTCAGAAGGGTTGTCATGTCCCGGGATCTTTATAGTGATGCCCACGTTTTTCAGTTTGTCGAATTTTTCCAGGTTGTCATAAATTAAAAATTTCCTGAAAAACCCACCGTACACTGTCATGAAAAGGCTTATGGCCAGGAGAAATAATAATAGTGTTTTTCGTATCACGAGCTTTCCCTACGGCTAAATTCTTCAAACTAAAGATAACTAAGCACGCGTTCCTACCTGTGTCAACAGGATGCAATTTACTCTAGAAAAAAGACCTTGAAATGAATTATACACTCACGCAACATTTTGCATTCGAAAGACAACGCTCTTTTTAGTGGAGCAGGAGGAATTTGTCTTGATCAAACCAGTGCTTTTCGTTCTTTCAGCTCCGTCAGGGTCGGGAAAGTCGACCCTCATAAATCGGGTCCGATCCATTTTACCTGATCTGTTTTATTCAGTTTCATGCACTACACGAGCCCCAAGACCTGGAGAAGTTGACTCAGTCGATTATTGCTTTCTCGACCAAAGTGGATTTGAGGAAATGATAAGAAATGGTGGTTTTCTGGAATGGAAGGAAGTCCATGGATCTATGTATGGAACCCCGTCCCAGCCGATACTGGACGCGCTGGCAAAAGGCCGAAGATGCGTCATGGACATAGATGTGCAAGGCGCTGCGGATGTGTTTGCAAGAATAAAAGAATCCGTGGGTGTATTTATAATGCCACCTAGTTTGGACGTTCTTGAAGAGCGTCTCAGGCGGCGAGGATCTGATCCCGAAGATTCCATTAAAACCAGGTTAAATAATGCTAGGGAAGAACTGAAATCCGTAGGGTTGTTTTCTTACAAGGTTGTAAATGACGATTTGGAGAGAGCCACACAGGAACTAGTCTCCATTATTCTGAGAGAATCCGGGAATTTTGGAGCGAAATAGTTATTCCGGTGGCGTACCCATCAAAACATCGATTTTTCTGGATACGTTTTCCCTCACTACAACCAATTGGAGAGTGTCTCCTGGCTTGGTGTTGGAGATGATTGACGATAGGTGTTTCGCGTCACGGATAACCTTTCCATCTGCGCTCAAAATAAGATCTCCCTTGCGAATACCCGCCAGAAACGCGGGAGCAGCCCCTAGCGCATCATCTACAACAACACCGTATCGAGAAGTAAGCCCAAACGCCTCAGCCTTGTTTTTGTCAATATCATCAACATACAACCCCAGCCATCCCTTGGAGTAGTTTGATTGGCCGCTTTTTTGTTCTAGTAGTTCCATTATGTAATTTGATGGTATGGAGAACCCTATACCTTTGCCGGACGCTATGATGGCGGTATTTACCCCTATGACTTCCCCTACCATATTGAATAATGGGCCACCGGAATTCCCAGGATTGATCGAAGCGTCGGTCTGTATAAAGTTGTCATCGGGGCCCAACCCCAAAAATCTGCCTTTCCCGCTGACAATTCCTACCGTAACTGTCCTCCCCAAACCGAACGGATTGCCAACAGCCAAAACCCATTCACCAACCTCAATTCGCGAGGAATCCCCGATCCTGGCCTTTTCAACCTGAACCCCAGTGTCCACTTTAATTAAAGCCAAATCCACTCGGGGATGCGTAGCTACAACCTTCGCTGGAAAGCTTTTTCCAGTGCACAATGTAACCAATATCTTTTCCGCTGAAGCGACCACGTGCGCGTTGGTCACGATATGACCCTCAGTATCGCAAAAAAAACCGCTTCCCAAGCTATCACTGAGCGCCTCGTCGCGGGCGCTATCTAGCCCCTTCAAATCAGAATTCCCATTCTTGATAGGCGCAAGTCCATTAAACAGGTGTTTGGGGATTTCACTTCGTTCAACCGTGATAGATACAACAGAAGGCCCAAGCTTCTTAATAAGATCTATCAGGTCAGGACATCCATTCTGGACGTTTGATTGTCCTGTAGAATTCTGGGCAGAGTAGCAAGATGCGGAGAAAAGGCAGAAAACAAGAATGGTGGAGAAAAAAGCTACCATGCCGGAATAACCGAGCCAAAATACTCCCGCCCAAAGTCAGCCACTTAAATGATGTCTCTGGTGGAACAGTCATCAACTGAAAGACAGCGCTCCTCGTGTGTAATCAGGAAAAGATCTATTCCTGAAACTTACGGGCCGACTCTTATCACAAATTTTCGAGAAAATTAACTAACTAACGAGTAATAATGATCTGATTATCTTAGCGGCGGTTATAGAACTCAATTCCGATTTATCAATTTCAGGCATCAATTCGACAACGTCAACACCGATGAGATCAACATTGACAAGAAATTCAAGAAAACGCTCCATGAGGCTATAATGCCATCCCCCAGCTTCTGGGTTTCCTACACCTGGAAAGCATGATGGATCAAGAATATCCAGATCAAGAGTCAAATATACAGGCCTTCCCCCGATCCCGGCCATAAGAGTCTTCTCGTGACCAGGCCTGAAACTGCGCAGCGTTCCGTGATTTCTGATCCAGGCGAACTCTTCACGGGTTCCTGACCTTATCCCTAACTGAATAAGGTTTTCGTGGCCGACAATTTCCACGACGCGTCTCATCACGGTGGAGTGGTTAATCTGTTCACCTTCGTATGAGTCCCGGAGATCGGAGTGAGCGTCAAGATGCAAAACTAGAAATTGTTCGTGACGGTTTTTCAGAGCTTCAATTATTGGCAGTGTGACCGTATGTTCCCCTCCTATGCATAGGGGAATGCCTCCAAGTTGAAGTATTTCACTCACTCTGGTTCTAATCTGGATCAATTTTTCCGACATGGACAATCCTTCCAAATGGAGGTCGCCCAAATCACAGAAGGGATAATCGGAAAGATCTCTGTCCAGATAGGGACAGTAAGACTCAATGGAATCCGAAGAGATTCTGATCTTTTTGGGGGCCTGATCAGAACCACTTCGGTACGTGGAAGTGACATCCAGGGGCACTCCAAGTATAGCAGGCCGCCCACTAATTACTTCGCGGGAATGACAATTGAGAAAAGCTAATTCCGGCATGTTATGAATTTCCAGAATTTCAGCGACCTATAAGCTCTCGCACAAAATTGGGTAAAACAAAGGCTGCTTCGTGAATTCGCCTACTGTAAAAATTTAGAGTCTTCAAGGCCTCGTCAGTCAGTCCGGCGCATGGTCTGGACAAATCCATCGGCTCTGCGGAGCACATTGTGAAGGACCATAGAGCGCCTGGATAACTTGGAATAACACACAGGTAGGGGATAGCGGAATCAGCCCCAAAAACTGATCCCAGGTTCTTCACGGTGTCTGCAAAGATTGTCGACATAAACAGAGGACTTTCTGTTTGAAACGCAGCCACCCCTCCCCTTTTAAGAGCCTTCTTCACGGACCTATAAAAGTCGAGTTCATACAGGGCTTTGCCAGGTCCAACCGGATCTGTCGAATCAACTAGAATTACATCAAATTCTTCCTGGAAAGTTTTGACATACGCTGCTCCGTCCAGACAGACTACTTTGACTCTGGAATCAGACAGACCGCTCGAAATCTCAGGGAAGAATTTCTTGCATGTGGAGACAACTTCGGCGTCTATCTCGCACAAGGTTATTGATTTCAGGCTTGGATACTTAACCAACTCCGTGATCGTGCCGCCGTCTCCACCGCCTATAACTAGCGCTGTCTCAGGATGAGCGATCATTGACATGGACGGATGAGTAAGCATTTCATGATAGACAAAAGAGTCCTTATCGGTGACCATGAAGCAACCATCAAGAGAAAGGACTCGCCCCATGACCGGCGTTTGATAAACCCCTATTTTCTGAAATTCGCTTTTCGTTTCAAACAGCTTTTTCGAAAAACGCACAGAAAAAGCTGTATTATTCTCATAAGCTTCAGTAAACCATTCTTTTTCGTTCAAGGACATAACACCACCGCCGCAAATACCGCGCCCACTCTAGTTACTTTGAGCGAAGTGGAAATACTCTTTATTTCTCGAATTTTTCTCTTACGAATGACTTCCATACCTTCTTTTACCATGTTTCTCGCGATAGCTTCACAACTTTCGGAGTCACCATCATGGGAAAATTCCATTATCAGTCCAGCCTCAAGCGGATCTTCGGGGATCCCTACCGCGACAGCGGCTGAAATTACGATGTCCTGAAAGTCCGAAGATCTGTCACCGTAGGCCAGGGGGACGAAAGATCCTTTTTGCAAAGGTATCCTTTGGATCTCTTTTGCCCCAGGGGGCAAGATACTACTCATTTTTATTAAATTCGTATCTCCTACTCCAGCGTCCAACAGCGCAGCGTCAAAGGCGTTTAACTCCCTGGAGGCTTCACCGCTTCCTGCGGTAAGGAAAAACGACGTCGGCATAGTGCCAAACATTATAATTTCTCCCAAATCCAAGATAATCGAACAAATTAAATTAATAGCGCCGATAATGCAACTTCAAAAAAGGCATGGGTTGATGGAGATTATGGAAGGTCTTTATCTTTTTCAAGTTCGCTAGAAGCGCCGGGAACACCGCATTCTCGCAATATTTCCTCTTTGGTCTTGTCTAGTTCTTCTCTTATGGCTTCTCTTGCCCCGTGCAGGAACATTTCATTTTTGGACATCCTCGCCTCTATTACCTGAACTTTCGGCAGAAGAAAAAACGCCCCATATAGAATTACCCCTATTAACGCCACCAAATTGAAAATCTGAAGTATCCAGATTCCGACTATGCTCCACCCGGGCTTGTTTTCCTGTTCCCTCGATTGGGCGGTTTTCTGGGATGATGTTCCTCCAGTTTGGCCCTTTTGAGACTCTAGTTCTGCGGAGGTTGATCCGGTGGTTTTAGTCGCTGTTTTGAGGTCTTGTTCCTGAACAGCGGGGGATTTAGATGGCTCAGGCGCTGTTGCAGTTTCACCGGCCGAGGTTTTTATCGGGATTTTTATCGTTTCGCGAACCTTGTCACCCTGATAAACTTTTACCTGAATCTGTTTCCCGTTAAGGTTTGAAAGCCTCGCTGAATCAGGATCGGGAATCAATACAACAAAGACTCCGGAATCCGCGGTGACTTTGAATTTGTCCCATATCTCTCTGGGGACCTTGGTCTGTTCGGGTTTCCTGACAATTTGAGAGTAAAGAAGGTCTTTCTCAGGAATCTCCACACCAAGGGTCTGATCTAGACCCGACCTGTTATCAATGTTAATTATTTCACCTTTCTTGATGTTGTTATCATTAAAGGTTATGGATGTCTTGTCTATGTTGATGGAGATGTCACGTCCGGATCCCATTTTCACAGCGTTATCCGACTCTGATGTACTCTCCTGAGGAACCAGTAACTGCTGATCCACATACATCGAAAACAGGTCAGAAAAGTTTTTCCCAGCGAAAAGGCTTCGAGCGCTCTTATCCACCAGCTTGAGTCCTATGGATCTTGTGACCGCTTCTTCAAACCTCAGTTTATTGGGATCATATGTTGGGCCCGCAAACGGAACAGGTTTTGTGGGATGATTATCGGACGCTATCCATTCGATGTTTACCAAATTGATATTTCGTATGAGGGCAGGACTTTTTCTATTGAGTATGAGCGCAAATGATTTGAACTTCTCGTGTGGATCGACCTTGGTTATAAGAATTTCTTTTTTTCCCATTTCCACTGAGACTTTCGGGGTGAATCCACCCTTAGAGTCTTTAATTCCGTAAGTCGTGGCGAAGCTTAGCGCTGGGATAAACGCGCCAAACATTATTGCAATAACCATATATCTTATTATTTTTAAGCACATACCTAGTTTCCCTTAAGCTTTTATTTAGTTTGGCGCGTCGCTAATTCGACAAAAATAGAAGCTTTTCTAGTGGTTGGCAATTTTATCAGGCGACATGAAGAAAATCAATGAATAAGTTTGAACGTGTGACGCATATTCTTTTATAATAAGGTTTTTGTGAGCGCTCGACTAGATGCGCAGACTACTTCTTAAAGGACTTTAGCGATGAAACCGCCATTTGAGTTTGTTTCCAAAAAATCTTTAGATATAAACCCTTTTCTGGTCATGGATGTTTTGGAAAAGGCGATGGAAATGTCCAAGCTCGGCGAGGACGTTATTCACCTGGAAGTGGGGGAACCGGATTTCGACACTCCGCCCAATATTTTGAATGCTGGAATCGAGGCGCTGAAAAAAGGAAAAACCCATTATACTTCCAGTGTTGGAATCCCGGAACTCCGATGGGCGGTATCCAGCTATCATAAGCGGCTTTACGATGTGGATATCGACCCAGATAATGTGATCATCACGTCAGGGTCTTCTCCCGCGATATTTTTGACTCTCGCTTCCATCCTGGACCCTGGTGATGAAATCATCCTTTCAGATCCGCATTACGCGTGCTACCCCAATTTTATAAATTTTCTGGGGGCCATCCCCCGATTTGTCCGGATATACCCTGAAGACGGATTTGAATTAGACCCTGATTCGGTGAAAGCCGCAGTGACAAAACAAACCAAGGCCATCTTGATCAACTCGCCTTCAAACCCTACCGGGACACTTATAAAACCGGAGAACATGAAAAAACTCACTGACATAGGCGTGCCGATCATATCCGACGAAATTTACCATGGGCTCGTTTATGAAGGTCAAGAGCATTCCATATTGGAATTTACCGACAATGCGTTTGTCGTGAATGGCTTTTCCAAGCTTTTCGCCATGACGGGCTGGCGTCTCGGATACGTTATCAGCCCCGCACAATGTGTTCGCCCGATACAGAAAATGAGCCAGAATTTTTTTATTAGCGCTGCTGATTTTATTCAGTACCGCGGGAATAGAAGCGCTCACCAATTCTTCAGATCAAACCTTGGAAATGAAACGAACCTTCAACGAACGCCGAATTGCCATGCTCAGAGGACTACGTGAGATAGGGTTCAAGATAGAGCATGATCCGGTGGGCGCATTCTACATCTTGTGTGATGCTCGCAAGTTCTGTTCGAATTCGTATGAGTTTGCCTTTGATATACTTCGTGAAGCTCATGTCGGGGTAGCGCCGGGCATCGATTTCGGAGCCAATGCCGAAGGATTTTTACGTTTTTCGTATACTAATTCCATGAAAAACATACTTGAGGGACTCAATAGAATTCATGATTATTTCCAAAGGCGGTTCAAGGTATGATTTCAAAGTTTCATGAACCGATTGCTTATGGTGTATTTGATGAGTTCCAGATCACGTGAACGAAAGATCTTCATAACTTCTCACGAACTTTTTCCGGACACGGTCAGGTTTTCATCGACTAATATTCATTACCTGAAAAATGTTCTCCGCCTCAAGAATGGGGACCCTGTAACGGTTCTGGATGGTTGTCGTAGTTACAACGTGATCCTGGAGCGAAGCGCTGAAGGGAAACTGATTGGCGCTATAGTGGACTCTTGCGAACAAGGCTCGAGTCTTCCAGTAAAAATCGAGTTGGCGTTTGGGTGCGTCAGGCCAGGGCCGACTGAGGAAATTCTAAGACATTGCACCGAACTAGGGGTTGAATCGTTTTTCCCTCTATTATTAGAACGTTCAAGCCGACGCCCAGAGTCGGCTGGACCACGGTGGCTCAAAATATTGGGAGCTGCATGCGCCCAATCCGGGCGGTCACGAATTCCCGAAATTAATGATCCGACTATTCTGCAGGTTTTTGTCGACAAAATACGACCAGAGTCCCTGATCATTTATCTGACGGTTGACAGAACAGCTATCCCCATGGGGCAAGTTCTAGACAGGCTTGAGTCAAACTCAGTTACGATTCTCGTCGGTCCTGAAGGAGGCCTGACCAACGCTGAAGAATCTTTGCTTACTGGGGCTGGTTGCGTGTTTTCGTCCTTGGGTGGTTTCATCCTAAGGACTGAGACAGCAGCGATACTCGGAGCCGGACTGGTTGCGAGTTGGGCTTTTGCTAGATCAAAACCATCTACGACAATCGTTGGGCCATGAGAAAAGCGTGAAAAATGACGGGCTCTGTTTTTCCCAATTCGTTGACCGCCGTTAATCTGCATGCTATCTTTACAAAAAGAGAATATTATAAAATCCTTAACGGGCCTCATAATCATTCAATCCAATGAATTCCGGGACCCACGAATTTTCTCTCGAGGTAGTGGATGGCGACAAGGGACGTTGATAGTATAATTGATTTATGGGAATTCTCGCCAAAACCAGTCCATACATCACTTCCTTCTTTTCCGGACCCTGTAACAATTTCCAATGCGATCCCCGGTGTTTCCAGCGCTTTAAACAAATTTGGAAAAGTCGGATTCGGCCCTTGGATAACTTTCACGCTGGAACATCCAGATGAGATTTGGGATCTCGTAAGCCCTTCGGAAGATATTGATCACAGGTTATTGTTGTACTTCAGTTTCTTTGGAGACACAGACAAGACCCCGGCCTTTTGCGTTGAGGTCAATTGGCTGGAAGAAGGCCTGGAGGTCAATAATTTCGTCCTCGTGACCGAATTGGACAAGCTGGAGACCCTTCGGTCAGGAAATCTGGTCTTTAGCGCTCGCAAGGAGTGGGAGCGCGAAAAGCTGGTCAGAAGCCTCAATGACGCCGCTCTTACAAAATATGACGAGGATCGTCTCGATGAAGCCCACGAACTTATTAATCAGGCTATCCATCTGAGTAACGTGGGACGGGCGTATTTATTCAATAATCGGGGCCTCATCCGCTGGAAACTCGGCCTCGTTGATCAGGCCAAACAGGATTTTCTTGCGTCTATTAATTTGGATGGCGAGAATGGAGACCCTTATTTCAATTTAGGGTTAATTTATTTGGATGAATCCGATTCCGACAAAGCGCTTCATTATCTGGCCAAGGCCGCTGATATTGACCCTGAGGATTCCCAGTTCCTGACTGAATTAGGCCATCTGTATCTTGAAATGGACAGAGAAAAAGACGCCCTGGTTCTTTTTAAAAAAACGCTTAACAAGGATACTGATGACGCTCAGGTTTATTTCCATCTGGGACATTATTTCCTGTACAAGAAGCGTCAGCCACGAAGCGCCGTAAAGTATTACAACCTGGGTTTGAGAACAGAACCATCAGATCAGTTTGCCCTGGCTGATTACGCAGTCGCGCATCTAATTCTGGGTAATAAGAAAAGAACTTTAGAACTTCGAAAGATTATAGAGAGTTCCGCTGATTTAGCTCCTTACACGGTTAGTCGCCTTGTTTACCTGAATTTGCAGATGGGTTACTATGATGATGCGCTAAAGTATTATGAACAGGCTCTGGTTGACAAGGAACCGTTTGAGCCCGAGTGGCTTCATTACAACGCGGCCCTTATATACGCCAGTACTGGCAGATACAAACAGGCTTTGGCGGTCCTCGATCTGGCAGTTCAGGCTGGGGGAACGGCGGTAATTGAAAAGGCTCTTTCGGATGGGGCCCTTCAAAGGCTTAAAAAAACGCCCTTGTTTCGAAAACTTGTCAGGATGTCGAATAGAAGGCAGGACCGATAAACCTGTTTTCTGTGACTGTTAGCCAGCTATGTGGTCCATCGTGAGCATATTCCCAATTGTCCTGTTTGCAGGACGTCACATACCTTCCTTGCTGGATTCTGTTTTCGAATCATCTCATAATGGTGGCTTAGACCTTTTCAGATCAAATCCCGCAATTTCTTTTGACTAGCGGATTCATAGCTTTCTTTACAGAGTCTCAGGAGGCTTCATGGACGGATATCAGAAACAGGCAGGACCAGAATAGTCCATTCGGAGAGTTTCAGCGCAACTTTGACGACTACAGGCGCAAGCTGAATCAATTCATGAAGGGCTGGGGATTGTGGGCAATCTGCGGAATCCTGCTTATCATTTACATCTTTTCCGGCTTTTATGTTGTGGGACCTGGAGAAAAGGGTGTCGTTCTCCTTTTTGGAAAAGAATATTCCATATCAGACCCGGGCCTTCGTTACAGGCTCCCTAAGCCTTTTATGAGTCAAGTCGTCGTAGATGTTACCAAAGTCAGACGGGCAGAAATAGGCTTTCGAAGCGATGGATCGAGAACCCGATCCGTTCCGGCCGAATCGCTAATGCTGACTGGGGACGAGAACATAGTAGATGTTCAGCTATTCGTCCAATACATGGTTCAAGATCCCGTCAAATTTCTTTTTGGCGCCGAAGCGCCCGAAAACACCCTTCGAGCTTCGGCCGAAGTGGCCCTTAGAGGAATAGTAGGCGAAAACACCATCGATTATACAATGACCAAGGGTAGAATGGAGATCCAGCAGAAGGTGCAGTTATACCTGCAAAAACTCTTGGATAATTACAATACCGGTCTACTTGTTACCCAGGCTCGACTGTTGGTCGTGGACCCGCCATCTCAGGTGCAGGAAGCTTTTCATGACGTTGTGAGGGCTTGGGAAGACCGGGAACGACTTATAAAAGAAGCGGACGGTTACTCGGAAGATGTGATCCCCAAGGCAAGGGGTCATGCTCAACAGGAGATAAGGCAGGCTGAAGCTTTTAAAGCTCAGCGGGTAATTAGGGCCCAAGGTGACGCACAACGTTTCTCTCTTGTTGAATCAGCCTATTCGAAGGCCCCCACTGTAACGAGGGAAAGATTATACCTTGAAGCTGTTGAAAAAGTTTTTTCTTCAGCTAGAAAACTGGTCACCCAAGGTTCGGACTCCAAGGTCATGCCGCTTCTCAACCTCTCCGACGCCTATGGACTTCTGCCGGCCCCACCGACCGACAAACAGAATTCTGCAGATGATCAATCCAGGAAGGGGCATTAAGAACCATGCTCAAATATGTTTTGGCGCTATTCGTGATCGCTCTGGTAGCCCTCCAATCGTTATTCGTGATTCAGGAATGGGAGCAGGGGTTAGTCCTGGAATTCGGCAAACCAGTCAGAATAATTCGTGAGCCGGGGTTGTATTTCAAGATTCCGTTGATACAAGAACTAATAGTGCTTGAGAAAAGAATTCTAGCTGCAGAAGCCAGACCGGCCGAATATATCACGCTGGACAAAAAGCGTCTTACCGTGGACACCGTGTCTAGATGGCAAATCGATCAGCCCCTGGTTTTCTTTCAAACCGTCAGAAATTATGTGGGGGCAATTGCCAGACTTAATGACATTACTTCCGCGCGCCTCAGACAGGAAATTGCCAACCACAACTTTAAGGAATTTATTAGGGAAGAACGTGAAAAGATAATGAATCAGGTGACGAAAGGAACCGAAGAACAGGCAAAACGATTTGGTATCAAGGTTATAGATGTTAGAATCAGGAGGGTTGACCTGCCAGAGGAGGTTCAAAGCAGCGTATTTGCTAGAATGAAAGCTGAAAGAGAGAGAATCGCCAAGAGATATAGAGCCGAAGGCGATGAGCAGGCCCGTGAAATACGGGCAAAAGCCGACAAAGAAAGGGACATCATTCTCGCTGAGGCATATAAGCAAGCTCAAGCATTAAAAGGAGAAGGTGAAGCTGAGTCTGCGAAAATTTATGCCGAGGCCTATACCAAAGATGAGGATTTTTTCCGATTTTCTAGAAGTCTGGAAGCGTACAAGAACATTTTTTCAAAGGACACTATCTTCTTGCTGAATCCGGATTCCCCAATGTTGCGATTCCTCGAATCTCCTTATGGAAAACCTGTTAACAGCGCTGAACGGAAGATTGCCGGTCCTAAGGCGCCGTAAAACCCCTGGACTATCAATTGAATTGACAAAGGCACTGGTAACAATTAACTATCATCACGTTCGCTGTGTCCCGGGTCATGGGAAAAACTCACCTGACCCCGGGATTGACTTTCCACTGTTTTTTGACCACGCAAATTTGCGAAGGATTGTTTAAAAATGAAAGTTTTACTCGTGTATCCGTCTATCCCCGACACTTTTTGGAGTTTCAAACATATACTAAAGTTTATAAGGAAACGTGCGGCGCACGTCCCTTTGGGACTTCTTACCATTGGTTCGATGTTGCCCCAGGATTGGGAAACAAAGCTCGTTGACATGAATGTAGAACCCTTGACCGATGGAGACATGATGTGGGCCGATATGGTCTTCATTGGAGCTATGGTAGTCCAAAAAGACTCCGTTAGGGAGGTTGTTCGGCGCGCAAAGGATCTCAAAAAGCCCATCGTCGCAGGCGGACCATTGTTTTCAAGTACCCCGAAAGAATTCCCGGAAATTGACACTTTGGTTTTAAATGAAGCGGAAATTACTTTACCGCTTTTTCTCGAAGATCTCGAGAAAGGGTCTTTGAAACGTATTTACACTTCTGAAGAAAAACCTGACATAACTCTTACCCCTTTGCCCAAGTGGGATCTCATTAACATGAGTTATTACGCCTGTATGTCTATTCAATATTCCAGGGGTTGTCCATTCGACTGCGAATTCTGCGATATAGTTCAACTCAACGGCCGTAAAACCAGAGTCAAGTCCAATTACCAGATGCTTCGTGAATTTGAAATTCTGTATCAGATGGGCTGGCGAGGAAGAGTTTTCATAGTCGATGACAATTTCATAGGCAACAAGGGCAAAGTAAAATCACTGTTGGCTGAATTGCAGGGTTGGCAGAAAGAACGCGGATATCCGTTCTCTCTTTTTACGGAAGCTTCCGTAAATCTGGCCGATGATCAGGAATTGATGACACTCATGACCGCAGCGGGATTTGATTCGGTATTTCTAGGACTTGAAACACCTGAAGAGGAGTGCCTGGCTGAATGCGGAAAACGTCAGAATCAGTCCAAGGATTTGGTAGAGGCGGTCAAAACCATTCAAAGGAATGGTATGGAGGTCATGGGAGGCTTTATCATCGGATTTGACAATGATCCGCCAAACATCTTTGAAAGCCAGATCAGATTTATTCAAAGCAGTGGTGTAGCCAAGGCAATGATAGGTCTACTCAACGCCATACCGGGCACAAGATTATACCAGAGGCTTCAGCAGGAAGGCCGACTACTTGCAGACTGCACGGGTGACAATTGTGATGGTTCGTTGAATTTTATTCCCAAGAAAATGGACGCAGAAACTATTCGGGCCGGATATCAGGCGGTTCTCAACCACATATATTCACCTGCCGAGTATTACAAGCGAGTTCTGGAGTTCCTCAAGGAATACAAACCCACCAGACGTAAAAGAATTGACAGATTGGAAATCAGGGCTTTCTTTTCTTCGATTCTGTATCTGGGAATACTGGACAAAGGAAAATATTATTATTGGAAACTGTTAGTAAATGCGCTGGTCTTTCATAGAGACGCCTTTGGTGAAGCCGTCTCCAGCGCGCTTTTCGGATACCACTTTCGTAAATTGTTGAGCAAATAGACGAAAGTTGACTCAAGTCGGGGACATCTTATTGTCGTAGAAGTCCCCGATCTGAATTGTCGCGTTTCTCGTTTTTAACCAATAACTCGTGAGAATGTTTCAGAAATAGTTCACCGTCGAGGCGCATACGCCATAGTCCATCATTCCCCAGTTGAGGTGGTTGTTCTATTGTAAATGTTCTTTCGAATCCGGGAAATCCGAAACAAATCTGTTTGCCTTTGATCACTACGGTCGCTCCGCGGACATGATATTGGTGATTATGAAAGTCACCCTTTCCATCCTGACGGATGGTGATCGTAGTCCCGGATGTTCCCTGCCAATCTCCAAGAAAGATGGCTTGTTCGGAAAGGTTATTTCCGATTGACGAAGACCAATAAGTGGTTCTGATCCATGACGACACGCTGGCGCCGAGAACAAAGACCGCTCCAAGAAAAATCAAGAAAACTATCGTCTTGTAAGTTCTCATTTTGGTATTTTGAATAAAAATGTTTTATCGGATGGATAAATACGAATTTCTCTCGAAGATCGAAAAAACCAGGTCAAAAAGAAGCCCGACGGATTCAAAAAAAGGGTATGGCTCCAAAGAAGGAGGATACGGACTTCCGTCGGGCGATTACATGACTAGCTAATTTAGCTTAGCTTACAGGAAAAAAAGTGTCAAGCGATAAATTGTAGAATTTCGACTATATGGAAATTTCCCGTGCAATTTGATAGAAATTGTAAATTAACCTAAACTTCTAAGGCAGGCAGATCTTGAGAGACGATCCAATAATCCTTAAAACCCCAAAAGAGATCGAAATACTCCGGGAAGCAAACAGAATAGTCGCCAATATTTTGGCCAGAATAGGTGAAATTATCAGACCGGGGATCACAACCGCTGAACTGGACAAGATAGCCTCGGTCATGATCAGAGACTCCGGCGGAAAAGCGGCGTTCAAAGGGTATCGAATGAGCAACCGGCGACCCTATCCCGCCTGTATATGCTCTTCCGTAAATGAACAGGTCGTTCATGGCATTCCTGGACCCAGGATTCTTAAGGAGGGAGATGTCGTTGGCGTTGATGTGGGCGTCCAATATAAGGGTTTCGTTGGGGACGCCGCACGGACTTATCCCGTGGGCGTCGTTTCGGAAGACGCCACAAGACTGCTCAAAGTGACGGAAGAATCCTTGTATAGAGGAATCGAACAGGCGGTTCCGGGAAACCGACTGCAACAGATATCAGCGGCAGTTCAAAAACACGTCGAAGACAATGGATTCTCAGTCGTTCGTGATTTTGTAGGCCACGGGGTAGGACGTAACATGCATGAACCCCCGCAAATTCCCAATTACACTGGAGTCGGCGGGAATCCTCGCCTTCAGGTCGGAATGACTCTGGCTCTCGAACCCATGGTAAATCAGGGCTCGTGGAGAATCAAGCTTCTGGATGATGAATGGACTGCAGTAACTGCTGACGGAAAGCTTTCCGCTCACTTCGAACACTCAATCGCAATCACAGAGGATGGACCATATATACTTTCGAATCTATGAACTCACTGTCTGGTGAAATAACCTACAAAAATTGGCTACCCAATATCCTTAGTCGGCTATAGCGCCTTATTCATTTCTGTCGCGATACTTTCATATTGTTAGGTATACGGGTCTCTGAAAATTGAAAGACTTCAAATCAATTTTTCTCGGTAAGAAAATAACCGTCATGGGGCTGGGGCTATTGGGTCGGGGGCTCAACGACACTCTGTTTCTGGTTGAGTGCGGAGCAAAAGTAACCGTTACAGATTTGAAAACTGCAGAACAGTTAGCCCCATCCCTAAAAAAACTTCAGGGATTGCCAGTCAGAATTAAGGTTGGAGGTCATGATCCAACTGATTTTATTGAAACTGACATGGTCCTGAGAAACGCTGATGTTCCAAATTCGTCTCCTTTTTTGAAGTTGGCTATGGATCATGGCGTGCCAGTTGAAATGGATGAGAGTCTTTTCTGTAAACTTTTTAAAGGGTTGGTTATAGGGATTACTGGTACCCGAGGAAAGACTACTACTACTGAACTAATTTACCAAATCTTGAAGGAAGTGAAACCCAGGGTCCATATCGCAGGAAATATTATGGGCTTAGCTACGCTTCCGCTTCTTGCTGATATCACACAGAGAGACGTCGTAGTGCTGGAACTTTCCAGTTGGCAGTTGCAGGGATTCCATGAGGCCAACATTTCACCCCAAGCTTCCGTATTCACAAATATTTATCCGGACCACATGAATCGTTACCAAGATATGGATGCTTATATAAGGGATAAGAAAGCGATTTACATGTATCAGAAAGGGTTTGATTTCTGTCTTTTCAACGGTGACCAGACAGCTACCAGAATCCTTTATGAGGAGGCTCCTGCGGGGAAGGATCTGTTTTCTTTCGTGGACGTTCCACAGGACCTTAAGCTCAAAATTCCTGGCGATCACAATATCTTGAATGTCGCTGCAGCGTGGAGACTAACATCAAGACTGGGGGTATCAGATGAAGTCATTCGTGCGACTGTGGAGAATTTTGAGGGCGTTGAACATAGATTGGAAACTGTGGGAATCAAAAATGGTGTTCAATTCATAAATGACTCGACCAGCACAACTCCTGTCGCCGGCATAATGGCCCTGAACGCTGTTCGCGCAAACCGTATTTTCCTCTTGGCAGGAGGAGCGGACAAGAAACTTGACCTCGCTCCATTCGCGGAGGCAGCTTCCAGAAGGGCTTTTAAAATAGCCCTACTGGAAGGAACCGCAACATCGGCGTTATATTCAGATCTAGTTTCCAAAGGGGCAGAGAGCAAGATTATCGGCCTTTTCGACAATCTCAGGCAAGCAGTTATGTCGCTTTACGAACAAGCGTCTTCGGGCGACGCCATCCTTCTCTCACCAGGTTGCGCCTCATTTGGAATGTTCAACAATGAATTTCACAGGGGAACACTCTTCAAAGCTATTGTCGGAGAAATTCTTTCCGAGCCCCGTTAAGGGAACCTTCAGATTTAACCCCGTTGTGGTCTTTGCTCCCGGCAGCGCAGCCATGGGCCAGCGCCTCTACGAGCAGGCGTTCTATTTACTTTGTCCCGCCGCCGCTTCCTTCAATCGAACATTTGGAGAAGTCTATGGGTTGTTTACAACTCTTGCAAGTGTGAGTTCGATCGAACTCGTCAGAAAAGATCTCTTTTTCGGCTCCGCAAGTTGGGCATTTGCAGATGAAAGAGCTTAAACTTTTGTTGGTTTCAAATCCAGGGCAGTGCATTGGTGTGCTCATGTAAAACCTCACTTGATGAAATTGGCCCGAGCATACGCTCACGTAACATTATGATAATTTGGACCTGGCTTACAGGCAATATTTTTTTAGTTCTCTATCACTGACAACGGGGAATGAAACCTTGGGCAGAGGGATACGAATGTTCTTGGAAATTTGGTGAAAGTATTGAAGGTTCGCTTAGTTAAAGGCTCAGAGTTTCAATTAGGAGTGACCCCAAGCCGTTATGAAGTTAACCTTCAAGTATCATTCGGAGTTCTTTGAGTTTCTTTCTTAATCTCTATAAGAAGATCGCGGTAATCCACTTGAGTGTCATTGGATGCGGCGTTCTCCATTCGATTCTCAAGGGCTTTGATTTCCTCTTTTACACGAGTAGCCTTAGGCGCTTTGGCCGCCTTCTTTTCCGCTGCCGCTTGCTTCTTCATTTCCTGTAGCCTTTTTTTTGCGCCAGCGATAGTGAACTTTTCGTCATAAAGAAGATGTTTTATTTCGAGTAGTAACTCCAGATCTCTCTTGTGGTACAGTCTTTGTCTAGCCCTTGTCCGAGTAGGTTTCAGAATCTTGAATTCTGATTCCCAATACCTCAGAACATAAGGCTCAACATTCAGAATTTCACTTACTTCACCGATTTTAAAATACTGCTTCTCTGGAATCGCGATGGTCATTGCAAACCCACCCCTCCACATGAGAATCCACTAAACGCCAAACCGGAAAGTTGACATTGCGTTTCGCCAAAAATGAAGGCGAAAAGCCTTAGTCTTATCATTCTCTTACAGTGACACCTAACTCTCTAATGAGAGTCCCTGTCACCTGAGAATGAACCTCCTGGACTTCAGCGTCAGTGAGGGTTCGATCCTCAGACTGATATCGGATCCGGAACGCCATACCTTGATGTCCCTCCGGAATCGATTCTCCACGATATAAATCAAATAGGATCACTGAGGTAATGATATCATGCCCTAGACGTGAAATCAAGAGTTTAATCTTATCTTCTGAACAATTTGTTTCAACTATGATCGACAGATCTCTTTCGACATAAGGGTAGCGGGGAAGCGGCCTGAATACCCTGTCCCTGCGTGTTTGCACCAAAAGAGGCTCTAGAAATACGTCAAAGATTTGAACTTTCTTACTTAAACCAATTTCTCTAGTCTTCTCTGGAGATAACTCACCAAGGAAACCAATGTCTTCTCCATTAACGACTAAATTCGCACTCTTACCAGGATGTAAGAATTTCTGGCGGGACGGGACAAAATGAACATCCGTTATAGCAAGACTTTCAAGCACATTTTCCAACGCGCCTTTTATGTCAAAAAAGTCAACTTCTGGTCTAACTTCAACTTTTCCCAGTATGTCAACCTCGCCCCTGTTAAAATGCCATACGTCTGGATATCTTGATCCACACGCGACTCCGGTTAGTTTGAGATTCTCTCTAGGCGTTTCTGATCCTGAAACAGGAACAAATGTCCTGCCAATTTCATATAACCTTAGGTTTTCATTCTTGAAATTCAGATTTCTTTTTAGCGCTCCAAAGATCCCCGGCAGGAGAGACCTTCGCATTACAGCGAAATCTTCCGTCAAGGGATTCATTAACGCAAAATCTATTTCGTCTTCATGCTTTTCGCGAAAGGGATCCCCCAGTTCGCTTGAAATAAAAGACATTGTTATGATCTCAGTAAATCCTGATGAATTCATAAGATCCCTGAATCTATTGACCATGTTGTATTCACGCTTCGTGTTGTCCGGCTCTGAGCCGCAAACTGGCATTGTGGCGGGAATATTCTGAAATCCATGGACTCTTGCTATCTCTTCAACATAGTCTATCTCCCGTTCAAGATCCCATCGCCAACTGGGAGATACACATACCAAATCACCCTGGCATCTGCCCGAGACCTGTACATCGATACCAAGGCTTTCTAGATAGGTTTTCATCTGGCTGGGAGCGAGATCCAACCCAAGAGTTGAGTTAACTTTAGAAGGTCGTACCCTGGCGCTCTGCCGAACTATAGGCTCGGGGTAAACATCTATTTTCCCCTTTAAAATCTCTCCTCCGGTCCATTCCTGGATAAGCCCCGTTACTCGATCGGCCGCCCATACGCATCCCTCAGGATCCACTCCTCTCTCAAACCTAAATGAAGCCTCTGTAGACATCCCAAGCGCCTTGGCGGTTTTTCGGATGCCGAAGCGTTCAAAACAGGCGCTCTCTATGACTACCGTACTGGTGGTGTCCAGTATCTCGGAGTTAAGGCCACCCATGATGCCTGCCAGAGCAACAGACTTTTCCCCGTCGCGTATCATGAGGGAATCCAGAGGCAGCTTTCTCTCCATTCCATCCAGCGTCTGGAACGATTCCTCAGGATCACATCTCCTGACAACAATCTTCCTGCGGGCCAGGGAAAGATGATCAAACGCATGCAGAGGCTGGCCGCATTCCATGAGTACGTAGTTTGTAGCATCGACAACATTTGATATTGGCCTTACCCCTCCCCTGAATAACCGGAGCCTTACCGGAAAAGGAGACGGTCCGACTTTGACGTTGGCTATCATTCTGGCGACATAACGGGGGCAAAGATCAAAATCGGGGACCTCTACAGCTAACTCGGCTTCGACACATCTATCTGACTCTTCGAATCTAACATCGTGGCTCCTGAGAAAGCCTCCGGAAAGAGCCGCTATCTCCCTGGCTACCCCTATCACAGATAGACAGTCCCCGCGATTCGGGGTTATGGATATTTCCAGAATTATGTCTTCAATATCCGGAAAGGCCTCAATCAGAGAGACCCCTACCGGAGTGTCCTCATCGAAGACAAGTATTCCTGACGCGTCTTCCCCCAGACCAAGCTCTTTTTCTGAACAAAGCATCCCTGGGGAATCCACGCCTCTAACTGTCCTCCTACCTACTCTTACGCCTGACGCCAGGTCTGTGCCTTCAGGGGCATACGCGGCTATTTGACCTTGTTGAATATTGGGGGCGCCACAAACTACTGTCTCGGACCTTTCGCCAATTCTAATCACTGCAATCTTAAGTTTGTCGGAGTTCGGGTGCGGCGTGACTTTTTCAACTTTTGCGGTGAGACACGGAGCCAATCCTGACCCAAGACGGGTCAGCGATTCAACTTCTATGCCTCCCATAGTGAGAAGTTCAGCCGTTTCCTCAGGCTCGATATTAATGTCGACAAACTCCTTCAGCCAATTTAAGCTGATGAGCATACCTTTTCACCTCTCATTACTGTTGTAGTTGTCTGGAGAATTCTAGATAAAGATTGGCGCAGGGGTCTAAGCGCATCGTACTGGAAAAATAGAGAATTCGAACAAACGAAGCGCTTTTCAAAACTGAGTCAGAAACCGAACGTCATTTTCATAGAACAGGCGGATATCGGGAATTCCATATTTCAGCATGGCCACTCTCTCAACTCCCAGGCCAAACGCAAACCCCGAATAAACCTCCGGATCATAGCCCACAAATTTGTACAATGCCGGATCCACCATTCCCGACCCCAATATTTCGAGCCAACCGGTAAACGAACAGGTTCTACAACCCGTTCCACCACAAATCACGCATTGTATGTCAACTTCCGCCGACGGCTCAGTGAAGGGGAAAAAACTGGGCCTGAAACGTAGCCCCAGTCGGTCTCCGAAATACTCTCTGGCAAAAGCCGTCAGGACACCTTTCAAATCAGAAAAGGAAACCCTCTCGTCAACCCAGAGGCCTTCGACTTGCATGAACATCGGTGAATGTGTCACATCAGCGTCACGCCTGTACACTTTGCCTGGGCAAATGACCTTAACAGGAGGTTTTCTCTTCTCCATTGTTCTGATCTGAACGGGAGATGTATGAGTTCGCAAGAGCACGTTTTCAGAAAAATAAAACGTGTCCTGCATGTCTCGCGCTGGATGATTCTTTGGCATATTCAAAGCTTCAAAATTGTAGTAATCAATTTCAACTTCCGGCCCTTCAGCCAATTGAAAGCCCAACCCTGAGAACACATCCACCAGTTCCTGAGTCACTCGATTCAGAATATGAGATCTCCCGAGAGGCAATCGTCTTCCTGATAAAGTAACATCTATCGTTTCAAGCTCGAGTATATTGCGCTCAAGCTCATCCCTCAGGTCAGATTCTCTAGCCTCGAACAGGACTTCTAGCTCGGACTTGATTTGATTGGCAAGTTGCCCCAGAATCGATCTTTCTTCCGCAGGAATATTTTTCAACCCCCTCAAAATCGAGGTCAACTCCCCTTTCCGTCCCAGGACTTTCGTGCGGGTCTCACTGAGAGCTGTTGGGTCCGTGGTATGCGCCAATAGCTCAATCGTAGAGGCTCTTAGCGAATGCAGCTGATCTTTCATTCCGTGGGCGTCCTTTCTTCAAGACAAACCCTCGATAGGCTACGCAAGACTTGAATTTAAAGTTATTGCAGTTCCAATTGACAAAAAAACGGCCATTAAGACCGTAACCATTCTATAAAATTTTGCCGGGCGACGTGCAAAAAACAAAAGACGCGTGAGCCCGGCCTATATGATCAAGACCAAGGACAAAATCAGACCTGAAGCGCCTGCTTGGCCTGGCTCACAACCCCGGAAAAGACCGTTGGGTCAGACACGGCCAGCTCTGCGAGGATTTTTCTGTCTAAGCCGAGGCCAGCCTTTTTGAGTCCTTCTATGAACCTGTTGTAAGGAAGACCGTTGAGCCTGCACCCAGCATTGATTCTAGTAATCCACAAACTTCTAAAATCTCTCCTCCGGACTCTACGATCCCTGTACGCGTAACAAAGAGCTCTTTCAAGAGTCTCCTTTGCCTGTTTCAGAGTGCGGCTTCGACCGCCTACAAAGCCCTTAGCGGCCTTTAATATTTTCTTCCGTCTCGCCCTGCTTGCAGGCGAACATCTAACTCTCGGCATAACTATCTCCTTAAATCGCCTCTCATCAAAAAAGGCTCTGTGATTCCTATCGGCAAATCAAACACCGACCATTTTCAAAACAGCCTGACAGTCCGCGTCTTCTATCCCAGGTTAACCGTAAGGTAGCAATTTCCTGATTTGTCCGACGTCTTCAGGGCTAATATAGGCTCCTTGTCTCAATCCTCTCTTCTGCTTGGTCGATTTTGAAGTCAGGATATGGCTGTGATAAGCTTTTTTTCTTTTTATTCCACCACTTTTTAAAACCGTGAACCTCTTTGCGGCCCCACGGTTGGACTTCATTTTTGGCATGTTCAGTTCTCCTAGAAGTTTGTAGCTTACAACTGTTTATTTAATCAAGTGATCTAATAAAACGCGCTTTCTGAGCGGTGCAATTCTTTCAGACTGCGCCAGAAAATCAGCGCGGTATCAAATCGTTTTTTTAATTTTTACACCAAATACGGACAATGGGGTCATTGTTCGTATTGCCTTCAAAAAAGCTCCCGCCGTGCTCTAGCTTTAAATCGGAAGCTTATTAAACTATTACAAGGCGTACACAAATCGATCACGCCCTCAAACTTCTCTTTATACTCCATTGGGTACAAAGAAACAATTTTTTTTACAGCAACTAAAATCATTATTTGACATGAGCGTTTGCCGGTGATAACAATGCCGTCCGAATCTGTTTGGCGTTTATTTTTGAGAGACCCTCCATCAGGCATTCTTAATGGTTGATAGGCAGTTAGTGACGGACATCAATTTCTCAAATTGGTAGCGCTTTGTCACAATCCGGGATACAATACCCAGATATATTGCTAAAGTAATGAACCTTTTGTAGCAACCTGTTGTCTTGCATTTATGAACCCTATTCCACTCTCAAGAAGACGTTGGCTTTTTCTGGGATGAACTTGGTTGAGGCTACTTAGATCCAACAATCCATAAACACAGATTCTAAGTTGTATTGAAAAATTACGACTGCTTACTAAAACGACTTTCCAGCCGCCGTGATGGTCACGTGTGTTGTTTGAAGGTCAAAAACTAAATTTGTTTCCATAGGAGGAACCATTTTGGAAAGATGTAAGACTTGCGGTAGAGAATATTCAGCAAACCAAACTATGACCTATTCAGTATACGGTTATTGTTCGTGGGAATGTTTGATGAACAAAAGGGGCCGGACTGGCCCGTCTCCTAGAAATAACAAGAAAACCAACACAAACAGAAATTCTGGGCAGAATAGAACCAAGTGGGTATAATTTAACTTGCGGCGCGTTACAATTTATTGACTTTAAGGCTTCTTTTACAAATCTGATTTCCTTGCGTCACTAGTTTAGTCCTCGGAAAAATTTTGTTATAGCCTTCAATAAATATTTAATGACCATGTAAGGGCTTCAATCCCTTTCAATTGTGGTCTACATCATCAACATGATAAAAGTTTCGTGAGTTTGCGTACGCATCGTAACTCGAAACAACCACACGTCGGTTCGAGTCGCAACCCGGACACGTTTGCTCGGGTCTAACGAAGGGGCGTAATTGGCTTTTCACATGACAGGCGTCAGTGAAAATACCACTAATGTCGTGACTGTACGCGCGCCGACTTCCGGCGTATGATTGCCAACGGAGATAGGAGTATGAACAGATACGACCATCGCAAGACCGTCAAAGCGCTGGATGACGCTTATCGGAACCTTGCGCTGCTTACTCTGGAGCAAACCACAGGAACCTCTGTGACGAGAGGCTTTTCAGACATCCTACCCTCGGATTCTTTGCTCCTGAACCAGTCTACGATTGACCATATGAGTAACATGGTCACCTCACAAACTTCTGTTGCTGAAAGAGATCTGCAGGAGCGCATTCTATACGCTTGTACGGATCTTATCGTCGAATCAAGAAATTCCTCCCTTTCCGATATGTTCAAATTCTACATGGACAAGGGAAGGATGGTTGTTCAAGGCGCCAAGATACCTGCCATGGAGATCGTTCCGTGGCTCCAGACACAGGATGAGTTTGAGCTCCGCGAAGAAATGCGAAAAGAAATTGGTATCTTCTGTAGGGTTATTTTGAACCCCATTCTGCTTAGCATTCTGGACGTAACAACTCGAACAGTTAAGGACACATTTGGATTTCACAGTTTCGCCGATTATGTTGAAAAAAAGAGGGATTCTTCCTTTCAAGAGTGGGCCGATATATTCATCAATTTTTTGTGTGAAACGGACGAATTATATTTTACGAAGGTCAGATCGTGGACGGAACAGCGATTGGGCCGGACGATCGAAGAACTCAACAGGTGTCACGCTCTTCGATTGATGAGAATAGATGATTTCGACAGTTGTTTTCCGACATCGTCTCTTATTGAAACTGTCCAGGGCGCTTTTCTTGGGTTAGGCCTGGATTTAACGAAGCGAAAAGACATAATAATAGATATTGAAGACCGCCATGAAAAAAGTTTCGACGCGCTCTGTATACCTGTAGATCTGCCGGGAAAGATATTTGTCGTTATGCGTCCCATCGGAGGTTTGATAGATCTTGAAACCTTGCTACACGAGATGGGACACGCGTTTTTTCTGAGCGGATTTTCGGCGGAACTCCCGATTGAATATAAGAGATTCTATCGATCCGCTGCTCTCGATGAGGCCTTCGCTTTTCTATTCGCTCAGTTGGTGGAGAACCCTGTCTGGCTAAGCGATGTGGCCGGAGTTCCAGTAGGTCAGGCTGATACACTGGCCGATTTGTCGAGAACGAAAAGATTGCTTTTGATTCGTCGTCATATCGGAAAATTTCTTGCTGAAAAGGATTTGTTCGAGGTTGGTCCCTTTAAAGATTCCTCCCATTATTGTAAATGGTTGAACAGGTCTACTGGATTCAATTACGAACCCGACGGATACCTTATTGACATGGATCGAGACTTCTATTCCGCGGAGTATGTTTGGGCCTGGGCTGGAGCGGAAGTCATGAGGAATTTCCTGGAAAACACATTTGGCCTAAACTGGTTTCAGAAACGTGAAGCCGGCGATTTTCTTGGGAAAATATGCGTAGAAGGCCGAAAAAACTCTCTTGATCAGGCCCTGATAA
The DNA here is from genome assembly GCA_963846725.1 of uncultured delta proteobacterium. Classification (GTDB taxonomy): domain Bacteria; phylum Desulfobacterota; class Desulfomonilia; order Desulfomonilales; family Desulfomonilaceae; genus CAJBEZ01. The sequence goes on along the minus strand of CAWJXP010000047.1, from coordinate 16,363 downwards.
AGTTTTGTGGAACAAAAGCCGTGCTGCCTCGATTTTCCTGAACCAGCCTGTTTAGGGGTTCAAGCGGCCGATTGAATCACAGAGCAACACGCTAAGTCTAAAAGACACGAAGACGATTGGTTTGTGATGGAGGACGCATGTGGATCAGATTGGAATAGTTTCTACCCAGTACATCCAACTGGATGGTTTGAAGCTTGAGTCGGGTGTTTCCCTGAGTTCCGTCACAGTGGCCTATGAAACCTACGGCCAGTTGAACGCTCAGGCTGATAACGCGGTGCTTGTTGTTCATGCCCTCTCCGGAGACGCCCATGCCGCAGGGGTGGACGAGGACGGCCGCGTGGGCTGGTGGGACGGAATGATAGGCCCAGGAAAGGGTATTGATACCAACAAATATTTTGTCATTTGCTCCAACTGTTTAGGGGGTTGCAAGGGAACCACCGGTCCAACGAGCGTCAATCCTGTCACAGGTGGACCGTACCGCCGCTCATTCCCTCTTATCACTATCGGTGACATGGTCAATGTGCAGGTAATGCTTGTGGCAAGGCTTGGTATCCGCAAATTGCATACCGTTATTGGCGGATCTATGGGTGGAATGCAGGCATTGGATTGGGCTTGCCGCTATGGGGACAGACTCAGGTCCGCTGTCGTAATTGCGGCTACAGCTCGGCTTTCTCCCCAAGGCATTGCTTTCAACTGGGTAGGAAGAAACGCTATATACTCGGACCCTGTCTCCACAGAGAGACCTAACGATTATTCAGGGGGAGCGCAAAAATCAGGACGAGGCCTTGCGGTGGCAAGAATGATTGGCCACATAACCTACCTGTCGGAAGAAACGATGCAAGTCAAGTTTGGGCGTAAAATGGCTCTTCGCGACATGGATGGAACCACGTACAGTCTCGGAGAAAGCGAAGGTCTCGACGGGGAATTCGAAATCGAGTCCTACCTTAAGCATAAGGGCAGCGCCTTCATGGAAAGGTTTGATGAAGACTCTTATATAATCATTACCAAAGCAATTGATTATTTTGATCTCGTTCGCGAATATGGAGACTTGGTAAACGCTTTTAGGAACATAAATGCGAAGATGCTCGTGGTATCGTTTACATCTGATTGGCTTTATCCAACATCGATGTCTCTAGCCATCGTCAGGGCTCTGCAGGCGGCCAAGAAACATGTTTCATTCGTAGAGGTCGATTTACCCTACGGCCACGATTCTTTCCTTGTTCCTCAAGGTATGCCTAACTTAACAAGAATAATAAGAGGTTTTTTAAAGGGTGTTTGAACAGGCTGTCGAAATCCGTACCCCATTTCACGAATTTGAGGTCGGGTTTAATATCATCATAGACTTGATAACGCCAGGGACCAGAGTTCTGGATCTGGGCTGTGGTTCAGGGACCCTGTTGGCCAGGCTACGTGACGAAAAGGACGTAGAAGGATGCGGTGTTGAACTGGATCAGGAGAAGGTAATTAGATGTACCGAAAGAGGCATAAGAGTGATGACTCTTGACCTTGATCACGGCCTCGAAGGATTTCCGGACTTGAGTTATGAGTATGTGGTTCTAAGCCGAACCCTCCAACAGCTAATCAATCCGGAACGGCTGGTTCGGGAAATGTTGAGAGTGGGATCCAAATCCATAATAGCCCTACCCAATTTCGGACACTGGAAAATCACTCTTGAATACCTTCTAAAGGGTAAGACACCGGTAGTAAGAACCTTTCCACATCCCTGGTACAACACTCCGGATATTCATAGAATTACCATCAGTGATTTCCGCCAATTTATCCAGGACATCGGGGGAAAGATTGAGAAAGAATTTTTCATAAGCAAGGATACTCCGAAAACGGATATTTTGTGGCCCAATTTCCGAAGTGAATGGGGCTGCTTTCAAATCTCCGCTCATTAATCGGTTAAGACCCGACAAATTCGCGCCACGTCGTGATAAACGCTTCATGGGACTTGTCCCGTCAAAAAATCCTGCGATTAATCTTGACCACAGGACTCTATTTGTCTTAATCTAACTATTTTGCGTGATCATCCTGGTCATTAGACCCTTAATCCACTGGACCCGATTATGATTAACCTAATTAAAGGCTTCCACGACATCTTACCCGATCAAACCCCCAAGTGGGCTTTCATTGTGGATACAGCTCGTTCAGTTCTGCAGAGGTTCGGATTTCGTGAAATCGTTACCCCGATCATGGAAAAATCGGAACTGTTTCAGAGAGGTATTGGTCAATCCACAGATATTGTGGAAAAAGAAATGTATACCTTTACTGATATCAGCGGCGATTCACTCAGCCTGCGACCTGAAGCGACAGCCGGGATCTTGCGCTCGGTTGTAGAACATTCTCTCTTGAAACATGAGCCTGTGCTCAAGGTCTTCTCTATTGGACCCATGTTCCGTCGAGAAAGACCTTCTAAGGGGCGATTTCGTCAGTTTTTTCAGATCAACGCCGAAGTCCTCGGAGACGACTCACATCTAACTGACGCTGAAACTGTTTTCGCTGCTTCTTCAATTTTTCAGGAACTTGGGGCTGAAAACTTTTCTGTAGAAATCAATTCGGTTGGCTGCAAGAAGTGTAGGGATCAGTATCGGTCGGAACTCAAAAAATATCTCCAACCCTCATTGACTAAACTCTGTCCTGACTGTCAGAGACGGTTTGACACTAATCCCCTGAGAATTCTGGATTGCAAAGAACCTGAATGCGCTATCATAAGTCGTGACGCTCCACTGATAAGTGACTGGCTTGACATGGAGTGTCAGGATCATTTTCAAAGGACGCTCGGGGCTTTGGATAGGATCGGCGTGAAATACCGCCGGGAGCCTCGTCTGGTGAGAGGTCTTGACTACTACTCCAGAACAGCCTTTGAATTTGTGCACTCACAACTGGGACGTACTAAAGCTATCGGAGGCGGAGGCCGCTACGACTCACTTATCGGGGAACTTGGGGGCCCGGATGTTTCAGGCATTGGTTTTGGCATTGGTATCGAGCGCTTGGCCATGAACTTGCCAGATGAAAATCCGGTATTCCGGAGGCAAATTGACGTTTTTGTCGCTACCATAGGTTCCGGCGCACGAGACATTTCTTTTGATCTCGTCAATCAGTTGAGGAGTAAGGGTTTTTCAGTTGAAACCCGGTATTCAGATATGAGTCTGAAGGCCCAAATGAAGACTGCGGACAGAATTGGCGCTCAATGGGTGGTCATGATGGGTGACAATGAACTGGCCCAGGGAATGGTCACAGTTCGAAACATGAAAACCAAGGAACAGCGCCTGGTTGAACTGACAGGCGTCGAACAAGCGGTTCAAGGAGAAATAGCCTGATGTTACAAGCTTTGGACGGGTGGAAACGATCCCATCTTTCACAAGAATTGTCTGATACGGATGTAGGCAAACGTGTAATTCTGATGGGATGGATCATGAGACGCCGCGATCACGGCGGCGTAATATTTATTGACTTGAGAGATCGAAATGGCCTGGTCCAACTTGTCTTCAACCCCGAATTTTGTCCGGAATCCCACGGACGCGCCCACAACCTCAGACCTGAATGGGTCATTGCCGTAAGTGGCGAAGTTCGTCTTCGCCCGGACGAATCAATAAACCTCGATCTAGCGACAGGTAAAATCGAAGTTTTTGTGGACGAACTCAGGACTCTGAACTCCTCTGATCCCCCACCCTTCCCTCTAGACGAAGAAACAAACCCTACGGACGCCATCAGATACAAATATCGATATCTCGATTTGAGAAAACAATCAGGAGCTAGAGAAAATCTCATGTTCCGCCATCGTCTGAATTCTCAAATCAGGAATTTTTTGAACTCTGAAGATTTTGTCGAAATTGAAACACCTTTCCTGACCACTAGCACTCCAGAAGGAGCAAGAGATTATCTGGTTCCCAGTAGATTAAGCGCCGGTAGTTTTTACGCCCTACCCCAATCGCCCCAGCTATTTAAACAGCTATTGATGGTGGCCGGGTTCGAGCTCTATTACCAAATAGTACGCTGCTTCAGAGACGAAGACCTGAGAGCCGACAGGCAACCTGAGTTCACCCAGTTGGATATCGAAACTTCTTTTATAGAAGAGCAGGCTCTGTTCTCAATTATGGAAAGAATGATAAAGGGGGTGTTCCAGGATCTTCTTGGCGCTGACCTGATTACGCCGTTTCCCAAGATTACCTACAGGGAAGCCATGCTACGATATGGCCTAGATAAACCTGATGTGAGATTTGGGCTCGAATTGAAGGAAGTAACGCCCGTTCTTCAGGAAACTCAATTTGGGGTTTTCCGAAACGCCATTGATAACGGGGGTATAGTTAAGGCGCTCAATGTGGAAGACGGCTCCAAACTTTCCAGGAAAGAACTTGATGATTTGAGGGACTTCGCAACCATTTATGGAGGCAAAGGAGTGGCGTACGCCAGGATCAAAGAATCCGGAGAATGGCAATCTCCTATAGCCAAATTCCTGTCTGACAAGGAAAAATTCGACATTAACAGCCTGGTTGGGGCAAAGACTGGCTCAGTAATTCTCTTTGCTGCGGATTCAACGAAAATAGTCAACGATGTGCTTGGTAATTTGCGAAATCAGCTTGGCGCAAAATTGGGGCTTATTCCGGCTGGGGAATTCAAATTCGTTTGGATAACGGAATTCCCCATGTTTGAATACGACGAAGATGAGAAGCGTTTCAAGGCGATGCACCACCCTTTCACCTCTCCTATGCAAGAGGACCTGGCCTTTCTCGAAACGGATCCGGGTTCAGTAAGATCCCGAGCCTATGATCTTGTGCTTAACGGATCCGAAATAGGCGGAGGCAGCATGCGGATTTTTAGAAGCGATGTTCAACAGCGAGTTTTTAAGGCTCTGGGGATTGATTCTGAACAGGCGGAGCAAAAATTCGGATTCCTGTTGGAGGCTTTAAGATACGGCGCTCCGCCCCACGGAGGGATCGCTTTTGGAATGGACCGACTGACCGCTATTCTTACCGGATCGGAATCAATTCGTGACGTGATAGCGTTTCCCAAGACGCAGAGGGCCACGTGTCCACTTACGGGCGCTCCAACTCCGGTAAGCCCGGACCAGCTAAAAGAACTAGGGTTAAGTGTTGTCAAAACAAAGAATTAGAAACATCTTAATATTTGAATACTAGAAACTGTATACAGGTTTAAGGAGCTTTACCATGGCCACATGGGATCCTAAAAGAGGCGTGCTATATCACGAGTTCAACAAGTTCAGCAAAGAGAGGTTCCTTCGCGAAGTCGAGAAACCGAACCTATTGAGGAATATATTCCCATACACTGAAGTGCCAAAAATCGATTTCGATTTTGCCATGATTCCGATAAATCCCGCGAAGAACTTCCTCATGACGGATACCACCTTCAGGGACGGTCAGCAGGCCAGGCCTCCTTTCACCGTTGAACAGATATCGAGACTTTTCGACTTTCTTCATAGACTCTCAGGTCCCAGGGGAATAATCAGACAGTCCGAATTCTTTCTCTATACGAAAAAGGATAGGGAAGCTGTAGAGGTTTGTCGCAAAAAGGGCTATCAGTATCCCCAAATAACTGGCTGGATCAGGGCTCAGAAAAAAGACCTGAGCCACGTTAGAGCTATGGGGCTTACAGAAACCGGCATTCTGACGTCGGTTTCGGACTACCACATCTTCCTCAAGATGGGGCTGGATCGACGGAAAGCCATGGAAAAATACCTGGACATGGTGCGGACAACAATCGAAAAGGGGATTGCTCCACGATGCCATTTCGAGGACATAACCAGGGCGGATATTTACGGATTCTGCGTCCCCTTGGCGCAGAAGATCATGGAAATCCGGGAAGAGTCCGGAGTTGAGATCAAGATTCGCTTGTGCGACACCATGGGTTTTGGGGTTACATTCCCGGGGTCGGCTCTTCCACGCAGTGTGCCTAAGCTTATTCGATCCATGATTGACGATGCGAATGTTCCCGAAGATCTGCTGGAATGGCACGGTCACAATGATTTTCATAAGGGTCTGACAAACGCTGTGTCCGCCTGGTTGTATGGGTGTTCGGTCGTCAACGGTACCCTTCTTGGAATAGGAGAACGAACGGGCAACACACCGCTGGAAGCTTTGGTCGTAGAATATATGTCGCTGAGGGGCCATCCTGACGGGATGGAGCCACGGGTAATATCTGAGATCGCCGAATATTTTGAAATGGAACTCGGCCATAAAATTCCGGATAATTATCCCCTCGTCGGAAAATCGTTTAATACGACAAGCGCCGGCGTTCACGCGGATGGGGTGCTCAAAAACGAAGAGATCTACAACATATTCGACACCGCAACGATTCTGGGAAAGCCACCACTTGTCAACATTACAGACAAATCCGGTCTGGCCGGTATCGCTCATTGGATCAACACCAAACTGGCAGTACCCAAGGAAGAATGGGTTGACAAGAACCACCCTGCAATTTCCAGGATTTATGACATAGTAATGGAGCAGTATGAAAACGGCCGGGTTACAGCAATGTCGGACAAGGAGATGCTGGCTTTTGTCAAACGACATCTTCCGGAATTGTTTATCTCGGATTGGGATCGAATGAAGCTTATAGCAAGGGAGATGGCGTCCAAGATCGTCGAGAGATTCATATCTTCCACCCCAATGACAACCATGGATGTAAAAACCATGGAAAAGGCCATGCACGACTTTCTCAGGAAATACCCTTTCATACAATATTGTTACGTCGTGAACATGGAAGGGCAGAAGATTACCGCCAACATCACCGACATAGCTGATAAATCCAAGTTTGTCGAGTTTAAGGATAATGAAGATTTCTCTGATAGGTCATGGTTTATAATGCCGGTCAAAGACGGGAAGATTCATGTCCTCGGCCCTTTCACCTCCAGGATAACCGGGGCCCTTTGTATTACGGTGTCAGGCCCGATTAGAGACAAAAACCACAAGATGGTCGGCGTATACGGATCTGATATAAGATTGGAAGAGCTGCTAAAGATCGAAAAAGAAACTCATGGAAGAGCACGGCCTTGAGTTTACAGAAAACGATATCAGAAAATTAACAAAAAAATACAGAGATTAGATTCCCACCTCGGAGCCGTGAATAGAAGCGGCTCTGCATTCCTACCAACCGATCCAAAATCTCTCGAAGGTCCTCTGATCTCTGAGAGATTTTGCCTTTCCATTTTTTTATCCCATAACCATCCCAACAACCGCACTTACATTAAATATTGTTAGTAACATTTTGAGATAAATCTTATTTTATGTTTATTTATTGACTTTATTGTATTTGTAAAATATAAGACCTCATTAATTCAATGAATATTTCAGATTAAATTATATATTACATTATATAATATATTTAATAATTTTTTATAAGACATAAAATGTCAAAATATTCAACAAATACCAGATGTGACAAGTCCCATTTTGTTGAGACTCCTGATCCGTTCCTCGTCGATCAGGGCAACAGTCACGCTGGTCTTGTTCATGCTGACATTCTGTTTTGTAGGGCCAGTTACCGCCCAGCTCAACAATTCGACCCGGGACTTGAAACCCCTGCTCAGGGAAACGTGGCGAGACGTGGCCTCTCTGCTCAAGCCGTCTCGACCTCTCTTGGAGCCTAAGAGCTTTCTCGATGAGTCTCCAGAGATCAAAACAGCGCAGTTCACCTATGGGATGCTGGATGGGATACTCCCTTCTATTCCCAATTTGCAGGCTGGATATCTCTACAGCTTCGGCAAGGATTATAGCCTCGGCCGTTTTATAGGAGATATTTTTGTTCCACTTCACCTCAAATGGTCAGACACCTTTTTTGGTCAGGGCCACGTCGAGTTTCAGGACTTTTGGCAGGTTCCCGGTTCTTTTCCTCAACACAGAGTTGATCTATCCTTTGGGGGAGGATACCGGAAATTGCTGAATCCGAACATAATGGTCGGATTTAACGGCTTTTATGATTCGACACGAATATTGGGCCAATGGTGGTCGGCGGCTGGAGTGGGAGCCGAAATGGCGGCTTTGTTGCCAAACAAGGACGTTGTAGACCTGAACTTCAATTACTATGGTAACCTCTTCAGGGGACCACATTATCTTGATGGGGAACTGATTAGCGGACCACCTAACATGGATTTTGAGGCGGGGTACACAACATCTCTGTTCGACAAGTCCCACGATTTGCGCTTCAAGCTCAACATTTACAATTATGACGTACGTTACAGTGTCTATGGAGTCCGGGGCGGCGTTGATTTTAAGCCCTGGAACGGGGCATTGATCCTTAGATATGAAGTCGGGCGGGACCAGATCTATGGGTCCTATGAAACAGTCGGAGGCTTTGTTAATATTCCTTTGAACCTGGATGGATTTCTGACTGGAAAGCTTCCGTTTGTCCAGGCTGGCGGTCCTGTCGACGACAGGCGCCTTGGTAACGGATTCCATGCTTTTCCGACTCCCGATGGAATATACCCTACCCCTCTCAATACTGAGCCTAATCCACTGAGAAAACTCATGGACGAACCGGTGCACAGACAATTCGCTTCTCACGCCGTCTCAACAGAGTCTGTTGAGGGGTCTGAGCCCGCTCCGACCACTTTCGTGGCTCTCGGGGACGCGGAGGTTGTCTTTACACTGTATCCAAAATATTCAGCCGCCATGCTTAACAATATCAAGCCATCCACGATAAAGGTTTCAGCGACTGTGACCTCTCGCGGGAAGGTGGACATAACGGCCATGAGGCTGTACATAAAGGATACGGGAATAGTTTGGTCACTGCCCATGCCGGACTGGACCATAGCAATGGGGAACAGTTACTCTTACAATTTAAGTCTGTCCGAAATAGACAACCTTTGGACAGCGCTGTCTCAGAGCCCTGACCGGACAATATCCGAGGTGAGATTCAATCAATTAAACGGATCAAATCTTCAAAACCTGAACATCTCACTTACAATCACTCAGAGCGTCATCTCAAGAAAATCATCAGAAACCCAATAGTCCTCAATGCACTTCTCTCCGGTGGGCCTGAATCTTCGCCAATCCGTTGCATGCGGAAAACCGTCACTCCAGAATTTTAGCCGTCTGCAACTGTCCCTCTAATAGTCCTCACCTTTTTTATGAACCCACCTTCCCTCATTCGAATATCCGATAGAAACTTCTCTCAAGATCGCCTTCTTTTCTTTAAACTTGTCCTTCATCCCCATAAGCCACGAGCGATGAGCCACTCTTGACTTTAAGTCGCCAAGGATATTGTGTGAATCGGGCGTAATCTCTAAATGCGGGGTCCCGTTGAGAAATTTTATTTTGCCACGATTATGACAGGAGAGGCATTCAATCTCATCATCTGCATGAAATTTGAAGGTGTTTCCAGAGCAGAGGTTACATTCGTGATCATTTGGTTTTCTAACATAATCCGGATCGAGAAGGACCTTGCCTAAGTGAGCGGCTATGACTTTATTTTTTTCACTCAAAAGCGCTTCTCCTGGAAGCGCAGCATAAACCAACCCTTGATCCTTAACATCAAACCCCATACAAAAAGCCGCTGAGGCAAGCGCCATCGAGCTGTAACCTTCTCCCCCCGATATGCCTGCCAAAGCGACTGTTACCGCTGGTTTACCGTAAAATTCTTCAATCCTCGCCAAAAACATGAGAGCACGGTCTGTAAATACCTTTACGATTCCATAAGGGCCCAGGAAGTAGGTCGGCGCCGCCAGAATCAAACCGTTCGCATCGATTAACTCATCGAGCACTGCAGACATATTGTCGTTCAAGGAGCATCGTCCTTGCTTGAACAGACATTGATAACAACCTGTAGCAAGGCTTCAGGTCCATCTTGGTGAGATGCGCCAATACCAATTCATGTTCTTCGGGGACATTGCGGCTTATCTCCTTAACGATCAGTTCGCTGTTCCCCAATTTCCTGGGCGACCCGATCAGACCGACAACTTTCTCCATTGAGACTATCCTCTCCTCACAAAGCCAAGAATTATTCCCACCAGAGTGTAATTGATCTTCAGTAAAGACTGAATACAACTAATTTCAAAAAACTGTCACCAAATACTTGTTGCAGGATTTCGGTCAGGGACGGCGCGGCAAAAGCTTGCGCCGCCGCCCAAACCATTTGAGACTATGAATTATACAAGTTTCGGTATTGTTGTTTCACGATATTTTTGGTCCCTGGTCCAACATCAGAATCAGGCGACCAGTTATCAACCAATAAAGATGTCATTGACTTCTGGCGCCTAACACATTGAGAATACAACTGGTTGGTATTAGACTCACAGGGCTCGATCCAGTATTGCTGGCTCCCACAATTTGATGATCATCCTCGCAATGTAGTTGTCTTAAAAACTGGGATGTATTCCAGCGCCTGTTGATTTTTCTCCCAACTTAAATACTAATGGATTTGTTGACGAGTCTCGGCTTTCAAACCAAAATTATAACTTAACGAGGTTTGTGATGGTTCTCCCGATAAAGACGACTCATCTCAAGCGATACAAGGACATTGCCTTGTTACTTGTGAGATACGGCTTCTACGACATCGCAAGAAAAACCGGTCTCGACAAGATGCTCGAAAAAAGCCAACGCGAGGCATCTAGAGTAACATTGGAAGGGGAAGAACTCGCCAGAGACCTTGAGACCCTGGGGCCAACTTTCGTAAAGCTGGGACAATTCCTTTCTACAAGACCCGATATACTTCCTCGAGAATACGTTGACGCTCTAGGGCGTCTTCAAAGCGAGGTCAAAGGTTTCCCCTTCGAGCAGGCTCAGGAGACTATAAGAGGCCGAGTTGGGAATAGAAGTTTCAGAGGCGTTCACGGAGTTTGACCCGGAGCCCATCGCAGCCGCTTCCATCGGTCAGGTTCATCGCGCCCTGACCCTTGACGGCAGAACCGTGGTCGTCAAGGTGCAAAGGCCAAACATCCGGGAAACCGTTATGACTGACCTGGAAGTAATTGGGGCTATCGCCGGGTTTGTCCAAAAAAATACCGAGATCGGTGAGTTGTATGGTGTCGATGACATGTTTCAGGAATTCAATAGCAGTATGTTACGTGAACTCGACTACCTGCAGGAAATGCGAAATTTGATCACCCTCAGAAAGAACCTTCAGGAATTTAACAACATCGTGGTTCCCATTCCAATTGAGACGCTTACTACTCAACGAATTCTCACAATGGGTTTCATAGAGGGCACAAAGATAACGCTCTTGTCCGATTCCGTCAAACCCGACATTGACAGGGCTCTGTTACTGGAAGACACCTTTAGGGCATATTTGAAACAAATCCTGGTTGACGGATTTTTTCACGCCGATCCCCATCCTGGGAACCTTGTGCTTACGAAGGATGGCCGAATCGGGATACTGGATCTGGGAATGGTGGCCCGGATTACACCCGGGATGAGGGAAAAGCTGATACGATTTCTGGTTGCCATGAGCAACGGTGAACCTGAAGATGCGGCTCACATCGCCGCTTCAATCGGCGAGAAGATGGACAACTTCGACGCATCCAAGTACGATCGTCGGACGGTTGAACTCATTTTCCGTTACGGCAATACAACTCTGGGACAAATTCAGATGGGGAAGTTGATTCTTGAGTTCACGAGTGTAGCCAGGGAATGCGGAATAAGGGTCCCAAAGGATCTGGCTATGCTCGGCAAGACAATTCTGCAACTGGACCAGGTCGCCGCAGCCCTGGACCCCAACTTCGACCCCAATTCCAGCTTACGTACATATGCTGGAAAGATTATGCTTCAGTATCTGGCCGGCCGTGTCACTGTTGGCAACGTTATTTCGGGAATTTGGGAATTTAAGGATTCGATCAGCAACCTGCCAAGGTCTTTAAGCTCCGTGCTGGAGCAAATGGCCATCAACAGGTTCCAGGTAAAAGTTGACCTGCTTGATGAAAACAGATTTGTAGGAGGCATGCAAAAAATTGCCAACAGAATCACTTTAGGATTGTTGTTGGCGTCCGTAATCATCGGAGCCGGGTTAATGGCGCGGATACCTACTACGTTTCAGATTCTGGGCTACCCTGCCATAGCAATTATATTTTTTCTTATAGCGTCAGCGGGAGCCGTCATCCTGATACTACACATTTTACTTTACGACGAAAAACCCAGAAGACCGAAAAAGAAATGACCGGTTTGACAATATAGCCAATAAGCGTTTATTGATAAGAAACACTTCGTCATGGAGTTTGTCCATAAGGCGGAATTATTTGCTACGCTGATATCGTGAATTGCGCTATTGCAAAACTCTCTATTACCTGGCGTCTACTGGACCAAAGACCAGTGTCCCTCAAATTCATCCTCTGATGGAGGCCTCTTGAACCAGAGCCCCAACAATAAAACTGTCCATGTCCGAGAGTTGGGGCGCCGAAAAGTGTGGCTGGCATGGGCGATCCTGGCGGCTTCCATGACCTTCACCACATTAGCCGCCTATTATGTGAAATCCGACGCAGATGTTCTGGCGAAGCAGGAATTCGATTTTCGCGTGCAACGAAATCAGGGGCAAGATCGCTGACAGGCTTGAAGCTCACGAACAAATCCTTCTCTGTGGGGCTGCTTTTTTCGACGCTTCGGATAAGGTCACTCGTGATGAATGGCGGATCCTCACTCAACGCCTGAACCTGGAATCCAATTTCCCCGGCATCCAGGGCATCGGCTTTGCTGCCCGGATTCCGCCTGGTCGTTTGGCGCAACACATCCTGGAGATACGAAGCGAAGGCTTCCCGAATTACAAATTGTGGCCGGAAGGCGATAGAGAACCTGTACTCCTCAATCATCTATCTCGAGCCTTTTGTAGGCCGGAACCTACGCGTATTTGGCTATGACATGTTTTCCGAACCCGTGCGCAGGGCAGCTATGGAACGGGCTCTAGATCAGAATACCGCAGCGCTATCCGGAAAAGTCCACCTGGTGCAGGAAACAGAGTCTGACGTTCAAGCGGGTACCCTGATGTACGTTCCCGTTTACAGCAAAGGGATGCCCATAAGGACGGTTGAACAGCGACGCAAAGCTCTTGTTGGAGGGGTTTACAGCCCCTACCGGATGACGAATCTAATGAGCGGCATCCTTGGTGGTTGGGATTCGCAGGAAAGCTTGCGGATTAGATTACAGGTCTACGACGGCACGTTGTTATCAAATGATTCGATCCTCTACGACAGTCAGGCCGTCGAAGGCAAGGACATAGATCTACCGCCGAAGTTTACGTAAGAATTACAGGTCGATTTCAACGGTCGCCCCTGGACTCTCAGATTCACACAACCGGGCATCCATGCGTCTGTAGCGGGTTACGCAAAAGCTTGGCTCACTTTTGCCAGTGGAACAATAATCAGTCTCCTACTGTTCGGGCTTACTCTCACCCTGCTCAACAACCGTTTAAACGCCTTGCAAATGGCAGATCGACTGACTGAGGAACTGCGGGCCAGCAACAACTTGTTAAATACCCTTACCATCGCTCAAAATCGTTATTTTTTGGACCCCAACCCTCGCGAACTTTTTGAAGGGGTTTTGAACGCCCTTTTGGAACTTACTCAAGGTGAGTATGGCTTCATCGCTGAGATCATGAGAGACGAGGATAATCAACCTTATATTAAGACCTTCGCCATTACAAATATTGCGTGGAATGACGCCTACACGCGCATTTTACGAAAAATATTCAAACGAGGGCCTTGAATTTCACAACTTGAATACTCTCTTTGGCAGCGCAATCATCACAGAGAGGCCGGTAATTTCGAACGATCCAGAACGATCCACGCAGCGGCGGCCTTCCAGAAGGGCACCCTGCTTTGCGTTCCTTCCTGGGACTACCATTCCATGCGGCTGATGTATTTGTCGGAATGATAGGGATCGCCAACAGGCCAGGCGGTTTTAACCAGGGTGTAGTGGATTTCCTGGAACCTTTCTTGGCAACATGCGCCGGTATTGTTCAAGCATACAAGAATGAGAGACTTCGAAAAACCGCTGAAGAAACAACTAGTTCGAAGCGAACAGAGAATCAGAGCAATTGTGAGAACGTTATTGACGCTATCATAACCATCAATAGTCGGGGAATAGTCCAGACTTTCAACCCCGCGGCAAAGAGGATTTTTGGATATACGGCCAGTGAAGTGATTGGAAAAAACGTAAATACAATAATACCGGAGCCACATAGAGGCCTCCATGATGGATACGTTCAAAAATACCTGGAAACTGGAAAAACGAGATAATTGGAAAGACCAGAGAAATTGAAGGAAGAGAGAAAAGACAAAACCATCTTTCCATTGGAGATTTCTGTCAGCGAAATGAGAATAGGTAACGAAATTGGGTTCATAGGTATCATCCGGGATATCTCTGAACGAAAACTTATAGAGTCGGAATTGGTCACTGCCCGCGGAGAATTCAAAAAAGCAAATCGCGCCAAGAGTGATTTCCTGGCGGTAATGAGCCATGAAATCAGGACACCGATGAATGGCATACTTGGTATGACTCACGTTGTTCTCCGATAGCGAACTGACTCAGGAACAGCGCGAGAATTTAAACCTGGTTAATTATTCGGCGAAATCATTGCTCTCCCTGATAAATGACATACTCGATTTTTCAAAAATAGAAGCTGGAAAACTGGACCTTGATTACAGCGATTTCCGAATCGGAATCGTCTTGACGAAATCATGCAATCTTTAGCTATAAGAGCCCACCAAAAAAATTTGAATCTTGTCTGTAACGTTGATGCCGAAGTACCGGAAGTAGTGACGGGTGACTTGGGACGTCTCCGGCAGATCATAGTCAATTTAGTGGGAAACGCTATCAAATTTACGGAAGCAGGCGTAATTTCATTGAATGTCTGTGTCGTATCCCAAACACCAGACGAGGTAGAGCTTAAATTTGAAGTTTGCGATACTGGAGTGGGCGTAACAGAAACCAGGAAATGATATTTAACCCGTTCACCCAGGCGGATTCGTCCACAACACGTAAATATGGGGGTACAGGATGGGACTGGCTATTACCAGCCAACTTGTGAACATGATGAACGGCAAAATCTGGGTAGAGAGTGAACCTGGAAAAGGCAGCGTCTTTCATTTCACATGCAGACTTGGAGTTAGACATGGCCTTTCAGATGAGGACCGTGCCAAAGATCTAGCCGTTGTCCGGGACAAAATAATTTTAGTCGTTGATGACAATGAAGTTAACCGAAAAATTCTGAAAAAAACCATTGAATCATGGGGCATGAAACCGGTAATGGCTGAATCCGCCGGAAAAGCTCTCGAAATCATAAATTCTTGCGGCCAGACCGGAGACTCTATCGCAATAGCGTTGATAGACGTCATGATGCCGGAAATTGACGGCTTCAAATTGACCGAAATGATTCGTAATGATCCCAAACGCCTAAATTTGAAGATAATAATCATGTCTTCCGCTGATCAGACAGGTGGCTGTGAGAGATGCGCCGAATTAGGAGTTGACGGGTATTTGTGTAAGCCTCTTAATTACAAAGATCTTTTACATACTATAGCCGTCACATTGTCTCCTGTGGTCGAAACCAAACCCGCAAGCCATCCTCCTGTAGAGAAAAAACAAACTTCCACAGCTAAAACCCTTGAGGATCCTGTTGGTCGAAGATAATCTGGTCAATCAAAAAATGGCCACGCTAATACTGGAGAAAAAAGGGCACTCTGTTGTTGTCGCTAATAACGGTTTGGATGGCGTCGAAAAACATAAGACCGGAGATTTTGATCTAATACTGATGGATGTACAAAATGCCGGAGATGGATGGTCTGGAAGCTACCAGAGCTATCAGAGAATCTGAGAAGGAAACCGGTAAACAAATCCCCATCATCGCCATGACCGCTCACGCTTTTAAGAAAGACGAAGAAGCCTGTCTCGAAGCCGGCATGAACGCCTATGTTTCCAAACCGATATCCAAATCACTTCTTTTTGAAACCATGCAGGACCTGTTTCAAACCGCAAAGTGAATCTGTTCTTGCCTTGATCAAGACTCACCTCAAATCAATCCCCTGATTGTGTTCGTTCAGACTAATGCGCCTGTTACCCCCGGGATATGTACCGTTAGCCTGTTTATACCGCCGCTAACCATGACTCTCATTTGGTCATTCACCCTTTACATGTCAAGTGTCAAAATCATAGAAATTTAAAAGCGTCAGGCCAGCCCAAGTTTTCACGGTTGGCGCCACCAGGGCGGGAATGTTCGCTTTTGTAATCACTCTCCTGCTCCGTTCGAGACCCGGCGCCAGGGTGGAGTTGTTTATATGCACAAGTCAATCGGTCAACAAAATGTCAAATTTTTGGGATTACGATGCGCATCTGACATAGGAGAAAACTTATGAACGCTCTTACTTTAGTATTTGTCGCTTCATTGGTGTTTGCGCTCGCATATCGATATTATGGCCTTTTCA
>CAWJXP010000046.1:0-27732 GCA_963846725.1 uncultured delta proteobacterium | reverse complement strand
AGGTCGACACTAGCGCCAATATCTTGTCACCTGCATGCAACGATTCCTCGGCATCTGGAAGATAAATTTTCCCTTGTCTTATCATAGCGACATTCTCGTTAGTCCCAAGTTTTTTTAGCATGCAGACACTTCGAAATGAATCTCCCAGGCAAGGATCTTCATAGGATAATTGAATTATATCAAGTTTTTGTCCGTCACCCAAATCCAGCTCTATACCTTTTTCCAACAACCCGAGGAGATTCAATCGCTCCCCCACCACAGAAGACGGGACTTGCCCGTTTCTGAGCAGATTTATCGCAACCTTAATGTGTTCCGCATGGTGGGCCGGAGAATCGGCCCTGCTGCGCACTTGCCCTTCATAGAGACTTTTGTAAGTCAGACGCCTGGTCAACGTCATCTGGATGGCCAAGCTCACACTAAGAGCGGTGGCGGCCGGCACGAGCAATTGATATCCGCCAGTCATTTCCGCTACCATGAGAAGTGTTGCGAAAGGAACCCTGGCCGCGGCGCCAAACACCGCCACGAGACCTATGACAACAAACGGGGCGCATGGTTGACCTAGCAAGTGGGCCATAAATCCACCCAGCATCGCTCCAACAAAAAGGGATGGAGCGAATATTCCTCCCGACCCCCCTGATGACACCGTGAAAGAAAAAGATAGTATTTTCGCGAAAACTAGCGCCAATAGCATATAGACTGGAAGTTTTCCGTTAATAGCCTCCTGAATCCAGCCATAACCGCCGCCCAGAACTTGAGGCAGGAAAAGAGCTAAAACACCCAATAGGAATCCACCGATAGCAGGCTTGAATATATTGGCGATCGGTATTCGTTTGAAGCAGTCACGAAAACCGTAGAAAATGGTAGGGAGAATGGTGGCGACAAGGCCAGCGGCTATGCCTAGAAAAACGTACCAGAAGTATTCTGTGAATTCCGTAACACCAATGTCCGCTGGAATCTGAAAGAGTGGCTGCCAGCCGACAAACGCCGCATTTAAAACGTAAGCGACTATGGATGCCAGCATTGCGTAAAAAAGAGCGCCAGCTTCAAACTCCATGTCTCGATACAGAACTTCTACAGCGAAGATAGCGCAACCTATGGGCGAACGAAAAATGGCCGATAATCCCGCAGCCATACCAATCAGGACAATAGTTCGCCTTTCCTGCTCTGAACGATTGAAAATTGAAGCGTAAATTGATCCTATCCCGGCGCTGATAAGGGCTGTTGGCCCTTCCCGGCCGGCAGATCCTCCTGATCCTATCGTTATCGCTGAGGCGATCATTTTTATGAAAGGCACTCGCGGTCTAATGTATCCAGCGCTTCCGTGGTATGCTTTAACAGCCGTATCGGTCCCGTGGCCCTCGGCCTCGGGAGCTATTGAATAAACCAGTATTCCCGAGATAAGACCTCCCAGTGTGGTCGACAACGGGATCAGCCAACGACTATGCGGGCCGAAAAACTCCAGTAACACGCCCCCTTCCTCCGGTAATCCTGGAGGTCGGTAGCCAGCCAACCAACCCAGGAAAAAATTCTGGGAGCCATTGAGCAAAAACATAAATAATTGAGCGCTTAAAGCTCCCACCACTCCAAGGAAAAGCGCATCGATAATTAGTCGTTGGTTTCGAGTCATGTGGTCAATCTCCACAGGCCAATCGTATCATTGTAATTCAAAAAAATCATAATCATGATGTCAATCAGATTCAAAAAAGGTCCAACTATATTTCGCATTTCCCTCTGATTATATGCGAATCAAAGACTAGCTTATCGCATCTATATTTTATGGAAAATTGAATGAAACAGGAGGCACATGATGGATTTGCAACTCCTTATCAGCTTTGGAATTGTGTTGTTTGCTTTAGCTGGCTTCTTTGTCCTGGCTCAGACCCTGTGGCGGACATGGCAGGCAAAAGGGTGGATGGACGGGTTCAACAAAACTAACAAGGGCAGCGTACAGTTTGGTGTGGAACAGCGCGGGGAGTGGAAAGAAAGCGCATGTTATAGGTATTGCATGGGTCAAACGTTTTCAGGTATCGGGAGTCCTTACTTTCACTGTGCAGCCAAATGCGGACTTCGATAAACAAATTTTTATCCGTTTTGGCTGTAAAATATAGTTTTGTAAAAAAGCTGTAATGGATCTCAATGCCTTGCATGAATATCTAAAAGTCAGTTACATAAAAAAGACATGATTTCTGCCTTCCTGGTTTTAAGAGATATCCAGGAAGGCGAAGAAGTCATGCATTTGGAACCAGGCTAGTGTACAATAATCAACTTGTTCGTTTCAGCTTCGTGATCTTCCCGTAAAGATATGATTGGCCAGTGGTCTGTTCAAAATATGCAAGAATTTCTTGTGACGGGCGCCGACAAGTCGAATATGTTTGTAAACGATAAGCTTGGCTACATCCTCAATGACAATCCAGATTAAACAATAACCCCATATAAGACCTACATTCGCCCAGGTTATTGGGGCAATCAGACCAAAAGGATAAACAACCAGCAGTGTGGCGAGGACCTTGGTAACTACCGCAGACCATATCAAAATAGGCGCAGGGAACGGACGATAAAAGAAAGGACGCTGAGTTCGCGCTACAAAAAGTGTTAAGTGCCCGGCAACTGCCAGTTTGAGGAAAATAAACGTTTGGATTTCCGCGATGTCAAGCCCCAGCCAATTTTTTGCAATCATGAGCAAGCCAAAAGTCTCTACGACTCCGATGGCTCCTAATACGGTGGAAACCGTTAAAACTCTCCTGATCTGCCACTTCACCGGCTTGGGATCAAGCAAAGTGTTGTCATAAGCTATGGCCATAATGGGAATGTCATTGAAAAAAGCTAACAGAATTATCATGATAGCGGTTATCGGGTAGAAATTGTAGAATATCATGGCCAAAACTACGAAAAACATTATCCGAACTGTTTCGCAAATCCGATATATGGCGTAGCTATTCATGCGCTCAAAAATCTTCCTGGCTTCCTCTACCGCATTGACTATTACCGACAAACCCGGAGCGGTAAGAATTAGGGAAGCAGCGGCTCTAGCGGCTTCGGTAGCCCCGCTTACCGCTACACCCACATCGGCCTGTTTTAGCGCCGGCGCATCGTTTACCCCATCCCCGGTCATTCCCACCAAATGCCCCCTTTCCTGGAGGGCTTTTACGATCCCATATTTGTGTTCAGGAAAAACCTGAGCGAAACCGTCAGCGTTTTCTATCATTCGTTGAGCCTCGGCTGAGGGATGATCGAAATCATCGTGGTCGGAGAACGCGTTGCGCGCTTCTACTATGTTCGTCCTCAGACCAAGCTGACCGGCAATTTGCCTTGCGATAGCCACGTTGTCTCCGGTGACCATTCGGACATCGATACCGTGTTCTTTTGCGCTGGCGATTGTTTGGGCCGAATCAATTCTCGGTGGGTCAAAGAGAGGTAGAATGCCCAGAAAAATCCACGGTTCAGCTTGGGTCTTGCTGGCTATCCCAAGCGTTCTAAACCCCTTTGAAGCCAAATCTTCCACACTTTGGTCGGCCTTTTTTCTGGTTTCAGGGTCAGGGCCACAAAGATCCAGAATCACCTGAGGCGCCCCTTTGGTAAAACTGATCGAGGTTCCCGCTGAGTCTAAAACTTCAGATCTGTCCTTCTTACCGATTGGGTCGAACGGAACAAACTTGACCGTCTTGTAATTTTGCAAAGCCTCCTTATTTTTCAACCCGTCAATGACCGCAAGATCAATGGGATCCTGATTCTCGGCTATCGAGGCCAATGCTCCCGCCAGAATGAGGTCATCCTGATTTTTGGCCCCAAAAGTGACAGGAGAACCCAACGTCAATTTGTTTTGAGTTAGAGTCCCGGTTTTGTCAGAGCACAGGATGTCAATCCCAGCCATCTCCTCAATAGACTCCAGTCTGGAGACTATAGCTTTCATTCTGGAAAGCGCTAAGGCGCCTACTGCCATTGTGACTGAAAGCACTGTGGGCATAGCCACTGGAATAGAGGCCACGGTAAGAATGAGGGAAAATTGCACAAGTTCCAAAAATGGAGTCCCCCGCTCTAGCTGGACTAAGATCAGTATAGCGACTAAACCTAGACTCAAATAAATCAGGTAGTCACCAATTTGGAGGACGGCCCTCTGAAAATGCGATACCGCCCCAGCCGTCTCCACCAGTTTTGCGGTTCGACCAAAGAAAGTGTTGGAACCGGTGCCCGTTACGATTGCGACCATCTCCCCCTGCTTGACTACCGAACCCGAGAAAGCCATGGCGCCCACATTCTTGTCCACCGGCAGAGACTCTCCTGTCAGAGCGGCCTGATCAACGCTTATATAGTCGCCTTGAACGAGTTTGACATCTGCAGGGACAACATCCCCCATTCTGACTCGAATTATGTCACCAGGAACAAGAAATTTGGTCTCCAGTTCCCGCCAACTACCTTCCCGTTTTACCCTGGCCATGAGCGCCAGTTGAGCTTTCAGAGCTTCTAGAGCGTTACTGGCTTTATGTTCCTGCCAGAAACCCACCAGAGCGTTGAATATCAGTAGTGTCATAATTATGACAAAATCGGCCCAATGTTTAACCACAAGGGACAACAGGGCCGCAATCTCGATCATCCATGGCATTGGCCCCCAAAAGAAAGACAGGAACCTTATCAACGGACTCACTTTTGTTTCAATCAGTTCGTTGTTTCCATATTGTTGGAGCCGTTTCCGGGCCTCTGTTTCGGTCAATCCATCAGAACCTACCTTGAGGTATGATTCAACATCTTTGACCGCCATCTTTTCCGGATTGAAAGGAGTAGTGTCACTGTGAGTATTTGCCTGGTCCGGATTATCCCCATTCATTTTGGCCTCCATTTCTGGTTGAGCGTAGGGTAGCCCTACAAACCTCATACAGGATCTTGCAAGGGCCTGAATCCACTTATAGAATTGGGAATCTCGTTACAGCCGAAGGAATTTTAAAGACATATTAATCATCACGTAGGAGCAAGCCTCAGCGGGTAGAGACAGACGCAGGAACTGAAAATCGATCCGGATTTGCGCTCAACCCGCGTCGGCGCCACGATATATCGGGAATGAACCTAGGCGCTTGGTAGACTTCGCTAATCGTGTCTTGAACTAGGCCTTTGCCTGGGCGCTCACGGCTCCATGGATTTCTATTGAACTATACATGCGGCGTTCATATTTTCAACGTTAAATGGAGACATGGCTCTGAGAGTCGATATGATCCTGGGCGTTTCTTCAATTACGTATTCGATTTCATCTTCCGTGTTGTATCGGGAAAGAGAAAATCTTATTGAGCCGTGAACCGCTGTAAACGGCACACCCATAGCCCTCAGAACATGGGACGGCTCAAGCGAACCCGAAGTACAGGCGGATCCCGAAGAAGCGCAAATACCTTTCTCATCCATTCTCATGAGAATCGCTTCACCCTCCACGAATTCAAAACCAATATTCAACGTATTGGGGAGCCGAGCTTCAATGTGACCATTTACCCTTGATTGAGACACCTTCTTCAGCAATCCTTGCTGTAAGCGGTCCCTCATGTTCTTTACGTGGGTGTTCTCTTCTTGAAAGTTCTTCATTGCAAGACGAGCCGCACAACCAAGACCGACTATTCCCGGAACATTTTCCGTGCCGCCACGTCTGCTGAACTCCTGGTGTCCGCCGATCATGAACGGGGCGAAACGTGTCCCCCTTTTTATGTACAAAGCGCCTATACCTTTTGGAGCGTGAAGTTTGTGCCCGGACAGAGAAAGGAAATTTATATTTGATTTACCCAGATTTATAGGGATTTTTCCTACCGCCTGGACAGCGTCTGTATGAGTCAAAGCGCCCCTTGCCGCCGCGATCTCAGAGATTTCCTCTATCGGAAACATGACTCCCGTTTCGTTATTAGCCCACATCACCGAAACAATAGCGGTATTGTCTGTAATGGCTCTCTTGACTTCCTCCATGTCAAGCTTACCGAATTTATCCACCGAGAGCCATCTAACGGTGTAACCTTTAGTCCGTGCAAGGTATTTGCAAAGGTTTAACACTGCCGGGTGCTCAACTTTTGTAGTAACTATTTCGCGACGTTCAGGCATAGTGCTGAGCGCGCTCAGGATCGAGGTTGAATCCGACTCGGTGCCTCCTGATGTAAATACTATCTCCTGGGGAGAGGCGCCCAGAAGCTGGGCCATGCTCTCCCTGGCGTTTACAATTTCCCGGCCCACACTACCGCCAAAAAAGTGCATGCTCGATGGGTTTCCATAACGCTCCGTGAAAAAAGGCCTTATGGTCTCGAAGACTTCATCAGCTACACGGGTTGTCGCATTGTTATCCAGGTAAATGGTTTTCATTAGGACGCCTCTTCCACTACCAAATCAGGATAGACTAACTCCCGAAGTTTACTTTCAATGCCTGCTTTCGTGAGGGACGAACTCGGACAGGAAGAACAAAGACCTCGTAAAGCAATCTTGACGACATCACCTTCCAGGTCTATGAGTTCAACGTCCCCACCATCCTGATTCAAGCTTGGTCGAATTTCTTTTTCCAGGACTTCCTGAATCTTGGCTATTTTCTGAATATTGGTCATTGTTTTTCGGGGCTCGGCGCTCAAAGGCTGAGCGGCTTTGTTTGCGCCTTTAACTTCTGCGATGATTTTTTCTATTTTTTCATGGCACAAACCACACCCTCCTCCGGCTTTGGTATAATCCGTTACCTCCTGGATGGTAGAAAGATTGTTTTCTTTCACAGCTCGCCGTATCTGATCGTCTGTAACCCCGAAACATTCACAGACCAATTCCCCTTCTACCTGTTCGATGGGGGCCCTATCTCCACGGTAACAGGCTACTGCCGCCTGGAATGCGTCCCGGCCCATCACGGAACAGTGCATTTTCTCTTTTGGAAGACCTCCAAGGTAATCCGCAATATCTTGATTTGTTATTTTGAGGGCTTCTTCTACCGTTTTGCCTTTAATCATTTCGGTTAACGCGCTACTCGACGCTATTGCGCTTCCACAACCGAATGTCTGAAAACTCGCGTCAACAATTTTATCGGTATCAGGATCAATCTTTAGGAAAAGTTTGAGGGCGTCACCGCAGGCCAGTGAACCAACTTCTCCTACCGCATTGGCGTCAGTCATGGCCCCTATGTTTCTTGGGTTAAAGAAATGGTCCTTAACTTTTTCTGTATATTCCCACATGCTAATCCCCCTGGCGTAAATTCAGTCATTTAGAAGAAATTATATCGTTTGAAACGCTTGGCCTCTTATCGCTTTTTCTTTTCATCATTTTTAGAATGGTCTCCAAGCGGTGGACCCGGCGCTCGATCAGGCCTGGCGAATTCTGGTTTCAACTCAGGTCTACCTACTGGAGTCTTACCGTCCAACTTCTTTGGCTTCTTGTCATATTTAGATTCTTTTCGACGGTTTTCGTTTCGGAACCCAAGTCTATCATTTTTTATTTCAGTTTTTGGTTTGTCGAGTTCTATCATGGACCGAACCTGTTCCGCCGTACTTGTGCCGGAAAAGCCACATAACAAAATGGCTAGCGCTATGAAAATTGGAAACGTGTGTCGCTCGGACATAGTGGATTTCTCCAACAATACTCTACAATATCGAAAGGCGCCCTGAATTTCAGATTCAACAGTTGAATCCTTTACGATGTGTCCTATACGATCTGTGGTTTCTCTGCAAGAGCTTTGAAGGGGGCTTTGGAAACGACGTGACTGTGTTATACAATTAAACGCTTTTTTTCATGAACCTTCTCCAATGTAGCTAGAAATATCTTCTCGAAATCTTCTGCAGTCGAGTCCCAGTCCAATCCTGCTTCATTTAATTTTTGCCTTGCGTTGGCGCCCATTTGACGACGCATGTCTTCATTTACCACAAGCTTCCCAAGACATTTCCGAAGTTCTTCTATGTCTCCGGGTTCGTAAAGAAATCCGGTTCGGCCATGATCCACCAGTTCAGGCACACCGCCAACTCTAGAGCCTATCACGGGCAGTGCAGTAGCCATAGCCTCCTTGATAACATTAGGGCTTCCTTCGGTATAGCTTGGCAATACCAGAATATCCGATTCGCGCAAGACCTCACCCACTTTTATCGGAGAAATTATACCCTTCCATTCAACACTGCGATCCTTCAGTTTCTCTCCAGCCAACCTTTTCAGCTCAGTACCATAGTAGCCATCCCCCACAACGACAAGCTTCGTTTTTGCAAATTGCGGCGAGGTCATGGCTTCTATCAAATCCTGCAGCCCTTTTTTGGGTATGAGACTTCCAACAAAGGTTATTTTCAGATTGACTCGACTCTTACTAACATCGCAATTCGGATAAAATATTTCGCTGTCGACTCCAAAACGCGGGACGCTCAATCTTTGGGGATCTGCTCCCAAATCTTTCATGATTCTTATGAGTTCGGAGCTTACTGCTGTGACATAAGACGACTTTTTGATTACCCATTTGGTCGCTATTTTCCAAAGCGCCCTGTCACGCGCCAAGTAACCGTCATCGCCCCTGAAGGAAACAACCGTCGGTTTTCCAGTGATCGTACCCACGATGGCTCCCACAAATCCGGCGCCTATCCAGTTTGAATAGATGATGTCCGCCTTTCTTGACAATATCAAGGCGCGAACAACGAATAGAAGTGTCATCGGTATGATCTGGAACTTCGCCAGGAAACTCTTGGAAATGTTTTCAGGAATCCCTCCGGCGCCTACCGTTAGACGTTCCAATGAACGGGGCCAGAAATAACCGAACCGAATAACTTGAACACCATCTATCGTAGAATTCCCGTAACCTTCTCCGTTTGAGGGCGCCAGGACCGTGACTTCGAACCCCTTTCTCTTAATGGCCAGAATCAGATTATGTATAAAAGCCCCTTTCCAGTCGCCTTGATGAGAAGGGTACGTGGTGGTTAAAACAAGTATTCCACATCTAGCCAAACAAAACCTCCGAGGTAAACAAGCGTTTTTGGATCAACAAAAACCATTACAGAAAAAAAGAGCGGTCTTTTGAAAGCCGCTCATTTGTTAATGCCACCAGGTTTACACAAGCCCAAACAGCAGGTCTGACTCAAGAATAAGCTAGAAATTAATATCAGGTTTACCTTAATGCCTTTGACATCATTATCATATTGTAATTAAAGTGTTTTCTAGTTTGACAAAGGAGAATCTTCTATGTATTGTCATTTCATACTTTTTAAAATTAATTTTCTGGATAATATCCAGTAGTTGTATGTCCGACTGAGGGTTCAGGGGTTAGGGTCGGACATTTTCTTTTTTTTGGAATAAATCAGAAGCCGTTTCAAAAGTCACTCTTTATATACCTGACATTTTTCTATAATATTCTATCCCCACTTCCAAACCTTTGGGTAATTCACATTCGGCCTGGAACCCCAATTTCTCTTTTGCAAGGGAAACATCAGCGGATGAGTGCATGACATCTCCCGGGCGAGCGGGTTCAAATACGGGTTCAATGTCTACTCTTAAAAGACGCTTCAGGTTGTTGAGCAATTCCAGTAAGTTTATCTGATCTCCACGTCCAATATTATACGACGCGCCACACACTCCGGATGGAGCTTCCATTGCGGCAATGTTTGCCATCACCACATCTTTGACAAAAGTGAAATCTCTACTCTGGAGACCCGTTCCATAAATGATCGGGGAGTCGCCCGACAACAAACGTGTAACAAATCTTGGTATGACGGCGGCGTATTCCGAATCCGGGTCCTGGCGAGGGCCATAGACGTTGAAATACCGTAATCCAACGGCGCCCAGGTTATAAAGATTTGTGAACAATTTGCCGTGTTCCTCATTGATTTTTTTTGTCAGAGCGTACGGAGACAGCGGCTGACCCTCAGAGCCCTCTTTTTTCGGAAGCGCCTCGCTAGATCCGTATACCGATGAGGAAGATGCGAAAACCACCCTAGAAACCTGATTCTTGCAAGAAGCCCAGAATACATTTAGAGTTCCGTTGGCGTTAACGTCCTGTGTTGTCAGAGGATCAGCTACCGATCTGGGAACGCTCCCTAGAGCGGCCTGATGAAAAACCCCATCTACCCCTGTTGTTGCTGACAAGACGGTCTGAAAATCCCTGATGTCCCCTTCAATTACTTCGAAGTCCCGGCCCGGAACAAACCGACCGTTGCCCAACTGATTGAGGTTTTCCTTCTTGCCCGTTGAAAAATTGTCCAGGACCTTTACATTGTGCCCCTTTTCCAGGAGACCTTCCACAAGATGGCTACCTATGAATCCGGCCCCCCCGGTGACCAGGAATTTTTTGAGGATCGACGATGGCATATAAGCTCCATTAGATGTAGTGTGAATGAGTGTGAAGACGCATAATAACCTTTGACGCAAAGAACAGAAAACTATTTTTATTACGATGTAAGTAGTTGTGTTTTAAACCTAATTCAGTGAAAATACGTTTCACATAAGTACAATTATGACCTCGATAACTGAAAACACCTCTTGTATTTGGTACAATGATGCCTTATAAATCATAATTAGAGAGTACAAAGCATGATAGACGCATCGAACTAATTAAAAAAAATTTGAGCGTATATCTATTTAGCCATAGTGGTCCATTAATAGCACATAGAAAGGACGATTAACATGCCCCGTTTGAATGGAACGGGTCCAGAAGGTAAAGGCCCAAAGACCGGAGGGAAACGAGGTCAGTGTCAGAATTCAGGACAGAATAATAATCCGGATGCTTCTTCTCTTTATGTGGGCGCCGGCCGTGGCGGTACACCTTGGGGTTGCGGCCGAGGAAAACAACGGGGTCGAAGCGCAGGAATCGGTCCGCTGGGACAGTTTCAGACGTCGGATCAAAAAATATTCTAAACTGAATGGCCCCTCGCCAGGAGTTTAATTTGACGTCCTGTTCTTGCGACCTTACACAATAGTAATTATTGTACTTTTTCGGGGCTGCTTAACCGTTCGGATCCTTTGGGTAAGCGTTAATAATCCGACAAGTCTAGCAGCCTCATTATATTCATCAGGCAATTTGACAGTTCAATAGCTTGTTATGAGTCAAAGAAAAATCATCTGAGGAAAATCATGTCGGAAAAAGTTGAATGTTCATCCGATGCGACGTGCGGAACTTGTGGCTCAGCCTCAAGTTGCGATTCCGCCGCCCAAGCGAAACATGCTGAAGAAATCTTGCAGACCACGCTTTCAAAAATAAAATATCGTATAGCCGTTATGAGCGGGAAAGGTGGAGTGGGCAAATCTACCGTGGCCGTCAATCTTGCGGTGGCATTGGCCCGATCGGGAAGATCCGTGGGTCTTTTTGACGCTGATGTCCATGGTCCCAACGTTCCCAAGATGCTGGGTCTGGAAGCGTCACTTCCCGCTATGGGACCTAACGGACTTGTTCCAGTCCAGGCTGGCGAGAATCTCAAGGTAATATCAATGGCTTTCATGTTGGAGGACCCCGATACTCCGGTTGTCTGGCGAGGGCCCATGAAACATTCATTGTTTCAGCAGTTTATCTGTGACGTCGATTGGGGAAACCTCGACTACCTCGTTGTTGATCTTCCACCAGGAACAGGAGATGAGCCGTTAAGTATCTCACAATTGCTGGGGCAACCGCTTTGGGCGGTGATAGTTACTACGCCTCAGGATGTCGCTCTTTTAGACTCAAGAAAATCCGTAGTCTTCGCACGAACACTTGAAATGAAGACTCTTGGAATAATTGAAAACATGAGCGGGTTGGCGTGCCCGCATTGCGGCGGAGTCATAGATTTATTTAAAAGAGGCGGTGGAGCTAGGTCTGCGGCAGATTTGGGCGTGCCTTTTCTCGGGGCCATCCCCATTGATCCTCAGATCGTTACCGGAGGCGACGCTGGTACCACAATTGAATCGGTAGATTCTAACGGACCATCGGCAGAGGCTTTCAGAGAATTAGCGAGAAAGGTTGAGACAGAGATATGGCGAGGATGATTTACTGAGTTATATCTCAGGTAATTACCGAAGCACGGTAATACTTAAAAAATAATTTGGAACTATAAGGAGTAGTAAAATGGCAAGAGAAAGTGTCGCTGTTCCATCCATGAACCCTGGCGGACTTGACGCCGCTCGATCAGGCCACTTTGGTCATTGCGATGTGTTCACGCTTGTTCATGTTGAAGATGGAGCGATCAAGGAAGTCTCCATAGTGGATAACCCCCCGCATGTTCAGGGTGGTTGTTTTGCCCCGGTGAACATCCTCCATGAAAGCGGAGCCAGTTCTCTCATCGTTGGCGGCATTGGGATGCGCCCGCTTATGGGATTTAAACAGGTCGGAATCGATGTTTATTATGGTCCGGAGGGTGAAACCGTTGGATCGGTGATAGGCCAATTACTTGAGGGCAAATTGCAGATAATAGCGCCGAACCAGGTTTGTGGCGGCGGTGGAGCCTGACGCTCCCGAGGGATAAAAATGAAAATAGCTGTGACGTCTACGGGGAAAACAGTAGAATCCCCGATTGATCCGCGTTTCGGAAGGGCGCCGTTCATTATCATAGTAGATGATGATTGCAACTTGATTGAGGCGATTGACAATTCTACTAATGTAAACGCTATGCGAGGAGCTGGAATTCAGGCCGCGAAGACCATCGCCGACAGGAAAGTTGACCTGCTTTTGACTGGTCGGTGCGGACCCAATGCTTTTACGACCTTGTCAGCCGCCGGCATCAAAGTCGGTGTCGAACAATCGGGGACAGTTCGTGACGCAGTTGAGCGACTGAAGAGGAATGAGGTGCCGCTTACCGACAAACCTAACGCCGAAGCTCACTGGTAAGGTTTAATTAATAAGGATTGTGAATATGATTGTAGCGGTAGCAAGCGGAAAAGGCGGTACAGGCAAAACTACGGTAGCGACAAGTTTGGCGATGGTTCTCGGGAATCGAGCCCAAATTTTGGACTGTGACGTTGAGGAACCCAACTGCCACATCTTGCTTAAACCGACTATTCTAACCACTGATCCGGTAAATTTACCCGTACCCTCAGTGGATCTTGAAAAATGCACATTATGCGGGAAATGCGGTGAAGTTTGCCAATTTAGCGCCATAGTGCCAATAGGAAAAACTGTCATCGCGTTCCCGGAACTTTGTCATGGATGTGGGGCTTGTTCAACGTTATGCCCTGAGAAGGCCATTGAAGAAGTTCCCAGACAGTTGGGAGTAGTTGAAACCGGTACGGCAGGAACTGTGGAATTCGCACAAGGGCGAATAAGAATTGGAGAAGCTATGGCTCCTCCTCTGATAAGAGCGGTAAAAACCCGAATTAACAGTGATAAGTTCGCCATTCTTGACGCGCCTCCTGGAGCTTCATGTCCAGTCATAACTACGGTGAAAGGATCCGATTTCGTAATCATGGTGACTGAACCAACACCGTTTGGTCTTAACGATCTTGAAATCGCGGTTGAGGCTATCCAGGGGCTAGGCATCCCCTTGGGAGTAGTCATCAACAGATCTGATATAGGTGACTCTGGTGTGAAGGATTTTTGCCGGAATAAAGGCCTTCCATTGTTAATGGAAATCCCCCACCATCGAAAAATAGCAGAAGGCTACGCCAAAGGGTCGCCTCTGATTGAATCGATGCCTGAGTATGCTGAAAAATTCGAGAAACTGACGGATAATATTACAATGATTATTGGCACACCGTCGAAAGGGTCCAGTTTGTAAACCAATGAAGGAAGTAACCGTAATTAGTGGTAAAGGCGGAACGGGAAAAACTTCAATTACGGCCTCATTCGCTTTTCTTGCTAAAAGTAGAGTCCTGGCTGATTGTGATGTGGATGCGGCGGACCTTCATATTGTCACCCACCCGGAAATAATCCATCAGGAGGATTTTTTCGGAGGCAAAAAGGCCGTAATAGACCTCGACAAATGTTCACTTTGCGGGATTTGCAAAGAAAATTGCAGATACAGCGCCATTAGCTCAAGCTTTGTTGTTGATCAAACCGCTTGTGAAGGTTGCGCTCTTTGCCATTTTCTTTGTCCTGAATCCGCAATCACAATGAAAGAAACCCTCAACGGCAAATGGTTCATTTCGAACACGCGCTTCGGACCCATGGTTCATGCCAACCTCATTCCTGGAGAGGAGAATTCCGGAAAACTTGTGGCCCTGGTTCGAAATCAGGCAAAAATGATAGCTGAAGAGCGAAGTATGGACCTAGTAATTGTGGATGGAGCCCCAGGCGTGGGCTGTCCCGTAATTTCATCCATAACTGGAGTTGACCACGTTTTAGTAGTCACGGAACCGACTATGTCCGGATTGCACGACATGAAAAGGGCGGCGGAACTTGTTAGAAACTTTAATATCCCTATTTCACTGGTGATCAACAAATGGGACATCCATCCCGGCATGACCTTAAAAATCGAGGAGTTCGCCAAGTCCGGGAACATCTCGTTGGCTGGGAAAATACCTTATGATAGGACTGTCACAGATTCGATGGTTAGACGTAGAACAGTTGTTGAGGAAGGACCCGGCCCGGCCAGTGACGCGATCGTTGAACTGTGGGAAAATTTAAATCAGCGCATTTGGCAATAGGCAGAGGTTCAACAATGGAAAGAGAACTTTTGGAGAACGACGTAAAAACTGCGCTCACGAAAATTATTGATCCGGAAACTCGGCTCAGTATAATGCGAATGGGCATTATCAAGGGAGTTTCAATAAATGACGTCGGCGCTGTGACCGTGGTTTTCCGACCATCATCGCCAAATTGTCCTATGGCGTACGCTTTGGCCGGAGCGATAAAAAACACAATTGAGTCTATTCCAGGGGTAAAATCCCTGTTTATCACTGTAGAAAATTTTTCAAGGGCCAAACATCTTGAAGAGTTAGTCAATGTTTGACAGAATCAGAATTTGGAGGATTATCCAGTGCCCATAAAAGAGTTCAAGTGTCTTGAATGTGGGGAAGTTAGCGAATTGCTGGTTGATATTGGTCGCAATTCCGACCCGAAGGTTTGCAGGTCCTGCGGGTCAAGTCAATTGCAAGGTATACTGTCCGCCCCTGCGCTTCCTACCGTAAATTCTGAGAGCATGGGTTCTCACGGTAGTTGTTGTGGATCCAATCCATCCACACAGAATTGCACGCCGGGAAGTTGCTGTGGCGGAAATTTTACATCCAGGTAACACAGGGATCGAAATGAGATCAGAAGACGACATTTTTGATGATATAGAAGGACTGGTCCTTAAAGACGCAGCTAAGCTTTATTCTCCTATTGTTATTGATCACTTCAACAATCCAAGGAATTTTGGCTCCCTGGATGACGCTGACGCATATACTTTCATGAGCGGTATGTGCGGAGACACTATCGGAATTTTCGTAAATACGGCTGGACCTACAATTTCCAAGATAGGGTTTGTGACAAATGGATGCGGCCCGACCATCGCTTGCGCCAGCGCGTTGACCTGTATGGCCGAAGGCAAGGCGCCGGAAGACGCCGGTAAAATTACATCTGAACAGTTGATGGAATTTCTCGGGGGTCTCCCTAGAGAACACACTCATTGCGCAGACCTCGCTGTTAACACACTAAGAGGCGCTCTGGCAAAATTGGGATGAACGTGCAAGAGAATAAATCTGCAAGGGCTTGTATTGTAATGGATGGAACATACGATCCTTCGGGGATTATTAGTCTCCTGAGATCGTTTCAAATAGTTTCAGAGGTCTTTGATTCGTCTGATCAAGCGCTCCTAATACAAAAACAGGAGCCCTTTGACATCCTTATCGTTCACGATGACCCTTTAACAGGGCAGGGATTAAAATTAGTCGAAGAATTTTTGAAGATAAACTGGATGACTTCCACCATAGTGATTTGTGATGAGGAAGAAACCATTATTCATGACCGGGCGGAAGGCTTGGGTATATTAGGTCATATTAGAAAATCAGACGATTTGAATTCTCTTGGTCAATTGTTGACAAAGTTCAAACAAATCTCGCCAGTTTATTCGTAGTTGAGCAACGCAGGCATAAGAAAAGGGTAAAATTCTACCAGGAATGGGAGATGGCGCACGCCTCGCAGGCCGCTACACATGCGAGAGCAGGTCTATTGTCTCCAGACGGCTTGCAGGGACCACATTCGTATTTGAGTTTCTTGTTTTTCCCAGGAACAACGGTTGCCACTGGGTCCTCAGACATAGGATCATTCGGGTCTTCGTCAACTACCTGAAAAATTCGGGCTGGACAGGCTTTCACGCAAGCGCCGCAGGCATTGCACCTCTCAGTGTCTATGGTTATGAAATAGTTTCCGGACCCGTCGCTATATCCGTAGTTAGCTAACATCCCAATTCCCTGTATTCTGGAAAAAAATCGGCGCCATTGTTAAAGTCTGTCAAAATTTGAGTCAGAAATACTTTCAGCGTAAGTGGCGACATACTATTACTTTCCTCTACCTTTGCCTTTTTGACATAGAGCATAGCCGAATAACGCTGCCCCGGCCGCCCCGGCCAACTGCGTGTCCCACTCGGTCTTCAGCGGTTCCAGTCCCATCTTTTTTGTCAATCTACCGATAACGCCTCTATTTTTGGCCATTCCACCGGTGACAGCGAATTCGGGTTCCACCCCTACCCTCTGAAGGAGTGAGTAAATTCGGTCGGCCATTGCCGAACAATAGGCTGCGAGAACCTCGTTTGTGCTAAGACCTTTTCTCAGGAGACCCGTCGCCTCGGATTTTGCGTAAACTACGCAGGTACTGGAAACCGCCGGGGGCTCTTGGTCGACCTGGTAGGATCGTTCGCCAACTTCTCCGATGGGAACCGATAACAGATCCGCAAAAACCTCCATGCCTCGGCCGGTTCCTGCCGCGCATTTGTCGTTCATCAGAAAGTTTGTGACTTTACCCTTTTCGTCGCAGCGAATCGCCTTGATATCCTGCCCGCCAACATCCAAAACTGTGCGAACCGTGGGACCGTAAAAGAAATTTGCTCCCCTGGCGTGACAGGCGATTTCCGTTACGGTTCTGTCGGCCATGGGCACATTGACGCGACCATAACCCGTGCCGATGCAATAGCTCAGCTTGTCTTCAGTCAAGGTGGTCTTCTCCAGAGCGAATTTCAACGCGTTTATTGCGCTGTTGGGGCTATCTGATCCAGTCCTCATGTTTCCGTATGCGTACATTTTACCGTCAGCCATAATTACGGCCTGTGAACTAACTGATCCTACATCGATTCCAAGAGTGATGAATTGGGCGTCTTCCCAATGAATGTCCGGGTTGACCCAGTTGGCTTCTGCCCATCGCCAGAACTCCGGCAGTTTCTCCTCTGACACGTGTATATCCTCCGGTTTTATTGTTGTTACCGCTTAATCCCTGTTGGGAATTGACGCTGATACCGCCGCTGTCAAATAACCAAGGATCGTTTTATACTCTAGCCGCAACTACAGCGGCTCCTACGGCTGTCCCGAATTCCGGATCACCCGGGATGTAAATCCTGTCAACCCCAAGTTTTCTTTGTAAAGCGGTTGTAAAACCAGGGTTGTACGCCACCCCACCTATCATTACGATGTCACGGTTTACGCCTATTCGCCGTATCATGGACACAATCCTGCTGGCCATAGCGTCATGGATGGCCTTGCTTATATCTTTTTTCTGGGTCTTGGCGTGGATTAAACCTACAACTTCAGATTCAGCGAAGATCGTGCATTGAGCGTTCATCGGGATCGGGTTGTCCGATGAAAGAGCCAGGCTGCCCAACTCAGCCAATGGAGTTTCCAGCGCTCGACCCATCGCTTCGATAAACGCCCCGGCGCCCGCTGCGCATTTTTCATTGATAGCAAAGTCTATGACATTTCCTTTTTCATCAAACTTGGCGGCTCGTCCTTCTTCCGCGCCTACGTCGGCCACTGTTCGGCTATTCGGAAAATAGTAATTGGCGGCCGCGGCCATGGCTTTAATATCATTTACTCTTAGGTCTGCTTCCCGTATGGATTTCGCCCCTGATCCAGTCCCTCCGATGCGATTAATATCCTGGGACTTTATAGCCGCGTCCTTTAGCGCCATCTCAAAAGAATCCTTAACAGCCTCTGCCTGTTCAAAGCCAGTCAAAACCAGGCCTTTACCTATAATTTTCCCGTCCTCTAAAATGACGGTTTTAGTATTTTTAGCTCCACAGTCGATTCCTGCGGTTATCATCTCTACAACCTCCTTGAAGTTCGATAGCCGGAGAAGATGATCGGCCACGTAGGTGTTTTGGGTTTTCAAAGGACGCTTGAATCCCTTTGAGAAGCTATTACATTTGCTTCTATTGAGCAAATGTTCTCCCTGTTACTTAAGACTTATAGGCACTTGACATTCAGGCCGCAGAAATAACGTTACATTCTTGCATTCTCAGTATAAAATTCCTATCCTTGCAACATTCTTGCGTAGTATTTAATATGATGTCCAAGTATCGGGGAGGTTTGACGTAATTATGGAAGAAGAAATTCTGGTCAATCCCGAAATAAGCGCTGAGTTCAGAACCTTCGAGGAACTGGTATCGGAAAACACGGGTAACGAACTGGAATACCTGAACTTGGTGGAAAAGAATCCTATTGCAATGGACTCCGCGACACTGGCTTTTTCGCTGAGTCGCTTCATGCGTTTGTCCCGGAATCTTATGGATAAACTGCTGGGATCTCTCAATCAGGATGACGCGCCGGATCTCAAAGAAATACTCGAAACAAAAGGAATCGATCTGGACAAAACAAACGCTGGCAAGTTGAGAAACATTATTTTTTCGTTCCGCGACACGCCTGACCTGGAGGCAAAAGGCGCTTTCGTTAAGGCGTTGCAGATCATGACGATAACTAGAGAACGCAGGAGAGTTACGCTTAACCTCGGAGAAGCTTATAAGGCCCCTGAAGAAGGCTGGCTGGCGGAGGATTTTGGTGACGACGAAGGCGCTTTAGAAATGGTAAGGTCAATAGAAGATCCTCGATGGAATGAAGAGGAGGGCTAGACACCCGATGCGATTCGAAAACTATCTAACTCCCGTATCAGAACAGGGTCATAGAGTATTGGATTTGATGAAAGCAGACCGAAAGCACGCTTCTGAACTGCTTGAAAACCTCCCCCGCGTGGAGCAGGTAAATCTGGTTTCAAACGAAACTTTGCATGACCCCAAAAACGCACAGGAGATAATATTTCTATTAGGAGATGAAGAAGGAAAGAAGCTGGTTGATGAACTGGGAGACCGCACTCTTTTTAGATTGATGAAATCCCAGTGCTCCACTCATATAGGAGTTTTATCTCTCGTACAACCGGAGAGAGTCCAGTCTATTCTCGATCTTGATTCGGAACTATTTTCAACCAAGGGAGTTACTGATCCTCAAACCGCTTATCACTGGCTGATAAGTTTTCTTGAAGAAGACGAGGAAACCTTCTCCAAGGTCTTGAGAAGTCTGGATATAAAATTGGTGGCCTCCGCTTTCCAGGACAAGATTGTCCGGCCGGGCTCTCAATTTTCTCCCACCCTGGTTGAAGAGTCGGAAGAAACATTCTCGGCTGATTTTCTTATCAAATTGGATCGAGGAGAGCTTAAACCCGATGATATTGATGTGACTGATGAAGAGACTCTGGATATTCTCAAGAAGATCCATCTTCTTGATGAGGATTATTTCGTCGAAATGGTATCCCTTATGGTAAGAGAAGAAGATCTAAAGACACGAACGGCTGAAGACGCTCTTTCAAGAGTCAACGACCAGGTAGGCGATATGACGGAAGTCGTTGAGGAGGCTCAGGATATGTTCGTGCCACTGGAAAGTTAGCTCACTTTTCGCTTTGATTTTTGGACAAGACAAAAAAATGGCGGCTTTACAGCCGCCATTTTTTCAGTTCTTGGGATTAGCGCCAGGTCCCGCTCCTGGCGTTGCAGCCGGAGGTTTGGCAGTGTCTTCGGGCAACAGAATTTGCACATTCATCTTCTTTCTCAGAGAATCCGCTACCTTCTCATACTGTTCCTGCTGTTTCTGATACTTGATTTGCTCCAGGATGTAGTCTTTGACCTGGTCAAATGACGCCTCTTCCGCAGGCTTGCTGTCTTCAAGATAGAGTATGTGATAACCAAATTTGCTCTTGACCGGCCCTTCGATTTGGCCTTTTTTCATTTTGAACGCCATTTCTTCAATTTCCGGCACCAGGCTTCCCTTGGGCATCCAATCCAAATCGCCACCCTTGGCTTTGCTTGGGCAAATGGAAACCTGAGACGCCAGATCTGCGAATTTTTCACCCTTTTTCAATCGTGCGAGAACATCCTTGGCTTCTTTTTCATTTTCGACAAGGATGTGATGGAGTTTTATACTCTCAGGAGTTGAAAACTCAGTCTTATTTTGTTCGAAATATTTTTTTGCGTCCGCTTCGGTAGGCTCCGGGGAGTTCTTCGTCATTTTGTCGAGCATAAGGCGGGCGAGCAGGTCGTTACGCGTGAAAGCAAGCAGCTTCTGAGCGTCTGGAGACTTGTCCAATCCCTCCTTTTCCGCTTCGGCGGCAAGCGCATAAATATTAACTATGTAATCCAGGGTCTGTTTTCTGCCCTCAGGGGTTTGATAATAATAGCGAAATTTCTCTGGGACCGCGTTGGCCATCTGTTTCAGGTCCCCTTCCGTAACAGTCTTGGAACCGATCTTGGCCAGTACCTGGTCATCGGGGATTGTCTGGGTCTGCTGCGCATGGGCGCCGGACAGGCAAACAAAAGCAAGCCCGAGCAGAAGACAACTGCTTAGATAAATACTGCGGAGAGTTGGCAATGTTCACTCCATTTCTTAGAAATAATGTTGATTTTAGATATTAACTATCTGTCTTACTTGTACATTAATCATTGCGTCGCGTTATAGCACACCGGCGTGACTCAGTCAAACCTTCTTATATCTCCTCCAGATGGCCCATGAAAGCCTCAAAACCGGCCCAACTTCTTCCGGTCAGACGTTTGGACATCATTTTTCGAATGTTTTTCTCATTCATATCTTGTGTCGAGCTGTAAGTATGGATAAAATAGACAGGATAAGTGAACCAGGGGGCTTATACTTAACTGGTCGTAGTTGATGTTTCTGGTATAGAAGTTTGCATTGGGAATCCATAAAGGTTTAGTGGTCGTGTTGAATTGTTTCAATCGTAGTCGAGTCTGTCACATATTGATTCTTCTGTCTACCCTTGTGGGACTTGCGTCATGCGGGGGGTCTAGCGGCGTTCCTGTGTCTGCTGTCCCGCCAAACCCGCCTGGTGATCTCCATTTCGAAGTTGTGGATGGGGGACTATTGGTTTCGTGGAAACCGGTCCCGGGAGCTTCAAGGTACTCGTTGTTTCTGGGGTCCTGAGAAGTTCGATTTTCGACGGATCGTAGAGACTTCTACACCCGCTGTCCTGATTAAGGGGATTGAAAACGGGGATCTGAACTATTTTGCAGCGACTGCTTGCTCGGCCCATGCGGAGAGTCGCTTTTCCAGTCAAGAGCCATATGTTTATGACACGGATCCCAAAAACGCGCCAGTCCACATGCAACAGGCGTTGCGTCTGGAAAACCGAGGAAATTTGGGCGAGGCCCTTGTCCATTTAAGTGTGGCCATCAAGCTTGATTCCGAGAATCCTTATCTTTACCGCAAGAGGGCTCAGTTAAGGGAACTGATCGGGCTGACAAAAGAGGCCAAGAAGGATCTCGATACAGCGGAAAAGCTATATATGAAGAAGCCAATGTCTTTTAAGGATTCTGGAGGCTGAACCGTCCTGCAAGCCGTGTAGCCACTCACTCTCCGTTCACCGCTTCACTTCCAGGATAGATCTGGGATGAAAAACCAAAAGCCGGTTAAAAAAGGGGGACTGATTTTCACTTAGGGTTGAGTTCGCTTGAAATCCGGACTAAATCCTGCGATTAATAGTGCTGCTTATTTGCGGGCGGCGTTGACCTGGCGATCAATCAGGAGATTGTTACACCAAGGCGTATAATCAGGATGAGGCGTTGAATTGTGCCGATTTGGTTATTTATTTTGACCTCTATGATTCTGGCTTTAATTATTTTCGAAATATTCCGTTTGATTCCGCAGCTCTTGAGAGAACTAAAATATATTTCGGATTTTACATTATCCCTGGAATCGTCGTCTAAAAATGCGGAAGTCAAAGTCAGCGTTATTATTCCGGCCAAAGATGAAGCTACGAATATTCTGGAGGCGGCCGAGTCCATCCTGGCGTCGACTTACCGTAACCTGGAACTTGTTCTCGTAGACGATCGTAGTCAGGACGGCACTTGGGAATTGATGGAGCGGCTTCGTCAAAGGGACAGTCGGGTCAAAACCATCAGGATTGATGCGCTTCCAAACGGATGGACGGGAAAAACCCATGCACTGTTCGCCGGCGCTGAAGTAGCTTCCGGAAACATTTTATTATTCACTGACGCCGACGGTTCTTTTGCGCCGGATCTTGTCGGTCTCGCTCTGGAATTCTTCGTCGCCAACAAACTGGACATGCTTAGCCTCATCCCAGGATTCAAGAAATGGGGACTCCTGGAGAGAGCAGTGTATCCTCACATGGCGCTTGGCATCTCATATTTTTTCCCAATGGGAGCGATCAACGATCCTGATTCAAACGCGGCAGTCGCTTCTGGCTGTTTTATAATGATTTCAACCGAGGCTTATCAAAAAGTAGGGACCTGGAAGAATTTCAGAAATCAGATCACGGAAGACATCGCGATAGCCAAGGCTGTTAAGAGCTCGAGAATGAAATTGAGTGTCAGTAGATCCGATCTTATAAAGACCAAACCTTTCGATAACATAGTTGAAGTGATTCGTTTCTGGCGAAGAACGTTTTACGGAGGTCTGGAAAACAGGCCTGCAAAAATTCTGAGGTTGTGGCTAAACTACTCTCCTTTACTGCTACCATTCGGTTTGGTATTGTTTTTAGGACCACGGATGGCTATTCATGGAGAGTTTGAGACAATCGGTGTTATACTTTTTCTCTTGAGTCTGGCGACTATCCTTACTATTGAAATTCCTTTCGGAATTTTCCTGAAGCATTATCACGGCAAATGGTCTTACACATTGTTGTCGCCATTGGGTATTATTACGGGTTTTTGGATCGCAACCTGGTTATTATTTACGAAAATTTTCGGCATCGGTATAGAATGGCGAGGGTCAGTTTACAAGTAGTATGACTTGAGAAAAGCTTGACCCTGCAAAGTCTTTGTTGCTATCATTCCGCGCTGTTCAGATCAGTCCCTTGATAAAGGAGACACACCACATGAATAGGTATTTTGTTAAATTGAGCAGATTATTGGTCCCAATAGTCACGTTATTGATTTTCATGGTTCCCCTATCGACGTTTGCGGCGGATTTCAAAACGTTCAGCAGCGACGAATATGGGTTCACCATAAAATATCCCGCCACATGGGTTAAAATTGATAAACCTCAGGGCAACTACTATGTGGTGTTCCAGGATCCGGACCTAACCGATAATTTCAGGGCCAAGATACATATCGCGGCGCACAAGCCGGTTAAAGATCCTTTGAACGTCTTTTTGCAAGAGTTGCGCAACGGCATAACAGACCTTCAAAAGGGCACAGGGACATCGAAGGAAAAACAGGAAGTTCGAATCCTCGACGAAGGGGAATTCAAGTGTGAAGTTCCGGGAGCTTACTTATTTTTTCATTCAGGCTTACGAAAATACTCCAAAAATCTGGATGGATATAGTCATAGTTTTTTACAAAATGGACCAGACCCTTGTCAGGGTTTCCTGCCTCGCTCCGTCCAAAAGCATGGAAAAGTTTCACCAACTGTTTAATGAGGTGCTGTTGTCAATGCGTTTCAACCAAACGCCACCAGTGCCCAACCAAAACATTCAGCAAAATCAGTCTCCTGGATCAGCGGGTCAAATTCAGCCAGGAGCGCCTGGGACAATTCCTACAGGACCACCGACCACTGCGCCTCAGCAACAGCCTCAATCGAGCCAGCCGCCCTCTATATTGAGACAGGAAGCTCCTGTCATGCAACCCAGCGCCCCACCCGCAGGTCCACCTCAAAGACCCGGACCTCGCGGTCCTGCGCGGGAAACAGATCGACCTGCGACAGGCATAGTCAACTAACGCAGAACAAACAATGGCGAACCCTTCATGTGAGGCAATGACTCAATCATGCGTCTGAAAAGATTTGTTAAAATATTTCAAAAACATGAAGGGTTCAAGAAGCTCCAAAGAAGCCTGTCGGGAACCCGGCCGCGTATGATTGATATGGACGTGGTACGGGAACGTGCGCTTCAATTGGCTCAACAACATGAGCCCCAAGGCGATCATTATGAGCTTCGAAAGGCTCTTGGCGAACTGACGGTTTCTTTTGACGAGAATGATTTTCACAACACAGCGGCCATTGTTACTTTTCTCACAAGTATACTGTTCAATGATATTTCCCCTGAGACACCGACGGCTATTAAAGACAAGATTCTCACATTTAAGGGGCCACTCTTCTTTTTCGTGAATCATTCTTCTTATTTCGATTATGCACATA
Organism: uncultured delta proteobacterium; assembly: GCA_963846725.1. GTDB lineage: Bacteria > Desulfobacterota > Desulfomonilia > Desulfomonilales > Desulfomonilaceae > CAJBEZ01. The sequence continues at coordinate 3,318 of CAWJXP010000046.1, read as the reverse complement.
CTTCGGGGTTGCTCAACAAACTGGGATTACCAACACCGGTGACGCATGTGTCCGGCGGGATTACTACAGGATGGGTTTCGAATTGGTTGAAGGGCTTTAGAACTCTTGAGGTAAAAAAGAATTTTTCACCCGTTCAACATAGGGCTTATTCATGGTTTTGCGCGGCCCTGGCTGAGACAGGTGAAATCCAGGCGCTTTACGCGAGAACCAGCCGTTACACGGTGAGATCTCGAGACGGGGTTCTCCGGGAACCATACGTGCCTCATGGGGTAATATCCGGAGTGAAGGCTACGGGCAAAGCCCTGATGGTTCCGGTGGCAATCTCATATTCCATCATTCCTGAGGATAGATATTTGACCTCGCCGTGGTTTTTTCCAGTTCTTTCCATGTTCCCAAAAAGAAGAGCCATGATGATGCCCTTTGTTTTTGGGCTTGGGTCAGCGGAAAAAGCCATTCGACAGATTGATGGGATTTTTGGGGACGTGGCTGCGACCATTGGAGAGCCATTTGAACTGAACGACGATAATTCATTGTCTCTTCAGCGTATTTCACATCTGGCTATCGAAGAAATAGCCAGGAACAAGGTCATCCATCCATCCCAGTTGATCGCCAAATCAGCGCAGGGTTTTGAAGGAATCGACAGGAAAACTCTGAAAGAGAAAGTTGCGGAGGAGGTTGAGAACACTACTTCTTTCTTCAAAACCCGTTATCGAAAAGCTCCTCCTTTCCATCCTGTCATCACATCCGACCCTGAGCGTGCTATCAGGCTCGGGTTGAAAGTCCTTTCCAGTCGGAGGGCTATTTCATGGTCTGTTTGGAGGCGTGAATATTCCCCCCGAAATGAATCCTTGCTCAACTTTTACGCTTACCACGCTGACCGCCGCATATATCCTCTTAGGGGCCGTAATACGTTGACAGTGGTCAACGCTGGGGCGTGGGGCTATACTTTGGCCCTGCATATTGGCGTCAACCTGCTCAAGAAAAACGAACTGGCTGAACATTCCCTGATCCTTTATGACTCCAGAGAAGAGATTATCGAAAAATTGACGGTTGAACGGAAACATCCGTGGATTTTCAAAGACCTCATCATTCCCCGTTCTGTTAGACCGGAGTCTGATCTTATTGCCGCTATTGGCGACACATCTCTGATACTGTTAGTCACACCCAGCAAGTATTTTTATTCTTTCATGACTAAAATTCTGGAGTTGGCCCCTGAGGGAAGTGACCTGGTGATCGCAACCAAGGGGTTCATCCCTGAAACAGGATTATTGCCGTGCCAGACCGTGAGAGAGGAACTGGAGCGACTGGGCAAACGGATGCGTATTTCGGTCCTTTCAGGCGCTAATCTTGCCCATGAGATCATTCATGGCGGAGCCGGCGTAACCCAGATAGCCTGTGACCATTATGAAACGTTTGAAAGGATCAAACCACTAATTGAAACCCCACTATTCAGGGTGGTTTACTCCGGTGATGTCATTGGAACCACGCTGTCTGCAGCTCTCAAGAATGTTTACGCTATCGGTTATGGAATTCTTGAGGGCTCAAAAAAGGCTCCTGAGAATTTCCTTGCAACTTACGCCACATTGGTGACCGCTGAGATTAGGGATTTTGGCGCTCTTCTTGGAGCCGCGGATGAAACTTTTGATGCGGAGAGTCAGGTTTGGATAGCCGATTTGCTAGCCACCTGTCGCGGTGGACGGTCGGCAAGCTTTGGCCGTGACCTTGCGCAGATGGACGAAAAACAGGGCAAAGGCAGACCCGCAAAAGCCCTCCTGGAACAATACAGGAAAAAGATGATCGCAGTGGAAGGTTTTGAGGCCTCCCGTTTTGCAAAGAGAATTGCGGCCCAAAGGGGTTTTCATCCACCCATCCTTGGCGAGATCTACGCGATTCTTCATGGCGGTAAAAAGATAGACATCCCTGACTTTATGGAAAAATCTCTTGACGCCCTTAACAAAAGAGAGGCTTCAGCCATTAGTAGTAATGTCAGAACGCGGGTTTCACGCCATTGAACTGACCTACCGGAACATATTCATTGGTGGGCGGATTCTTGTTCGCCAATTACCTTGATTGACAAATCCAATCAAAAGATAAATCAAAGATTTAACATCGTTCACGTAAATTGCAGAGCAAATGGAATCAATAGTTTTCATAAAAGATTTTAAAGACGGGGACCAGATCCTCCGATTTTTCGAATTACGCGGAAAAACCACAAGAAAAACTCGGGGAGGCCATGACTATGTGGATTTAAGGATTGGCGATTCCAGCGGGGAAATGTCAGCCAAGCTATGGCCGGAAGCGCTTCAGAAATGGGGACAGGACTTCAACCTGGGAGACATTGTCAAGGTCGAAGGCCACGTTGAAGTGTTCCGTGACATGAGCCAACTTATTGTGGAAAAGATTCGGAAGGCGGAGGAAATAGAGGTTCCAGACATTACGGTTATTGTTAAGTCTACCCCATATGATGTAGAAAAACTTTTCAACGAATTACTTCAACTAACAGAAACTTTAGAGCCCCTGGAGTTGTCAAACTTCGTGGCTGAGATATTAAATCGGGTTTCAGACCGATTCAGGCTTGCTCCTGCGGCCAAGATGATTCATCACGCTTACAGAGGAGGTCTCATCGAGCACACGTGGGGGGTAGTTCGGAAAGTTTTGGCAATCCTTGAGACTGAAACGGGAATCAACCGATCGGTGGCTATAGCAGGAGCCATGCTTCACGACATCGGTAAGCTTCAGGAACTGACTGTTTCGTCTCACTCCAGAACTACAGAGGGGAGATTGATCGGTCATGTTGCGCTTGGGATTACACTCCTGATGACGGTTGCGCTTGAATTGGGCCTGGAGAATGAACCATGGCTGACAGAACTGGAGCATATTCTGTTGTCCCATCACGGGGAACCGGAGTTTGGCGCTCCTGTCAGACCACTCACTCGTGAGGCGCTACTCGTGCATTTTGCGGACAACCTTGACTCAAAACTTAGAATAATCGACGGCGCCCTCGAATCGGCTGATTCCGATGGGTTCTCACCATACAACAAATGGCTTGAAGGCCGGGCCTATGCAGGGCAAAGCCTTAAGCTTCCAGAGGAGGAACAAGATGTTTGAACTTCAGCAAAAACTGGCGGAAATTAGACAAAGACAGACGAATCTACGAGGTTATCTTTGACCTCGACGCAAAAGTTACCCGGCTTGATGAAATTGAGAAGACCCAGTCAGATGAAACATTCTGGAGTAGTCCCTCCCACGCCAAAGACATCTTGCGCGAACAAAAACAGATAGCCAGGATATTACACAATTTCAAAGGGCTTGATCGAA
>CAWJXP010000045.1:0-10800 GCA_963846725.1 uncultured delta proteobacterium | reverse complement strand
GGATATGCCTTTAGGACCAATCTTTTTACCATCAAGATCAAGCGATCCTATTCTGCCTATAAAGGGTCCCCATTCCATTCTCTCGACATAAACCATGTCTTTTGGTTCAGAGACGCTTTCAATTTCATAAGCCGGCACCCACTTATAATCTTCGTTGTAGAGGTCAAAATTGCCCGTCTTGAAAAGCAGCCTCTTGAGAAAACCCTTATTGTTTTCCATTTCGTTAGTCGCTGTTTGGGGCAATGACGCAACGTTGTCGCTTTCGGGTTTATAAAGGTCCGGTCGCATCAATTCGCCCGCCACTGACGAGCCGTTTGTCAGTTTTACGACCTGAATTTTATCCGGATAAAAAGTTAACAACCCATGGTAAGAAATCAGGACGACAAACCCGACAATCATCACCAAACCGATCACCAACGCCCCACCCAGTATCCATATGAACGGCTCCCCTTTCGCCTTGAAATCTCGATTGCGTCGGCGGGTCAAGTTAATGTTCGGTTTTTCTTCGGTTTGATTTTCCATGTTAGTTATCCTAAAGCTTTAGCGCTCTCTTGCGAAATCGCTGCCTAACTATTTCCGCCAACGTATTTATGACAAAAGTCATCGCAAAAAGAACCAGCCCCGTTAGGAAAAGAGTCCGGTAAAGCGTGCCATCCTTTGGAGCTTCGGGGAGTTCCACCGCAATATTGGCCGAGAGCGCCCTAAGCCCGCTAAATATGTTGAGGTCAATAACCGGGGTGTTACCTGTAGCCATCACTACTATCATCGTCTCACCGACAGCTCGCCCCATTCCGATCATAATTGCAGAAAAAACGCCGCTGATTGCAGTTGGCAACACGACCCACATCGCCGTCTGCCACGGGGTCGCCCCACAGCCGAGACTGGCTGAACGGAGTTGATCGGGAACCGCGTTCAAGGCGTCTTCAGCAAGAGTGTATATGATCGGTATAACGGCAAATCCCATCGCAAAACCTACAACCAGGGTATTTCGCTGTATATAAGCGCCTACGATGGATCCCCTGGGATCTAATCCAATTGCAGCCAGTAAGGCTGACAGAAGATATGAAACGACCACTGTGACCAATACCAAGGTCAGCCAACGCAAGAAATCGACTATCGCTCCATAAGGCATTTTCAGGGATTTTATATAATTGTTCAGCGCAGGTCCGACGGTCTTGGAAACAAGGTAGCTAACCGTCAATCCCATTAACGGTAATACCATCAGGAAGAGAAAAGGTAGGCCGCTACCCTGGTGGCCGCTTAACCAAGCTTTTAGGTTCCCGCCGAAAAACACTTTCTCAAATAGCGGTCCCATGAAATATGCGACGGTAACACCCACTGACACTGACAAGCTCATAAGAATCATCTTCGGCAAACCTTCGAGTCTCAACGCGACCCTTATAGGGAGCAATTGCCAGAGATAAGCCGACAAGACCAGAGTCAAAGGCATTACTACAAAAGCAAGGATTACAGCCGCTATCCAGGACTCTACCACCGGAGCTAGGACCAAGGCCGCTACAAAACCGAGAATGACGGATGGTAATGAGGCCATGACTTCCATAACCGGTTTAATCTTCCCACGAATGTGGATCGGCACGAACTCGGATGTGTAAACGGCGGCAAGCAGAGCAAGAGGCGCTGCAAATAGCAGGGAATAGAAAGTCGCCTTCAATGTGCCGAAAATCAATGGAACAAGAGAGAGCTTTGGTTCAAAAGCGTCGGTAGCTCCTGTAGATTGCCAGGAATAAGAAGGACTGGGGTAACCCTCATACCACACCTTTCCAAACAATGTTCGCCAGGAAATTTCCGGATGGGGTACGGAGAGTCTCCAGAATTCTGCTTTCCCGTCTGGCTCCAATGGCCAGTAAACCATCCAGACGTGGAGAAAGCGCAATTACACCTGCTGAAAAGTTATTATTCTCGCCCCCAAGCTGGATAAGCGTTTTTTGGCTAATACCATGACGTAACCAGATTGCGCCATTCCCATCCAGTGTCGCAAATGTCTTTCCATTTTGACTTGCGCTGAATCCGGTTACTCCCGAGGGTTGAGGAGCAAACTTCCGCGTTTGAACCAATGTCATTCCATCAGTCGACCTGGCGTCATCCCTCTTGAGTAGAAAGTAGATCGACAGATCTCCCGCTGAATCGCCTACGACTATTGACCTCGCTCCAAGCAAAGTACTGAACACCGTAAGCTCACGTCCCGGAGGAGTTAATTGAAGGGTTTCCGCCAGTTCCGGCTTGGACTCATTCCGTACATTATACCTGACCATACGCCCCGTTTTGTCCGCGAGCATCACATTGTCGCCGGTATCGTCAATGATGGCGTATCTAAAATTCAATTTTTCTTTTGGAATGGGCAAAGCAATCTTGTTGACGCTAGTAGTGCGGCTCCTGGTGAGCATGTTGGTCTTTGTCTCGGTTGTAAGAAAATGGGCGGCCCCTGACGCGTCGACCACTGCAAGGTAACTCTTCGGGCGATCACCGAAATCCACCAGACGATAGTCCAATGCTACAATTGGACTTCCTGTTTCAGAAACTTTTATTTCAGGGTCCAGCTTTAACTCGACATAAACTTTCCTCAATCCCTTGCCTGGGATCTTTGAAAAAATCGTCCCCGGTCCGGAGCTATCTCTGGCGTCTAATTCTATAGTATCTTTGGGCGCTTGTTCAGGCGCCAGGATTTCGTTTCTGAAGTCTATTTCGCCCAACCTCACTGTTCCATCCGAAAACCCGAACGCAAGATGATTATTATCAATGGTTTTTCCAACAGAAGTGAGTTCTTTGCCTCCAAAATCGAAGGAGAGATTTTGGACGGGCGCTCCAGTTTTAGTATGCCATATATATACCAGACCGTTTTTTGAAACAGCGGCGGCAAGAGTGTCATGTTCGTCAATCGTCAAATCAACGACGTCTTTGGGTTTCAAGGGAGCGTTATATTCATTGGCCGAAAGGACTTTGCCCCCTCCAAACAGCGGGAGGACCTCATAGACGAGATAAATCGTCATGCCCATAACCGCTGCGATGACCAGGGCGCCACCAATTGTTATGGTCTTATCCGCCAACTTGTCAGCAAACAGGACCCATGGGCTGGTCTTTTTTCGGCCTTCCACGCCAAATCTTCGCATCACAATATCCTTTGAATTTAGCGGCTCGCCATTGGGAAGTGATTCACTATTTTATAGATGAACCAGAAAAAATAAACGTGAGGTGCAGTGACCTAATACAGAGTCACCCACCTCACGAATATTAATCCAGTCTGTATTATAAAGTCTATTTCAATCCGACTTTACCGAGATCCTCTTCGGCTAACGCCTTAGAAACCGGATAGAATCCATCTTTAACCACTATCATCTGTCCCTCTCTGGAAAAAACGTATTTCAGGAACTGGGCCATCAATGGATTTAGAGCTTCATTCGGTTTTTTATTGAAATATACGTACAGAAACCTCGCCAATGAATAATTTCCGTCATAAGCGTTTTCAGCGTTCGCTTCGTAACACTTGGCCCCTTCTTTTGACGCAAGAGGAACTATGCGGACATCCGGTGTCTTGTACCCGACCCCTGAGTATCCTATCGCATACTTGTCATTAGCTACACCTTGAACAACGGCCGAAGACCCGGGTTGCTCTTTTACAGTGTCTTTATAGTCACCGTGGAACAGTGCAATTTCTTTAAAATAAGCGTAAGTGCCGCTTGCAGAGTTACGCCCGTAAGTCGAAATGGGTTTGTCGGCCCATTCTCCCGTCAGACCAAGGTCTCCCCACGTTTTTATATCTTTGGAGCCGCTTTTGCGCGTTTTTGAAAAGATTCCGTCAAGTTGCTGCATGGTCAGGCACTTGATGGGGTTATCCTTGTTGACAAACACTGCCAGAGAATCAACAGCGACTCTAACAACCGAAGGTTTGTAACCAAATTTCTTTTCAAAATCAGTAATCTCTTTGGATTTCATCTCACGCGACATAGGACCGAATTGCGACGCTCCCTCTATTAAAGCAGGCGGCGCAGTAGAGGAGCCCTTGCCTTCTATTGAAATCTTTACTCCAGGATATGCGGCCCTAAAACCCTCAGCCCAAAAAGTCATCAGGTTGTTTAATGTGTCTGAACCGACTGATTTGACGGAACCGGAGACACCACTTACCTTCTGATACGGAGTCAATCCTGGATCAAGATCCATTGCTGACACCATTGGGGTAAAAGCCAGTCCTGCGGCTATAAGAAACGATAACAACTTCAACATCATTCTGCTCCTCCGATAGAAATAGTCCTGTGGCTGATTTTTCGCATGTTGATTGTAAGTTCTCAATGAATTGTTAGCATAGTGTTAGAGCATTGCTAGAAATTCATTAGCACTGGACAAGTTGCGCTGAATCGACAGGGACGATAAACGCTTGGTCTGTTTGTTGATAAGATTCGTTGTTAGAAAATTTCCGGGAAATGGAGAAAATCAGTAATAATGATTTTCCCCAGCAACACATAAAGAATTGCCGCTGAGGATATGAATGGACCAAACGGGATCAATGAATCTGAAGATATCCTCTTGTACAAAGCGCCGATAAGTCCTACAAGGCATCCGGTAAATGAGGCCACGAACAAAGTGAATATCGTCCCTTCTATCCCGGTGAACGCCCCGACCATCGCCATGAGCTTCACATCCCCGCCTCCTAATCCATCCGTCCCCTTTATCAGTTTGTACAGGTACGCCGGAACATAAAGAATTGTAGCTCCGAGCAAGATCCCGCTAACAGACGATTTCCAGTTCATATCCGGTAAAAATTCAAGGCTCGAAAGCAGAAAACCAAATAATACGCCAGTCAGAGAAATGATATCCGGGATAATCATCTTTTCCATGTCTATCCTGAAAATGGCGATTAGCATGGCAAGGAACAGGATCAACGTGAAGAGAACCGGGCTTAAACCGAATTTCAAAAATATTGACAATGAACCAATGCCACAGATGAGTTCCACCATAATTTCTTTACGGATCTCATGCTTTAAATCATGTGAGTCGAAGGGTTCGAGGAGAAAAAATTCTTGCCAGATGGATTGAACTGACTGAAGGCAGACTGATTGATTTCGATGAAGTTAGAGCTCTTTCATCTCCCCGGGATATTTCGTTAAGAAAATAGCGCGTGATCCGATTCACGACAGAACCTATGAAAACCCCAAATCCCAAGACTATGAATGAAGCTAAAATTCTTTCAGCGGTATTCACTAGGGAATTCTGCCTTTCTCTGACCCATAATGTGTTACGAAAACACGAATTTCGTCTGAACCAATCTGATTAACGAGATTGCGAGCGTCCTCCTCGTCCGGAACAATGACGTACCAGTCCGATGGATCAATGGCGGAAAAATCGAGATCATTTACAATACGCCATTCTTTTTCTTCAAACCAGTTTAAAGAGGAGCATGAGAATAACTGAAAGAAGACTCGGGATTCCTCCTGAAGGCTCTTGAACCCGTCCTCACCAATATAAGTTACCTTTCTGGCCCCTTTGCTAAGCAGATAGTCTCTACTGAACGCTATTCCATAAGGCTCAAATGTCTTTCTCATTAACCCTCTTCGCCATTTACAGATTCGGTGGAACTGCTCAGGTTCTTGCTCGGTAAGGCAAACTACGGGAACATTCCCCCTAACCCATTTTGAACTGGACCGGATCCTTTTCTCCTGAATGATCCGTCCCAAGGTGTCAAAAGCGGTGTGGGAACACCCAGGATCTCCGTATTCCAGACTTCTCAAATAATCCGACCACGTCTGACCGGGCCATGGTCCTGGACAGGCTCTAGTGTAATGTGTGAGCAGAATTTCTTTGGGCCTCGCTGAGCCCGAGACGCTCAAAGTATAAAATTTATTCTGTTTTGGAACAACCTCGGATTGTTGAGCAATAGCGCCCATTGTTATGGTTTCGGTCGATTTTTTTGCCAGGGATGCTTCCTGTTCGTGACCCGGGATGTTCTTCACCACAATTTTTCCGGAAACTTCAGCGACACGAAGTATCTCTGACATGTTACCTGTAGGTCTTATTTCACAAGGTATCAGGATGTCGGAGAGCGAAGCTGCAAGGTGGTCTCTTAATCTCCATCGTTGCCTAATGTCCGGTATGCGACCTGGAGAAAATACTGATACAAAGAGTGTCTTTTCAATTCGAAAGATGTCTGAAAACTCCTTTAGGAATTGATCCTTAGGGATCCCATCGATCATGAACGGTAATGGAGAGTCACACACCATGACCAGGCCACTGAATCGAGCCAGCCACGCGACCATTAGATAAGAAATCGAACCATAGGAGGAAATCATCGTCCATTGGTTTCTAATGGCGTATCGAGTCAATTCTACGGTTTTTTTGAGCCACGGAGTATTTGAGCCTATTGATCTTGATTTTCGTGAATTCATTATCATTGCTGTCAGCTTGCTCAAGATGCCCAAATCTCCGAATGTGAAAATCACAGGGGAAACGTCAGCGCACGTTCGAAATATCTGAGACTCTGTTGAACTATTGACGAGAATCCCCCTGTCGTGCCAGCGTTGAGCATCCAACATAGCGCTTTCAATCAGCCTGTGATTGTTTGTGAAGTCGGATTTTGAATAATGCTTGGGGTCTTTTTGGGAAATTTCTGAACGTAAATATTCTGGAACGGATTCAGTTGGGATGCGTTTGACACACACTGACGCAATCAATTCGGAGCGCCTAAGATAATCAAGCGCTCGAATTCTTGAAAGAATCGCTGTCGCGAAAAGCCCCCCTATTTGATTGTTTTGGTTCAATTATATTTGGTTCGGCAAGATTTCAGTCTTTGGCCTTTGGGAAATGTGCAGATTTACCGCATTTTTTTCCCAAATAGACATTGCTCCCGGTTCAATTGATCCATCCAAGATTCGGAACGCCTCAGTCATCTTGCGCCTTCTTGTCAGAGCCGAGAGCCTTCTCTTCTGCCTTATCCTAGCCCTATTTCGTTTCATCGTTTCTGTTCCCCCGTTTGCCGTCAACTGACGACGATCAGAGCCGATTCAATCTAACAATTGTATACCAACTGTTAAACCCGCATCAAGCTAGACGAAAAGATCCACCACATCACTTTCCAAAACGTAAACGGATTCCTTATCTTTATAGAGTTTCTTTGGTTGGGAGATCTTGTACTTGGACTCATTAACTGCGATCACTTTTCCTTCTATGACCTTGAGAGATCCAACTTCTTCTGGAGTGGCTTTCCACGGAATTTCATCCAGATCCAGAACGTAATTCCCGTTCCAGTCGCGTAGAAAAGATGTTCCGGTTTTCTTAAAGACATCCTGCACGGTGTGCCACTCTTCAGCCTCCACCACAAACAGCAAATCCTCCTGAGAACCTATGGGGACCACGAGGAGAAGTTTTATTTCTTTTTCGGACATTAATACTCCTGGTTAACAAATACCTGTTAAATCATTAAGGCAGGGTCAAAGCCAAGGTCTGATTCGGTTTCCCGAGCACTGGCATCACTCTACCGTCAAACCTCATTCTTATCCCACCTGCATTTCCTGTTATAACTCTAAAATTATTTTTTGCGGTAAAAACCTGTATATCCCCAGGGGACATTAACATTTCTTCCGCCGGGCCGTTATCAGGTTCCACGCGGACCCAAGCGTTAGCTATAGCCTTTATTTCAAGAACTTTCTTACCAGCCTGGGTTGGTTGAGCGGTTGTCACAGAAGGTTTGGATTTTTCCCCACGACCAGGTTGCGCGCTAACTGGATTTCTCGCTTTGCTTATTGAATCACTGGTCTTTGTGATCTTCCTCGAAAAAAACTCTATTAACTCCCGTCAGAACCAGGATCAATAGCGACAACGCGCCTACGGCCGTCAAGACCCTGTTGAACCAAACATTCTGAACAAATGATAATCCATGCTGACTCGATTCGACGGGGACCAGACCCTTTTCTTCCACAACGCTAAGGGGATGCTTTTCGCCAATGAAATCTTCAAGCTTCTTAAGCGTGTCGTCAACATCCTGCCCTAGTTCCCGAGCGTAAGATCTTACAAAACCTTTCACAAAAACCAGTGGGGGCAATAGATCGTACCGATCATTCTCCAGAAAATCCAGATTTGTCATGGCTATTTTTGTGCTGAGTGAGATATCTTCCAGACTCTTCCCTTTCTCTTCTCGAAGTTCTTTGAGGTACGATCCAAAAGATTCCATAACTTATACGACCTGTCCAGATTGAGAAATAAGAACGATCACATTGCGACCAACAAGATTTCGGTCCAATTGAATAAAAGATGTGATATAGCTGAACCCTACCGATTTCCTGAACACTCTACTTTTTTGTTCGTGTGAAATCGTTACATTTCGATTATCATCCCGTATTGTGTTGATCAAGGATTTATTCAACCTCTGGGTAAGGATCGGACAAAAATAGTTGAAAGCGCCTCAAGCTTTTCTCGGCATTTGATTTAGGGCGCGACACCCGAATTCCAGAAACATCTCAATGACAAAAAAATACAAATCTTTAGGGGAATGGATAATCGCGCGGCCGGCGTCTATAACCTTTATAGCAGTGGTAGGGGGTATTCTCCTAACCCGCCTATGGTCCAAACCTTTTGATGAAGAGATAATCACTTTATTTCTAATACTAGCCTTAGGGCTTGGGATCGCCACTCAGGTCACAAAGAATCGGGTCCTTGTATGGTCATTTCTCGTTTCGGCTTTCCTTCTCTTGGGCTTTTCTCTGGCGACTGATTCTTCGAAGGTTGCTCTTGAGAACATATTATCATCAAAGAAACGAGTTATCACAGCCACTGTTTCGCGCGTTTTAGCGAATAGCTCTGATTACAGAATCATACTACTTGAGTCAGGACAATTTGTAGATGAAAAACTTGAACTCCCTGGCCGTGGGCGGTTGAGTCTTCGGGAGAACTTCGCGCCGCTAATCGCAGGAGATCTGATATCGTTTCGGTCAAGCGTCCGTATTCCTACCAACCGGGGAAATCCGGGTGAATATGATTGGGAGATGGACTGCAAGAGCGAATCTATAAATTGGCTGGTAAACGCTCGCGGTCCTCAATCCGTTGTTATTGTACGAGCTGGATCGCCGGTCAGTCCGTATGCTCTCCTTTCAAGTCTACGTCAATCGATGTCCAAATTTCTCGAAAAGTACTCCGGGCGTTTCTTCAGCAATGCCGACGCCTCGGCGATCAAAGCGATTCACAAAGGAATTATATTGGGGGATCGCGCTGAAATCGACAGTGATTTGAACAAGGCTTTTTCAAACAGCGGCTTGGTTCACATGCTTTCAGCCTCAGGTTCACACGTAACTATAGTTGCGGCCATGACATTCTTTTTGGCCAAACTCGTCTTAAGATTCTTTCCTTATCTATTGCTATGGATCCCTTTACCAAAAATCGCGGCGTTCTTTTGCATTCCTACGATCAGTGTCTATTGCTTGCTTGTGGGATTGAAACCACCAGCGATGCGCGCTGGAATCGTTGGGGTTACATTGGCGCTAGCAGTGATTTCGGAGCGCAAATGGGATTCCTTAAACAGTTTGGCGTTGTCAGCCTTGCTGATCGTTCTTTTTTATCCGTTTTCGGTCTTCACTCCTAGCTTTCAGCTATCTTTCGCTGCGGTCTCCGGCATATTGATCATTATCAAAAGCCCATTTTTCTCAAAACTGTCTAATCCTAATCTGGATCCAGACTCACCATCCAGTTGGGAAAAAATCGGGTCGAAGGAAAAGCCCGGTATCTCGATCGGCTTCATAAGACGCTCAATGTTGGCCATAGTTTTGTCCTCATTTGCGGCCACCCTGGCAATCACGCCGTTGATCGTTCATATGTTCCATTCTGTTCCTCTTTATTCAATACCGGCCAATCTTGCCGCTGATTGCGCTTTGACAGCCGGGCTGTCTCTTGGGTTAATTTCGACTTTTTTCGGGGCGTTCTTTCCTGAAATAGGCCAATGGTCACTGGCGCTGGCGGATGTTTTCGTGTGGATTGTGATAAAAATCGCGGTGTTGACCGATAAATTACCATGGTCTACTCTAAAAATTCCAAACCTGGGGCATTGGGGACTGATAGTCTCCTGCGCCACCACGTTGGTGACTTTTTATTTTCTGTTGAAGCCAACCAAAAAGTTTGGATTGATCGCTTTATCGGCCTGGGGAATCTTGATTGGGTCTTTGATTGTAGGGCAGGTCGTTCAGAGAAATTCCCATATTCTCAGAATAGTTTTCCTTAATGTGGGTAACGCTGACGCTACCTTTATCAAGCCACCAGGAGCGTCGGGAATATTTATAGACACAGGTCCCAAAACGCCATATTTCGACGCTGGCCGTTCAATCATCACCCCATTTCTTCTGTGGCAGGCCGTAAGCAAACTTGAGGCTATAATAATAAGCCATCCACAAGCCGATCACATGGGAGGAACAGGAACAATCCTGGGCAATTTCAGAACCGAAACTTTGTTCATAAATCCAGCCGGAGAATCAGACTCAAGAGTTACCAACCTAAAGTCCTTGGCTCATTCGCTCGGGACAAAAACAACTTTCGCAGACACCTCCACAGGAGAGATCCTTGTCGGCTCTACCCGAATAACTTTTGTCCACCCCAAAGCGTATGCGGGACAGGCGAATAGCGCCAAAATTAATGACATATCCGTTGTGGCGAGACTGGACTACAGAAACTTCTCGGCTCTGTTCACAGGAGACCTCGAAAGAGACGGAGCGAACGAACTGTTGGGGACTGGAGCAAGGCTTTCAGCAACTGTCCTGAAAGTACCTCACCACGGTGGAAAAACGAGCGCCACGTCTCAGGACTTCTTAAGAT
>CAWJXP010000044.1:0-16280 GCA_963846725.1 uncultured delta proteobacterium | reverse complement strand
GTCAGAGAACTGAGAAACGTTTTGGAACGGGCCCTGATACTTTGTGGAAAGTCTGACATCATTACTCAGGAACATCTTGGAGTCGCCTATCAAGTGGGATTTGGATCCATCCGTTCACGCGATCTATTTGCAGGCGCGGGGCCCCCCAAAGCACGATCCTTTCAGGAAGCTCTTTCCGAAACAAAACGAACTCTTATTGAAGAGGCTCTAAAATCTTCAAAGGGCAGCATAAAACAAGCTGCGTTACTTCTTGGAATTACACGTGATTCTCTTGTCCATTATATGAAATCACTTGGTCTCAATAGGTGATATTCACTCAAGAATGACACCGAGCTGTTCATCATGAGCGATTAAACTCAATTTCTTTTCATAAGCCCAATAAAAAACTCCTTGAGTGTGTTTTACACACATTACTCCTCATCATCTTTCCAAGATCCTTGTGCCAACGCCAACTCAATTCATCGTAACTTATTGATATCAAGCCATATTATTTTACAAGAGTCTAATTTAGTGACGTGGCATGTTAGTTGCTAGCAGTAGTGCAACTGGTTATGACCGCGGTTGAAACGGGGCTCTCGGGAATCATTTCAGAGTATGGATTGAAAAAAACATCGGGCACAAAGAAAGGGACGTAAAATGAAAGGCATATTTACAACGGTGGTCATTTTAGGAGTGGCGTTGACAGTTGTCCCAATTCCAAATGCAGAGGAAGTTGAGTGGTTCCCTCCGGATGTGGCGCGTGAGATTGCCAAATTCCATGACGCTATGAATTCGGACGCCATTCAGCAGGCTTCACGGGATTTTTCTTTGAGATTTCGAAATGTTGGCGAAGGATTTCAGAAAATAGTGAATGATCAACTGGATCGCTAGAAAGCAGCGGAAATCACTTTGTCGTCGATGGTCAGAGTTTCGGATTCGATGTGACATGAACCGTCTGATGACAGGGCAGTTGGTTAATGATTTGATCGCGTGTGCGGAGGCAAAAATGAAAGCGATATACAGAGTTCAAGGCCTTCCGGAGGTTTCAAAGTCTTTTAGACTTGTTCAATCTAATTCCAAAGACGAGCTTTTTGAGGCGTTAGGATTTTGCGACCCTCGGTCAGTGGCGCATCTACGGGGGTACAAGAGAAAAAAAAGAAACCGGCCGAACGAAAATTCCTTATGTCCGCCCATCCTTGGGCCTCGATCAAAGAGGAATAAGCCATGAAAATCTCGCAATTGCCGAAGCAAATGTCGCCGTTTATTAGCACGATCATGATACTTGCATGGACACTGATCATAGGTCCATTGGGTGGAGTCCTGATCGGAGCTGCAACTTATTTCATGTTGGTAGAAAACACCGTTGCGATAGGTATTTGCGCGCGGCAGTCCTCTTGCTACCGACTGTCTTGACAATAATATGGGGTTGTAGCGCCCTGGTTGAGGTGATTTTCAACAGAGGATCCGACAGTGCCACGTTTATTTTGAAGAATGAATCTACAGGGCCGTTGTCCCTAACGCAAGGACCAGAATAATTCTACCATCTTAGGTTTGGATGGACTGAGCCATTACAGGCGTCTCTTGTGATTTCGCTCGATCTGCCGTTGCCAGTGTTTCGGCTCAGTCCACAACTTTTGCTCCGATGCGACATCTTCTGTCCTTCAACTCAAACCCTCCCCCGATTTTCTCCTCGAAAAATTAATCTTTTTCCTAACTACTGCATGGTGACAAAAGCTCCTTATTCTGGTAAGTTATCTTATTCTAAGGTAAGTTTCTTGTTTTCTCTGTGGAATTCTTCTCGGAATTTGCGTTGTTTTCCAAAAAAAAGAGATCCGATCAAGGTTCTCAACTTATGAGGAGGGCTGACATGTGCGCGATTCGTTACCTGTGTATGTCCGATCTGCATCTCGGTGAAGAATTTGGCTTGCTAACGAATTGGAACTTTAAAAGGGGTGCGCCCGATTTGGAGACACCTAGTCCAGTTCTCGTGTCACTTGTCGAGTGCCTCAAATTTCTTTTAGACGGGTGTGAGTCATGTTCCGACAAAAAAAAACCGACACTGATTCTAAATGGTGACATCCTGGAGCTTGCCCTGAGCCCTACAAAAGACGCGGCCGCTGTTTTTGACCAGTTTATTCAACTAGTGATGCCCCAGGGCGGAGAACTGTTCGATCGAATAACCATCGTCCCGGGAAACCATGATCATGATCTTTGGCAAACCGCTCGAGAAACCCAATATGTCACATATTTGACTTCCGGTGAATTTCCTCCGGGAAAACCCTTCCCAAATCCATGGAATACAACGAACATGTTTGTGGAGAAGACTCCCATATCAGCCTTCTTCCTTGAAAGGCTTATTCGTAGGCACAATCATCTGAAAGACATGATAGTTCAGATAGCATACCCTAATTTGGGTTTACTTGAACCAACACGAAGAAAATGCGTTGTTTTTCACCACGGCCATTATCTTGAATCGATCTACTACCTCATGTCTCAGCTAAAATCCCTGATTATTCCAGATCGAAGGGTTCCTACAAACATATGGGACATCGAATCCGAAAATGGCCCCTGGATAAACTTCTTCTGGTCGTCACTCGGAAATGCTGGACAAGTTGGAGAAGATCTGGAAACAGTTTATCAAAAGCTCCAGCAACCTGACGAAGTCAGTGAGCTGATCTGCAACGCTATTGCAAATTTCATAGACAGAAAATCTATCGGTGAAGAAAGATTACCATCTTTTGGACTTCAAACAGCTCTTAAATTGGGAGTTTCACCTGTTGTGCGCTCCATTTGTGGAAGAGAACGCGCAAAATCGAAAGGAGTGATGAGCGCAGAATCCGAGAGAGCTCTTCATTCTTACGTTGAAGGACCTTTGAGAAGCCAAATCCTCCAAGAACTCATTAAACGGCGAGAAGAACTTCTCGTCTCAGATGTAGATGAATTTGATTTAGTGATCGGTCATACGCACAAACCATTCTCGAAAGCAATAAAGTTTAAAGGATTTACAAAGCCGGTTTCAACCTTCAATACAGGCGGCTGGGTGGTTGACACAGCAGAACCGGACCCTTTCCATGGCGCTGGAGTCCTCCTTTTCAACGAGAATTTGGAATCGGTATCGATTCGAATGTTCAACGAAGTTTCTGTCTGGCAAAAATGGACGGCGCACGTTGATGCGCCCGTATCTAGATCCATTCCAAAAACTGATTTTTACAAAAAGGTTGACGAACTCGTGAGCGGCCAAGGGCCCTGGGGGTCTTTTAGAGATAGTTTGGCTGAAAGGATGAATTTGCTGAGAGATCGTCTGGGAGCAAGAGTTCGTTGTTAAGCATTCAAAGATGTCTGATTGCCAAGCCTAACTGGTCGTCCGCCTTATGGATCTTCAAACTTATAAGAATACTCACTCAGTCTCTATCTGGGCACATCGTGATTTCGTCAAATCCTGTGGGAAGTCTGGTTTGTTTGTCACCACAAGCTCCTTTGGCCTGTTCTCGGCTTAGGTTCACGACTCTTGACAGATCGGCTCCCTGGAGTTCCGTATCCTGAAACCATGCTCCCCATAAATCAGCGTAGCTAAGGTCCGCGTTACGTAGTTCTGCACGTG
Source organism: uncultured delta proteobacterium (assembly GCA_963846725.1). Taxonomy (GTDB): domain Bacteria; phylum Desulfobacterota; class Desulfomonilia; order Desulfomonilales; family Desulfomonilaceae; genus CAJBEZ01. The sequence continues at coordinate 12,700 of CAWJXP010000044.1, read as the reverse complement.
CCAGATTGGCATTTTTTAGGCTTGCTTCTTGAAGTTGGGCTTTCCACAAAGTCGCTTCCTGTAGACCGGCTCCTCTCAACTTGGTTTTTTGAAGTTGGGCACATCCCATTTTGGCGTTCTGCATAAATGCTTTCTCCAAATTGGCGCCTCGCAAATTGGCATACCATAAGTCTGCGTTTCGTAGATCTGTCGGCGTGTCACTTGCGGGAAGCGTCTCATCAACCGGAGGATCAACTACCTTGGCGTTAGCGTCTTGAAGCTGGGCTCTGTACAAAACCGCCTCATTTAATCTGGTTCCCCAAAGACTTGATTTCGTGAGAATCACGTTGGAGAGAGAAGCGCCCTGCAAGTCAGCGCCGTCTAAGTGGGCTTCGTGAAGGTTGGCGTTTTCCAACAAAGCCATGCGCAGGCAGGCGTTGTTGAGAACAGATCCACAGAGATCGGCTTGCCTCAAATCGGCCTTTTCCATGTTGCTCTCAGTCATAATTGCGTTTACAAGAAAGGCTCCCGATGCACAAGCGCCGGCCAAATTGACCCCACCAAGATTGGCGCCTTTTACGTCTAGAAGACGTGTGCTTTCCTGGCTTGACAAACGATGCCAGCCATCAGGTTTGCGAGAAACCTCGGCATATCGTAGATCCGCGCATGTAATTTTTCTAAGAAAACTTATATTGAAAACAAATTCGGGACAGACGCTAGCTGTTACAGAAATTGCAACGCAGGAGACAAATACCAGGGCCATATACAGAGCGATTCTCCTGACGGGCCAAACAAACGTTGAAGTTTTTTGACTATCGTTTTCTTCTCCGCAGCGTCTAGACGGGGCATCTCCGCTGAGAGTCTTCACGGCCAGACTGTATGTGACTAGCCCGAAGCCCGTCGCAGCGGTCAGCATAAGGATTTGTAGGATCGACCCCCAAATCTCGTGTATTCGAACATACCTGAACCAAAATGATAACAGAGTGAGTGGAACTACAAACCAAACGCAAACAACAGATACCAGGACCTGCAACCAGCATAAAGGAGGGTGGTGCTTTTTCAAGATGGGAACATGCCATCTGGTACAAACGAAGTTATGAGCCAGGTAGACTTTCTGTTCCAAACTTGTCCCATCAACAAAGAATGCAGGCAAACTAGCAACTTCACTCCATAACCGTTGCAAATGAAAATGCAAATATAAATATAAACAGAGCGAGATCATAGGCATTATCCAGAAGAAAACAACAATTGGCACGTTAATCTGGAAGACTGGCAGTTGTGCGTAACCAGAATTGGAAACAATTACCCCGTCAGTCGTGATGACCATAGTAAGCAGTGCGAACACGCAAGCAATAGTTGTCATCCACAAGAGATTCCCCGCTTGGGCGGAAATCACTGAAACCTGCTCCATATAACCAAAATTTCCAACTCCCTCTGGAAGTTTAGCATTAGTGAGATCGGTCCCAGCAAACTTACAGTCATTCAAACCATGCGCGTTGGTGAGATCAACATCCTCCAAATTCGCTCCATAGAGTTCAGTATCATTCATTCTAGCGTCTTGGAGAATCGCCGATGCTAAATTGGCGCTTCTAAAGACGGTGTTGCGTAAATCAGCCGCCACCAGTTTACAACTCGTTAGGTCTGAGCTAGTGAGTTCCAATCCGGTCAAATCTACTCCGCTTAAATCGGAATTGTAAAAGATCGTCTTGCGAAGATCAGATCCCTGGAAATCCAGTCCTACGAGATTTAGATTAGATAGGTTTAAGCGTGCACCTTCTTTCCCGTCGGTTTCGAGCCATTCACGATGTTTTTCTAGTACGTCCGTTAATTCGTTTTGGGATATTTTTCCGAGTTCCATTTCCCCAGATTTGCTTCCCCCTGTGCATCCTCTTATGTATGTGTTCATGATCATGGCCCCTGTGTCCGTTAACGAATTTGATCTTTCAGGTCAGGTAAAATTCTTCGTTATTTGTTTGATCGAGCCGTTTTGATATTGAAGCGATTTCAGAACGCTTCTAATAGCGATTTAGGCGCACGGAAACTGGCGCTTTTCCTGTCAGGATCAGCGAGTTGGTTATGAATTGTTTTAGGGTTACTGACTATGCGCCGCCAAAGGCTATTTGTCAGCGCTTTGCCTTCAACAACTATGGAAATTTTTGAAACATGGCAGTTTAAATGGAAAAGAATTTTACGACCATTGCCCGAACTCTAATCGCAAATAAAAGAAGATGACGCTTATCCATAGAAAACTGCACCCCAACACATATTGAGGCGGTCTATAAGAAGTAAAAGGGTCCAGCTTTCGGCGAGAAAAATAATAATCTCGGAACTACCAATGTTAAGAACATATAAAAATATCAGTATAAATTATATGATATTACCAATTCCCTGGTCAATTTTAAAATTCAAATCCGCGTGACTTTTATCAAACGTTTTTAGAAACAAAACGATCTCCAATTTAGAAAACATGACGCGTTCAGGAGGCAGCATGAAGAAGTTGGGAGCTAACTTAGGGATTACCTGTGATTCCTTGGTTCATGACATGAAAGCTTCGGGGATCAGCGGATGATATTCATTTTTAGATGGAATCGGAACACCTGATGCGAGCGATTATGCTCAATCAATGTTTGGAAACACACGAAAAACATCTACCAAAAGTGTGTTTTTCACACGTTTCCGATATCCGCGAATTGGAAGTCTTTTCTTAAATTCCGATCACATTAACTAAGTAATTGTTATTAAACAGTATTGTTTGTCACAGAGTGCCGTTCAATTGTCTGGCATGGTAGTTGCTTATCACGTTTCTAATCGGTCGGAACAACCTTAAGGCAAAAGAAAGGTCATTAATAGCGATTGATTCTTGGTTTTTGTTCCAAGAACACCTTTTAGACCCACTCACAACCTAGAAAGGAAGGACACAAAATGGAACAGGAACAATATTATTATAACCTATTCATGGCCCAGCAAGAAAAACGGCGTGCAGCTAAGAGTGCAGCCAAGAGAAATCAGATCCTCAATGGACAGGACGATCAGTCAGGCGGAATTCCCCGAGTCTTTTGGATAACATTCGGGATAGCGGTTTTTATCATTCTGGTGGCGACGTCCCGCTGAGAAAAATGCTCCAGCACAATACAAAATCGCACAAACGTGTAAGTTCTTCCAAAGTGGCTAGAAGCAGATTCGTTGTTAAAGATAAAGAATCGAAACAAAAGAATAACGGAACATTGTTCATGGAGGCGCCGGTCGGGACATTTACCAGAACAGACGCTTTTTGATTGTGCCGATCGTTTCCAGGCAGACCGGACTAATTTAGTCCATTGGCTACGACTTTGATAGAAACAACGGACCGGCCCTCCGCCATTTTTATGCAGCTCATGGCCGTTCATAGCTCTTGTTGCGCAATTTCTCGGCTCTTTTTGAGCTTGATAAGGCTATTCCTATTCACGCACTCGGTTTCGAGAAAGTTCCCCAAAATAGCATTTTAAAACATCCGGCGGCCCTCTACGGGACTCACAACACGGAGAAAACCCGTTGTAGGGTTTGCGCGAAACGGCGTTTCAGTATATAATTGCGTCTGAAAACAATTATTGAGTTGCTTCAGAGCGAGAGTGGCGGAATTTGGCAGACGCACCGGACTTAGGATCCGGCGGGGTAACCCATGGGGGTTCGAGTCCCCCCTCTCGCACCATTCGATAGAAATGATGAAAACAAACAGGAAATGAGCGTCATACGATGAAAAAGCTAATGTTCATAGCCGTTTTAGGCTGCGCGTTTGTGTTTGCTCAATATTCTGAGGCTCCAGCCCAGTATTATTCGTATTATTACCCCAATTATTACGCCCCCCCCGGGTATTACCCCCCTCCTCCAACAAGGCAAAGCGCTCCTGTCACCCCATATTATTTTCGCATGATGCCGGACCCGTACCAATCCTGGAGGTGGGACAGAAAGAATCGCTGGGAAGATTATCAGCAGTCGATCCGTAGTCCTCTAAACCGCGAATCGGACCTTGAGTACATGCTCAGAACCTTCTGAAAAACGCTTTCTCGATTCTCTAACCCCAAGGTCGTTCAGCATTCGTAGAGGTAGTAATACAGACCTACAGCTATAATAAGAGCGCCTATCGCAAGTATTTTTGTTAAAATATATGTTTCCATGAATGCATTATATTCGGGATGAAATTTTTTAGAAGTGAAAAGCCACTTAACAAAAATAAAAAGCCTACGCAGATTTATCCTTGCAGTTTATGAACGCTTATGGTAAACCGTTTTATTAGCTAATCGGCATAACCCACTGATCATAGTGTTTTTAATTATGGACTGATGCAGGTCAAAAAGGCTGGCCATCAGCGTTCGATTAGGACATATCCCTAGTATACTGCTACTGAATCCTTACTAAAAATCTAAATCCGGCTCAAACTTACAATTTTTCGGGGGGGCCGTTCAAAAATGTCTCACATTTTGTTTTTCGCTTGTTTTGTAATCCAAAAGATTCGCAGGTTTTCGCGTATCATCACAATGATCATTCTCATCCTTGCCGGGGTTAATCCTCTAGTAGCCTATAACCAGAGGGATACACAGAATGGGGATTTCCTTTATGAAGCTGTCCGGATCAAAAATGGGCTTCCGTCCGAAATTACCAAGGTTCTGCGAAATCTTTTTGATCATGAACGTACAGTCACAAATGACAGCAAGCGCGCTGCTGACAATAATTTCATCGACGACAATACGATTGGAAAATTTGCAGAGACAAAGAATGAAGGAGAAAGATTTTACGGAAAACAACGGGATCAAAAACGATCTCCCCACAGGACATCACCACGTCCTCCCGATAGACTTGATGACAAATCGCCTTTGATATGGCCGGACGACAGGAACTCTCTCGTCTTCATCAGAGATACGGCCAGCAGGATCAGACAAATAAGAAAGATCATCAAATCGTTGGACAGACCAGAAGCCCAAATTCGCATTGAAAGCCGAATTGTTCGAGCCAACAAGGATTGGAGCAGAGGCATCGGGATTCTTTGGGGTGGAAGAAACAACCAATTCGGGGGTGTTAAAACAGACCGATCGAGCTATTGGGGCATAACGGGAAATCAGTCCGGATTCCCTGCCAATACAGCCACCGGCGCTAACCTGAAACAGACAATCTTCGTAAACGGAACGCAGCAGCCTACTAGCAGAACCATAACATCGAGTGAAATACCCTCTCGACTTGCCGTCAATCTGCCGGCGAGCGTCGCGAACCTTGGTGACATCATGGGGTTGGGCATGCAATTCGGTCTCCTTGCCAATCAATATATTACAGAACTTGACTTTCGCCTTCAGATTGGAGAAGCGCAAGGGCAGGCCAGGACAGTCGCTCGCCCCAACATTCAAGTCTCGGACGGATCAAACGCTGTCATCAAAAGTGGTTCCGTGCTCAATGTTCAGACTTCTTCACCACAGTGGGGCACCAACTCGCATCTGGTTCCTGTTGACCTAAAACTCCAGGTAACACCCAAAATTCTGGCGGACAAAAGAATAAAACTGATAATTACAGTGACTGATAACGAGCCAAACCCTCTACCAACAACGGGAGAATTGTATCTGGAACGGGAGGCTCATACCACAATGACCATCGGCGACGGAGAGACATGTGTAATAGGTGGAATAATCAGGGATACGGTCATAGGGCGTCGTGAAGGTTGGCCAGGCCTGATGAACCTGCCGATCGTGGGAATGTTGTTCAGCAACAAAACAAAGTCTAAGGAGACGGATGAATTGTTGGTATTTATCAGTCCCAAGGTCGTTTTCAAACCGAAATAGGATAAACTCAACTTTCGAAGTTGCTCGAACGACAAATGGAAAACAACTGGTCCAGGAGATTATCCGTTTTACGTCAGGTAGGATTGGCCCCTATTCAGACCCGATTTGGCCAGGAAGGGCCAAGGTTGAGTTGTAGGTCCTGAGTATCGCTTCGAGCGCCGTTCCCCCGATAGCCCTGGCTTTTTCTGAAATGGTCACACAGTAAGAGGCTTCGCCGCGAGGATCAATGTCACCGATCTTGAGATTTGGCGTTACGAAGCTTCCGGGTCGAATCAACCCTCGCAAGATGCCATTCAACTTTGCTTTTACCGGTTCACCGGCTACGTACCCTATTAATTGGCCTTCCTCTACTTCTGCCCCTATAGACAACTCAGTAAGGAAAATCCCTTTTGTAGGCGCCCGCAGCACTCTCAGGCCTGTGTGTCCGCCTATGTCACCCGGTATCCCCGTATTAGGCAAGGAGTAACCGCTAGAAATTAGGCGACCCAGTTGGTGTCCTCTTGCTGTTTCCAAAACGTAGTGAGCGTCTTTACCGGCCGAAAAACCTGGGCCAAGCGCTATTACCAGCGGAGCCCACTGTATTGAAGTCCCTGTGTTTTTTTTGGCAAGTATGGCGTCGATAAGGATATCAGGCTGGAAGACGTTCAAGCATGAAACTGTCGGGTCCACCAGAATCGGAATGCATTTCCTTTCCCAAAGTTCGTGAACTTCTTCGACATGATTTATCAGTTCGGCCCTTACGCCCTCTACCGTCCAGCTTTTCTCGTACACAGCCTCACAGAAACTGACCGAACGTCTGACTGCAAGAGGTTTTTCGATTTCAGTCATCAGGATTCTGAAGAACCCCGAGTTGTATAGGCGGCAGGCGGAACCTGTCGCCATTTCTCCGGCCCCCCGAATCAGTATTTTCAAATCAGAGAGCATCAACAGGTTTGCATGGCTTTTGATCATATGGATACAGACCTAAACCGCCGGAACCATCACTTCGAGGCCCTTTTCCGCTACATCTACATTTTGATTTGGGGTCTCACTTTCTACTTTGTTTTGCAAGGCCTCCAGAATCTTGTCCGGAGTTAAAGGAAAATCAGTCATGTAAACGCCGATTGCGTTACTGACCGCTGCAGCGTAAGCCTGAGCCGCCGACATAGCGATTGACATTCCGGATTCTTTGGATCCGTACGGACCTTCCGGGTCATTGGATTCAATTATGATCGTATTAATTTTGGGCATATCACAAGCCAGAGGCACTTTGTATTCCAGTTGTGTAGGATTTAATACCGAGCCTCCGTCCCAAACGTGTCCTTCGGTTAGAATCCCGCCCTGGCCTCCCATGGCAATGGACCCCTGAAACTGGCCTTCGATAACAAGCGGGTTCAGAGCAAAACCAACGTCTTGAGCCGCAGTGACTTCCAGGACAGTTACCTTGCCGGTTTCGGGATCCACTTCAACCTCTGCCACCGTAGTTCCGAACGAAAAAGCTCCACACATCTGTCCGAAAGGATTCTTGACCCACTCTCTCTTAGGATCAACTTTGGGCCAGTAGTCCCCTTGCCCGCTGACCGATTTCCCTTGGGCTAAAATCATCCTGACTACCTTTTTCAGGAGAATACTTGTGTCTGGGGAATCTTTGACGTAAATCATGCGGTCTCGCGCTATCAGGTCGTCCACCTTTACATTGAGTGTTTTAGCCGCCGTCTCAAATAACTGTCTTCGAACATTTTCGGCCGCGTTCTTTACCGCATGTCCACCAATAAAAGTGGAAACCTGGGAATAGGCGCCCGGGTCGGATGGGGTAACCTCGGTATCCGCTGTGACCAGTTGAACATCCTCAGTGCGAATGCCGAGTTCCTCGGCGGCAATCTGAACGAGCATATTGTCATTTCCCTGACCGTTATCCACCACACCAGAAATGACAGTAGCTCCTCCATCTTCGTTAAGTTTGATTATGGCCTGCGACCCGCCCCGAATACCCATGGGGAATCCAGTCTGAACGGAATTGCAACCGATGCCAATTCCGCGCAATCGGTGGAAGTTTACCCCATTTGTCATTCCAACCTGATTTTTCAACGGCTTTAGTAATGGTTTCCTTCATGGCGCAACTTGCAACATGAGATTTGGTATTGGTAAATTCACCGGGATCCCGGGCATTGATCAGTCGCATGGTGACCGGATCAATCCCCAAATGCTCGCCAATCATGTCCAGTTGGGTATCTACACCACAGGCAAAGGCCCTGCCATGTATTCTAATCATACCTCGGGGGGGTTTATTGGTATAAATTCGATAGCCATTGTATCGAACGTGATCCATTTTGTAGGCCTGCTCCATGCACAAGAAAGGCACACTGACAGCGATTGGCCCTGTCGAGCTGTAAGCCCCACCGTCCATATAGCAGGTCACGTCCCTGGCGATCACTCTACCATCCTCTCTGACACCTGTCTTAATTGTGGTGATCAGAGCGTGTCCCTGGCGAGTCGCTATGGAGTTCTCTTCCCTGGTATAAACGATTTTCACAGGCCTGCCACTCTTGCGGGCCAGCAGGGCGCAGATAAGATCCGCAGGCGCTATTTCACTACGACCGCCAAAAGCGCCCCCTATGGTGATTTTTCGAACCCGTATCTTGTTGAGTGGTATAGCCAAGGCGTTGGACAAAGGCTTGGCCTTCATATGAGGACCAGCGTTCGGCATCCAGATTTCAAGGTTGTTGTCCATGTCGAAACGGGCCGCCACGGCATATGGCTCACCCTGAAAATATGAATCCTCAGATGCCGTAAAAGTATCTTCCCGGACGTAATAGGATTCCGCAAATCCTTTTTCAACATCCCCTACATTGATAGGGACGTGGACGTTTATATTCTGCGGAAAGTTGTCGTGAAGGAGCGGGGCGGTCGGAGATAGTGATTCCATAGCGTCAAAGACTGCTTCAAGAATCTCGTAATCGACACGAATTACAATCTATGGCTCGTTGCGCCGAGTCCTCGTCAACAGCCGCTACGGCTGCTACTTCTTCCCCAATAAACCTTACTTTGTCTGCTGGAAGAAACTGCTGATCCTGAGTATAACCGAACACCCCCCATTTTCTCTGGAGAACGTCCCGTCCGGTAATTATCGCCTTTACTCCCGGCACTTGAAGCGCTTCCGAAATGTCGACATTTACAATTCGGGCATGAGGGTGGGGGCTTCGGAGGATCTTTCCCACCAACATCTTGGGAAGTTTGATGTCAGCAGTAAAAAGGGCTTCACCAGTGACCTTGGCCCTACTATCTACCCTGGGCATACTCTTTCCAACGAACGCATAGTTGGGCATTGTCTCTACCTCTTTTCCTCTGAACTATTCACCACGGCTTCCACTGCCTCGATAATTTTTGTATATCCAGTGCATCTACAAATGTGCCCGCTCATAGCGTTCATGATCTCTTTTTTTCCAGCGTGCGGATTATTGAGCTCCAAGCCTTTGGCTGCCATTAACATACCGGATGTACAAAACCCGCATTGAACAGCGCCATGATCAATAAATGACTGCTGCAGGGGATCAATTTCGCCATTTTGAGCAAGCCCCTCAACAGTAGTGATATGGGTTCCAGAAGCCTCAACAGCCAGTGTCAAACAGGAACGGACAGGCTTGCCGTCCATCAGGACAGTACAGCCACCACAGACCCCTTCTCCACAGCCTTCTTTTGCGCCGGTAAGGTCCAAATCCTCTCGAAGAAGCTCTAAGAGTGTGCGATTGGGGTCTACCGCCAGGGAACAGCTCTCCCCGTTAATCGTAATTTCTAATGGCTGTTTGTTCATTTTGCCTCCAAAAAGCCTTTCTGAGAAACCGCCCTCTCTGTAGCCCGTGTTAGGGCCCGTTTGGCTATTACCGAAACCATTTTCGTTCTGTATTCAACAGGTTGCGTCATGTTATTGGCAATGAAAGCCTCGGCCGTATTCATGGCGTCAATCGCCACTTCGTTGATCGCCTGTTGGTCTCCTGCCGGCCTGTTCTTGAGAGTTTTCTCGACAGTAGCGATTGAGAGAGGACCTCTGGCCACAGCGCCTATTACAAGGCGGGCCCGTATTGTTCTACCACCTTCAGTTTGTACAAAAGCGCCCGCCGAAACCATTGCATAATCTATGGAAGACCGGTAGGCCAGCTTTTCGAAAGCTGTCCCAGCGCCCGGAGTTGGAGCTGGAACCAGAATTTCAGTGAGCATCTCGTTGTCGGCAAGGGTTAATGGGCGCTCCCCTACAGAAGAATACAGTTCCTCAAGAGGCATGGTCCGAGTTTCATCCTTGGACTTAATGACGACTTTGGCGTCCATTGCAATCAGTATTGGAGCAGAGTCTGATTGGCATGCGGAATGACATTTGTCTGATCCGCCTTTCCATGCGAAACATGTACTTCCACCCGCTTTATTGCAGGTTTGTCTCGCTGCCCGAAAAAATTTGGACTGGTCATAAAATTGACAGCGGTTATCCTGGCACAGGTTACCACCGATGGTCCCGGAATAATGCTGAATCGAAGGAGCTCCAATCGCTTTAACAGCTTCAAAGAGGCCGGGCCACCGGTCCTGAACCGGCTGGTATTCCAGAATGTCTGACAGTTTGACCGCAGCTCCGATCTGGAGACCGTCACCCGTTTCCTTGATTTCCGCCAATTCTGATAACGCCTTTAAACTTATCAAATGCGTCGGCGCAACAAGACCATGTTTCATTCTAACCAAAAGATCTGTTCCTCCGGCGAGAACCTTGCAGTCCTTGCCATAGGAGTTTAAAAGTTCCAGAGCCTCGTATAAGTCTCGAGGTCGATCATAAGCAAAAGGTGGTAAGCGCATACTGTCCTCCGAAATGGTCCTCTCACGCTTTATTCACATGGCTGTTCTTTTTGGGTGAACGCGTCAATTCCACAGCTAACAGTCCCATTTTTCTTTTTGATGGCTGCGAGGACCTTTTCCGGGGTTATAGGCAGGTCCTTAATCCTAACGCCGATGGCGTCATAGATGGCATTAGCTATGGCAGGGGCTGTCGGGACACATCCCGGCTCACCAATGCCCTTTGCGCCAAATGGGCCTTGATCATCAATGGTTTCTATGACAACTGCCTTCGAGTGAATTGCGTCCATTGCCGTCAAGACCTTATAGTCCCGGAAATCGGGGTTCATGTTTCGCCCGTTCTCTGATATAACCTGTTCGGTTAGAGCGTATCCTATTCCCATAAGAACACCGCCATGGACCTGGCCGTCGAGCAACAGGGGGTTGATCGCCCGCCCAACATCATGAGCGGCGATGTAATCAAGAATTTCGACTTTGCCGGTCGCCTCGTCTACCTTCACCCGAACGCCATGAGTGCCAAATGAATAGGTCGCCGACATGTTCCCACGAAAATCACGGCCCATGTTTTCGTTGGGTGGATCATAAAAATTGTCGGCCATCATCATTTCACCTCTAGGAGTAAAATGAGAACCTCGCAGCAGTTTTGCAATCGGCAAGACCGGTTTACCTTCGACAAAAAAAGCCCTGTCTTTTAACACCAGTTTGTCCTCATCGACCCCGGTGGCCTTCGAGGCCATAACCAAAAGACGGCTCCGAATTTTCCTGGCTGCGCCAAGAGCAGAATTACCGGCCACAAACGTAGTGCGACTGGCATGGGCCCCTACATCCCAGGGGCAGATATCAGTATCTTGATGGAATACATGGACATCGTCCACATGGACCCCGAGTTCTTCAGCTACAATCTGGGCTATTATTGTATCAGATCCCTGGCCCATATCCGAAGCGCCTGTGAAAACATCCACTTTTCCGTAATCATCCATTTTGATGATTGTGCCGCAGCCATCGGATTTATAAATCCTGGCCCCTCCACCAACGTGTATCAGCGACGCTAAACCAACGCCAACACCATTTTCCCTGGATCTACCGAATTCAAGGTCTTTCGAGACAGCTTCTATACATTCAGGAAGCCCACAGCTTGTTATGCGCAGACCTTGTGGCGTGACGTCACCGGGCTGGTTTGAATTTATCCGTCTAAATTCAACACGATCGATCCCCGCAGCTTCGCAGAGCATATCCATTGCGCTTTCGATGGCGAAGGTAGCTTGCGGGTTGCCGTAGCCACGCATGGCCTGGCAGTAAGTGTTGTTGGTATAAACACACTTGGCTGAGTAGCGCACATTCGGCACCCGGTAGAGCGAGGTGATCGGCATCATCATGACCGACGGCGTAGTGGCCCCCCATGAAGTATATGCTCCATTATCCAGGACCATTGCCATGTCGCGGTATAGCAGTCTTCCTTCTTTGTCGCACCCCATGGAAATATAGGTGACTGTTGGTTGCCGTGGCGATGTGGCGATAAATTCTTCCTCACGTTCAAATAGTATTTTAACTGGGCGGCGAGCATGCCATGCAAGAAGAATGGCCATGTGTTCATAAGCGTAGGTGTCCAGTTTGCTGCCAAAACCTCCACCAATACAAGGTTTTATGACCCGAACACGCTTGTCTTTAACACCCAGAATCTTCAGGGTTTCCTGAAAATCCTTCTGCGCAAGTGATGGAATTTGGGTATTTGTGTATACTGTCAAATTGTTGGAATGATCAAAATCCGCAATAGCTCCACTTGTTCCCATACAACAGTGTGTGACCCAGGTGGTGGAGAATCGTTCAGAGACATTAAAGGCCGCCTCAAGCTTGGCTGCCTCTACATCGCCATAGTGAAGTTTCCAAGGCATTTTTAGAAGATTGGTTTTGTGCTCTTCATGGACCAGAGGCGCTTCAGGTTTCAGGGCTTCTTCAGGATCAAAGATTGCCGGAAGGGCCTCATAAGTAACATCAATAAGACTAATCGCCTCTCTAGCGATTTCCGGGTCAGTAGCCGCAACCGCCGCCACTTCATCCCTGTAAGACCGAACTTTTCCGGCCTTCAGGAGAGGATTGTCCTTGTA
>CAWJXP010000043.1:0-11744 GCA_963846725.1 uncultured delta proteobacterium | reverse complement strand
GAGCCACCGAAGTTGACGACGGGTATCTTATAAACGGAATGAAAACTTGGGTCACTGACGGACCTGAAGCCAGTTTCTACACGGTCATGTGTCAAACTGACCCAAGCAAGAGGCTCAGAGGGATCGGTTATTTCTTTATTCCCCGTGATTTTCCCGGCGTTTCGCTCAGCTCGCCATTCAAATGTCTCGGAACACGCACGACACCAATTTGTGAAGTGGCGTTCAAAGATGTTTTGATTCCAAAGGAATATCGGTTAACCCCGGAAGGTGAGGGGCTAAATGCGTTTCTTAAAATCATCGCCGAGATTCGAGCGATGACCGCCGCCCTGGCTATTGGGTTGCAGCGTGCCGCAATGGCCGATTCCATCAAAGTACGCCAATGAGCGGCTTGCTTCCGGTAAACCCATCGGAAAATTTCAACTCGTTCAGTCCAAGATTGCAAACATGGCCACTAATCTGGAAGCTTCCAAATTGATGACCTACAGGGCCGCCGCCATGATAGACGCGGGGCAAGACGCATTGAAAGAAGCGACCATGGCAAAATATTTCGCTACTGAAGCCGCATGTAGCGCCGCCGACGAGTGCACACGCATTTTCGCCGGTTATGGTTATTCTATGGAATACACTGCGCAACGTTATTTCCGGGATACAAGGTTCTTGCTAAACGGCGGCGGTACCCATGAAGTGTTGCAGTGTAACATCGCTCGTTGGGCTGGGGTTTGATTACTAAATTGTGTCCCAATCCTTAAGGCGTCCCTTTGTTATTCCCAATTGATGCGTTTGGGTTAAGGGACCGAAAGATGTTTAACAAGTTGAACCAGTTAGCAAATGCTTTAGAGCCATTGGAGGAAAGAAGATCCTCAGGCCAAATTGTTTTCGAGCGTTTATGGCAGGCCATTACCTGTGGGGATATACCGAATGGCAGCAGAATAATCGAGAATGAAATCGCTTCACGAATGGGAGTGAGCCGTACTCCTGTTCGCGAAGCAATTCACAAACTGGAACGAGAAGGTCTTTTGGTACGGCGTCCACATGGTGGGTACACTGTTACAGGATTGGTCAGAGAAGATATTCAGGAATCTTTTGAAATAAGGTCAGTCCTGGAAGGGTATGCGGCGAGGTTGGCGACTATCGAGCACACGTCCGAGGATTTGAAGCCTTTAGCGGATAAAATTAGTGACTTTGAAACGTGTCTTAATGCCGACGATCTGGAGTCGTTGCCTGAAATTAACACCGGATTTCACGATATGCTTTACTCGTTGAGCGGTAATCGCAGATTAATCAAAATTATCAATGACTTTAAAAATCAATTTCTTGGTTTTAGAAAGATAATTCTCAAGGATCGGGCACTGGCCCGGATTAGTCACCAGGACCACCTCGAAATGTTGGCTATGATGCGTGAGCGGCGCGAGGAAGAAGTGGAAAAGCTGGTAAGGGAACACATTTTGAGAGGAATGGCGGCTGTCCTTGATCAATATGACGAACACCAGTTTGATCCATTGACCTAAATTCTGGTGAATGGAAGGGAATATATTATGGAATACAAAAAAAGAATACGGGTTCTTGTCGCCAAACCGGGTCTGGACGGTCACGATCGTGGAGCCAAAGTAATTGCTCTAGCCTTAAGAGACGCTGGGATGGAGGTTTTGTATTCTGGGCTTCATCAAAGCATTGAGCAGATAATTGCCACAGCGGTCCAGGAATCGGTTGATGTCATCGGTTTGAGTGTGATGACAGGGGCTCATCTGCCCATTTGCGCGCGATTGATGAAAATGTTGCAAGAGAAAGATTTGTCCGACGTTTTTGTGGTCGTTGGCGGCGTAATCCCCCAAAACGACATTCCTAAACTGGAGAAAATCGGCGTTAAAGGGGTTTTCCCCGGAGGGACCCGGTTCGAAGTAATAGTTGATTCCATTCGGGCTTTGTTTTAACGGAGGGACCAATGGGTGTTGCAAAATACATAAAAAACCAGTCAGATGGCATAGATAAGGTTATCTATCAATCGGGAATAGAAGTCAAACCGTGCTACGGGCCCAAAGATTTGGAGGACATAGGCTTCGACTATGATAAGGATTTGGGGGACCCTGGCCAATACCCATTTACTCGGAACATTCACCCCCAGGGTTATCGCTCCAGAGCATGGACTACACGCCAATATACGGGTTTTGGGACGCCCCAGGACACAAATGAGCGTTTCAAATACATGATAGCTCACGGGCAGAATGGCCTGAATGTCGCCTTCGACCTACCTACGCAGATGGGTTATGACTCCGATAGTCCACAATCTGAAGGTGAAGTAGGACGGGTCGGTATGGCGGTCGATTCTCTCCAGGACTTTGAGATCGCCTTTAAGGATATCCAGTTCGACAAGATAGGCTCTGGACTGACCATAAACGCCGTGGCCACTATAATGCTCGCAATGTACCAGGCCACCGCCGAGAAGTACGGCTATCCCAAAGAAAAAATCAGCGCAACACCTCAAAACGACATACTTAAAGAGATGATCGGAAGAGGGGCCTGGATTTTCCCGGTGGAGCCCAGCGTACGGCTGGTTTGCGACACTATCGAGTACTCAGTCAAGGAGCTTCCACGCTGCAATCCTGTGAGCATTTGCGGCTATCACATTCGTGAATCCGGCGCTACACCAAGTCAGGAAGTCGGTTTCGCGTTCGAGATAGCGAAGACATATATTGATAATCTTGTAGGCCGTGGTCTTGCGCCGGATGCGTTCGTGGGCCGATTTTCTTTCAATCTGAATGTCTTCGGAAACATGTGGGAACAAATCGCTAAATTCCGTGCGGCTCGCAAACTCTGGGCAAAGCTGCTGAAGGAAGAATACGGCGTGACTGATAGGAAGAACCTGTTTTTACGAGGCCTTTTTGGCGGCGGTGGTAGTGGATTGACCAAAGAGCAGCCCGAAAACAACATCATCCGCGGAGCCTACTACGCTCTTGCGGCAGCCCTCAGCGGCGCTCAAACTACGGCGCTATGCTCTTTTGACGAAGCTTTTACGATACCGACGCCCAGGGCTGCGCTGCTGTCTCTACGCACACTAGAGATCCTGATGGAGGAAGTTGGGTTACGAGACACTGTTGACCCACTTGCGGGATCTTACTTTGTAGAAACCATCACGAAGGAGATGGAAGACAAGATTAAGGAGGAAATGCTGCGGGTCCAGAAGATAGGGGGTATGACAGACGCAATTTCCTCAGGTTACATCCAGCGTGAAGTGGCCAGGCAGGCCTATGAGTTCGAGAAAAGCCTCCAAAACGGCGAGGTCATTAAGGTCGGAGTCAACAAATATACCGAAGGGGAACAACCGGATGTTGAACTCCACGAATACGACGATTCCTGGGTTAACACACAAATTTCCAGACTGAAAGAGTTACGACGAACGCGTGACAACCGTGAGGTCAATCGTTCATTAAAAGCCCTTGAAAAAACGGCCAAATCGGAAAACAACGTTATGCCTGCTCTGGTGGATTGTTGCCGGGCCTACGCTACGGTCGGTGAAATGACGGGCGTATTCCGGGATGTCTTTGGTGAGTGGGATGAGCCTTGCTTATTCTAACACGTATCCTCAGGAGATTTTTGATAGCGGCGAACCATAAGACTTCAGCAGCAGGGCGCAATTTCTTTTCGTTTAGGCTAGCATTGGAGAACTCATGAAAAACAGAGCATTCCGGTTGGGTTGTGATATTGGTGGCACTTTTACCGATTTTGTGCTCGTGGACGATACGACAGGAGCTTTTTCCATATACAAATGTTTGACCACGCCGGCTGACCCTTCAGATGCTGTTGAGACTGGAATAAAGGCGTTGGAGAATCAGGCTCCGGGATTTATACCGGAACTGACGGAGATCATCCACGGAACTACGCTGGTCATCAATGCCATCATTGAGAGGAAAGGCGCTCGTACCGGATTGATAACCACCAGGGGATTCAAGGACGTCTTGGAGCTTGGCCGTGAAATACGCTATGACGCATACGATATTTTTTCCGAATACCCCAAACCGCTTGTTCCCAGGGCATTACGAACTGAAGTGGATGAACGAATAGCTAGCGATGGCAGTATCCTTAAACCTCTGGACCCAAATGAAGTCAAATTGGTTGTACGGTCTCTCTTGGAAACTGGTATCGAGTCACTGGCTATCTGTTTGATAAATTCATATGAAAATCCGGAACACGAAGCAATAATAAAAAACTTGGCGGAAGAGCTAGCTCCAGGCTTGTCTGTGTCTGCATCCTATGAAGTGCTGCCCCAAATTCGAGAGTATGAACGGACTTCCACCACAGTCACAAACGCATACGTAAAGCCTATCACGGTGAAGTATCTCCATAAACTATCCAACCGTCTGCAATCACTGGGTTTCAACGGTAAGCTGTTTATCATGCTTTCCAGTGGAGGGATCACAACAGCCTCTACCGCTGGCGAATTCCCGGTGCGGATTATCGAATCAGGCCCCACGGCTGCGGTGATAGCTTCGAAACACTACGGGCGAATGTTTGGAATCAAAGACATTTTTTGTTTCGACATGGGCGGAACTACTGCCAAATCATGTCTTATTCAAAAAGGGGAGGCCGGGTTGGTTTCCACTTTTGAAGTCGGACGTGTGCAACGTTTCAAAAAGGGCAGCGGACTGCCAATTCAGGTTCCTGTAGTTGATTTGATGGAAATTGGAGCTGGAGGGGGCAGTATTGCCCGTATCAGTAAAATGGGTCTTCTACAGGTCGGTCCTGACAGCGCTGGGGCCGATCCGGGGCCGGCCTGCTACGGGCTGGGTGGTGAAAATCCCACGGTGACGGACGCTGATTTAACTCTAGGTTATCTGGACTCGAACTATTTTCTTGGTGGCGCCATGCCGCTGGATTTGAACGCCGCTCATAGAGCGATCGATGAAAAAGTAGCCAAACCACTAAATGCGACGTTGATCGAAGCGGCGTTTGGCATCCATGATTTGATTAACGAAACCATGGCGGCTGCCGCAAAGACCCATATAGCAGAAAAAGGAGGCAACCCCAACACTGTCACATTGACCGCCTTTGGTGGGGCCGGTCCGGTACATGCTTACGGGTTGGCGAAGAAAATCGGGGCCCCGAAAATAATCGTGCCACCCTTGGCAGGCGTTGGTTCAGCCTTAGGTTTTTTCACCGCTCCTGTGGCGTTCGATCTTGTTCGGAGCCATCGGGTTGAATTGGATGAAGTGGACTTCAACAGCATCGAAAAGCTTTTCACAGATTTGGAAGAGGAGGCTTCGGCTATCCTGAAACAAAGCGGCGCCGTGGAGGGTATCAAGTTTGATCGCTCCACTGATATGCGATTTGTGGGACAGGGAGCGGAAACGAATCTGCTTATCCCCAACAGGGCTTTCAATGAGTGGCAAAAAAGTGAAATTCGCGACTTTTTTGATGAGAGTTATAAACGGCTGTACGGCCGCACCTACCCTGATACACGGGTGGAGTTTATATCTTTCCGTGTGCGAGCCAGCCTCCCACAGCATCCCTTTCAAATTCCTCGCATAGCCTCCAGTAAGGGAACGCTACAAGATTGCATTAAAGGACATCGAGAGGCTTTCTCTTTGATCCAGAAGAAATTTATTCCCTTTACGGTCGTTGATAGGTTCAAGTTATTTCCAGGGGCCAGGATAAAGGGCCCAGTCATTATTGAAGAAAGAGAATCCACTATCGTTGTGGGTGAAGACGCGAACGCAGAAGTAGATGACTACGGCTTTGTGTGGATCACCTTTGCAGGGCATGGCCAAACCTGATTCCTGGACTGTCCTCGGATAGATCTTAATTAAATGGGAACAAGACACTCAATGTGGCGCCCATTAAAAAACCGGCTGGAACTGATTTTGGACGGAGAAATTAACATGCGGGAAAAGTTCGATCCAATTACTCTTGAAATCCTCTGGCGCCGACTAATTTCCATTGTGGATGAAGCCGACGCCTCAGTGGCGCGTACGGCCTTTTCCAGCCTGTTGCGAGATGCGCACGACTACACATGCATGTTCACCGACAGTCAGGGTAGGGAACTTGTGCAAGGCACACTTTGCACCCCTGGCATGGCTGGGGCCATGGCGCTCGGAGTAAAGAAAATTATCCAGACTCTTCCACGTTCTGAATGCAAACCGGGCGATGTCATCATTGTCAATGATCCATGGTTGCTCGCAGGGCATCTGAATGATGTGTGCGTATTGAGTCCCATTTTTTACAAAGAACGCATTGTAGCTTTCACAGCGTGTGTTTTTCACCACTCCGATATCGGAGGCCGTGTCGCTTCTGATAACCGGGAAGTCTATGAAGAAGGCCTCTTTATTCCGCCGTTGAAACTATATGACGCTGGCGTGTTGAATGAAGCCGTGTTGCAACTGATCCGCTGGAATGTAAGAACACCCGAGCAGGTAATCGGTGACATTCGGTCACAGGTAGCCTCCAATCACGTCTGCGCGGAAAAAATTGTAGAGATGCTCTCAGACGAAGGACTTGAGGACCTGGAAGATCTTGCCGAGGAAATTATTTGCCGAACCGAAACGAGTATGCGACGAGCTATCGAAAAAATTCCCAACGGACAGTATTGTTACAAAGGGCTTATAGAAGGCGCTGGAAAGAGGGAGGACATAAACATCAACCTTGCTGTCAACGTCATGGACAGCGACATTCTCGTAGATTTTGAAGGCACATCTCCGCAGGTCGATTGGGGAGTAAACGTAGTATACAATTTTACGTACGCATATGTATTCATGGCTCTGAAAAGCTCGTTCGACCCAGATATTCCCATTAATGAAGGGTCTACAAGGCCAATTCAAATGGTGGCTCCGGATAGTTGTGTAGTGAACTGCAGTTTTCCTGCGGCGGTAGCGGCCCGGATGCAGGTCGGTCACTTTATGACTGAAATGGTATTTCGAGCGCTTTCCCCGGCTGTTCCAGATCGCATAATCGCCGGCAGTGGAGGGACTCCTGCCCAAACAAACATTTTTTACGGTCGGGATCGCAATGGAAAACCCTGGCACACAATGATCATACGTGGTGGAGGAATGGGCGCCAGTAGCTCAATGGATGGACACCATTGCGCAATTTTCCCTGCCAACGGAGCCAATACTCCCGTGGAAATACTGGAAAGCGATACTCCACTAATCGTCGAGGAACGATCCTTGCTGCCCGATTCGGGTGGCCCAGGGGAAAAACGTGGTGGTCTGGGTCGAAAAATGGTCATCCGTGTTCCAAATGGCGAGCTAGCGTCTCAATATCCGCTCACGATCGCTGTCCAGGCCGGCCGGTTTCGCTATCCACCCGAGGGGCTTTTCGGTGGAGGCGATGGATCGAAAGCGCGTTTTCTAAGGAACGAATCGCCAGCGGACCCTAGTGGTCTGACGTTTGCCACTCCAGGTGATCGGATCGCCTTCTACAGCGCTGGAGGAGGAGGTTACGGCAATCCGTTGGAGCGTGACCCTAAAGATGTCGTAGAGGATGTTCGAAACGGTTATGTAAGCATCGAAAAGGCTTACGAAAATTATGGCGTTGTCATTTTACCGGACAGTTATGAGTTGGATGAATTGGCGACCGCTGATTGCCGCAAAGGACGTCAGAGTTGATGAAGTTACTGGAGGAGTTCCTGATTTCTTACAAGCTTATGTCTGGAAGACAAAGAATTAACGATGTAATTTCTCGAGGTGATTCTTGATGCCCAAAACCTTTATGCCGTCCTTTTCAAATATTTCGGAACTGCGGGACCATCAACTGGAAGGTCTCAAATGGACAGTGCGGCACGCATACTCAGGTTCACAACATTATCGCAGCGCAATGGAACGAGTTGGGTTGGGGCCCGACGATATTAAGTCCCTGAATGATATTGAAAAATTACCATTTACAACAGCCGACGATTTGAAATCGGGGTACCCTTTTCCGCTCTTGTCAGTCCCCTTATCAGATGTAGTCCGTATTCACGCATCCTCTGGAACCACTGGTAAACGCAAAATCCTCACCTATACACAAAATGATCTGAACGACTGGGCCAATTTCTTTGCAAGGTGCTATGAAATGGCTGAACTTACAGTAGCGGATCGAGTTCAGATTGCAGTGGGCTATGGGGTTTGGACGGCCGGGGTAGGCTTCCAGTTGGGATGCGAGCGTTTTGGCGCTATGGCGGTGCCTGTGGGACCAGGAAACATCGACATGCAATGTGAATTTCTAGTCGACCTGCAATCAACGGTTTTATGTTGCACTGCATCGATGGGGCTGCTCATGGCCGAGGAAGTGAACCGTAGAGGTCTAAGGGATAAAATCGCTCTCAAAAAAATGATTTTTGGGTCTGAACGTAGCAGCGACGCCATGCGCCAACGAATTGGGGGGTTGCTAGGTTTAGAGCATATGTTCGATATTCCTGGAATGACTGAATTGTATGGCCCGGGAACCGGGCTGGACTGCACGCGGCATGAAGGCATTCATTATTGGGCTGATTACTATATATTAGAGATCTTGGACCCGGACACGCTGAAGCCTGTGCCTCCAGGTGAAATCGGAGAAATGGTCGTTACAACTTTGAAAAAAGAGGCGGTTCCATTGATTCGCTATCGCACTCGAGACCTTAGTCGCTTAATCGAACGCCCATGCTCTTGTGGCAACATTCTGCCGCTTCACGATCGCATACTGGGGCGCTCTGATGACATGATCATTTTTCGGGCGGTAAATGTTTATCCCGGTCAAATCGATTCAGCGCTTTCAATAATTGACGAAATAGGCCCTGAATACCAGATTTTAGTTGACCGTGGTGACGATGGTCGAGATTACATGACCTTACGTGTCGAGAGTCACGAGAGCGTTGACAAGGCTAACCGCCCCGATCTCAAGCGCAAAGTGGAAGCAGCGATAAAAAAGGCCCTTTTGGTAAGTTGTAACGCCGAAATAAATGATTATGGCTCTTTGCCCCGCTCGGAAAGAAAATCCAAGCGAGTATTTGATAACCGTCCTGCGTAGAGATTCTCGTTTCTGATTTGTGTCGACTTAAATTCGCCTGTCTTAGCCGAAAACCATCTAGGCGAGGTAACGATGAAAAAATTTAAATACCTAATCCCCAAAACGCTTGATGAAGCTGTTTCGTTAAACCAGTCTCACGAGGGTTCAGCTATTTACGTGGCCGGTGGCACGGATGTAATGGTAAAAATCAAGTCCGGCAAACTGGCTCCCGATTATCTGATCTCTCTAAAACACATTGGCGTGGGATCTCAACTTGGGGTGAATCGGGAAACCGGCGCGTTGCACATCGGCGGTTTGGTCACTCACCGCGGGCTTGAGACGTCTTCACTCGTCAGGCTCCAATACCCCATTATACATGACGCCGTACAACGGATCGGATCGACACAAATACGAAATGTCGCCACAATTGGCGGTAACCTGGTTAACGCCGTCCCGTCCGCTGACGGCGCTATTCCATTAATTGCGCTGGACGCTCGCGTAAGCATTTACGGAAGCGCAGGAGAACGGACCGTCGATTTAGTTCATTTCTTTGAGGGTCCTGGTCAAACCGTAATGGACCGGGGAGAAATTGTTACAGAAATTGTTGTTCCCAAACAACCTTCTCGAACTGGTGGAGCTTACCAAAAATTTGGCCGTCGTGCGGCCATGGAACTTCCCTTGATTGGCGTAGGTGTTCTGATCACTCTCGAAGAAGGTTCAAACCGATGCGCCAAGGCCAGGATAACTTTAGGAGTAGCGGCCCCTACACCCATTCGGACTTTGACCGCGGAGCGATACCTGGTTGGAAAGGAAATTACTGAAAACACGCTGAGTGAGGCCGGAAAACTAGCAGCGGAGGAATCCCGAGTTCGAGACAGTGTTCGTGGTTTGGCCTGGTATCGCCGTGAAATGGTAGAGGTCTTCGTTCAACGTATGGGTATGAAATGTATGCAGAGGATCAAAGAGACAGAAGCGCTATAAAAGGCGCGACGCCAGGACCTGATTTGAGGCAAAGCCGTTCAGTCAGTCCGGCTGGATCTAAAGTTTAATACTGGTCGGCAAAAACCGTCGATCGTGTCTCTTGATTCAGGTTTCCGACAATCCCGTAAATACGCTCCAGATTGGAGTTTTCAACACTAGTGGAGGCTTCTGTATGTCCAGAGAGATAAAATTCGTGTTAAACGGCGCTCAAACATGTGTAGCGATAGAGGACGACTGGAATCTCCTGTACCTATTGCGTGAAAAACTTGGTTTGACAGGGGCAAAGGAAGGTTGCGGTCGCGGCGAATGTGGGGCCTGCACGGTTATTGTGGATGGTCTGGCCGTCAATTCGTGTCTTTACTTTGCAGTAGAGATAGACGGAAAGGAAGTCTTGACCATAGAGGGGCTTGCTGCCGCTGATGGAACATTGCATGCTCTGCAAGAATCATTTGTTAAAAATGGAGGCATTCAATGTGGCTTCTGCACCCCAGGTATGATTTTGTCGGCAAAGGCCCTGCTAGATGAAAATCCACAGCCCTCTGAGGCGGACATAAAGCAGGCATTAGCTGGAAATCTATGCCGCTGCACTGGGTATGTCCAGATCGTTGAATCAGTGGAGGCAGTTATCGACAAAAGTGGTGGAGACATAAATGCAGCGGTCAGGGAAACTGGAGATTCGGAATAACGTTCATGATTTACGGGCCGATGACCGAAGATGAGTGTGAGTAAATTGGAGTCACAATTTGTGGTTCAGAGAACAGGCATGAATCGCAAACTGTTACATCCTCTTGCAATCTGCTTATTTGATCGACGACCACGAAAGGAATGGTAAGAAAGAGATCATGGAAGAGTTCACGGTGATTGGGAAACGGATCTCAAAGGTTGACGCCGTAGATAAGGCCACAGGACGCGCGCTATACATCCAGGATTTTAAACTACCCGGAATGCTGTATGGAAGGATTCTCTACAGCAAGTACCCACACGCTCGAATCATAAGGGTTGACACTGAAAAGGCCAAGGCCTTGCCCGGCGTAATCACAGTTTTAACAGGCGCAGATATCCCTCCGGTTCGCCTTGGTTTTTACAAGGACAATCCTCTCCTGAAGGCCGGGAAAGTTCGGTCTTACAGGGATGAAGTGGCGGCGGTTGCGGCTACTGACCCGGAAATCGCTAGAGAGGCGATTAGTCTTATTGATGTTACTTATGAGGCCCTTCCAGCAATTTTTGATCCTGAAGAAGCCCTAAAACCTGAAGCGCCTCTGGTCCATGAAGAGCACAAAACCAATCTTCTAAAAATGCCTTGGAACCTTCACTATGGCGATGTAGAGGCAGCCAAGCTTGAGGCGGCCTTTAATGTCTCTGAACGATTCTCCACCACCTGGGTCACACACTGTTGTATGGGAACAAGTGGAGCTATTGCGGATTTTGATCATTCCAACAATTTGACAGTATACACAAATACCCAAATTCCATCACTTGCGCAGAAGGATTTTCAGGAAACCCTGAAGATCCTGGGTGTTAAAGACAAGCGTGTTCGGGTCATAAAACCTTGTATTGGTGGAGGTTTTGGCAGCAAACTGGACACCTACGCTTATGAACACATGGCCATTCTTCTTGCATGGCATGCTCGCCGCCCAGTTAAAATACTATTTGAACGTGAGGAAGAATTTATCGCCACATCGCCACGGCAACCAACAGTCACCTACATTTCCATGGGGTGCGACAAAGAAGGAAGACTGCTATACCGCGACATGGCAATGGTCCTGGATAATGGAGCATATACTTCATGGGGGGCCACTACGCCGTCG
>CAWJXP010000042.1:0-256826 GCA_963846725.1 uncultured delta proteobacterium | reverse complement strand
GCCACCGGCGTCTTTTTAGAAGGCACCGACAACGTGGGCACCTACTCTTTAACAGCAACTTTCCTACGCACCAACATGTGGACCCCCCAAATCATGGGTTTAGAACCCTCAATCTTCTACGCTATCCTTGCTGCTGTAGTGGCAGCCGCAGTTGCGGCAACACTGATTTTTGCAGGGCACAAGATGCTAAGCCTTTAAAATTAAGCGGTTGATGTTCCATGGATAAAAAATATGTCTCTTTATGTTTGATTTGCTTGTTTATGTCCTCTACGTTTCTCACAACAGCGAGGGCTGATATTGCAGTCGGAGTTAAAGCTGGCGACTGGATCGAGTACAAAATCACAACCACCGGCAATCCTCCTGAAGTTCACAATGTGCAGTGGGCACGCATGGAAATCATAAGTGTTCAAGGAGCCGAAGTCAAAGCCAACGTAACCACCGAAGACAACAACGGCGTCTTTTTGAGCCTAATAATGGACATGAACCTTGAAAAGGGCGAAATCGGCGCCTGGTCCCTCATACCCTCCAACCTAAACGTGGGACAAACATTCTACGACATAAACCTTGGACGCAACGTTACAATCGAGGGTCAACAGCAAAAAACCTATTGCGGCGCAGTTCGCACAGTAGTCAATGCCACCCAGCTCTGAGCGGATTAAAGATTGGGACAAAGCTACAGGAGTCTTTGTTAACAGCATCGATACGCTGCCAGATTATACCGTGAATGCTACCGCAATCAAAACAAACATGTGGAACCCACAAATCCTCGGACTTGACCAAACACTTTTCTATGCAATAGTTACGGTTGTTATTGTTGCAGTCATAGTCGCGGTTGTAGCAGTGTTTACTGTGCGCAGACGAACATCAAAATAAAACCCAAAATTAGCTGATTTCTCCACCGATTTTTGTTTTGTTTGACTTTTTGATTGGTTTAGGTAGCTATTTTGTTTTGAAGTTTTCTGGTCCAAGCGAAGCTGGATATAAAAATGCAAGGGCACAGATTAGAAGTCAAAAATCAAATTAGAATAAAAGAAAGAGGACTTTCCTATCTATGTTATTCTAATCATGTAGCTTTGCCATCTTTGCAGAAGTAGATATTCGGTTTAGCTTTTGATAGGTTGAGTTCCTTGAAAACTTGGCATCCGCTGCAAATGCACATGTTACCGAAGTCAAGGTCCTTGCAGGCTGCGGCGCCATTTGCGCAGTAGGGTCCAGGCATATCTTCCGGTTTAGGCCTCATCTTTTCCATGTCTTCTTTCGACGTGTTCTTCATCATTTCATCGCTCATGCTCTTCTGCTGCTCCTTTGACATGTTCATCATCATTTCAGGAGTCATGTTCTTCATCATTTCCTGATTCTTCAACATTCCCGAGCTCAAAATATTCTGCAGGCTGCCTAGAGTTCATGTTGTTCATCATGTCAATTCTAGACCGCTATCTTGGGTTTGGCGCATTCACTGCTTGTTTGAACTGGGCATTTTATGCATTGGCACTTCGTAATCACGTCGTAAGTTAACGTGACTTTAGGCTGTGTTTTATGTCCAAAAAAATCCAAAAAAATCACCTTTATCCTAATTCCATTAAAAAAAGACACTCAAATAAGGCTTTTGTTAAATCTTAAATCTGGCATCACAAGCTGTTTAGGAGGATTACTTTTTGCGTTTAGGGTTCCAAATGTTGTAGTAACCCATGACAAAAGCAAGGCCTATGAAAGGCACAAACCACCCTAAAACAAAGGCTCCAAGAGTAGTAATATCTAATCCAATGAATTTCAAATCTCCCCACAATGATGGGAAAGTCATAAACAACGGAAAAAAAGATATAAACTGATTAGGGTAAAGTTCCTAAAAGGTTATTTCTTTTTAATTACCCCTGATGCTTCAAGTTCTTTAAGGATTTTTTGTTGTATCTCTCCAATAGAATTGTTAAATGGTATGTATGCAATGCCGTCCATGTCTGACGGCTTTTCAACTTTGCCTTTAAGCAGAAAGCAAACCTTTTCTCTGCCTACTTTTGCTATGAATAACCAAATACTAGTACAACGTTCTGGCGAGCCCTTGGCTGAAGCATCTGCAAAATGGTATTTGGCTGCATGGTACGTCCATACAGGAGTTGTGCTATCTGCATAGCGTTTGACTGGCATCCAATATCATCAGGGGTTAGTAAAACAAATGCAAAATCCACGTTTGAATATTTTTCTAATTTTTCGACTAGGGTTTTGCTTCCACCGGGCTGTTCCTCTTAGGACAACTGGTTCAAATCCAGCCTCTTTTAGAATGATTTTTAACTGTTCGACTGGTTGATGGTCTGTTCCATGAACTATGAAGACTTTTTTACTATCAGTAAAACTCGGGCTGTGGTTTGTTGCTGCTTCAGTGGGCTTATTGACTTTTTTAATAAATTGGCAAGTACAATCATTTATTCCCTTAACCGTTTTGCTTAGAAATGCCAAGTACACAAACTTGTTCTTGGTGTCTTTTGCATATTTTCCATCAAGTAAGCACAATTCATTATAACTAACCTTTGACGAAAAAATTCCAATGCCCTTTATTTTGGCAGAAGATATCCTTCTGCAATCAAAGAAAAAATCTCTTCCTTCGTTAATCGGTTCAGCAACAGATTGTGTAACGGTTTCTGTTAAATCATAATCTCTGTAAATAGTGGTTTCTTCTTCCCCTTGGATACTCAATAAACACGTGAAAGTACAAATAGCCACCCTTTAATGGTATGTATCGCTCAATTAAGAAAAGCTTTGTTGTCTATCGCTTAAGCTTTTAAGTGCTAAACAAACTATAGATAACTTTTGCCGAGAAGAGGCTCATTAAATGGAGTTAAGGAGGAAAATAGATAAATCTCAAATCTAAACAGACCCAAGACACCTCAAGAGATTGAGATGGTATTTAACTCCATTAAGACTAGAATTAATGATTGTATCTTTAACGAAAATAATTTTACAATTCCGCAAGAACTAACCTTCCAAGCTAGATTCTGAATTTCAAAAGGTAGTGCAATCTCATAGCGAGAAGAATGATAGAATTAATCTTCTGCATGCTGAAAGCAATTATTATTCAACCAAAGTATACCAATACCTTGATAGCAACCCAACAAAGTCTCTTGAATTATTCATTCTAGCGTTATCCAAACTTTTGGAAATCCCACTAACAAGTCAAACCAATTGGCCACTAAGTCTGTGGCACAAAACAAAGCCCAAACAGAGGCATTTGTCTATCACGGAAATGTCAGGTCGAGGGTTTTCCATGGACCAGGATGTCGGCATTATGATTGCAAGAATTGTGTAGCCAGCTTCAACGGTCGTCAAGAAGCTATTCGAGCTGGATGTTGTGCCCACCAACACTGTTTATGTAGGCGAACGTTGCTACCTGAAATTAGAACATCCCGAATAATTTAATGTAAATCGAACGGGTTTACAAATTCCTCGATCCGAAACAATTCTTGATCAATCGTTTTCCACTTCAACCAGCCTAGAGAACCATTAAACACTCACACGTTTGGAATTTCTGTAAAAATATCTTTTTATTGCAAACGTAACCCTGTCTTTTAGAAGGTCCCGGTAATCGGTCTGCTCCCAGTACCAATATCGCACCTGATGTTTCAGACTAAACAAACGCTTTCCCCTATCTAATCTGAAAAAGTCACCCTCCTTGTTACTCATGAACTTTAGTGGCATGTTAAGAAGTGTCTTTGACACTTGGGTAATCGAAAAATTCCCAGGGTCGGAATAGCTGGCCATTTCGGTAAAGTCGTGCTGATAGGCCGGGTGGTCGAGATAATATTTTTTGAACTCATGGCGATGTCGTCAACAAACCATTCACAAGATTTGGTGGACGTTTCGAGTAAACAGGATAGAACCACCATCTTATAGGAGCGGGTCGGGTGTAAATCCTTCTCAACATGAATTCAGGAACAACTCGCCAGATGTATTTATCAAGCTGGCCTCATAAGGAGTAAGATCATCGAAATACATTTTGGCTCTTAACCATCCGCTGAACTCCTTGATGAACCCATAAGGATCGTGCGCAGTCGGGTTGGCGAAGAAATCCATAATGTTAGGAGAATGAGTGAGTTCAGACCGCATTTCCTCGTAGAGAAAACGTAAGACCTCCCTCCGGTTTGCTGGAGTTAAAATACGCCTGATATCATTGTCCCATACCCTTTGAACCGATGTGTCGATGTTGACGTAACAGCCTTTGGTAGCATATACTCGTGACGTTGATTTCGGGATCCCTTGTATTCCTCTGGACTATTGCATCCCTGGAAAAACATTGGGAGCCACATATGAATTTCTGAAATTACCTACGAAGTCAAGACAGACCAAAAATGCCTTGTGCGGAGCTAAACGAAGCCCACGCCCGATCTGTTGAACAAAGACAGTGAACGATAACGTAGGGCGCAGCAATAATACGTGGGAAACAGCCGGTATGTCGACGCCCTCACCCAAGATATCAACAGAACAAATCACTTGCAAAGGATGACTCTCGTTTTGCAAGTCACTTATCGCTTGTTTACGTTCAGCGTCCGGGGTATCGCCAAGAAGGCATACCGATTGGATCCCTGAGTTATTAAACTCTTTATCCATGTAACGAGCGTGGGCGCGAGATGAGCAAAACGCCAGCGCCTTAATCTTACCGGAAGACGGAAGGAACTTGATAATATTGTTAATTATTAACTCGGCCCTTGTGTCGTCAATCAGGGCATTATCCAGCTCGGTTTCGTCATAGCCAAACCCTGTCCAACGTATGCTGCTGTAGTCAGTGGGGTCGAAAATGGCAAAATACTGAAAAGGAACGAGCCACTGTTTTTCAATGGCGTTAAACAAACGAATTTCATGGGCCACATCGTAGTCGCAATTCGCAAGGACGTCACGACCATCCATCCGTTCCGGAGTTGCCGTCAAGCCCAACAAAAATTTGGGCTCAAACCAGTCCAAGAGTTTTTGATATGAATTAGCTGCGCTATGGTGAAATTCGTCGATGACAATGTAGTCGAAATGGTTTCTCGGAAGCTGCTTGTATTTGGTACTGGCAACCAGGCTCGGCACCATTGCAAATAAACTACTACCGGCGTGAAGCATTTCCGAAAACTGTGCATGTGTTGTGCTGCCGGTCAAAATATGACCGAAACTATCATCACAGAGAACCTTTCTGAAACTGTCAGCTGCCTTGCTAATTATAGTTTCACGATGAGCCACAAAGAGTAGGTTGGCCATTTTGCTCTGGCAAAAATCAAATGCCGCCAAATAAGTCTTGCCAAGTCCAGTAGCGGCAATCACTGACGTTTTGGTGACACCCAGAGAACGTTTTTGATTGAGGTTTGCCAGGGCTTCTATTTGACTTGAACGTGGTCTCAGTCTTTGGTTGTCTTTGCTCTTTTTTTCGGAAAAAGCCTGCTTACGGAATGACTCGGCTGACCCCCAGCGTTGCCTATACTCTGTGAGAAAATCATTGTTCAGGTCGGTTGATTCATAGAGCCAGTAATTCTCAAAAGCTGATACCGCGCTTTCAAACGCCGTGCGATTACTAGAAAAGAGCGCATTAATTTCGAGCCGTGAATAATAATTCCATTCGCAGTTAGCGCTCAACCCTGATTCAGTTAAATTCGAAGAGCCAATTATCAATGAATGACATCCATCCGGCTTCTCAAACAAATAGCATTTAACATGAAATGGCGGAGGTGGCGATCTGTAATCCTGACAGCCGTCATCAGTAAACGGATAGTAAATCCGCATGTCCAAACCTGGCACTAAGGATTGAAGATGAATAAGATCATCAGGATTATTGAAATCATTCATTACTGAGGTCAACAATCTCAGTTTGCCACCACGATCAACAAACTCGGCTAGTGGGTCAAGAAGAAGATTTAGCATCCCTCGGCTTACAAAGGCCGAAATCAGATTGGCTTTTGTTGCACATTGCAGTTCCTGTTTCAATGCAGACAGCAAATTGTGATCAGAGTCCTCGAGTCGATCAAAATACTCGGCGCTTCTGTTGCCCTGCCCGCACACGAATATGGCATTTTTGAAAAAGGATGTCTGATCTGGGAAACACTTGTAGCAATTGCTTCAGACGCCAAGCCTTTGATCGTTCCCAGTTGCCTCAAACAATCGACACAGTCCGCCACGGCTCTGTCGTAAGCGTCTCTGTCATCAGCGCTAACCGTGTTGGCGCAGCTTTGCAGCAATCGTCCATATATACATGATAATTTCTCGTCGTTATCGGCTTGGTATGATTCGTCCGGCATTTTCGCGTGCCCCCGGTTATTGTGTTGCTGAAATCATTTTGTAAAGAAATGCCTCTTGATGTTTAGCGGTTGTCCCGTTAAACCCGGTTAGTTAAATCATGTTTTAATGAGACAGCAAGTATGCCATTGGATCCCTCCCCTGTCGAGGCCATCCGAATTCATGGTTTCAAACACCAATGCAAATCGGCCACTAAAATCACTGGTCGCCAACGCCGGAATATCGATGGCGGTCATTAGACGTACTTTTTGATCCCTTGTTTGAGTTAGCAGGTCATCCCTCGACGCCGGGACCTGATATTAAAATGGTACCGCCCGGTTTCACCACACGATGCATTTCGGACAGCGATTGAATTATGGCCGGTATTGTCAGGTGCATCAAAACAGCGATCGCAACCACCCCGTCAAAACAATCGCCAACGAACGGCAAAATGCCGTCCGCCTTGCATACCAGCGCTCGGGAGGTTAACTCAGGATGCAAACGGATTGCTTCGAGTATCATACGCGAAGCGTCCGAAAAAAACAGATCGTGGCCTTGGCCAAGCAGTAAAGCGGCATCTCTGCCGATACCGCCACCCAACTCAAGCAACCTGGATGGAATGACAAATAATTGTTTTAACATACGATAGACGTTTGATAAGGTCCGCGTCCTCATAAGTCGGCGCTATTTGCTTGGCGTTTTGTTCATAATATTGAAGCGTCTCTAATGGCATTTTTCTTCTGAAATGGTTGCTTAAGTTTGAATTTGTCACAGCCTAATACCTCCGTTGATCCATTGTCATGACACGATTTAGCCACAACGGTACCTAAACTATAGTTTCGCCCTTTTTGAATCGGAATCAGTTGATTCGTAGGGAAAATGGTTGAAAAAGAAGGCGTTCCGCGTGAACCCGTTTTTTGGAAACAAACATGGGGAAGGAGGAACGCCTGGATGAAAAAGGAAATAGCATATCCGTTCGGAATTGACGAGATCAGATTCAAGCGATGCTTCAGCGCTCCGAGTTACCGTATTTTTCGGAAAATGAAAGTGTTTGGTCACTGGATAAGCAAATCACTTATCGCGAGATAGACCCTCAAAAATTGTTTATGGCTTATTCCTGGTGGATGATAAAGGCATCTATCCAGGTATTTTCTTGAACCTCAAGATTTAGATGGGAACAAGAATTTATTTAGAAACTTAATCAGGTCGCGGGATGTGACCTGTGGCATCCGAGTCATTCGTGCAGGCCCAAGCTTAGCTCCTCAACATGTTGTTCAACGACAATTACATTTGTGCATCTTTCGGTGAGTAGTTGTCTGTTAGAGATGTCCATAATTCGTTTGAAGGGGGCATTGTTTTGCAGACGACTGACGCTCAGGTGAGGAAACTGATGAAGGAGATTCGCAAGACAGGCAAAATTGGAGATTCAGCCTTACGATCCGGGATGAGCCGTAACACAGCGGCCAAGTATGTAAAAATTGGGAAGCTACCGTCGGAACTGACGGAGCCAAGAACATGGCGGGCATATATGAGTCACACAGGGACTCCACTATGGAATATCTTGAGGCTTTTGCATCTAGAGCGGTAATAATCCTGCCTATATGATCAGGAAAGATCTTCCTTATTTCTTGACTTCTTGAGGATTCTGGCAAGATATTGAATCCTTTCTCGATAAGAGACTATCTGGTTGATAATCTCATCTCTGAGCCTAATACGCTCCTTGATTTCAGAGAATTTTGACCAAGGAATATGTTGGTTGACGACCTTTCTATTCTCGGAATAGCTCAGACAAGGATACTCATAAACTCTACCGTATTTCTTGTTTATTTTTTTTCTAAACCCCAATTTCCCTTTTGGATACTCTTCAATCTTTTTTTCCAAAGAGGCTAAAACATCTTTAGACTGGCGATACTCATCGAATAGCATTTCCTCTATCCAATTAGATTTAACCTTTTTCATGATATCCCCCAGGTTTTCACTAAAATGTGAGAAATATAATCTATTTTAGTGGAACAAGCAATATGATATCACTAGATATTTTGATGGCGCCTGTTTTTATGACGCTACAAACTATAGCTGATTCCTTTGATAGTCCAAAACTGAAGGATGTAGTAAGGGCATTAAATTCAATGCTTGGCGCCACTAAACATCTCTTACTCTAGATTCACAGTCCCAAGCTCGCTAAAGAATTTTGGAATTATTGGAGCCGTTGCTTATGGACCGATCAACAATACACTACTACAACAAAAACGCCGACAAGTTAGCCGAATTGTACGAAACCGCTGACATGTCGGAAATTCACGCCCTGCTTGTCCGGTTCTTATCCGAAAAGGCTAGGATCCTGGAGATAGGATGCGGTTCGGGTCGCGACGCTGCCTTCCTGCTGGAGTATCTGTTTGAGTCGCTTCCAGAGATGCCGCATCTGGTCGCCCCGGACGGCATATTGTTCCTGTCAGGCTCTATTCGGAATCTGCCTTCACAAGAGAACAGTTTATACCTTCATCCACAAAGAGTTTGTTTCTGGGGCCATTATAAAAACTGGGGACGCGTTCCAACTGTCTCTCAAGAATTCTTAAGTCTGCCCGGCACTCTGGTGTATGAGCGGCACTGTAACCGATCCCCACGTTAAAATAGGCTATCCCTAGGGATTGCAAATGCATGATGTCCGAACTGGTCCCAGATCCGATGACAAAGCCTGCCGCGATTAGTGATTTTTCCATAACACTCACAGCCGGTATATTTATCTGATAGCACCTATTGACTATAAATGAAAATGCTTATAAACATATTAATATGCTACAAAGGAGGTGACCATGATCGCGGGATTTGGAGCTAAAGTGGTTAAGGATATAACCGGCGTTTCCCGTATGCAACTCCAACATTGGGATAGAACAGGTATTGTGCGGCCCTCGAAAAAAATTGGAACTGGCAAAGGATCGAGGAGAGAATAC
This sequence comes from uncultured delta proteobacterium, assembly GCA_963846725.1. Classification (GTDB taxonomy): domain Bacteria; phylum Desulfobacterota; class Desulfomonilia; order Desulfomonilales; family Desulfomonilaceae; genus CAJBEZ01. The sequence continues at coordinate 247,641 of CAWJXP010000042.1, read as the reverse complement.
TCCTTCAAGGACCTGGTTCAACTCAAGATCGCCAAACGACTCCGAGAGGAAGGGATCAGCCTCCAGAAAATCAGAAAGGCCCTGGAATTTCTGCGAAAGAATTTTCCAGATTTGAAAGCGCCTTTGGCGGAATTGCGGTTTCTCACCAATGGCTTCGACATTTTCGTTTTGACGAAGGAGCCCAACATCATTTTGGACACCCTCAAAGGACAATTTGTATTTTCCTTTGCCCTTGGGGAACTCATTGACGGGCTCAAAGGCTCAATCCGGGACTTGGAGATTCCAGGAGAAGAGAAGGTATTTGTCGGCAAAAGACAGTTCACCGCGATTTTGAGACCGGATCTGGAAGATGGTGGATATACCGTGACCTGCAAAGAGATCCCCGCGGCGATTTCTCAGGGAGAAACTATTCAGGAAGCCCTGGACAACCTGGTAGACGCCATCGAGCTTTGTCTGGAGGCGGAGGCTGAAATCTGGGGAAATATACGTCTGGCAAAATGAACCTCACTGCAAGGCAATTGAAGAAGGCGGCAAGGAAACTGGGCTACCAGATTAAGGAAGGAAAGAAGCATGTGCTGGTTTATGGCGTATCAGGGCTAATCACCACCATCCCCAGAGGGCGGATAAAACCGGGAACTCTGGCCGCAATACTGAAACAAATGGGGATGAGTAAAGAAGAATTGACTGATTTGCTCTGAAAATGGGACGGATGCGAAACGAAACTCTCTAGTCTTTCAGGCTTCATGAAATGTTTGCAACGATAATTCCGATTGTTTAAACGGAATGCTTCCGTAAGGTTTAAACGCCTAACAATTCCTGATCGATTCTGGAGCCATATATCATGGACCGATCAACAATACACTACTACAACAAAAACGCCGACAAATTAGCCGAATTGTACTAAACCGCTGACATGTCGGAAATTCACACCCTGCTTGTCCGGTTCTTATCCGAAAAGGCTAGGATCCTGGAGATAGGATGCGGTTCCGGCCGTCGACTCCGCTTCCACTAGGATCCGGAAGTCGTAGCGATGGTGAAGCCTTGAAAGTAATACCTTTTTACCGTCTCGGTAAGATCTCTCGTCGCTATGCTCGCTCGAGATGACATATCGGGTAACCTGTTGTTTTATAAGACTCTATGGCTCACTTTATGGCTGTCTGGAAGTTGTTCCAACGAGCGTAGCCAAGCGGCTCCATTTGGTCGCTGGCGAAACGGAATTCCACCGAATAACCCCATTCCGCTATGATCCTGCAGTGGGAGCGGCCTCAGTGCCGCTCATTGGATATTTTGAATAGGGCTGTTTGTTGCGAAGACAAATGATCGGCAGGGATACCCAGCCCAATTTTCCCACGGCGATGCCATAGGCTATCCTGTCCTGCCCCTACCGGGGCTCCGATGGATTACTCTTGAGAGAACATCATATTAACCCTGGAGGGGTTACGCAGAATAGCCCATAGAAACGCTATGGGTGATCTTGAGGCAGCTCCTGGGTTCCAGAATTCGGTGAACCCATGGAGGGTGTGTCGGACACGGTCCGCTAGCTCGAATTTCTATGTCGGTTGGCCAGGCATGGACTCTGAAGCTTCAAAAATTAAAGATTCCAGGCAGAGACGCCTGTCACTACGGCAGAGGTGGTGGCGGTCCTCCGTGCCGTTCTCAGGGAAATCCAGGAATTGCAAACTCACGTGACATCGTTACCTTACAAAGCTATAATCAACCGAAGAAATGCTGTCAAAGGATTATCGCATGAGAACACTCAAAAGGATATCATTTGACCCGAGGGTTATGGGTGGTAAGCCATGCATCCGCGGAATGCGGGTTACGGTTGGAATGATAGTTGGTATGATTGCCTCGGGCCACTCTAGAGAAGAAATCTTGGAACTCTATCCATATCTGGAGCGGCAAGACATAGATGAGTCACTTGAATACGCCGCATGGAGGGTAGAGGAGATTGATGCGCCGCTGGTTCAGACCTACCAAGGCAAAGTATCCCAGCGTTTTCCAAATTCGAACTCAAGATATAAACCCGAATCACCTTGAATCTCTTGTTGTTTCGGTTTTGAGCCAGTTCCAGGACAAGTTGATGGACGGGGCATTGATTAGCGTTAACCGAGAGACTAGTAGAGTTCGCATTCTCCCGATAAGCTGAAGCTTTTGATCTTCAGGTGTTCGTGTCATGCAAGGACGCGACAGAATCGGTGATCTTTGAACACCTGTTCATTTATGTCCAGCCCATCCCAGTTCTCCCGGGCATAGATAATTTTCACGAGAATTTGTTCCCCCTTTTTATAGGTAAAGCGTAACGTCAGTCAGACCGCATTTTTCTCTGTATGAGATTGCTGAACGGCTTAAAACTGGCCACTGGCCCAGCGGTTCAGAGATGGCCGGCGCCAATGATCGGCAGTGACGCCGATCTCACTAGGATCCGGCAGTTGTAAATTGAATTCTTTAATGGCAAGTTCGGCTCCGCTGCCTAGTCTGACCATTTTCGTGACGCCACGAAAATGGTGGAGGTCGCCCAGCATTGGCATCCTGAACTGGCTGGTTGCATCACTCTGGCTAGTGTGCCGCTCCGGGATTCTGACCGCCTATTTTCGCGTCAGTTCGGCGCGGTAGTGTGTATCGGGACCATAATTCACGTTCCTGACCAATATCTGTTTGAGTTCGCTTCACAGATACGGGATCTCGTTACGCCGGATGGCATTTTTTTTCTATCAGGCTCGATCCGAAACCTGCCTTCACAAGAAAACAGGGATGAACAAAGGTCGTCTGATCATAGAAAGGGTCCCTGAAGAAATTCAGCTACTTTTTGAGTTGGGAATTTTCTCACTCCCATGACATTGAATCTGAAATCGTTTGACTGAGAACAACAAAATGTCTAAAATTACCTTATAAGGAGTTGTGCTATGAGCGCCATTCTTGCGAGGGACATGACAATTGATGTCGAAGGGTTAGTCACTCATAAATTTGATGATTCCATACATCAGGCGGAATTTGACGCTTTGACGGATAATGAGGATCGAATTGATTATATTGAGGCTGTGAAATCAATCGAGAGAGTCAAGCAAGATGGGACTTACACTCTGGACGAGCTAGAGGCCCTTCTAGGTGTCGATTGATCCGCCGACTTATAGCGTAATAGTCGATAAGAATATCCACAAGCAGCTTTTGTTATTGCCAAAAAAATTTCTGACACCGATTCTTGATAGAATTAAATCCCTCGGACACAATCCATACCCTAAAGGTTGTAAGAAACTATCTACTACCGATGAATCTTATCGGGTTCGCTACAGTGATTACAGAATTGTCTATCGAATTGACTCTGAAGCTCATCAAATAATCATATCCGGTGTGCGTCACAGGAAAGAAATTTACAGATAGCGAATCGCTTGTCGTGAGGTGGGCGCAACTCACTCATGAGATCAGCAACTACACCGTGCTGGTAGTGGAACGTTTTCCCCGCTGCCACGAAAGTTAATTCCTCGAAATCCGACAAGCTTGTTTCAATCTAAAAAAATCGCTTTGTTGTGGAGCTGAGCAGGTCGCTCGTAGGTTTTTCCGGGCTATGACCCTGGAAACTGGCAGGATCCTGCGTTTGCCGGTCTGATCCGCAACGTGGAAACTTTAGTTCTCGCAGAGGGCTTTGCCTCGGTGGGAATCATCGTGAGAGTCAGGCTATTTGATTTTCGAAACTATCTTCTGCTTTTCCCGATCGCAAATGTTACAGAATACGATGCCGCCCACCGTAATCGAAATGTGGCTATCTTGCAGGAGAGTTTCTTGCTTCCCTTTGGGTGAGGATCATTTTCCAGTTGTTCAATTTTTCCCAGGATTTGGCGCTTAGCTTTTTTGGTTGGAATCTTGGCTAGCTGTTTAAGAGCCTCTATTTCGTATTCGAGGCTATAAGAAATAGTCACTTTACTCTATACCTAGCAGCGTTTTTACCTCGTCGTGAGAAAAAGTTCGTCGAGAGGCCAGCCGACGATATCCCTCAAAGGCTTCAATATAATCTGACCTATCCTCGTTAGAAGTTAGCGCATCAAACTCTGCTTGGAGTTCCGGATCAACAAAATGATGTTTGATCAACTCTTCTTTCGTTCTCCCTGGAGCTTTACGAGCAGAAACAGGCATTTATTCTTCCTCTTCTTATAGGTTTAGCTGACTCTGAGGTTGGAGTCAAGGATCAAGGTTGCCATGTGAGGTCGACCATCAATAGTGGACACCAATTGTTTAAGCTGCTTTTGTTGGTCAATGCAGGAGAGTTGGATGAGGGTTCAACAACAGCGGAAGGGTTTCGTTAGTCTCTCTCAGATTTCAAAAACTGATAAATTGCACTCACTAGTGTCCCAACGTTTAGTTAAATAGATCCAATTGGTTATCGATCTCAGTCTTTTGGCTTTTGTAGTCGAGTTGTGCAAGTAGTTGAAAAAGCAGCGTTCCCTCGAAAGCAGAGACGCTGAGCACCTGTAAAATTGTGTAGAGGCTGGCCCGAATATTTAGCTGTTTTTTCATGATTGCCACAAGCACGTAGACCGACACAGCTATCCAGATTTGAGTCTTGACGGCATTCTCGGATGTGCCATAAAAAGTCTTTATTCGGAGATTTTGCTTGATCCATTTGAAAAATAGCTCCACCTGCCAACGACTTCGGTACAGCGTGCAGATGGTCAAAGACGGTAAAGTGAAGTTGTTCGTTAGAAAGACCAAGGTCTTTTTGGTGTCTGAGTCGTAGTATTTCACCCGACGCAGCTTGTCTGGATAGTCCGCGGAGGACTTTGGGACAGTCAACAGGACTGATTGATCGCATATCAGGCCCGTGCTCCGATCCACTGGACGAGAATAAACACGGCGGCATTTTAGGTTGGACTTGGCCCTGGTGACAAAGAAGGCCGCAGCCTGTGAAAGGCGATGGAGCCTGGAATAGTCCAGGTAGCCTCTGTCCATGATATAGAAAGCGCCTATCTCGATGGGAATGATATCCAGGGTGTTGACCTCGTGGAGTTTTCCATCTGAGATATGGATGAACGACGGGATATTGCCACGCAGATCCAATAGGGTATGGAGCTTGATAGCTCCTTTCGTCCTCCGGAAATGCGCCCAAGGGAACAAGGACAGGCATAAATCGATGGTTGTGGCGTCCAGAGCGTAAACTGTCTCGTTGAGGTCGTCGAGAAACGCTTCTTTGCTGTAGAGCCTGCGGGCCGTGGCAATCAGGGAGAGCGCAAGATCCGCATAGATGCGCCAGTCCCTGACCTTGTTGGCGTTGGCCAGGGTGTTTCGGGAAACCGGCCCTCTGATTCCCATGTGGTAGAGCTTGCCATGCTGTGCCCGAAGGCAAGCTTCTATATCGCGTAGACTCTCCCGATACGTGATCTGGGCAAAGGCCATGGAGTAATACTGATCGAGACAGGTGAACTCCTTGACTTTGTAGTTGCCATTGTACCGATCCACGCACTGGCGAAAGACATTGAGAGGAAGAAACTCCATCACTTGAGAGAAAATGACTTTTCCGGAATACACGACTAAGCCCCCACGGAATTTTTCCCCAAGGGTGGCTTTTTGACCGGAAAGATTTCAAGTCGGTTAATGACATAAAGTAGTTTTTATAGCATTTAATCAATATGTTAAGGACTTATACTGTTTAAACGTTGGGACACTAGTGAATTGCACTAAAAAATCAGCGAGGCGTTTAATTCGATAAATTTCTGCTCTGACCACACTCTAGCTCCATCCCAGGACAGGTTTGTGATCGGGTTTGTCAAATGATGGCCCCCATTAGTCGTGATGCTCATAATATCCCCTACCAAACCCAGCTTGGCGAAGTCTCTTAAATGAAATTCTAAAGCAAGATCCAGATGCCAGGAAATGCCTCGGGTGGATTCATAATCGAATCTCGGAGCGGGAGTGCGTCTAACATGGTAATCCACATTGTTAGCGATTACAGTTCCAACGTCGCCACTTACCTTCACAAACAGGTTATAGGGCAACTGAGAGTACACAGCGCCTCCGAAATAATAAACCTTGTAATACTGAGTGAATTGAGTTCCTTCCCCCGGCATGGCCCCCCAATTATATTGCTCCCAGAGTGACGTTTGAAACCCGTCGGTGTTTGTAAACCCAAACTTTTGGGCTCTATATCCCAGCAACCACTGAATCGAGGGAAAAGCTGGAATCAAATATCCGATGCTGGTGTCAATAGTCCAGCATCTAGGAAAATCACTAGCTTCGCTAAAAACGATTTTTTGGTTGGGATCATTTGGGTCAAGCCAGTCACTGTCCTGTTCTTTCAGTCCTGAATAGGTGAATAGGGTGGCTGCCCCTTCAAAATTTACCTGAATTCCTCTGTAGATACTGCCCAGCTTGACAACGCCGAATGTTTGCTCCCAAGGGAACTCCAAGCGACTTTCCGGGTCAGATCTAAGCTCTGATCCCGGGAGACTGGGGAATTGTTTAGAAGTGAAGCTGTTAATATATTTTCGTAATCCCAGTGTGAGATAATTTCCTTCTTGGCCAAATAATGGTGAAACGCTCGGTAATCCAGATAATCCTGACGAACCCGAATACTGGGCATGGACCACAAATGGAATCCATAGAATTGTTAGCAACACAACCAGCAACGATAATCGATGCGCCATTAACATGCACCCCACAACCCCCAGAGGAAAAAACAGACCAAGATCAAACAAACCAGAGGCTGTATTTAGACTCTACAGGTTTGTTGCGTGGCAATTTTATCCAAAGGGACCATTTTTATTGATTCCAGGTTGTTATCTCACCCAACATTCGCATAAAGTCGCTATACCCCACAAGCGAAATTATCTCTAACTCGCAAATGTAATCGTCGCTGAACATGGATGCCTTCGCATTTGAATTTGGTCGGGGAGGACTCGTCAATACAGATAAATTCCTGAATTATCTTTTGGCTGAGATTGGGGACCGCCCCTCCTTCTCCAATAATCGCCATGGCGGACATGTATGAGTCACACAGGGACTCCACTATGGAATATCTTGAGGCTTTTCATCGAGAGCGGACATGATCCTGCCTATATGATCAGGAAAGATCTTCCTTATTTCTCGACTTCTTGAGGATTCCGGCAAGGTACTGAATCCTTTCTCGATAAGAGACGATCTGGCTGATAATCTCATCTCTGAGCCTAATGCGCTCCTTTGATGGTCCACCGCTGAAGGATGTTGTAAGGGCGTTGGCTTTGGAACCCGGCGTTAAGGTGGTCATAGACATGAAAAAAGACTATATATAAAGACTCAAGCTACTCTAATTAAGCAAGCCAGGGACCCTGGAGTTCGAAGCCCATATAGAAATGAGGGAATCGTGTGAAGAGAATTGGTTTGACATTGGGAGGCGGTGGGGTACGAGGTCTCGCTCATGTCCCCGTCCTGGAAGTTCTTGACGAGCTTGGCTGCAAGCCGTGCGTGATATCAGGAACCAGTATGGGAGCTGTCATTGGCGCTCTCTATGCGTCAGGGATGTCCGGCAAAACCATAAAAGAGCACATCAAGAAACATATCATCCTCAAAAGTGACGCCTGGCCGGATGTTCTGAAAAAGAAAGGGGATCTACTAAAATGGCTGGACGCCTTCGCATTTGAATTCGGTCGGGGAGGACTCGTCAATACAGATAAATTCCTGAATTATCTTTTTGCTGAGATTGGGGAGAACACGTTCGAAAAACTTGACATACCCCTGATTGTCGTCGCTACCGACTTCTGGGGAGCCGAGGAAGTCGTTTTTCAAAAGGGAGAGCTTATTCCTGCAATAAAAGCCAGCATGGCTGTTCCGGGGATTTTCGCGCCAATATCCATTGGGGATAAATCGCTTGTGGATGGAGGCGTTGTGAACCTGGTTCCTTACGACCACATCCTTGACCGGTGCGACGTGTCGATAGTCGTGAACGTCGCCAAGGCCCGAACTCCAGGCAAAAGCGACCCACCCACCGTTCTGGAATCAATTCTCGGCACTTTCGAAATCATGCAAATGGCGGCCCTTACCGAGAAGATGAAGCATCGGAAGCCCGACATATATATCCACCCTGAAATCAGCGACGTCAGGATGTTTGACTTCAATAAGGTTGAGGATGTTTATCGCCAGGCTCAGCCGGCGATTGATGAGCTTAGGGCGCTCGTTCAAGCGAAGATTCTGGAACAATGATATGCGCCCTTACTTTTAGCTAAATAGTCAGGACAAAGGTTTGACTGGCGAACCATAGTAATGTTAGCATATCAATAGGAATTCCAGCCGATAGAGGTAACCATGAAAAGAAACATTATCACTACAATTGTCGCTTTATTCATGGTCATCGCTTCGATCCTGATAGCCCAGGCCCAACAGCAAGGCGCTGTCGCGCCAGGCGGCGAAAAAGATGCCCGCCAGGTACCCGCCCGATTAATCCCAGTACCCACTACCGTCAGCCCTGAATTGCAGGCGGTTATCGCTCGCCCGTTAAATCCCCAGTTGCGTATGGTTCCCAGGACCACTGAGGAATGGCGGGCCATTGTCGCCATGGCGACTGAGAAGGATAAGCCTGTTCTGGCACAGTTACGCAAGCTGTTTCCGGTTGATATCAAGAGCGAGATCAAAGCCGGAATCAAAACATATATTGTAACACCTGAATCAATTCTTGAGGAAAACAGCAATCGGGTCCTGATTCATTTGCATGGCGGAGGCTATGTCTTTAATGGCGGTGAAACCGGTTTGGGTGAAGCGATTCTCATGGCCTTCCACGGAAAGATTCGCGTGATCTCAGTAGACTACCGCATGGCCCCGGATTTTCCTTTTCCCGCTGCTTTGGAGGACTCCGTAGCAATTTACAACGAAGTTCTCAAAACGTACAAACCTGGCAATATCGGTATGTTTGGCACGTCGGCCGGAGGCGGTCTCACCGTGGCTACAGTACCTCAAGCTTCGGGAGATGAATGTTCCGCTTCCTGGGGCCGTAGGACTGGGCACCCCGTGGGCGGACCTCACCAGAACCGGTGATACCCTGTACACCAACGAAGATATTGACGATGTCCTGGTCACCTACAATGGTATGTTAAAGGCCTGCGCCGAACTGTACGCCGGATCTCACGACATGAAAGATCCGCTCATCTCTCCGGTTTATGGCGACTTTACGAAAGGATTTCCTCCGGCTATGCTCACCTCCGGCACACGTGATATGCTTCTCAGTGACACCGTTCGGGTACACCGCAAGCTGCGCCAGGCAGGAGTAGAAGCCTACTTACAGGTATTCGAGGGCATGTCTCACGCCCAGTATATCCTGGTATTCAATTCGCCTGAGTCCCGGGAAGCTTTCCAGGAGTTAGCCCGTTTTTTCCAAAATCATCTTGGCAAGTAAAGATCAATTGGTGTTGTCAAAAGTTTCTTAACAGAGAAGCGCACACTCTTGTAAGCGGACCTACCAAAATATTACAAAGGAATACATAACCCAATGATATATGAAGCGATTACCACTAGGGAAGAAATTGATAAAGCGCAGGGGCTTTTCGCTTCCATCCTGACCGAAAATAGCGAACCTCATTTAGGGTGCATGGTAGTCTATGAAGGTGGCAATGAACCTACCGATTTGTATTGGAGCCGTGAATTTAAATTTTTCTATGGATACAAGCCTGGTCACAATCTACACCGGAATATTTTTGGAATAGAAAGGCCACTGAAACACAAAGGCATGGGTATAACCTGCGAGATTAACGCGCCTGTTGAAGGACGTTTAAATACAGTTCAGGGCATTTTTTTGAGAGACCAGGAGAACGAAAACAATTTATATATAGCGCATCATGGCAGATTTTCAATTACCGGAGTAGGAGGGGCCAAGAATATCTTTTTCGAGTGGGTTCGCGAAAAACATAACGCACGAAAAAATATCATAGATGTCCAGTGGCCAATTGGAGAACCATCAACGACCGAGGCCATATTGATAGGAAAGTTGGATGGATCTACCCTGCCTAAAAGTATTAAGGAATTTGTCAAGAAAGTCTGGACATTTAGAAATATAAGCAAGGGAGTAATATTTACTCAGGTTAAAAGGTAACGAGAACTCATTGAAAAGACCCGCAGGTAGTCAAATAGCGCTCCCGTAGAAAATCTGTTTCACGGTCAAAACGTCTCCGGATACAATTATAGCGCTTAGCTGCGTTGCTGATTTACGAGTTGTCAATCGCCGTCAGGCGAGACGACGCTGGGATGAACTGGGGTTTGTCGACTGACCCGAGAAGTATTTTCCACCCGGCCCAGACATTCTTGTAGTCTATGGCTTTAGCCTTTTGCGCAAATTCCCCACCAGGATCACTAATCGCCGTATTCAACCACCCCGTAATGTTGTTGGCCAATATATCGCCTGAATAGGGGACATCCAGAGTGGAACGGGTAAGCGTGACCCTGGCGGTTCCACTTTCAGGATCTATCAGTTTTCTAAGGTTTTGTTCATGGTTCCGACGAGAGTCGTCATCGCCACTCAACTTATCCGAGATGATTGTCAAGTCCAAAGGGTCAAAACCTTGAGGGCCTCTCGTGACCATGTTTTTTCGATAGAATGTATATTGGCTGGCAATGAACCAGGCCATGAATAACAGGACCAGGAATTGATTTTCGGAGGACTGGGCTTCTTGATGACTACGGAAATTGGTCGCCGAAGCGGCTTTTTTGTGTTCGCTTTTTTGTGTCCTTCAATTTTTCAGGCCCGGTCGCGCCGACGCTGAGGTTTCTATTATATGACTCCAATAGCGTAGCCTTTGAGGCCCGAAGCGTCTTTTCCTGAAACGAGCATGCGGAAACGAAAGGTTTGTATTTGTGCTGAACCATTCCAAGAGCGTAGCAAAGCCTGAGCCTATATCCACCCCGTGTGTTCCAGTTTCTCAGTTGTCCATAGGGCAGGTGGGACAGGAGGTCGGTCATAAAGTCAGTATAAAATTGATCCTGGCTCAGGATCTCAAAGTGATTCTTGCCGCTGTCCACTTCTTCTTGCAGATCCGGGTCCGACTGAAACACCAGATTGACGACAGTTCGCCAGTCCTCGTCGTTTCCCTTGACCATCCAGTCAGAAGGGGATGCGTCACTGAACAAGTATAGATGCGCTCTGGACATTATTCCCTCATCGTTAATATGTTACGGTAGCCACCAAAAAATCAGATGGTGGATTTTTCATACGATCAATTATTTTCGCTCGGCTGTTTCAGTCATGAGAGCTCACGTCGAGTGGGCGCCTGTCTCTCGGGATTTAATCTACAAGAAACGACACAGGCTCACTGGATTTTGCCGCTTCAAGGATCTCAGTCACCGCTTCGGTTATAGACATGGCCTGACCGTTAAGTATCCATATTCCCTCGCCGCAATAGCGTGTAGCGGAAACAACCGGGGTATCCGGACCGGGAGGGAATCTGCGGCAATAGCCATCTCCTACCCTCATGGAAAGTTGTTCCCAAAACAAACAATGCTGGCAGTCTATGCTGTATTCTCCAAGTTTTTCTGAAAAATTCATTGTTGCCCCTGGCGGACTGAAGCGTCCAATCACTATTTCTTGATCCTTCCAATCATTTCCAAAAGCCATTTATGAATGGGAGCGAGGTCTTTAAATTTGTCCAAACAGTAATTTATAAGATCGTAGGAGTAAAATTCATCGGGGATATTCACCTCGGTCCAGGCCGTCAATCCTCCAAAAAGCAGTAGTTCGGCGTTTTCATGAGTCTTGTCGTAACCACGTGGAACCTGTTTATATTGCTTCTCACCTATTTGATATGAGCCCTTGTCCTTGATGTCCCGGACCGCCTTTGCCAGAGCCTTTCCGTATTTTGGGTCCACTACCGACTCACGGTAAAGATCCAGAATCGGTTTGGAGAAGCAGTGGTTTCCAGCCGCAATCATCAACAGCGGTGGCTCCACATGAAAGTAATATCCAGGACAATCCATTTTTGCCAATTGACCTTCCCAGAAGAAGATTCCCAAATGAGTCTTGTACGGTGTCTTATCCTTGGCGAACCGCGTGTCTCTGAACGGCCTGAAAATTGACTTGCTATAGCGGGAATCTGCAATGACACCCGGAGAAATTTCCCTGAGCGCCATTCCCATATCCATCACAAAAAGACGCGCGGGCTCCATCACGTATTTCTCGAAATCCGGTTTGTGAGCGTCAAACCATGTTTTATTATTGTTGTTACGCAATTCCGTATAAAAATCTACGCATTCTTTGGGAAATCCATTGAAGCCGTGTGGTCCGGTCATTTTGGTTAGCCTCCTCCGAACGATTCCTTCTCTCCAGTCTTTATATGTGTGATTCAGCGCAACAATTCAACAAATTCATCGACACGTTTTATATGAATCAAGATACGCAGTTCTGTTGTCAATATATCAGACGCTTGAACAAAGGAGGAGGTCGCGAAATGAAAGTTGGCATAGTTGGAAGCGGTCTGGTTGGAAGCTCTGCGGCTTATGCAATGGTTCTTCTGGGATGGGTGGATGAAATCGTTCTCCTGGATGTGAATCAGGCCTTGGCGAGGGCGCAGGCAGAAGACATTTTGCATGCGACACCTTTTTCCCAATCTTCCAGAATAAGCGCAGGTGATTATGCGGCCCTGGAGGGCTCGGAAGTCGTTATACTGGCATGTGGAGTAGCTCAACGCCCGGGAGAGACCAGGATCAAGCTCTTGCAGAGGAACATTGAGATCTTTGAACAGGTGGTTCCTAAAGTAACCAGGTTTGCTCCGGAATCTGTTTTACTGGTCGCGTCGAATCCCGTCGATATCATGACCCACTTTGTGGCGCGTTGCTCAGGCGTTTCGCCAGGGAAGACGCTCGGATCCGGCACTATCCTTGATACCGCTCGCTTTCGGGCTCTCTTGGGTGAACGATTTGAAGTTTCGCCCAAATCTGTTCACGCGTATGTGCTGGGTGAGCATGGGGATTCTGAAGTGATGATATGGTCAAACGCTAAAATTGCAGGTGTTCCTCTGTCGGACTTTGCCGACCAGACAGGCACAGATCTGTCCGAGGATGTGAAAAGCGCAATTGACAACCGTGTGAGGCGTTCGGCTTATCGAATAATCGAAGGAAAGGGAGCTACCAACTATGGGATTGGAGCCTCTCTGGCAAGGATTACCCAGGCTATTCGCAGAGACGAACGAGCGCTCTTCACCGTATCGGCTCCAACATCGGAGGTTGATGGATTTGGCGGCGCCACTTTTTCCTTCCACGCGTAGTTGGAGCGTCAGGAGTCATCTCAACATTGAGACCAACTCTCTCTCCAATTGAGAAAGCGGCTCTTGGGGAAAGCGCAAAGGCCCTTCTAGAGATAACCCAGGAACTGGGCTGCTAAAAAACTTCGACCGCTATCTCGCCATAGTTAGCGGAGAGCGCTACGAAAGTTTTATCCTGTACCAGACGGTTTCAATGTCCGCTACACCTCGCTTTTGGAGTCAGGTTCCGGCTGTTGACTTCACCCAGCCCCTCTGCTAATCTGATTGGTGTTGTTCATGGACTGTCCTTATAAGGACCAAGGGAAAACGGTGAAAATCCGTTGCGGACCCGCCGCTGTGACCGGGGACGAAAGCCGTGTGACGCCACTGTCCGAAGGGATGGGAAGGACGGCGATTAGGATGAACCGGAAGCCAGAAGACCTGCCCATGATTTAAGATGTCGGCTCTTCGTGGACCGAGAGCTTGGCAAATGGGATGAAAAACGGCATCCTCGGGGATTAATTTCCTCGAGGATTTTTTGCGCCCAGCATCCCACTTCCCATCCTGACGTTTACTCGCCAAGTTCACAGCCCTGACATCTATTAAAAATAAAAACGCCGGGTCGATCAAAATCGACTGGTTTACAAGCTGGAAAGGAATTCATTAATGGGCCTCCTTGACGAGACATTACAACGAATTATACCTGCTGATTCAAGATCACGACAAATTGCTCAGGAAAGGTTGGACCAGCTTACCATGCCCTATTGGGCGCTAGGTCGTCTGATGGATCTGGCTCTTGATCTTGCGGGCATGACTAGATCCACCAAGCCCGAAATAGACAAGCGAGTGGTTGTAGTAATGGCGGGAGATCATGGGGTGGTGATGGAAGGTGTGAGCAAGTACCCCCAGGAAGTCACCGTGCAGATGGTTTACAACTTTATTAATGGCGGGGCGGGAATAAACGCTGTCTCGCGAGTCAGCGGATCACACGTTGTGGTGGTCGATATGGGAGTAGCCGGCGCAATTGAGGGGGTAAAGGACCACGAGGGTTTCATTTCAAAGCGAATCAGACCTGGAACCTCGAATATTGCCATTGGTCCTGCAATGACCCGAGATGAGGCCGTGAGATCAATTGAAGCGGGAATCCAAATCGCTCTGGATCTGGGTTCGACTTACAATCTTTTCGGCACTGGCGACATGGGCATAGGAAACACTACTCCCAGCAGCGCTGTTGTAGCTGCGGTCACTGGATCAGCGCCTTCTGAAGTCACCGGACACGGCACTGGAATTGATGACATCCAGTTTAAAAACAAGGTCAAGATCATAGAAAAAATTCTTGAGGTAAATAAACCTGACCCCAAAGATGGTCTGGACATTTTATCCAAGGTCGGCGGATTTGAAATCGGCGGAATAGCCGGACTCATACTGGGGGTGGCTTCCCTTCAGAAACCCGTCCTCATCGACGGCTTCATATCCACTGCGGCTGCGCTCATTGCGCACACAATTTGTCCAGGCTCCGCTGATTACATGATTGCTTCGCATCGTAGTGTTGAACAGGGCCATAAGGTGGCTCTGAAGCATTTGAACAAGGATCCCCTTATAGATCTCAACATGAGATTGGGCGAAGGGACCGGCGCCGCTCTGTCAATGACACTGGTTGAGGCGGCAGTGCGGATACTGACGGAAGTCGCCACTTTTGAAGAAGCTTCGGTATCCAAGGCTCAGGAGTAGTTCAGATTTCATTAGTTTTAAATTTTGGGGTTTGACTCGCAAAACAGGCTCCGGGAAATCCATGAAAACGTCCAAGCACGGCGGAAATCTTACACATCTTATGAACATCTCAGGACTTCCTGCAGATAAGATTCTAGACTTCTCCGCCAATATAAATCCTATGGGTTTACCTGACTGGTTGCGTCCGGTAGTAAGTTCAGCGCTTGAATCAATAATCCATTATCCCGACCCGGAATCTTCAAACCTGGTGGCCGCAACGACAGAACGATATAAATGCTCCCCGGATCAGGTTCTCGTGGGTAACGGATCATCGGAAATCCTGCATCTATTGCCAAGAGCGTTGGGAAAGCCCAGGGCATTGATTCCGGCGCCTTCTTACTCGGATTATTTTTCCGCGTGCGAGGCCGCCGGACTGGATGTCGAGATTCTGTTCTTGGATGAGAACTCCGACTTCGTCCCGGACATTAAACGGCTGGAGTCGTCTCTTAGGGGAGATGAACTTGTCTTTGTGTGCTCTCCCAACAACCCAACCGGTTTACTTATTGATACAGAGGCTCTCAGACAACTCGCCAACAGGAATCCTTCCACTTTTTTTGTTGTGGATGAGGCTTTTGGAGATTTTGTCGATGGTTTCGATTCGATAACGTTGAATCGTCCACGAAATGTCCTGGTTCTCTTGTCTCTAACCAAGATTTTCTCCGTTCCGGGCCTAAGACTCGGTTGCGCAATTTGCGAACCCGAAATAGTCGCTTCAGTAAAACTGATCCAACCCACCTGGTCGGTAAACTCAATTGCCCAAGCGGTCGGATCTGTCGCTTTAAGAGATAGGGACTATGTTGACCGGAGCAGGAGATTAGTAAACACACAACGACAAATTCTGGAAGAGCGATTGAGAGCAATCGATGGGTTAACCATCTATCCCGGCAGGGCAAACTTCCTTCTTGTAAGGATAGACCGACAAGACATGGATGCGATAGCGCTGTCAAACAGGATGTTGACTGATGGAATCGCAATCAGGGTCTGTGACAACTTCCATGGTCTCGACAAACGCTTTTTCAGGGTGGCAGTCAAAGCTGAGAGCCAAAATGACAGATTGATTGAGTCCCTGGGAAAAGCGCTGGGAATCCTTCGTAAGCCATCCACCAAGAGGAAAGTTCCGGCGATAATGTTTCAGGGGACCAGCTCAAACGCCGGCAAGAGCGTCTTAACAGCAGCATTGGGCCGGATTTTGCTTCAGGATGGTTACAGGGTGGCCCCGTTCAAGTCACAGAACATGTCCCTAAACTCTTTCGTTACAATATCCGGTGGAGAAATGGGCCGGGCTCAGGTGACTCAGGCTCAGGCGTGCAGGCTGGACCCTGATGTTCGCATGAACCCAATTCTTCTTAAACCTAACAGCGATACGGGCAGTCAGGTAATTGTCATGGGCAAGCCCGTGGGTAATATGGATGTCATTGAATACGTGCGGTACAAACCCCAGGCGTTTGATGTTGTAAAAGCAGCCTACGACTCCCTGGCCCAGGATTATGACGTAATTGTGCTGGAAGGCGCGGGTAGCCCCGGAGAAGTGAATCTTAAACATCATGACATCGTCAACATGCAGATGGCCCGCTATGCTGAGGCCCCTGTTCTTTTGGTAGGAGACATTGATCGGGGAGGTGTTTTCGCCTCGTTTGTGGGGACCATGGAAGTGCTTTCGGAGTGGGAAAGATCTTTGGTGTCGGGTTTTGTGGTGAATCGTTTCAGAGGTAACAAAGATCTGCTTGCTGACGCTCACAATTATACTCTGCGTCATACAGGAAAACCGGTTCTTGGTGTTGTCCCGTATTTTCATGATCTCGGACTTCCGGAAGAGGACTCGGTGAGTTTCAAGAATGGGTTGTTTAATGATTCAACAGCGCATGATGATTCTGTGGAAATAGCTATAATAGACCTGCCCCACATCTCAAATTTTACTGATTTTGACGCTTTGAGGGCCGAGCCGGACGTTGCGCTAAAGATTGTCAAATCTCCTAGTGACTTGAATCAACCGGACGCGATAATCCTGCCTGGCAGCAAAAATACCATTGGGGACTTAACCTACCTGCAAAATACAGGTATTCAAGATAGATTAAAGCAACTGGCGGAGCAGGGAGTAGAGTTGGTTGGCGTGTGTGGAGGATTCCAGATGCTCGGACGAGGAATATCCGATCCACACTGTCTTGAATCAGACGGTAAGACTTTTCAGGGACTCGGTTTCCTGGATGTGACAACCGTTTTGGCGCACGAAAAAACATTGACCCGAGCCACATGCGCACACATTGAGTCCGGTTTGCCGGTGCACGGTTATGAAATTCACCACGGCAAAAGTTCAGGGGCAAACGTTGAGCCCGTGCTGAGGATGGGATCAGGTTCGATTGACGGAGCAAAATCTCAGGACGGAAAGATATGGGGAACTTATCTTCACGGTATATTCGACGCTGATGAGTTTCGAAGATGGTTTATAGACAGGCTTCGTCAACGACGTGGTCTCGAACCGAAACGAAAGGTCATGGCCATATATGATCTGGAACCAGCTCTGGACAGACTTGCGGATGCGGTCCGTAAAAGTCTGGACATGGAGCGGATATACGGAATAATCGGCCTTTAGGCTTCAAGAGTGACATCCAAAGGTAGACACAATTGTCCTTATCCTGTCCCAGAATAGTAGTTGCCGGAACAAACAGCGGAGTAGGAAAGACTTCCGTCACACTCGCTCTCGTGAGCGCCCTCAAAAAGCGTGGCCTGCGAGTGCAAACCTTTAAAGTAGGGCCTGACTACCTTGATCCCACGTATCTGGCCATCGCTTCCGGTCGGCCCTGTTACAATCTTGACGGTTGGATGACAGGGGAGGATTACGTCAAGCGGTTGTTCATGAATAAAGCCGCTGCGGCTGACATTTCGATCATCGAAGGTGTAATGGGCCTTTATGATAGCAGCGACCCGGTAGGACGCGAAGGATCTACAGCCGAAATCGCCACATGGCTGCAAGCCCCTACGCTTCTGGTAATTAACGCACATGGGATGTCTAGAAGTATTGGAGCGCTTGTAAAAGGTTACACCGATTTTGAGCCTGACGTAAATATTGTCGGAATTGTCGCCAACCAGGTTGGTTCTGAACGGCATGGGGACTGGTTGGCCGAGTCTCTCAAGAGTTTCGGACTGCCCAACATCGTAGCCGCTCTTCCCAGAGAGTCTCTCCCCGGACTTCCTAGCAGGCATCTTGGGCTGGTTTCCGCTGACTCTCAGATTTTAAGCCGTCACATTCTGGACGATTTGGCTCACGCTATGGAGCGATACGGCAGTGTGGACGACATTGTCAACCTCGCTGGAAGCGCTCCACAAATTTCTTCCACGGCTCAGAACCGGCCGTTAAAGGGTGGTCAAACTATAGCCCGACTAGGTGTAGCCAGAGATCCCGCTTTTCATTTCTATTATCAGGACAATCTGGACGCTTTCGCTTCCGGTGGATGTGAGCTGCTGGAGTTTTCACCCCTGAAGGACAGATCCTTGCCCGATGGGCTCGACGGAGTTTATTTCGGAGGAGGCTACCCTGAAGAATATGCGGACGAACTCTCCAGAAACCAGGAAATGCTTCAATCCGTGAGGAGTTTTGCCCGAGAAGGCGGAACGGTTTACGGTGAGTGCGGCGGCTTGATGTACCTGTCTCAAGGAATTGAATCCAGGAATGGAGAAAAATTTGAACTCGTTGGGTTACTTCCGAATTGGACCAGAATGCTGACTCGACGCAAGTCCCTGGGTTATGTCGAGGTTACCCTTACGGGAAAGTCCCTTTTCGGGGGCCCGGGACAACAATTCAGGGGACATGAGTTTCATTATTCGGAACTGATCGGAGATCCTGTTCAAGACGGGCAGTGGAACATGGCCTATAAAGTCAGACGACGGCGAGCAAATCTTGACCAGCTTGAGGGATTTCAGCGCGACAAAACTCTAGTCAGTTATGTTCACGGGCACTTTGCATCCAAACCTGATCTGATAAAACATTTTGTCGATATGCTAACAAAAGCGAGAAATCATGAAAAATAAGGTTGATGAGGCGTCTGTTAAATCTCACTCTACCAGAAAACCTCTAATAAGGGATTTGTACGAAAATCCTATGAGCGCCGAAGCGATTGAGACCAGATCATTTGAAATTATTGACTCCGAGGCTCGGTCAGACGGCTTCTCGCCGGATCAATGGCAGGTGGTTCGAAGAATGGTTCATACAACGGCTGATTTCGGCTTGATTGACTTGATACGGTTTTCCCGGGACTCCATAGGATCTGCACGGAGGGCGCTGAAATCAGGGGCAAAGATTTTCGTCGACTCGAACATGATTCGGTCCGGCTTATCCATGGCCAGGCTTCAGCAGGTCTATCCGGGATATTCATCGGAAGATTTGGTATGTCACGTTGCTGACCCGGACATCGCTTCGGCCGCGCGTGAGAGCGGGCTTCCAAGATCCCTCTTCGCCGTGCGTAAGGCAAAATCGATGTTGGACGGAGCCATCGCCGCATTTGGAAACGCTCCAGTCGCATTGATGGAACTGAACCGTCTGATCATTGAAGAGGGTATCAAACCCGCTGTTGTCATAGCAATGCCTGTTGGATTCGTCCATGTTGTGGAAAGCAAAGACGAAATCATGGAACTTGACACCCCATATATAGCGGTGGCAGGGCGTCGTGGTGGCAGTCCTCTAGCCGTTAGCACGATTCACGCCCTTTGCGCTCTTGCGTCAGCTAAATAAGGAGGCTTAAAATTGGGTGATTCAAATACAAAGGCTATCATTCTCATGGGACATGGAAGCCGTGTGCCCGACGCGGGAAAGCACATGGAGAAAGTGGCCGAGGGTTTGAGAGCAAAGTACGGTTACGGTATTGTAGAGATATGTTATATGTCCCGACTTGGTCCCCATTTTCCTGAAATCTTCGAGAAATGTGTTATTCAGGGGGCGACAGATGTAATGGTCATTCCATACTTTCTTCACGATGGCCTGCACCTTGTGCTGGACATCCCGGAGATGATGCAGGAAATCGCGGCTGATTACCCGGAAATCAAACTGGTTTTGGGCGCAAACCTGGGGTTCGATGACGCTCTTGTGGATCTTGTAGAGAAAAGGATTTCATCCTCAAAAGATATCTGTGACGTCCGGGAACTGGTTTTGCCCCCGAGACGACAGTTTCCTGTTCCCCCAGGGCAGCACGAATTTGTCCCCATGACTCCGGAAGACGCTGCCAGGTTCTTTGAGCAAAACCCTGATACGCCTCATTGAGGAGGGTTAGTCATGATCAATTTTTTTGGGATCGTCGGAACGCTGATGGCGGTCATTGTATTATGGGCCGCCGTTGAACCTGTTCACGCCATGCATATTGCAGAAGGTATACTGCCCATGGGATGGGCTGTCCTGTGGTTCCTGGCGTCTCTTCCGTTTATTGTAGTGGGATTGAGGAATCTACGGATCAGAAGTGAGAAAGAACCCCATCTCAAGGCGCTGGTAGGTCTTGTAGGGGCAGGTGTCTTCATAATATCCTGCATGCCGATTCCGGTTCCCACTGCGGGAACATGTTCCCATCCTTGCGGAACGGGAATCGCCGCTATTCTCATCGGTCCAACACTGAGTGTAGTTGTTTCCAGCGTCGCTTTGACCCTACAGGCCCTGTTCCTGGCTCATGGAGGATTGACTACACTTGGCGCGAATACTTTTTCCATGGGAGTAGCTGGATCATTCGCCGGATACGGAATATTCGTTCTGGCCAGACGGCTTGGGGCTTCCTGGGTTATAGCGGCATTTCTGGCGGGCCTGATCTCCGATTGGGCCACATACGGTGTAACAGCGTTCATATTGACTGGAGCGCTTCATTTTGAAGGATCCTTCTGGAAGATGTTTGTAACAATATGTCTCGCCTTTGCGCCGACCCAGATCCCGCTTGGAATCCTTGAAGGGTTCGTGTCGGCTGGAGCTTATTCTTTTATTCATTCTCGCCGCCCGGAATTTCTCCAAATGTTGGCAAAAGGAGGCGCAGCATGAAAAAACTAGTCGCTGGTGTCATTGTAGCCTTGATCGTCGGAACAGCCCTGGGCTTTTTTCTTCAAAAGGACGCGAAATGGGTAGGAACCGATGAAGCCGTAATTGAAAAATTCGCTAAAGACGCGGGTAGACAGCCTTCTGAGCCTTTCATCAACGTAGATCAGGGAGATCTGTTACTTTTTTGTTTCCTCGTGGCAGGCGCTGTCGGCGGCTTTATATTTGGGTATCGATATCGGGAACTTTTTCCACCTAAATCACAGTCCGTTGAACGGTTACCGCATGTTTGATCTTTTTTCTGATTTTTTCGCATGCAGGGACAATGTGTTTACGCGAATGGACTCGCGTGTGAAAATGATTGTCGCTTCATGCCTGATTCTAGCTGTCATATTCTCGACGCAGATTACATTTCCGCTAGTTGTGTCTGTCGCATGCGTCTCGACTATGATAGCGTTACGCATACCGGTGAAGTTGGTCATTGTTAGACTCCTAGGTCCTATGGGAATCGTTTCAGCTCTCGTCGCCGTTCAGGCGTTCAGCGCTCCCGGCCACAGTTTGTTTTCTTTTTCGCTCTTTGGCTGGACTCTGACAGCTACAAGAGAGGGATTCGCTCACGGCGTTTTACTGGGATCCAGGGTTATTGGCGCTGTCAGTGTTGTTTTGCTTCTAGGCTCGGTAACTCCGGCTCACAAGATTTTCCATGCGTTGAGATGGTTCAAGGTCCCTGAAACGTGGGTAGAGATAGCCTTGCTCATTTACAGGTATTCATTCACGTTAGCGGACCAGACAGTGGATGTGGCGGAGGCGCAAAAGCTACGTCTGGGTTATTCAAGCGTTCGTAAGTCGCTTTCATCAATGGGTGTCCTTGCAGGCACTGTTATTACCAGATCAATGGACCAGGCAATGAGGACATATGAGGCGATGACCCTCCGGGGATATCATGGAAAGTTGATTTTTGATCCTTTGCCCAAAATGACCGGGGGTGAGATCACCAGTCTCCTTATCGGGGCGCCGACGGTGTTAATATCGTACATCATAGTTGAATGGTGGTCCAGGTGAAGTCGACGCCTGCAATTGAAGCTTCTGGTGTGGCTTTTACCTACCAGGAGGGAACCCGCGCCCTTGATAATGTTGATTTCTGGGTTGAGTCCGGCGAATTTGTCGCGATGTTGGCATCCAATGGCTCAGGAAAAACCACGCTGATAAAGACTCTGGTGGGACTCCTCACTCCTCAGGCGGGAAAGATCAGGGTCAATGGACGTGACATAAAGGAACTGTCAAGAAAGGATTTGTGCAGTCAGATTGGACTGGTTCTTCAGAATCCTGTTGACCAGCTTTTTGCGGCTACAGTGGAAGAGGATGTGGCCTACGGCCCCAGAAATTTGGGTTTGGACAGAGACGAGGTTCAACGACGTGTGACTGAATCATTGGAAAACGTCGCAGCCTCCGAACTTCGATGCCGGGCTATTCATCATTTGAGTTTCGGTGAACAGAAGCGTGTTTCCATGGCGGGTGTACTGGCCATGAAACCTTCAATATTGATTTTGGACGAGCCTACCGCAGGCCTTGATCCGGCTGGAGAGGCCCTGATGATGAGACTCTTGAATCGTCTGAATCGCGAGCATGGAATCACGGTTATTCTGGCGACCCATTCGGTAGACCTCCTGCCACTGTTTGCAAACAGAATATACGTGCTGCGTCACGGGAAAGTACTCAAACAAGGGCCTGCGGACGAAATATTCTGTGACCATGAAATGATAAGTCAGGCGTGTCTCAGACTCCCATACATAGCAGCGCTGCTTCACAAGATGAAAGAGAGCGACGGTGTGCCTATAAACGGGCTGCCGTTGACTATAGGTGAAGCCCGTATGCGTTTGCTGGAACTTATCCCGGAAGATGTCATTACCCGGCATCCAGAGGTTAAGCTTCAATGAGTTCGGGACGGACCGGTTTTACCACGGGAACCTGCGCGGCGGCCGCGGCCAAAGCCGCTACAATGGTTCTTTGCGGCCGACCATCACCTTCAGAAGTAAATATAACTTTACCTGATGGTTCAAACGCAAAAATTCCGATCGTGTCAATGGACGGCGGCGAAAACGGCTTTGAGGCTTGCGTCCGTAAAGACGCCGGAGATGATCCGGATGTTACGGATGGCTGCTCGATAAAAGTGATGGTCCAATGGACGGATGGCCATGATGTAATCTTCAGGGCGGGCAGAGGTGTCGGCACAGTTACAAAACCAGGTCTTTCAGTGGCTCCCGGGGAGCCGGCCGTGAATCCCGTACCCAGGCGAATGATCAGGACGGCGATCAGGGACATTACGGATCGCGCAGTTATCGCGACCATATCTATCCCAGGCGGAGAAGAGCTTGCTTCAAAGACTTTTAATCCGAGATTGGGAATTGAAGGCGGCCTGTCCATCCTGGGAACATCAGGTATAGTACGACCTTTTTAGCAGCGCCGCTCTTCAGGACGCACTGACATGCGCTTTGAACGTGGCCGTGGCATGCAAAGTTAAGTTTCCGGTATTTGTGCCTGGACGAATAGGAGACAAGGCGGTTAAAAAGCTGTTCAGGCCTGCGGATGAACAGGTGATCGAAGTTAGCAATGAGTGGGGTTTTATGCTTGATCTCGCTGCGGAGGTTGACTTCGAAAGGCTGCTGGCGCTGGGACATCCCGGGAAACTCTCAAAACTTATGGCCGGATGGTGGGATACGCACTCATCGAGATCACCGAGCGCCGTGCCAGCGGTGATGGAACTTGCTGAAACGGTTCTCGGTTCAAGACCATCAGAATCCCTTACGGTAGAAGGTATTTTTCGAGGGCTGCCGGCTGCGGAACAAAGGAAATTGGCTGACGAGCTATCAGCCCGGATCCGAAGCAAGATTTACAACCGAATCGGGCAACGGTTCGACGTCACTGTAGCTCTAGTGACAATGGCTGGAGATTTGCTGGGCCAGGACGGAGATACGAGTCCATGGCTATGAGTAAATCCGGAATTTACCTGTAATCGAAAGAAGTGTTCGCATATGAAACGAGGCGTTTTATACGGTATAGGAGTAGGACCGGGTGATCCCGACCTGATCACTTACAAAGGTGTCAGGATCCTTGGGTCATGCTCTCATGTGTTCGTCCCTAAAGCCAGGCAGGAGGGTGGAAGCCTTGCGCTCACCATCGCCGGTAAGCATGTGAATCCGAAAGCCGAAATTCACGAAATAGTTTTCCCAATGACAACAGATAAAGAGGAACTCAACAGACGGTGGGAAGATTCGGCCCGGCAGATCGCCGAGGTCCTAGAAACCGGCTCAGACGCTTGTTTTCTGACTCTGGGGGACGCTTTTCTGTATTCAACATATATCTATATGCTCAAGGCCCTTCGTAGACGAATCCCCGACGTCGATGTAGTCACTGTCCCGGGAATTACAGCTTTCAGCGCAGCGGCCGCAGTCTCGGAATTTCCCGTAGGGCAAGGGAAAGAGTCAGTTACTATTGTCCCGACGGCGGATGATCTCGAAGAAGTCAAGAGGGCCATTGGCGCTGGAGGAACTGTTGTATTAATGAAAATCGGCAAGCGCCTTGATCGAATCCTTGACATTCTGGAAGATTCGTCCGCTCTAGGACGTGGTGTGTTCGTTTCTCACGTCGGACTGGAAAATGAAAAAATCGTCAAGGACTTGAGGACGCTGAAAAGTGGGGCTGAGGATAGGGGTTATTTGTCTGTGATGTTGGTTCGCGGAAGTGATGAGGAGATCTCATGAAAGTTTTTTTTGTTGGAGCCGGTCCGGGCGATCCCGAATTGCTCTCGGTCAAGGCTGACAGATTGCTGCGCCGGACTCACATCTGTATCTATGCGGGCTCATTAATAAATCCTGACATTCTCAATCTCCTTCCTGCAGTAGCCGAAATGCATGATTCAGCCAATCTGGATCTCCAGGAAATCAAGGGGCTTTTCCTGGAAGCGAAAAACCGAGGGATTGATGTAGTTAGGTTGCACTCTGGAGACCCTTCCATTTACGGGGCTATCCGGGAACAAATGAACGAACTGGATAAGTTGGGTATAGATTATGAAGTAATACCCGGAGTGAGTTCATTTCAGGCGTCGGCCGCCGCATTGAAGACCGAGCTTACTGCGCCCGAGTTTGCCCAGACGATAATCCTCACACGCACGTCTGGCCGCACTCCTATGCCTGAAGAGCAGGACCTGAAGATATTGGCCCGAACCCATTCGACTTTGTGTATATTCCTTTCAACTCATAAGTTGAATGATGTGGCGGACACACTCAGCGAACACTACGGATCAGATTGTCCGGCAGCGCTGGTATACAGAGCGTCCTGGCCGGATCAGATCATCGTCAGGGGGACTCTGGCCGACATATCGACGAAAGTATCTGAAGCTGGGATCAAGAAGACCGCCATGATAATAGTTGGGCCAGCCCTATCCAGGGATATTCCCCCCTCCAGGCTCTATGATCCGGCTTTTTCACACGAATATCGTATTGGGAAGGAGTCATGACGGTCGCAGTCATTACTCTGTCCAAGGAGGGCGCTAACATAGCGACGAAGCTGAAGTGCAATATTTCCGGCTCAGGGATGTGGTTGCATGCGGGTGTCCCAGGGTCTTGGGAAGCTCAGCGCTTTACCAGTGTGTATGAGTTGACCGCTCAGATTTTTTCACAACACTCTGGACTCATATACATAGCCCCGTGTGGAGTAGCGGTCCGCTCGGTGGCCCCACATTTAAGGCATAAAAAACAGGACCCGGCGGTGGTTGTCGTAGATGTTCTGGGACGATGGTCCGTAAGTCTTGTCAGTGGCCATGAGGGCGGCGCCAATGATCTCGCCTTGCAGATCGCAAACATCTTGTCGGCCGAACCAGTGATCACAACCACCACGGAAGCGCTCAAAACTCTCATCGTAGGAATAGGCTGCCGAAAGGGAATTGGATCTGAAGAGATCGTAAAAGCCATTAGGGTTACTCTTGACCAGGCTGATCTCAACCTCAGTCAGGTTAGGCTGTTGAGTTCAGCCGATATTAAGGCCGCTGAGGAAGGCATCCTGATTGCGTCTCAGGAATTGGGAATTCCCCTGAGAATAATATCTTCTGAAGAGATACGAAACTGCGCTCTGAAATTCAAACATTCGGATTTTGTTGAAAATAGGGTCGGTTTACCTGCGGTGGCGGAGCCAGCGGCTCTTCTTGCGGGAAGGAGGACAAAATTAATAATCGAGAAGCGGACCTTCGACGGGATAACGATAGCAGTGGCAAGGGAAAGCTCTTTGTGGTTGGAATAGGACCCGGCGGTCCTTTGGACAGAACCCCGCGTGCGGAATTGGCGCTGGCCCAAAGTCAGGTCATTGTTGGCTACAAACGTTATCTCGATCTGATAAAGGACATTACTGAAGGAAAAGAGCTGATTTCCTCCGGCATGACCAAGGAGACGGAGAGGTGTATAGCGGCCATTGATAGAGCGGCCCAGGGAGCCACGGTTGCCCTGGTATCGTCTGGTGACGCAGGGATTTACGGAATGGCTGGTCTTGCGTTAGAACTCGCCGAGCGGCGCAGGAAAGTCTTTTCCTATTGAAATTGTCTCCGGGGTTACCTCGGCCACAGCTACAGCGGCTAGACTCGGCGCCCCTCTGATGCTGGATTTCGCATGTATCAGCCTGAGTGACTTATTAGCTCCATGGTCTATGATCAGACAAAGACTGGAGGCCGTAGCCGGGGCTGATTTTGTGGTAGCCCTGTATAATCCCAGGAGTAAAGGGCGGACGCGACAACTAGATGAAGCCGCTGAGATCTTCAGAAAATATAGGAACGGGGCGACACCGGTAGGTGTAGGCACAGCGGTGGGCACGGATGAAGAGAGCATTCTACTATCCGACCTGGACCATTTTCTGGACCTTGAGATCAACATGAGAAGTATTGTGATCATCGGGAACAGGTCGTCAAAGATTGTCGATGGATGGTTTATAACACCTCGGGGTTACAAGGTTTAATATTCACCATTTTCTTTATTCATCAAATCTAACAGCAAGCAACAACGGCTGAAAAATGTTAGAATTCTATGCCCCTTTGAGCTTTCACACCACTATGAAAGGGATGTTTTATATCATTCATCTCAGTCACCAGATCAGCTAATTCAATTAATCCTCTGGAAGCGTCACGACCGGTAATTACAACATGGACTTCTGAAGGCCGATTTTTTAGACAATCTAGGATCTCTTCTTCCGGAACCACGCCGTATGTTATTAGGTAGGTCAATTCATCCAAAACAACCATCTTGAATTTTCCCGAAAAAATAATTTGCTTAGCGAAGGCCCACGCTTCTCTCGCTAGTTGAATATCTTCTTCTATGTTCTCTGACTTCCACGTGAATCCTTTACCAAGAGCATGAATTTCCATGAGGTCCGAGAATCGTTTAGCGGCTTCTAATTCCCCATATTTCCAGGATCCCTTCAAGAATTGGAGCACGCAAACGTGGAACCCATGACCTAGGGCCCTGAAAACCTGTCCTAGCGCTGCGGTTGTCTTTCCCTTGCCGTGACCGGTATTTAAAATCAATAAACTTTGGACCATAGAAACTCTCCCATAGAACTGGATTCACAAAGCTAGTGTAGCGCGCCAGAATTTGAATGAACATTGGTCTAACAGAGTTTTTCCCGTATGTATCCATTTGAACGGGTGAGCCCTGCGATCGTTATATTGCTATACGCAAATTTTGAGCCGTTTCCAAATTGACCTGTTCAGTCAACAAGAACCATGGTGAACCAGGCTGGCAAAAGATTTCCAGTTTTGTCAAATTCCACCTTGAACCCCAAGGACTCTACAGTCTTTACCACGTCTATTCCTAAACCGTCCATCGATGGTCTAGCCTTTTCAGGAAATCTGCATGGCTCAGGGAAAGCGCATTCTTCGCACTGGACGCACAAAACCAATGCAAACGCGAAAACAGCCCCATGTTCCAACATCGCTTCTTTTTCCACTGCCAAAGATATTTCCTGGGCTGCTTTTGGCTCTGCACATTTCAGAATTATCGCATTCCGATAGCACTGTAAGGCCTTTTTGAACTCGTCAACAGAAATGCCTATATTTGGACTGCAAGTCCAGTATTTACCCCAACGTTTACACCCAAAGCGGCATTTCAAAATTGAACGAGGGTCAAAGATAATATCGCCAGCGGCGATAGACTTTGCGTCCAACGCCCCTCTTGATTTGGCGAATTCTACGAGTTTTTGCAGCGATTGTTCCAAATTCTCCCCATTCAGCCTGCCAATTTAGAGATTCGCGAAGTAACCAAGTGCGTCTTGCGGTAATCAAACGCAACTCGAGTTCCCCTTATGAGCGACATTTCTGTTTCCCCTGAAACTCCAAATGAAGCGCATCGACATGATGAGGCGGGCCCATCATCCTGATTTCAGAAACGCCTAACCGGGAAGATAACAAACTCCATATTTTTCGAGGCATTGTTCGGCCTGGGGCAACGATGAATCCAGGTCAACCCCCAGGATTTCAAAAATGTCGGACGCCGCGGATGCGCCTGTTAAAAGCCTAGCGCCTTTTTTCACGACTGTCAAACCGCATGCTGAGGCATTTTGCAACGTATTTTTCTCTTCCGTTACGAACAGGAATATGATTTATGGTTTTCTGTCAATCATGGAAAGGTCAGGCGTGAGCGACACGCCTGTTCCTTTTGTTATGAAATATATCGGTTAACTGAATTTCAACTTCTATACCCGGGACATCTCGATGAAGAATTTTATTACCTGTATAGCATGCTGTTGTCTCCTCGTTGGGTCGGCCTATGCCGAATCTGATTGCTACGTCGTTACTGAGGACGCCTTAATTGCGGATTCCCAACAAACATGGGAGATGGCGAATATGATGCTCAGGAATCAGGAGATGGAAAAACTCACCAGATTATCCTTGGAAGAAAAAATCGCAGTGCTGAAAAAGGGCGAAAAGATCCATCTTCTTTCAGCGGGTCCCATACTCAATGAGATCAGGACCTGAAAAAGACCAGAAGAGATGGTTTATTGCTATAGAAGTGGCCAAGCCCTGCCCGAAATAGGACCAACTACGGATACTGCCAGGAGTCTCAGTCCCGTGCTTTTGATCTTCGGTTAATCTAACTACTTTCGACCTCACAAAAAATTCTGCACTCAAACTTTGTATTTTTGTTTAGCATTGTTTATATTCAAGCATTCACAGGGCCTTAGTGGCAATTATCTTCAACTAGCTCCAAAATGATCGTATCAGGGACAAATCCGATGCAAGAGGCGTCATCCAAAACCGAAATCTATCGCAATGTCGCTTTTGGGGTAGCGACGTTCGCAGCCCTGTACATGACCCGACTTGACAGTTACCTTTTGTTTCACAGTATCGCAGAACTATTCAGCATTGCAGTTGTTGGGGGAATGTTTGCAGTCACGTGGGCCTCAAGACACGTCCTGAGAAACAACTATCTTCTTCTTGTCGGAGTCTCTTACCTGTTTGTGGGGGGCTTTGATTTGTTGCATACCCTGGGTTATCAGGGCATGGGAGTGTTCCCACAGTATGGCCCAAACCTTTCGCCGCAACTTTGGCTCTGCGCTCGTTCCATAGAGAGCTGCTCCCTGATGATAGCGCCGTTATTTTTGAAACGACGCCTGCGGATTGAAATTCTACTTCCGGTTTTGACGGTTCTGTCGGCTCTCCTTATTGCGTCTATATTTTACTGGCAGAATTTTCCAGTATGTTTTGTCGAAGGTGTTGGACTCACCCGCTTCAAGGTCATATCAGAGTACGTCATTTGCGCCATTCTTGTGGTCGCTTTGCTTTTACTGCTCAAACATAAAGATTCTTTCGACAAGAGGGTTTTGAAACTGGTGGCCCTGTCGATAATCGTGACCATCGCGCAAGAATTGGTATTGACACTTTACGTTCAAATGTATGACTTCTACAATTTGATCGGGCATTACCTGAAAATTGTTTCATTCGTCCTGCTGTATCAGGCGATTGTAGAAACTGGCGTGACCAAGCCCCTTGTTCTTCTTTCCAAAGAGGTGCGGGACAAGCAGGATCGCTTGGAAATGGAAAGGAATTTCGTTTCCACAGTTCTTGATACCACTGGAGCGCTGGTAACCGTGCTGGACCCTGCTGGAAAAATAGTCAGATTTAACAGGGCTTGCGAAGAAGTAACCGGTTATTCGCTCGAAGAGGTTCGGGACCGTTACTTTGGGGACCTCTTCCTGGTCCCTGAACAGGCCTACGAAATTAAGGCCGTTTTCAGCGAGCTTGAGTCCGGCGGATCAGTTCATGACCGTGAATATTACTGGTTGAAAAAGAATGGTGGTCTTCGTTTAATTTCGGGGTCATTTACCGCCATACGTGACAACGAAGGCCATGTCCAGAATATAATCTGCTCCGGTGTCGATATAACTAAACGCAAACTCACTGAGCAGAAACTCCAGGAGAGTGAGGAACGCTATCGAAAGCTGGTTGAGTTCCTGCCGAAAATGATAGGCGTTCATGTCAATCAAAGGTGGGTCTACATGAACCCGGCAGGCATGAACCTTCTCGGAGCCAGGCACGAAAGAGAAATACTTGGAACGGAAGTACTGGAAATAATAAGCCCCGAATTTCGCGAGATCGCTAGATCAAGAGTTGAACAGGCCCAAAAGACTGGGCTTCCTACCCCTGAAATTCAGGAGAAATTCATCAGACTCGACGGTGAAAAAGTGGATGTGAGTGTGTCAGGGGTTCCAATCGATTACCAGGGAGAATCTGGAATTCTCGTGTTCGCTGAAGACATTTCCGCCAGAAAAAAAGCCGAAGAAGAGGTGCGGCGGTCTCACGATGAATTGGAACGTTCCAACCAGGAGTTAGAGCAATTCGCGTATGTGGCCTCACATGATCTGCAGGAACCGTTGCGAATGGTATCGAGCTATATGGGGCTTATTGAACGCCGCTACAAGGGAAGACTTGACCCGGACGCCGATGATTTTATAGGGTACGCTGTGGACGGCGCCAAACGTATGAAGATGCTAATTAATGACCTGTTGCAATACTCGAGAGTAGGGACTCACGGCAAGATTTTTGGGCCAGTTGACTGCGAAAAGCTATTAGTTGAGGTCCTCGAACATCTCCAACTGTTGATCGAGGACAACGGGGCCACGATAACTCATGACCGCCTCCCGACCGTGATTGGGGACGACGTTCAACTTGCCCGACTGTTCCAGAATCTCATCAACAACGCGTTGAAATTTAGAAAGGATGACCCCCCATCGATCCATATCTCCGTGGAACCCAATAATGGCAATTGGCTATTTTCGTTCCGGGACAACGGGATAGGAGTCTCCCCGAAATTTGCAGATCGAATATTCGAAATATTTCAGAGATTGCACGGTAGTGAGGAATATCCCGGGACAGGCATAGGCCTCGCTATTTGCAAAAAGATCGTGGAAAGACACGGAGGACGCATCTGGGTTCAATCAGAGCAGGGTAATGGAGCCACTTTTATTTTCACAATTCCCAGGCAGGATTCAGATTCCTGACAAGTGAGGCAGCAATGGACGCCAAGTGTATTTTGAAGCCCGTAGAAATACTGTTGATCGAAGACAACCCTGGCGATGTACGACTTACGGAAGAGGGGCTCAAGGAAGGAAAGATACTCAACAACCTGAGCGTTGCGAGCAACGGAGTAGAGGCGCTTGCGTTTCTTAGGCGAGAAGGAAAACATACCAATGCCCCCAGGCCTGAGTTGATACTCCTGGACTTGAATTTGCCGAGAAAGGACGGCAGGGAAGTGCTCGCAGAGATTAAGAACGACGGTAATCTCAAGCGTATTCCTGTTGTGATACTGACTTCTTCGGAAGCTGAACAGGACATTATAAAGAGCTACAACCTTCACGCGAATTGTTACATCACCAAACCATTGGAACTGGATCAGTTCATAGGAGTGGTAAAAAACATAGAACAGTTCTGGCTCACCGTCGTAAGACTTCCTCCGGGGGACTGAAATGCTGGAAGATCGTCTAAAAATCCTGCTGATAGAGGACAATGCAGCCTATGCCCGTCTCATCAGGGAAATGTGCCTGGATTGTGAGGGCGTTAACCTGGATATCCAGTGTGAATCCCGTCTGGCTTCTGGATTAGTTCGTCTCGGAAAAGGTGGCGTTAATGCGGTGCTTCTGGATCTGAATTTGCCGGATAGTCATGGCATTGAGACGTTAACTTGCGTTGATTCTGAATTTCCTGAAATTCCAGTTATCGTGCTCACGGGCCAGGAAGATGAAGTTGTAGCTGTCGAGGCGGTAAAAAAAGGAGCGCAGGATTATTTATTCAAGGGTACGGTAGAGGGGAACCTGTTGCTCAGATCCATACGTTACGCCATAGAGCGCAAACGAATGGAATTAGACCTTATCAGAGCCAAGGACGAGTTGGAAAGACGGGTTGAGGAACGCACGGCGGAACTGTCAACAGCCAACGGGGAACTCGAAAAGCAAATCATGGAGCGAAAGCTGGCCGCTGAAGAGCTTAAGAAAAGTGAGGAGCGTTTCAGGGCCATCTTTGAAGGCGCTAAGGACTTCATCTTCATCAAGGACGTCTCATTGAGATATACACATGTCAATCCGGCCACAATAAAACTTCTTGGTGTTCCTGCGTCCGAGATTTTGGGAAAGACCGCTGAGCACATATTCAAAAAAGAAGCCGCTCAATATATTAAAGAGGCTGAGGCAAGAGTCTTACAGGGGGAATCGATTGAAGAGATATGCACCCGAGAAATAAGGGGCGTGCCCATGACCTTTCATGAAGTCAGGGTACCCATGCATAACGACTTAGGAGAGATCATAGGAGTTTGTGGAATATTTCGAGACATCACTGATCTGAACAGACTGCAGGATATGCCAAAGTCTGAGCCTAAGGAATATCGTTCAGAGGTTATGAGGTCCGTTCTTAAACAGGCGGCGTTCGCAGCGGCCGGGAAAAGCGTGATCCTCCTCTTGGGCGAGAGTGGAGCAGGTAAAGATTACCTTGCCAAATACATTCACGAGAGATCTAGCTATTCTGCGGGTCCCTATTTTTCAATCAATTGCGCTGCTGTTCCAGCAGAACTCGCCGAATCAGAACTCTTTGGTCATGAAGCAGGCGCGTTTACCGGCGCTGCAAGACGTAAACGCGGCCTATTGGAACTGGCTGAGGGCGGGACTCTGTTACTGAACGAAATCGGAGAGCTTTCTCCCGCCCTTCAGGCAAAATTTCTCACCTTTCTTGATACCAGAACATTTACCCGTGTGGGAGGACAACAAGAAATACGGGTTAACGCGCGCATACTTGCGGCCACAAATAGAGATCTCCAATATGAGATATCGGTTGGCCGTTTTCGCGCTGATCTCTATTACCGCTTGAATGTGCTCTCGATAAGAGTTCCACCTCTTAGGGAACGAACCGAAGATCTGCCGACCCTGGTTGCGCAGTTGCTGTCAGCCCTAGCCAAAGACCTGCAAACGGGTTTTGCGCCGGAATTGACGGCCGAAGACATGGCCAAGCTTTACAATTATCACTGGCCCGGAAACATCAGGGAACTTCGAAACGTTCTGGAACGTGCGATAATCCTTTCGGGCGGGGGAATCCTAAGAGTGGATATCGACGGATCTAAACCTCACGATGCGGTTTCATCCCAATCCAGAGTATTGGACATTACTGACTCCCCCAAGCTAGCTGATTCGATGCAGAATCTCAGTCGAGCGATGATCGAGGAAGCTCTAACGCGTTCAAAGGGCAAAAAGGAATTAGCGGCGTCCTATTTAGGAGTTTCCCGTTATACGTTGAGGCGCTGGATACAAAAACTTGGCATGAACGTGCGAAGCTGAGTAGTTAACCCGTCAATAGGGGCGACAGGCGCACACGAGTCAACGGTTTAAAATCATATACTAACTTGGCAGATTCAATATTTGTGTGCGAATCTGCCACAAGAATGACGTCTCACCAAGATATTCTTATTGCCTGAATGTGCCGCCCCGTTTGAGCTACAAATAAAATTCTACATCTTTAACCCATCGGTCTTATTTCACTTTTTGTGAATAGCCACACAGACATAGTCTGCATGGCACATGTATTGCTAATAAAAAATTAAAACAGACGAATTCTCTATGTTCTGTGCTTTTTGATTGGTGTCTATCCGCGCATTTCTGGGAATGGTCGCGAAAGGTCGGGCTGTCGCATTTTCTAGAGGGCTCGCATGGTAAGGGGTTACCATGCGGTGGCTTTTCAATATCTCAGAATTAAAACATTCCAATGGCTCGAGAAAAGAAGCATGGAGCGTTGTCTCTGCTGGGAACCTTGGTCCAGTGCTATTTATTAGGTGAGAAAGGAGACTGCTATGAAATTGGATGGAACGCCGCTTCCTCGTGATGAGGCTTTCGCTTCTCTTATTGAGGCTGGATATCAAGTTGTCGATAGTGATTTTGATGAAATAACTTTCAAGAAATGGAGACAAAAGGCCATTGCTTGTATCTCGTCTCTGTTGGGAGCTGAACACCCATACACCCGCTCTTTTTCGGAGTATGTCCGAAACTGCGATTTAAACAGTCTTTTCCTGGGTAGAGGTCTGGTTGACGCCACCAAACGTGAAGTGTTGATGAAAATGAAACAATCGGGAAAAGAATCAACAATCCTACGACAATCCGGAAACTCATAGATTTGTTCAGTTAAGGCTACACTTTGAAGAGGACTTTCCGTGAATAATCGTTCAAAAACAGGTATGGGGCTAGCCGAATACGCTCTTCAGCCACAAAAGCGCCCGCTGGGATGAGGGGGTAACCAGATGAAAAATAATGTTAAACCCTTTTGGTTATTGACGCTGCTCTGCATGATTATTTTGCCCTCAACGCTCTCTCTATCCGCTGAGACCAACTCAACAGTGGATAAAGAGATCTATCAGCTAATTACGCAGATCCGAGATATTGAGTCGCTCAAATGCAATATTCAGAATTGTTATCACACGGAAAAGCAAATTCTAGAAGTAGCCCGCCCATCGGGATTATCTACCAATTTCTCGGCCAAGCTGGATCGTGAACTTGTCAATCGCGTTTTTGGGTATCTTTCCAACACCCCTGAACTTGAAAGTTTTGTTAAAACTTACACAGCGCTAATTGAAAGATCTAATTACAGGGAATTTTTTACGAGTGAGCTTTTTGCAGAATACATGAAACTTCTTCAATCAGGACAGGCGAGGTTAATTTCTCAGTTACAACGATATTTCAAGAGCGCTTCTCTCGTCGATTCTAGTGAACAACACATTCCCAAGGTATTACCCGAGACGCTCCCCTGGACACAACCGTCGACAGCGAACATTCCAAGAGCGTTGAAAACAGTTAATTAGTCCCGAATGACTGGGAGACATAACATTTTTCAGCTTCTGACCGAGCGCTCCTTAAAAATCTATACCATCGGGCATTCCAGCCGGTCTTTGGAAGAGCTGGTAGATCTATTGCAAACATTCGGGATGGAGACATTAACTGATATTCGCAGCCTCCCTGGTTCCAAAAAATTTCCCGTTTTCAATCGACAAAACCTGGAGAGCTTTCTGCCTCAAAATGGGATCCGTTACCTGTGGTTGCGTAAACTCGGGGGTTTACGTCATTCCCGGAAGGACTTTCAGTCCCCGAATATAGGACTAACCAATTCAAGTTTTCGGAGCTATGCTGATTACATGGGGACGGATAATTTTGTCGATGGGGTACGTGAACTGATTGAGATAGCGTCGGAATCCATTACGGCGTGTATGTGCGCAGAAGCAGTGTACTGGCAATGCCACCGTCGCCTGTTGAGTGATTATCTGGTTGCCCATGGTGTAGACGTGATCCATATCCTTAGCAGAAAACAGGCGATCCCTCACAAGATGACCCCTGGCTCACTCGTCACCTCCCAGGGACAGGTAATTTACCCGTAACCCAGCATAGTGTCGGACTTTCCGGGGTATGCTCAGGTTGGTAAAAAGTGGGTTGGTTATAACTGTTGAACAAATGTCTCCGAAGAATCATTACGGGGTTGGTGGGTTGGCTGTTAAGAAATCCTCTTAACAAATTGATTTCGGCAATTTTCTGTTTTATTGTTATAATTAACGATCGGGGGGATCATCTTGGGACAAGAATATGGAGACCTAATTTTGTTAAATTCGGCCCTGTGGCCTTTGGCCCTCTATTTCTTTTCCGCCATTGCCCTTGCAGCCATAATGATCGGGCTTTCGTATCTTCTAGGAGAGAGTCACAAAGAGAGAACTACCGACGATCCCTATGAGTCCGGCATGGTTGTGACAGGCTCCGCTCATGTTCGTCTCAATGCGCCCTTTTATTTGATAGCGGTTTTCTTTGTAATTTTTGATCTTGAGACTCTTTTCATCATTTCTTGGGCAGTTGCGGTTCGCGAACTGGGGTGGCTAGGGTACATCGAAATTTTGATTTTCATTTCTGTTCTTTTTGTCTCTCTTATCTATCTCTGGCGTGTGGGTGCCCTTGATTTACGCAGCAAGCGCAGGCCAGATCCATTGGACATGTCGTCCTCAGTCGGAAACACCGGACGATTGAGCTGAAGCTGTAACAGTAAGGCTTTTGCAGAACCAAACACTGGTCAGGTCAAGACGTAAACATAGTCGAAAGGATCCCATGGACAGAAAAGATGGCGCCTATGAAGCTGAAACCTCGATTGAAGGGGCTGTAAAGGCCAGCGTAATCCTCACAAAGTTGCAAGATCTAGTCGCGTGGGGCCGTAAATACTCAATTTGGCCTTTTAACTTCGGACTGTCATGCTGTTACGTAGAGATGGCCACCTCATTTACAAGCAGGTACGACGTCGCCCGATTCGGATCTGAGGTCCTTCGAGGGACTCCCCGTGAAGCGGATCTGATGGTAATCGCAGGAACCGTTTTCATCAAGATGGCCCCAATAATCCGAAGAATGTACCAGCAAATGATGGAGCCCCGCTGGGTAATTTCCATGGGGTCCTGCGCCAATTCCGGTGGCATGTATGATATTTACAGCGTTGTGCAGGGGGTGGACAAATTCCTTCCTGTAGATGTTTATGTGCCCGGTTGTCCTCCCCGACCAGATGCTTTTCTTGAAGGTTTAACGCTTTTGCAAAGCGCAGTGGGCGAAGAGCGTCGCCCTCTTAGTCGATTCGTGGGACCTCAGGATATAGTCCGTCCGCAAAGACCGTCAATGCGGGATCTAAAGAGAGAATCAAGGAAGCGCATGACAACGCTTCCGTTGCCTGATGAGCTTTAGGAGAGTTTCCCCAAATCTTATGGATAAAGATACAGATATCCTCCAAGAATTGAGACTCAAATTCGGCGAACAAACATTTACGCCGCAGATTACCCTTGATGATGTCCCAACTATCTGGACGCCAAAGGACAAAATTTGTGATGTTCTGCGCTATTTGAAAGTAGATGTACCCAGACCGTATAGAATGCTTTACGATGTGAGCGCCATAGACGAGAGGCTTCGTACACATCGGAACGACCAGCCAGACAGTGATTTTACAATTGTCTATCATCTGTTGTCATTTGACCGGAACGCCGACATCCGGCTCAAGACGCCCCTCACAGGAGAACACCCTTCCCTC
The DNA here is from genome assembly GCA_963846725.1 of uncultured delta proteobacterium. GTDB lineage: Bacteria > Desulfobacterota > Desulfomonilia > Desulfomonilales > Desulfomonilaceae > CAJBEZ01. The sequence goes on along the minus strand of CAWJXP010000042.1, from coordinate 210,083 downwards.
AGTAGTATTGTTGATATCTGGCAATCAGCCAACTGGTACGAACGAGAAATCTGGGATCTCTTCGGCGTCCGCTTTGAAGGACACCCGCATCTCAAGCGAATTCTTATGCCACCAACATGGGAAGGCCACCCGCTGCGCAAGGAGCACCCAGCAAGAGCGACCGAAATGGGGCCTTTTCAGCTTCCCGAAGACAAGGCTGAATTTCTGGAAAATGCTTTGCAGTTCCACCCCGAGGAATGGGGCATGAAACTTGGTGGTGAAGACACTGATTTTATGTTTCTCAATCTAGGCCCTCAACATCCAGGCACTCACGGGTTACTTCGAATAATTCTTGCGCTAGACGGCGAAGAAATAGCGGACGCGGCCATGGACATAGGCTACCATCACCGGGGCGCGGAGAAAATGGGTGAGCGACAATCATGGCATACATTCATCCCGTACACAGACAGGATAGACTATCTTGGCGGGGTGATGAACAATTTCGCATACGTTCAGGCCGTCGAGACTCTTGCGGGGATTAACGTGCCTGAAAAAGCGCAGATGATTCGAATCATGATGGCGGAATTTTTTCGGATTGCCAGTCATCTCGTCTGGTACGGTACCTTTGCGCAAGATTTGGGCGCAATGTCACCGGTTTTTTATATGTTCAACGACCGGGAAAGAGTATTCGACATCGTTTCTGCCGTTACAGGGGGTCGAATGCACCCGGCCTGGTTCCGAATTGGAGGAGTCTCCCAGGATCTTCCCAAAGGGTGGGACAGGTTTGGTCAACGACTTCATCGGCTATTTTCCGGCCAGGTTGGACGAGTACGACAAGCTGGTCATGCAAAACCGGATTTTCAAGGCACGGACTCAAGGAGTCGGCGCCTACAGTCTAGATGAAGCTATAGATTGGGGTGTAACTGGCCCGGGTTTACGGGCGTGCGGGCTTGACTGGGATTTCCGCAAAAAGAGACCCTATTCAGGATACGATCAGATCGAATTTGATGTGCCGACGGCTCAAAACGGTGATAGTTACGATCGAGCGGTCGTAAGAGTAGAAGAACTCAGACAGAGCCTCAGAATCATCGAACAATGCCTCAAAAACATGCCCGCCGGCCCTTACAAATCAGATCATCCTCTCGCTACTCCACCTCGTAAAGAGCGTACGATGAAGGACATCGAAACCCTCATCACACATTTTCTCAGTGTAAGCTGGGGACCGGTAATCCCGCCCGGCGAGGCGTGTTTCAGGATCGAAGCGACGAAGGGAGCCAATAGTTATTATCTGGTCAGTGATGGGAATACTATGGCATACCGCGTTAGAATTCGGACGCCATCTTTCGCTCATCTCCAAATGATCCCATCCATCACCAGAGGATTAACAATAGCCGATCTCATCGCGATCCTCGGGAGTGTGGATTACGTATTGGCGGATGTGGACAGGTAAAATTGTAAATGCTTTCTGATGAGATAAAATCGGAGATACAGTGTGGAATCGGCGCATGCCCTACGAGACGATGCGCGATTCTTGAAGCCCTGGAAATAGTCCAGCGGCATCACGGATGGGTCTCTGACGAAAGACTCGGGGCGGTAGCCGATTTTCTCAGCTTGACAGTTGAAGAGGTAGATGGTGTCGCCACTTTCTATAATCGGATTTACCGAAAACCGGTAGGACGCCACGTAATTCTCGTTTGCGACAGCGTAAGCTGCTGGATAATGGGGTTTGAAAACATTCTTGTTCATATCACAAAGAGGCTGGGCATAGGGTTCGGAGAGACGACGCCGGACGGTCGTTTTACTTTGTTGCCGATTCAGTGTCTTGGAGCGTGTGAACAGGCTCCTGCCATCATGATTGACGGAACGTTGCATGGTAACCTTACTCCCGACAAGATCGAGCTAATATTCAAAGGCTACGAATAGAGAGGCAGATGGACCGACCTCTTACAAATTATATTGACACCGGCAGAGAGCCTCTCAACCTTGCCGAATATGAGAGAGTAGGGGGTTATAGGGCCCTGCGTGAATCTCTTAAATCTCTTACCCAGGGAAACATTCTACAATCTAGTCAAGGATTCTAACCTTCGAGGAAGAGGCGGAGCCGGTTTCCCTACTGGCCTGAAATGGAGTTCCCTGCCGTCTGTCTCAAACAGCCCGAGGCCAAGGTACGTAGTAGTCGATGCGGATGAAATGGAGCCCGGCGACATTCAAGGACAGAATATTGATGGAGGGAAACCCGCATCAATTGATTGAAGGGATGATAATATGCGCTTATGTGGTCGACAGTGAAGTTGGGTACATTTTCATAAGATCTGAATACACCCTTGCGGCAACACGTCTCAAAAGGGCCATCGCCGAAGCGTATGAGAAGCGTTATCTGGGATTCAACATTCTAGGATCAGGCTTCAACTTTGAATTGCGGTTGCACATCAGTTCCGGCAGGTACATTTGCGGTGAAGGGACAGCTTTGACGAATTCTCTTGAAGGCAACAGAGCTGTCCCTCGACATAAAACACCCCGTCAAACCGAGTCTGGGCTCTGGGGCATGCCGACTCTGCTGAACAACGTTGAAACGCTTTGCAACATTCCGCACATTGTCAACAATGGAGCCGAGTGGTTCAAGGGCCTCAGCAAATGTAAGGACGGGGGAACCAAAATCTTCGGCGTCAGTGGAAAAGTAAAAAAGCCCGGCGCGTGGGAACTCCCAATGGGAACAACCATTCGGGAAATCCTGGAAGAACACGCCGGCGGCATGAGAGATGGTGTGAAATTTCGGGGGATTCTTCCTGGCGGGGGATCCACCGAGTTCCTTGTTGAACAACACCTTGATGTTCAGATGGATTATGATTCAGTCCAAAAAGCCGGGAGCCGTTTCGGCACAGGCACAATGATAGCGCTCGACGATCATACATGCCCGGTTGGAATGGTTCACAACCTGGAAAGCTTTTTCGCCAGGGAATCCTGTGGATGGTGCACGCCATGCAGGGAGGGATTGCCTTGGATCGCCCAGATTCTCAAAGCCATTGAAGAAGGTAGGGGCGAATTTAATGACCTGAAGATCCTTGAATCTCAAACGAGATTGCTCGGGCCTGGCCGAACTTTTTGCGCTCTGGCTCCAGGAGCCATGGAACCGCTGCAAAGCGCATTAAAGTTTTTCAGAGAAGACTTTGAACGGCATATCACGGAGAAGCGTTGTCCCTGGAGATAAGACTTGGCCAAAATTTATATAGATAATGTCCCGTATGAAGTTCCCGAAGGACAAAATCTCCTTAACGCATGCCTTTCCCTGGGCTTCAATATCCCCTATTTCTGTTGGCATCCCGCGTTGCACTCCGTGGGGTCCTGCCGGATGTGCGCGGTAAAGCAATTCCGTGATGAGAATGACACCCGCGGCCACATTGTCATGTCCTGTATGACGCCGGCGGATGAAGGAACGAGAATTTCAATTGATGACAACGATGTCAGGGAGTTTCGAGCGGGGGTTATTGAATGGCTGATGATCAACCATCCCCACGATTGCCCTGTCTGTGATGAAGGCGGAGAATGTCATCTTCAGGACATGACGGTAATGTCCGGTCACGTATATCGGCGATATGGGTTCAAAAAGAGGACCTATCTGAATCAGAATTTGGGGCCTTTTATCAATCACGAGATGAACCGCTGCATCCAGTGCTACCGGTGTGTCAGGTTTTATCGGGATTACGCAGGAGGAAGAGACTTTAACGTTTTCGGGATAAACAATCGGATTTATTTCGGCAGATGTAATGATGGAATCCTTGAGAACGAATTTAGTGGAAATCTGGTTGAAGTCTGTCCTACTGGGGTCTTTACGGACAAAACACTGAGGAAACATTACACCCGCAAATGGGACATGCAGACATCACCGTCAATTTGTCCACATTGCGGGTTGGGCTGCAACATCATAGTAGGCGAAAGATATGGCTCGTTACGCAGAATCCTGAATAAATACAATCACGAAGTGAATGGTTATTTCCTGTGTGATCGCGGTCGATTCGGATATGAATTTGTTGAGGGTCCCGACCGAATCCGTCAACCACTTTCAAGACAAGGCCTCGATCGGTCCGACACCTTGTTGAAGCCTGTTGAAAAGACAGAAGCTCTCAGCCTGTTTAAAGGAATTTTGACGGATAGCGTCCACACGCTTGGCATCGGTTCTCCCAGGGCGACATTGGAAGCGAATTTTTCTTTAAGAAAGCTTGTAGGGGCTGAAAATTTTTGCAGCGGTATGTCGGAGAATGAAGAGAGACTCGTCTCGGCAATAATCAACATTCTCCAGAATGGCCCTACCTACTCGCCTTCGCTCCAGGACGTTGAATTGTGCGACGCCATCCTGATTCTGGGTGAGGATGTTACCAACGTGGCGCCCCGGTTGGCCTTGTCTCTTCGCCAGTCAGTTCGCGAAAAACCAATGGATATAGCTGACAGGTTAAGGATTCCCCGTTGGGCTGACGCGTCCGTCCGGCAAGCTGTTCAAGCCGAGAAGGGACCTTTGTACATCGTGAGTCCCATGGGCTCCGGACTGGATGACATAGCGGCGCAAACGCTGTATGCAGCGCCTGATGATGTAGCCAGACTGGGTTTCCAGATCGCTCACGAAATTGATCCAGGCTCCCCGCCGGTATTAGACTTGCCGGAGGAACTCAAAAGATTCGCCGCTCGCATCGGCGATGTCCTCAAAAGTTCAAAGCGACCCTTGATAGTTTCCGGGACGAGTTGTGGAGTCCTATCCGTAATTCAGGCTGCGGCCAACATAGCCTGGGCGTTGAGTAGAGCGGGAAGGACGGCCGCATTATCTTACACATTGCCTGAGTGTGATACTTTCGGGCTGGGCCTTATTGGCGGACTTAGCATTCGAGATTGCTTTGAAAAAGTCCTTTCGGGTCAGGCCGACAGTTTGATCATCCTTGAGAATGACCTTTTCAGACGTGCGGAAACCCATTTGGTTCAGGGCGTTTTGGCAAAGTGCAAACACGTTGTAGTGATCGACCACATCTTAAACCGAACCGGCAAAGAAGCCGATCTCATGTTGCCGGCTGGGACATTTGCCGAGACCACTGGCACACTCGTAAGCAGTGAGGGAAGATGTCAGCGTCAATTCAGCGTTATGCCGCCACCAAGCCAGACACAGGAAAGCCACATCTGGATATCGGAAGTGATGACAGCGCTCGGTAGAGACTGTGCGCCTAATTTTTCCACCATTGAAAATATCACCTCAGAGATTGCGCAAGAATTCCCTATCTTTAAAGACCTTGCAGATGTATCTCCACCAGCGAATTTCCGGGTGGTTGGGCAGAAAATTCCCCGTCAGCCCCATCGGTACAGTGGCCGGACCGCTATGCGAGCAAATATATCCGTTCATGAACCTAAACCAACTGACGATCTCGAATCTCCCTTGTCGTTTTCAATGGAAGGTTACCCCGGTATTCCTCCGGCTTCTGTTAACCCACGGTTCTGGGCCCCATCATGGAATTCATGCCAAGCTGTGAACAAGTTTCAAAAAGAAATTTCCGGGCCTTCTATAGGCGGAGATTCCGGGAAACGCCTTATTGAACCATCGACTGCCGACAATGGCGCTTATTTCCGGGAAGTTCCAGAGCCATTCAAATTTGACAACATCGAATGGCTCGTGATCCAGTCGTTTCACATATTCGGCTCTGAAGAACTCAGTTCGCGTGGGGATTCTATCGCACAGAGGATTCCTCATCCTTATGTCGGTTTGAACGGACATGACGCTGCTTCTTTAGGCAAAGACAATGGACACGTAGCGCAACTAATCATAGGAGACGTTTCGATCAAGCTTCCCGTAAGAATTATCCCGACGCTTTGCAGTGGGGTGATTGCGCTCCCGGTGGGGATTCCCGGTCTGGAAGGCGTAAGTCTGCCTGCCATGGGAAAAATAATAGAAGACTGAAATGAACGAACCAGAACGATCAATTATAATTTTGTACTTAATACTAGTCGGAGTCCTGCTTACAGCCGCGGGATTGATCTGGCTCGAACGACGACTGCTAGGACTGTGGCAGGATCGTTATGGCCCGAACCGCGCTGGTCGATTTGGTTCGTTACAGGTTGCGGCAGACATGATCAAAATATTTACAAAGGAGGACTGGATTCCGCCCTTTGCGGACAAACCTGTTTTTGTAATAGCCCCTGCGATTATAGTTGTAACAACACTCCTATCCTTTGCGATTATCCCGTTTGCTCCAGGCATAGAGATTGTGAACCTGAATATCGGACTTTTGTTCTTTCTTGCGATGTCGTCATTAAGTGTTTACAGCGTAGCATTGGCGGGATGGGCTTCGGACAACAAGTATTCATTGCTCGGCGGTTTGAGGGCCGCTGCGCAAATGCTCGGCTACGAAGTATTCATGGGCCTGGCGCTCGCCGGAGTCATCATGCTCGCGGGCTCGTTTAACCTTCGTGAAATAGTTGAAGCGCAGCGTAAAGTCTGGTTTTTTATCCCCCAATTTCCTGGACTAATCATCTTTATAATCGCAGGACTTGCGGAAACCAGACGAATTCCGTTCGACCTTCCTGAGGCCGAGAATGAGCTTATAGCGGGCTTTCACACTGAATATTCCGGGATGAAGTTTGGCATGTTTTTTGTCGGGGAATACATGGGAGTCACCCTAATCAGCGCCCTGATAGCCACACTTTTCTTCGGTGGTTGGCTAGGACCTTTGTTGCCGCCTCTATGTTGGATGATAATCAAGACTTTTGTCTTCATCTGTGGCTTTATACTCGTTAGAGCGTCGCTACCTAGGCTCAGGTACGATCAGTTGCTTTCGTTCGGATGGAAGTTGATGCTTCCTCTAGCGCTCCTAAATGTTGTGGTAACCGGAGCCATTATTCTCGCGGCAAGTTGATGCAGGATAAAAATGTTTAGCTTAATCAAGGGAATCTGGACCGTCCTCAAACACTCAATCAGAAAGAGAGAGACGATTCTGTACCCGGAAGAAAAGCCTAATCTGCATCCCAGATGGAGAGGCAGAATCATACTGTCGCGTGATCCGGATGGAGAGGAACGGTGTGTCGCCTGTTATCTTTGCGCCGCCGCATGTCCGGTAGATTGCATCGCCCTACAGGCTACCCAGGATGAACATGGTAGACGTTATCCAGAATTTTTCCGAATCAATTTTTCACGTTGCATTTTCTGTGGATTCTGTGAAGAAGCCTGCCCTACTTATGCGATCCAGCTAACGAACGATTTTGAAATGGGTGAATACTACCGGCACAATTTCGTGTATGAGAAAGAACATCTTTTGATAAGCGGACCGGGAAAATATCCTGGCTACAATTTCTACAGGGTCGCGGGCGTTTCTGTTGGCGGCAAGGACAAGGGCGAGGCTGAAAATGAAGAACCGCCAGTGGATATTCATAGTTTGATGCCATGAAAAAAATTGTATTGAGGACATGCGTATGAACAGCGTTTTTTATGTATCCGCTTTAGTCGCGATCTTGTCTACCGTATTGGTAATTACACGGCTAAACGTAGTGCATGCTCTCTTGTATCTGATAGTTTCCTTTTTTTCTGTGGCGTTAATCTTTTTTGCCCTTGGAGCGCCGTTCGTGGCCGCCCTGGAGATAATCATCTACGCAGGCGCGATCATGGTGCTTTTCGTGTTTGTGATCATGATGCTTAACCTTGGCCCAAGATCAAGAGAACAGGAAAGGCTTTGGCTGGAGCCCAAAATGTGGATAGGGCCATCTCTGCTTGCAGGTGTCCTCTTTTCGGAATTGATATACTTGATAGTCTATGCAGGAGAAGCGGCCATTTCCCCTTCGGTAGAAATTACACCCAAGCAAGTCGGTATAGCTCTTTTCGGCCCTTACGCTATCGGCGTTGAACTCGCATCCATGCTGCTTCTTGCCGGTTTGGTCGGCGCTTACCACCTCGGCGCCAGACGAACCCGAAATTCATCGTCAATAACAGGAGATAAAACATGACAGCGGCAGTGCCGATGGAACATGCTCTGATCGTCGCTGCCGCCCTTTTCGCGTTAGGTCTTGTGGGAGTGCTTATCCGCAGAAACCTGATTTTCATGCTCATGTCCGTCGAAATAATGCTGAACGCCGCAGGGATGGCTTTTGTGGTGGCTGGTTCAAGATGGGGGCAAACCGATGGACAGGTAATGTTCATTTTTATTCTATCCATGGCAGCGGCCGAGGTTGCCGTGGGCCTGGCGCTGGCGATTCAGTTTTATCATCGTTTCAAGACATTGGACACAGACGAGGCAAGAAAGGCACGAGGGTAGCATGCTACATCTCTTGTGGCTGATTCCGGCGTTACCGATTCTGGGGTTTCTAATCCTGGCCCTGGTGGGTTCGAGATTGTCACGACACAGTCAATCCCTGGTGGGTGTCGGGTCAGTCGGGGGCGCAGCGGCTCTAAGTTCAGCCATTTCGATAAGTTTTATAGTGTTTCCCCCTCCCGATTACCAATATGATCAAACGCTCTGGAACTGGATAAGTATAGGCAATTTCTCGCCGACAATCGGATTCCATTTAGACGCTCTGTCTGTATGTATGATCCTAGTGGTTACAGTAATCGGCTTTCTGATTCATCTTTATTCCGTGGAATACATGGCCGATGATGAAGGATTTAGCCGCTTTTTCGCTTATATGAACCTCTTCGTGGCCTCAATGCTGGTTTTGACGCTGGCGGACAATCTTCTCCTACTTTATCTGGGATGGGAAGGTGTGGGGTTGTGCAGCTTTTTACTCATTGGTTTCTGGTACAAGGAACCGGATAACATAAAAGCCGCCACCAAAGCTTTCGTCATGACACGAATCGGGGACACGTCTATGGCGATCGGGTTGTTCCTTCTGTTTAATAGCTTGGGGACCCTGCAAATTCAGGAGTTGAGTATTAGAGCGACTCAGGCATGGGCTGTCGGCTCCACTATGCCAATGCTTGCAGCGGCTTTGCTTCTAGGCGGGGCTCTTGGCAAATCGGCTCAGCTTCCGCTTCAAACCTGGTTGCCTGACGCTATGGCGGGACCAACACCGGTAAGCGCTCTTATACACGCTGCTACGATGGTCACGGCTGGGGTATACCTGATAGCCCGGATGAACGTTTTCTTTACACTCGCTCCAGCGGTTCAGTCAGCCGTAGCCGTCATTGGCTTGGCTACTTTGCTCCTAGCAGGCTTCAGCGCCTTGACCCAGACTGATATCAAACGGGTTCTGGCATACTCCACTATAAGTCAGATCGGTTACATGTTTCTGGGCCTAGGGGTAGGAGCCTGGTCCGCCGCGATTTTTCACTTCGTCACACACGCCTGTTTTAAGGCTCTTTTGTTCCTGGCCGCCGGTTCAATTATTCTGGCGTCAGGACATGAACAGAACATGTTCAAGCTTGGGGGAGTTCGAAGTAAATTGCCCGTTACTTTTTGGACTTTTTTGATTGGAGCGTCATCGTTGGCTTCAATACCGCTTGTCACTGACGGTTTTTACAGCAAGGACATGATTCTGTGGCAGGTTTGGTCCTCGCCCACTGGTGGTTTCTGGCTGTGGCTGGGAGGAGTCGTCGGCGCCTTGCTCACTGCTCTCTACGCCTTTCGCATGGTTTTTGTGACCTGTTTTGGCGCCCCCAAAACACCGTTAAAACAGCGTTCAAGTAATGTAATCCATATTCCTTTAATAATACTGGCTATATTATCCATAGTGGTTGGTTTTGTCGAACTGCCTCACAACATCGGAAATCTTCGCTTATTCTCTGATTTCCTGAGTTCCGCTTTGCCGTCTTTCCACGTTGACAAATTTGGCGCCGGCAGTGAACTGGTTCTGGAAATCATTGCTGGAATCGCTTGTTTTCTGGGTGTTCTGATTTCCTACGTATTTTACTTTAAACATCCTGAGTACCCGGAAAGGTTTTTTGGAGGCAGTGTGTCCCAAAAAATCCATTCCCTATGGCAATCAGGTTGGGGATTCGACTGGATCTATGACACCGTTTTCGTTAGCCCTTTTGTGCGAATCACGAGACTGAATCGCAATGATTTTATCGATTCTTTTTATGCGTTTGTCTCTTTTCTGGCAACAACGCTGCACAACGGGTTGAGCCTCACACAAACCGGCAGGCTGAGACAGTACGCTCTGGGGATATCGATAGGAGCTGTTTTGATCCTATGGATGCTGGTGTGGCTATGACACTCATCTGGCTCATTATAATTCCCTTGATCGCAGGCATAGTCTCATGGGTTTCCGCACGAAAAAACCCTGTATGGGCTCGTTGGATTTCTCTGTCAGCTCTTTTTGCGCAAATGTTGATCATCATTTCATTGTGGATTGGTCACTCAATCAAACTGGATTCTGGTCATAACACAGTTTGGATAGCATCCGTAGATTGGAATTGGGTACCTCAATTGGGGATCGGTTTCCGGCTCGCCATGGATGGGCTTAGTCTTTTGATGGTAGCCCTGACATCTCTGCTTGGGATTGCCGCTGTTATTTGTTCCTGGACTGAGATTAAGGATGGTGTTGGGTTCTTCCATTTTAACCTCATGTCTTGCCTGGCCGGTATAGTCGGAGTTTTTCTGGCCATGGATCTGATCCTGTTTTACTTTTTCTGGGAAGTGATGTTGGTCCCGATGTATTTTCTGATTGGAATCTGGGGCCATGAAAACAGGATCTACGCCTCAATCAAGTTCTTCATATTTACGCAGGCGGGTGGCCTGTTGATGCTGATCGCCATACTCGGTTTGTATTTTCTCCACGGGAGTAGCACTGGCGTATACACTTTTAATTATTTTGACCTGTTAGGAACTCCCCTGTCGTCATGGTCATCCATGTTGTTAATGCTGGGCTTTTTTGCAGCCTTCGCTGTTAAGCTCCCTGTTGTTCCTTTTCACACCTGGTTGCCTGACGCTCATACGGAAGCCCCAACTGCCGGAAGTGTCATCCTTGCGGGTTTGTTGCTGAAAACAGGAGCCTATGGGCTGATACGGTTTATCTTGCCGTTGTTTCCCGCGGCGGCTCACACTTTGGCTCCCGTAGCCATGATGTTGGGAGTAATCGGAATAATTTACGGCGCATTGCTGGCTTTTGCTCAAACAGATCTGAAGAGACTTGTCGCTTATAGTAGCGTTAGCCATCTTGGATTTGTGCTTCTGGGTGTATTCGCGTTCAACGAGTTGGCTTTGCAGGGCGCAGTAATGCAGATGATCTGTCATGGAATAAGCACCGGGGCGCTATTCATAATCGTAGGAGCGCTTCAGGAAAGGATAGGCTCTCGTGATCTAAATCGGATGGGGGGACTATGGGCGTCTATTCCACGAATAAGCGCCGTTGGGCTGGTTTTTGCTCTAGCTTCTCTCGGTCTTCCTGGACTGGGTAATTTTGTGGGAGAGTTTCTCGTTCTGGTGGGCGTTTACAGGGTGAGCCCGTGGATGACGATTCCTGCCGCAATGGGCCTAGTTCTGGCGGTTATTTACTCACTAAGAATCGTAGGAAAGGCCTTCTATGGTCCTTCGGATGATAGCCGCATAATTCAGGATCTTTGGCCTAGGGAGGCTTTGCTCATGGCAGGCATGATCCTGGCAATTCTGTGGTTGGGGCTATTTCCTCAGGGAGTTTTAAACACCGCTGAACCTGCTCTGAAAGCGATCCAGGAAAGAGCCGGTTCGATGTCGTACAAGTCCGGGCAATCTGCTGTTTATTCCGATGTTTTGACACATGCTCAAACATCACACCTTGTCACCGGAATCCAAGGGAGCGGGCAAGACAGATGACAATCGCTGATCTGTTCCCGTTATTGCCTATACTGTTGATATCTGCCGTCGTGGTATTGAATTTGTTTGCCATCGCATTTTACAGGAATCATTTCCTGACGGCAGTGTTAACCAGCGCAGGGTTGCTCGGGGCTTGCGTATCAAGTTTAGCGGTTTATTCATTTGCCCCCCGTCAAGTAACACGTCTGATCATCATCGACGGTTATTCTATTTTCTATATGGCGCTTATTTTCGGCGCTGGCTTTGTGGTGACTCTGCTGTCTTATCGTTACCTGGAACTCCTGGAGGAAAATCCGGAGGAATATTACGTTCTTTTATTGTTAGGCGCTCTAGGTTCCGCCGTCATAGTTGCGAGCAGCCATTTTGCTTCTTTTTTCCTGGGCCTGGAAATCCTCAGTGTTTCTCTGTATGCGCTCATTGCCTACAACCGCAATGGTCCTTTGGGGATAGAGGCGGGCATCAAGTATCTGGTGTTGGCCGCTACATCTGATGCATTTCTGCTTTTTGGAATCGCTCTGATATATGCTGATACCGGTTTCCTGGATTTCGCCCAGATTGCTCAAGTGGCGGGGTCGGGACATGCTGGTTTAATAATTCCCGGAACTGGACTTCTGATCGTGGGGCTAGGATTTAAGTTATCTTTGGTCCCATTTCACATGTGGACACCCGATGTTTATGAGGGGGCTCCTGCGCCAATTACCGGCTTTCTCGCTTCTGTCTCCAAGGGAGCGGTTTTTGCGCTCATGCTACGTTACTTCACCAGGGTAGATATTCACACCAACAATTCTATGGTTCTGGTATTTACCGTTATTGCAGTAGCTTCCATGTTCGGGGGAAATCTGCTTGCCCTCATGCAAAATCACGTAAAGAGAGTGTTGGCCTATTCATCGATTGCGCATTTCGGTTATTTGCTCACCGCCTTCCTGGCAAGCGGCAGCCTTGCTGTTACAGCCACGAGCTATTATCTAGTCGCCTATTTTGTAACCATCCTTGGGGCATTCGGCGTAATAACCTCGCTATCAAGCGCTGGAGGTGAACCTGATCTTCTAGCCTCTTATAGAGGCCTATTTTGGACTCGCCCCCTCTTGGGAGGAGTTTTTGCCGCCATGCTGTTGTCGTTGGCCGGCATTCCGTTGACTGCGGGGTTTGTGGGTAAGTTCTACGTTCTGGCCGCTGGAATTGGTTCGCATTTGTGGTTATTGGTCATATGTCTCATAATGAGTAGCGTAATAGGATTGTTTTATTACCTACGGATCATTTCCGTCATGTTTTCCAAGGTTACGGAAGATTCCAGGGACACCGGGCTCTCAGACGTGTCTGGACTTGCGGCTGCTGGTTTGGCGTTGACCATGCTAACGCTATTACTCGTCTGGTTGGGAATCTATCCCTCTACTCTCATAGAATTGATTCAGAAAATGATGTCCAGCTTTGCCTGACGCTTTTTGCGACAGTGGGCGCGCAATCAGTTTAGTCGCCAAATCATTGCGTTAAGGCCGGCCGCAATGGTTACCCAAATCAAATAGGGCGCCATCAACCCGGCCGCAAACCTGGAAACTCTACAGAAACTTATCAATGTTACAAGAATTGCTATCCATAAGATGATGATTTCGACAAGAGCAAGACCCGGGGATCGCAGACCAAAGAACAAAAACGTCCAACCCGCGTTCAAAAGCAGTTGAAAGGCATAGAGCCCGAGCGGACGTCGCTGTTTAATCAGACCGCCACATAACCAGACAGACCAGGCGGCAATTGCCATCGAGGCGTAGAGGATTGTCCATATCAACCCTATGGTGGCCCCGGAAGGAGTCCAGGATGGTTTGATCAGGGAAGTGTACCAAACGCCGAGAGACCTTTGGGTAACAAACGCCCCCAGCCAACCCACCAAAAAGACCAGTCCCAAGCTTACTACAAGTCCTGTTATCTGTTTGGTTTTGCTCATATAGTCATTATCCATTTAATTGAGTTTACATTCGTATGTTCATCGCTGCAATCTGAATGCGATGGGCCAGGTTGAATAAAATGGCCATTACACGATGACATGGCTGCCATCCTGTGACAGTTTTCCAGTTGTATGTTGACAGGTTACCGGTGTAGTGTATAGTGCAGCTATTGGGAGTTAACAACGATGGTTAATATCGGCGGCCAATTTTTCTTTTTCTTTAGCTTTAGGAGGTATACCCGCGTGAGCTGAGTGTGACCATCATCTGATACACGAAAAAGCGGAGTTCACACTCCGCTTTTTTTGTTCTATTGGCATGAACCAGCTCGTTTCGAGATCATCGTGTTCCCCAAAAATGGCGTTAGGCGGATCTATAGGCGCCGAATAAGAATTTTCTGTCCTCGCGCGTAAAATCTTAATAAAAGGAGATACATAGAATGAGTGGACCTCTAGAAGGTGTTCGTGTGGTGGAAATATCAATGTTTCAACAGGGCCCGGTGGCGGGTATGCGGCTGGGTGATCTTGGCGCCGATGTCATCAAGGTAGAACCCAAGACAGGAGATCCCGGCAGAAGTTTCATGAGAATCATCGGGGCAATGGTAGGACTGAGGGGTCGTAATTACTACTTTGAGCACTGCAATCGGAACAAGAGAAGCATTGTTTTGGACATGAAGACCTCACAAGGAATGGAAGTGTTCCTAAATCTCATAGATAAAGCGGATGTTTTCCTTAATAACATGAGCATTCCGGCGCCGGAAAGAATGGGGATCGGGCCGGAAACGCTCCTGGCTCGCAATCCGAGACTTATCTACGCTCATGCGTCTGGTTGGGGGCGAAAAGGTCCTGACTCAGATGACTATTCATTCGATTACACTGGAATTGCCCGTTCCGGTCTGATGATGGCATGTGGAGAAAACGGAGCGCCTCCAACTCAAATTCTTCCCGGAATTGGGGACGAAGTCGGGGCCTTGGCCTGCGCTTGGGGCATCACCGCAGCGCTTTACGCCAGAGAAAAAACCGGAAAAGGGCAAGTGGTGGACACATCTTTGATGGGAAGCGTCATTTCCTCGCTTGGCCTCATAATGGCCGCTCCAGCAATCTTGAATAGTGAGTTTCCCCGAGAAGTCAGGGCAAAAGCGGGAAACCCAATATACAACCACTATCGATGCCAGGATGATCAGTGGGTCGCTCTTGCGCACCTCCAACCAGACCGGTACTGGCCAAAGGTATGCAAAGCCCTTGGTTTGGAAGAGCTAATTGATGATCCAAGGTTCAACACAATAGAGGCGAGAAGTAACAACGCCAGGACTTTAGTCTCGATTTTTGACGAAAGATTTGCAACCAGGCCCAGGAGTGAGTGGATGGGCGCTCTAATAAGCGAGGGCTGTATTTGCACACCTGTGCAGACACCGACGGAAGTTTCAAACGATCCCCAGGCGTTAGCCAACGATTATTTTGTGTATTCAGATCATCCTGAATACGGCAAAACCAAAATGGTCGGGTTCCCATGGGATTTCAGCGCCACGCCCGCGTCCTGCAGATTGCCGGCCCCCGAACTCGGGGAGCACTCGGAGCAAATTCTCTCGGATCTCGGTTACAATACCGCTGAAATTGATGATTTGAGAAAAAAGGGAGTGATATAGGAGCTATTACCAGGAAATGGAGTCAAAGGGACTCAAAAAAGGTCACGGAGCGCTCGTTTGGCGGCCAGATACCCGCACATTCCATGCACTCCCCCACCGGGAGGCATCGAAGATGAACAGATGTAAATACCATTCGCAGGAGTGGCGTAGGCTCGCCATCGTCCCAGCGGGCGCAAAAAAATTTGCTCGAAGCTCTGTGAGCCGCCTGCAATATCACCTCCGATGTAGTTCGGATTATATGACTCCATATCGGCTGGCGCCATTACGTGTTTCGCCAAGATGATATCGTGAAAACCCGGCGCAAATCGTTCGATCTGAGCCTCGATTCGGTCCGTCATGTCTGCGGGACATCCATTAGGAACATGACAATAGCCCCAGGCGGTTTGCAGACCGTCTGGCGCGCGGCCCGTGTCAAACAGGCTCGGCTGTGACAGAAACACAAATGGTCTTTCTGGAATTCTGCCGCTCCACACCTCACGCTCAGCGCTCGCAATTTCATCCAAAGTTCCCCCGACATGTAGCGTGCCAGCCAGATAACAGGCTGGATCTTTCCATGGAATGGGGGCGCTTAGCGCCCAATCGATTTTAAAAACTCCCGGTCCATATTGATGAAATTCCAGTCGCCGTCGATAACGCGTGCGGAAATTGAAGACCGTTTATCTGGGCTAGTTGTCTCGGCGACACATCGAATAGAATGGCTCGCGCTTTCGGAAGATCATTGACCCGGGAAACATTTGTCCCAACCTTAACAGCCCCTCCCAAAGACTTGAGATACGAAACAAGGGCGTCTGCAATAGCCTGAGAACCACCCCTGGCTATAGGCCACCCAACGGCGTGCCCCAAGGTAGGCAGCATCAAACCGAATGCTGCGCTGGACCAATGCTCCAAAGGTAAAATCGAGTGAGCAGCGTTCCCGGCAAACAGAGCCATGGCCCTTTTCGATTTAAAACACCCTTTGGCCAATCCTGTTGCGGACCGCATTGCGTTAGGACCAAATTTCAATAGCGTTAATGGATGGCTCGGAAGCCCCAGAGGTTTCAGCAGGTCCTGAACCAGTTTGTCCCAATCTTTGACAAGATGGGAAAAAAGATTTCGATAGCGTTCCGCGTCATTACCAAGCCCTTCAGCGGTCGCGTCAACCGACCTATCTAGCAGGACAGATCCCTGGTCATCAAGCGGATGCGCAAGTGGCACAGGCGGATGAATCCACTCTAGACCATGGCATGATAGGTCCATACTTCGAAAAAACGGGGACGCAAGGGCCAAAGGATGGATCGCCGAACACACGTCGTGCCTGAAACCCGGAAGAGTTAACTCTTGAGTGCGTGCGCCTCCGCCAGCGGTTTCCTTTGCTTCAACTACCAAGACGGAAAGTTTGCGCCTGGCTAAAGTTATGGCCGCTGCCAGGCCATTTGGTCCAGATCCAACAATGACGGCGTCGTACTCCGATTTAGGAGTCATTGTGTTTCTCGCGACTTACTAAGTCGTTGAGCTGCGCCTAACCACCTCAAAGGTTCCTTGCCCAGGGTTCGTATCTGCGAGTTACGCCAAATGTTTCCAATGCGGGACCACTGTATCTTGCTGTCCACACACCTCGATCTTATGGTGATTTCCGGAGGTGATCCCAAGGTGCGCTGCCAGAGATGTGAGAACGTGCTTCCATATCCTGATCTGGATTTTAGTGCCTACAAGGTGGAATGCCGCTTCGAACAAGGGGTCATTGGACCGGGTCAATCCATAAATTTGAACAACCGTCGAGCCACCATCCTTGTAAGCGCTAAAGCTTACCCAGCCGGCTTCAGGATGTCCTTCCGGGGTGCAAAAAGTAAATGATGTCTCATCGGCATACAGTATCATAACGCCGGTAGAAACCGGTCCGCCCGGCGTCATGGAATCTATAAGGACTATTTCTCCGGGTTTGATTCCTGCTTCTGACGCAAAAAAACGATTAAATGAGGGTTGAAAATCAGTGAATTTTGATTTGAGGGTCGAGATCAGATATCCTGGACTGTACATCGAATCTTGTATGAAGAGCCTGTAGGTCTTCTCCCACATTTGACCAAACCCGCTTACAGGACTAACCGTTTTCAACCCGTCTACATTAAGGTTTCGAGCTGCCGGCGGCCTAAAAGACACTGTCAGGTATGGAACCGGCTTGGCCCAACATGATGTGTCAACCGTAACTCGCTGAGCGCCTTCATCACTCAACGAGTTGTCACACGACCGTTCCACTCCAGCAGCGGCGAGAGCGTCCTTTTCTGTTTCAAACAATCGTATGACACGATCAAGTTCGGTTAATTTCAATACATCCTGAAAACCCGGGACCAGCCCATAACCCAAAAGTTCCTGGCCTCTCCCGATTTGCGTGGGCGCTCAGCTTGGCCAACATTGAGACGCCCAGCCCGTTCATGGTCCGAACGTGGGAGAAATTCAGAACGCTGTATTTTGAGGAGGCTGCCGTATCTTGTTCACATACCCAGAGAAAGGGTCTCTCATCGAAATCGGTTAGGTTCTCAGGAAGATCAACCACACAAGCGCCAGCCTTTATTAAAGGAAGCGTCGGCACGGATTGCTCCGCGATCCTGACCGTCAGATTCAACAACAACGTTGAGAGTAGCCTTTTTGACAGATGACAACGGCGCTTCTGTTTCCGCCAAGCGGTCACGAGCAAGATTTAAACGATTCGTGAAGCCGGGCAACAAAGCCAACCCCGCTCTAACAAAAATGGATTCCCTCATTTTGTCGAGAAAGACCAACTGAGAGACTCTACCAACAAGAGCCTGGGCATAGGTCGGGTAAGCGTGGGTAACGGAATGAAGTCGGTCCAAAGGCTTGTTAAACGCCTTGATAACCTGAACTTCATGTATTACTTCCGGGGATGCTTCGCCCAGAATATGCGCTCCAACAATACGACCGCTTCGATCACACAAGAATTTGGCCATCCCCGTGGTCTGACCGTCTATAAGCGCCCGACGCATGTTCGAGTAATCGAATCGGTAAACCCGCAGTTTATGTCCGTATTTCTTGAGAGCCTTCTCTTCCGTCAATCCAATAAAAGCCAAAGGTGGCTCCGTAAAAATAACATTGGCGTTGTTGCTGTAATCCACTTTCTGTTTGATCGGGGAGAAGGCGTTGGTGGCTGCTACAATGCCTTGGTACTCCGCCATCGAAGCCAGTTGATAAGGACCGGCGATATCTCCACATGCGTATATATTCGGGACGGAAGTTTGCAGTTTCCTGTTTGTGATGACACCTTTCGCGTTGAAATCCACTCCCGCTTTTTCCAGCGCAAGGTCTTCAACATCCGGTGTTCTTCCTATTGCCACCAGAACGCGGTCGGCATGAATTTCGCCGGTCGTCTTATCCAGTCGTTCGTATTGCAGAATTACTTTGTTGTTGACCTGGCTGAAACCTGTTGCTCTGGCGCCTGTGAGAAGGTGAATGCCGTCGAGTTCCAAAGCTCTTACCAAATGGGCTACGAGTTCAGGTTCAGCCATCGGCAGAAGCCTTGACGCCATCTCAATCATGGTTGTTTCAACACCGAGCCTACCGAAAGCCGAAGCGTATTCAAGCCCATCCACTCCGCCACCAAGGATGATGATTGATTTGGGTAGGTCCTCCTGTTCATAGAGGTTTTCGTTGGTTAGGTAATCAACATCCTGAAGGCCGTTGATCGGAGGAACCATGGGTCTGGTCCCGGAGGCTATAATGACTTTGTCCGCTGAGATCACCTGTCCGCTTACATCGACTCTATGATGATCCACAAACGACGCCACCCCTAAAAAAATGTCTATTCCGATCCGTTCAAACGTCTCCGGCAGGTCTTTTTCATACGCTTTTTGGACTATTGACCGGACATGAGCCAACACTTTTCGGCCATCAAGGTCAGGTGTAGGGCCGGACCACAGCCCAAGACGATCAAGGTGGTTAATATCACGGTTTAGGTGGCTCAGTCTTATAAGAGCTTTGCTGGGAATACACGTAAAGTTTGTACAATTACCGCCTACCTTACGTTTCTCAACTACTGCGACTCGTTTACCTATACCATTGGCGGTCACTGCGGAAACGAAACCGGCTATGCCAGCGCCGATGACAACCAGATCATAATCATAAGCACTTGGCATGTTGTGTTACCGTTCCGATTGGTAATTTCAGTCAATCCAACAATTAAACAAATTCAGTTTCATCTCATAAGTTGAATCTAGCGGCGAGTCGACGAGCTTTCTTGTCTATTTTTCGTCCGATCATCTTTGTCAGTACCATAGGTAAACTGGACAAAAGGGCCGGAATATTTTTCGGAGTAAACATTCCAACTGAAAACAGTTTTCGAATTAGCGAAATCAATTGGCTGGGCGTATAGAATCGACGCGTTATCTCCCGGCTGATCCGTTTAAGGCCTGGACGCCCGAACCCTTCCAAATATACAATCCTGTCATCCCCCACATAATACCCGGGTGTCGCTTCAACCAGTTCCCTCAGAGGTGAATATCTGTCTACACGAAGTTTCTGATAAGTTATTGAATCAAGACCCAATTCTTTGGCAAACCCTGGAATGCGCAGCATTTCCTGTTCCGTTTCGGTCACATTACCGTAGATAAAATAGCCATGATAATAAAACGGATGTTTTCGGAATTCTTCGAAGGCCTTGCGTAGTTTAGACGTGTCAAACCCTTTGTTGAGTTGTTCGAGTATTCTGTCACTGGGCGACTCAATTCCAAGCAGGAATACCTTTATTCCTGCCTTGGCGGCGGCTTCCAATACATCGGGACGTTCAAATATCTCAATACGGGCCTGAACAAGAAACCTCTTTTTGGCGCCATTTGCGATGAGCCGCTCGCAAATTTCTTTTGCCCTATTAGGGTTTACAAAAAAATTCTCGTCAGCTATCAGGATGATTCCCGCTTCAATCTGGTTTATTTCGTCCATCACCGCGTCTATGGGACGCACTGAATAACGACGTTTTTGAGTCCATGGGTTGAGGTTGAAAGTGCAGAACTTGCAATTGTAAGGACAACCTCTTGATGTCAAGACCATATCAAAAGATTCTAACGGCAGCGCATAACCGCCGAAATTAAGGTTGTATTCCTGACTTCTTAAGCCGCGATTTGGGGGGAGATACCGATCAATTTCTCCTAGCGGTCTGTTGGCGTTGTGAACAATCTCAGAGCCGTTTCGATATGATATTCCCAGAATATCCTTTAGTGGGATCCCCTGAGCTATTTCGGCGATGGTCTCCTCACCCTCTCCTCTCACCAGAATGTCTACAAATGGGCATAGCTGAAAAACTTCTTCAACGCTATCAGTCGCCTGCTGACCACCAACAATGGTTGTGACTTGTGACGGAAGGCTATTTATTAGGTCGCAGACCTCACGGAAATGATATTCCCAGTTTATGCTGACGCATAACAGATCGATTTCTTTTTCTATGAAGCTCTTCAGTTTTTTGAGGTCCCTCAAAGGACCGGGAAGACGAAGATCAACAAAAGTTAATTCTTCTACGTGTGGCTGTAGGGCAGCCATGACGTATTCGAGTCCAATCGGGGGAAACACCGCTAATCCAAGTGATCCGGCGTGACTGTCCTGATAGTAGGGATGAATACAAAGCGCATGTTCGTAAAGACTGCTCAACAATTTTTCCCTTCATATTGATTAAGAGCGGATTTAACAACTTCAAACGTTGTCCTGGTTATCGCTATGATCTCTCCAAATGGAATAGGGGCTTCCCCGCGAACACGGATGGCGTCAAGAAACCTCTTAATACATTCCACATGTCCCTTATCCTGTCTCCATAGTGACATTTTCTTGAATCCTGGCCAATCATATGCTCTCAAAACCTGAAAATTGTCCAGTTGAAGGATACGACCTTCACAAAAGACTTCGATACGCTCCTTCGGAAACGACTTTGCTCCATTCGCAAGATAATGAACCGTTCCGAATGAGCCATTTTCAAATTTAATTGTAAAGCTCATTTTGTCATCAGCGACAAATACCCCTGGCGCAGAGCCCATCTTGGTTGAGCAGACCGAAACAGCCTGGGAGCCTGTCAGATAGTACAGCAAATCTACAAAATGGCACCCTTCGCCGATTATTCTACCGCCCCCGATTTTAGGGTCTTGAGTCCAATCG
Source organism: uncultured delta proteobacterium (assembly GCA_963846725.1). GTDB lineage: Bacteria > Desulfobacterota > Desulfomonilia > Desulfomonilales > Desulfomonilaceae > CAJBEZ01. Next base: position 188,646 of record CAWJXP010000042.1, on the reverse strand, counting down.
CTTGCCGGAACTTCCCCGGCGTTCACTGTTATTATTATTGATATTGGCTGACGGATGCCGAGCAGCAATTGTTTCATCTTTTGTACATGAGGCGAAAACCTTCTGTTGAAACCGATCATCAAAATGGGAGCTGGACTGAAGCCGCGTGAAGCCATGTACGCGTTCTCAATTGTTTCCACCTGTTCCGGCAATATTGCCAGCGGCTTCTCCACATATACGTTCTTTCCGGATTCCAGGGCCTTGCAAACAAGAGTAGGATGAGTGTTGTGTCTTGTCAGCGCAAAAAGGGTGTTAATCTCGGGATCATCAAACAAGCTCTGGGTGTCGGTAGTCGCGTTTTGAAAGCCAAATTTTCGTCCTGAATATGCTCCACTCACACCAGTAGAGGTGGCTAGCGTCTTAAGTCTTGGACCAATGGATTTCAACGCGGGAAGAAAAGTTCTCAGCCCATAATTGCCCGCTCCTATAACCCCGACAATAGGTTCTACATGAGGTTGCGCCCCATTAGCCTGAGCCTGGAATGATCTTTGGATGGTTCACCGGTCAACCTGACGGTTTTGCTGGTTAGCGCGACAATGTCCGAATCGCCAGAATCATACTCCAGCAATAGACCAAGAACCGGCTCATTAGAGGCGAGCAGATCGTAAGCCGCAACCGCCTGTTCAAATCCGAAACGTCTCGAAATCAGGGATTCCACTCTGAGCCCGTTATCAGCCAGAAGCGTCAGGACCGCTTCAAAGTTACGCTGTTCAGTCCATCTTACAAACCCGTAAGGATAATCATTACCTTTTTCTTCAAATTCCGGGTCATATCGTCCTGGTCCATAGGAGCATGAAACCTGGAAACTAAGCTCTTTTTCATAGAACAGGGATCGATCGAGATTTAGTCCAGTCACACCCACAAGGACTATGCGTCCACGCTTCCGGCATATTTTGGCAGCCTGTTTGACGGGTTCGTCGCTTTCGGTCGCCGCGGTAATTATTACCCCATCTATCCCTCGGTCGTTTGAAAATGCGCCTGCAGTTTTGATCAAGTCCTGTCCAAGAGACAAGTTTACGGTTTCAATTCCAAGTCCTTCGGCCGCGGCGATTTTCCCCGGATCCAGATCGACGCCTAACACTTTGCAACCATTGGCTTTAAGGATTTGAGCGGTTAGTAGACCTATGAGCCCCAATCCAGTCACTACAAAATTCTCGCCAAGTGTCGGATTGGCCAGACGAACACCTTGAAGCCCTATTGCCCCTAAAACGGTAAAAACGGCCTGTTCATCAGTAACCGAGTCGGGAATTTTGGCGCAAAGATTCTTCGGGGCAAGTACGATCTCAGCATGAGGGCTATTCGAGACGACTCGGTCTCCTATCTTGAAATTATCAGCCCCCGCGCCAGCGTCAACGACCACCCCAACATTGCAATAACCCATAATAATTGGGTGATCCAGTTTTTCCCGGACAGCGTCGATAGTTTGGAACAGCCCTTCGTTTTTGACCTTATCAAGAACTTGAAAAACCTTTTCAGGCTGTTTTCTGGCCTTTTGAAGCAAACTCGCCTGTCCAAGTTCAACGACACTTCGTTCGGTCCCGGAGGAAACAAGGCTGGCAATTGTTCTGATCAGTAAGTGGCCGGGCCTGACCTTGGGAGCCGGGATCTCCGCCAGTTCCGCTTTTCCGGAGCCCAGGTTTTGAAGTATCTGTTTCATTAAACTCCCCCTGAATCGGTTTGAGTTTTTTTGGCTATTTCTTGCAACGAGTGTCCTTGCGAACCTATGCCTTTACTAGTAAAATGGATGCCAACATTGTAACCCTTTGAAACTGAGTCGATTAAGTTCCAGTATACACTATCAGGAGGTGTTGGCCATGAAATGGTCTTTTAAAATCGGGTCAATATTAGGTATACCTTTAAATCTTCATATAACATTTATCCTGCTGTTAATACTAGTGTATTTTGTGGGAGGATCTGTCATAGGGGCAGGTGGCCTGGCAGGGGTCACTTTTGTGGTTCTAGTCTTCGCTTCAGTAGTTTTTCATGAACTTAGCCATTCCATAGTGGCAAGGCATTTCGGAATTAAGGTAACGGATATTACTCTACTTCCCATTGGAGGGGTGTCCAGAATGGCGGAAACCCCGGACAAGCCCATTGAGGAGGTATTGATAGCAATCGCAGGCCCCGCCTCCAGTTTCTTGTTGGCGTTTCTGTTATGGTTCGTTGCCGACATTTTTGGAACTGGGGTGACAATTACCGATTTTTCAGTAAAAGGGGGGCTGCTGGCCGAACTGACAGCCGTCAATCTTATTTTGGGTCTTTTTAATTTGGTTCCAGCCTTCCCCATGGACGGGGGTAGAGTTTTAAGAGGCGCGCTTGCGCTATATTTATCACCGCTAAAGGCGACTAAGGTGGCGGTCGGGGTTGGTCAGGGCTTTGCTATCTTCATGTTTTTCTGGGGTTTTTTTTCGGGAAACATATTCTTGATTCTTATAGCGCTTTTTGTCTACCTGGGGGCTGAAGCTGAAGAACGTCAGATGGGACTCATGGTAGCCCTGGGTGGTGTAACAGCGGGCGGAGTTATGATCAGTGAACTCGAGACATTAAGGCCCTCTCAGACGGTTGGAGACGCTGCCGAGCATTTTTGCCGAAGCTTTCAGGGCGATTTCCCAGTGCTCGATGATAGAAGGCTTGTAGGACTTGTTACAAAAGACGCCATCGTAGAGACTCTTCACAAGAAAGGACCATCAACATCAATAGCGGAAGCAATGGTCAGAGATTTCCCTACGGCCGGGGTGTATACCCCTGTGACTGACATACTTCGAAAAATGCAGGAGAGCGGCAGCAAGGCTATTCCGATTATGAACGGTTCCGAATTGAAAGGTTTGGTCACCCTAGAGCAGATAGGTCGTTACAACATGCTTTGTAGCGGTTATTCGTGCGATTTCATGGGCGCTAGAGGCAAAGCCTGACTTAGACTCTTTTCCTGGTAGCTCTGAGAATTAAGCTTTGCGGAGGTCTAGAAGTTGGAGGAGTTCACGAACTCATATTTAGTCACGGCTGGTCAGATGCGAGATTTCGACTCGGCGGCCATTAATCAATTTGGGATCCCCGGTGTTGTGCTTATGGAAAACGCGGGCCGGTCCACTTTTGAAATCTTAAGAGCGCTTTTCGAGGACAGACTTGACGACCTGTCGGTTTCCGTTATCGCAGGCCCCGGTAACAATGGCGGTGACGGATACGTCATTGCCAGGTATCTTATTAACGCCGGCGCAGAAGTACAAACATTCCTGTTAAGTCCTCCGGAGAAAATACAGGGTGACGCCAGGACGAATCTCAACATCCTGCAAAAAATGGGGGCAAGGATTTGGCAGGTCGATTCTGTGAACGAGATCGAATCCGTCGAAGCAATATGGGCTGGAAGTGAGGTAATCGTTGACGCCATTCTAGGCACAGGACTGAAATCAGATGTAAGATCACCTTATCGTGAAGTAATAGAAATAATAAACACGCTGCCATCGTTCATACTGTCTGTTGATCTACCATCAGGGCTTGATTCCGATACGGGCGAGATCCGGGGGGCTGCCATCGAGGCCGATCTCACTGTGACGTACGGGTTCAAGAAACTGGGAATGGCCATGTATCCGGGCCGAATTCTCTGTGGCGAAGTCGAACTGGTCGACATAAGTATTCCCCAGGTGGCTGTCCGGCGTGATCCTCCTAACGTCGTTCTTTATGAGAATCCTGATCTGACTAACTATTTAGGGATTAGAGCCGACCCGACAGCGCATAAAGGAATGTTCGGCAAAACGCTCATTGTCGGAGGATCAACTGGTAAGACGGGGGCTCCCGCGATGGCTGCTATGGCAGCCTCCCGTATTGGCGCCGGACTGGTGACTGTAGCCGTTCCAGCCTCCCTCAACCATATTCTGGAAATTAAACTTACTGAAGAGATGACGGAGCCTGTTCCAGACGAATCAGGCTATTTTATCCCTTCCGCTGCGGATTCTATTTTGGAGTTATGTAGAGATAAGGACGTTGTTGCGATTGGTCCCGGAATGTCCACTAACTCCGGAGCAACTGCAATAATTCAGAATATTCTCAAAAATTATGAAGGTAACTTAATTATTGACGCTGATGGCCTCAATTGCCTCTCTAAGGATTTAAGCTTTCTTTCCGGAACCAAGGCGAAAGTTATCTTGACGCCTCATCCAGGTGAAATGGCCCGGTTAGTCGGGTCTTCGTGCTCGGAAATTCAAATGAGTCGATTTAATGTTGGAAGAGGTTTTGCTGACCAGTATAAGTGTTGGGTGATTCTCAAAGGCGCTGGAACAATGATCTTCTGTCCGGACGGTAAGTCTTTTATAAATACTACGGGAAACTCATGGATGTCTTCCGGAGGACAAGGAGACGCTCTGACCGGGATTCTCGCGGGTTTGGTCAGCCAAAAATTGAGGTTCGACGAAGCTTTACCTCTTGGAGTGTGGATTCACGGATTCCTGGCCGATAGGCTCATAGAAAGGGACGGGGCGAGGACCGTTTTGGCCACGGACATACTCAGAGAAATCCCAACATTTTTGGCTCATATCGTCAAATCGGGGCTTCGAGAAGAAGAGGAGACGGAATAGTGCCGGTAATTGATAGGGATAGACTCATGGGGCATGTTGGTGGAAACTCGGAGCTGCTACTAGAACTTATCCAGATGCTGTTGGAACTCGGCCCCAACATGCTTAATGAAGTGGGCGATTCAATCGATCGGGCTTCTTCCGATGATCTGCAAAGAACCGCTCATACGTTGAAAGGCTCAGTAGGCAATTTTGCTGCGGACGCAGCGGTCCGGGCAGCGCTGTCACTTGAAATGATGGGACGCAACAACGATTTTTCCAAGGCGCATGAAGCGTTCATATTGTTGAAAAAAGAGATGGGAAATGTTTTTGATGAGCTTCAATTTCTAAAGCTTGAACTCACAGTTCCGAAATGAATGTCTCATTCTAAAACATTTTCAGCTTTTTATATCACCATCTGTGGGATCAGGATCGGACGGGACTACTTGAAGACGGGGCTTGCCCTCAGTCCGCTTGGGACGGGCAAAATTTAGCCTCGCTTTTGCGACAAGTTCAGAAAACTTTTCAAAATCCGAAGGAAGAAGCTTCAGTGTTACATGAGCCAGATTGATGTGGACTATTCCTCCGGGACAGACAGATATGGCTCCGAAATTCTCCTCAGTGGCAAGTATCGTATGATCGTCCACGTTTTAGCCTTTTCTTTTGGTATTACCAACATATTATGGTCATGAGGCCGGATTGGCAACAACAGATTTCATGAAACTCGAAAATCCAGCGGTTCAGTCACAAGTTTGCTCCCACCTGACGGCCATAGTTCTGGCAGGAGGAGCCTCCAGAAGGATGGGTGGACACAACAAGGCGCTGATCAAAATCGATGGGGAATCCATAATCGAAAGGGAACTGAATATACTCGACCGCCTTTTCAAAAACATCATCCTGATAACTAATACCTTTGAAGATTATTCTTTTTTAGGAAAACCGATGTATAGCGACATCAAACCAGGCTATGGTTCCTTGGGAGGCCTGTACACCGGCCTCAATCATTGCTCTACCGAATATGGCTTTGTATTCGCATGTGACATGCCTTTTCTGAATCAAGGTATTGTCGGTTATATTTGCGGAAAACACCAAGGACATGATGTAACCATTCCCAGGATAAACGGCTTTCTGGAACCACTTCACGCCGTTTATTCACGCCGTTGCATTCCGTTCATAGAAAAGCTTCTGCGAATAGGGGATTTAAAAATTGTTGACCTCTTCCCATACGTTGATGTTTTGGAAATCGGGCAAGATCAACTCGAAGCGGTAGATTGCGATTTGAAATTCCAAATTAATGTTAATACCCCGGATGATTTGGCTGCAGCGAATAAAGCGGCCAGGCGCGGATTCCACAAACTCTAGAAGGGAGTTGACCCTCTATTTAGTACTCATAGGGCAAAAACATTTTGCGGTGTTCATACAGAGCAAACCTGTCAGTCATTCCAGCTATATAATCACAGACTATCCGCTCCAGTGGCTCTTTTGCATTGTCAATTCTTCGTTGTACTCCGGGAGGCAACTGAAAAGGTCTTTGAACATACTCTCGAAACAGGTCAGACAATAAGCGATCAGCCTTGTACTGCATTCTCATTATCTTGTAGTGAGTATAAAAATTGTTGTACAGAAAACTGTCGAGTTGCGTCTTCCAACCCTGCATAATATCTGAAAATGAAACAATATTTTCAGACACGGCCATGACATGATCAGGTGTGGTTACGCATAGCCTGTTAAAAAGCTGTTCAGTGCGACTTACAGACGTCTCTGATGAACAGGTCTATGAGAAAACGAATGCACTGGTAAAGAAATGTGTCTTGTTCTAAAGCCTTGAGTCGATCTTTTACGAGTTTTGTAACTTCGTTCCAAATACTTAGTTCTTCGAGGTCATGTTCAGTGAAAAAGCCTGATCGCAATCCATCTTCTATGTCGTGGCAACTATATGCTATCTCATCCGCTATATTGACGATCTGGGCTTCTAGCGCTGGTTGCGGCGTTGTCAGGAATTCTGACAGCATTTCTTCCGGGGCTTGATCATATCTCGTGGTATGCCTGATAATACCTGATCGAGTTTCGAAGGTTAGATTCAGTCCAGGAAAATCCGGGTACCGAGTTTCGAGTAAATCGACCACGCGCAACGATTGGCGATTATGTTCGAATCCCCCAAAATCCTCCATTAATCGGTGCAGTGATTTTTCGCCGGCATGCCCGAAAGGAGTGTGTCCCAAATCGTGCGCCAACGCGATGGCATGGGTCAAATCCTCGTTCGCTCCAAAGTATTGGGCCACGCTTCTCGCAATTTGAGCCACTTCCAAAGTATGAGTAAGTCTGGTCCTGTAATGATCACCTTCATAATATGCGAAAACCTGTGTTTTGTACTCTAGTCTCCGGAACGCTTTAGAATGAATTATCCTGTCTCTATCCCTTTGAAACGAAGTTCGATATTTGCATTCAGGTTCCAGCCACTGCCTACCGGCGCTATTTTCAGCTAGAAAGGCGTACGGGGCCAGGTACTCTCGTTTCTCTTTTTTCCTGAATCGCTCTGTCAATAATCAATTTGACTCTCTTTAGATGAGTTTATTAGGCAAGAAAGATCTGATCGAAATTGGAGCCTAAGAAAAGTCCCGAGGCTCAGGGTGTATTACCTGCTGCTTCAATGAGCTGATGCGTCTGACGAAGTCACTTGTTCAACTCCCGCCGGAGGTAGGCCGGGGAGAATGATATTGACAAGGGCGGCAAAAAAAATCACCACAAGAACCGAAACGACTACAAAGGCAATTAATTTGGAACGGGAACTCCAAAAAGACTTTTTTTGATTTGGCGCGCCCGTTTCGGCTGGAAACCTGAAATTTTTGAAAGCGTCTTCAGGAAGTGTTAATTCCCCTGCTTTACCTGAAGCCGATCTTCTTGATGAGGATTGGTCCATTTTTTTTTCGGTCACGGCGCTCTGTTGAATTAGGCTTGGGCCACCAGGCTCGATCACTGGAGAATTATCAGTAATCGAACCCAATGGATTTTCTTCTTTTTGAATCAAACCTTCTTTTCCACATTTTGGACATCTGACACGGACATCCTGATCTCCAGGGATTCGATTTTCATCGACATGAAGAAGGCTCTCACAATAGAAACATTTTACTACCATTATATATCCAACGCTTACGATTTTTTCTTAATCAGGCTCACTACTTCGCCAATATCAGGAAACCGACCTATTTCCTTCTTTGAAAATATCAGGTCATCTCCATATTCAACTTCGAACACTCCTCCACTGGACTTGACGAGTTCGGACTCGATTCCCAGTTCTCTGGTAAGTTCTTCCGCCAAACTAGCGGCTTTTGGACGATAGCTTCAACTTCCGCAGTAGGTTATTTTACATTTTTCCGTCATTTGTTATTCCTCCAATTCAAAATGACCCAGCGACTTCTCGGAGTATATTGTCGTGCTTAGTCGATTGCAAGGTTAGGTTAACTTTTATTGGTAGTCCACTGATTGCATCTTGATTTTTCCCATGACTTTGAGCACTGGACCGGGGTCATCATCAGTCAAGGAAACGAGCTTAATATGCGTAGCGTCTGAAGGAACCTGTCTCAAGGTAGGATCAACCGATAGCCATCCTTTGACGTAGGACTCAGCCCAGGAATGATACAAAAAACCAAGATTGTCTGAATACACCAGACCGGTGACCAGACGTGTGGGAATTCCGACGGATCTGGCCATGGCAGTATATAATTTGGAGTGCGACTGACATTCTCCTTCCTTGGATTTCAAGACATCCAGTGACGAAAATGAATCTCTCATGGATCCCTTAATGTTGTCAGCGGTCCAGTTCACGAGCCTTACAATCTTTTCCAAATCCTGGGACGCTCCTGAGACTATTAATCCAGCCTGTTGCTTAATATCTTGATGGTCAGATTGAATACTAGATGTTGAAACCAGGTACCTGGACAAATTTTCTCCGGCGTCATCAGCCGTATTATGGAGCTTTGCAAAGCCTTGCGCGCCCTTGAAAAGTTTCAGATCTTCAACTTGTACTTCGACGTCAAAATCGTTCCCGGATGTACCTTGCGTTGAATCCTTGACGGTTTGACGATGATCACGGGCGAACATCTCTGACTGAACCCCCTGGATATGAGCTTTCAGGAATTTTGTTTTGGCCGGACTAATTATTTTCCTGGGAGTTTTTACCAAACTGAAATCAAGAACCAGGTCCTTTTGCTGAGCTTTTTGTTCAAGAAACTTTTTGGCTGATTCTTCATCCTCGAGAATAGTTATCAAAGATCCGTCCAACCCTTTTTCGAGGACCACAAGCCCTTTGCGATTCAGCCATGAAATTACAACCGATTTTCCATAGTTGTTCGTTACTTTCCATACGGCGTCTGAAGGCCCTGGAGCGCCCTTTACTTTGGAGAGTTCCTGCTCTACCGTTTCAATTGACTGCCTTTCAACATTAAACACATCGAATGAATACTTTGACCCGTCTTTCAATCCTTTCATCGCAGGCATCAAAGAAATAGCGCTTGTATGAAATATTTTCCCCTTTAATGGAAACTCGCGTTCGAGCTTTTCGCCATCAGCGTCCATTTTCAACAGCAGCGTCGATGATTCTATATGGCCCTCAACTTTAAGATTCTTCTGGTTCATTTTCACTGTAGAGTCAAAAGAGATCAATGACAGGTCCGGAGCCACGGTAATTTTTTCATTCATTTTGATTTCATTGGTTTTTTTCATGGCTGTCAGCCTCATCATCGAATCGCTTTCTATGACGAAGTTTTCCCCTTGAGGCTGTATTTTGAAATGGCTATACCCTATTTTATCTTCCTGAAAATACAGGCCGTACCATGCTTCTTTAAATGGAAAGTTTGATAGGGTTCCGTAACCTTTAGTCGGTTGAACGGCTTCCTCTTGAGTCGGATTGAGGGACTTCACAATACAACTGCAATTAATAGCAGCTATAATAGATAATAATATGTATAAAACAAACTTATGCATAATATATTTTTGTTAACCCTATATAATCAATTATACTAATTACTATCAAATAACTCAACCAAGTTCAAAAAGATCTCTCCATCTTCATCGTAGGTTCAAAAAGGTTTTCGTTGACTTTACCAGCCGGATGATTGATTTTAAAAGATTGTATTATGATGGGACCTGAAAAATGGCGCCACCGACTCCGACCGGCGCTCCGGAGGAAACAAAATGGATTACAAAGATACTCTAAATTTGCCGAAAACTAACTTTCCCATGAGGGCCAACCTTCCCAAGAAAGAGCCTGACATTTTAAAACATTGGGAAGAGTCAAAAATATACGACAAAATCCTTGAGGCGGCACAGGGCAGATCAAAATATATCCTCCATGATGGGCCTCCGTATGCGAATGGCCACATACACCTGGGAACCGCTCTCAACAAGATATTAAAAGATATAATCGTGAAATCGAAATTCATGGCTGGTTTCAATTCTGATTATGTTCCAGGCTGGGATTGCCACGGGCTGCCCATAGAGCATCAGGTTGACAAAGAACTAGGGAAGTCAAAGGCTCAGATGACCGAAGTTCAGGTCCGACAAAAATGCCGTGAATATGCCACGAAGTTTATCGATATTCAACGAAAGGAATTCCAAAGGCTCGGAGTCCTCGGTGAATGGCAGGATCCCTATCTAACTATGAAGTATAGCTATCAGGCGGCGATAGTAAGAGAACTGGGCCATTTTTTTCATTCCGGGGCAGTGTATAGAGGTAAGAAACCGGTCTATTGGTGCTCATCCTGCGTGACGGCCCTGGCTGAAGCCGAGGTGGAATACGCGGATACGGCTAGTCCTTCCATATATGTAAAATTTAGAGCTGTTGACGATTTTTCTTCCAGAATCCCCGAACTTCAAAACGAACAGGTTTCCGTAATTATATGGACCACCACTCCGTGGACCATACCTGCAAACCTCGCCATCGCGGCTCACCCCAACGAGACTTACGCCGCCGTCAAGGTGGGCGACGAGGTTTACATTCTCGCTCAACGATTAGTGTCGATCAATATGGAAACGTTTGGAATCAATGACTTCAAGATTATCGCCGAATTCTCCGGAAAAACTCTTGAAGGTCTGAGATGCGCTCATCCGCTTTATGATAGAACCTCGCAGCTCATTTTGGCGGATTTCGTCACGTTGGACACAGGGACAGGGCTAGTTCATATTGCCCCTGGTCATGGCCAGGAAGATTATGAAGTCGGTCGTTTATATAATATCGACGTTTACGCGCCTGTTGATGATCGTGGGAGATTCACTGACGAAGTCGGATTCTTCGCGGGGAAATTCGTCTTCAGCGCAAATAAGGAGATCATAGAGAAGCTCCACGAAGTTGGGGCCCTAATGGCCTCCGAAGAAATGGATCACAGTTATCCCCATTGCTGGCGATGCAAGAAACCAGTCATTTTCCGAGCCACCCATCAATGGTTCATCTCCATGGACAAAACTGGTTTGAGAGAATCCGCCCTAGAGGCGATCGACACGGTCAGGTGGATTCCAAAGTGGGGCCGGGATAGAATTTACGGGATGATCGAGCACAGACCTGATTGGTGTATTTCCAGGCAACGCAGTTGGGGTGTTCCAATTACGGCTCTTAGATGTTCAGACTGTGACACGGTGGTCGCTCCACCGGAACTTTTTGAAAAAACAGCTAAGCTTTTTGAAGAAAGAGGCGCTGACGTTTGGTTCGAGTCTACAGTTCAAGACCTTGCGCCAGAAGGCCTCAAGTGCCCATCATGTAACGGACAGTCGTTTCTCAAGGAACGGGACATTCTCGATGTGTGGTTCGATTCCGGAGTGAGTTGGTCAGCGGTTTCTGAGAGCAGACCATCTTTAAAATATCCCTGTGACATGTACCTTGAAGGCAGCGACCAGCATCGAGGTTGGTTTCATAGCGCGATGCTGACTTCTGTCGGAACGCGCAATCGTGCCCCGTACGGGAACGTTCTTACTCATGGGTTTGTAGTCGATGGCCAGGGCAAGAAAATGTCCAAGTCCCTAGGAAATGTTATTCAACCTTCTCAGATCATAGACAAATATGGAGCTGATGTTCTTCGGTTGTGGGTTTCTGCGGAGGACTACCGTGATGACATAAGAATTTCTCCCGAGATTCTCGACAGACTTTCTGAAGCCTATCGCAGGATACGGAACACGTGCCGATTCCTGTTGGGAAACCTGGCTGACTTTAATCCCGCCGAACCGGTCTCCCCCGGGGAGATGACAGCGCTTGATCGCTTCGCTCTGGACAGGCTCAACGTTGTGATAGCCAGAGTTAAAAAAGCATACGAGGATTTTGATTTTCATGTGGTTTTTCACACCCTGTATAATTATTGCACAGTGGATTTGTCTTCATTGTACCTGGATATTCTCAAGGATCGGTTGTACGTCGAAAAGTCAGATGGAAGGCTGAGAAGATCTGCTCAGACCGCCTTAGATAACATCCTTTCGGCTTTGATAAGATTGATGGCTCCTATTTTGGCGTTTACAGCGGAAGAAGTTTGGAACGAATTTCAAAATAGGGCAGGAAATCAGTCGAGTGTTCATCTCACATGCTTTCCGGACACCATAGAGGGAGTAACCTTAACCAAGGAACAAAGATCTCAATGGAACGATATGCTGGCGTTAAGGCAGGAAGCTTCAAAGGCGCTGGAGGAAGCTAGAGCTTCAAAAGCTATTGGGTCTTCTCTCGAAGCAAAGCTCATAATTAGCGGGCCGGCGGACTTTATTCAAAAAGTGCAGGACATGGAAGATCGTGAAGGATTTTTCATAGTGTCTCAGGTTGAACTCGAGTCTAAAAATATTGAGGCAAAGGCTTCCGATGACGCAGATCCCCTAGTGGGAGTCGAGGTGGCTGTCGTGCGCGCCCAAGGGGCCAAGTGCCCAAGATGTTGGATCTGGAGTTCTAATATTGGAACTGACTCCAGGTACCCGGATGTTTGCCCAAGGTGCGCGACTGTGTTGGTCGAAGTCGAATAACCTTCAGTGTCCGGGTCAGACGGAATATATTTTTAAGATTATGCTTGGCAGGAAACAAACACTTACTATTTTCGGGCTTGTTTCAATTTTTGTCATTCTTTTGGATCAAGTGACCAAGTTTATGGTCTTGAGCGCTATCCCCGTTAATACGTCTGAAACCATAATACCTGGGTTATTGAACTTTACCCATGTCAAAAACCCTGGAGCCGCTTTTGGAGCATTTGCGGAAAATGCTGGAACCCTGGGGAGAATCGCTTTGTCCGTCGTGTCATTTGTGGCCCTGATTGTAATAGCCTGGATAGTCATTTTTCATCCACTGGATTTTTATTCGGTTATAGGATTCGCCTTATTTTTTGGAGGAGCCGCCGGAAATTTTATCGACAGGATATTGTTTGGAGAAGTCACGGATTTTATAGATGTTTACGTATGGGGATTACATTGGCCAGCTTTTAATGTTGCTGATTCCGCTCTGTCGATAGGCGCGTTCATTTTTTGCATAAGGCTCATCTTTCCATCCAGGGCTCAAAGTTGAAACTGACAGGAAAAGAGGAAAAACTTACCCTTATAGTCAGGGTGACTCCAAACTCTTCGGTAAACCACATTTCACTCGAATCTGACGGCAAATTAGCGGTAAAGCTTACCAGTCCTCCCGTCGAAGGAAAGGCGAATAAGGATCTCGTCAAATTGATCGCCAAAAAGTTGAGAATTCCCCAGTCGGATGTATCTATAAAAAGAGGGGAACATTCGAGAGATAAGGTACTTGTTATCAGGGGAGTTTCTGCTGAAACGTTTAGAACAAATCTCACAAACTAGCTGATGACAAAATTTCAGATATGGTGAGCCTTTTGGTTCTCGCGACCCCGCATGTAAATCATTTCAAGCTCAAGTTCAGCCATTCGCCGGTAGAACATTGTTCGGTCGATCTGTATTTCTGGCTTATTATGGCGGATATCAGTTTCGAATCGGGGACAGCCTGTTCCAAAGATGCGGTTTTTGTTTGGGTTATCAATGAAATGGGGAATGCCGGCCAATCTACAAATCATGGGCCTGTAATCGTAAATGGCGCACCTGCCCCCTATGTTAGCGGCACAGACGGAATTTCTATATGGATCTCCCAAGGAATCCAATTGCTTGAGTTCCACTATTTGTCCGCATCTGTGTTCTATTTCCAGTTTTGTTGTTTGATCTAAGGCGCGGACGCCCCGCCTCATATAAAGCATTTCCGCAAAGGTGTGAACGACTAGATCGACAGTGCAACACTTCGTTCCGTCGCAGCCTTCACAGTTGAACCCTGCTTGAAACGACGCCTCTTTGTAGACGACGTCCATTTCTTTATAAAGCTCTTTGAGACGGGGGTTGAAATCGGTCCCAGAGAAATCAACGCTATGATCTCCGGAATACATTTCTGGCGCCTAAAATGATCTATTCATGAGCATAAACAATGATTGGGGGCGATACATGCTCTCGGATCTTACTCCTGCCAACTGATCGCCTCTTCCGGGCAAGTGTCAATCGCTTCCTGGATTTCGTCCTCGGAGCACGCGCTTTGATCCACCACATAAGCCTTATCGGTCTCATCGCTTACAGCAAAACAATCCTCCGCAATAGCCGCACATGTTCCGCAACCACTGCAAGCCTCTTGATCGATTACCAAAGTCCTAGCCATTTTTCCTCCTCTGTCTGTCAGGACATGATTTGATAGGTATGGAAACAGTTTATAATTGACCTTTACATGTACGCGTTTTTTCAGTCAACCGTTATTCTAATTCATCAGAGTTCCTTTGAAACTATTTCTAGCGCATGGGGATAAATGAACAGAGGGTCAGCGAGTGTGTATCTTAAATATAAACGGGTTATAACAATATATTAACTAGATTAGTTATAGTTATTTTTAACTTAATCTAACTAACTTAAACGCCGCTACATGCGTGTTAAAGTAAGTCGTATTGAGTCCAAACATAGAAATAAAGCTGCCGCCGGAATATTTTTGATTCAAGCGGACACAATATTTTCTTGACACTTGACATTATGGGGACGTATAGAACCATCATTGATTTTAGTGACATAAATTTATGATCAACTCGAGGGAGGCGTGGAAATGACAAAAGCTGAATTTGTGGACAAACTCGCAGAGAAAGGCCAGACAACCAAGAAGCACGCGTCGGAAGCGATAGAGCTGGTTTTTTCGACCATATCGGACGCGTTGGTGGCAGGGGAGGAAATCTCCGTTCCCGGGTTCGGTAAATTTTCTGTAGTGGTAAGGCAGGCGCGCTCCGGAATCAATCCTAGAACAAAGGAAAAGATCAAAATTGCAGAGACTAAGGCTCCGAAGTTTTCCCCAGCGAAAGCCCTGAAGGAATCCATCAAATAATTGCTTTCTGGGCCGTTAGTTTGTAAATTTTTATTATGGAATTTCGCCTCAAAAAGAGTGGATTTAAACCTGTATTTTCCACTGTGGCGTTTTTCATTTGAACATTTGGTTGTATTTTTATTTGCGCCTAAGGGCGCTTTTGATTTTGTGGGGTCCCCAAAGAGGAAAAAATGTTCGTTTTAGGCAACTTGGTTTACGCATTAGCCAATGTAGTTGATATAGCGCTTTCCATATACATGTGGATTGTAATCGTGTCCGCTCTTATTTCGTGGGTTAATCCCGATCCCTTCAATCCCATTGTCCGTTTCCTTCATGGAATTACGGAACCCCTATTCAACTTTGTACGGCGCCACCTTCCTTTGCCACAAATGGGAATAGATTTTTCTCCGCTAATCGTTCTGCTTGCCATAGTTTTTCTGCAGCAATTTCTCGTCAAAACACTTTTACAGATAGCGTCCGCTTTACGTTAAACGCTCAAGCAAAGAACTCACGCCCCAAAAAAGCAGACGACCTAAGCCCGGACAGGTTTAGGTCGTCTGCTCATGTTGTATAATTATATGAGATCAGAAATCGTCGAAGTCTATCGTAAGTTCTTCGTCAGAAAAATCTTCGTCGATTTCAAGGGAGGATAATAAGTCTACAGGACCACCCTCTAGGGGATCTTCAAAATCAGCAAGGGCTTCGGCCAGTGATTCTTCTTTCACGTGACCGATATAGTAATCAATATTGTGAGAATGAGGCATGCTTGATCCTCCCGTTTTCTATGAATACCGTTGCGTCGCAACTGAAAATAAATAAAGCATAACAAGAGGATATTGTCAATAATTAAAGTATTACATTAATAAAAAGCGCCTAGCTGCTCTCCCGCCTATTATTCATGCCCCTCGGATCTGAACGTCATATTTACGTAGGTTATTCTATGATTCTGGTAATGGCTGAAAAGTTTCTTTCCGTAGTCCCGATATTTTTGGGAGTTTTTCATGTGAAATTCACGCTCATCCTCAGTGCGGTTCCTGATCGGACGCGCCGGAACGCCTACAGCGACCTTATTCGCGGGAATAATGGTTCCAGGACTAACAACTGCGCCTGCCGCTACTACGGCTCCTTCCTCGATTACACAACCGTCAAGGACCAAGGCTCCGATACCGATTAATGCGCCGTCATAAATTGTAGCGCCATGCAACACGGCCCTATGGCCAACTATCACTTCATCTCCGATAATTAGCGGAAATTTGTCACTGGTGACATGTAGCGCGCAAAGATCCTGTATGTTCGTTTGCCGACCAATCCTAATGTAGTTAACATCGGCTCTGGCTACCGTATAGAACCATAGATTGCTGGAATCCCCTATTTCCACATCGCCCAACAGGACCACTCCGGGAGCTATGAAAACATCCTTGCCGAGCTTGGGTCTGATTCCTTTATACTCGATTATCATCTGAATGCCCCGTAATACCGGCTTACATGCAACATAAGGATAGTAGGGGATCATTCGGTCCCCATCCCACAAATGTTTTTAAAAAACTCATATGAGATAGAGCGTTGTCGTTGTGGATTGAAATCGTTGTCGCTTACCTTCATTGCTTCCAGTGAAACCGGCCTTTTGAAGACTCTGTAATATTCATAACTCAATACAAGCGTTTTACCCTTTTTGGCGCCTGTTACACCCACATGCTCACGCACGTGATCAAGATCATATTTCTCGTCGTCATACAGAGCCTTGCACAAGTTCCGCGGATCTTCAAACGTCCAGGACCCTATCCTTGCCTGACCTACCGCCCCAACGCCATTAACGTAGAACAGTATCGGCAATCCTTTTCTGATCTCGTGAAATCCTGTCGGAAAAGTGTATACAAGGTTCCGCCGAAGTATTTGACGCAGAGAATTTTCAGTAAAAAACAAATTCTCGTGTTTCGTTTCTTCCCGAGGCATATCAATCATGCTCATGGCTCTTTTTTTATCCAGAGTAACCATTAGTGGGCTTTCGTGATGTCCTTCTATGATTAGAGGGAAAAAGAGTGTTTCCAATTCATGCGATTCCAGTGGACGCGCTGGCGGGCTAACTATCAGGTTCGGTCCCTGTCGACTGATTCTGTGCCAGGAGGAGACACTAACGGCGGCTGATGGCCGGGTCCGAGTCTGTAGAGCAGGGCTCCGTTTTCACTCCTGGTTTCATAGCCCAGTGAAACGAATAACTTCTCCAAAAAACTAACCAAAATGGAATGAGGAATAGACTCGTAGATAAGCTTTTTCCCAAACCTGATCCGATTCTCCTCCTCTGGAGTAGAGGACCACTCAATCCCTTCGTGGAAAAATCCGCAAGTGATCAATGTTTTCTCAAGAATTAATGACTCACTTTCAAATACCGTCATTCGAACTTTTAATATCTTTCTTGGCAGCCCAAGTCAGAATTTCCCTCCGCAGCAATCTGACGTCCAGCCCAGTTTTTCTTGCTTCATCAGATGTCCAAAACACTGCGAGGACTATTTCTTGATCCGTTTCCAGGGACCATACTAAAACACCGTGTGGTTTTCCTTCGATTTCCAAAACGGTTATGATCAGATTTTCATCATTAGGTGAGAAGGATTTGTTCCTGGAAAGAAAATCTGGAAACGATCTTAGTCTAGGACTGTGATCGAGCGACGACGCTATCTCAACCAAGTCCTTTTCAGTGGCGGATCTGATTATTGGTTTCATGACTGTCCTTGATCCATGCAAAAGAACAATGTCATAATAAAGGGAACATTGATGGAAGAGCGCTTTGAACTCCACCATATTAGACTACCCGGTCATGTTAAATGAAGCCTTTTTCTAATGTTTGCGAAGATTGTCAGACATGAGGCGTAAATTTGGTCGGGATATTTTTTTGACGTTACTTCAATTTACAAGGAGTGATCAAAACGCCTGGAGGAATGGATGCTTGATTTCCTAGTCCCATGCCTGGTCACAGGCGCTCGAGGGATGCTCGGACATGATTTGTGCGCCGCATTTAACCGAGCGGGTGTTGATTATGTTGCAACAGACCTGGGCGATATAGATGTAGGTAGCTTGGATTCGGTTCGTCACGTTTTCAACGATGTCAAACCTGGAATGGTGATCAACCTCGCGGCAATGACCGACGTAGACGGATGTGAGTCATCCAGAGATGAAGCTTTCAGGGTTAACGCTACTGGTCCCGAAAACCTCGCTCTAGCTTCCAGGGATTTCGGATCCTATTTCGTGCACATAAGCACCGATTATGTCTTTGATGGTTCCAAGAATCAGCCGTATCTTGAAGATGACACCCCCAGTCCATTGGGAATCTACGGTCAGTCCAAACTAGAGGGCGAGATAAGGTTGAGGAAGGTTCTTGAACGAAACTATCTGATTATAAGGACTCAGTGGCTGTATGGCTCAAACGGCAAGAATTTTGTCGATACCATAGTTGAGGCCGCGAAACGAAACAGCAAACTCAAAATAGTGAATGATCAGCGAGGGGCGCCTACCTACACTGTAGATTTGGCGGACTCAATATTGAAGCTCTGTCAACTCAAGCCCTCCGGAATTTTCCATGTCACAAATTCTGAGACCACTACATGGAGCAATTTTGCTTCCAAAATCTTGAACTTCGCAGGGATCGATGGTGTAGAAATTGAGGAGATAAGCACTAAGCAGCTTGCTCGTCCCGCCCCCAGACCGCTTTATTCAGTTCTTGACACTTCCAAGTTTGAGCGTTTCACAGGTATGAAAATGCGATCTTGGGAAGAGGCTGTCAGAGAATACATATCTACGAGGAATTACTAAAAATGGGAATGACAATAACAGAAAAGATACTGGCCGATCACGCTGGTTTGGAATATGTAAAACCTGGGCAGCTTATTGAGGCTAATGTAGACATCGCCCTCGCTAATGACATAACGCTTCCGTTGGCTATAAGGCCTTTCAAGGAAGCAGGGGGAGTCAAAGTGTTTGATCCGGAAAAGGTGGTTATAGTTCTGGATCATTTTAACCCAGCCCAGAGTATTGATTCCGCCATGATGCTGGCAAAATCCCGTGAATTCGCAAAAGCAATGGGGATCGTCAACTTCTTTGACCTCGGATCAATGGGCATTGAGCACGCGCTTCTCCCCGAACTGGGGCTGGTCCGTCCTGGTGATTTGATCATAGGCGCAGACAGCCATACCTGCACATATGGGGCTTTGTCCGCGTTTTCCACAGGAGTGGGAAGCACAGACTTCGCTGCGGCTATGTTGACCGGTAAATGCTGGTTTAAAATCCCCGAGTCTATGAAATACATTCTAAAGGGTAAATTTGGACCATGGGTTAGTGGAAAGGATCTCATTCTCAAAATAATTGGAGACATCGGGGTGGACGGCGCGTTGTACCATGCCATGGAGTTTACAGGAGAAGGGATTTCAAGTTTAACTATGGCCGATCGGTTTACAGTAGCAAATATGGCTATAGAGGCCGGCGCGAAGAACGGGATCTTTGAATTCGATTCTATTACCAAGGATTACGCTGACCTGCATGGCTCTAGACCTTATAACGTGTATGAATCTGACAAGGATGCCCAATATTTCTCACATTCTGAAATAGAGCTGGACGAAATACCGCCGCTAGTCGCATTACCTTTTTCTCCGGAAAACGTACAACCTGCGGCAGAAGTTAAAGACATGAAGGTGGACCAGGTCGTTATAGGATCATGCACCAACGGCAGGATTGAGGACCTTAGAATTGCGGCGTCCATCCTGAAAGGCGCCAAGGTCGCCAAAGGAGTAAGGCTGATCGTCATCCCAGCGACTCAGAAAGT
Organism: uncultured delta proteobacterium; assembly: GCA_963846725.1. Lineage (GTDB taxonomy): Bacteria > Desulfobacterota > Desulfomonilia > Desulfomonilales > Desulfomonilaceae > CAJBEZ01. Next base: position 168,914 of record CAWJXP010000042.1, on the reverse strand, counting down.
TGTTACCCAGGCTATTAGAGAGGGGATATTTGAGATTATTATTGAGGCCGGCGGTGTGGTTTCTACGCCTACATGCGGGCCATGTCTGGGTGGTCATATGGGAATACTGGCGCGTGGTGAACGCGCCATTTCCACAACCAACAGAAACTTCGTCGGCAGAATGGGGCATCCCGAAAGCGAGGTAATTTTGAGTTCGCCGGCCGTAGCTGCCGCAAGCGCATTAACCGGAAAAGTTACAGATCCTAGAAGTCTTTGAGGTGTTGAATTTTAGAATTGCGCCGACCCCAGGTTTTGAGATATGATTTGTTCATCAAGACTAGAAAAAATGGACAGAGCAAAAAAAACTTTTTCACCGGGTTTTTTTGTGTTAGGCTTGACGTAGTGGCTTATGGATCAGAGTGGATCGAGAAAAAATATCTTGACTTCTTGGAGCCATTCTGATAATCAAAGTATCAAATTGCTTTTCTTTGTCTATAATTCCACATTTGGTTCCGCGCTTTACTTCTGTGGAGCCTAATAAAAGGAGGATTTGGGTATGGTTAAAAGAATGATCGTTCTGCTAGGCGCGATGGCCATCATGATGAGCGCGATGGTTGTAGCCGAGGCGCAAGTTTCAGGGATGCCTGTCTGTGCTAACACTGGGGATATGATAATGATTCCCATGAAAGTGAAAACAACCTTCAGCAAGGCTACTGCTGGAACCGCCGGCGGCGACAGCACATTGATGATGGGCGGCTGCGAGCAGTATACTGGCGGTTTTCGTCCTTGGGGTGTCTGGAAAGGCACAACCTGTACTGAAAAAGTTCAGGTTATCCCCCCGAAGTGCGTGGCTCCCGCTTATGGTGGACCTGTCGCTTGGGGCGCTCCTCCAGTGCTTCCTCCGAACTCAAAGCTCGTCAGCAATATCGAAAAATACACCGTTAAATCCCCCGGCTGCAATCCCTGCGTGACACCAGGTCTGGGATACGAGATGATCAAGAAGCAGCAGGTTAAATAAAGTCTGAATTCTCTGATTTGCATCTTTAAAAGACCGGAGGTTTCTCCGGTCTTTTTCGTTCTATCTTCTGATCTAATGAGGTGATTCATTGACATACGATTCTTACGTTTTGATTCTGGACTACGGATCCCAATATACTCAACTCATAGCCAGAAGAGTGCGGGAAGCTGGCGTATATTCAGAAATTCATCCTTTCCACAGCGGCGTGGAGATTGCCAAGATTCATCGCCCTTCGGCCATAATTTTGTCCGGAGGCCCTGCCAGCATTTACGATCCGGATTCGCCCCAGTTGGATCCAAGAATTCTCGACTTTAAAGCGCCTATTCTGGGCATTTGTTACGGACTCCAAGCCTTGGCGCATACCCTGGGAGGCTTGGTAGAGAAGGCTTCGGAAAGGGAATATGGACGCGCCGTGCTTACATACGTTTCCCCGGAGTCATCTCTCTTTTACGGAGTCGACAGAAACGGACCACAGGTCTGGATGAGCCACGGGGACAAGGTCATCTCTCCTCCGCCTAATTGTCATGTGGTTGCCTCAACTCCGGACACCCCGGTTGCCGCAGTTGAAAGTCTGGACGGACTGGTTACCGGAGTGCAATTCCATCCGGAGGTTGTTCACACCCCAAATGGTCAATTGATTCTCGAGAACTTTCTCTTCAGGATTGCAAAGATTCAACCGAACTGGTCAATGTCCTCATTTATTGAAAATTCGTTGCGGGATTTGAGCAATCGAGTGGGGAAGGCGCATGTCGTAGCGGCTCTATCAGGTGGCGTGGATTCGTCGGTAATGGTCGCTCTACTGCACAGGGCAATCGGAGATCGTCTACACCCTATCTTTGTAGATAATGGCCTCCTTCGTAAGGATGAGGCCAAGCAGGTTCATGAGTTTTTGGAGGACGGACTTGGCATCAAGGTCGACCATGTTGACGCTTCTGAACGTTTTCTTAGTAAACTTAAAGACATCATTGACCCAGAAGAAAAAAGAAAAATCATAGGAGCCGAGTTTATTGGAGTATTTGAGCAAGAGGCGTCAAATTTTCCTGACGTTCGTTTTTTGGCTCAGGGTACACTTTATCCTGATGTTATAGAGAGTGTTTCTTTTAAGGGTGGGCCGTCAGTGACTATTAAGAGCCATCATAACGTTGGGGGCTTGCCGGAAAAGATGCGTCTGGACCTGATCGAACCTTTACGGGAATTGTTTAAGGACGAAGTCAGGGAACTAGGGATCACGTTGGGATTGGATGAGTCTCTTGTATGGCGTCATCCTTTTCCCGGTCCGGGCCTGGCTGTCCGAATTCTCGGCGAAATCACCAAGGAAAGGCTTGATCTATTGAGAGAGGCGGACGCAATCGCCATAGAAGAGATAAAAAGAGCTGGTCTATACAGGGATATCTGGCAGGCGTTTGTGGTTTCCTACCTGTAAAATCTGTGGGTGTAATGGGAGACGAAAGGACTTATGAGCATGTTGCCGCTCTGAGGGCGGTCCACTCAACGGACGGCATGACTGCCGACTGGTTTAGAATACCTCATGAAACGCTGGCCACAATTTCAAACAGGATCATAAATGAGGTAAGAGGTATCAACAGAATAGTCTACGATATCTCTTCAAAGCCCCCTAGCACCATTGAATGGGAATGATTTTGTTATAACGAATTAAAGTCCTTGCATGAAGAAACCCGGTTTACTTTTCGGAAAGTTTATTAAGATTTCTCCAGGTCCTTGATGTACTTTTTAAGATTGATTAGCTTCTCGGGCGGGAAATTGTTTATGAGTTTGCGTATTAGGTCAAATTTAGGATCATCTTTCAACTGTTGGTAAGGTTTGAGTCTAATTTCCTGGCCGGACGCGCTAATAATTCGCATATCCATATCTCCTGATCAACATTTAGTTGGGAGCCATTTAATTGTTCCCGCTAATAGTTCAACTAACTGAGAAAGTCAATCGAAATCACCGCCACCATACCAAATATGTGGCCAACCTACTTGCATTGTATTTTCAGTATGTTATCTATTAGATTAGGGGTTGAGGGTATATAGATCTGGGCCCGAAGTAGACGAAATCTCGGGAACTCAACAAACATCATTATTGTCACATTTGACCAACACAATTCCAATTCTTTGGCCCAAAAAAGAAGACCGTCTCCGGGAAAGTATCAAGGGGGGGGAGTCATGATACAAATGAAGACGGCCTCACGCGTATTAATTTAACTGTATACACTCAAAATGTCAACCGGTAAAGGGTTAGCGCAATATTGTGAGAAAAATCCAAATAATTGGTAATCAGACCATTGCAACTATCCAGCGTCATGATCTTGCCGGAAATCCTTGAAGAACGGCGCATACTATACACAATCATGTTGCCCTTGACGCGCTTCTTTCGATAAGTTAGAAGATAGCACAAGAGTTTGGGCTCTAAATGAAGGTTTCATCAGTTGTCAGCTTTCCAGGTAGGAGTTGAACAATGCCGAAATCCGGAGACGCACGAAAATATCCAAGGATCAAAGTCAGAGTACCTAACTCGCTTCGCATAAAAGTCAAGGAAGGAGACTGTCTTGCCGATCTCCTGGACATAAGCGACGGCGGAGCCGGAGTTGAATTCTTTGATTTGTTCGACGTTCTCATATTTTCAGAAGGTGATTTAGTAAAGCTGGAGTTCCTGTTAAAACCAGAACAAGTGAATAATGAAAACGCGTCGAAAATCCTGGACTCTATCCGTAAACACCAAAAGGTCCCTCATGGCACGAAAGAGAAAATCGAACACATACACTTGACTGAGGATGGTTTTGAGGCTGACGCGAAGATAGCATGGAATTACCTGAATCGGCTTGGTTTGGAATTTATCACCTAGAATAGCAATCAATCGCTGGATTGAAGAGATAAATTGTGACCCCTAGATGGCTATTGAAGAGAATTCTGAAATGGGGCGTAGAATGGGGCTCCGAAGTCAGCGGCGCAGGTTTCATTTATCGGAATTCCTCATATTTCAAAAACGGCTTTAGAATACTTACCTACCATCGAATTACCAGAAACCCTCTTGATTCACATAGTCTGAAAACGACTCATTTTAGAGATCATATCGCGTTCCTGACGGACCATTACCCTGTCGTGAGTTTACAGGAAATGGCGCTTGCGCTACAGGGGAGATCAAAGTTGGAAGATGGCGCGGTATGTGTCACTTTTGATGACGGTTACTCTGAGGCGGCCGGTGTGGTTGGGGACATTTTGATGAGGTTCGATGCGCCTGCCTGTTTTTTCGTCATAACCGGAATACTGGACAAGAAAACAGGGTATTCAGGTGGTGGCTATCTGGAATGGCATGAAGTCAAAGAATTAAAGAAATCGGGATTCAACATTGGTTCGCACACTGTATCGCACAGGAGTCTCGGAGCGCTGAACCTCCATGATGTTGAACTAGAACTCAAGGAATCCTTCGATCGCCTTGAACAGGAACTTGGAACTGCCCCTGACGGTATTTCATATCCGTACGGAACGCTCAGGGATTTTTCTGATGGGATTGTCCGAGCGACGCATAAATGTGGATACCCATATGCGGTTACGGCCATACATGGATTAAATCATATCGGATGCGACCAATTCAGGCTTAATAGGACTACTATTACAGCAGGGGATGGTCTGAAGACGTTCAAGCTCATCATGAAAGGATCTTTAGACGCCTGGCGAATAGTTGATCAGTGGGGGTACCGATTACAACGCCCATCATCTTCTTTGGAATAAAACAGGATCTTCGCGTAAGTGACGTATCCGAGAACAAAGTATCTTAAACGCAAGTTCTCCCGCCTTATTGAAATGATTGCGCCAGCATAAGCACAGATATTAATGGCAGTTACTGTAGGCCTCATCTACTTCTATCTTTTGAAGAACTAGTGTGACATTCCGACAATTGATTGTACTGTTTATGGATGGAAACGCCGAAATATCCGGATGTATCAATGTCCATCCAACCGGAGGAACGTCACACTAACTTCTACCTTGAGGGTGCAAAAACACTTATTCAAGGTGACCAGGCTAATGGGTCCGATACCAGTGTCGTAATCGGTGCATACAACGCTACCAAAGACACTCAATTCTCTCGTGACCCATACTCCCCTCCCACCAATAGTTATAAACCCCAAAATTCGTTTCTCGGTTACCAAGAGAGTGTAAACCAAACAGATATTTTGTCAAGCAGGATTGAGCGAAATATCACATTATTTGTAATTATCGCCCTTGATGCCCATCTTAGCCATCTGTCGTGCTAGCGTGAAGCGAGATATGCCCAGCAACCTTGCTGCTGGCTGAACCTTGCCTCTCGTCTTACGAAGAGCGTTCTCGATGTAGTTCAATTCAAGGTTTTTCGAGACAGATGGAAGTGAGCGTGTTTCCACAGTTGGGCTTTCGTTCTGTGGCGCTTCGGAATGCATATCTATCAAATCTTTAAGCGACTGGAATAGTCTACGGTATCTATTTTCGCTGTCTCTTAGAGCATATTCAGCCCGTTTTCGAAAACTTAAAAATTGGTGACTGCAACATCGGTACAACTTGCTTAGGGCAATTTCGAAGGCAAGAGTAATCACGTACAAGAGTGGCTTTTAGAAGTTAAGGCGGTAACAAGGGCGTTTGTTACCTTCGTCACGGTTCATAAGATTCTAATTACAGTAATACTATTCTTGGGGTGTTATCGAAGACATTAGCAAAATGTCAGCATTGGCAATAAAAAACGGCCGCTGGGCTTTTCCCGATGACCGTAAGTTATTGAAATTATGGTCGGGACGACTGGATTTGAACCAGCGACCCCTGCATCCCGAATGCAGTGCTCTACCAGGCTGAGCCACGTCCCGACAAACGATAAGATTACACTTTTAGCATATTGATGTCCAGTCTTTTAATCAAGTTTATCGTCCCAGTTACCTTTCAGTTAACTTTTTCTGATCGATCAATCCGATGTGCATGAAGCTGTTGGTCTTTATTGAATAACTTATCCATAATTTATTCTAATTATTAAAATATTGTATAAATAATATATTATATAATATTAGTTTATTAGATAATTAACTACATAAAATAGTATTATTACATTGATTTATTAGATGATTTTATGTAAGATGTTTACGGAAAAGTAGACGGTCTAAAATACTGTTTTCGTCTGAATAATCAATTAGATTTCAGATTGACTTACACTTCGGACCATTTCTATTCCTCAACCATTGGGTAAAGTATTCCCGTGGTCGAACAATGCGCCCGGTTCCCATATAAAAGTTGAACAGAAGTGCTTCTAAATGGTCTGGTTTGTTAAACTCAAAGAGTAGAAATATGCCGATATATACTAACAATTCCAATACTGGATCCTATGTTCCCGAATTACCAGATTCCTGGACAGGAACATCAGATACTCCAACAGTGCAACCGTTTCAGCTTTTAGCTGTTATAATCACTTTTCCATCAGTTTCCCTGGATGTTTCCCAATGGGACAGCGTTGTCATATTTAATTGGTCTTCTGGGTCTGTGAACGTTGTGGCAAACGGTGACAAAGCTAATGCCATGATTATTGCAGTAGCGACAAACGAGGAATTAGACAATAGACAAAACCTTATTGAGACATTAACGGTTACCGCAGATAAAAAATTGACTGGGACAGTCTACATTTGGGGCAAGACATCGGCGACAGCCAAACGATGTCCAGAGGGCCTAGTAACGTCTATGATATCGTCTGATGGTAGAAGCTCGGAAGGTCATTGTCAGAATAAAAAAGTTAGATCCTGCACGGACAACACCTAATCATCGGGAAACATTTAGTAAAATAGCAACGAAAGATGTGGGCAATTGCGATTTTATTATGGCTAGACAGAGCTGGTGAAGGGGCGTCTACTGTTGCGTTGAGATAGTGATAATAAATCCGAATGACACCCCTCAAGAGCCTGAGGAGTATAACGTTGTTTTATCTTCAGATCTGAGCCGTCCCGACAAAAACTAAACAAAACTTTTATCCGCTCACCTTGACCCGATAGAATTTTCGTTTTCCGACCTGAACAGTTATTTCATCAGAGGATAACGCTATCTCGAGTAAGAGGATCCTCGATTTTTGAACCACTCACCTTAACCCCTCCCTGGGTGATGAGCCTTTTTGCCTCAGCTTTGGAGACCTGTCCAATCTCTGCGACCAAATCATATGCCTGATATTTGATGTTAGTCAAATGGAGCAGAGGTATTTCACTCGGAAGCTCCCGGCGTTGCACAACCTTCTCAAAATGATCCTCGGCCCGTTTTGCCGCCGACCAATCATGATACTCGCCTACTATGCTTCTCGCCAGAGCCTTTTTTATTTGCATCGGATGGAACGGATCCCCCGGTTCCTGGTGTTTTTCCACTTCCTTTAAGGCTTTGCCGTAATTGTTCACTTCATCAAGGTCCACGTCAGTCAACAATGTAAAATATTTTACAATCAAGTCGTCCTGAATAGACATCGTCTTGCCAAAAATGTCTTCAGGAGCGTCATCAACAGCAATGTAGTTTCGTTCAGTCTTGCTCATCTTTTTCGAGCCGTCCAGACCCTCGATCAATGGTGTCATCATGACAACCTGGGGCTCCTGGCCAAACTGCAGCTGAAGATCCCGACCAGCCAACAAGTTAAATTTTTGATCTGTTCCACCAAGTTCGACGTGACATTTGAGCGCCACAGAGTCATATCCCTGCATAAGCGGATATAAGAATTCCGTGATACTAATAGGAGAGCCTTCTTTGAAGCGTTTCTCAAAGTCATTTCTCTCAAGCATTCTTGCTACCGTAGATCGATAGGCTAAATCCAGGCAGTCCGCAAAAGACATTGGATCAAACCACTCGCCGTTGTTACGGATTTCGGTCTTTTTCTCATCAAGAATTCTGAAGACCTGATCTTTATAATTCTTTGCGTGTTCCCAGACCTGTTCTTTAGTCAATCGTATTCGGGCTTCCGAACGCTCGGTAGGATCACCAATTCGGGCAGTGAAATCACCTATCAGGAAGATAGCTACATGCCCCATATCTTGAAAATGTTTGAGCTTTCTTATGGTAACCATATGACCCAAATGGATATCGGACGCCGTAGGATCCACCCCAAGCTTTACTCTAAGTGGCGCTCCCGTTTGAGCGCTCTTGATAAGCATTTTCCGAAGTTCTTCTTCGTGAATTACTTCTTCTACCCCTCTCAAAATATGTCTCATCTGGATTTCAATATCTGGGAACGACATACTTCAGCCTTTCATTTGCAACTTTGATTCATCAAAAAACCATCAAAATGCAAATAGTATCTTACAGACGGGGTCTTTTCAATCTAAAACAGGAAAAAGGAAGGGGTCAAGGGGTGACAGCAACCTTATGCTTCCTGTCTAGCACAAGGTGAAGAAGGAATTCACGATTACCCTTTGGGCCTCGAAGAGAAGATTCAACTTCGTTTAGAAACCACAAATCCGGACTTCTGCGCCGCCTGCTTAACATTTTCCACCGTTTTTGCTATGACATGAGGATCACGGATTACTCCCTGCTTCCCAACCTCTGACCTGCCGGCTTCAAACTGAGGTTTCACAAGAGGAATAAACCACGCTCCCATTGGAAGCAGTTCAGCAAATTTGGCCAAAACCAGTTTCAAGGATATGAACGAAAGGTCAGCTACAGCGGCGTCTACGTATTGATTGAAAGATTCCAAATCGAGATATCTGATGTTGGTTCTTTCTATTAAACAAACCCTTGGGTCATTCCTTAACTTCCAGTGAAATTGACCATATCCAACATCAACCGCAACTACCTTGGTCGCGCCTCTCTGTAACAAGCAGTCGGTAAACCCGCCCGTGGACGCGCCCGCATCGAGCACCGTCAGGCCCGTGGGATTTATCCGGAACACATCTAAAGCGCCTGCAAGCTTGATTCCTCCACGACTTACAAAGGGAGGCTGCTCCACGACTTCCAGCTTGGCTGAATTGACAATTTCTTTTCCAGGTTTATCAACCTTAGCTCCATCAACAAAGACCTTGCCTTCCATGATCAGAGCGCGAGCCCGCTCTCTGGAAGAAATAACGCCCCGTTCGACCAGCAATGTGTCAAGCCTACGCCTGGAATTTTTCTCAGACATCAAGCCACGCCTGATCAAGAGCCGGGCATGATTGTGAAATCAAGGACATCTACAATACTAAAACCATAATAAATATAAATCATGCCACTTCCCAAGAAGTCTTCAGGCCTGTGGATCGTGAAATGGTAGTTGAACATCCCCTGACGATTCGTAAGCCTTACCGTTTCTTCATACTGTCTTGAATCCGGCAACTTGACCACGAATTTAAGAGGAGTGTCCGATGTTGACGACCGAAAAGAGAAACGAATCATAAGAATAAGGCGGTCACCAAAAAGTCCCGCATTAAAAGTCCGACTGTTACCCAGAAATTTCCACCCGTGATCCTGGGGAATAGCGGGTCCAAACTGAAGATCATATATCGATAGTCGGCCAGGCATTTCCCATGACAGTTCCCGTCCTGGAGTCTCATCGGCAGACGCGGGTTTTTTCTTTGAGGTTTCAACTGATGGGGTTTTGGCCTTGTCTGGTTCAGCCGCCAGACAGCGCCCATCGAAAGTAAAGAGAAGCGCGAAAACCAAAAACACAACGGCGGCGCATAATTTCTTTAACTTGAAGAACCAAGGGTCCATTACAAGGACGTCTCCGCGATTCATGCGCCCCACCATCTGGGATTAATAGGTCTAGGTTGGATCGTGCCGGTTCGTTCGGACCCACCCTGATTATACTGAGGGTTCTCCTCAGGTCGGTAAACTTCGTAAGATCCACTCTCGGTCATTTGACCCCTGGGTTCTTGATTTTCAATCTGATCCCCACCTATTGTCCGGAGGAAACGTTCCTGCAATCCGGGTGATTCGGCTTCTGAGTTGTTTGTGCCCGTCTTCCTGACTTTGGACCCGAGCATGCTAAAAATCCACCAGAAAGCAAAAAGTAGGATCAAAGGAAGAAACGCTACTTAATTCTCCTCCGTATTTTTTGAGAAGTTCGTCGATGCCAGGCATTTCGATAGCCCTCCTAGCAGAAACACAGGATTTATAGCGAGAAGAGAATCTCACAAAAGCGATCGATATTCAATTCCATTCGTTTGCCTATATAATGATAGAAGATGTTGATTTTTGTTGAAAAATCGACATGGATTCCTTTATATTTCATAACTTGTGTATTGCGTTCCGACCTTTCCATATTGTCAGGAGGCCGAAAAAATGACCCATAGAATCCACAATTTCAACCCTGGACCCGCAGCGCTTCCTTTGCCTGTCCTTGAAGAAACACGGGAAGCCTTGGTGGACTTCAAAGGCTCTGGAATGTCGATTGCAGAAATCAGCCATCGTTCAACCGCTTTTGAAGAAGTCATAGACAATGCCGTTCACCGGGCAAGGCGACTACTCAATATGAGTTCGGACTTCAAAGTTTTGTTCCTGCAAGGTGGGGCGAGTTTGCAATTCACCATGATTCCGATGAACCTGATCCCATCAAACATGTCTGCGGACTACATCAATACCGGAACTTGGGCTACAAAGGCGATTAAAGAGGTTCAGATTCTGGGTCTACCGCACAACGTAATAGCCTCAAGTGAAGACAGAAATTTCTGCTATATTCCCAAAGAATATAAAGTTTCACCTGGGGCGGCGTACCTTCATTACACTTCCAACAATACCATCAAGGGGACACAGTGGAGTTCAGCCCCGAATTCAGGGAAAATCCCCTTGGTCTCAGATATGTCTTCTGACATCTTCAGTCGTCCTTTTGATCCAAACCCCTTTGGTTTGATTTATGCTGGAGCGCAAAAGAACCTCGGACCCGCCGGGGTCACTTTGGTTATCATTCGAGAAGACATGTTGGAGCGTTGCCCTAAAAACATTCCAACCATGCTTCGTTACTCAACTCATGCGGAAAAAAATTCTTTGTACAATACCCCACCATGTCTCTCAATATTTATGGTAAGCAGGGTTCTGAAATGGATAGAAGAAACCATTGGGGGCCTGGAACAAATGGAACGCCGCAACAGGGAAAAAGCCGATCTGTTATATAATTATATGGATGGGTCCGATTTTTATATGGGTACGGCCGACAACGATAGTAGATCCATGATGAATGTCACGTTCCGCCTTAAGTCGGAAGAACTTGAGAAGAAATTCACGGCGGAAGCGTCGAAGAACTCATTGGGAGGGCTCAAGGGTCATCGATCTGTTGGTGGATGTAGAGCGTCGATATACAATGCCATTGAGCTTGAATCAGTTAAGACACTAGTAGATTTTATGAAGGATTTCGCCAAGAAGAACGGTTAATCTGATATGCGATTTAAAATTCTAGTTGCGGATGAGATCCATGAAACCGGGCTCAGCGCTCTATCATCGAGCCCTTCACTCGATGTGGAGGTAAAACTCGGACTGGACACAAGACATCTGCAGGAGATCCTTCCTCAGTATGACGCTGTTGTTATAGGTAATGATGTGCGAATCCAGGCTGAAGCCCTGGATTCTTGTCCCGGCTTGAAAGTAATAGCCAAAGCCGGTGTTGATTTCGAAAATATTGATATTCAAGCAGCTACCCGGCGAGGCGTGATCGTAATGAACGCGCCGGCCAGTCACATTGTTTCCGCCGCTGAACACACAATTGCCCTAATCACTGCTGCCCACAGACATTTGCCAACTGCGGTGGATTCGATGAAGCAAGGCAAGTGGGAAAAGAAGAAATTTCAGGGCAGGGAAATGGCAGGGAAGACCCTGGGGATCATTGGTTACGGGAAGACTGGAGCAGTGGTGGCTCGCTACGCAGCCCGCGGACTCAGGATGAATGTCTTGATCCATGATGCGGTTATTCCTTCAAACACGATCAAACATCAGGGTTTCAGGCCCGTCTCATTGGAAGAGCTGCTTTGTCAGTCGGACGTAATTTCGTTGCATGTTCCTTTAACTAGCAACACCAAGAACCTGCTTAACTCAAAAGCTTTTGATTTGATGAAACCGGGCGCAATCGTGATAAATATCGGTAAGGCCGGCCTGATTCATGAAAATTCTTTATGGGCCGCCCTGGAATCTGGTAAAGTTGCGTGCGCCGGCATAGACGCGCATTTTGATGTTCATGCGAAGAGTAGTCTACTTCTCAATCATCCTAAAGTAATAGCGACACCAGACTTGAGCGTGGCCACCGACGAGGCTCGAGCGAAAATATCGCAATCAATAGCTGACTCCCTGACGGATTTCTTTGAAAATGGAACGCTTGGAAACGCTGTAAATGTTCCAATAGTGGATCCAGCGCTTCGTACAAAGATGGGGCCGTACGCTGAACTCGCCCGCAGACTCGGAATGTTCATCGGTGGGTTATCATCAGGAAGCGCTTCCAAAATAGAAGTTAGCTTTAGGGGTGAGCTTGTAGATTGGGACGTAAGGCCACTTACGACCTCTGTCCTCACTGGTTTTCTTAACGTGTTCAAGGGCACGGATGTTAACCTGGTAAATGCCAATGTTACGGCTCAGGAATGTGGGATTCAGGTTCATGAAACAATTCTAAAGGAATCGTCTGGAGGCAGACCGTCAATAACGATAGAGGTTTTATCTACTGACAAAATGTCAATCAAGGTAGAGGGCGTACTGATTCGCCGATTTGGAGAAGAACCCCGAATAATAGGCCTAAATGAATTTGTCACCGAGGCTGTTCCGGCTGGTCCCATGCTGATCGTAAAGAACAGGGATATCCCAGGAATGATCGCAGGGATAACGGGCATCCTCGCACAAAAAAAGGTAAACATTGCTCAAATGAATTTGTCCCGGAATTGCGCTGGTGGAACAGCCATCTCCATTACCAATATTGACAGTCCGGCAGATGAGGAAACGCTCGAGAGGATAAGAAACATTGACGGAATATTGAGCGTTGATCAAATAATTCTAGAGGATTTGCCTGAATTGGACGTATGTATTAGCATCGAATTGAAAATGCAAACATAAATCGGTTTAACCATTATTCAGACTTATCAAGAAAGGCGATAACTTTTGAGTACACTTGTAGTCGTTGGGGCCCAATGGGGTGATGAAGGAAAAGGAAAGATAGTAGATCTACTCACTAGCAGGGCGGATGTGGTGGTCCGTTTTCAGGGCGGAAACAACGCCGGGCACACACTTAAGGTAGGCGGGGAACAGATTATTGTACATTTGATTCCATCTGGAATACTATACCCCGACATTACTAACATTATCGCCAATGGCCTTGTTGTTGACCCATCGGTGCTCCTTTATGAGAAGGCTGAGCTTCGCGAGCGGGGTCATTTCCTAAAAGACAATCAGTTGCTTATATCCGATAGGGCCCAGGTGATCATGCCTTACCACAAAATTATTGACCAGGGTCGAGAGGAATTCCTGGGTACGTCCAAAATAGGAACAACGGGCCGGGGCATTGGACCGGCCTATGAAGATAAGGCGTCCCGCATGGGCATACGCATTGGAGACTTGACAAGGCCCGCGTTCTTTCGCGAAAGAGTTTACGCCGCATTGGACGAGAAAAATTTTTTGATCGAAAGGCGTTTTAGAAGACCCAAGCTTAATCCTGAAGAAATTGTGCAGGAGTATCTCGGTTATGGAGAAAGTCTTGCCCCTCACATTACCGACACGAACGTCACCCTGCAAAATTTTATAGGTGGCGGTCGCCACGTTTTATTTGAAGGGGCTCAAGGAACTCTGCTCGATATAGATCATGGCACATATCCTTTTGTAACGTCTTCGAATGTGGTTACTGGAAACGCTTGCTCAGGATCAGGAGTAGGCCCCAACGTTATTGAAAAATGCTGGGGTGTTGTAAAAGCCTACACAACAAGAGTCGGACAAGGACCATTTCCTACTGAGCTAACAGATAGACTGGGAGAGGACCTGAGAGAAAAGGGCGGTGAATACGGAGCTACAACTGGCAGACCCAGACGGTGTGGATGGTTGGACATGGTGATCGTAAATCACAGCGTCCGACTGAACGGTTTAACAGGAATCGCTCTGACAAAAATGGATGTTCTGACGGGGATATCCCCACTAAAAATAGCAGTAGGGTACGAACTGGATGGCAAGGCCCTGGACCACGTTCCTTCCAATATTGATGATTTCAGTCGAGTCGTTCCTCGCTACCGGGAAGTAAAAGGTTGGGACGAACAATTATCCGATTGTAGATCGTTCGATGATCTCCCGAAGAATGCACGAGACTACGTTGAGATGATTGAACATCTTTCCGGAGTTCCGGTCACATTGGTTTCAGTAGGTCCGGCTCGTGAACAGAGTATTCTTAGAAAGACACCTTTCTGAGTAAAGTCGCCCGTTCCTTTCAAGGCGCTAATAGTGTGATTCTGGGCTCAGGGGACTATCAGTGTGTAGAGATTGCACCTTGATCTTGTCTCCTGCTTTGAAAGGCGCATTTTCAGACGGAAGAATCATCAGCCCGTCTGCAACAACCATTGAGCGTAATGCCCCTGAACTCTGGGTCCCGGTCGATACCGCCATCTTTATTCCATCTTTTTCAAATAATTTGCATCTTACCAGGTGAAGCCTCCCTGAGGATACTTTTATGTCCTGAGCCAACACAGCCTCTAGCAGAGGCCTGTAAAGGTTTTTTCTACCCATCATTTTCAGCAGAGCGGGCCGGACAAACTGTTCGAATGAAATCATCGCTGAGCTTGGATTTCCAGGCAGACCGAAAACGGGTTTCTCCCCGATGGTTCCGAAAACAAGAGGTTTTCCCGGCTTCATGGCGACCTTCCAGAATTTGACTTTCATCCCCACTTCAGTAAGGGTGTCTTTGACCAAGTCATATTTACCCACCGATACTCCGCCGGAAGTAAGAATAACATCAGCTCTCAAGCCATCTCTTAGCCTTGACCGAAGATCATCGGAATTGTCCGACGCTATACCCAAAGATAAGGGAATCGCTCCACAATCCAATGTCTGAGCTGCCAAGCTGTATGTGTTTGAGCAAACAACCTTTCCCTGAATGAAAGGCTCGTCAAGGTCGACAAGTTCATCTCCAGTAGACAAAATAGCAACAACGGGCCTTTGATGAACGTATACATAGGCATGTCCCAAAGTGGCGAGCATCCCAACTTCCGGGGGTCTCACGACATCCCCTTGGTGTAATACTGTTTCTCCGGTTCGCACATCCTCCCCTCTGGGTCTTATGTGAGCGCCGTGCCCCGGATCGTTAAGGCAAACTACTAAATTGCCTTCACGTTCCGTGTCTTCCAGCATGATTACTGTGTCAGCTCCTCTCGGAATCAGCCCCCCAGTCATTATTCTGACTGTCTGCCCATGTTCGAGAACGCCCTGATACGGTTTACCCGCCGGGGATTCTCCAATCAGTTCCAAACGGGCGGGGCTCGAAGAATTAGCGCCAGCGAGATCCACATGTCGAACACAGTATCCATCCATGGCGGAATTGTCCGAAGCCGGGACATCTCGGACAGCTTCGACGTCCTGGGCTAGAATTCTTCCCAGGGCTTCCAGTATGTGAATTCTTTCTCGGCCGAGAACGGGGATTTCCTCGAGAACTTTTTTCTGCGCTTCACCTATAGGCAACATATCTTGATTATCTCTCCTAAAAAAGATTGGGGTTGTAGTGCCAACACCGGCCAAAACTCTGCATTTCAAACAGTTGACCAGTTTAGACAATTTGGAGGCTTTTGTCCGCTCAAACCTGCCAACAAATTTGCCACGGCGAGTTTTCCCATGGCAATTCTTGTTTCAAGTGTAGCGCTTCCCATATGAGGCGAAAGAACGGCGTTCTTCAAATCAGCCAGTCCAGCGGCAAGTTGAGGCTCTTTTTCGTAAACATCCAGACCAGCCCCAGCTATCGTCTTGTCTGTGAGAGCCCTTACAAGAGCGTGCTCATCAATTACGGGTCCCCTTGACACATTTATAATGAAAGCTGACGGTTTCATGAGAGCCAGCTCTGAAGTCCCGATAATGCCCCTGGATTGATCGTTCAATGATACGTGTAGAGATACAAAATCCGATTCTCTTAACAGGGTTTTCAAGTCAACATATCTAGCTCCAAGTTCCAGTTCCTGACTTTCCGCGATTTTCCTACGGTTGTGATAAAGAATTGGCATCCTGAAACCTCTGGCCCTACGAGCCACCGCTTTTCCAATCTCACCAAGACCGATTATTCCTAATGTTTTTCCTGTGACCTCGGTCCCCAAAAAAACAAAAGGCGCCCAAGGACCCCATTGTTTAGCGCGGTTACGGCCGTCTCCTTCAACAACCCGTCGGGCTACAGCTAATATAAGAGCAAAAGTTAAATCCGCGGTTGAATCAGTCAAAACTCCAGGAGTGTTTGAAACCTTGATTCCTCTTGCGGAGGCCGCCGGCAGGTCAATGTTATCGTAACCCACACCAAAATTCGCTATCATCCTTAAGTTAGGAGCGCAATCCATTACCTCGGCGCTGATTCGGTCGGAGATCGAACAAAGTAGACCATCCTTATCACGGAGCGCATCCAGAATCTCGTCATGGGACATTGGAAAGTCATTGGGGTTAACAACCAGGTCATGGTCAGGCAACAATGGAGAGAGAATTTCCTGGCTTAGATTTGCTGTTACCAACGCTTTCATCTTCGTATCTCCTTATTGTTGGAAAGAAATCGGTTCAATCATCCAGGGAAACTGGCTTGACCTTCCAGAATCGATTTTTCACATCATCCAGAATAGTGTAGACAACGGGGATAAAGATCAGGGTGAAAAGAGTCGCGACAGTTAGACCTCCAACTACGGCCATGGCCAATCCATTGTATATTTCCGCTCCCGCCCCTGACTTGAGCGCCAATGGCAGCATGCCCAGAACCATTGCAATGGCAGTCATAAAGATAGGACGCATTCTGCGCTTGCTGGCAAGTATCAAAGCCTGATCACGGTCTATCCCTTGTTCCTCTATCAACTGAACAGCATAAGTAATCAAAATAATGGCATTCTTGACGACGAGACCCACCATCATGATGTAGCCAAGGATAGTGAACGAATCAAAAGGGATTCGAGTTAAGATTACAATAAAATTTGCCCCGATTATAGAGAGAGGAACGCTCAACAATATGGAAAGAGGACGGACAAAAGATTGAAACTGCATTACAAGCAACAAGTAAACTACGATGACCGACAAGGGGAAAACAAACTTAATAGCCTGATTAAGCGCCTTGAGTTCATTCACGGCTCCAAAAGGAACCCATGAATAACCGACGGGAAAAGATACAGTGGATCCGATTTTTGTTACAATCTCTCCAAAAACTTCACTCAAAGGACGGTCTTGGATCGTAAATTGCAATCTAGCGCTTCGTTTCGAATTATAATGATTTATCTGAAGTGGTCCAAATGTTGTTGTCACGGAGGCGATTGCGGACAGGGGGACTTGGGTTTTTGAATCTTTGGGAGAAATAAGCACTATTTTTCCTACGTCCGCAACATTTTGAATCGCCTGCTGCATTCCCTGTACTCTAATATAATAATATCGGCCTTGGACATCATACTGGGTGGTAGTCCTTTGGCCTCCGACAGCCGCTTCCGCAGCGTCTGCGATATCTTTCACATCAAATCCAAAATGAGTGGCTCGTTGATGATCTACCTTCACCTCTACCTGAGGTTTGCGAAGGTACAGATCATTATATCGAAAGATAACACCCCTAGTGTTCGCTCCTATTTCCATGATTTCTCGTACAAGGGGTTCAAGGACTTCGTAGCTCTTGCCCATCATTCGTATATCCACCACGTTAGACCTGGAGTAGATGTTGCCAAACAAAGGAAATCTAATGGGATTTACGGCCTTAAAAGGCAGATCGAGAGATTGGGAATAGGCTTGGCGTGCGATCTTCTGAGGTGACACCCCACTATCTTCTTCACGATCGCAAACCAGATAAATCATGTTTTTCATCATGTTACGATTAGGTATGGAAACAATATATCTGACCCCGTTGATGTTACGCCATCGCTCTTCGAGGATAGTCATCAACCGGCTTTTCTCATCCAGGTTTAAGCCTTCGGAAGTTTCCACCTGCATTCGTATTAGATTTGTTCCACCGGTAGGCAAGTAACCCATGCCCGGCAACAACTTGTAGGAGATCGCAAGGAGTATGACTACGCTTATAATCAAAATGATTTTTCTGTTAAGCCCGTGCAAAAAGAATTCAAGCGCTCCTAATAATCCGTCCGCGACTTTTTGCCCAATAACATCCAAATAAGAAAACGGAGCCATTAATTTTCCATATATTCCCGACGGCTTGCTCTCCTCTTTCATCCATCGTGAGGCGAGCATGGGAACGACAGTAAAAGCGTCGAAAAGAGATAGGAAAATAGCGCATGAAATGATGAACGCGACCGGGCCGAACAATGTGCCGACCTCGCCCTTGAGCATCAAGACCGGTAAAAACACCGCTGATGTAGTGAGCGTCGACATGAATACCGCTCCACCTACTTCACGGGTGCCGTCCACAGCCGCTCGAACGATGCTCTTGTTTTCTTCAAATCGGTGACGGTAGATGTTTTCGAGCACGACTATGGCGTCATCCACTATCATTCCGATGGACAAAGCCAGACCAGCGAGAGACAGGACGTTTATGGAATAACCTCCCAGGTACATGCCGATGAACGTGCCGATTACGGAAACTGGGATGGATGTGGCAACAATGAATATGCTGCGCCAATTGCGCAAGAATATGAACAGGACTAGTAAAACCAGGCCGATAGCCTCAATGAGGCTTCTCCTAACGATACTAACGGCATCCCGGATGTAATTGCTCTGGTCATATAGTTTTTGAAAATTGGCGCCTTGAGGGCCATACTCTTTTTGTAACAAGACCAGTTCATTATCCACTTGATCGATGGTTCGGACAATATCAGCTCCAACCTGGTTGAACACATTGAACACGATACCGGGTTTACCATTGACCCGGCAATATGAATCGGGTCTTTCGTATGCGTCCTCGATCTTTGCCACATCGGTCAGATATACTATCGGTTCCTCAGGTTTCGATATGACTACTCGCCTAAAGGCCTCTGTAGTCAATAATTCACCAACTATACGAACCGTCCATTCAAGAGGCCCCTGAGTGAAATAACTTGCGCTCTGGTTTAAATTTGTCCGGTCGATAAATTTTATAATGTCGTAAACGGTGAGCTTTCTAGCTTTCAATCTTTCAGGATCAAAGATGATTCTCATTTCCCGATCGCGGTTCCCATCAAACGTGCAATCCCCCACCCCGGCTATTCTCTTGATCCGTGGAGCGATGTCCCTGTCCGCCCAAGTAGACATGGAAACGATGTTGGCCTTGCCGATCATGGCGAATTGGTACACAGGCAGGCTGACTCGATCGCTTGCTTTGAATATCTGGGGTTTCTCTACCAGTTTTGGAAGATCCCGGACCCTGTCCAGGTTTCTTTGAAGTTCGGAAGCCGCAATATCGAGGTTTGTTCCGGGCCGGTAGAATATTACTATTAGAGATTCTCCGCTTCGAGAGTAGCTTTGAGTGTAAATCATATTTGAAACGCCGCTAATGTTTTCCTCAAAGCGAGTTGTGACCTCACCTTCCACTTCTTCAGGGGCGGCGCCCGTGAATCGGGTCCAAACGACTAGAACCGGTTGTTCTGTGTCTGGTTTAAGTTCGACGGTGAGGAAAGTTAAGCAAACGTAACCAAATACGAGCACTAGCAGTACTCGCACGATAACCGTAATTGGAAAGCGGATTGAGGATTCCGCTAAATTCATATGGGCTCAGTCTAGCGTCTGATATAAAAAGCCAGACGCTGTTTTAGTAATATTTGGGATGAGATTGTTATAGATCAGGCCAATAAGGAATTCAAGGAAACGCTCTTCCCATGTTCAATTCCATAAACCATGAATACAGCTCTGTGTGTAGATCAACAGATTTCTGCGAATGGAACTCACTCTCCAGGTTTTACGCCATTGGGTTAGGAGTTATTGTTGGGACGTTTATCTGTGGAATTTTGTATTAGTCAAATTGATGTACAGGCGTTCAACAGGAGTATTCCAGCGGCGAGCCCAAATAAGGCATTGGCAGCCCAGGCGGCCACCATTGCCGGAATGTAGCCCCCGTGTCCCAATGCGATGAACATCGTATGCACTATCCAATAACTAAAAGCTATTGCGAGTGAACCGGCAAGCCCGATGGCGACTCCTCCGCCTCGTGGTCCTACACGCACAGCGAATGGAACACTAAGCGCAGCCATGATGAGACATACAAGAGGAAAAGCGATTTTGTCATGCCAGTCGACCAAATAGCGAGTGGGGGTTTGACCCTCGGAATCGAGCTTGTCTATAAGTTCGCCCAGTTGGGTGAGATTCATCTCCTTAGTAGGAGTTTCTCCTTTTTCAAACTCACTTGGTCTTTTGTCCAACGGGCCTTTCATTGATGGAATGGTGTCCACCACAAAGTTGCCGTCTGGCGTTTTGACAGTCCGATTTACTCCATAAAAAATCCACTGATTGTTCCACCACTTAGCTTTGTCCGCAACGATCCTGTCGATGAAATTGAAATGACTATCCCAGCGTATGACTGAAACTCTTTCCAGTGTAAGATTATGCCTGTCATATTTTCTGATATGCGTAATTGAGTCGGCCGATTTAAGCCATATTTGATCAAATCGCACGAATGTGGCTTCTCTTTTACCTGCTATTTCTATATTTTGAATATACTCACTATATCGGTTGGACCACGGGATAATCGTTTCATTGGATAGAAACATCACTACCGACCCGATTAAACCAACAATTATTACAGGTTTGGCTATGCTAATAGCGTCAATACCGCCTGCCTGCATGGCTATCAATTCCGAATGCTTCGCCATTAAAAGAAGAGTGAGCATCCCGGCTAGTAAAATCGCCATCGGCAATGCGAAAAAAAGATAACCCGGAATCTTTACAAGGAAATATTTCAGCATCAGGAATCCGGGCGGGTTGTATTGAAAGTAATACTTGATTTTGTCGGTGATCTCGATGAGCAAAAACACAAACACAAACACGGTGAGACAGATTAAGAATATCTTCATGAACTCACGGATGATATATCTGTCTAGAATCTTCAAAATACCTGTCGCTTGTTTAGGTTCGATAACCGGTACCACCGGTTGGACGAGAGTCCAGTAGCCACTCGTTTTCCAGAAGATACCTGGCGGTTCGCCGAATTCCCTGTTCTATAGACACCAGGGGCTCAAAACCTGCCGACCTGATTTTTCTTATGTCCAGATGAACAAACGGACTGTCTCCAAGCCAGCCCCTGACTCCACCGGTATAACGGAATGTCACGTCCTTGAGACCCATTTCTTCTGTCACTATCGTGGCTAGCCGTTTCACATTCATGTAATCTTCATGCCCCAGATTTATCACATTTTTTTGTTCCCTGATATTCTGAATGGATAGAAAGATTCCGCTAACACCATCTTCAACGTGCAGATAAGATTTTCTCTGGTTCCCATCACCCAGGATCTCTAGCTCATTAGGGTTTGTCTTGAGCTTCTTGATGAAGTCATAAACTACACCGTGTGAATATCGCTCCCCAATCCAGGAGACAAACCTAAACATGTAACTGCGAATCCCGAAATACTCGCCATAAGCCTGAATCATGGCTTCAGCAGAGTATTTTGAAGCCCCGTAAAGCGACGTTTGGAGTGGAGCGTAGTTCTCTGGGGTTGGAAATATGTCGGGTTCCCCATATACCGTCGCTGAACTCGTAAAAACGATTTCGGGAACGTGATTGATCCTCATAGCCTCGAGCACATTGTGGGTTCCTACAACGTTTTGTTCCAAATCTAAAGCGGTATTTGCCTTTCCTCCCCTGACATCAGCATTTGCGGCCAGATGGAAGACCAAAGCGGATCCCTTCATGGAGTCGATCATGTTAGGAAGATCAAGAATATCACCGACTATCAATCCTACACGCCCCCTGGACAGTCCAGGTTGCAGGTGGCGTTCGTAACCTGTAGAGAGATTGTCGTACACTATTATTTCGAAATCACGCCTAACCAGCTCATCAACAATATGGCTTCCTATGAATCCTGCTCCACCAGTAACAAAAACCTTCATAATTCTACCCGTGCGACAAAGAATTTAAACTATGGATGAGAGATCTTCCGTGAGTCACGTAAGGATATTTCCAAAACTCGAAAGGACAATTTGAAACTATTGCAGTTTCCTCAACAGATTTTCCGATTCCACAATCTTGTCGACTATAAATAAGGGTCGGTCCCGGGAGTCTTCATAACAACGCAAAACATACTCACCGACTACGCCAAGACAACCAATGGTCAATCCGAATAATATCCAGAACGACAAAAGTAACGCATGTATCCCCGAGTTATCGCCAAAGCCGCTGAACAATCCACACATGGTAAAGACTAGCCCGGATACAACCCCCACACTAAATATCAACAGACCCAGGGCAAGGACAAGTCGTATCGGCGCTTTGGAAAAAGGGATGATCCCGTCGAGCGCTATGTTAACAGCTCCTAATATCGAAATTTGAGTCTTACCAGCTAGTCTTGGATTCCTTTGAAATGGGATTGTAGCGGTTTTGAAACCTACTAAAGCGGTCAAACCTCTTAAGAATCCGTGTTTTTCGTTGATCTTAAGCATTTCTTCGACAACCCGTCTATCGAGCAACCGAAAGTCACCGGTGTTTCTAGGTATCGTAACCTCAGAAACATTTTTCCAGAATCCAATAGAAAAGTTCTGCTGCCTTTAGATAAAAGAAATGTTCACCTAGTCTCGATGTTCTCTGGGCTATGACAACCAGATTTCCATCCTGCCATTTATCTATCATCTCTCCGATGAGTTCTGGTGGGTCTTGAAGGTCCGAGTCGATTACGACACATGCTTCTCCAAGACAATGACGAAGGCCGGCGATCAGCGAAAGTGGTTTACCGAAACGTCTGGAGAACTTAACAAGTCTAATTGGGAAGCCTGCTCCTATAAGTTCAAGGATCTTGTCTTCAGTATGGTCTGTGCAAGGATCCAGAGCAAAGACCAATTCCCAATCTATTTTTAGTTTGAGAAACGTATCGTTCAACTGGTTGACGAGGCTGACCACATTGGCTTCTTCGTTATATACGGGAACTACCACGCTTATGAGGGGAGTGGATCTTTCTGGATTTGAAGGCAAGGTCAATTTTCTCCGTAACTATTTCGAAAAATCGCAAGATTAATGAAATCCCTAACAGAATCCGATATGCCGTTCAAGAAAAATGAACTTCGTGAGGAACTTACGGATTTCAGAAACTTCCCTTTTGCAGCGTAGAGAAGTATAATAAAAATGTTAGTTGACAGTGTCCATTCCGCCAGGTTTTGATTTCAAATCTTCTGACCCCATCGGTGTGGCCAAATATTTATGTGAAAGAGGAGTCATGACAAACATTCAGGTTGAAGATCTAAGCGCTGTCAGAAAGAAAGTGACTTTCGAAGTTCCTCAAGATCGAGTGTCTGAAACACTCGACGCACAGTACAAGGATCTCAAAAGAAACGCCCAAATCAAGGGGTTTCGCAGAGGGAAAGTACCGATGGAGATCCTGAAGAACTTGTTTAAGGAACAGGTCCTAGGTGACGCGGCCAAGAAGATTATTGAAGAAACATTTGAGCTTGGGCTGGATGAAAAGAAAATCAAGCCAATATCGGTGATCCATTTGGACCAGGAGCCTTTAGAAGCAGGAAAACCTTTTATTTACACGGTCGAAATTGAAGCCCCTCCTGAACTCGATGTGCAGGGATATAAAGGCCTATCTTTGGAAAAGACGGTTCGAGAGGTCAAGGATAAAGAAGTTGACGAGCGATTGGAATCCGTGAGGCAAAGACACGCTAGATTGGTTCCAATAGCTGAGGGTAGGGACATTCAGGATGGCGACCATACAGTTGTAGATATTGAAGCGGTGGCTGATGGTGAGACCGTTAAATCTTTAACCGTAAATGATTATCATCTGGAAATAGGAAGAAACTTTTATCTGCCGGATTTTGACTCGAAAATAATTGGTTTGAAGCTAGGGGAACCGGCCACCATAACGCATAATCTCGCCGATGACTTTCCTCGGAAGGAATTGGCCGGAAAGCCAGTGACGTTCACCATAACTATAAAGGAAGCCAAAGAGAGAGTCGTCCCTGAACTTAACGACGAGTTGGCTAAAGACGCCGGAGACTTTGAGTCTTTGGATGATTTAAAAAAACAAGTCACTGAAGATTTGCACCGCTCATTTGATATGGACACCACACAGCAATTGAGGAAGCAGATCGTTGAAAAGATTATTGAAGCGAATCCCTTTGAAGCTCCCGAATCACTGGTTGAATCGCGAATCGACGATATAGTTATGGGCGCAAGGGAGAATCTTGCCCGTCAGGGAATAGACATGAAGAGGTTTCCCATGCCGGACAAGGCTCAACGCGACTCAATAAAACCGCGAGCCTTGGAACAGGTGAAAGCGGCTCTAATTATTAAGGCTATCGGAGAAAAAGAAGAGATTCAGCTAAACGGAGACGAAATAAACTCGGAACTGGAAAAGCGCGCAAAGATTTTCGGTTGGACCCCTGATTTTTTGAAAGATCAGTTGGAAGAAAATCAGACGATGGACAATTTCACATCTTCTTTACTTGAAGATAAAATATATTCATTTATTGAAAGTCAATCTGACATTACAGAAAAGGCCTATTCAGAGCAGGAAACGGAATCGGCCGAATAATTACGAAAAGAGAGTGATGAATAATGTTGGTTCCTATTGTTGTAGAACAGACTAGCCGTGGTGAACGATCGTATGATATTTACTCGCGCCTCCTAAAGGAGCGGATTATTTTCCTGGGTACAGCGGTAGATGATATGGTGGCAAATCTCATCATCGCTCAGCTCCTTTTTTTGGAGAGTGACGATCCTGATAAGGACATCAATTTCTATATCAACTCTCCTGGTGGAGTAGTGACGTCCGGTCTAGCGATTTATGACACCATGAAATACATAAAACCGGAAATTCAAACTATCTGTATTGGTCAAGCAGCGTCAATGGCCGCTCTGCTTCTTGCCGCAGGCACGAAGGGTAAGCGGCATGCGTTGCCTCATGCCAGAATCCTGATCCATCAGCCCATGGGAGGTTTCCAGGGACAGGCTACGGACATTGAAATACATGCCCGCGAAATCCTGAGAATGCGTAGTGAGCTGAACAGGATATTGGTAGATCACACAGGCCAACCTTTGGAACGGATCGAGTCGGATACGGAACGAGACTATTTCATGAGCGGAGAAGAAGCAGTAGGGTATGGAATAGTTGATAATGTGCTAACTCATCGTGCGATTTCTGATCTCAAGAATAAAGCACAGGTTTGATATTGTCCTGATTCCTGGAAGACTCCGGTCTTCAATGACAGATTAAAGATAAAGGAAGCTCAGGCTGAACTAATCAGGGAAATACTCAGACGTTTTTATGAGGGTGAGCGCCAGGCCGGTGAATCGCCCTCATGAGGACGCGCTGAAGGAGGATTACA
The DNA here is from genome assembly GCA_963846725.1 of uncultured delta proteobacterium. Lineage (GTDB taxonomy): Bacteria > Desulfobacterota > Desulfomonilia > Desulfomonilales > Desulfomonilaceae > CAJBEZ01. The sequence continues at coordinate 143,402 of CAWJXP010000042.1, read as the reverse complement.
TGGCAGCAAGAAAAGGCAATTTTTCTTCTCTTTATTGTTCTTTTTGTGGAAAAAGCCAGGACGAAGTCAGGAAATTAATTGCTGGACCGACGGTATATATTTGCGATGAATGTATTGAACTTTGTAATGAAATCATCGCTGAAGAATATGAAAAAGAGGAGATGGGGCGAGGCAAGTCTAAAGTTCCCAACCCCTCTGAGGTTAAAGCTTCACTGGATGAATATGTGATAGGTCAGGAGCAGGCCAAAAAGATTCTATCAGTCGCTGTGCACAACCATTACAAGAGGATTGATTCCAAACCCGACCTGGATGGTGTCGAGCTACAGAAGAGCAACATACTGTTAATCGGCCCGACTGGCTCGGGAAAGACCCTACTGGCGCAGACTCTGGCCCGCATACTTGAACGTTCCATTCGCTATCGCCGACGCTACTACTTTGACCGAGGCTGGATATGTCGGTGAGGACGTTGAAAACATAATTTTAAGCCTGCTACAGAATGCTGACTATGACATATCAAGGGCTTGCCGGGGGATAGTATACATTGATGAAATCGACAAAATCTCTCGCAAGACCGAGAATCCTAGCATAACCCGAGATGTTTCCGGCGAAGGCGTTCAACAGGCCTTGTTAAAAATTGTTGAAGGAACCATGGCCAATGTTCCTCCCAAGGGTGGCCGTAAACATCCGCAGCAGGAGTTTTTGCAGGTTGATACGACCAACATACTCTTCATATGCGGAGGAGCTTTTGTTGGGCTGGATAGAGTGGTTCAACAGCGTCTCAACATGAAATCCATGGGATTCAACGCTCAAATCGGCGGATCAAAGAATGATGATGTGGCGGACCTTCTTGAACAGGTTCAACCGGAGGATCTGATCAGATACGGGCTTATTCCTGAATTTGTCGGGCGGTTACCGGTCGCTGCGACTCTCCATGAACTCAATGAGGAAGCGCTGGTGCGTATACTTCTCGAGCCTAAGAACGCCTTGGTACGCCAATATAAGAAGCTCTTTGGTTTTGAACAGGTCAAACTACGATTTACCGATGAGGCTCTGCGCTCGGTAGCATCCCAGGCTCTGCATCGCAAAACCGGCGCGAGAGGTCTTAGATCCATACTTGAAGCGGCGATGTTAGACATAATGTACGAGTTGCCTGAGTTCAAAAACCTCCAGGAAGTCATCGTGAATGACGATGTAATACAAAAACGATCTCCCTGTATTTTGGTTTTTGAGAAAGAAGCTGAAACATCCGCATCCTGAGAAATTTGACGACAAGTTGACCTAACTAGATAGCCTTTCTGTAATTCCAAACTTAAGGTAGCTTAAAATGTTTTTTGGAAAGAAAGACGAAACAATAGTCTCGCCAAATATAGTATTGCCGCTTTTGCCTCTTAGAGACATCGTTGTTTTCCCTCATATGGTAGCGCCGCTGTTTGTGGGAAGAGACAGATCCATAAAGGCGGTAGAAACCGCTATCAAGAGTGAGAAGCTGATTTTTCTGGCTTCACAGAGAAACGCCCAACAGACAAATCCTGAAGCGGAGGACATCTTTTCCATAGGTGTCGTCGGCCAAATAATTCAACTATTGAAATTGCCCGACAACACAGTGAAGATATTTGTGGAGGGACGGTATAGAGCGTCAATACAGCGCTTCATTGAGCATGACCCTTATTTCCGTGTGGAGATCACTCCCATCGAAGACGAATTTACGGGCCGTGAGATTGAAATTCAGGCATTGGCCAGGGGCCTACGCAACGTTTCTGAAAGTTACGTGGCCACCGACAACAAAGCCCCGCAGGAGTTTCTTAACGCCATCAAATCCATAAAGGAGCCTGGGCGACTGGCGGACACAATAGCCGGTCAGATCAGCCTAAAGTTGGAAGATAAACAGGCGTTGCTGGAAAAAACGTCGGTTCGTCAGCGAATACAAACGCCTGCTTGAGTTGATGCAGAGTGAGATTGAGATATCGGAGATCGAAAAGAAAATTCGGGAACGCGTCAAAAAGCAGATGGAAAAGACTCAGAAGGAATATTACCTGAATGAGCAAATGCGAGCAATTCAGAAAGAAATGGGTGAAAAAGACGAGTTCAAAACCGAGATAGCCGAAATTGAGGAGCAACTCAAACAAAGGAAGCTTACGCAAGACGCCGAATCACGGGTTCGAAAGGAAATTCGAAAACTCAAAATGATGGCGCCCATGTCCGCGGAGGCCACTGTTGTAAGGAATTATATTGACTGGTTCCTCGTGCTGCCATGGTCTGAGATGTCAGAAATGGAAATTCACATCAATGACGCTCAGCAAATTCTCGATGATGATCATTACGGTCTCAAAGAGGTCAAGGAAAGGATAATAGAATATCTCGCGGTTCAAAAACTGGCGCCTGATATCAAAGGACCCATTCTGTGTCTAGTAGGACCGCCGGGGGTAGGCAAGACATCGCTCGCAAGATCCATCGCTCGGGCTACAGGAAGGGAATTCGTCAGGATATCGCTAGGTGGGGTTCGCGACGAGGCTGAAATCAGGGGGCACAGACGCACATACATTGGAGCTCTTCCGGGCAAAATAATTCAAAGCATGAAGAAATGCCAGACCATCAACCCGGTGATGTTGCTGGATGAAGTTGACAAGATGAGCATGGATTTCCGTGGTGATCCGTCCGCTGCCTTGCTTGAAGTTCTGGATCCCGAGCAAAATCACACTTTCAATGATCATTATCTCGATATTGATTATGATCTTTCGAAGGTGATGTTTATTACCACGGCCAACACGCTGCACGGCATACCAGCGCCGCTCCAGGACAGGATGGAGATAATCCGGTTACCTGGATACACGGAATTTGAAAAGCTGAGAATCGCTGAACGCTTTTTAGCGCCGAAGCAGATCCAAGCCAATGGTTTAAGCTCAAGCCAGATTACCTTCACCCGCAAAGCCTTAATTCGCGTCGCAAGACGATACACCCGCGAAGCCGGGGTTAGGGAATTGGAACGACAAATTGCCAAGGTTCTCAGGAAAGTCGCCCGAAAAGTTGTAGACGGGTCTATCAACACTGGAATGGAAATTTCTCCGCGAGATATAGGCGCGTTTCTGGGCGCTCCAAAGTTTAGGTATGGTGAAAAGGAGCAATCCCTCAAGACTGGCATTGCAAATGGTCTGGCGTGGACAGAAGTCGGAGGAGAAATCCTGACTGTTGAGGTGGCGCTCATGCCGGGTTCCGGCAAATTTACGGTAACGGGCAAACTTGGAGAGGTTATGCAGGAATCAGCGCAAGCCTCTATGAGCTACGTAAGATCACGAGCGTTAAGCTTGGGGCTAAAACCTGATTTCTACAATAAAATTGACATCCACATCCATGTCCCGGAAGGAGCTACTCCGAAAGATGGACCATCAGCAGGTGTAACCATAACAACCGCTATTCTTTCGGCGTTGACGAGACAACCTTTTCCGAATGATCTTGCAATGACCGGAGAAATAACCTTAAGAGGGAGAATTTTGCCCATAGGTGGCCTGAAAGAGAAGCTACTTGCTGCTAGGCGAGCCCTTATAGCAAGGGTAATTATACCGAGAGAAAATGAAAAAGACCTTTTCGAGGTTCCCAAGAGAATCAAAAAGGGGCTCGACATATTGTTGGTTGATCACATGGATGAGGCTCTCAGGATTGTTTTCCCTGAAATCAGGGAAGCTTTTATTCCTGCTGAGCAGGTTGGTGAGCAATCTTTTGCTGTTCTGAAACAATAATTGAGGATAAGTTTGACGAAATTTTGTAGAATAGGGAACTTGATCAATTGTTGGTTTACTAATTAGTGTATATTAAGGATTAAAGGAGTGACTTATGCTAAAAATGGAAGGATCACGAGTGAGGCTAACACCGGAGAATGTTCATACAATGCTTAAGCAGGGTCTTTCCTTTAGAGAAATAGCATCTCGCTGCGATGTTTTTGAAGACGCTATAGACGCTTCATTGGTTCGATGGTTAAACCAGGGACGGTGGCCAATCGAAGACGATGTAGTCGCAGCATAGACTAAAACGCGCCGTATTTTTCCAGGTGAGCCCACCGTAGCTGACAAATCTTAGCGACGGATTTAGAAACGGAACCTTAGCAGAGGGTTCCGTTTTCTGTTTTTATATGATTGGAATTTAAGAAAATCTAATTTTCAGAGGCGTTATTCATGGATTTGTATTACGTAATATTGGCGCTGATAGCAGGGGCTTGCTCTCCCACCCAGGCTGGAATCAACGCTCAGCTTGGCGCGGTTACAGGAGATTCCGCTGTCGCCGCCGCCATATCATTTATAGTTGGAGCGGTGGGACTGAGCGTTTATGTGACGATATCAGGCGCGACATTGCCACCGATGAAGAGCCTGATAGGGATTCCATGGTGGATGTGGACAGGCGGGATTCTTGGAGCCATTCTGGTTTTCGCGTCCATCATACTGGTCCCTAAGTTGGGGGCGGCGACTACTCTAGGGCTAATTGTGGCAGGGCAAATGATTACATCACTGGCGCTCGACCATTTTGGATGGGTGGGCTATGAAGAGCATCCAATAAATATATGGAGGATCCTGGGTGTAGCGATGCTATTAGGCGGGGTAGTCCTGATAAAGAAATTCTAAGGTTCGCCGACTAATTGACCCTTTTTGGGAAAAACCCTATAAATTTTGGCCCTATACTGAATAATATAGCCAGATAAAAGATTATCGTCGAGGCAACCGCCGGATGCAACGAAATCAAAGGCTTGGAAAAGAGAAAAAGACCAAATGAAGTCAAACCAAGGGTGATTGGAAACAGAAAATCTTTCACACGGACAAATCCAAAACTCAAACGACAATATGTAAAGGTCAATGTGACTATAAACAGCTTTGTAAAAATAATTACAAAGCACCCGCCTTCCAGTTTCAAAATAGGAACCAGTGTAAAGTTAAGAACGAAATTAACAACGGTTCCCGCTATCTGAAAGATCAGCAACATATTTGCGGCGCCGGCTACTATCATAACGTAAGAAAACAAGTTATTTTCGAAAGATACCACAATTGTCCAGGCCAGATATTTTTGCATCCATACAGCGTCAACATATTCGGCTGGATAGATAACTCCAATTATCAGGGCGCTTTCCGCATAAAGAAAAAAGATGACAGGAAAAGCTATAGCCATCAGCCACTGAGCATTTCTCCTCACTAACTCCCCGGCTCGCTTTCGGTCCTTCCACCATAGCGTAGCCAATAGGGGGAAAATGACCCATCCGAGAAATTGTTCGGATCCCAACAATGAAATAGCTTCCAATATATTGTAGGTGGCGCTGTAATAGGCTACGCCGCTGACCCCGGTATGTTCCTGAAGAAAAAAGATATTAGCCTTGTTGTAGACAACGCCTAGAATTTCGATGAGAGCAAAAACGAGAGAAGCCTTGAACATTGGACCGACTGAAACCCAGGCTCCTGAGAGCACTCCAGTTCTTACTCGACTCTTCAGGAAAATTTGGAATCCGAATATAATTCTTGTAATCCCGGATATTAATTTAAAAAGGCTGACATAGACCGGTCCAAGTCCCACGGCGGCGGATATAAATCCATACCCGTACGAGGCTATTGATCCGGCCACCTTGATGCGAGCTTCGACATTCTGGTTACCGCTGACCCTCAAACCGGCAAAGAACGTTTCCGCCAAGGCCTCAACGGAAAATCCCGCGGAGATGAGAGCCAGAACAGCGCTTAACTCAGCGCTGAGTTGCTGTCGCCATGCAAAAATCAATACACCCACGAAACAGAGAGCGAACAACGCTATCTTGATTATCTGAACGCCCAGAATGAGGCCCTTTGTTTCAGATTCATCAACATTACCGAGCTTTGAAACAAGTGGATAATAAAGGCCGAATTGAATAATTGTCTGGATGACAGATCCAGCAGCCATGGCATACATTATCTGCCCATAGTTCGTTGCGTTGATCCAGGCGAGGCTTAAAAAGAAAACAGTGCTTAAAACCCCCTCCACCGCCTGCGCCGAAAGCAGATAAGCCAAACGGCCCAAGATACTGTCATTACGTTTAGAGGAAAGGCCTGACTTGGTGGAGCCGAACATAAAAACCTGACAACATGGATTTTTACCCCCGTTTGAGTAGGGTGAAACGACAATCTAACATTTTGGCGATGATTTCGTAACCTTAATCCCAGAAAGGTTGAACCGTTTTCCAGTATTCGTTATGTTATGAAATCCTTTTAAGGAAGAGTTCGCAACTATCGGGAGTCCAATCCATTGAAGATAGATGACCTTCTAGTAATGTGCTGGCGTTCAGCCCTCCGGAATCGTCGTCGCTACAAGGCTGTGATGATAGGCATCGCTCTTGGAACGGCTGGTTTCATCATTGTTCAGACGATGGGTGATTCAGTCGAAAAAAAAATGGGCGAGCACCTTGAATTACTGGGAGAAGCTACTGTCATGAAAGCGGTCTGGCGCAATGATGACAACTACCACCCCGGCGAATATTCAATGAGCGACGTGAGGAAACTTCGACGAATTCCCCATGTATGGGCTGTCGCTCCAGTGGTATCGATTCCAGCGATTGACGCGTTTTTCGAAGATAATGAGTGGAGTCCCGGATTAATAGGTATAGATCAGGAATTTTGGATAACCCAAAGCACGGAATTGAAAGAAGGCAGGCTGATCGGGGCTACAGACATCGTGGGCCGAAAAAAAGTCTGCGTTCTGGGAGAAGATGTTGTCAAATATCTTTTTGGAAAGGAAAAACCGGTCGGGAAATTCCTGGGTGTCGGAAGCCTGAAATTTGAAGTGATTGGTGTGCTTGGAGGAGTTCAGCAAAACGATCTCCAAAGATTCATAGTTATTCCCATGTCAACAGCGCAAAGCCTTTTCTCAGGGCTCGAAAAAATTAGAGAAATTTATATAAGAGTGGACAACTGGGACGAAGTCGAACCCGTCAGAGATGAGGCGTCAAAAATCTTGAAGGATTCTCACAAGGGTTATGAACAAGGAGTAGACATTACGTACTACCCGCGAAGGATCGAGAAAGTCAAGTCCACAGTCTATTTGGTGAAGCTCTTTATATATGCGGCTTTGGGGGTTACCATCCTTTTGGGTGGCTTAGGTATTATGGCGGTCATGTTGTCCGCTGTTCAAGATAGGACACAAGAAATTGGGCTAAGAAAGGCTTTAGGAGCCAAAGAGGAAATAATTCTTTTACAGTTCCTGCTGGAGGCGGTTTTAATAAGTCTAATCGCTGGATTTTTAGGTGTTGTGGTCGGTGTGGTTTCAGTCACAATTCTCAAGGGGCCCTTAGGGGTTCAGGTGTCGACCTTGATGCTATCCTTTAGCATAATGAGCGGAATTCTCTTCACAGCTTTTTTGGGGATCGCTTCCGGCCTCTATCCGTCCGTGAAGGCCAGCCGCATGGATTCAGTCACCGCAATGCGGTTTGAGTAATTTTATGGATGATCATCAGCCCGTTCAGAAATCCGGGTCTCGACTAAGTTATAAGACACTGAAAAGAAAAATTTATGAGGGAGTGATCCAACCGCTGGTCTACTCACGGAATACGCCCCACTATGATGCGTTTGGCGTAGCTGCGGGCCTGATAGTAGGGCTTGGGACTCCTTTGGGAAGCCACATGCTATTTCTGGGTTTGATGAGGCTCGTTCACCGGTTTAACATAGTGGTCGCTTTTGGATTCACATTCGTGGTAAATCCGCTTAACGCTATTCCAATGTATTATGGATACTATCTCCTCGGGTCATTTGTCATGGGGAAACCGGCTGTTTTGAGCTTTGAAAATTTTCGCATGACAATGGATCCTGTCATGGAGAGCGAATATTTCTGGGAATCTATAGGCGCATTTTTTCAACTCAGCGCTTCAATACTTGCTCGATGGTTAACATCCGCTGTTTTGCTCGGCGTTTCATTTGGGGTTTTAGGATATGCTATTACATATGTGATCCAGAGGAAGCGACTCATGAGAAGGGCCGTAAAAATGGGGTTGGAATACAAAAGTTTAGTCGAGAAATTGAAAGTTTCGGGACGAGTCTCCGAATTATCAGCTCAGAAAGCGGGCTCCGAGGATTTGTAAAAGCAAACTCAATAAAACTACAGTGACTATTGCGTAAATCTCTTGATTCCCCATGCGGACTATGTTTCTATAGGCATACTTTAACCTCTAAAATTCAACTTTTAATTAGTTCCTAATATATACGTTGTCGGTTTTCTAGTCTCGTTTCGGGATCATCCCGTAAATGTCAAGCCAGGGTCTCAACAACATTAACCCCTAAGAGGAGGCGGAAAAATGGAACGACGGAATTTTCTAAAATCCATCGCAGCGGCTGGAGTCGCGGCATCGGTTACTGGTCCATCCGGATTAATTTGCAAGGAGGCTCACGCTGGTGGGAAGGTAAACATCGGAGAAGTGAAAAGCGTTAAGGTTGATGTTCTCACAGAAACAAGCTGGTTTGACAATGACATCATGAAGAAGAACATGATGGATTATGGCGGCGCAATGACAAGCCAGTACGCTATCCCGTGGGATCCCAAGAACGCAGGCGGATATGCGGCCCTGATCACGGTTACGGCTCTTGACGGCAAAGAAAGAAAAATATTGCTCGACTCAGGCTGGAGCAACGAATGGATGGATTATGTGTTTCCAGGACAAGAGCAATATAGCCTCCATGCTCAAGAGCGGCGAAATTGAATTAATGATTCTGTCACATTGGCATCTGGATCACTACTGGGGCATTGAATCCACATTGAAGCACAAGCCCGACATAACGATGTATGCGCCAGCGACATATTACCCCGAAGACATGGCTCTGCTAAAAGATAAAGCTCACCTTAAAGTTAAGGACAAAGCCGGTGAAGATGTCCTGATATGCAAGAATGACACGCCTCATACAGGCAAGTTGATTCTATGCAACCAGGATGGCGAAGACAAAAGTGGTGTATACAAACTGATGCCCGGGGTAGCCTTGAGAATGTTTGATGTTCCGATACTCCTGAGGGTTAGGGGCGAGAACGTATTATATTTCAATGTCAAAGACCAAGGAATTGTAACTGTCACGGGATGTTGCCATCCAGGCGTTTTGTCCTTGTTCTCTTTCGCTCGTAACAATTTTGAAGGATACAAACCCTATGGCTGTTATGGCGGTTTGCATATCTCGCTTTTTGAGCAATGGGATCCCAAGTTTGATGACCTGATCAAAGGGGTAAAGTCATTTAAAATTGCTAAAGTCGGTTGTAACCACTGCACTGGTTGGATTTTCGCGGAAAAAGCGGCAGAAGCGGGCATTCCTATCGTAAAAGGCACCGACAAGTACAAGACTTACTCCAGATACTCAACGGTAAACAAAGGAACCAACGTTTTCTTGACCAATGGTGATTCAATCGTTTTCTGAGCTTCCTGGACAGTAAATTTTGGTGAGACAGGTTAACATCGAGATTTCATAGTTCAGCGTGTTAACCTGTCAAGAAACTGGAACCAACCATTTCAACCACCCAATATTGTGATGGAGGCCATTTTCATGAGCGCGAGTTCAGAAAAGAAGACCGCATACAGTTTTGTCCTTGGTTTCGTAGCTTTTGTAGTCATTTTCATTATAGTTCTAGCCCTGTGGCAACTGTTCATGGACGCCAACGGGATATTAAAACTTTATACACCTATGTACGGATTTTCACTGGTCGCCGTCTGGCTAACTTCAATTATAATGATTTCAAAAGTCTTTGAATTCTATCCGTTTTCTGAAGAACAAATGATCGACAAAGGTGGGACAATTCGAGGCCTTTTCCTTACAATAACATCAATCTGCCTCATGTTGATCATTACATACGGCATATTCTGGAACCTCATTGGAAGGTTTGGAGTTGCGTATTTCAGTCCGTACTCAATCGTCATTTCAGGAGGTTCAGGAGCGGAACCTTTTGTAGCGAGAGAAAACGCTTCCACAGCCATAATCTATTTTGTGACGGCGTTCATATGGTGGGCGCTTGTTTGGGACCTTGGATTCGGTAGCTGGCCGTGGAAAGATACCAGTCAAGGTGTCAGGGCATGGTCTAGATTTTGTTCGATATCAATTCTCACTGTTTTGACCTACGCGATTCTTTTCCATCCTCACGTTTGTCAATTATTCTATCCTGCCCAGAACAAAGCTGGAGTGGATCCGTGGTGGGCCGAATATGCAGGTACAGGGAGCGCTTTCTTCAGCTTGGGACTGGCCCTGTGCAGCCTCAAATGGGTAGTATTGTCTGACCTGCTTTGGGAAGGCTATCCCTGGAAATTCCTGGGTAAACAAGGAGAGGGGAATTTCATCAGAGGATTTTTTACATTGCTTTCGAGTGTAATCTTAGGGATCATAAGCATGGTTGTCCTGCTCAAGATTATGAATATTTATTGGATGGAGCCATTCGAGGGGGGGCAGTACACGGACGCTCCTTATTTCAGATACTTACACGCAGGAGAAATTAGCGGTTTCATAATCCTTGCCGCCTTTATTCTAAAAACCTATTTCAACAATTTTCCCAACCTTTCTGCATTTTCTTTGACGGCCATTCTCCGGACGCTGGTTGCGTTTCTTGGAGGAGGGCTTATTTATGGGTTTTATTACTCTGATCTAAGCGTAACATTGCTGGGAAAAGTCCCTGGAATAGCGCAACCCGATGACACACCGCTGGTGTGGACCATGCTGTTTTTGAGCGTCGTAATTGTTCATGGACAATTCTTTAATTCATGGCCTGTAAAACGATCCGGTTCCTGAGTCAGGACTGATTGCTTTACACTTATGGTGAGGGATCATGCTGGATCAGGATAAAAGACAATTCTTCAAGAAGCTGTTCACTGAATCAATTCTAAAACCCATCGCAGCGTTCAAATCTGGTGTTGAAGAAGTTGATTCAAAGAGTAAACTAGACGAATTCTTCGGTTCTTATGAATCGAGTTACGCACTGACCTTGAATTACCCGGATGAAATTATTGTCGAGACAGCACGAATGGAAGGCATTGAGGTAGAAGGACGAGAAAAAATAGATATAGTTCGAGATTTGATAGACAAGAAAGGGGACTATTTCAATAAATCCTAAGACGCTCTTTCGAGAACATCTGGATAGTCTTTTAATAACCGCTTCGTGGTTTCCTGAAGTGAAGAATTTCATTGGTTTGCAGGGCGTAAGTCCTGTTTGGCAGGATACGCCTGCGTACTATTTTTGGGTCAGTAAGTCTCATTGTGTCTATTCCCTGGAGTTAATAGACGGGTTACCGGAGCCTAGATCGAATGGGGAGTTTTTCGATTTTCAGATGTTGGTCCGAGCTTTTCCTTTCAGGAATTCCAGTCTATACAATGGCTTTTCAGAAATCGAAAAGGATGCGATCAATGGTCCGCTATTCGATGGCTCGAACACTCCCAGAATAGAATGCCTTGAAAAATTGGATAAGAACCTGTTTATCATCTCCGGAATTGAATGGTTCTGCGCAAAAGATGGTTCATGGAATATTTTTGCGCTCAATGCGCTCGAATCAAGTGTCACTCGCTATGGTTTTTCACTGGATGCAACCCCGTCTTCAAACCCTCAGGAGGGAAACTCTATTTTGAGAGAAATCCCGTCCTGGAAACTGAGTATGCCTTTGTTTGAAATTCTCAATTCTCTCTACTCTCTCTATTCAAAACAAAAACCCCAAAGAGTCAAATTAACTTCCGAGCCTGGCTTCGAATACGTCCTGACCTCAAGCAAGGGAGTGGAAATTTTCGAGAATAAAAGCGCCCAATCATTGAATCTTGCCACTTTGTTTTGTTCCGAAACTGATTCAAGAAAGTAACGCGTTCCACTCGTCGTTTTATGAACAAACCACCACTAGCGATTCAGGACAGCGTCGTTTTTGACTGGATGTCTAATTCGACAAACACCAACCCACAGGGTCTCGATGTCCCTTTTTGTGAAAATCTGGTTGGGGAAAATTGGTGGACAATAAGCGATCTGAAATTGGAATCCCGCATGACATGTCCCTGCGGGTGTAATCATGACTAAATTGACTCGAGCGCCTGTTACCGCATCCTATGTTTGTTCCGATCTGAACATCACATTGGCTCAGTGTTTGGGTGTTGACTAACTGATTTTGTCAGGAGGCTTGCCCTGCTCGTCCCAGCCTCGCTCTGCATAGTAATCCGCGAGGAGCGTTTGCATCTGTTCCTCTGTGATTATTTTTCCTGTTTCGGGAAGCGCCTCAGTAGAAAAACGTTTCGGGAGTTTATCCTCTTCGGGCGTTAAGCCCTCGCGGAGGTTGAATCTCCTGGTATCATCAGCAATATTCTTGGCGATAGACTTCATGTCTTCAACACTCAAATCAAGTCCAGTAACCCCCTTAATCATTTCGCCCAGTTCTTCCCACTGGTACAGATCTCGGTAAAAGCGGCAAAGAGTAAGCGTATCAAAAATAGTAAGCCGATCCTCCCACTCTATAAACATTGCCGCTTTTCCGGCAATTTGGTCGGGATCGATCATCTTGGCTAATTCCGGTTTGTAGAAAGTGGAGCGGAGATGGCACGCCCCACGATCCGATGTGCCGTAAGCCAATCCCATACCCTTTAACACACGGGGATCGTAACCCGCAGGTTCCAGTCCTTTTACGTGGATGGCCTGATCCTCCATACCCCACTCTCTTGCAACTGATTTGACGCCATTGGCCAGCACGTTTCCGATGCCGCGACGATAGGCTATGTCTTTCAGAAGTTCCGCAATTCTGTCGACCTGACCATAGTCAATCATATAATCAATCTTTTTCTGACGGGAAGCTTCAATAGTCAGGGCAGCCAGGTTCCCGGCGCTCATAGTGTCCAGGCCCAGCCGATCACAAAGGTCGTTGAGATAGACAATCTCCTCGATGGAATCCACCTCACACAGCCCTCCAAAGGCGTAAATGGTTTCGTACTCGGGGCCTTCGATAGTCAATCCTTTATGCCGTCCCTCCTTGACCGTGGCCATCCGTCCACAGGCTATGAAACACTTCCTGCATGCGTGGGGTTTCACTTCGCACCGGCTGTGAAGGGCCGCGGCGTTTATACTCTCGCGATGATCCGCCGTGCCTTTTTGCCAATATCTGGTCGGGAAACTCCCCACATTACTCATGATGTCTACCATCATAGGTGTGCCCATGCTCTTGTACGCCTTGACGCCAGGATTATCAATCGTCTTTTTGGCGATATCCTTGGTAAAATTCTTCACTGCCTCGACATTGGCGATTTCCTTTTTGCAATTACCCCAAAAGGCGATACCCTTGATCTTTTTAGATCCCATTACCGCCCCGGTGCCAGTTCGCCCGGCCGACCTCCAATAGTCGTTTTCAATGACAGAGAAGCTGGCCGTATTTTCACCTGCAGGCCCTATAACCATGACCCCGCAGTTCTTGACATCAGGCCGATTCTCTTTGATCCATGCCTTTATCCGATCCTCAGTCTCATAAGTTTCCAAGCCCCAAATATCATTAGCGGGATGGAAGTGAACTGTTTTCTCGCACACCTCAAGCCAGACGGGCTCATCACTGGCTCCATGGATCATTACCGCGTCAAAGCCGGTAGCGGCCATATAATCACTTACGGTTCCACCCGAATAGGATTCCGAATAATATCCCGTTTGCGGAGATTTGGTGTAAATCCCATGCCTGCATGAACCCCAGATGCCCGTGCCACTCGCTGGACCGGAAGCCAGAATAAGATGATTATCCGGCCCCAATGGGTCTGTTCCCTGAGGGTTATGTAATAGGAGCAGGTGGGTGGCCAGTCCTTTGCCCCCAAGCGTTTGGCGCAACACACTATCGGATATTATCTTCAAATCAAAACACTTGAGAGTGGCATTGACTCTAAGCGCCATATTGTAAAAACCGAACATAAGTAAATCTCCACAAAAGACCCAGAATGTCTGCCCAAAGACGCCGGTAATCAAATTGGACACTGGAGCGAACTGTTAAGCCCCAAGACTTGGGCGTCATCGCTGATTAAAAACTTTCGTCAGAGGACCCGGCGATAAATTTTTTCGGCGTCCTCCAGTTTAAGTTCTCTTGGATTATTCGCCAGGAGCCTTGTAACTTTCATGACACCCTGCGCTAGAGAAGGAATATCCTCATCTTTGACACCAAACTCACTTAGCGACGATGGAATCTCGACATCAGCAGCCAGGCTCCTGAGACTCTCAACCGCCACAGAAGCGGCTTCGCGCTCACTCAGACCCTGAGTGTTCTCACCTAGGAGTTCAGCCATAACAGCAAACTTCGGCACGGATCCCAGCATGTTGAATTCCATAACTGCAGCCAGCATGATGCTGTTGGCCACCCCATGGGGTATGTGGAATTCCGCCCCTATGGGGTAAGCGAACGCGTGAACGGCGGTTACACCAGCGTTGGCGAAAGCCATGCCTGCAAGAAGGCTGCCTTCGAGCATCTTGGCCCGTGCGTCCAAATTGGACCCATTTGCGAAAGCCGTTCGGATGTTCTGTGAGATTAACCACATCGCCTCTTTAGCCAGCATATCAGTAAACGATGTCGCATTTTTCGAAGTAAAGGCCTCGACTGCATGGATTAACGCGTCCATGCCGGTTGCGGCTGTGACGGCCGCTGGTAAGCCAAGCGTAAATTCTGGATCCAATATGGCCACAGATGGAAATAAATATGAACTCACAATTCCTTTTTTCAGTTTCTCATGATGATCCGAAAGGATGGCTATTGGGGTGACCTCGCTCCCGGTTCCAGCGGTAGTAGGCGCCAGAATCGTCTTTAAACCTGGTTTAGGAACCATGTCGATACCAAAGTATGAGCTTACGGGGCCATCATTGGTTACCAATATGGAGGCGACCTTTGCTATGTCCAATGATGATCCTCCCCCAATCCCAAGAATTAAATCCGCTCCAGCCTCTTTAACCGCTTGCGCTGCCAGGGAAGCGATCTCAAAAGGTGGGTCAGGTTCGACGCCGTCAAAACGCCGAAAAGAACACCCTCCTTTAACCAGCGCAGCCTCAATGCGATCACAAATGCCTGATTTCACCAGACCAGGGTCAGTTATGATCATGACGCTTTTTCCAGAAAGTCGCTTTACTTCATCAGCTATTTGATTGGACACTCCGGCCCCAATCAATATTCGTGGAGTAGTCTGAAAAATGTTAACTTTATTCATTTGTATGTGCCTTTCTGACTCTTGTGACCCCTAGAATTACTACACAGCCAAATATTTGCTCTGTATGGTGTCTTGTCTCTTAAATTCTTCCATCGTGTCTGTGTACACGACATGCCCCTTGTCTATGATGACCACGCGGTCCGAAACGGCAGTAGCGAACCGGATGTTTTGTTCTGAGAGAAGGATCGTGGAACCAGCGGACTTGAGAGTCATTATGAGGTCTTTCAAAACGCTTACAATAACGGGAGCGAGTCCCTCTGTAGGTTCGTCCAGAACCAGCAGGTCCGGGTTACCCATGAGCGCCCTGGCAATGGTCAACATCTGTTGCTCACCCCCGGAAAGCGATCCCCCGAATCGGTCTTTGCACACCTCTAGCGTCGGAAAATGCTCCAGAACGGTAGCCATTGACCACTGGCCTTTTCTACCCGATATCTTACCCAACTCAAGGTTTTCTTGAACCGTGAGAGGCCCAAAAATACGTCGATCTTCCGGGACGAAACCCATTCCCATTCGGGCCATTTTATATGAAGGCGCCCCAGCGCAAGGTTTATCCTTGAAAATTACCGTGCCCTTTTTGGGTGGAGTCAGTCCCATTAAGGATCTGAACGTGGTGGTTTTCCCCGCTCCATTCCGACCCATGAGACAGACAGTCTCACCGGCGGAGACGGAAAGACTTACGTCAAACAGGATGTGGCTGCGCCCGTAAAACGTGTTGAGACCATCGGCTTTTAGGATGTAGTTCACATGACCTCCTCGCCGAGATACGCAGTTATCACTTCTGGGTTTTTACGTATTTCTTCCGGAGTCCCTTCCGCCAGAAGCCTACCCATTTGCAGCACTCGAACTGTCTGAGCTATACCGAAAACTGTGTCCATGTCGTGTTCAATAAATAGCAGCGTGAGGTTGAATTCCTTCCAAAGCCTCTTGATCAAATTTCGTGTAAGCAGGCGTTCGTCAGGAGACATACCGGACGTGGGTTCATCCAGAAGAAGGACGACGGGCTCCAATCCCAATGCGACGCCAATGTCGAGAAGTTTTTGATCGCCATGAGCCAATTCAAACGCAGGGCGATCAGCCTGTTTCTCCAGACTTAGACTTTCCAGGATCCTATAAGCCTTGTCCGTCGCATCTTTAAAGCTAGAAACACTTTTCATCATAATCCGTGTCTTATTCGATCGCGAAAGGCAGGCTACTCGAACGTTGTCCAGAACGGATTCCTCTGGAAAGAACGAAGTAACCTGGAAAGCCCTCCCCATACCGAGAGAAACAATTTCACGCGTGTTGAGATCGGTTATATCGTGGCCCAAAAAGATTATCTTCCCTTTGTCCGGCCTTAAATAGCCGGTAATTTGATTGAAGAGAGAGGTCTTTCCAGCTCCATTGGGGCCAATTATGGCTGATATGCTTCCTTTCGCTACAGAGAAGCTGACTCCTGCAGTAACCCTAAGTCCTCCAAATGACTTAGTTACGTTATCAAGCGTCAAAACCGGTTCCATTTCAACCTCGATTCCCGGCGCCGGGCCTTAATCGCGTCCGTAGGAACTGGATCTCTCCTACCAATCCCTTAGGTAGTAGAAGGACCATGACCATCATGATCAGCCCGATAATCAATGACCAGTATTCCGTACGGGCCCCAACAACATCCTGAATTATGATTATCACGGCTGCTCCGATGAATGGACCAAAGAACTGTCCGATGCCTCCGAGTACGGCCATGAGGATTACTTCTCCAGATGTAGTCCAGTAAAGCATGTCAGGATGTATGGAATTATCCACACCTGCCATCAGACCACCGGCCAATGCGGCGAAAAAGGATGAAATCACGTAAATTCTAAGCTGATTACGTCGTACTCGTCTTCCCAGAAAACGCACTCGGTCCGGATTTTGCCGGATGCATCGAAGCGTAAGACCCATGGGCGAATTTACCAGACGTCGTAAAACCCAAATAGAAACGGCTACCAGCAACAATGTAAAAAAATAATAAACAATATGGTCCGCAAGAATTCCAGGAGGCATAATGCCTTGAATTCCATCATCGCCACCGGTGAAATGGTACCATCTGAACGTTATCTGCCAGGCCAGTTGACCGAAGGCCAGTGTAAGCACGGTGAAATACACACCACTGACCCGGATTACCAAAAGACCGATCAGAATAGAGATAAACACGGCTAAACAACAGCCCCACAACGATTGCGGGCACGAACCAAACCTCGCCGAAGCCCTTTACGATCAGCCCGACAGAATATGCTCCCAGCCCGTAATATAGAGCTTGGCCGAAGGAAAGCATGCCGGTGACTCCGAACAACATGTTGAAAGCCATGGCGAACATGCCCCAAATCAAAATGTGATTGGCCAACATTAGATGGTAGTCAGATTTCGCGAAAACAGGAACAAGGCCGAAGATCACAAAAAAGATAGCCCAAAAGATAACTTCCTTAACTCTAGTTCGGTTGTTCATGGCTACACCTTCCTGATCTTCCGAGAGGCAAAAAGGCCTTCGGGTTTGAAAATCAGGGTGAGCGCCATAACGAGGTAGTTAAACAGAGACGCCCAGTCGGGGACTGTAGCTACAGCGAAGGAGTTAACCTCCCCCAGAATCAAGGCCCCCAACCAGGCCCCCCAGAAGTTGCCCATCCCGCCAATTACGACTACAATCAAGGAGTCGATGATCACCTCGATGCCCGCTCCTGGGGAAACGGAACGCAGGGGGGCAGCGAGCGCGCCGGCAAATCCGCCCATTGCTGTGGCAATCCCAAATACCAAAGTCATAACAAGGGGCACGTTAACGCCCATGGAACCGAGCATTTCCCGATCCAGGGCGGCAGCCCTAGCGATTCGCCCTGGACGGGTTCGGGAAAGAATCAACCACGCCATAAATACTACCACAAGC
Source organism: uncultured delta proteobacterium (assembly GCA_963846725.1). Classification (GTDB taxonomy): domain Bacteria; phylum Desulfobacterota; class Desulfomonilia; order Desulfomonilales; family Desulfomonilaceae; genus CAJBEZ01. The sequence goes on along the minus strand of CAWJXP010000042.1, from coordinate 125,372 downwards.
CCGATCCCTATAATTGCAAGGTTATAGGCGGGAATAGTCAATCCCCCTATGTCCACGGCTCCAGTGAGCCCTGTAGGTCGAGCCAGGGACTTGTACTCAGTTCCCCAGACCAATTTTACTACGTCGTCAATCACGAGGATAAATGAATATGTCAGGAGGATCTGGAAGCCCCCTTCATCGGAACGCCCATAAATGCGACGAAGGAATAACGCTTCGGCCAGCATACCCAGAACTCCGGCGCCTAAAGCGGCAAAGATTACCGACGCCCAAAAGTTGGTGTGCCAGACAGAAACCGCCTGGTAGGCCAGATAAGCCCCAATCATGTAAAAGGATCCGTGGGAGAAGTTGAAAACATTTCCCACGCCAAAAATTAGGGTGAGTCCACTGGCTACGAGGAATAACAGGGTAGCCATCATCAACCCGCTCAGGAATTGCATCACTATGAACGAAAGGTCCATTGCGAACTCTCATATATGGATGCGGACGTATGGACAGCCCGCATCCTTTGCTAACCAATTGGCTGCAATTTACTTCTTTTTCAGTTTCTCGATATATTCCTTCGGAGGAAGGAGGTCTTCAGCTTTATATATCTTCCAGTCTCCCAGCATGAGTTTGGCTGGAGGAAACTTGTCATTAGGCATAGTGACGCCAATTGCTTGCACCTGAACAACCTGATGTGTCGCAGGGTCAATATAGGAAGTGAAACCTTCCGGGTCTTCGGGCAGTTGTATTTTCAATCCTTCAAGCGCCTTCACAAGGGCTTCCGTATCGTCAGGGTTCCCGACCTTCTTCACAGCCTCCGCAATAGCATATATTCCGGCATATGCGCCCTCAGCCGCATAGGTTGGGTAGCGACCCGTCCGTTTAAAGAACTTTTTCACGTATTCCCTGTTAAGCTCTGTGTCGGGCCAATTGTTGTGATGCCGGGCGCTGAGCACGAGTCCCTGGGGTAGGTCTGCGCCCATTGCGGCCATAAGTTCGTAGTTACCACCCGCGTCCGGATGGAAATAGAGCATTTTTTTGAACAGTCCATAAGGCTGGGCCTGCTTGATAAAAGCGACGGTATCTCCGCCCCAAAAACCTGCCACCAAAATGTCAGGTTTATCGTTAATAATTGACGTGATAAAGGCTGTGTAGTCTGGAGCGAAAAGTTTCGGCCAGTACTCACCCACAGCTTTATACTTTACGCCAAAACGATCCAGGTTATATTTCAGTTCGTCCCACTGATCGTGTCCATACGCATAGTCGGGACCAATGTATGCGATGGTCTGCCATGGCTTTGTTTTCTGCAGTTCCTGAAGATAAAGCGCCCCGGCCGCCATAGACTGAAAAGTGTTGTTAGAAACCCTAAAGTAGTATGGCTGTAATTTATCTGTAGTGAGCTGGGTAGAGGCATGATCCGTTCCAATAAATATCTTCTTATATTGCTTGGATACTTCCGTAACGGCCAAGCCAACAGCGGAACTGACTACACCAAAGAGAAAATGCGTCTTGTCCTGAGTGATGTAACGTTTGGCGACCATTACCGAATAATCGGGTTTGGCCTTGCTGTCAGTGTTGACGAACTCGATCTTGTACCCATTTACGCCGCCTTTGGAGTTAATTTCTTCAATTGCCATTTCCGCAGCGTCGACCGAATCCAGACCGTATAGGCCGGCTCTACCGGTCATGGGGTACAATGCGCCTATTTTGATAATCTTGTCCTGTGCGTCCACGGAGAGCGGCAGCACTAACAATACCGACAACAGCAGCAGTATCAGTGAAAAATATTTGCGCTTAAGCATAGACCCACCTCCTCGTTACTTGGTTTTTCTAGAATTTGCTATTTGGATAGCAATAAATGTACCATCAATAGCGCAGTGTGGACCAGAGCCGGAATACATAGACATGTCCGGAGAAATGGAGGGAATTGATATTGCAAATATGCAAGGAAACTACAGGTAGGGATTGAGTTAGATTTTATTGTGGGCTCAAAATATAACTTACAGCGCTACATTGCATTATTGCAATATTATTTCCGGTTTGCAACTTTCTTGGAGACACCAAGTTTCGCCATCTTGCGCCATAGGGTTGTAGGATGCACATTGAGGGCTCGAGCGGTCGTCGAAAGACTCTTGTGCTTTCGCAGGGCGCCCTCGATTATTCTACCTTCCATCACTTCCAGAGCTTTCTTCAAGGTCACTCCCTCTTCAAATGGATCTACAGTTGTTGAGGCGGATTCTCTGAGTTCTTCCGGAATATCGGAAAGGGATATTAGGTGACCGTCACTCATTATCATTATGCGCTCCATTATGTTTATGAGTTCACGAACATTTCCCGGGTAGTTGTAGCGCGTCAGTCGGTCCATTACCGCAGGATCTAAGCGTTTGTAATGACTGGAGGACTGATTGAATTTCTCCAGTCTGTTCAAAGCCAGGGCCGCAATATCATCACGGCGGTCTCGTAATGGAGGAATATGGATAGGAATAACATTCAACCTGTAATAAAGATCTTCCCGGAAACGACCGTCCTGAACAAGTTCCTTTAAGTCATGGTTGGTGGCCGCAATAATGCGAACGTCGACTGAAGTCGGCCGTGTGGCCCCAAGACGTGTGAACATCTTGTCCTCGATGACCTCAAGTAGTTTCACCTGCATCGCCAACGTCAATTCACCGACCTCGTCCAGGAATACGGTCCCAGTGTGGGCAACCTCGATAAGGCCAGCCTTGCCCTCAGGGGCGGCCCCGGTGAAAGCCCCTTTGGTGTAGCCGAAAAGTTCACTTTCTATCAATGAGTCCGGTATGGCTCCACAGTTGATCTTTATAAACGGCTTCTCCTTTCTCGGGCTAATAAGGTGGATAATCCGCGCCAGCATGCTCTTGCCTACACCGGACTCTCCGGACAGCAGCACCGACGAATCGACAGCGGCGACCTTGATTGCTTTTTGTAGCGTTTGAAACATAGAAGCGCTCTTGACTACGATGTCCTGCAGATCGTGCTGAAATTTTTCCTGTTCCATAAACGACTGATAGTAGCGAGAACTCAACCGCCGGGTTTCTTCCAGTTGGGATTGCAGACTATTTAAAAGCGTTATGTCGCGAACGTTTGTCACGACCAGGGCAACCTTGTCTTCGTCATCGAAAATTGGCGTTCCAGTCACTAGCAGGTGCTTGTCACCTTTGATCTTTTGCATAATGGTTACTTGACCCCTTTGCTCGAGGACGTCCAGCGTCACGGAATGGTCAAAAACCCCTTCTTCGACAAGATCCTGCATCTTTCTACCAATCAAATCTTCCCTTTTTAATCCGGTTATTCTTTCGTAGGCATTGTTCACTCGAATCGTATTCGCATTGCCGTCCGTAATGTATAGACCATCAAACGAGGATTCGAAGATCGCTTCGAGTTCACGATGAAGTTTTTTGTAGCCATGGAGACCAGAGATCATCGCCTCATATTCGGAAATGTCCTGAAAGACGCTTATGACTCCTTCAACCTTTCCGTTAAGGATTATGGGACTACGGTTGGCGATGATAGTGGCTTGAGGGAAAACTATTTTTTTCCCGAGTTGAGGACGACCCGTTTCCAGAATATTTTCCAGGTCCGGCCATGTCTCGGGGCGAATTTCTGAAAAATGGCGTCCGACCGGGGAGGTGTCGTCATCTCCAAGCATGCGTCTTGCAGCCACATTGTATACCAATATCAAGCCCATTACGGTCAATGATCACTATTCCGTTGTGTGACGCGTCTGTCACAAGGTTACAAAATGAAGATATCTGGACAGGTTCGAGGGTTGTTGATTTCATGATAATTTTACACCGACGATAACTCTTCTTGTGTTTCGAAAGTTCTCCAGGAACCCCAGATTCCCGGACCATTATTGTACAATGAACAGCAAAAATTCACGAATAAAACACTTTCGAGCATCCAACGCGAAAAATTTGCATCCAAATTGACGTAGATAAGAAAAAGGATTTGAAAAAGTAATTTGAAGACTTCTTTAAACATAACCGACATATAGTGATTTTACCGGTCGGACACAACGAGAAGTTTGAATAGGCCAAAAGCGACAATGATTGTTGACATGAACGTTTAACCTAGCTAATTTGAATAGGTTAAAGGGCTAGTACATTTTCACGAGATATTTAAAAGGGGATTGTTATGAGAATTATTAACATGGATCACGTTGCCGCTTCTCCGATACTCCCGGAAGTGGTAGACGCTATGTTGCCGTTTCTCAAAGAAAAATACGGTAATCCATCAAGCATGCACAGCATGGGCGAGGAAGTTACCGATGCAATGGATGAGGCCCGAGAAAAGATTGCAGCGCTAATAAACGCCAAATCCCAGGAAATATATTTTACTTCCGGCGGAACGGAAGCCAACAATTGGGCGCTAAAAGGAGGTTTGTTCGCAAACCGGGCGAAAGGTAACCATCTGATAACCTCCTCAATAGAGCATTTTTCCATAATGCACGCAATCAAAGCCTTGGAAAAGATGGGAATCGAGGTCACAAGATTGCCGGTGGATAAGTACGGGTCAGTAGACCCTGACGATGTCCGGAAAGCGATCACCCCTTCAACAGCGCTCATTTCCATAATGCACGCCAATAACGAAATTGGAACTATTGAACCTATAGCTGAGATCGGCAAGATTGCGAAAGAACATAATGTCCCGTTTCATTCCGACGCTGTCGCCACTGTCGGTATAATACCCGTTGATGTTCAGAGCCTTAATGTTGACATGCTGTCACTTGCATCCAACCCCTTTTATGGACCTCATGGGGTGGGGGCGCTGTTTGTACGCAAAGGAACAAAGATCTCTCCCTTGCTTGATGGCGGTATTCAGGAAGGTGGCTACAGAGCGGGAACAGAGAATGTGCTCGGCATAATAGGTATGGGGAAAGCAGCGGGAATCGCTATTGATAAAATTCAGGGTCGTAGTAACCATGTAACGCCCCTACGAGATCGTTTGATCAAGGAAATTCCGGCCATAATAGAAGAAGTGGGTCAGGTCGGACATCCCACCAACAGATTACCGGGGAACGCCAGCCTAACGGTAAGATACGTCGAAGGAGAGTCCATGTTGCTGTTCCTTGATATGGAAGGAGTCAAGATAGCAAGTGGTTCCGCCTGTATATCCAGATCACTTAAAGTTTCACACGTAATGTTGGCCATGGGAATCGACGCAGGTACCGCTCAAGGCTCTCTTCTTTTTACTCTTGGCATAGACAACACTAATGAAGACGTAGATGACGTGGTTCGAATTCTTCCACCGATTGTTCAGAGATTAAGAGACATGTCACCATTATATAAGAAAACAGGCAGGATCAAGGCTGCTAGTTGAACAGCCGCTCGGTAAAAGAACTCAGGAGTGTCAAAATGTACAATGAAGTAGTTATGGACCATTTTACTAATCCCAGGAACGTTGGAGAGATTCCGAACGCGGACGGTGTAGGCAGTGTAGGTAATCCCGCATGTGGGGACATCATGGAGTTTTATATCAAAGTTAATAACAACGTTCTGGAAGATGTAAAATTCAAGACTTTCGGTTGTGGAGCGGCAATAGCTGTTTCCAGCATGGTGAGTGAATTGGCCAAAGGCAAGACCCTTGATGAGGCAATGCAGATAACAAACGCCTCGGTAATTGACGCGCTGGAAGGATTACCCAAAAAGAAACACCATTGTTCGAACCTGGGAGCGGACGCGCTACACAGGGCAATTGAAGACTACGTGGCCAAACAAAAGGGAAATCAATTCAGTAAACCTACGGATAGTCCGGAAGTCTGTTCGTGCCCTGTCTGTGATGTATCTGATCCTGAAGAAGCGCCATTTTGTTCATCGGCTTGTGAACGGACTACATCCAAATAACCCCCGGTATTCTTAAGACCAACGTTTTATTGATCGCTGAATGGGAAGGGTTCGACTCTTCCCTAAAAGCGATCCTTGCGCGCCCCTCACATGACCGCGGAGAAAAAATAAATCTGACTGCCATCAGCGTGCTACATAAATAATGTTAACTAAAACAACATGTTCTTAAAAATGCCTATTAAATGATCTAATTTTTACTAAATTAAATGTTAAAAAAGCTTGACAACATACCAATAAAATGATTGATTCCTCTCCAGCGACAAACCAAACCTAATCCTTCCTTTGGCCCGTTTATAAAACGGGCTACTTTTTTGTGGAGAAAATTTTTGTAATTGTCGTTACGAATTCTGTCCGACTAAACCAGTTTCACGGGTGGGCCATTCCCCAGGAGACTACGGTTCAACCGTTTAACCACATACCCTTGGATCACAAATTCAAATCGCCCAGAAGTGTATGCCGATTCAATATGTTGCGCGGGTCAAGACATCTCTTGATTCTTTTCATCTGCCTGACCGCTTCCTCGCCTAACGCCATTTCGAGGTATTTGCTCTTAATTTTTCCAATCCCGTGCTCGCCCGCTATGCTTCCACCCATTGAAACAACTTCCGTGGCAATTTCATCCATTGTCCGCTGCGCGGTTTTCTCCTCCTCGTCTGTTTGTGGCAAGATGTTGGCGTGTAGGTGACGTGTTCCCTATGTGGCCAAAGACATACGAAATACCTGCGAGGAAGCTTCTCGTCATACACGTCCAGAAAGCTGCCTGAGACTATCTGACGGCACGGAGAAGTCAGATCCTATCTTTACAAAACCTGGATGTATAAGCTCATTTAACTTTTCTGGAATAGATTGGCGCAACAGCCTGAAGGCTCTGGATCCCCTAACATCCATTGCAACCTGGGTTTGAATCGTTTTTATCCCATTGCCGAGCAATCGATTGAAATATTCTATGAGTTCAACCCACTGGGATGCGCTCTCGAACATCTCTTCCTCATTCTCGTATTCCTGTTCTACAAAGATCGCGCCATAAGAATTTTTCAGGTATTTCTTGTGGTCTTCCGGCAATAGCTCTGCAGTCGAATTTCCAAACCATTCCATGCAGGACGGTAGTATCAGACCTAATCTTGAACAATCCAGTTCCTTAAACCAATGTTCATGATTAATTTGATGAGCTTTGCATTCATTGAGACTTTCCTCGGGAAAAGGGGAATTTAAACTCCTCAGCAAATTCAATACCTGAACAAAACGGACAGTTGTTTCCTCATCAGGGAGATAAATGATTAAAGAGAAAAAAGGTCTTCTTCTTTTGAGCAGCTTTGGTAGTTACTTGCGCAAAGACCCCGAGTATTCCTTCAGATCCGATGAACAAATCTACGAGATCCATGCTGTCCGCTGAATAAAACCCGGCTGAATTTTTTAAAACCTTCCACGGTGAAGCTTTCCATGATGGAGCCGGAACTACCAAGTCGTCATTAGGACTTGGATCCATTAGATCCTTTGGGATTCTAAACATCCCATTTTTGGCGAAAACTCGTTCGCGATCAAGATTTAGAATGGCGCCGGTAGGCAAAACAATCTGTAGGCCCTGAACATAATCACGAGTTGGTCCATAGAGATAACTCAATGCTCCGGACGCGTTACAGGCTACATTTCCACCTATAGTGCACGTGCTCTCGGATGTCGGATCAGGAGGGTAGAATAAACCCAACGAATCTACGAATTCCTTGTATTCTTTCAACACAACGCCTGGTCCAACCTTGTTCGGTTCGTCCCGGCTCATCCAGTTTAGTTTTTTTACGTCTAGTATTACGCCGCCAAGAGGGACAGGAGCCCCAGTAAGAGAGGTTTTTCCTGAAACGACCGTAACTGGAGTCTCGGTATCGTTACATGCCTTCATGACGAGAGCGACCTCCGGAACGCTTGACGCTCTGATCAAGGCGTCAGCGTGGCCGGTAAACCTGGACTCGTCCCTGAGATAGTCTTCGAATCCAGCGTTTTGAATATGGATTCCAAGTCTTGTCAGTTCCTGAAAAAATGGATTGGACATTTTTTACTTGATCTCTCGGGACGCTGCTCCCTCAAGAGTAACTTCTCAATTAGATTCGAGCATATAGCCGACACCCTGGACGGTGACTATCAGTTTTGGATCCGATGGATTATCTTCTATCTTAGCTCTCAGATGTTGAATATGAACATCAATAGCGCGACTCCCGGTGTATAGGTCGGTATTTTTCCAAAGCGCTTTCCTGATGTCGTCACGTGACAGGGCCTTGCCTGCGTTTCTCAGGAAAAAGAGTAGTAGCCCGAATTCCCTGAGAGTCAGGTTAATTCGAGTCCCTCCCTTTGAAGCCATTTTCTTTTCAAGGTCTATTTTGAGGTCTCCAAGTTGAATTATCCCTTCCATCTGAGTTTTTACCGGGCTTCTGCGCCTCAAGCAAGCCTTGATTCTTGCCGACAACTCCAGATAATCAAACGGCTTGACAAGATAATCATCCGCTCCACGCTCAAATCCCAAAACCTTGTCGGCAATACTATCTCTCGCCGTCAACATGATTATTGGAACGTCTGACCGCTCTCTAATAGTTACGCAGAGCTGAGTTCCATCAATGTCCGGCAGGGAAAGGTCAAGTATTACCAACCCAACATCCTGAAACGCGTCTAACATGCTCAAGACCTGACGGCCGGAAGAAGCTACCTTAACGACGTAACCATCGAGTTCAAGATTATCCTTGAGAATAACCTGAATGTCTGGGTCGTCATCAACAATCAAAATTTGCTTTCGGATCATCATCTAACCACCGTGGAATTGTAAAACTGAACTTGCTTCCTGAACCTGTTTCACTCTCAACCCAAATTTTTCCATTATGAGCTTCAACCAAGCCCCGGCATATGGCAAGTCCAATACCTGAAGACCCTTTTTTAAACCCCGGCTCGTTTGGAACAGGAGCCTGATAAAATTTTCTAAAAATGGCCTCGTGGTAGTTTTGATCTATTCCCGGGCCCTCATCCCGAATCGAAATTATGGCCTGTTTTTTGTTAAGGGCTCTGGCTTCTACGGTAATCAGGCTATTTAGAGGCGCAAAGCGTATAGCGTTTGACAGCAGGTTTGTAATCACCTGGTAAATTCTGTCTCTATCTACGTTGAGAATCAATTCTTCCAGTTTTGTGGAAACCCTTACCTCTTTTTTTTGAGCTTCCGGCTCTTCAGCCACTATAGCGTCACATACAAGTTGTATTAGCGGAGTTTGCTCAGGTTTCAGTTCCAGGCGCCCTGCTTCAAGTTTCGAATAATCAAGAAGATCAACGACCAGTTTTACCAGGTGTTCGGAGTTGCGCTTTATTATTTCGATATATTTCGAGTTGTCGCTGGAAATTCTCTCCATAATGTCGACAGCGCCTTTAATGTTGGTTAGAGGAGTCCTCAATTCATGAGAAATATCTGAGAAAAATTCCGATTTGGCCTTGTTCAATTGTTCTAGTTCCTGGTTTGCTTTTTCCAGATTTTCCTTTGTTTGATAAAGGTCCTTTGTCGCCACCATGATCCTCTTTTCAAGCAGTTCATGTTCTTCCTTAAATTTTTCATCTATCAGATAACAGAAATCCGAAATTTCTTTCAGTTCATCCCCGCTATTGGTAATGGTTGACGAATTTTTGTCGAGATTAATCCTGTTTATAGAAGATTTGATGTCCTGGATTCTCCTGAACAGGAGAAACCGGGTAGAAACAAAAAGTAGCCCGATCAGGATACCGCCGAATCCGAGGGTTCCGAAGAAAAGAGCTGCGCCACTCTTTTGAATCGCCTTCCTTGCTTCGTCCATGGGAATGAATATCGACAGACAACCGCCGACTTCGCCGGCTTTGTACCCTTGATCCGAATGACAATTCAGGCAATTTTCAGTCACATATACCGGAGCGATGTACCTCAAAATCGGCTTGGAGCCTTGGAAATCAAGTCGAAACATTTCTTTTTCGGAAGTTTCCCTGAACGTTTGAATCGCTGTCCTTTCGAGATCGTCGGGGGCATTTTTCGGATTCAGAAAGTTGAGACTGGTAAGCTTGAAATAATAAAGGCCGTTTTGCGCGGCACGTTCCGAGAGTTCGGTAGTTAAAATTGACGGGACTGATTTTCGTAAGAAGACTTCCGTCAGGCCCCTCTACATCAGACTGACTCCGAAAATGATCTGAAGGTTTTCCACGGCCTCTTTTCCTGGTTAGTGAGTCTTGCGCGGCGACCCATTCCCGGGTGAGCGCAATTTGTTGGCGCAAAATAGTCGCCTGTTTTCTGACCTGTTCCATTATCTGGTTTTCCTGATTTTTCCAAAGCCAGAAAAAAAATCCGGTGAAGACTATCGCAATCGCTATGGATGTCACCACGAGAAACTTGAGAGAAACATTCAACCAGGAAAAAGACCAGAAACGATCCATCATTTGAAACAACCTGTAAAATCTTTGGCTCTTGTAAATTTACAATTTCTTAACACACTTTTACAGCACATTTACCTGCCTCTCGGACATAATCAAAATAGAAACAGATATGGCCTCATTTAGCAAACGGGCGTTCATTCTCTCAATGGGTTGTCCGGCGAAAATTTTCTCAGTCATAAAAGCTTTTCGCTGCAAAGAATACCGAGACAGGGAGTCGTAATCATGAGAAGAGTTCTCATCCTGGTCGCAATTTCGGTTTTTATGTCATGCAACCTGACTTTTGGAGCGGTGAAAGTTGATCCGAAACTGTATGGCGCTCCTGAAGGCCAAGTCTGCATCAAGTGTCACGAGTTAAAGACCCCCGGTCTTTTCAAGATGTGGCGACTCGGACGAATGGGGCAGTCGGGCGTGAACTGCTACGATTGCCACAGGGCTGAAAAGAAAACTGACAAAGCGCCTGGAGATCTGGATGGCTTTGATCACCGAGGTTTCTGGATCGCTACTATTGTTAGCCCCAAAGATTGTTCACGTTGCCATAAAGAGCAATTTGATCAACAACAGGGGTCGCATCACGCCAAAGCCGCGGACATCCTGAATTCACTGGACAACTATCTGGGATCTGTCGTGGGTGGTCCTGCCGCAGTTTCGAATGGATGCCGCCAATGCCACGGATCCAACGTGAAGGTTCTGCCAACCGGCCAACTGGATCCGACCACATGGCCCAACACCGGGATCGGCAGGAACAATCCGGATGGGAGCAAAGGCAGTTGCGCCGCGTGCCACACACGCCACAGATTTTCCAGGGAACAGGCCAGACGACCCGATGCGTGCGGCAAGTGCCATTTGGGGCCTGATCATCCACAGATGGAAGTTTACCAGGAATCCAAGCATGGAATCCTTTACCAGGCATTCAGAGACAAGCTGAATATGGGTCGTGACGAATGGGTCGTTGGTGTTGATTATCAGGACGCAGCGACATGTTCGACATGCCACATCAGCGCAACGCCAAATCAACCGGCGACTCACGAGGTGGGCGCAAGAATTTCCTGGACTTTAAGACCGCCGGTGTCGGTGAAGCTTACCGAATGGAAAGCAAGGCGCGAACGGATGCAGGATGTGTGTCGTCAATGCCACAGTGATTTTATGGTCAATTCTTTCTATACCCAGTTTGACGATCTGGTAGATCTGTACAACAACAAGTTTGCGATTCCTGCCACAAATGTCCGTAACAAGCTGATGGAGACGGGGAAAATCTCAAAAGCTGATTTTGACGACAAGATCGATTGGACATATTACGAGTTGTGGCATCATGAAGGACGTAGAGCCAGGCACGGCGCCGCAATGATGGGACCGGATTATACCTGGTGGCACGGGCTCTATGAAGTTGCGAAACATTTTTACGTATATTTTATCCCCGAAGTCGAAAAAATCATGGGCAGCAAGGACGCAGCCGCTCCTATCCTTAACGAGTACGTTTTCAAGAACCCCATGCACAAATGGTACAAGGAGGGTATGAGCAAAGAGGAACTTCAGAAGATGGAGCAGTATTATCAACAGAGGTACGGCGGTAAGGAAGTAAAGTAGCAAACTGAACTATCAGGCTATCTTTTCAAGGCGAAAGTCATGACAACTAGAACTGTGATATGTCTGGCGGCCTTCATGATCTCAGTGATTTTCCTGGGAACTTCTCTTCGTGTGTCTGAGTTGACCTGGGCTCAAGCTCAAGTCGACTCAGAGGAGTCAGGCGTAAAACCTAACCCCTCCACTGAGAAAGAATTTCCCGTTCCCCTAAAACCGTTGTCGAAAGCAATTACCCCATGCAGGGCATGTCACGGTCCGGAAAAGGATTTCCCTGTAAACTTTAAGCGTCGAGAAGATCTCCTTGTCCACACGAATATTAAATTAAACCATGGCGGCATCAGACTATGGTGTCTGGATTGCCACGATCCTAATAACCGGAATTATCTGGCGCCATTGAGCGACGGAAAGCTGATCGATTTCAACCATTCTTATCTGCTCTGTGGAAAATGCCATGGAACAAAGTATCGGGATTGGCGTCTTGGTATCCATGGAAAGAGGACAGGGTTCTGGAACGGGACCAAAGAATATTATCTGTGTGTGAGTTGCCACGATCCTCACTCGCCACGTTTCAAGCCATTAGTTCCAATGCCGCCTCCAAATAAGCCGTGGACCCCACTGGAATCTCAGGTCAAGAAATAAGGATAATTGATCATGAGCGAAGAAAAAAAGGAACGCCATGGCAGCATCAGGGAATTAAAAAACTCTTCCGCATCGGAAGCGACTAAAACCGGTTATGCTAAAACAGACGCGCCCAGCCGTCGAGGGTTTTTACAGGCTACCGCAGGCATATTCGCCTCAATGGCCCTGGGGTCATGTTCATGGCAGGAGTTCTTTCAGAACAATTTTCGTAGAATGAGTAAGACGGAAATAGACGAGACCGTTAATCGGTTGAAAACCCAGTACAAAGAAAAATATGGAAAAGATTTTGTAGTGGGAACCGAAGGCCCTATAGACGGTTCATTTTTTGGTTATGCCCTTGATATCCAGAGATGCATAGGATGCAGGAGATGCGTATACGCCTGCGTTGAGGAGAACAACCAGTCCAGAGATCCCCAGATTCAGTACATACGTGTTCTGAGATTCAAGGATGGCGAAATGGACCTGGAACATTCAACCATATACTATGATCCGGAGGAAGTTCCTCAAAAAGGCTATTATTACATACCGGTGCAGTGTCAGCACTGTGAAAACCCGCCGTGCACAAAAGTTTGCCCTGTACAGGCGACCTGGACGGAGCCTGATGGTATCGTCGTAGTGGATTACAACTGGTGTATCGGATGTCGATATTGTATGGCCGCGTGCCCGTATATGGGTAGATGGTTCAATTTTACCGATCCGGTGATCCCTGCGGACAAGGTAAATGTGGATACTCATTACCTGGGTAACAGACCCAGAATGAGGAACGTAGTAGAAAAGTGCACTTTTTGTATTCAAAGGGTGAGGAAGGGCAGATATCCGGCCTGCGTGGAAATTTGCCCGGTAGGGGCCAGAAAATTCGGAAACCTACTGGACCCTGAAAGTGAAATCAGCCGTATCATTCAGACCAAGAGAGTTTTTAGACTGAAATCTGAACTTAATACACAACCCAAGTTTTACTACTTTTTCTCGATTTAAAATTTGAGAGGGCGTCATGCGTCGATTCTTGAAAGGAGCCGCAATAAGATTAGTAAAAGGAACGCCGCTCTATTATGTGTGGGTTGGGTTTTTGCTCACAATGATAGCCATTGGGATAGCGGCGTACGTCAAGCAGACCCAGTATGGCTTGATAGTTACGGGCATGACCAGCTATGTTTCCTGGGGATTTTACATAGGCAATTTTACTTTTTTCGTTGGTGTGGCGGCCGCCGCAGTCCTTCTTATAATTCCGGCGTACCTGTATGATTTTGGGCCCATAAAAGACATTGTGATAATCGGGGAAGCCCTGGCTGTGAGCGCCCTGGTGATGTGCCTGCTGTTCGTCACAGCGGATTTGGGCCGGCCGGACCGGGTTTGGCACTTGATCCCGGGCCTGGGAATCCTGAATCTTCCTAGATCAATGCTTGCTTGGGATATCGTTGTCCTGAATGGTTACCTGTTTCTGAACCTGTTCATTCCAGGTTATATCTTGTACAAAGCGTACACTGAAAAACCAGTCGACATGAAATTCATACTCCCGTTTATCCTGCTTTCAATACCGTGGGCGGTGAGTATCCACACAGTAACGGCGTTTATCTATAACGGTCTTGCGGCGCGTCCATTCTGGAACGCATCAATTCTCGCTCCACGGTTTTTGGCCTCTGCTTTTTGCTCAGGACCGGCTCTAATAATTCTACTGTTTCAACTGGTGCGCCGTTATTCAAAATTCCACGTAAAAAACGAAGCCCTGTTCAAGATAGCCGAAATGATAGCGATTGCTATGGCGATTAACTTGTTCCTGCTCGGGGCGGAATTCTTCAAGGAGCTTTATTCGGATACTCATCATCTGTCCCCCCTGGAATACCTCTATGTAGGGTTGCAAGGGAAAGGTCGCCTGGTTCCATGGATTTGGACCGCTTTCACATTCAACGTAATAGCCTTTATAATTTTCCTGGTACCCTTCACTCGAAAGCGTTTTTTGACTCTAAATATCGGTTGCCTGTTAATCATAACAGGGATCTGGATTGAAAAGGGCATGGGTCTTATTATCCCGGGTTTCATACCGGCGCCGCTTGGCGAAGTCTGGGAGTACGCGCCGACACTGATTGAAGTTCTGGTTTCAGTAGGAATCTGGTCAATAGGGGCTCTAACGCTGACTTTGTTACTCAAGATCATCATTCCTGTTGAACTGGGCGAATTTACCAAGACCTCCATCGCAACTGTATGATCATTCAGGATGGAACGGAGCCACAGATGAAACACAAAATTAACACGCCGGTTTATATTGTGTTTTGCGTTGGCATTCTTGTGGCTCTCACATTGTCTTCCGCTCAAGGTAAAACTGCCTTATCGGTTTCTGCGGAGACTATATCCGACCCTACTCTGTTCTCAGAATTCATTGGGAAACTGAAACAATCAGGGGTTTCCAACAAAGAGATACTGTCCGAACTCGTTAAAGCTACTGAAAGTCCCAACGAAATTGTTCGCCTCAATGCAGTGCAATATATATCCGAGCTTGGGGCAGAAGGAGAACCGGCCTTAAGGGCCCTGACAAAGGCTTTGAACGACAAGGACTCACTTGTTCAAAGCGCTGCCACGCTCGCTTTGGCCGGTTTAGGGCCAAAGGCTTCTAAGGCGGTTCCAGAGCTTGTTAAATTGTTGAACGGCGCAAACAGGAGAATCGTTGAAGGGGCTTCACTGGCGCTGGAAAGCATCGGCGCTGATTCTGTCAATCCGTTGATTCAGGTTTTACAAAAGGGAAAAGAATCGAACGTGACAGCCGCTGTCCAGATCCTGGCGCGAATCGGAAAACCTGCTGAACCGGCGTTACTCGAAGTTTTACGATCCACGGATGACAAGACAGCTCAAGCAGCCTCTTTGTCTCTGTCTTTGATGGGAGTCATTCCAGTTGGATCTCTGATCAGGTTGTTGACAGGATCTGATCAAAAAATCGCTCGAAGGGCTGAGGACACATTGATAGCTATCGGCGCTCCGGCCATCCCTGAACTGACTCAAGCCCTCAGGGCAAAATGCCCTAGACAATAGGTCGATAATTAGACGAATCACTCGACAGGGAATCACCAGAAAGAGGAGCGGAAAATGAGAAAAGCCGTCCACTTCTTGTTTTTGATAACTCTGGGGTTGGGAATCGTAAATTCATCTCTGGCTGCTGAAGGCCCCAAGGCGGACTCGAAACCAGCCGCGCCAATCAGTTTAGATCCAACATGGAAAGAATTTGCAGCCCCTCCTCTAGCCCCTGGGGAAAGGCCTGACGCCCATCGGGTGCAATTTGGAAAACAGAACTGCCAGGACTGCCATCAGCGTGAAACGCCTAATATGTACAAACAGTGGTTAGGGTCCAAACATGGGCTGAACAATGTCAAATGCGGAATTTGTCACGGTGACGCCAATAATTATCGAGCCAGGCCTGACAAGAACATTTGCATCGGTTGCCATTCACAGCAGGTCAGCAACATGCCCCCGGACGCTTTGGTTACCAATTGTTCATTCTGTCACAAGGCTCACTGGTATACTGTCCACAAGATTAAGCTTTATGAAAAATTTTCGCCGGGGAGAGAAAATCGTTTCAATGTGCCCGGTTTCTGATCAGCTCAGATACCAAGCTCTTTCGGAGGACGGACAATGGAATTGACGAGACGAGAAATGATCAAGATGTCGGCGGCCGGATTTGCCGCAGCGGCTTTGAATATAGCTCTCCCAAAAAGCTCATCTGCGGATGAAGAGATTGTTGTGGACAAGTGGATCAAGGGAACTTGTCGATTCTGCGGAACCGGTTGCGGGATCTACGCGGGTGTCCGAAACGGACAACTGGTAGGGATCAGAGGTAACCCCAAGGCGATGACCAACTTTGGTTTTTTGTGTGTCAAGGGTTTTAAGGGTTACATGAGCATGTATCATCCGGATCGTCTAAAATATCCCATGATCAAGGGACAAGACGACAAGTTTCACAGAGTGTCCTGGGATGACGCTTTGAGCAAGGTTACAGACAAATTCAAGGATCTTCATCAAAAATACGGAAAAGATTCGGTGGCTTTTTATGGCTCCGGTCAGTGCATGACCGAAGAGAGCTACACTTTTAACAAACTTTGGAAAGGTGGTTTCCATTCCAACATGGTCGAGGGAAATCCCCGGCTATGTATGGCCTCCGCTGTAGGGGGATATATAACTACATTCGGCACGGACGAGCCGGCGGGCTCTTATGCGGATATAGAAAAAGCCAGAACACTCTTCATAGTTGGCTCCAATATGGCGGAATGCCATCCCATCCTATTTCGTAGAGTGGCCAGGCATAAGCTTCAGAACCCTGACAATGTCAACATAATTGTATGTGAGCCGAGATTGACTCCGACAGCGCGAATAGCGGATGTGTGGTTACCCGCTGACCCTGGGACAGATCTCGCCGTGTTCCATTGCATGGCTCGCGAACTCATCAAAAACAATTGGACCGACTCCTGGTATATCGAAAACCTGTGTCGGTTTTCCACAGGCGCTCAAGTCGTGGATTTCAAGGCGTATCAACAATTCCTTGAACAATTCACCCCGGAAGCGGTCGAGAAAATCACCAGATGCCCGGCCGGCAACATCAAGGAAGCGGCCCGTCTGTTCGGGACTCAAGGACCTACAATGAGCTTGTGGACAATGGGCTTGAATCAGCGAACCCGGGGAGTTTGGGCAAACAACCTGATACACAATTTGCATTTGATCTCAGGGAATATTTGTAAGGAAGGCGCAGACTCATTTTCAATAACAGGTCAACCTAACGCGTGTGGAGGCGTGAGAGAAACTGGTAGTCTTTGCCAGTTATTGCCTGGAACAAGACCAATCACCGATGCGGCTGCGAGGGCCGATTGTGAAAAATCGTGGAAAATACCGGCAGGTTCCATCGATCCTAAACCCGGTTTTCATACGATGGAAATGTTCGCAAAACTTGGCGCTGAAAATGACGCTTCCAAGCCGTTGAAAGCGATGCTCATTTCAACTACGAACCCTGCGCAATCTTTACCGAACGCCCCAAAATATTTCAAAGGAATGAACGATGGATTTCTGGTCGTGCTCGATATATTCCCGACCAGAACCACCCAGTTGGCCGATGTCATTCTGCCCGCGGCTTTTATATACGAGAAAGGAGGAGTTTACGGTTGTTCCGAGAGGAGGAGTCAACTGACACAAAAATGTGTGGAGCCGCCTGGAGAAGCCAAGCCTGATCTTTGGATCGCCGCCCAGATAGCGAAGCGAATGGGGTTGGAGAAACTCATTCCCTGGAACGCTGATGACGCTCCAACAAGCTACAGGATGGCATGGGATGATTACAGGGAATGCGTCAAGTTAACCGAGCATACGCTATATGGGATCACGTATGACCGACTGACACAAATGGAAGAGGGGTTGCAGTGGCCTTGTCCAGACGACAAAAGCCCGGGGACCGCTCGTAGATACGTTAGAGGGCACGACCCTCTTATGAACATGCCGGAAATCGTGAAAGTTCCCTCCAGCGCTTTGATATACTTCTACGGAGACAAACAGCACGAAGGGAAGGCCAACGTGTTCCTGAGACCTTACAAAGGGGCCGAAGAACCGCCGGACAAAGATTATCCGTTTTTCCTGACTACCGGTCGGGTTATTGAACAATGGCACAGCGGGACGATGACCATGAGGGTCCCTGAAATTGCAAGGTCAAAACCTAACGCCTACCTTGAAATCAGCCCCTCGGACGCAAAGGAATACGGAATAAAAGAAGGAGACATGGTTAAGATGACCAGTCGCCGCGGCTTCAATATTTTACCCGCCAGAGTAGTAAAGAATTCTCTGCCCGGGGTGCTGTTCGTGCCGTGGTTTGACCAGGACTGGGATCGAATGATAAATCGGGTAACCATAGACGCTTTTGATGACGGTTCAAAACAGCCGGAATTCAAAATATGCGCCGTAAAAATAGAAAGGGTAGGTGAGCCCAAAGATGTGGCCGATATGTATATAATTTCTGATGTTAACGCTCCGTTCCCAGTGAAGATATGATCCATGATTATAACTGGAAGCGCAATAATGGTACAGATCGGGAACAGATGAAGCTGTTGAACGTAAGCTTCTGTCTTTTCCGCAAGTGACCTATCACGGAAAGTCCGAATCCGGGATGGATTTAATAGTTAATATCGAGGCGGATGACCACAATGAACTCGAAACGTTATGCCGGGAAATCAAGGACGCTATCCCTGAAATAATGGATATTGGACACATATACATAAATTTTGAAGAAGAACTTGAAAAGATACAGTCAGGAACCTGGTCTAATTACTACACAATCCCTGATTAGGCCCGATTGGCCGTCCGGTAGAAGGCCATAACTGTGGCTTTTGAAACCGTTTTTTCTATCCTCAGGAACTGGCTAGCCAGTAAAGAACAACCGATTGATAAACATTTTGTCATTAACCGGCTGAGACCCCCCGGCGCGGTCGAAGAGGCCAAATTTATGGCCTTGTGCATTCGATGTAACCGGTGTCTCGAGGTTTGTCCCTACGGTTCAATCAGGAGGGAGGGATTTGGGATCGCTATGGGCACGCCTTATGTATATCCGGAGAAAAAAGCCTGTTACCTGTGCATGGCGTGTTGTCGTCTTTGCCCGACCGGGGCTTTGGACAACCAGTTGAGAGTTCCGGAAAAAGTCAAGATGGGAAAAGCCAAAATAGACAAGACAATATGTTATAGCCATCTTTTTTTGGAACACGATGTGCTCCCTGAGTCAAGCGCCTCTAAAATAGGGGCGATTTGCAACACGTGCTATTACGTTTGTCCTATGCAGGACGTGGCTATCATGCTGAAAGATAACATGTTCCCGGTTGTGCTGGATGGTTGTGTCGGCTGTGGGATCTGTGTGGAACGCTGTCCGACCAGTCCGAGGAGAGCTATAAATGTTGCGCCTGAAGGTATGGGGCATGTTGATGAAGCCGGTTTCTTTTTCCGGAAAGCTCGACAGTCGTATGAAACAAGCCTTTCGCCGCAAAAAATGGATGACTCCAAGGCGCTCTCGGGTCAAAAATTGTTGGAACGAAAATTTAATATTGAAGGCTCAGATAAAACCCCCAAGTTTGAATTTCCCTATGAGCCATCAAAAAACAAGGGAGATTGGGATTGAAATTAGCCCCTTTCAGGCTAGGCGTGCAATTAGCCGTCTTTTTTATGATGTTCGCAATCCCTGTTCTCAACGCTTACGAACTCTATTTTGTTACGGGAACGTATTATGCTCTAAATGTCGGGGGGTTGGGGGTAGCTGATCCGGTCGTGATCCTCCAGGCGATGTTCGCTTCCGGTCAACTGACCGTGCCATTACTGTCCGCGGCGATTTTTCCTATTCTGGTAGCTCTGGTGTTTGGAAGAGTATGGTGTGGCTGGTGTTGTCCATATTTGTTTGTCGCCGACCGAATCGAATCCCTTAGACGGTGGTGTAAACAAACATTTTTTAAGCAGCCGGGACTACCTTCGTCAATGGGCTCTCAAAACTCGTTTCAGGCCAACTTGATTCGTTTTTTGTTTCTTTTTGGTGGGACTGCTCTTGGGGGGATTCTTGGTATTCCTGTCCTGAATTATTTAAGCGCTCCAGGAATCATGAGTACTGAAGCGATGATATTTATCAAGGAACACTGGTTTTCAGTTGAAGTATTTTTCCTGTTCGCTCTTTTGACGGTCCAGTTAACTGTTTGGCCCAGATTCTGGTGCCGTTTCTTCTGTCCTACCGGAACTATGCTCTCTTTGATCCGCTCTCCTTACACTCTACGAGTGGAATCAAATAGCAGCAACGCATCATCTCCCTGCTGCAAGGAGAACTCATGCTCGGATGTTTGTCCCATGAAATTGAGACCCTATATGGAATCTGGTGATCTTCTCTGTGTTAACTGCGGCAAATGTGTAGACGCCTGCAAGTTGAGTCGATTGAAGTTTGCGGGGATAGGAAGCGTTCCCAAATTGAAGAGACATGACGCTATGATCAAATAATTGGCCTTGAACAGTCGGGACATCATAACCCAATAAAAACCGACAAATCTAATTGACGTTGAACCCTGAACGGATCAAAATACGCTCGTATGATCCGACCCGATTTATGTGCGGGACACACCTGGAGAAAGCTTCCTGCGCACAGTCGGATCGATAAATTGCAGGACATATAGATGGAAAAACGCGATCTGCAACATCTAATTGACCGCTGCGGGAAAGACTACGTTTCCAAAAGACTTCAGATACAAGTCGAACATTCTGCAAATGTCCTTGGACCTGGCTTGGGAGGTTTCCATTTTGAAAACGTCGATTGGGCTTTGGAGGCTTTTGGTTGGTTTGTGAAGCTATTCCGGGCTTGGGATAGAGGGTTTTCAAATATAAAAGCCCACAAGGTTGTTATCAACCGTGTTGAATTGCCTGGTTTTCCCAATGCCTTCAATGGATTTAAAATACTGCATCTGTCTGATCTTCATCTGGATGTATTTGAAGGAATGGGCTCTCATGTGGGTAGGCTCTGTTCAGCGTTGAACTGCGATGTCGCATTGATTACTGGAGACTTTAGATTTCATACCCACGGCAACTACTATCCGGTCTTTAAAGAGATAAAAGCGCTTACGAGGGATCTGAACTGCAAGTATGGATGCTACGGAATATTGGGAAACCATGACTTCCTGGAGTTTGTTCCAAAACTTGAGACGCATGGAGTCCGAATGCTTCTGAACGAATCAACGATTCTGGAAAAAGATGGGGTTCAGCTTCACATAGTCGGGCTGGATGACGCCCATTTTTATGGAACCCATGACTATGACAAAGGATTTGCTGACGTCCCAGATAACGCCACAAAAATTTTGATGATTCATTCACCTGAAACGCTCGATGACGCTCATCAGCATGGCGCAGATTTCGTACTGTGCGGCCACACTCACGGAGGACAGCTATGTCTTCCTGGAGGCTTTCCTTTGTGGCTAAATGCAAGTTGTCCTAGAAAATATTGTAGAGGGAACTGGATCCATCGCGGTATGAAGGGTTACACATCATCGGGAACAGGTAGCTCAGGCCTCCCAATCCGGTTTAATTGTCCTCCCGAAATAGTAGTCCATTACCTTGTATCCGCAAAACCAACAGGCTAGATTCAAGCCCTTTTGGCTATCTCGGTCGGTTTTTGATGGATAAATGTCTTTCTCAAGAGAGTTGAACTTTAGACGGACATCCTAATGTTTTTTAGCTGATAACCAACCAAAAAGAGTTTTGCCCAAATATTGTGTCATGAGCTTAAAGTCGTACCAAGGGTCGCCCATTATTGAGTAAAACGCCTCGGCTGAATAAAGTTCCTCTTCAGAGGGACGCGATCCATATCTTACGAACGCTTCACTGATGGCTCCGAGTTTACCGTTTAGGTAAAGGGCTTTCCAATCTTCTTCAAGAGCGACAATCTCTTCCGGAGTCCTTGGTGGAAGTCCTACAAAACGCAGATCTCCTCTAGCAATATTGATCAACGCGGGGAAAAAATTGAGTAGAAGCTCCACGGCTCCTTCCATGGCTCCGCGCTTATTCGATTGCCCCTCCTGAATCTTCCCTCGCCGTGGAAGGAAACTTAACAGGGGGAAAGTAACCCATAGGGCACAGTCAGAAGGAGCGGGAAGGCTCACCACTTCAGTGGTAAAAAAGACGGGACCTTTTCTGAAAACCTTCAAAAAAAACATGACAATCAACATTAGAGGAGACAGCACCAATAGGAGAGCCACTCCTATTGAGCGAGACATCAGACCTTCGGCTTTCCGTCTGGCGTTTTTTCCGGCAAGACCGCCCAGTATAAAATTATCGGATAGACACATCTCAGAGCCAGATCCAACATTGACAATTCGATTCTTGTCTATCACCGCTTCCTGCACTTCCAGCGCTTCACCCACGTGGCTGTCCGGGGCAATTATGGCCTCCACCACTGAGCTATGTGGGTCTAGAATGCAATTTTTCCCTATTACTGCAAAAGGACCGAGTCGGGTTTGCTTGCCAATGCGACTGTTCTCCCCAATAAAAACAGGGGGCGTCAAACTGGCGGAGGAGTGAATAGACACGTTACGCGAGACCCTGACACCTTTCTGAATTTCCTTTCCACCCAGGGCGATATTCTTAAACTGTCCTGACAGAAACAAGTTTATGGGCATCCAGAATACCTTTGTAGGTCCTGAAATCGAGGACACTGGAAACGGCAACGGTTTGTCCTCCTCCCTTTACAGCAGAGTTAAGGCGCTCCTGTATGTCTTGTTCATCCAGGCCCAAGGGAAGGTCATCTAAAAAAGACGCTGGAATCAACGCCCAACCGGTCCATGCGCTGTCTGTGGCCTGAGTTTCCGTAGAGGCGCCCGTTTCCTCGCAGGAGAACATTACCAATTCATCGTTATGGTACCGCGAGATCCACGCCCCAAGGTCAATCTGGGGAAATCTATCCGCATGGGCCAGAAGAATAGGGGATGGGCCGTATTTTACCCTTGCTGATTTGAGGACATCGTAGGGACGCATTGGATCCTTTGCGAGGTGAAACCTGAATTTTGTTCCCCATCTAGATCCATCTCCCAACAATTTCTCAATCTGTTCAGGAAGATGACTCAAAACGAACTCCACGGATCCGACGTTTTGTTCGATGACAAAGTCTATCAAGTGCTCTATGAATGGTTTGTCCACAAGAGGAAAAATGGGGGTGGGATATCGTTCATTAATTCCCCTTGTGTTAAATGATATGCCGGTGGCAATCATTATGGTCAACATCATTGGCTCCTGCTACAGGAATTTACCGATCCTTCAGCCATTCCCTTGAAATACCCTTTCTTTAACAACCCTGCCCAGAAAAAGGACATTCCCAATAAGGTATCTTTTCCATAAACGTCTGGGTTCCTGCATGAACCGATAAAACCACTCCAGCCCTATTTCTCTCATCCAATAAGGCGCTCGAGGGAGGCGACCGGAATAAAAATCAAACAGACCTCCCACTCCTATAGCCACTCCGATACTTAGTTTTTCAAGGTGGCTGTCGATCCATAGGTCCTGCCTGGGGGAGCCAAGAGCCACAAGAAGAAGATTAGCCCCTGAATCGTTTATTCGTTCAATGATTTTTGGCTCTTCTTCTTTATTGAAGTAACCGTGCTGATAACCGCTGATTATTACTTTAGGATGATTAGCTCCAATCCACGCGACAAGCCCTTCCACAACTTCCGGTCTTGCGCCAAGAAGGAACAATCTTCCTGACCGATTTGAAAGAGCTTCGCAAAGTTTTGGAAACATGTCCGTTCCGTTCACGTTTTGGGTTATGTGTTGACCTAATAATTTCCCGGCCAATTTCAATCCGATTCCATCGGCTAAACAAAGATCCGCCTGTTTAAGCACATCGAGATAGGTTTTGTTCTTGTAGGCAATGTTCGCGCAATCGGCATTTACAAAGCAAATCTGTTTTGGGTCCGTGTCGTTGAGCCACGACAAGATTCTGTCGATAGCGTCCGTCATGGTAATGTTGTCCATTGTGATTCCCAGCAAGATAATCTTGTCCTTGGGGGTGGGTATCCCATCCCCGAAGATGATAGCGGGGATAGCTCTGATACAAATTCCGATGTCACTCCAAATGCCCTGGCTGTCCACATATTCCATGTCGATGTCAAGCTCTGTTCCGTAATCAATATTGGCCTTTCTGCGTATCCACCAAAGGGAGATTAAGCCGGGACGAACATTGCATCTCTTTCTGACCGCTTTATCCCTAAGGTCCAGATCTCCGGGCGATGCAGGGAGAGGTCCTACGAAGGACATGTCTCCCTTTAATATATTAAACAACGCAGGCAGCCTTGTCAGATGTAGCCGCTTTATAACTCTTCCGCCCAATCCTGAACCGACACTGAAAGAAAGTTCGTCGTAGATTACGCCCCATCGTCCTAGACGGGGGCGCCGATGTAATGACCGCCCAGAAAGGCAGGCGCCGATTATTAATAGCGGGAAAGTCAGAATCACAAAAAAGAGAGAGATAACGATGTCAAATAGTCGTTTGCCGGAAGAAACAAGTGTAACCATGAGAAACCAAGTGATTGCACGTATGTGTCGCCTTAAGCGAAGTCTCCATAACCCGGTTCTGGAGTAACGTTTGTGAAAAGCTTCGATCTCGGACTTCCTGCCCTCCTTGTCCTGGTTATCATATGCCATTGGCTTCGACCTCGTTCGGTTCGGAATCCTGTTTGGCGACTCCTTTCATTTACTGGGCGCTATTATCCCTTCACCAGCCAGGGCTGAACACTTGGATCATTTTATTCTATCCTTCCTCGGACCGACTGCATGTGACTGATAACGTGGGCGCCTGACTCTTCTATCGGATCAGAGCCTTTGACCACGATATTTGCGAAGGATACGGATGGGGAGACGTACTTATCGGTCATGGGTTTTACGGTTCTTGTGTACTGGCTCAATACCGATTCCCTCGTTCTCCCTCTTTCCCTAACATCTCTTTCAAGTCTGCGAGAAAGAGAATCTCTCTCTGAAAGTAATACAAAAACCTTCGTGTCCAGCAGTTCGCGTATTTCCGTCCAGTAGAGCACAAAAAGTCCCTCCACAATTATGATCTCACTTGGAGAGACGCGGACAGACCCGGAGGAACGAGTGTGAGTAGAAAAATCATATACGGGACGGAATATTTCCACTCCGCTTGAAAGTGTCTCCAGATGCTGTCTCAACAATTCCATTTCGATGGCTTCAGGGTTGTCAAAATTGCAAACTTCCCGTTCAGGAGGTGGTAAGTGAGACAAGTCACGATAATAAGAATCACAAGAAATGATTTCGGGATTTTTTTCTTTCATCCGTTCCTTCAAATATCTTGCTAAATGTGACTTGCCTGAACACGTGCCTCCTGAAATACCTATGATGCGGCGAGGAATCGGGCTCAACGATTTTCCTCCCATGTTTGCAATATTACTTCCAACGTCTTTTTTGCAGTATTGGACCAACTGTACATTTGACTCCGGTCCAATCCCCGTTGAATGCAATTCTTTCGGAGCGCTTCATCAAGGAGGGCATTTTCCATCTTGTTGAGTATGTCCTCTTCAACATAGGGATCAAATAGAGGCGCAGCGTCCCCCGCTACTTCCGGCATAGATGAGAGATTCGAACAAATGGTCGGAACCCCGCATGCCATTGCCTCGATAATGGGCATTCCAAAACCCTCGTAGAGTGAAGGAAAGACAAAAAGGTCAGCCCCACTATAAAGGTAAGGCAGATCCGGATTCTTTACGAAGCCAATAAAATCAATATGGCTCCGGTATGGAGACTGGTCTGCGCATTCATACACAATTTCCGACCTGCTCCACTTGCTTCCGGCTAAAACCAGCCTATGAGGAATTCCCGTTTTTTCCTTTAGTTGTGTGAAAGCCCTAATAAGGCGTACGTGATTTTTGCCTGGATGCTCAATCCTGGAAACATACAAAATGTAAGGATTGGTCACACCATAATTTGCCCTGACTCTTTCAATGGCTTCTTTTCTATCGCGAGGGAAATAAACCTCCAGGTCAACTCCGTTCGGGGTTACTACAACCCGTTTTTCGGGAATCCGGCAGAAATCCACAATATCCTTCTTGCTGCTTTCGCTGACAGTAAGAATCATGTTGAGTCTTCGTATAAGAACAGGCGTATATCGTTTAATAAACACCATTCTGGCAGCGTCATATTTGTCTTCCACGTGAGTGCTGGAAAAGTCATGTACGGTTCCTACGGACGGGCAGGGAACCCAGAAAGGAAGTCTTCTGTTCGCCGCGGGTAAGAACAGGACATCATACCTCCTCTTTTTGCATAGACGAGGAAGACCGATCAAATGCCATACAAGATTAATGATGGGGTTACGTAAACGTTCGCTGAGACATATCGGCACGAGACCGCTATTTGGGGGTACAAATATTGACTTCTCATCCTCATAAACCAACACTTCAAACTCTGGGCCATTCTCCACGGTAGCAAATTGCTCAAGAAGTTTGATGACATATTGGCTCATACCGGATTTTCCACCATCAGCCCCAAAAGTGGTGATCCCGACCCTCATGAATCAGCTCCCTTCAATTGTCTTGACGTCTCAAAGATAAAACTCACTACTCGGTTTGCACTCACACCATCAAAACAAGAAATCCCAAAGATGGAAATTTGGAACGAAATCCCATCCCCAGATCACTTTTAGCAGATACAGAAATAGAAATAGCACCAACAGGATAGGCAGTGATAGAAAAAAGACAAAAAGGATTGCTCCCATCCAGGAAGCTTGACTTCGCCTGAACTGCTCAGCCCTGTTCATTGAAATTCTTCGATCCCGGCCTACCAAGAGAACGAAAAAATACCGCGAAAAACAGTGGAATGACGCCACGAAAGTCTATCGGATAGATCTTGGCTGGAGTTTCTGATAGCCTCAATTATCCCGGAAAGCTGCGCAGGCGACAGAGAGTTACGGACTTTCGGGTCCATGCGCCGGAGAATGTTGTCAGTGAACGGGTCAATTGAACTTTTTTCGTTCATCATCTACCTATGCGAATTGTCCAACTTGGAAACGTTTCACGAATTTCCCTCGATAAAGAATGGCTGGCAGTCCTGACCGGTCAGATGTTTTTCTAGTTTCACCAGATAATCTTCAAAAGAAAACTGATGTTCAGCCTTTGAGAGCCCCATTTTCCCTAATCGTTCAGCGAGGTTCGAATCAAGCAGGATCTCCTCCAAAGCTCTTGCAAAGGCGCCTACGTCTTGTTCCGGCACAAGTAGACCATTGACATTGTTTTCCAACCAATCGCTTATTCCTCCGACATCAAAAGCTACCACCGGTCTTCCATGGCGCATTGCCTCGAGACCAATCATTCCAAAGGGTTCGGCCCAACGGCAAGGAACCGCCACTACTCTGGCCTTTGAATAAAATTCGCTGATAGAGTCATTACTTACCCAGCCCTTGAATTGTACTCTTTTTTCCAGCCCTAAAGTCCGGCAGAGTTCTTCGAGATAAGATTGGGCGTTTCCTGTTCCTATTATTATTGCCGTAAAGTCGCAGGATAAATTTTTCAGGGCTCGAAGCAACAGGTCTACACCCTTTCCTTTTATGAGTTGCCCCACAAAAAGCACGACAGGCTCATTCGGGACCGGAGTGAGTGAGATTGGTTTGATAGGCATCACGGGAGGAACTATATGCGCCTTGTTCTCAGGAAATCCGTTCTGAATAAGCTCCTTTTTCATAAAACGACTGCCAACCAGGAGAGAGTCGAATCTATAATTCCTACGCATTTCCTTGAGTTTTTCAGCTATGCTCACAAAATTCACAGTTCGTTTCGAGCCTGCCCTCCCGGTCGCAAGAAAGGCAAGGTCGAGGTAACATCTCCAACCGGCCTTAACACGGCAGATTTGTCCATTGTATAGGTAATATTTGTGCCTTCTGGGACAACAAAGATCATGATCATGCACCATCCGGACTATTCTGATCTTTTCGTGAAAGGGCTCACAAAAATCTGTCCTACTGATCTTGTGAAGATATAAAACATCAGGGGAAACAGCCTGCACGATATCGTGAAAGTTTTGACTCGTCCCGTTTGCGTTTCCTATGGAAATCTCCCGACACGGGAACACGTTGTCAAATAGCGACTTGTAGCCCTCAAAATCCTTGTCTGCCCTAATACCGTAAGCCAGGAAACATTGATGACCCAAAGAACGAAGACCCTTAGCAGTCACCGCAATGTTCTGTTCAACCCCACCAAAGTAGCCACAAACTTCATTTACGAAAAGGATTCTCACGAACAGCCTCCTCGTAAAGATCCAACAGTCGCTTAGAGATCACATCCCAACTGTACTCGTCCCGGGCTTTCTGCCGCCCTGCGTTAGACATCTTCTTGGTCTGCTCGGGATTTTCCAATATGAAGCGGAATTTTTCGACAAGTGAGTCTGGGTTATTTGGTTCAAACAACAGGCCATCCTTCTCAGGGATTACGAAGGAGGGAACACCACCAACCTTGCTCGCCACCACGGGAAGTCCGGCGGCCCACGCTTCAAGGATAACAATCCCAAAGGGTTCATGTATTGAGGGGAGCACGAATAAATCAGCCGCATGATAAGCGTTCGTGAGATCGCTACCACTGGAATCGAGTCCAGGGATTACTGTCACGCTGCTTTCTATGGAGCTAATTGATATGTAGTCAATAATTTCCTTATAATAATCTTCATGAGTTACGGGACCTATTAAAAGCAGGTGCGTTTTTGGATTAAGTTTTGCCAATTCGCTCAGATGTTTAATAAGAAACAGTTGATTTTTTTGTGGGTCAATACGGCCAATATTAAGGACTACGTAGGCATCGGACGGAATCCCGTGAAGATTTCTAAAGCCGGCGCCGTCTCCCGACAAAAAACGGTCCGGATTGACTCCATTGGGAAGATGGACCACTTTTTTACCAGGATAGGCTCGCTGGGTTTTTTCCCTCTCTCCTTCTCCAACACAAATTATTGCTGCAGCGTCATCCATCACTCTACGGGATCCTACCCACATGCCCAGCAATTTTCCCCATTCCAACGCCCCCCGAGTCGGTTCTGTCCATGTCGCGGCCTCTTCAGGCGGGACGTCAAGTAGCCCTCCATGCAAGGACACCACATATGGTATCTTTCGTTTCTTTGCGACATATCTACCAATTCCGCCAATTCGTTTAGCCGTGTGGAGGTGAAAGATGTCAGCTTCGGTCTCTTTCTTGAGCGCCTTCATGAGAGAAAAAGAAAAAAGGTTTCCGCCCTTGAGATCCAGTAGAGAGCCAGCTTCTGCGCTTAGTCCGAAATATGGATAAAAATAAGGTGTTCGAGTAACCTCAATACCGTCGATGATTTCTTTATTTTTCGTGGCCAGAGCATTTGGACATATTATACGTGATGTATGGCCCATTGCCTGAAGTTTCTTGCACGTCTCCAATATGACCGTTTCTGTGCCACCCCAATGGCTTTTTACAAAACGACGCGGCACTTGGATTATATTCATGTTATTAAGCCCATTTAAGGTAAAGCTGGTCAACATCGTTTATGACGAATCCCACAACAGGGACTCCGGTCTTTCTCATTCGTTCAACTGATTTCTTCAGGCCTGAAGAAACACAGGCCCGACATCTGACGATGAAAATGATGGCGTCACACGATTGAGCCAGTATTTCCGTGTCTACAAAATCCCCCACCGGTGGGGCGTCAATCAAGACAAGACTGAATTGCTCCGAAAGGGTCTCCATTAGCTCCTTCATTCTGAACGCCCCTAAAAGATCCGGAGTAACGGCAGCCTCGACATGAGGAATGCATTCTACACCTGGTAGCACAGTTGGCCAGATAATTTCGTTGATGTCGTTAACATCAAAAGACAACCATTCGCCTAGTCCTTTCAATGGCTTATCTCTCTCGGCTATCATGTAGCGCAAGTCGATCTCACTCTCAACGGAACGGATTTGACCGTCCACAACGAGCGTCCTTTCATCCTGTCGTCCAAAACACGCTGCCAGATTTGCAATTGTGAGAGTTTTCCCCTCCCACCTGCCGGCGCTGGTGATCATTATTCGGGCCCCACGTTTCGGAATCTCGCGACGGACATTCAGAGCGATCATTCGGAACATCTCGATAAGGGGGAACTCTGAACCGTCTGGAAATATGCCATGGGTCTGCTTGAGACTAGGGATGGTCCCCAATACCGGCAGGGAAAACCTGCTTTGGACTTCGCCCGCTGATTTTATCGTGGTGTCAAGAAGCTCTAAAGCTAAAACCACAACCCAGCCGGCCACTAGCCCCAGGAAAACAAGAGCCCCAAAAAAAATCTTTTTGTTGGATTTGATGCTCTGTGTCGGAACGGGCGCAGCCGATACCACGATAAATCCAGAATCATCCGACTCGTAATCTTTGCGTTCCTTCGTTAATTGTTCTTCCAGTGCGTTTTTCTGGCTTTCCCAACTCGCGACATCCTTAGCCAGAATGGCTTGCTGACGCTGAAGGTTGGTCAGGACTTCCAACTTGGATTTTAGTCTTGCGATCTGATCAGTGGTATACTCCACTTTCTTTTTCAGAGAAACTTTCTGAAGGTCCATATCCAGCAGTTTAAGCTGAAGGTTATTGAGTAAGTCCTGGGTCGGACTTTTGAATTCCTCCTTGGGAGGAATAACCTCTCCCTCCAAAACCTTTAGCTGTCTCTTCCATTCTTCAATTTCCCCAGTATCATTGGTCTTAACTTCCTGGGCTTCATAATCGGCTTTGGCTTTGTCAAAATCCTGTTGTGAAATTAAACCCTTACCCAACAGCTCTTTTGCTCTTTCGTAGGCGAGGAAATTCTTTTCAAGATCTACACGATTTTGTCGAAATTGCTTATCATCATGAATGGCTCGCCTAAGTCTTTCGATTCGTATGTTCAGATCCGCAAGGCTTTTGCCTTTCTTGGTAACAGCTTGCTCTTCAATGAGGTTTGCTTTAAGTAAATCGATCCGGTCCTGCAGATTCAATCTCTGAGTCTCAATTGTATCCTCTTCATTCTTAGAAGCTGAAACCTGAAGCTCCGAAGCTGAAATCTGATCCACCGTCCCTTGAATCTCCTTGCCGAGATCAACAACTATCTTGTTGTCAGAAAGAAACTGCTGGAGCTTGCTGTCAGCCTCCTTTAGATTTCGGTCCACATCTTTCATCCGTTTTTCAATATCCTGAATTTCTTTTTCGGCGTCGGCTTTGATATATTCAATCTGACTGGTCAGGAATTGATCTCGTAGCGTGTTGGCAAGTTCTGACGCCATTTTTGCCGAATTCCACTGAGCTGTGATGTAGATGAGAGACGTCTTTTTCTCAATGCGGGTGACAAATGCTGTCGCAAGTTTTTTGGGTTCAAGGCCAAGCTGCAACGTCTCACTTACTCTCCTTAAATTCGAAGGGAGCAGTATCATTTGGAGACGATCAGCCACCGGCGGGGTCCGTCCCCCCGGTTCTTCCTTCTTCGGCGCCGCTTTGTAGAGCAGTATTGTTTCAGACTCGAAAGTTTGGCTTCCAAGCGTGTAAGCTGCTATTGCGCCCAAAATAATCGAAATTATCAAAGCTGCGACAAGAATCTTCCATCGCCTGACCAGACCGATCAGGAGTGTTATGGGATCAAACGGGAGTCCTGGCGATGAAGATGTCTGTTCCTCTGCTGTTTTCACATCTGTTTACTCTCTACTACAGAGTTGGATCGGTCGGTGGGGCGGAAGCTTTTCGCTTTGAAAAGGCCTGACGCAGCTTCTCTTTGAAATAGTCCCTCTCAGAAGACCGAAAACCGATAATCCAATATACAATCCCAAAAACGACCATTCCTAGGACCTCAAGAATGGCTACCTCCACGAGGTTGGTCAAGGTCCGATATCTAAATACCCCCATCAACACTACAGCCATTAAAAAGGCGGGGATCACGCTGGGCAAAACCGTAGCCTTGTAAAAATCCCAATACGACCTTTTGGTTATCCGATTTACATAACCTTGAATCAGTCCAAAGTATAAGGGGACTGCCGCAATTAAGGTGGCCATGGACACCCCAACGATTCCGAGAGGTTGAACCAGGACAAAAGACATCAGTAGATTGATAAGTTGGCCACCTATAATGGCCACCGCCACAAACCTGTGATACCCACTCATGCTCAGCAAGCTGACGGTAGGGCTATGCATGATGGTGACCATGGAAGCAGCGACAAGCCAATTACAAACCGGAACTGCTAACAAGAAATCCGGCCCCGTCCAGGTAAGAATCAAGGGGTGGGCAAGGATGGCAAGTCCCAACAGTAAAGGAGTCGCAAAAGCGACCGTCAACTTGGTTCCCCTGTAATGAACCGCTCTAATGTTTGCTTGCTCATTAGCTCCATGGAGTTCAGCGAACACTGGCGTCAAGGCCCGAGTAAGGTGTGAACAAAATTGAGTCGCTTTTTCAGATAGCCTCATGCCTACAGAATAGATGCCGACCATTTCCAACGGGAGAAAAAGCTTGATGACCATAGCGTCCGCTCTCGTGGCGATCATCCCAGCCATTTGAGTGAGAGAGAAATAAATTGAAAATGACGAAAGTTCTCTTACCAGGGAACGATCAAAATGGCGTGGATTAATGCTAAAAGTTGATGTTATCTTCCGGCAGTGTAACATCATTGCGAACATAGGCAGGATGCTGGTGATCAGGTTTACGGCCGCCAGGACACGAAGGTCAGGCTTGAGAGTCAGAAAAATCACTGCCATTACAAGATAGAGCAAGTTTGATACGGCCTTGTAAACGTTGGCCGCATTCATTTTTTGAAAGCCTACCAATACGCCTCTGAATAAGCCTAAAGGCAGATACATAGCCGAACGCAGGCCCAGAATGATTAATACCGCATTGGCGACATCAGCTTTGTCCGAAGGAATTTCAAAAACCCGGTTGAAAACCAGTAGACTGGATGAGATACCAATCATCACAATACAGCCGAGAAACACATAGATCCAAAATAGGGTACAAATTATTCTCTTCAATCGTTCCATGTCGTTTCGACCCCGAGCGTCGGCGACATATTTTATTACGGATGCTGCAAAACCAAGATCAGCTAGATCAAATATTGACAGGAAGGACCAGATCAGTGACCAAAGGCCGAAATTCTCTTTTCCCAGTTTGACAATCATAAAAGGGATCAGAATCAGGAAAGCCACAGTGTCTACGATGTCTCTCCCGTAGCTGGAAACAGTGTTGAAGAGAATATAACGGGATCTGTTTTTGGCCATGTCTTTCCCCAAAACCTTCTCGTTACTAAGTTTTTAACGGAGTTCTTTTCATGATGTTGCCTGTTGCCACCATCAGACCAGACAAAGCGCAAAAAAGATAAAAAACCTGTGTTTGCCGAAATATCCATTCCAGCAGCCCTTGTAGATGGAGGGTAGTGAAACCTATGAAAAGTCCTAGCAACACAGCTTGGTAGAATTCGTCTCGAGCTCGAAACAGCAAAATCAGATTGTGGAGATAGTATCTGGCAATGAATATGATAAATATGATCATGCCGGGCCATCCGGTTTCTGCTGCAAACAGATAATAAATATGATGGGCCGTTCCTAAACGGCTTTGCCCCATTGGGGATTCCCTGAATTCATCCTCGTCCTTGACAGTTTCCCTCTCCTCCGCGTAGACATACCAATAGTAGTCACTGTTGGCTAAAGCCCCTGAGTAGCCATTGAGTCCAACTCCGAACAGCCTGTCGTTCGCCATGGCGCGGGCAGCGTTGTTGAAATAAACCCGGGTCAATTCCGAGGCCTCAGGGGCCTTCTGAAATCTTTCAATGATTTTGGGGGCGGCAATTATCCCCAGTATGTCCACAAGCAAGAATCCGACAAACGCTATGGCAATTTTTTTGCCAGTGGGCTTCAATATTATCGACAAGCATGTCGCCATGGCTAGCGCAGCGCCGGCGATTACAAGGGCTGCCCTGGACTTGGTAAAAATGATGCAGACCAGGCCCCCGCCTACGGCTATAACAGCCCATTTAATCCTACTCTTGGAAAAACCCCCGGCAAGGAGTAGCGTTTGGACCATTGGAATAACGAGATCAATATACATTGCCAGAGTATTGGGATGTGGAAATAACCCTACCGACCGATTAACGACACTGCGAGTCACATATTTATTCCAGACGACAACCCAGGCTTGATAAACTACGGCAGCCATAGCGCCGAAGACCACATCTCCGACATCCTCTTTTTTCCGTACCAGATTTACCACTACCCAGTAGAGGATGTATCCCCTGACGAACTTATGAAGGGTAAACAAACCATAATAGGGCAAAGGCGCGGTAATCAAAGACACAATCGACACGGCTATGAGCAATTGCCACATTATGGTGTTATAAGGCCACCAGATTATCTTTTCTTTTGATCCCCCCAGAATTATCCACAGGAAAAAGCCAAAAAACAGGAGATCGGCTACTGTGACCCCGAAGCCCCTGTCAACACCGCGATACTGGACAAAAAAGACTTCCATGTAAAAGGGCTTTTTTACGTAGCAGGTCCAAAAGACCATTAGGATAAGGAAGGGTCTCCGAATCTTTGGATATGTGAACAGACTTAACAGGACAGCGGGCACTCCAATTAAAAGGGTGAGAATGCCCAACAGGGATGCGACTTTCATCTGTTCACGACCTTAGGATCAAAAGATCCGGCAAATCGTACAAGGCCGCGAACACCTTGCAGAATGTCCCAGGGGTTTCTAGATGACAGTTTTAACATGAGCCAACGCCTTCGATGGTACTCATAGTAAAAGCGGTGAACTATTTCAGGGAATCTAACGTCGCCGAGACCCTCAAAGAAACTTCTGAGCAAATCGTCCTTGAAGTTCTTGGGCAGAAACATGTTGTCCAGAGCGATTCGAAGATTGTAGATGTCGTTCAACGGATGGCTGCGGTAATTGGCGTTGGCGAAATCAATAAGACCCAGTCTTTCATCCTTTACATGAATGTTCTGAAAACAAAATCGCCATGGATGAAAGACGGGTCTTGATCCTGGCGGCGAAACTCCTCAGCTATCTCTCGAGCTTGGGAAGCAAAACCGCGGAAAAACATTTTTCCCCAAAACGGGATTTGTTCAAGCCTGGTGGAGCAATAATCAAAGTATTCAAAAATGAACGGGGATGTTGTTTGGTTGGAAAGCGTGGTCTGTTCACGAATAGTCCTTATGACTTTTCCCAGTGTCGACATTGACCGCACACATTGTTTGCGGAGAAAATCATTTCTCCTGGCTTTGTAGAGCGTATCACTGAATGGATTTCCCTCAACAAAACCAATACAAAGAAGGTTTTTTTCTTCGTTTAACAATGGTTCCCCTGAATCTATCAGCGATCCCTCTTGATCCTTCGCCAGATGGTGATAGAAAATGAGCGCCTCGGCTTCCATTTTCACCAGAGAGGTATCCTCACCTTTGTATTTTTTTATGATACGAGGACCAACTGGAGTTCCACCAAGGTAGATAAGGCAGTATTTATTCTCTTTGATCAGATCCAAAGAAATAATTTCAAGTCCCAAATCTAGTGAATATTCGGTGCGGGTTTTTTCTTCCATTTAGTTAAATTTGTCCCAAACCAACAGGAAACGGTTAGTCTCTTTTGACCAGTCACCAGCTTTCAGTCTGACAAGCCCCAAAAGGATTGGTAACTGGCGGTACAGAATCTCCCTTGGATATCGCAAACTGAATTTTCCATTCTGAAGATTTCGCGCGAAATTACGGAAAAGCACGGATAACGTATGCTGATCGTTTTCCCTTATATCCGGCCAGTTGACGTACTCGTCTAAAGAAGTCCACCTCTGTCCGGTCCTTACCTTTTCCACGTGAAGAAACACCATACCCCAAACTTCCGCAAGTGACATCAAGTCGTCCTCAGTTTTGGGGGTATACGGAAGTTGGTCGGGTCGAAACTTGAATCGAAGCGCTTCATTGTACAAAGGTAGCAGATCAAAGGAAGCCAGTGCTGGCTGTTTATATTGCAAGTCTCTAAAAAGGCTGTCCCGGCCGAAATACTTGGTCGTATAACACCGGTAAGCTATTAATAACGCGTCTCCCAGTAGCCAGTGCGCATTTGTAATAGTTGCGCCTTATAAAGTCATTGTCCGGTTCCTTTTCGGAGTTACGAACAATTTTCAACGCCCAAAGAAGCCCCGCCCCACGGTTAAGGAGAAGCCTTGTGCCTTCGATAGTGGGTAGCTGTTCTCTCACGGCCGACGGGGCATGAGAGATGAGGATGTCCGATGGCCCTTTCAGAACCACGTGCCCGTTCACAAGGTCATGCCACATTAGCCAATTGGGCCATTTTTCGACATCCTGAATCGTAAGCGGCCTACTGAAGTCAACGTGTATGTGGAGTTCTTTGGCGAATGTATTTCCAACAGACTGCAAGCTGGTCCATGGGATTTTGGATTTTCTGCCTACCATGAGGGTCAAATCCAGATCGTTGTAGGGCATTTCAGCGCCATCAACCAGAATCACCCCGCCTTCTCCGCGACCATATCCTCCCCCAAGGATCAGCGCTGTTAGGTTATCCCCCAGAAACTTGCTCAACCTTGTCAGCCATTTTGGAAAGAGTTTGATGCAAATTTTCGTTGAACTCAGCGGAACCATCCCTTGAATAGACTTGAGTCATTGTGGTTTCTCTTTCAGGCCGGCTCGGAACCCGGACCTTCGACCGAGCATTTGGGCGCCACGAAGCATTGGGGCATATAGACCATTCCTCCACAGGCTTTTACCAAAGCAGTATTTGGAGTCGCTTAAAACCTGTCGAACAAATGGTAGAATTGAATAACGCAACAATGAACCGTTCCCATCTGGACCATGGGAAAATGATCGCTTCAGCCTGGCCCTCTCCATACTGGCGACGGTAAAATTGATTAAGAGAATAATTGTGAGAATGCATTACCACGGAATCCGCCGCATATCTGATTTCGTAGCCTTTTTGCCGTGCTTTCCAGGTCCAATCGATGTCTTCCGAATATCTTAATTTTTCACTGAATCTCATGGATTCCCAAACTGATCGTGAAATGGCGGAAGAAGCCATGGAAAAACAATGTTTCCAGTATTTCTGTCGAGAGCCGTCTCCATAGGTGTCTTCGGTGTCTTTAACAAAAATAGGATAGCAGTCCGGACAGCGGAATCTGTCTGCCAAATACGGCAGCGACGCCGGTGGAGCCATTAAATCCGGCCAATAGTTTTCCCAGCCAGAATTTGTTTTGTGGGGTACAATCTGAATTGAGAAACACCACAAACTCGCCTTGAGTAAGTTCCATGCCCAGGTTTAGGGCTCGACCGGGAATATATGACCCTTTGGGAACGTTTACTATTCGGTCCGTGTATTTTTGCAGTTCTTCTACGGTGCCGTCTTCGGATTGATTGTCGAGACAAATGAGTTCAAAAGTTTGATCCTGCTCATGGAGGCTGGCAAGAGTCTCAGCAATGAGCGGCATGTCGTTGTGGGAACGCATGACCACAAAAGGTGTCATGGATGTCCTTCCTAGACTCTCCCCTGATTTTCAGAGGGATATTCTCATCGCGGAAAGATTCGAACAGCAAAGGGCCACCGCTGATACCATTACGATGAGCCTTCAGGGAGCTAAAGAGCGGATGGCCTCTTCACGGGTATTGAATATCTCTAGAAACCTGTGCGCCCTAACCAGTTCAAATAGGTTCCGGACCTGCCTGGTCAAGTTGCAAAGTCTGAGATTGCAGTTTATCGTTTTCCCCGAGTTAACACAGGACAAAAGAGCCCCTATTCCTGAGCTGTCGACGAATTTGACATTGACCATATCAAGGACGATTTTTGAACCAGGCTTGCAGATATTCTCCATCCTTGACTTGAAATCGGCCACATTGTTGGCGCTAAGAACTTCATCACAGAGCTGTGCAACCGTTACGTCACCGATTTGGTCCAGTTGAAATTCCATTTAATCCTGTTAAAGACGGACGCTTTTTCGGCCAGCCTGTTTCAGAAACGAGCGCGACTGCTTATTTTTGGAAATGAAACAACATATCATAGCAATTTAAGTATTTGAGTCAAATTATTCTTTTTGGCTAAATGGTGGGAGTTTAGGGGTAGTCAACTTGTTTATTTCGGACCTTCAGCCAGCAGATGAAACACGGAGGCGCAAACCGCTATGTCCACTATTGTAAATTCCGACATTGGGACCAATTCGTGGGCGTCTATATAACGACGCAGGATAGGGTATGGGTCCAGAGTATTTAGACTGTGCGGGAAACTGTTTTTATCTTCCTGACTGGCTATATAAAAAGGCTGGTTGTTGGGGAGATGAGCCGCCACACCAAACACCGGCAGACCCGGAATTGGTTCTGGAACCCCATCATAGAGGGAGGGGAGGTGAAGTGGATCTTGCGGATAGCGTTTTCCCAGACCTGTAATGAAGCTCATAGAAAGTGGATTGGCGCCCAACTGCGCATCGAGATTCAGTAGAGCCGAGTTTCGGTATCTTTTGTCCTTAGCGATACTCCAGGCCTGAAGAAGTCTGAATGCGTATTCTGAACTCTGCGTAAAGCAACCCCACCCAATCCACTCGGGCACGTTGAGTTTGGCGCCGTTTCGGTATGGATTGGAATAGGTCAAGGCAACAGTATTGTCAGCGTTCGCGATCAATTCTTTGCTGATTTGCTGTTTAATCCCGCTGTCCCCATTAGGCCAATGGGATCTAAGGTAAGCCCAATAGGCGCATCGATAAAACTGTTGCCAGGCGTTCCAGCCCCAAGGATGGACACGGCTGTCTTTCCACCACAATTCAAAGAATTCCTTGAACTGGGATTCTCCTGTTGTTCGATATAATTCAGCGGCAGCCCAAAGCCGATTGTCAACGTCCTCGGGGTCGCGGTATTCACCGGTGGCGTTTCCGACTGGATTATGAAAACCATTGGTCGGAACCGGGTGAGGATGTTGTTTTAGGAAATCCCAGGCCTTTGTCGCTCCCTGGAGATATACCTTGGCCAATTTTTGATCGTACGGTTTCCAAAGCCTTGAGGCGCAAGCGAGAACTGCGGCGGCCGAAGCGGTTTCGTGCGTAGTCCGTTCAAAAAAATAGCGTGGGCCGATGTCCGCTTGAGGCATGCCCTGAAACCAGGATTGAGATGTCAGCTTGTGATAAA
Source organism: uncultured delta proteobacterium (assembly GCA_963846725.1). Lineage (GTDB taxonomy): Bacteria > Desulfobacterota > Desulfomonilia > Desulfomonilales > Desulfomonilaceae > CAJBEZ01. The sequence goes on along the minus strand of CAWJXP010000042.1, from coordinate 86,265 downwards.
CCCCTCCATCCGACTGCTGCATTTTGAGAATCCAATCCAGTTCCCACTTGGCCTCATCCAAAATATCCGGGACACCGTTCCCACTCTCAGGAATATTCCAGGTTCCATCAGGAAACTTGCCAGGATCCATGTCATAGGCCGTAAAAAGATACCAAAGCGCTGCCGCCGATGTCGGAACGTACTTTCCGTAGTCACCTGCGTCATGCCATCCCCCTTGTCCATCCTTCATCCCTCCTGGATTTTCGCCAAAATAAAGAGGTGTCTTTGAGAGAGACTCAAGGAAAGTGGCGTCTATTCTCCGGCCATTTGGGTCAAATTCATGACAGATGGGACGAGTAAATCTCTTTTCGGCATAGGGCTCCGTTAGCGGCGTTCCGCAGCGTTGATAGTAAAACGCTCGTCCCGCCGTGTAAGCCGCATTTTCCAGCGCATGGTCGTTTATATGTATTGGATATGAGATTCCCATTCCGGGAACGTGCGCATAGTAATCGCCCGGGATTGTTAGAGCTGAAAAATCGAAAGAATAGACATCCTCCCCGGAAAGGTACCAATTTGCAGCCTCCAATTTTCAAGGGGACCGACAAAACTACATTCTTTGTTTTCATGTCACGCAAAGTAACGATCGGAGGATGGCTCGGTAATCGCAACGCCCCATAGGGAATTGAAAAAATAGCTCTCAGTTTTCGGACTTCAGGAAGCCGAGTCTCTTTCCAACCGGCAGTTGGAGAGACAAAAGAGAGAAGTTGACCATTGGAGCCTAATGCAAGCAAGCTTCGAGAATCCTGTCGAGTGAGTCCGCAAATAGGATCTGTCGCGGCCGTCTTTTGGGCTACAAACTCTGAGGCGCCCGAGTCGGATTTACTCCAGACAAGCCCTTGATCCCCACCAATCCATACACCACCACCATGATCAGTGATGACTGAGAGCAGATTGGCCGAGGTTTGTGGAAAGCCGGGAACCTGGCTCCAATGTTTGGACTTGCGCAACAGAACAACTCCTGAGTTTCCGACAGCCCAAATTTGATCTGCGTCACAGCCATGTACAGCGTGGAGGTCCGATCTGACAGGATTATCTTCGCTTATCCAACTTTTGCCATCCCATCTTAGAATGGTTCCGCTATCTCCAACCGCCCAGGCTGTATCTCCAGGACCTGCCCACACGCCCCGCAAAGTGGTCTTGATGGGAGTGCGGAATGCGAGTCCAATGACCGTTTTGACATCTAAGGGTTATTCCACCTTTGCCTACCGCCCACCCTATGCCGGTAGGACCAAAATGAACGGCCAGCAGGTCTTCGTCAGTCAGAGAGTCCACCCGGTTGAAATCAGCGCCATTCCAATTGAGGATCACTCCTCGATCTCCCACGCAATAGATACTGTCCTCCCTGATTCCCGAAACACCACGCAGTACGCTTTTTACATTTGATTCCAAACGTTTCGGCTGAGTTCGAGCCTTCAGGGAAATTACTGCGCCGTCATCCCCGACCGCCCACGTTGTTCCACCTAGATCCCCAGAATACCCTCCGACGTAACCGACTTTTGGCGCATCGGGCAAATAACCTACCTGATTAACCTTTATATTTTCATTCAAAAGTGATGTGTCGTCATAATTGATCTGCGCTTCTGTGGGTTTCATGATGTTACAAAATATGTCACTTACTCCACCTACCGTAAGGCTGTACGAGCAGCCATTCTTAAGTGGATAAGGGAATTTGACAAAAACCGAGAACCGGACAGCAGGGATTCCACTAGGACTAAAACGCTCAACCCTGTATTTAAGGCCAGCCTCGATTGGGTGAACCGGATCAGAATACGAGGGATCCGACAGGCTTCTCAGGTAATAATTCTTAGGGTTTCTGACTGTTTCTTCCTGATAACGTTTGCTGAAGGTAAGTCTTAGCACGGTGTCAGTTTCAGGAAACGGAGCGTATTGTCCATCGCTCACAAGCTCCAAAGGCTCAGTTTGTCTCAGTCGAATGTTGTCCACATAATAAGTTCTACTATCAGGATCATTACTCCAGACGAGACGCTCGACGTTTCCCAGGTCCCATTGGCTCGTCGCCAGAACTGATAAGGGAATTCTTACCAGCCTAAACGTATTGTCAATGATTCCTCCTGGAATGTAATCCCGAATGGGCACGACAGCAGATTTTTTGTCCCAGGTTTCAAGATGCAGGAGTGGGGCGCCTGGGTCAGGGTTTGGGCTTCTAAAATAAAACTCTAAGGTTGAGAACTCCGAAAAGTCCCTTCTGGTTCTTCCTGAGCAATTGAGTTTCAGGGTAGGGTTGCGCCAACGGTTTGGGGCAAGTTTCAAGGCGTTAGTTTGATTTAGACCCTCCAAGGCTTCATTGGTAATATTTTGGAGACAATCGTTGGCGCTTTCGTCAATGTAGATGTCTAGTCCATCCGAGCATGGAACATTCTCTTTCGCTAAAGTCGATCCCGCGAAGAATATCAACAGAAACACAACTTGCAATAAAGTCCGTACATCCATTTTGTGTGAACTTCCACAAATCAGAAACCAAAAATTCTTCCGTCGCAAAGATACGCCTCAATTACCATTTGACAGAACAACTACGTTGACCTGGATTAGATCCAGGTCAATACAAATCATCGCCCTATGAATCTCGTTGTGCTATCGTTAACCAACTCTCTTTTCAGCGAGAATTTTGCGACACATCTGTTACTAAAGTAAAGTCCGGACGCTTTTCTGTTGTTCTCCGTCCATGTTGGAGTCGATCCTCTAAAATTCACAAATCGCTTGACCGTAAACACTTAAATACCATATAATAGTAATTAAACTAATATATTGTGGCTTAAAGTTTCTGCGTTTTGTAGTAATTAGATGATTATATGAGTTGTCTAAAAACTACAACTATCTTGAATAATTAGATATACTATATTAGTAATAAGTCGGTTTGTCGCACTAATCTTAATCGACAACAGATATAGAAGGTAGTTCAGTCACTAGACTGCGAGCGCACAAAACTAGAAGTTAGACATAACCTTTACAGGAAATGTCCAGCATCCCTGCTGACCAGGCCATGGTTCATGAGTTTGTCGTGACTCGTGTCGCTGGAGCCCTCATTGGTTAGACTGCGACAAGGCATGCGGAGCAGAATTTGGGCGACCGTCCCATTAATAGGTTTGTGATTCTTTTACTGTTTTGTCTGGCTCCCGCTCTTTTATCGTCGTGTATCCTATCTTTCAGAAAACCACTGGTCGATTTTGTCTGGCCGGCTAAAACGGCATCGCCCAATCCACAGAATAGCGACTGCAAACAATCAGCGCAAGTTGGTCCCATAACATCCGAGTTTCTGGCTGCGGCTCCTCCGGATGGAGTCCTTGAACTTACCCTGTCAGAAGCCATTATGGTTGGCCTTGAGAACAATAAAGCCTTGCAGGTCGGCAAGTTGAATCCGCCTATAACCGGCGCTTCTGAGCAGTCAGAGAGAGCAGCGTTTGACCCGGCGGCTCGCGCATTGTTGGAAAAGTCCCGTCAAAGATCCGATTTTTTCACAGTCAACAAAGATTTCAAAGCCAATACGGGGGTTTCGCAGTTTCTTCCTACAGGGACGACACTCGATTTTGAAGTGGGCACAGAATGGAACCCAAACTTTCCCCTCCTTGCTGGATCCGCCGGTAAAGATCCTCTATTGAGTGACTGGAAATCTTATTCCAAGGTAAGCGTGACTCAAGCCCTACTTCGGGGAGGAGGGGTCGCCACTAACCTGGTGGGTTTGCGTCAAGCGCGGCTTGCCACTCATATTTCTATCTACGAATTGACCGGCCTGGCCCAAGCCACTACCGCTGAGATCGAACTTGCTTACTGGGAATATTTCTCCGCATTGGGGCAGGTTCACATATACAGCCGATCATTTGACCGCTGCAATCGTTGGGTAAAAGAAACAAGCGAGAGGATAGGCGCAGGCCAAAAGGCCAAATCGGACATTTATTTTTTCCAGGCTCAGGCGGCGACAAGTGAACAATCTCTAGTAGACGCCAGGAGTTTGCAGGAAAAGACAAGAATTCGTCTGCTCAGGCTCATAAGCCCACCAAGCGTAACCCTTTGGGATCGGCCATTGAGACTCTTAACAAATCCCATCATCCCTAAAGACCCGATTGAGAACATTCAGAGCCATGTCGATGTGGCCTTACGCATGAGACCTGACCTGAATCAAGCAAAGCTGCAGGAGCAGAAAGGTGAGTTGGACGTAGTCAAGACAAAAAACGGGCTGCTTCCCAGGCTGGACTTGTTCATTCAGCTCGGGAGAACTGGATATTCCGCCAGCTTCGAGAATTCTCTCCAGGATTATTCATCGGGTGACGGTGGGGCCGATCTTATTGGTCGTTTAAAACTTGAGCTTCCTGTATTTAATAGAAAGGCCAATGCGGATTATAATCGTTCCTTACTTGGAGTGGCCCAGCAAAGAGAGGCCGTAAACAACCTGATCCAACTGGCGCAACAGGACATTCTCCTTGCTCATACCGAAATTCACAGGGCAAGAGACCAGATGAGAGTCGCAGCGTCGCTCGTAAAGTTTCAGCTCGAAAAACGAAACGCTGAAGTGGAAAAGTATCGATTGGGAATATCATCAGCGGACAAAATGGCCCAAGCCGAAAGAGACACTGTCACAGGGGAGATTTCAGCCCTCAGGGCACGCATAGATTATCTAAAAGGTTTAACTCAATTCTATGTAGCCGACGGTTCGCTCTTGGCTCGCAGAAGAATTGGGTTCGATAGCCAAAACAACTAGTTTCTTGGCGCTCGGGAAGGCGCAAAAAAAATGAAGGTATTCTCTACCCTGGCAATCTTTTTTCTAGCATGTTTCACACCTGCTTTGGCTGGAACTGATCGCTACGAGGCTCAAGGGAGCCAGTACACAGCCAAAATGATTAACAACACGGACCATTTCTGTCTTGTTCATGTCAAAGTTGAGAAGGGAGAAGGCGTTTTATGAAAAAGATTGCGGTCTTTATGTTCATTGACGCAATGGGATGGGAAATTATCAAGAATCGACGATTTCTTTCCGATTTGCTCCCACATAGATACAGGGTAGGCATGCAATTTGGGTATTCTTCAACCGCTATCCCCACTATTTTGTCAGGGGAGAAACCAACTGTTCACAAACATTTAAGTTTTTACTATTACGCTCCGGACAAGTCTCCATTTAAGATGATGAAGCGTCTGGGACTAGGCCTTTTGCCATCTTCTATTGCAGATCGATGGAGAGTTCGTCATATACTTTCCAAGATAGTGGCGAAATATTATGGCTACACTGGTTATTTTGAACTATACGCTATGCCTTTCACACGGCTTCCTTTTTTCGATTATATTGAAAAAACAGACATTTTTGTCCCGGGCGGATTGCGCCCAGTGAAAAATATCGCCGATGTTCTTGAAGAGAGAAGGGTTCCATACCATATATCCAACTGGAGGCTTCAGGAGATCCAGAATATCGAGGCTCTTGCCCAAGAGGTCAAGAAAGGGGAAATCCGGTTCGCCTTCCTTTATACCGCAGCTATGGATGGTCTCCTTCATCGTGTAACAAAGGCTGGAGCTGAAGTGGATCTCAAAATGGATTGGTATGAAAGCCAAATCCGAAGACTGATAGAAGAAATAAAGGCGGTTTACCAGGACGTTTATTTTGCGGTCTTTTCTGACCATGGGATGACCACACTGGCGGGTGTGGTTGATCTAAAACATGCGATCGGAAAGTTGGGTTTCAAGTTTGGAAAGGATTATGCGGCGGTATATGACTCCACAATGGCACGTTTTTGGTTCCTGAACGGCAGTTGTAAGAGATCAATTCTCGAAACACTTGCGCAAACGCCTAATGCCCACATTTTGGATGACGAGGAATTGAGGAAATATAGTGTAGATTTTGAGGATCACATGTATGGGGAAACATTTCTCCTTATGGATCCTGGGTGGCAGATTGAACCTTGCGACATGGGGCTAAAAGCGCTGCCGGCTATGCACGGCTTTGCTCCGGAGCATGAAGATTCTTATGCGGCTATGTTGAGTTCCGAACCGGTGAATATTGAATTGAAGTGTGTAGATGATTATTTTCGGCTAATGAGCGCCAAAATCAACTCACTGGAATAATTATTCATTTTGGCTCGGTCATGTGCCGGACACTTTGCGCTATAACGCTAGAGGTGCCGCAAAATAGTATTTTCACATTAGCAAGTCGATCGAAATGTAGCAGATTCCATTAATCTTGGTCTTCATCTTCGGCGATCAGAATATTCGGAACATTCTTTACTAGACGGAGAACGTTTTTCCCATCCGATTCGGATTTATAATCCAACTCATCTACAAACTGACGAATTAGCCAGAGGCCTAACCCGCCCTCAGCCGGTTTTTCGAGGTTCGGAGTAGGGACTTCTTCGGGGTCAAAGCTTAGCCCCCAATCAACGAAGCAGAAAACCACCTTATCCTTTTCAACCAATGTTTGTATGAGAACTTTCTTGTTGTCATCCGAGCGGTAGGCGTGTTTGAGGACATTCACCAAAGCCTCATTAATTACCAGCTCTACGGAGCTGAGCAACCGATCATCTTCTGAGAAAGGCTTCAATTGTAGTAAGAATTCCCGAACAAGCGCGACCACCGGCCTAATAACAAGCCTGTTAGTGTCAACCTCTACGCTGATAGAAACGTCTTTCACTTGACGCTCCAGAAAGAACTCTGAACAAAATTCCATCAGAGCGCTTTATAAGAAGAATTTTCACTTCAGTCGCTTAAGAGAAAGACCCCCTGGCCGCTTCAACATCATCGTAAATCTCGAAAACCTTATGTAATCTTGTTAACTCGAAAAGCGTCTGGACTTGGGGGGACGGCTGGGCAATCTTCATGTCACCCTTGTTTTTCGCCACAGCCCTTAGGGAAGCTACCAAGGCTCCACATCCTGCGCTATCGATAAATCGGGTATTTCCCATATCTATCAAGATCTTCAATTGTCCGCTGTCGGCAAGCTTTTTAACGTTGTTCTTCAACTTAGTGGCGACCAAAGAGTCCAGCCTGTCGTCGGTGACAATAATCATTACCCCTTCATTCTCTACTATTTTCATAAAAATTCTCCCGGTCAAACTTAATATGGCTTAAATCGGTGGTTTCAACCTCTCTGAAACATCTTGTCCAGAAAACGGATCACTTTGATCTTATGTTCTGTTGCCAAGGCGACTCATGAAGACAATTTCATGCTCTTCCGAACACGAGATTCTTTATCGCCCTTACCAGGACGCTAAAGTCCTCTCGAAAGGACCTTTTAACGGCATAGAGGCTTTCAGCTACTATCTGCTCTTCTTCTGAAGAGTCATTCATACCCTCTGCGTCCACTGGGGTGAACAGACCTGGCGGAGCGTTGAATCTCTGAATAGCCCAGTCCTCCATACAAATTATTCCGTTGGCTTCTTTCAACGGCCTCACGCCCACCATTGACAGACGTCCGCGTATGACATCTATCAAGCCGGGTAAACGAGACACAAAATTTCCCGAATCCTCAAAAACCAGATTTTCGACAGTGGACCCTTTCGCAAGTCCAGCGGCTCCAACCGTAAAATCCCACTCTAAAACCGCTATCCGGTCAAAAAATGGTTTCTGTCTCAAAACTCGGGCAATCCCTTTGATCATCCAAATTGGCGCAGTCAAAAAAAACATGAGAATCGCCAAGCTTTTACTGACAAACCGAGCGGTCCACGGGATTAAAATTTTTTCTCTCACACAGGAAACTAAAAAAGGATCAGTGACAGCCACCCAGGTTCCTATTCTCATATTCATAACCAGATTACCGGCGGCCATCGAATATTCCATATTGGTCTTGTCTCCCACATAGACGTGGTCAAAAATCAAAGTCGCTCTAATCAGGGCGTTTCTAGCGACGATCGAACTGTTACCTATGATAGCGTGTGGTCCGATCTTCGCTCCAGTTCCAACGGTGGCCTGGTCGCCTATCAAGACAGGGCCGTTAATATCCGCTGATGGATCTATCGAGGTGTGATGCCCCAACCACACGCCATTATCACGCTGCACATGCAATTTATCCGTCAAAAGCGGAAAGTGACCTTCCAAACACGCCATATTCGCTGTCCACAAACTAGCGGGAGTATTTATGCGTATCCAATTTCCGGAGAAAGTCATACGCTGATCGGCGCTATCAGCGTCAGCAGGTGAGTCTGCAATCATGACCCCTGAATTTACCGGTTCCACAAGCGAAGCTAAATCCAGAGGATTGGTATCATCGTTAAATTTTGAAGTCGCTATCAGTTCTTTCTCGCAGAACAAAGTGGAAACCTTTTTGTCGTGGGAATCATGAAAGGCTATTAAATCTGCGAGAGGGATGTCAACAAAGTGTTCAACCGGAAGGACCAAAACAGGACCCACCAGTTTGTTGGCCAACCACGCGATGGTTTCCGAAGCGCTGCAAGATGCTTCAGCGTCCATACCTTGATTGAGGCGCCCCATCGTGAGCCATCACCGACAAAGCTTCTGACAGGAACGGGGTGATCAACTACTGCGATGTGAATGTCTTTTAAGCCATTAGACACACACATCTCTATCTGATGCTGTAACAAAGGCACATTAAGCGCAGGTAGGAGACCGACTGGCTGAAGACACGTTAAAGGCCCAAAAGATTCGCTTGATTCAAAACACGTGAGGATTACTTCCATAGTTTAGCGCCTTAAATCAATATGCGCCCCTGCCTGACAAAACGGCCGGGATTGTTTTTAGCAGCAGGACGATATCACCTTTCAGTGATTGACTCTCCAAATATTGCACGTCCAACCTGACCTGACCGTCGAAATCAATATCACTTCGCCCACTAACCTGCCACAGACATGTAAGGCCAGGGATGATCTCCAGCCTCCGTCTGTCCGAAAGCTCATACTCCGCTACTTCTCGTGGAACGGGAGGCCGAGGGCCGACCAGAGACATGTCACCCTTGAGCACGTTGAAAAGCTGCGGTAATTCATCGATACTCAACTTCCGAATTACCCTTCCAACCCTGGTTATGCGGGGGTCCTGTTTCATTTTAAATATGACTCCACCCGACTCGTTTTGCTCAAGCAGGTTGTCTTTAAGTTTGTCAGCTCCCACAACCATTGATCGAAATTTGTACATTCGGAAAATACGACCCCATTTTCCAACTCTGTCCTGGCCGTAAAAAATTGGACCTCGGTCTTCCAGCTTTATGAGTAGACTGGTAATAATAAACACTGGGGCCAAGCCAATGAGGCCAGCGGCTGAACCCACAATGTCCATCAACCTTTTGATCGCTCTACAACCACCAACCACAACCTTCCAGACGCTTCTCTTAACGACAAAATAGCTCCATTGCCTCCACGTGGAGACGGTTAGCCCCCCACGAGCGTACTGTCTGTAGAGTTCATCTAATAAGTCTTTGTCCAGATTGAATTTTTCGTCTTTTTTTGCCATGGTTTCTCAAGGCCACATTGGAAGGTAAAAACGCGCCTGAAATAATAGGGTTTTGATCTGCAGAAAGCGTATCAGCCGACAAAACCCCCACATATTATCAGGCAAATGTTTTTCCGCAGGGGTCCATGGTCGATCCTTGGTCACTATGGCCCCACGCGGGATGAATTCCTCAATTCAATGAACTATACTATCGTACCTTTCGTCATCCCAATAAAATTATCCTGAAACTATGGATATATAACAATATTATTTACATAAAAATCGCGCTGACAGTTTATCTTTAATCCGGAAAATTTCGGACAGTTTGACACCTTTTGTTCAAACTCGTCAGCCCTCTTGCAGTATCCTCCGCGCAGAGACATTCATGGGAAAGCCTCTGATTACAGTTCGCACGCCAACGCGAATCCGTCATCCAGGGCGTTACCAATCTTGCCGCATCTTTTCGCGTCCCCAATTATCTTCACGTTGAAGCCAGCTTCTTCCAAGGTCTTAGCCAGGGAGTTTTCGGGTCTGGAACCCATGGCCAGGACAACCGAATCGCTCTTTATGGTCACATCGTTTCCATCAGCGTCCGTGTAGACTACAGAATTTTCTCCAATATCCTTCATCTTGGCCTGGGTGATTAACTTGATGCCTCTCATCTCAAGCTCTTTCATTAGTACCCACCTGGTAGAAGCGCCGACATCCTGGCCCATCTTACGGGCCATCTCTATTACCGTGACGTTCTTAATTCCCTTCACCATCAGTTCTCTGAGGGTCTCAGTGGTCTCTGCGTTGTGTAGCGTCAGGAAATACAATTGTTCCGGAGATATTGTGCCTTTTGTGGCAAGGTAAATAGCAGTCTCCAAACCTACCGAACCACCACCGACAATCGTCACATCTTTACCTGTTTGACAATTACCACTGAGCGCATCCCAAGCTTGATAAACATTTGGGGCTTGAACAGCCTCGATTGGTGGATTGAATGGAACAGCTCCTGTGGCAACCACCACGATGTCGGGTTGTTCTTTTAGAACCAGTTCAGGTGTGACCTCAGTGTTCAGCCGTACGTCCACACCATATTTCGGCAAGAGCGCAGTATAATAATCGAAAAGATAATGGAAATCATGCTTTCCTGTAGGTTCAGCAGCCCATCTAACCTGACCGCCTATTGCCCGTTCTTTATCAAGCAATATTACGTTATGTCCTCTTTCCGCAGCGGTTACTGCAAACTCACAACCAGCGGGACCAGCTCCCGCCACCAGTATCTTTTTCCTGTCGGCCGCCGGTCCATATTCAGTAGAAGCCTCTTTACCGGCTCGAGGATTTACCAGGCAGCCGACTGGTTGGAGCAGAAAAACATGATCAAAGCATCGTTGATTGCAGGCGATACAGCGCCTGATCTCAGCGGTTTTTCCTTGCCTGGTTTTGTTCACAAATTCAGGGTCCGCAATCAAACCGCGGGCGACTCCTACAAGGTCAGCCACACCTTCTTTCAAAACTTCTTCGGCGACAAAAGGATCGTTGATGCGGTTACAGCCAACCACCGGCACACTTACAGCCTCTTTAATTCCGGCCGCCAGATACACAAAGCCTGCTTGGGGTAGATCCATGGTGATCTGAGGTACCCGGCTCTCATGCCATCCTCCGGTAACATTTATGCAATCAGCCCCTGCCTTTTCAGCCTCGGCTGCGAATATTTTGGATTCTTTGTTGGTGTGGCTGCCTGGCACAAAGTCATTTCCGGCGACTCTGACTATAAGGGCGGTATGTTTTGCCACAGCGCCGCGGACAGCGGATATCGTTTCTAACCCGAACCGCATTCTATTCTCTAACGGTCCCCCGTATTCATCTTCTCGCTTGTTTGTCTTCGGAGACAAAAACTGACAGATTAAATATCCGGCTGAAGCGATGACTTCGACAGCGTCAAATCCAGCCTTCTCAGCTCTCTGAGCGGCCTTAACGAAATCGTCCTGAACTCTGCGGATATCATCAATAGTCATGGCCTTGGTTTTCTGACGTGTGAAATAGCTGGTATATTCAGATGGGGCCAGTAGAGGTAATCCTTTAAGGCTACAAAATGAATAAGCTCCCGCCATATACAGTTGAACGGCAACCTTGGCTCCGTCTTCATGAATCTTGTCTGTAAATCGTTTCAAGCCAGGAACAAATGAGTCGTCCTTGATTCCAAGCATGAGATCAATTCCGGCGGCCTGATCGTTAATCTCGGCTCCACCAACTATTATCAGCCCTGTGCCACCTCTAGCTCTTGCTGAGTAAAAATTAATGAACTGATCACTTACGAGGCCATTAGGAGTATAATTTAGGTGCATGGCGGTCATTACGACCCGATTCTTGAGTTCGACCGATCCAATTCTAATCGGCTCAAAAAGTTTGGTTATCAATCTTTCCTCCTCGAAATAGGCATGTTTGATTTAAACGCCAGTAGATAAGTCGTCTTGGCGCCAAATTAGGCCCCTTTGAAAGTTCCTTTTCTCTTCTGCATATATGCGGCGAAAGCCTCAAAGATGTCTTCAGAAGGCATTATCATTGATGACCGGGCAGCGTTGAAATCAAGCGCCTGGTCAATTGGGACGTGCTGGTTATACAGAAAAACGTCTTTTGCCCCCTGAACCGCCAAAGGAGGGTTGCTTGCAATCTCTTCAGCGATTTTTATGGCCTCGGCCTCCATGACAGTCTGGTCCTGATAAACATGATTAACAAGGTTGATTTCACGAGCGTGTTGAGAGTCAAACCTGTTTCCACGAAAGGCTATTTCTCTGGCATGACCCTGGCCGACCACTTTGGGCAATCGTTGTAGACCACCCACGTCTGTTATTATAGCAAGGGTAGCTTCAGGTAGGCCAAAAATCGTTTCAGACGAGCAGACTCTGAAGTCACAACATAGGGCAAGCTCCAGGCCGGCTCCGAGGCAGTGCCCGTGAAGACAGGCAATCGTTGGTTGGGACAGTCGCTCCAATCTGGTGTGATAGTCTTGGATTCTTCTTACTGTCTTGTAGAAAGTCACTTTCTGCTGTGCCGATGGATTGCCGGTTATCATTGGAATCAGATCATTTTCCGGACTCAGATCAAGCCCCGCGCAAAAAGACTTTCCTTGACCCTTAACTAATATGACCCTAACCTCCAAATCAGTTTCAGCCCTAGCTATTGCCGTAGCAAGCGATTCCCAAAGGCTCAAATTCATGGCGTTGCGTTTTTCGGGCCGGTTAAGAGTAATAAAACCAATGACCCCTTCTCTATGATAAGTAACGAGGTCTTTTTTTGTTTCTGTTTGTTGATCCATAGTTCAATCTCCAAGCGTCTGTTTAGATTAACCCTGAGAGATCTCTGATCTCGCCATTAATGGTCTTAGTAAGTTACTCGTCAAGAAGTGAAGCCCCATGGACTATTGGCTTAGGAGGACGTTTGCCAGGTCTTGGTAAAGACTCTCTATCCAATGCCGCCAACACTTTAAGGTTCATGACATGATTCTCAAGAGCCGACAAATTGGCCTTATCCGAAGACTCTGTTTTGAGACACTCGAACAACGTTTCCTGAAAATCAGAGTCCTGAGATTGAGGCGCACGTTTTAGGAGGTTATACGCCTGCTGCGGTTTGTCGAGTTTCAAAAGGATCCTGGCTCTTTTCAAAATATTTGAATGAATCGCCGGACCTATTGCCTCATAGTATTTTAGCGCCTGATCGAATTTTCCGGAACCCGCCAGGGTATCGGCTACAGCGTTTAGAGCGTGAATTTTTCCGGAAATCAGGTCAGCCAACTGGGCAACCATATCGAGCTTATCAAGCTTTGCCATCATGTGGGTCAGCGCAAGGAAGTGACCCGGTGTTCTTAACAGTCTCTGATGATCAGCGTCTCTAAGACATAGGTAGTAAAGTATTTCATTTTCTGTTTTCAAAAAATCCAGATCCTGAAAATCATAATGGTTTTTCTTTGCCAGTCTCATGACGTCTTCTATCGACTCAGGCTGGAACGTCTTAAAGACCTTGTGAATTTTTGCATGGACTTCTACGGTTTTATCTTGCAACTCCGCCTGGAAGTAATCTTGAGGGAAACGGAACTCAAATTTGACATCCTGACCTGCTACAACTCCAAGAAGCCCTTCCTCGAACGACGGCAGCAGCAATCCCCTACCTAATAGAACATCCCAATATTTGCCTGAAATACCAGTAAAAGGAACTCCTCCCATGTAGCTCCTTGAATCAAATATGAGTCTATCAGAGGGGCCAGAAGGTTCATTGGTTTCATGGAACAAAATCAGTCCTGATATCAATTCGCTGACAGATTCCTCATCCCCAACCACATTCCTGAATCCGTTGAGAAAATCTTTCAAGAGGTCGAATTCTTCTATTGCGTTGGAAGCGAGAGCCCCATAAACATAATATTCCGGCTCCTCTTTTAAGTCTTCACTTGCCGACAACAGAAAATCCAACACCTCAAAAACACGCTGCTTATAATAAACGTCACGACTGAGCTGTTCGTTGGCCAAAGCCCAAAGATTTCGCACCTTTTTTATATTCTGAGAATCCATGGAGTCCGTTTCATATTGATCTCCAACTGAGAGATAGCCCGGTCTCCATTTCTCAATGGGTCTGTACCCATAATCTCGACAGTTCTGTTCGTAAGTCGACCCGAAATACAGTTGCATTTGTTGGGACCCGGAATTGGATTCCACCGGAACATTTAGAGATTTAACGAAGCTGATTGTGGCTCTCGCGTCGTCGATCGTCTCCCCTGGAAGCCCAAAAATTGTAAAAAGCTCTGTTTCAAGTCCGATTGACTGCGCATAGGCTATATTTTCCTTTACGCGGTCCAGCAAGATTCCTTTTTTGGTTCTCTTGAGCACCTCCGGACTGCCCGATTCCAGGCCGAAAGCGACGGTATCCGCTCCGGCGGCTTTAAGAGAATCCAGTATTTCCTCATCAACCAGATCTGATCTAGTTTGCAGCCAAAAGGGAGTATTAATGCCGAGGCGTTTTTTTTCGTTTAGAAGTTCCAGAGTCCTTTCCTTGTTCTCAGTGAAATTCGGGTCGGCGAACCAGAACCTTTGAATGCCTAGTTCGCTGAGCACGCCCATTTCTTCAAGAACCCGGGAAACTGAATGATATCTTATGCGTCCTTTGCAAACCCCGGGAGTTATACAAAACAAACAATTATGCCTGCATCCTCTGGATGACAGTAGTATGGCAGTGTCTTTACCCTGAACATTCAGGATCTGGGTGAGATAAGGTGAGGGATAAACGTCCAGATCATTAGTGAGGACAGGACCTTCCGCATTGTTAAAGACGGCGCCGTTTTCCCTGCCACTCAAGCCGGCTACACGGCTAAAGGGGATTCCATTCTTTATGGAATTGACGAGGTTAAGAAACACCGGCTCACCTTCTCCGTGGACAAGAAAGTCTATGTCAGGCAAGTATTCAAGAGCGGAAGCGGGCATTCCGGCAATTTGGGGACCACCAAGAGCAATGAAGATGTCCTTATGTTTGGATTTTATATATCGCGCATAAAAACGAATACGATTCATTGTGCTTTGATATGTCGTAAAGCCAATGACACTCGGTCGAATCCTTTTAATCCAGGATTCGAGTTCGTTCAGACCGAGTGGACGGTCCTGGAGATCATCCAGTATCACTCCTTTAGAACCGTTTATTTGCAGAAAGGCCAATATGTATCCAAGGGAAATTGGAATGCTTTCCGATGATTCATAGCCAACGTCGTGATTTACATTGATGAAAATGAGGTTCACTTTGACTCCATAACTCTCGGGATCCTTGCTGATTTAATAACCTTTCGGATGAATTCTGACTTGTAAAGTTGACCTTAGCCCAGCACGCTGTCTATAGTGGGGATACCTGATAGATCATGAATACCACAAGAATCAGATGTGAAATTTAATAAAATTTTCGATCTCCAAAAATAATCGTATCTAAAGGAATTTTCGATGAAAAAAATAAAGAGTCCATATTACGGGTTACTTTGGATTCTTATTTGGACTGCAGGGATCATTTGGTTTATTTGGACTGATATTTTTAGCCAGAGGGAACTGACCGGTCTGATCCTGGTTTGGCTTATATTGGTTGGGGTCACTTTATATCTTATTTGGATGAACTTTAAAGCCAAACGTAAAAAGATTTAGCCATCCCCGGATGATCAACGACCTACCCGTAAAGCTGCCTCAATGGTCTGGATCACTTGAGCGCGAGCATTTTCAACCGGCACCCCTCCCTGCAGCAAACATGTCAGATAATACCTTGCTGTCATCTGCATCTCAGCCTCGGAACGGGCATTTGCAATTAAGGCGGGGTATTGGGAGCAGTCGACTCTTGGCCGTTGCTGAACCGGGCCGACGGGGTGTGATTGACCAACCGCCGGTGGAGTGTCCCGCCTGAAATTAGATGGAGCAGGTGTCTGTGAACGAGGGTATCCGTTCGTGGAGTGGTTATTCTGAGGCCTCACAGGGGGAGTTGACACCACTTGTTCTTGTGTATCGTCGGTTGGAGGCCCAAAGCCAAAATCCTTCATTGTTTGGGGTGTTACGGGAGAAATTCTCGGGCCTATCCCCTGAGAATTAGGATTCTTGCTCGGTCCCCGGTTTTGTGATGTAGTTGAGTCGAACTCCGGGGCCGCTGGAGCCAAATAAGGGAAGTCCTGCGCTTGAGCGAAGTCAGGAACACCCAACCCGCAATATATGATAGACAGAACAATTGTAATGCAGTAACGCAATCTCATTGGACAAAGGTCTCACCATTTTTACAATCAAAATTCTATATCACAGGGTTGCTTGAAAATCCATCCGCCAAAGGTCCGATACATTATAACCATGGGCAATACACCCGAAAATACCCATTAGACACACTGGCGGCTGGAACCAGTAGAGAAAATATTGACGTGGACGTGGGGATTGAGTAGGTTTTCTGAGCCGGTCGATTTCATTGATTCGAGTCAACGGAGATACGGCATGTTTGACCAAACAATCCTGAAGGACAAGCGCATCCTCGCCGTCGATGACGAGCCGGACATCCTGGAAGTTATAAGAGAAGAGTTTCCTGAAAGCCTGGTTCTAGTGGCGGGGAATTTTGAGGCGGCGCTTCATTTAATTCAACACAATGTATTCGATCTGATCATTCTGGACATAATGGGAGTCAACGGCCTGGAACTATTAGCCCATAGCCGAAAACTGGGCATGCCTGCGACCATGTTGACGGCGCACGCAATAAACTCCGATTCTTTGAACAGATCGATACGTTTGGGAGCGGTTTCATTCATCCCGAAGGATGAGTTGGCCCATTTGCCGGAGTATGTAGCGGAAATATTGGAAGGACTTGAAGATGGCCACACGCATTGGAAACGTCTTTTTGAGCGATTGGGACCATTTTTCAGGGATCAATTGGGGATAGCGTGGGCCGATTTGGACAAACCCCCAAATCCGCCTTACATTTATTGATGAACATCATGCTTAATTCCCCAGACCGTTACAGCCGCCATGTCCTTCTCAGAATGATAGGGTCCGCCGGACAGGAAAGGATTCGAAAATCCCGGGTGTTGGTGGCCGGACTAGGCGCGTTAGGTTCCCTGATTTCCATTTTGTTGGCAAGGGCTGGGGTCGGTTTTCTAAGGATAGTCGACCAAGATTCTCCCGAACTACATAATTTGAGTCGGCAGATACTGTATAACGAAGATGACGTCCTCAGGGGATTGACCAAGGCTGAAGCGGCCCGTAAAAATCTTTTGGCCATGGCCTCAAACGTTGAGATTGAAGCGGTCAATCAGGAGATCGACGAAACCAATATAGGACGATTGGTTCAGGGAATTGACCTGGTTATGGACGCTCTGGACAATGCGCATACCAGATTTATCGTGAACGACGCTATCTTAACAGATAGAATCCCATATATTTTCGGTGGCGCTGTCGAAACAGTAGGTAATGTAATGACGATCATTCCAGGGAGATCTCCATGCCTGAGGTGTATTTGGCCCGACCCCACGACTGTGGCCGATCATGCCAAAGCGTCTACAGTAGGAGTGTTGTCGTCTGTAGCGTCGCTGGTGGCGTCCCTTCAGGTTACTGAAGCGTTCAAGGTTTTGTCGGGTGACATTTCCAATTTGATCCCAGGTATACTGGTCATAGACGCCTGGAAAAATCAGTTTCATGTTGTTCCGGTAGAATCGAACCCACATTGCGTGTGCGAACAAATAAGTTAGAAATTACGGCTCACCTGATTTAACATTGGGGCATGTCTAAAAATAAACTAAATTTTGCGGCCTTTGTGCTGGTAGGAGGCATGGGAACCAGGCTTCGATCAGTGGTTTATGATCGGCCAAAGCCCATGGCCGACGTATTTGGAAAACCTTTTCTGGAAATCATAATCCGGCTCCTCGCAGCTAAGGGAATAAACAAATTTGTTCTCCTGGCCGGCTATAAAGCTAATGAGATCGAGTCGTATTTCAATCGTGCGGAATTTCGTGATTTTGACATAGGTTTTTCTCATGAATCCGAACCATTGGGCACTGGCGGGGCCGTAAGAAACGCTCAGAAATTTGCTACAGAGCCAACTTTGCTTGTCAATGGCGACACTTATTTCGATATCGACATTGATCGATTCTGTGCATATCATGCCCTGAATAAGGCTGATGTCACCATATCATTATTTAAAGTCCCGGACGTAAGCAGATATGGTTCGGTTAGCGTGACGCCTGACGGGATAGTTACCCGCTTTCATGAAAAGGACGCTGGACGAACAGGGACAGGTTTGATTAACGCAGGGATGTCATTGTTATCCAAGGCATTTATTGCAGATCTTCCGGATCAGAAATCCTTTTCAATGGAAACTGAAGTGTTTCCAAAGTTTGTTAACACAGGCAAAATGTTTGGTCTGGAACAAAAGGGACCATTCTTCGACATAGGAACCCCCGAGAGCTATTTCGAATTCTGTAAATTTGCGCAGTTTGGTCAATAGGTATTGAGCCAAAGCTATTGCTATATGGATGGATATGATTAAATGAAATTTAAGTAAGTAAAATCATCTGCTGTAAAACCTGGAGAGTTTGAATGTGTACAATTAGCGCTGGAAACATTATAATGGAGAATGAAACGATTATGGATTTGATGGCTAATCCGAATCTCGACCTAATACACAAACAGGTGTTAATGACCCTGTATTCTTTCGAAGCGCAAAAGCGCCTCAGTGATTTCAGAGCCATTCTGCCTGTCTACCTTTCAATGTCGTGGGAAAACTGTGCGGAGATCCTGAAGGTTCTGGAATCAGAGGGGTTGATAACTCTTGGGCAGGATTCAGTCATTATGAACTATCCGTTGAATATAGAGGCTGCGGACTCATCATGCGGGTGTATGTCCTGAATTGATCGGACGATACGTTTTGTATCCTTGGGAAAATTGGCGAATATACGAATCAGATAAACGTTGGCTCAAGTTATAGATACGGTTGGCTCTGGTCCTGTGGGGACTGGATTGCCAAGAGAGTTTGATTCGAATCCATCTGAAACGAGTATACCATCTCGAATACGGATGATTCTGTCGCATGCCCGCCCTATTTCGTCTTCGTGGGTTACGAGCGCTACTGTGAATCCCTGACGAGCGATATTTCTAAGTTGTTCAATCACTATGTCAGTATTTTTCTGATCCAGTTGTCCAGTAGGTTCATCTCCCAAAATCAATGACGGATTGTTCACAAGCGCTCTGGCGATCGCGGCTCTTTGCCGTTCACCGCCTGACAGCCTGTTGGACCAGTGGTCTACCCTGTGTGATAGCCCAACTCGCTCAAGAGCGCGAAGTATTTTTCCGCGTCGAACAGTCTTATCAGCTTCAGCATATATTAACGGAAGTTCCAAATTCTCAAAGACAGTTGAGTTAGCCAGCAGATCACAACTCTGGAAGACAAATCCAAGTTCTCTGTTTCGGAAATGCGCCTGTTCCTCTTTGGAAAACTCCAGAATGTTTTGGCCTTTGAATAAATACGCCCCCGATGTCGGTGGATGGAGTAATCCAAGAACGTAAAGTAGCGTGGATTTTCCTGAGCCTGAAGGGCCCATGATCGCTACCATCTCACCCCGAGATATCTTAAGATTTATCCCCCGAAGCGCAGGAATTACTCTGTCTCCGTCATAATAGTCTTTCCCAAGATCTCTTGTCTCAATTATAATTTCATTGTCCATGTGTGTCATAACCGGGTCCCAGATATTTCGATATAAATATCATAAACTAAAACAAAATTTTATTGAACGGCAATTATTGTCCAAATCCTGAACAGGTTTGTAAAACATTTAGAATTATGATTTTCCGGGCATACAAGTTTTCCACAAATACAATCGTGTGATATAGTTGCGACATGTTCGAGATCCTAAAACAAACAGACGGCCTCCGGGGCTCCTTTGTTCGACTCATCAAAATGGGAGTTGATGATTTCACGGTCCTGATAAGGTCCTCAGACGATGGGCGTCTTCATCACCGCTACGTCGGGCCTGATTTAAGAAAAGCTGAAGAGATCTTCACTTCAGAGTCCGACAAAATATTATTCAATGTGAATTGATAAGGCGAGGCTTAACATCATATGGCCAAACTGAAATTAAAGAATGAATGGAAACTTTGGGCCGGGATAGGCGCTGTGGTTTTGTTGCTGGTTGGTTACCTCTATTGGGTAAGCCGACCTCCAACAGAAGGAGGTGAGCGTCTATGGCGAGTTACTCAGGTTGTGGACGGAACAACTCTCACTCTGCGAGGGTCGGGCAAACTGATAGAACTGAAACTCATAGGCGTACGCGTTCCTGCATCTGAGGAAACAGCCGCGCGTGACTTTCTCACCAATGCTCTAAACGACAAATGGCTACGGATTAAAATTGTGCGAGAAAATCCAAAAGGGCCTAATGAAGGTTTCGCCTACATTTCCGGAGAGGACGTAACCGCTAGAATGATCAGACTGGGCCTGGCTACAATTGATAGAGAAGAAAAAACATTCGATGTAAGGCCTTACATAGAGCTTGAGCAAGAAGCTGAAAAGGCAAAAAGAGGACTTTGGAACAAGTAATAAATTAGGGAGCCTCAGTGATGAAGATTCTTTTGGTCGGATCAGGAGGACGAGAACACGCTCTGGCATGGAAGATGGCGGCGTCTGACTTGGTAAAGGAGTTGGTCGCCGCTCCTGGAAACGTTGGAATTTCAGGTGAACCCAAGTGTCGGGTCGTTCCAGTTTCTTCTGATGACATTTCAGGTCTTGTCGAATTGGCTAAGAAAGAGAAATTCGATCTCACTGTTGTTGGTCCTGAAGCCCCCCTGGTCGCCGGCTTGACAGATGAGTTGGTTAAAAATGGTCTGAAGGTTTTCGGCCCATCCTCGAACGCTGCACTATTGGAGGGGAGTAAGGTCTTTTCCAAAGAGCTTATGAAAAAGTATGGGATTCCTTCAGCGGATTTTGAAACCTTTGAAGACCATGGTCGAGCAGCGAACCACATTAATTCCGCCAAGTTTCCGCTAGTCGTGAAAGCTGACGGACTTGCCGCAGGGAAGGGTGTTTTTGTCTGCGAGACCCGGAACGAAGCTTTAGACGCAATCGATCAAATAATGAAGAAAAAAGTCTTCGGCGACGCTGGAGCGAGATTAATTGTTGAAGACTGCCTGAAGGGTGAAGAAGCTTCATTTATTGCATTTACCGATGGTGAGTCGGTAATACCGTTGGCCAGTTCACAAGACCACAAGGCGATATTTGACAATGACAAAGGACCCAATACCGGTGGAATGGGCGCATATTCGCCTGCGCCTGTTGTGACGTCATCGGCTTATGATAGAATAATGAATGAAGTAATGCTTCCGACCGTAAAAGCAATGGCTGCCGAGGGTCGGCCCTATGTTGGTTTCTTGTACGCCGGATTGATGATCAGGGATGAGGTTCCAAAGGTGCTGGAATTCAATGTGAGACTTGGAGATCCTGAGGCTCAACCTCTTCTGCTTAGAATGAAAACGGACCCTATTCCCCTCATGATGGCTGCTTTGGAAGGACGTCTCAGTAAACAATCCATCCAGTGGGATGATGACGCTTCGGTATGTGTGGTGATGGCTTCCAAGGGGTATCCGGGAACATATTCAAAAGGTAAGCTCATCTCGGGAATCGAAAGAGCTGAAGCAATACCGGGTGTAAAAGTCTTTATCGCCGGAGCGGGAACATCTTCCAGTGGAATCGTAACAGCTGGGGGTCGAGTGCTAGGTGTGACATCACTGGCTGAGAACATACCTAAGGCTATTGATATAGCCTATCAGGCGGTGGAGAAAATTGAATGGGAAGGCGTTCACTATAGACGTGACATCGGAAGAAAGGCCCTGGTTCGAACTTGAGAGGCACGAGGCTACTTTTAACTCAAAACCAAAAAGTTTGTCCGGGACCATCAAGGTTCGGTTCCCGGACAAACCCGCAATAGCGCTCGCCTGTTGACATTAAATATAAGCGCGTCAGGTTGGCGGTCAAGACAAAGAAATGTCACCCTATTTGATTGACAGGTCAATCAAATATTGGTAGCTTCGATCAATGAACGTCAATAATTCTCTAGCAATAGATTCCCGCAAAGACAAAGAAACAGTCATCCTCGACGCTGCCTGCAGAGTGTTTCGGGAAAAAGGATTTCATCAGGCAAGGATTACTGATATCGCCCAAGCGGCAGGTATTTCTTATGGTCTCGTTTATCACTATTTTACAAGTAAGGCGGATCTGTTTGACGCAATATTGAAAGAGTGGTGGACAGGCCTGTTCGATTTAATGGAGAAATGGGACAGTGACGCCGCAAACGTGGAAGTCCAATTATCGGCGCTTGTGACTTATTTCCTCGAGCAATATCAGAAAAAACCCGATCTTGTTCACATATTTATCACCGAGATTTCACGATCGGCAGCCAACCTGACCCCGTCGCGGGTCAACTGGTTCAAAATGTTCCTTTCGAGAACCGAGAAGATAATGTCTGTAGGACAGGCCGGAAATATTTTGAGGACTGACATCAAGGCGAGATATTTGACATATATTTTTTTGGGGGCTATTGAGAGCTTCGTATCAGCAATGGTTCTCGAGAATCAACCATTGAGAAGCAAAGCCCAAAAGCAGCGAATAGCCATTGGATTGATGCAGGTATTTATGAACGGGGCAAAACCAGTAGACGCGTAAATTTAGAATATTAGAATAGGAGAAAAAAGATGGCCCTTACCACAGTAAATGAAGTCTTTGAAAAAATGCCGCAGGTCTTTAATGCCACGGCAGCTTCAGGCATGGACATGGTATTTCAGTTTCACATAACAGGCGATCAGGCCGGTGATTGGAATGTAGTAATAAAAGACCAAACATGCCAAGTAGCGAGCGGTATTCATTCCAGCCCGACAGTGACTTTAACCATGGAAGGCTCAGACTGGTTGGACATGTGCAACGGTAAGTTAAATGGAGTTACTGCCTTCATGACTGGGAAATTAAGAGCTGCCGGCGACATAATGGCTGCTCAAAGAATCCCTACTCTTTTCCCTCTGTGATTGTAGACTAACGTCGTCGAATGTGTAAACTGCGGCTCGATTTTTCTGAGCCGCGGTTTTGTTCATCATGTTTTGAAATTGCGATTTTTTAGAATCAAAGGTTGTCCGCATACCATCAGAACAACCTCATCGGCTTCCTTGGAGACGATCTGATTGCAACGGCCCATCAGGTCCAGGAATAATCGTGTTTGTTCGTTGTCCGGGACAATTCCCAACCCTGTCTCGTTTGTCACCAGGATGATTTCTCCTGGATGGCGCAAACAGGCCTGAATCATTTTGGTCACTTCCCTGGAAATGACTTCTTCTGAAATTGAATCTCCCTTCCTTTGATTCTCGTACATCAGATTGTTTATCCATAGCGTAAGACAATCAATCAACAGAACATTGTATCCGCTTGAGCCCGATACCGCCCCCACCAAATCCAACGGTTCTTCAATAGTGATCCATCCACCGGATTTTCTTGCTTCCTGGTGTTTTCTGATCCGATCCGCCATCTCTTGATCCAAAACAGGACACGTGGCTATAAAAGCTCTAGGACCGGGAATCTTTTCAGCAAGAGTTTGGGCATGTTCACTTTTACCGCATCGCCGACCACCTACAACCAGACATATATTGCCCATTGAAAAGACCTCGCCTAAGATTCAATCGCCGATTGACTTTTGTTAAAAATCGCCGCCATATACGGCCATAAAAGACACAAACACCTAAAGAGACCGGCGATACGAAATACTTTGATAAAATACCCCGATTCTTGCCTCAGCATCATCTCCTATTTCTGCCCAAATCAGTTTTATTCGTCAAGCTGTTGATAAAATGAGTTGAAAATGTTAATTATCTAAAATTCCTGTTTCTTATTAAATGCTTCAAAAACTTTTGCCCGGAGTCTCTATGAATCTGAGTCAGATGGTGGACAGAGCCGCAAGTGATTTGCCTGATCACACTGCGTTGGTATTCGAAGATCAGAAGCTTTCTTATTCGTGAACTCCTAAAGGGGATCAACAGGTTATCCAATGCTTTGGTAAAGGCTGGAGTACAAAGTGGGGATCGAGTTGTTACGCTCATGGGTAACCGGCCAGAATTTGTGATGTCCTATTTTGCAGTCATTCGAGTCGGCGCCATATGTGTCACTTTGAATCCCCTATCCACCGCCTACGAGCTAAGCCATTATTTGAGCGATTGCAAACCCGTGGCTATCATCAGCGGGCTCGATCAATCATCAAAAATTATCAAGGCCAAGGAACACGCCGATTATTTGAAAATGATCATCTCCCTTGATCCTCAAGAAGGTGAAGTAGGATTTGCTCAAATTCAGCGAGATTTTTCCGATAAATTTGAGGCCGTTGATTTGGATGAGAACGCCCCAGCCGTAATCATATTCACGGCCGGCTTGTTAGGGAGGGCTCTAGGGGCGACGTTGAGTCACAGGAATCTGGATAGTAATTCCAATTTGTTACGTGACGTTTGCAAACGGGGCCCGGAAACTCATGGGCTCGCTTTAATTCCGCTTTTTCACGCGTTTGGCGCTTCCACAAATCTACTGGGAACTATCAAGGCAGGTGGAACCGTATATTTGGTAGAAAAAGTAGATTTTCCTCGATTGATCCCCTGGCTCAAGGAAGCACAAATTAACTACTCCGGTCTCGTGCCGATGGTCTACTACGGCCTCATTTATCACCCATCATGCAAAGACCTGGATCTTTCAAGTTTCCAAATAGCCATTAGCGGTGGAGCGCCCCTCTCGATGGAAATCCATGAAAAATTCTGTGAGAAATACAGGATTCCGTTATATCACGGCTATGGTCTGACGGAAGCGTCTCCCGTGGTTTCATGGAACAACATGCATTTTCCTGATAAGCCTCAAACCGTGGGTCTACCAGTGCCGGATGTCACGATACAAATCCATGACGACAACGGGAGTCCCCTGCCCGTAGGAATTGAAGGTGAGGTTGTAGTTCAGGGACCCAATGTGATGCTTGGTTATTTTGGCAGGCCCAATGAGACCAAGACCGTGATACGCAATGGATGGCTCTATACTGGAGATATTGGCTTTCTTGATCAAGACGGATATCTCACTTTGACCGGGTTAAAGAAGGACCTAATTATAACTTCAGGATTCAACGTATATTGCCAGGAAGTTGAGGAAATCTTGATCAGACACCCAAGCGTGGCTGATGTCGCATTAGTTGGGGTTCCAGATCTCATCCGCGGTCAAGTCATAGAAGCGATTGTGGTTCCAGAGAGTGGGACCAAGGCGGATGAACGTGAGATTATGAGGTTTTGCAAAGAGTATCTGTCACGATACAAATGCCCGAGGAAAGTAGTGTTTGTTCAAGAAATCATCAGGGACTCTCACGGCAGGGCGTCCGGTTGGAAATGAAAAAGTTTGCGGTAATCGCTTCGCTGGATCTGGAAACCTCGGACTCTGTCATTAATGTTTGCTCAAAGATTGCGTCTATAATTGATGGAATAAAAATAGGCGTTCCAACTTTGCTCGAATCCGGGAAAGAGATTCTACCTAGAGTTTGTGAAATTCTTGGTGACAAACCTTTGTTGGTAGACCTAAAAATTGCCGATATAGGTTTTAAGTCATCAGTCGTCCTGGAATGGGACCAACGCCAAAATTCTTGCAGGATTGAACCAGTCCGGCGCCACCCATGTCACGGTTCACGGTTTTCCTGGGCCTTCATCAGTCGCTGAAGCGGTACATGTGGGCAATGATTACGGAATAAAGGTATTGCTGTTGCCTATGATGAGCCATGTAGGGGCTGATACTTTTTTTTCAAGGCCCCTGGAAATATCACGGTTTCGCGCAGACTGCGCTTCTTGTGGAATAGAATTAGGTAGCGATGATGTTGGTGAGTTTAGAGACATTACGGAAGGAATATTACGTCTAGGTGAAGCCATAGGTGTCGCTGGTTATATTGGACCCGCTACAAGGCCCGAAGATCTGAAGCGTTACCGTTCCATTACGGAAAAACCAATCTGGTGTCCCGGTTTCGGGAGACAGGATCGTTTAGGACGGTCTCTTGCCAGGCAACTGGAAGACTGGGCGGCGGTTGTAGGCCCTAATTCCGCCGCAATTGTTGGGTCTTCGATATATGCCGCGCGGGACCCGGAAGCAGCGGCCCAACAAATAATAGAATTAAGAGATTCCATTTTCTTGAAATTTAATTCTTCATCCGACGATTCCAGCGACTTTGCAAGCGTTGCTAGAAGTTTTACGTTTTAGACATTTAGGAAGCATATATAGGCCAAAACGGCGCGCTATTTAGTGGAAGAATGTCCATGGCGAACTATTTCTCCGGTAGCCATATAAATTACATCCTCCGCAATATTTGTAGAATGATCGGAAATCCTCTCCAGATGTCTTGAAACAAGAAACAGGTGAGTGAGAGCATGGCGTCTGTCAAGCTCGGCAGCCAGTCTTTCTTCGAAATTCCTGTGTAATTTGTGTTTCATCATGTCCACTTCGTCGTCATCCGTTAAAACCTCAGCGGCTAGGGTATCATCCATGTTCACAAAAGCGTCCAGGGCTTTTTTGAGCATATTTTCAGTTCTTTCGGCCATGAAATAATAATCAGGAGGAATTTGAAGCGGTTGTTCTGAAGCCAGGAGCACTGCTGTTTCGGCGATGTTGACCGCAAGGTCGCCAATGCGTTCAAGCTGATTGATTATTTTGAAGACCCCGGCTATGAATCGTAAATCCATCGCCACGGGCTGATGTAGAGCCAGGATTTCGAGGCAGTCTTCTTCTATCTCGATCTCTACCTTGTCGATTTCCCTATCTCCGTCAATGATACTCGTGGCCAACCTTGCGTCTCTATCACGAATGCTTTTTATTGCCAGCTTGACGCTTTCTTCAACGGTTGTCGCAAGAGAAATAAGCTTGTTCTTAAGCATTTCATTTTTTCGTTGCAGTCTTATTCTAGGGGCGCGGACCATAAGATTTTCCTCTAAATAATTTGATCAATATGCTAATCAAATAGACGTGTCCTTCACAAACGGGGGGCAAATGAGCCCCCTTCTTAAATTGGTTTGATCGAACCTACTGACGTATGAGGTTTCAATAATACATAACGGATAGAAACTTGTCCTCTAATTTCATCACCAGTGTGATCAATCATTTGTTTACGGCGCCGGAGGAATCTTGAAAATAGAGGATTTGGAGGAGTTGTGGCGCAATATTACCGAAGTGATTTGAATGAATCCGGATCGGACTCCGATAAAGGATCCTGGAAAGTGCGTTCGATATCGGTAGAACCTGTTCCGAACCAGGAAAGCAGCGACACTGTCCAATTTGACGAAAAAGGACGTCTGAAATCACCATCTGAACTGTGCAGTACTTTATCGGAGCTATTTTCTCAGCAAAAACTGGCGGTGCTTGCTACGCAGGGACAGGGCGGGCCATACGGTAATCTGGTGGCTTTTGGGGCCAGCCTGGATTTAAGGAGTCTGATTTTTGCAACTCCCAGAGCTACAAGAAAATTTAGTAATATGATTGAGTGTCCTATGGTAGCTTTTGTTATTGATAACCGATCAAATAATGTCGAGGATTTTTTTAAAGCTGTTGCGGTCACAGCAATTGGCAGGACGAGTGAATTGAGATCACACGACAGGGAAAGGTTTCTGGAATTATATGCGATGAAACATCCCGATCTTCGAGAATTCGCGTCTGATCCAGGTTGCGCCCTTATAAGAATAGACGTTGAAAAATACACATGTGTCTTCAGGTTTCAAAACGTGCTGGAATTATATTGGGAATGACCGGCGCTAACTCCATAAGGGGCATGCGTATTCGCCAAAGCTTCCACTGCCTGAAATTCAGTTGAGGAAAATTTATGAGCCCAATCAATGATCACAACCTGTCTGAAAAACCCATTATTGGTTTCTTGATAATCGATCAGACCGGCAAGATTCTGTATGCGAACCCAGGAGCGCAAAATCTTGCGATAGAGAAAACGGATATAGTGGTTGGAACAGTTCTCAACAACGCCCCAGAGGATAGACAGTATCTTGAGCTTTCTGTAAGAGACCGAAATCGGTCCAGGTCTTTCAAGGCGATAGTTTTATCTGAACCGATAGATGTTTACCGCGGGAGACTCAGAGTCTTGACCGTCTATTCTTTGGATCCTTGCGTAAGATCCTATCATGAGACTGTCTTTTCGGGACAAAGGCTGAACTCACTGTTTTGCGACATGATAGAGAGCATGCTGATTGTAGATTCATCGAATGGCAAGATTCTGTGGTCTAACCCATGCGCCAGCGCGACTTTTGGATATACCCCTGAAGACTTG
Source organism: uncultured delta proteobacterium (assembly GCA_963846725.1). Lineage (GTDB taxonomy): Bacteria > Desulfobacterota > Desulfomonilia > Desulfomonilales > Desulfomonilaceae > CAJBEZ01. Next base: position 58,022 of record CAWJXP010000042.1, on the reverse strand, counting down.
GTGGGCAAGCATTTTACTTGTATTTTCCCCCCAGGCTCGGAAATTAAAGCGACAAATGTGCTCAACGAAGTTGTTTGCGCTGACGGAGTATTCTTGACTCAAAGTTTTCAACGTAATGACGGTCAAATATTCTATATGGATCTGACAGCCTCACTCATACCATGGGAAGGAGACTCGTCCGCGATTCTAGCTGTTTTCAGAGACGCCTCAGAACGGAAACAAATGGAAGAGGTTCGCTTGGAAACAGAGCGATTGAGATCATTTTCAGAGCTGTCTGCGGGGGTGGCTCATCATTTTAACAACATGCTCCAGGTCATAATTGGATTCGCCGGCCTTGCCCAAACTGAGATTGAAAAGGCGGACCCAAGTCGAATCAAGCAGAGACTGGAACAAATAATTGTCAGTTCTAACGCCGCAGCCGCAGCCATTAGAAGTTTGCAGGATTTTGCCAGATGTGGTCAGCCCACGGTTTCCACATTCCGTAATGTTGTGAATCTCAAAATACTTGCCCAAAGGGCCATAGATTTAAGCCGGTTGTGGTGGAGAACACAGTCTGAGAAGCGGGGCATAGTTGTTTCGATAGATACTGATTTGAAAGATGATTGTTACATCAATGTGAATCAGGATCGGATCCTGGAAGTCATGATAAATCTTGTCAAGAACGGCGTGGAATCTCTATCTGAAAATGGAACGGTTCGGGTTGGGGTAGAATCTGACGAGCACGAAGCCACGTTCTATGTCCAAGACACCGGAGTGGGGATAAGAGAAGCGGATCTCAAAAGAATTTTCGATCCTTTCTGGACAACCAAGGGACCTGCAAAAAGTGGGTTGGGACTACCGAGCGCGATGGGGATAGTAAAGCAGAACAACGGCGAAATAACGGTGGAAAGTTCTGAAGGAGGGGGTTCAATTTTTAGAGTCAAGTTTCCCAGAACAACGATTTGTCCCGGCGCTGGTTCAAGACAAGTCTCTAAAGACACTGCGGAAAACCTGATGGTCCTTCTGATTGATGAAGAAGAAAAAGTAGTTGAATCGTTGAGCGATGGTCTCGTTTCCAAGGGGTATTCCGTTCACACCGCAAACACTGTTAAGGAGGGATTGAGGATTCTGGATAGGATTGATGTAGATGTGATAGTGAGTGACGCCGGTGTCCAAGATATGAACGGCTGGGATTTAGGGCGAACCCTGAAAAGCAGATTCTCAGAGTTGGGAAAGAAAAAACCAATCCTCATCTTACTCACGGCCTGGGGCGTCGAAGATGACTCAAAACATGACTTGATGAGGGCCGGGGTGGATAGAATCCTATCAAAACCAATCTCAATACAGGATCTCGTACATTACATAAAGGAAATCCTTTCAAGAAATCACTGACGCTCGATATCCGCTATTAGCGCTGGATGTTAAGTTTCGCCGTGAGATCATTTTCTCACATTCAGTTCCATCGGGAAAACTACGGAAAACAGCAGGCACAACCCAATTATTCTTTGAATGTGATTAGGACTTCATCCGTTTCGACAGTTTGGCCGGGGCGCACCAAAATCTGATCTATTTGACCATCTCGCGTGGATGCGACAGCGCTTTCCATTTTCATGGATTCCATTCGCAACAGTTCCTGGCCCTTACGTACCTGAGTTCCCTCCTCAACCGTTATCGCTGTTATTAGGCCTGGCATGGGACATCTCAAAGAGTTTTCCTGGATAGGTTTAATGTCTCTCAGCATGAATTGGGCAAGGCTCCATTCAAGAGGGGTGTAGATTTCAAAGATACGGACTATCCCGCAAAAATAGGTCCTGATATGGTTGTCCAGGTACTGAAGGCGAAACATATTGGCGATTCCGTCAATATAAAGCTTTAAACGTCTTCTGTAATATTCAAATTCAGGGGCCACGACCTTGTATTGTTTGCCATTTACAGTGATGTCCATTCGTCTGTTTTGCTCTGAGCCTTCCAATTTTATCTCGAAGACATCAGAGGATGTCCGGACCACATACCTGTGTATCAAGGGACGCTGTTCAGCGGCTCCAACATGTGGACTCATAGGTCTCAGAGAATCCCGGACAAGATTTCGTCTTGTGTGAGAGACCAGGACAGCGGCCATTGTCATATAATGAAGATCCTGTTCGGCAGGTGGAATACGACTTTGTCCATCTTCAAAGTAATCCTGAATGAAACTGGTTGACAATTCACCGCTCGCAAAAGCCGGGTGACAGAGTACGGAGTTAACAAAATCTAGATTTGTTGTGACTCCCTCAATGTGATAACCGTTCAATGCCCGAACCAGATGTTTTCGAGCTTCTTCCCGATTCGCTCCCCATGCCGACACCTTAGCCAACAAGCTGTCATAGTGAATGGTGATTACGCTTCCAGCGTCGATGCCGCTGTCAACCCGGATGTTCTTGCCCAAGGGAATGGCATAGCGGGTTATCATGCCGGTGGTTGGAAGAAAACCGCGTGAAGGGTCTTCGGCGCATATCCGCGCTTCTATGGCCCACCCTTTTATCAATACATCATCCTGTTTGATCGAAAGAGGCTCCCCTGCGGCAATTCGAATCTGAAGTTCAACCAAATCCAGGTCAGTTACTAACTCGGTAACAGGGTGTTCAACCTGCAGGCGGGTATTCATCTCAAGAAAATAAAACTTTTTTTCTTCATTTAAAATAAACTCTACTGTGCCGGCTCCCGCATATCCAGACACTCTGGCAAGATCACAGGCCGTTTTCCCCATTTGCTCTCGAAGCGACTCGTGTATAGCCCTGGAAGGAGTTTCCTCAATTACTTTCTGATAACGCCGTTGTATAGAGCACTCTCTTTCCCCAAGGTGAATAATGGAGCCATAATTGTCCGCCATGACCTGAATTTCAATATGACGTGGCCGGGTTATAAAGCGTTCCACGAATATCCGGTCATCCCCAAAGCTCTTCTTTGTTTCGGCCCTGCACGCTTCAAGCGCTCCGGGTAGTTCAGTCATGTCATTCACAATTCGCATGCCTCTACCTCCTCCGCCGGAGGCAGGTTTTAGAAGCACCGGGAAACCGATTTCCCTTGCCACGGCCATAGCTTCTTTGACGCTGAGGACTGGTTCTTCACGACCTGGGACAACGGGCACTCCGGCTTTAATCGCCAAGGCTTTCGAAGCAATTTTGTCACCCAGCAGGGAAATAGCCTGGACGGGGGGTCCAATGAAAACCAACCCCACCTCCTGAACCATCCTTGCGAATTCAGCGTTTTCAGATAGGAAGCCATATCCGGGGTGTATAGCTTGGCACCCGTGAGACAACGCGGCTTCGATGATTTTTTCTGCATTCAGGAAAGAATCCTGGGATCGAGAAGGCCCAATAAGACAGGACTCATCCGCATCGTGAACGTAGGGAGATCTAAAGTCCGCCTCTGAATATACTGCCACCGACTTTAATCCCATTCGTTTGCATGTGCGAATTATCCGAACAGCAATCTCGCCTCTGTTGGCTATCAATATTTTGTCAAACACTCTGCTAACCTCAAAGGGGAATGTTGCCATGTTTACGTTTTGGCCTGTCACCGTGCTTGCCTTCCAGGAATTGCAGGCTTCGAATCAGGCGCCCCCTCGTGTCTCTGGGGAAAATAACGTCGTCAATGTAGCCTCGTTTTGCAGCGAGGAAGGGATTTGCAAAAGTTTTACGATAAAAGGCTTCTTTTTCGACCAAAGCTGCTGATGGATGGGAAGATGCTTGAATTTCTTTTCGGTAAATGACTTCAGCCGCTCCTCTAGGACCCATTACCGCGATCTCGGCGGTGGGCCAGGCATAATTTAAATCCGCCCCTATGTGCTTTGAGTTCATGACAATATAAGCCCCGCCGTAAGCCTTTCTTACAACAACGGTAATTCTCGGTACGGTAGCCTCAATAAACGCATACAAGAGTTTTGCTCCGTGTCGTATGATTCCTCCGTGTTCCTGTTCAGGACCGGGCATAAAACCGGGAACATCTACGAGACAAATGAGTGGAATGTTGAAGGCGTCACAGAATCTTACAAAGCGGGCTCCCTTCGCCGAAGCGTTACTGTCGAGAACTCCAGCCAAAACAGCGGGTTGGTTAGCAATGAGCCCTATAGTTTGTCCGCCAAGTCGTCCGAATCCCACGATTAGATTTTTTGCAAAGTGAGATTGGACTTCGAAAAACTCTGCTCCGTCCAGGACGCTATTAATTAGAACTTTCATGTCGTACGGCTGATTGGGGCTCACCGGAACCAAATAATCCAGCGCAGGGTCCTTTCTGTCGTTTGGATCCCGGAGATCTAGAAAGGGGGGTTTTTGCATGTTATTGGATGGTAAGTAATTAATTAGCCTGCGGACTTCCCTGATACATAATATGTCGTTTGGTAAAACGAAATGAGCTACTCCGCTTTTGGACGAATGAACACCGGCGCCTCCCAGATCGTCAAACGAAATATCCTGATGTATTATTGTCTTAACAACATTAGGGCCAGTAACGAACATGTAAGACGAGTGTTCAACCATGAAAGTGAAATCGGTCATTGCCGGGCTATAAACAGCCCCACCAGCGCATGGACCCATAATGCAGGATATCTGGGGAATCACTCCACTTGCCATCACGTTTCGGTTAAAGATCTGGCCATATGCCGCCAGAGAATCCACGCCTTCCTGGATACGGGCTCCTCCCGAATCGTTTAGCCCAATGAATGGAGCCCCAACTCTCACCGCATGGTCCATAACTTTGCTGATCTTTTCAGAATGGGCTTCTCCTAATGAGCCTCCGATCACTGTAAAGTCCTGACTGAAGATGAAGACTTCTCTTCCATCGATGGCGCCGTGCCCAGTGATAACGCCATCACTGAGATGTTCTTTTTCTCCCCCGAGATGGCCTCCTCTTCCAGCTTTAAGGACGTCGAATTCTTCGAATGAACCCTCATCAAGAAGTAGATCAACTCTTTCCCTTGCGGTTAGTTTCCCACGGGCGTGTTGCTCCGTTATACGTTTTTGCCCGCCCCCACCCCTAGCCTCATCCCTCATTCTCTGCAATTTTGCGAGGTTATCGTGAATCGGCCAATCAGTCTCTATCACCTCAACTGAATCGGTTAAGGCTGTCGAATTGGTCGCGTCAATTGATTGATTGGACGGCTTTTCCATCTTTGTCTCCAAGTTCAGATCCTAAACCAGATATTTTCTCAACAGAATAGACAACTAGTCAAGAACAAAAAATCTTTTCAAAGCTTCCACAATCTCTCCCAATTGTGATTCGTCATTCAGGTGAACCCTAATCACATGCCTTTCCTTTTTCTGTAAGGCTCTAGAATCACCGAACGCCTGTGCGGATTTCAATGTGCCGAACGAATAATTAACTCCAGGAATGGACAAATCATCGAAATCGTCGGCCGTAATTATAAGGAAGTGACCGTTATTCGGGCCTCCCTTGTGAACCTGTCCAGTGGAGTGAAGATACCTCGGGCCAAACCCGACTGTAGTCGCAACCCCACACTTGTCTCTTACAAACGTCCTTAAAATTTCCAGTTCCGAGATATTTACCTGGTTTGACCTGATAAAGGCATTCAACGCCACATAATCGCCGGGTTTAACGTTTGATATAAAGAGACCGATTTTAGAGTCGAAAATCATGGCTTCCTATTTCTAAAAGCTCTAGCTCGGGAAATTGACCTTCAACGCCCCGGTCTTTAATTGTAGCAACCGTAATATCCTTCGATTCTTGAACACTTGGCTGGTCAAAGGGATTTATTTTGAGGATCTGACCTGCGACGGCAGTTGCGAATTCCCAGCGAAAGATTTCCCGCCCGATATCATAGGCGTTATGCATCCTTAAGGTAACGACAGGGAAACCATCTCGTTCAAGCTCTGAAACAGCCATGTCGTATGTTGAGTCCGAATCCAAGCCGGAGATAAACAAAAATTCTGTCCTTCCCGTAAGAAAAAGGTCTTCCAACTGGCTCACCTTCTATTGGTAGAAGCCCTTTACCGTCTTTTCCCAGGCTCTCACCCACTAGTTGTTCCAACCAACATGCGAAGCTCTTTAACGGAGGAGAAACTATAAGGGTGAGTTTGTCCCGACCGGCCAAAGCAGCTTGAGCCATAATAACGCCGAGCCACGCTCCTGGACTTTCCAGGGCCGGCGCATCAGATCCAGAGGCTTCTACCGCTTGCGATGATCGGGCAAGGAGAAAATTGATATCAACCCCGACGAGCGCTGCCGGGACCAGACCAAAATATGACAAGGCGCTAAATCTGCCGCCAATATCCGAAGGATTCAGGAATATTTTCCTGAATTTTTTTTCAGCGGCTAGTCTCCCTAAACTAGTGCCCGGGTCAGTTATTGCGACAAAATGTCTACCTGCTGAATCTCCCTTCACTTCTTCCATTTTTTTATAGAAATATTTGAACAAAGACATGACTTCAATTGTTCCGCCAGATTTGCTGCTGACTATGAACAAGGTCTCTTTAAGATCTATTGACTCTTCAATATCCCGGATAGCGTCTGGGACTGTTGTATCAATCACTTTCAGATCCGGGTATTCCCGGTTGCGTGCAAAACAATTCATAAAAACTTCAGGAGCGAGAGCGGCGCCACCCATCCCTATTAAAGCCAAATGCTTAAATCCGGCATTGACGATTTCTGTTGCAAAATTCTTTATTTTCTCCACTTCGCAGACCATGGTCTCTACAATACGAAGCCACCCTAGTCGATGAGCGATTTCCGCCCTGCTGGAGAGATCATCGGTCCACAATTCCGGCCTCATGTCCCATATCTGCTCCGTCACCTTCTCCCTATCGAGTCGAACTAAAATCTCGTCTACATCTCGTTGCAGGCTCCCCAAAGACGCGGACCTATGTCCCCAACCACGAAGCAACCTGGTCCTCTTGCGAGCTATCTCCGAAAGCAACTCATGGAACGAGTCGCCAAACGAACTGACCCCTGCTTCCATTAATCTCTGCATGATAAGTTCCATGCTGAGACCTTCTCGCTCTAAAGCTTCGAATACACTCCTGGCGTTTTTCGGGTTTGGGTCAATTCGGTGTTCGGGATCTCCATGATCACGGTAGGCTTCCAGGGTAGCTGTCGGAAGTGTGTTGATCGTGCCCGGCCAAAGAAGATGGTCAACATAGTATGTGTCTGGGTACGATGGATTTTTGACGCTAGTGCTGGCCCAAAGAACACGTTGAGGTTTAGCTCCCATTTTTAACAGGTTTTTCCACCTCTCTGATAAAAGAGTCTCACAATATAGTTCATACACCAGATTTGCGTTTGCAATCGCCGCTTGTCCTAGCAACTCATTGCAAGCGCTACGACTCGCAGGGCCTGAAAATTCACGCAACCGTTCATCTACAACCGTGTCTACACGGCTCACAAAAAATGAAGCTACAGAACTAACTCCATTTGGGTTTCCTCCGGTATCTATCCATTTTTCTAATCCATCCATATACGCTTGAACAACGGCTCTATATTGCTCAAGGGAGAAAATCAGCGTGGCGTTTATGTTAATCCCTGCCGATATCAGCTCTCTGACGGCGTCAACTCCTTGTGGAGTAGCCGGGACTTTGATCATGAGATTTGGCCGATTTACCTGGTCAAAGAGTCTCTTGGCTTCGGACACTGTTTTTGCCCTCTCATAAGCCAGGTCAGGGGGAACTTCGAGGCTCACATAACCATCTACACCGTTTGTCTGTTTGAAGATCGGGAAAAGAAGGTCTGCAGCTTGACATATATCCCCGATGACAAGGTGCTCATAAACACCCGTCACTCCAGCTCCTTTGTCGACTTCGATATGGATGTCTTCATCGTAAATTTTTTCGCTACTGATAGAATTAAGAAGAATCGTCGGATTCGAAGTTATTCCTGAGATACCGTCATCTTCTATTAATCTTTTGAGGGACCCTGACCGGAGCAATTCTCGACCTAGGTTGTCATACCATATAGATTGACCGAAGGAGTTTATGAGTTTCAAGGAGCTAGACATCAACACCTCCATCCTAATGTTTAACGAACTGAAAACTCACCGAAAATTAACAATCTTCTTGACACGAGGCATGCTTGCGAATAACAATAATAGCTAGAATCTATCATGAAAAAGTGATCGTTAACAACCAAGGCTGCTGAGACATGAACATGGATTTGAAAAAATATTTGAAAATTCAGGCCCAGGAAATTGATAGACATAAATGGATTGAATCTGAAAAGGCCGGTCGAGACTTGGGGACAGAGGCGGTCATTGATTGGATCATGAAGTATGCGGATCGGTTTAGTGATCAATACGAACAACAAAGGTCCGACTCCCAATAGCCGGATTCCCTCCTTTTTCACAGCAGATCAAATGCCAAAACATTTTAAGTAATTAGCCTATAAGGCTTGACATCGGGGGTTTTGTACGTTTGTTTCCCAAACTTGGCAATGAGCAGTGGTTTCGCCAGGTGGCGTTCACTTGGGGCCTGAGTTCAAGAAATATTTGTAACGACAATAAAATGTATTAAAGAATCGCAAGTTTTTTGGTATTGGGCTGTAAAAACAAATGAGGGACTGAGCTGTCCCAAAAATATGATGAAAAGATATTGTTTCATTGAATTATTAAAAAATCGCAGGAGTATTTAAGAATTGAAAAAATTCTGGCAAATATTTTCTATCGCTGGAGTCCTGGTCGCTTGCGGACTTTTTACCGCTGGTCTTGGAGTGTCAAAAGACCTTGGCGCCCAACTCACCAATGCCGCTTCGGCCGGAAAGGTGAATCGGGTAGTTTCCATCCTAGATAAGGGAACTCTTCCGGATATACATAACTCCACAGGCTGGACTGCTTTGGGTGGCGCGGCTTCTAACGGGCAAATTGAAACCGTGAAGCTCTTGGTGGAAAAGGGAGCCGACGTTAACTCGTCGGGACAGTATGGAAAAACCCCTTTGATGGTAGCGGCTTCTCGGGGGCATGTGGAAGTCGTACGATTACTATTGGAAAAAGGCGCGAAAGTAAACGCAAAAGACTGGTACGGGCAGACATCACTAATATGCGCCGCGGTAAAAGGCCACAAGGATGTTGTGAAATTGCTTCTTGCGAACGGAGCTGACGTGAACGCAAGAACCAGAAAAGGGTTTACGGCATTGAGCCTTGCTACCGAGCAAGGACATCACCAAGTGGCGGATTTAATAATTGATAAGAACCCTAATCAAAATGTACTTTCATACGGAACCGGGGTTATAACCGGCCCATAATAGTATCTAGCTTATTGGCTTCAAGGATTGGAGCGGCATAGGGGAAAGGGCCAAGACGCGTCCTGACCTACAAGGAGTAAAAATGATTTTACATCGTTACGTGATGACTGGCTTACTGCTCATCATGGCGCCTGCTTGCGTGTACGGGCAGGATAAGCAAACCGTTGGCTGGATCGAAAAAGCTCTTATTTATCCCGGAGGCGTGCCGTTCGATGCAAAATTGGACACTGGAGCGGCTACTTCGTCAATTAACGCCGTTGACATAGAAAAATTTGATCAAGATGGTCAGGAATGGGTTCGATTTAGCGCCGTTGACAAATCCGGGAAAAAATTTACTTTTGAGCGAAAACTGTTGGGTGTGGCTGAGATAAAACGGCACCAGGGGCCTCCTCAAAGACGTTTTGTGGTCAAAATGGGCATCTGTGTTGGGAACCATTACGCTGAGACGGACGTCAATCTTATCGACCGCAGTCGTTTTAAGTATCCTCTTCTCATCGGACGCAGTTTTATGGCGGGCAGATTGATACCAGACCCATCGGCCGAATACACTGTTGAACCGGAATGTCGGGAGAAATGAGGCTGTGAACAAAGCCCGGCTATATTTGTTAGCCATTATTTTGACAGTAGTGGGGCTCGGAGTCTTTTCCTACAAGGCCTATTATCTGGGCTTTCCTCTAACGCCTAAAACCAAGGTCCAAGTGTGGAATGTGGACGCTCGCATACGCTTTGAGGCTGAAGGCGGTCCTGTGAAGGTCACAATGTTTCTCCCTTTAAATAGTGGCCGGTTCGCTTTCACTGATGAACATTTCATTTCAACCGATTACGGACTCAATTCATCCATGGAGGATGCCAACCGCTCAGCGGTATGGTCCACACGGAAGGCTGATGGCGCTCAGAATCTTTATTACAGGGCGACCGTTCGTATGACAGGCGCGAAGAGACCAAAGACTGAAACGAAGCCACCGGACATTACGAATCCTGATTTCAAGGGGGCCAAACTTGCAGCGGTCGATTCTTTGATCAGCAAGATCAAACCGAGGTCGGCAGACACGCCGAGCTTTGTCATGGAACTTCTCAGAAGGCTTAATACATCTAATCCTGACGATAACGTGAAGCTGCTTCTCGGACAGAAAACCGCGCAGCGAAATAAAGCGGACCTGGCGGTTCGAATACTTGCCCAAGCCGGCATAGCTGCAAGAGTTGTCCATGGAGTACACCTGGACGACGACAACTTGGATTTTTCAAAAAAAGTCAACTTATTGCACTGGGTTGAAGTATACAATGACCAAAGATGGCTGACCTTTGATCCTACGACCGGGAAGTCTCCCGTACCTGTGGACTGGTTGCCGTGGTGGCGTGGAGAAGGTTCCCTGGTTAAGGTTCAGGGAGGATCCAAACTAAATGTAACGGTGTCTGTGAGCCCGAAGGTAGATGAAGGAATTGCGTCGATCGCTTTTCGAGGAGAAATTTCCAAGCCTCTTTTGCTTAGATTCTCACTATTTTCTCTGCCGGTAAATACTCAGGCCGTGTTTCGAGTCTTACTCACAATTCCAATTGGAGCCTTTCTGCTGGTCATTCTACGCAACATAGTCGGCATAAAAACCTTTGGGACATTCATGCCAGTACCTGATAGCGCTGGCCTTTCGCGAAACAGGATTGGCGTGGGGGGTTCTTATGTTTGCCGTGGTTGTGGCTCTTGGTCTTGTCACAAGATTCTACCTGGAAAGGCTAAAGTTGCTCGTGGTGCCACGATTAGCGGCTGTTCTTATTGTGGTTGTCTTGCTGATAGTGGCTTTAAGCATTCTGACCCACAGTCTTGGCATTCACAGGGGATTGTCCCTGGCCTTGTTTCCTTTGGTCATTCTCACGATGACCATTGAAAGGATGTCTATAGTCTGGGAAGAGAGAGGAGCCGCGGAATCGCTTCTGTCAGGACTTGGAAGCATTTTTGCCGCAGCGCTGGCGTTTGTTGTCATGAATAACAAGTTTCTCGAGCATGTTTTTTTTGTGTTTCCAGAACTGCTATTGGTCCTGCTGGCCGCCACTTTGCTACTGGGAAGATACGCGGGTTACCGCATAACGGATCTATATAGATTCAAAGCCTTGGCAAGAGGCTGAGAAGGACATGCTGAACATATTCAGAGGACTCAAGAATAAGGGTATTTTGGGAATTAATGGGAGGAACGCCAATTTCACGCTAAAATTCAACCCTAGACGTTTCTACCCACTAGTTGATGACAAATTGCGCACTAAAAGACTTGCCCAAGCTAACGGTATCCCTGTTCCAGAACTCTACGCGCTGATAGAGGCTGCTGGTCAGGTCCGTGATCTACCCGACGCGCTAAAAGAGTATTCTAATTTTGTTATTAAACCAGCCCACGGTAGTGGAGGCGAGGGGATTCTAATAGTTTCAAGGGAGGATAATGGCGCTTTTCGAAGACAAAATGGGGAGCCGCTAACCTTGGAGGGGTTAAAACACCACGTTCTTAATTCTTTAAGTGGCCTTTACAGCCTTGGTGGACAACCAGACGAGGTATTAGCCGAATATAGAGTCGAGTTTGACCCCGTTTTCGAAAAGATCAGTTACGAAGGCGTTCCGGATATCCGCATAGTGGTCATGTTTGGGATACCCGTGATGGCAATGATTCGTCTTCCCACGAAAGAGTCCGACGGAAAAGCTAACCTGCATCAAGGAGCCATAGGCGTAGGCATCTGCATGAAGACAGGAACAACCCTTAGAGGGGTGTGGAAGAACAACATAGTTACGGAACATCCCGATACAGGTAACCCTGTCACTGGACTAACCATCCCGTGGTGGGACGATCTCCTTGAACTTTCAGCGAAGTGGTATGAATTGACAGAATTGGGTTATCTTGGTGTGGATATAGTCCTCGACAAATCAAGAGGACCCCTAATATTAGAGTTGAACGCTCGTCCGGGACTAAATATCCAGGTCGCCAATGATAGTGGCCTGATTCCAAGATTGCAGCTTGCGGAACGATACCGGGAGGACTTGAAAAACGTTTCAGAAAGAGTGGCTTTTGCGAAAGACAATTTTGCAGTAACTGCCGCACATTAGCCTCTTGGGCCAAAAAGCGCGGTTCCAATTCTTACTAGGGTCGAGCCCTCTTCTATCGCAACCTCAAAGTCGCCTGTCATGCCCATAGATAGTTCGTTTAGACAACGGATTAAGAACACCTCTACTTATAAGATCATCCCGCAATTCACGGAGTCTTCGAAAAAAGGGCCTAGCCGCATCCGGGTTGTCAAAAAATGGGGGCATTGTCATTAACCCCATCAGTCTCAGATTTTGTAGGGATTGAACGGAACCAATCATGGATGGCGCTTTAGCTTGTGGAATCCCAGATTTTTGAGGTTCTCCGGAAAGGTTAATCTGGATCATCACTCCGAGTATTTTGCCGAGGTCTCCAGCGCCGTGGTTAAGGGCCTGAGCCGTTTCAAGATCATCGATGGTCTGTATTACATCAAAGATTTCAGCCGCCTTTTTAGCTTTGTTTCTCTGCAGATGGCCGATCATATGATATTCAAAGGGTCCACAAGCGGTTGAAGGGTGCTCCCGAATAGCTTCCTGGACGTAATTGTGGCCGATGATCGGAATTCCCAGACTTATGGCTTCCTCTGCAGTTTCCCGAGTTTGAGTCTTTGCCGCTGCGACTATCCTGACTGATCCTGAATCACGGCCCACCTTTGCCGCAGCAATAACAATTTTCTTGCGTAATTCGTCAAGATTCTTGGATATCAATTTACGCAACTCCCAAGAAATCAAATATCCCGAGCTTTTTAAAGTCCCGGGCTACTTCACAGAGAGGCAAACCGACAACATTGGTATAAGATCCATAGACTTTTTCAACAATCGCAGCCCCTACACCCTGTATGGCATAAGCGCCGGCTTTATCCATGGGTTCTCCTGTCAGGACGTAACCCTGGATCTCGGCTTTTGACAGGGTTCGTATAAATACTTCACTGCGAGCGTACGCGACAGTTTTCATGTCCGGATAACATGAGTTGATTATGGCGTAACCGGTAAACACGACGTGAGTTCTTCCTGAAAGGATTGAAAGCATTTTCACTGCCTCGGTCTCATCGGACGGCTTGCCCAGAATCCTACCGTCTATAACCACAATCGTGTCTGCGCCCAAAACCCATGAGTCCTGATATTTTCTTGATATCTCGAACGCTTTTTCGTAAGCCAGTCTCTGAACATGGGCTTCTGGTTCTTCTCCATCCTGAACCAGCTCATCTATTTCCGCAGGGGCTACAATAAAGGGAATCCTGATAGATTTGAGCAGCTCTTTTCTCCTGGGAGAAGCAGAAGCCAAAATCAGCCTATTTTTAGAATCAATGTTAGTCAGCATCTCTGGACACAAAAACTCCCAACTGATAAAAGAAAAACCAATAATATAATAAAAAGGAGACCCATGTTGGAAAATAAAATTCACACAGCTTTGATTCTTTTCCTATCAATTGTGCCATTTCTTTTGGTGACCGTAGTTGACGCAGCCCAGACAGTAACCACACCATCAGGCCTCAAGGTCGAAATACTCAAGCAGGGCTCGGGTCCGAAGGCAAAATCGGGTCAGAATGTGACAGTACATTATACAGGAACGTTAATTAACGGGAAAAAATTCGACAGTTCACGCGATCGTGGTCAACCTTTTACATTTAATCTCGGCGCAGGACAGGTAATTAAAGGATGGGACGAAGGGGTTGCGTTGTTGACAGTCGGCAGTCAAGCGAAATTGACCATCCCTCCCGCGCTTGGTTATGGCCCCGCCGGAGCAGGGGGAGTCATCCCTCCTAACGCAACCCTGATCTTTGACGTTGAGCTACTGGACGCCAAATAGGAATTCGGAGAATATTCAAATATCCTTGTTATGACATTTTGAATTGGTGGGTATAATCCAGACCGGTCGGGGCTGTAATACACTAATATGGCCTCGTCCGGATCAGTGTTAATCAATTTGATAAATGATTGATCAGTGCAAGGAGGCGGCAAGTTGAGTCACGAATATTGGATAGCGGTTATTCTGGGAATAGTGGAAGGTCTAACTGAGTTCTTGCCTGTTTCCTCGACAGGGCATTTAATAATAGCAGGGGACCTTCTAAACTTTACCGGAGAAAAGGCGGCCTCCTTCGAAATTTTCATACAGTTGGGCGCTATTCTGGCAGTAATGGTTCTCTACTGGCATAGGTTCGTAGGGCTTATTCCGCAAGATGGATTTAAGCTTGGCAAAAAAAATGGATTCAAGGGGTATCAAGGCCTCCTGTTACTTGCACTGACAACCTTGCCGGCTCTCGTGGCCGGGTACCTTGCAAGACACGTAATTCGAGCCTATCTGTTCGGGCCGATGACCGTCGCGCTTGCGCTCGGAGTAGGTGGAATCGCCATACTCTTGGCCGAAAAATACAAACCTAAGACCAGGACTTCAAGTTTGGATGAAATCAGTTATTCCCAGGCGCTTATGATTGGTTGCTTTCAGTGTTTCGCTTTGTGGCCCGGAATGTCAAGGTCAGCTTCTACAATAGTTGGCGGGCTACTGTCAGGACTGGGTCGGAAGGTGGCGACCGAATATTCTTTCCTTGCCGCAGTTCCCGTAATGATAGCCGCTACAGGCTATGATTTGCTGAAGAGCTGGAAACTCCTGGAAATATCTGACATACCGTTTTTTACGATTGGCTTTCTGGTTTCTTTCATAGTCGCCGCTGTGGCGATAAAAACCTTCATCGCGCTGGTGCAGAGATGGAGCCTAGCTCCTTATGCCTATTATCGAATATTGATAGCCCCGATCATTTGGTATGTTATGGTTTATTAGGTTTGACGCTATGAGTCTTCTTTTCTGCGCTCCGATTGTATTTCTTCTATAACAGCGTCATGAAGTTTTGGTCTGAAGTCCTTTATCCGGAAGTCAGATTCACCCATGTAGACCCTGTTTGTCAGAAACGTGACGACAAGCTCTTTTTCTGGGTCGATCCAGAGTGATGTTCCGGTAAATCCTGTATGGCCGACACTACGTGGACTAAATTTGCCACCGCAAGACGCTGCCGTTTCAAGATTGGTGTCAAAGCCCAAGCCACGGGATGACGCCGGATGGAAACCGGCGAGCGAGCAAAACTCTGAAACCGTGGAATTGTCAAAAAAAGCTTCTTTCGATTGAAGACCCAGCAAAACCTGTTGAGCCATCTCCGTAACCCCCCGGGCAGTTCCAAACAACCCCGCATGACCTGAAACACCCCCTAGTGCGCGAGCGTTCAAGTCGTTGACGAGTCCAGGCGAATCACCACGGCGAGTCGGAACGATCCTGTCCGGAAAATCAAACGGTTTAAACATGAGATCTTGATGAAGCCCTAACGCCTCGTAGATGAACTCTTTCACAAATAAATCAAGGGGATATCCTGTTTCAACTTCCACTATAAAAGAAAGGATCATGAAACCCAAGTCCGAATATATACACCCTTTTCCAGGCGCATAAACGAGCGGCTCTCTAAAAATTCTTTCTTTGATGAATTCCTTGGCTTCAGTGGCCGGCGCCATGAGGTAATACGGTTTCCATGCCGGCAGCCCGGAAGAGTGCGCAAGCAAAAAACGAGGAGTTATTTGCCCTTTATGTTCAGGAATTTTGGGAAACCACCTGGTTACTGGCGCATCCAGTATATCCGGGCGTTTCGCCCTCAAGAAAAACCATGATGGTGTAGTTGCTATTATCTTGGTCAATGACGCAAGATCAAACAGGGCGTCTTGTGTAAGCGGCTGATCTAGATCCTGGGAGAGGAACCCATAATAGCCGCTATGGACTATTTGAGCCCGGCAGGACACTATGAGGGCCGCAGCGGTGAACATTCCCAGCCCCAACGCTTCATTAATCAACTCTTCAGGTTTTTTCAATTTCATGGATTTGAAATTTGACCAATCATTTTTTTGGACCACCTGTAGTTTGTCGAAGAGGTCGGTTATGAAACATCAATAGAGCTATTGATCCGGGCCCCTGGTTAAAAATATAATCATGAGGTCCTGTCAATTTCATGTAAGTGACGGGAATTCCTTCATCGTTTAGCAAATTTTTCATTTTCTCTACGGATGGGGCCATGCTGTCTCCATCGCTGGTAATCAATTGAATAGAGTGATCCTTAAGTTTATTCTTATTCTTTCGAATCAGTCCCCGATATGTCTCCAGAAACGGACCAAAAGCTCCTTGGATCGAACCGATGGATGTGAAAGCTTCCGGATATTTTAAACCAAAAAGCATGGCTCTGGCCCCACCCATCGAAACTCCATCAACTCCTACTGATCCCTTGGCTACCCTGTAACGGCGTTTCAAAAGCGGAACGAGTTCCTCAATCACGAAATCCTCATATCCAGTGTTTTCAAACTCCGGCAAAGTTGTAATCAGGGGTGAATAGGGACAAGCGACTATAACACCCGCAAAAGGATGTCTCTTGAGGTTTTGATTAAATTCGACCAGCCTTTCCTTAGTGACAAGGCCCTTGAAGTCTGCGGCTTTTAGGTGATTGCTGGTCAACGCGTGGATAGCGTCATCCATCCTGTAATATCCCAGCCAGGCCATTGCGCCCTCACGAGGAGGACGAGCGCATTCTCCGGCTCCTCCAAAAGCAATCACCAGTGGATATGACTTGTCTGCCCTCAGCGCATAGTCCAGAGGGAGAGTGACCACTACGACTGCGTTGGGAAGATGCCTAGAGTTTAGGAAAAGATATTCACTCGGTGCTTTGCATGATAAAATCGGCTCTGTTCCCGTCAATATCTTGCCGACTCCAATCGGCTTTCCTGCTCCCGAAATTCCATTAGCGCTTTGGCCGGGTTCTGAGGGAGAAGATCCCTCAAAGCCCGTGGACAATTTCCTCGAACTAGTTCCGGAATCCCCACTGATGATAGATGATTTGTTTGCCCCTGTTTTCTCGGATTCTTTGTCCGAGCAACTAACGCAAACTGTCGCGAAAACGGTAAGTGAGGCAATGATCCAAAAATAACGTGACAAATAAGTTTCTGACTTCACTACCAATAACCTGGTAACAGTCCTGAATTTCCGCTGGTCGGTTTGTGTGTTGGCTCTTGGGCTGCATTCTTGAATCTGCCTTTATCAGCAGTCATGACAGGCTCGACATTCTGATTAATACCAAGGGCCTTAAAATTCTTGGAAAACTGTCTGGAAAACCAATAAAGAGCCTGATGTCCATTAGGATAACGGTATGCGCAATACCCGTGCCCGCAACTTTCAAATACATGTACATCAACAGGAAATCCCGCTGATTTCATATCCTGCACGAGTTCATAGAGTCGACCACGATTACTGTAGGAGTTACATCCATCTTTGACGTTTGTATTTATGTTGTAAGCTATTCCCCCCGCCTTCTTGATTCGGGTCACATTATTTCTCCACACATCTGGGGTCATGGGATAACTTCCAAGGTCGGTCTGTTGACCACCGGCATAACCGAAGATGTCCGGTCGTCTTGCTGAAATCATTATCGCCTGGGCTGCTCCGGCGCAAGCGCCGTCAATTCCTCTGAACCTGCGATCCGGTACAGTCCGGTAATTAGCGTCAATGAAAGGGATAACCTCATCTATCAGATATTTCTCATAATTGGCTGTAGCCCCTCCACCGGGATTCCACACTGAAACCACAATGACATCCTCATAAGGATTATCCCGAAGCCATTGATTAAATGTCTGTAACTCTCGGTCATTAATATTGTCCTGAAAGCTGGCTTTGTTCAAAGCGCCAGATTTGAGGTTATCCATCGTCAATGGAGTCTTGCACCAAACTGACCAATAAGTTGCGCCTCCGAGTTCAGGACCGTTGTCCCATCCTGATTTTCCTCCAAGAAGGTAGACAACCCCATAACGCCTGTTCAAATCCATTTCATAATTTTCAGGTAAAATTACGTGTACAGGAAAGGGCCCTGGGACATCCTGGCCACCTTTTGCTTTAGCGCTTCTAAAAACATCTGATTGAACTCGCACAACCTCTATATAATGTTTGGTTCTCAGGAACTTTGTTCGCGCTTCGATTTCAGACCAGGGCTCTTCTTTAGGGGCGGCGTATGCGGCTACTGCGCTTATCATTAACAAGCCCAGAAGCGACAGTGTTAATAATCTAATTTTACCAATCATCACACTCTCCAAGTGAGTTTTGAGGCAGACAAAAAACTCTGAGACCGAACTTATCTAACATTGATATTGTATACTTGGACAGGAAACCCTTGTTGATCAACGGTTTGCCCGGAAGGTGGATCCATAAGTATTACGCTGCTCTTAACATTTACTCCCCTCAGAGCGCATCTGACGTACAAAGGGTACGTTCCAGGCTTGCCTGCCTGGACCCCGACCTGCATCTCGTATGTTTTGTTTTCGCCCCAAAGCTCGATCCACTGCTCAGCCATCGGGACTTTCGTGCGAATCTTGTCGGAAGTGATCGACAGGACGGTACTGCCGGCAGGAAATACTCTTCCAGGTTTGCACGAAACTATACGAAGACCTTGAGGGTCAGGGGAGGACACTGTTATGCCACCGTAATCGGATTCAGCTCCCTTATTTTGAACCGTCACACTTAGGGCAAAAGTCTTACCTGGTTGAACCTCTTTTGGAACCTTAACGTTAAGTATTTTGGGTTCGGCCTCTCGAGGTTTGTCTATTTGAAAGACATTAGCCAACCATGGTTTGCCGTCAACTGTAACTTCTTCTACATATTCACCTTGAGTAGTTTCTATTGGGCCGGACTTCGCGAAATCCCTTGGAAAAACTACTTCGAAGTCAGTGCTCGAAGAGGGGATAGAACCTTGGAAATCGCGTTCACCTGAGGGAGTTTTCAACAATATGTTGACCGACCTGGGGTTGTCAGTCCTATTCTGAAAAATAAACGTGACAGAAGACTTTGTGTCATCCGAGAACTTGGGAATATGCGTAACGATGTCCGGAATTTTGTTGAATACCTTACCTGCAAGGTGAGTCAATTCGAGTTGAGGGCCTACGACTTGTTTTTGATCTTCTTTTCCGTTGTTGGAAGCGTTGACGCTTTGGTTTTGCAATGAGTTTACCGGGACTGTGATTTGCGGTTGAGTTTCATTTTGAAGAGCAGATGGGTGTGATTTTTCCTGAGACGCTCCTGGTGGGAGCCCTGGTAGCGCCTCCACTGGAGAGGATTTCATAGACTCCTGATTCCGGGGCGCCCCGTCCTGACGGTTAGATGAATCCTCGGACGCTACGGTAAGGTCGGGTAGCTTTGCTTCAACAAATAGAATGTCTTTATAGTCGCCCCTCGTTCCGCGAAACTGACCCATGAATTTGGCCAAGCCTTGAGGAGAATTGATATCAATTTTGTGAGCATTGCTTCGTTGCGTGGCGTGATAAAGCCAAATAGCGCCCTTTCCGTCCGGTATGGCGATCACAACATGGTAATGAATCACTTTGTAGCCAGGCTGATGGGCAGGTTTGCTAATATCTCCGAAATACGCATATCCCGGCCTCATTTGATTTATGACCTGGGTCCAACTGTTTCTGTCGTCAAGTCGAAATCCCCTGAGGTTCATGCCATCTGCAGTGTCAAGGTTTACCGGCCGCCTGTCAGGCATGATGACCCTACGTTCGACGCCGTCACTGAGATTTAATATAAGATCAAAACCAAAATCCCAATCTTTCCCCAAGGCGGCTCCCTGACCGCTATTTCCCTGCCTGTCCCTTGTTGCTTCGGTCAAGGTCCAGTTCTTATCGAATATAAACCTGCATACCGAAAGGACCAAACCACTGCAATTAAGGCCCGGAATGTCAAAAAAATGATCCGGCCGGCCAAACGTAGTGAAACGACCTTGATCATCCAAAGCTCCGTCATCCCGGTAAGGAATTCCAAGATGAGTATCTGCAATCGCGATCGGATCGGTCTTTTCCGCCACGCCCCGTTTCCACAAGTAGTCGGGCGCATAAAGTTTATCAGAGACGGACAATGAAGGTATCAGAGCTATTATAGCTGCAACGATCAGGATACTGTAGATTTTACGAGATCTTATCACCTGACCTCCGATTTTAACTTTATAGATATTTTAACAAGTCAATGAAATTGACGCAATAGGAGCCTGGTGTGGTTGTGTCCCGTAAGACCCTATGTCCGATGGGAAGTTTCAGCAATATTTTCCACAATTATTTTTTGATTTTCCAGGATCTCGATAGGCTCCTGCCAATCTCTGGTGTCAATAATCAATCGGCGCTTCATGAGGCTCCCTACCTCACGGTAAATGTGAGACGACGCGCCAGCTTACCCTCAAGGAACAACTCAACTTTCCAGAGGCCGGGTTTGTGATTGTAAAGCTGCATGGTGGGAATTGACTGGACTCGCGTAGTGCCATGGCTGCTACGGTTTATGCCCTGTTTACTCTCTTGCTTGGTATCGTAGGTGGTTCTAATTTTTCTGAATTCCTGGTCCGAGGGGTCGTACCATACTGTTTCCGCCGTATACTGATTCGTTTCATTCCTTGGGGTGAAATAAAGGTTCACGGAATCATTGACGTTATGATCAAAATTGTCTTTCGCCGCATATGCGGACCCTGGAGAAAGAAAAACATCCTTGACGAGGTAGTAATACTCGTCAGATGATGTTGTTTCCACACCCTTCCACTTGCCCGGGTTAATGGCTCCGCAACCGGTCAACCAAAAGGTGAACAGGAGCCCCAACACCAGGAACAGGCCGACAGACAAAAAGCGTTTCGAGAACTTGTAAATTTGAAAAATCAATCCTACTTCCATCTACTCCTCAACTGTCAGATTGTTCGGGGCTCTGGTTCGAGTCCCTCACCATAGCAACCTCGTCACATTCCGGAAACTTTGGACACTTTACGCAATCGGCCCATATCTTATGAGGTAAAAGACTCTTGTCCATCAAAACAAACCCCATTTTTTCAAAGAGGCTAATACGATAGGTTAACACAAAAACTTTTTTTATTCCGAGTTCACAAGATTCTTGTACCAGAGTGTCAATAAGGTTTCGCCCGACACCTTTACCCTGACGTTTCCCCTTAACCGCTACCGAGCGAACTTCAGCAAGATCTTCCCAAACTATTCTAAGGGCTCCACAACCGATGATTTCCCCAGTTTCGTCATCGACAGCAACCGAGAAATCCCTAATTTGAGAATATATGTCGGCAATGGCGCGTGCGAGCAAGTGGCCGCCTTTTGCCTGTTCAGAAATAAGAGCATGAATTTTTTTTACATCCGTCAGGACAGCTTTTCTTATCAACTTAGGACCTTTCCTTGGTCTTCTTTACCAGGTTTCTAACATGTTCACGAACTGGCGCCGAATCTTCGGACGCTCCCAGCATCCTGGCCAATTCCGAAATACGTTCCTCCCGGTGTAGAGCATTGGCTTCGATCGAAGTCCTACCTTCCTTAACAAATTTTCGTACGGCCAAGTGATGATCCGCTCTAGCCGCAATTTGATGCAGGTGTGTGATACAAATCGTTTGTTGTCGTCTTGCCACTTGAGCTAGCCTGTCAGCTACGGCGACCGCCGTATGTCCCCCAATGCCGGCGTCAACCTCGTCAAAAACCAGAGTGGAGGCCTGTCCGGTAGAGTCAATCTCCAAGGTTTTCAACGCCAACATGACTCGTGAAAGCTCTCCGCCTGACGCAATCTTCGCAAGAGGTCTGGCTGATTCCCCTGGGTTGGCCGCAAGGAAAAACTCAATTGTTTCAAGACCCTTGGCTCCGGAGATCTCTCGAGATCTATCGTTGAAGTTCACAGAAAATACTGCATCCCGCATCGCAAGATCAGAGAGTTCTTTCTTCATTGAGGTTTCTAAAATAATTGCCGCTTGGCGCCGTCTGCTTTGATAGTGTTTCCGCTTCAATCAGGAAATCTTTTTCCGCTGACTCAAAACGTTTTTGACAATCTTTGAAGTCTTTCTCAGCGTTTAAGATTGCGGATACTTCGTTTGATACTGATTGAAGCCGCTGCATGAGATGCTCGACATCTCCGCCATATTTTTTCTTCAAAGTCTTCAAGCGACTTAAACGTTCTTCAATTTCTTCAAGTCTTGCAGGATCATCATTAGTGTTTTCTGAAATGTTTCTTAACTCGAGAGCGACGTCTTCGAGTTGATACACAGCTCCACTAAAGTTTTCAACAATTTGGTTTGTTTTTGGGTTCAAAGCGACAAGCGCCGCAAGCGATTTCTTAATTTCGGAGAGATTCGAGATCACACTGCCCGATTTCGAGTAGAGCTTCTGGTAAGCGTCATAGGCTTTTTCTCGAATTTGAGAGACCTTTTTCAGGATCTCACGTTCATCCGACAGCTCTTCCTCTTCTCCAAGCTTCAGATTCGCTTTGCCAAGTTCCAGCGCCATTGATTTGTTTTCTGTGGCTTGAGTTTCCAGTTCGTGCAGCCTATTTTTTGCGGAGAGAACTTCATTTGAGGCCTTACGAACGACATGGAAAAGCCCTTCTAGCTTTTTTCGCTGAGTTTGAAGATTGGCCGATCTGTCCAATATTTCAATATGTTCATCCGGATCCAGTAACATATGACTTTCGTGCTGTCCAAACACCGTTACCAGATTGTTTCCGATTCTCTCAAGCATGGAAATGGTAGTAAGGCGCCCGTTGGCAAAACACTTTGATCGTCCGCTCCGGTTGATCCTGCGAGATATTATGAGTTCATCGGAACCTTCAAAGGTTGATTCCAGATCAGGATCAGTCGAACTAATATCTGAACCTTCAAAGATAGCCTCTACTAAAGCTTCATCAGCGCCCGTTCGTATCTGATCCACGCCTCCTCTGGCCCCAAGGATCAAACCGAGCGCCCCGATCAAAATCGATTTGCCCGCGCCGGTTTCACCGGTCAGAACATTCAAGCCTTCCTGAAACTCAATTTCAATCTGATCTATAATCGCAAAATTGCTAATTCTGAGATATCTTAACATCTTTCAGAAAACATGATTCTCAATTATTCATGTTTGGTTTTTCACCAACGTGCCGTGAGTTTCGAGTTTCAGCGCAAGTTTATCTGACAAGACCCAGTTTTGCTTCAAGCGCCTCGAAATATCCCCGCGTCCTTGATTTAACTATTACAAAAGGAATCGAAGATTTCTTGATTTTTATGGTATCTCCCAACTTCAAGTCACGGGATACTCGTCCATCTATTGTGACTTTAAATGTTTCCCCTCTTGCAAGCGTCAACTCGGCTGTTCTGTCAGCCGGTATGAGCAGCGGACGGGAGAGTCCCAAGTATGGGCATATCGGCGTTATCAACATAGCTTCGACATCCGGATGCACCAAAGGACCGTTCGCTGCGTACGAATATGCGCTCGAACCTACCGGTGTCGCCACAATGACGCCGTCGGCCCGCAGTTCAATGTCTCTAGTTGCCCCTAATTTCAACACAATGTCAATGATCCTTGCCACGCCACTCCAGTGGATTACCACTTCATTTAAGACCCTGACCTTGTTGTTTTCCGGCAGAGTAGCTTCCAGCATCATCCGTTTGGCCAAAATTGATTTACCCTCAATAGCCGCAAGGACTTCAGAGCAAGCTTCTTCAGGCGATATTTCTGCAAGGAACCCGACTCGGCCAAGATTGACACCCAACACAGGGACAGGTTTGTCTTTCAACAAGGCGGCGACCCTAAGGATTGTGCCGTCTCCCCCTAGCGCCACGATTAGATCCGCCTCTCCTGCGATATTGGCCGTTGGTTGGACATTCCAGCTTTTCGGCAAATCTGAAAAGGAATCTTCTACCAGGGCTTCTTTTCCAAATTTGGCAAGTAGGTGAGAAATTTGTTCAGCCAAGGCTAACGCCTGTTCGTGCCCACTTTTAAAAACCAATCCGACCTTGCGCATGATCGCCCCGCCGTGACCTATCCGTAAAACGTTAACATTGAGTGACCATGTTTTTGAGTCAAAATCTAGGGAAATAGACGAATTCTGAGCAGCTAGCCGATACACCTTGATGACCCATCGACAATCGTATAGGCTAAAATGTGTACAAAATGATTGAGTGAAGGAAATGGCTCTCCCAATAAAATCGAGTAGAGAAACGTTATGGACCTGTTTGAAAACAATGATCACATGTTGAAAGAGAGACCGCTTGCTGACCGAATGCGACCAAGAAGCCCGGACGAATTTGTTGGTCAGGACCGTTTGTTGGGCCCTGGAAAAGCTTTGACAAGGACTCTGGAAAGCGGAAGACTTTTTTCAATGTTATTATGGGGGCCTCCCGGAGTTGGGAAAACTACATTAGCTGAAATTATAGCCAACAAATCAAGTTCCAAATTTCATCACTTTTCAGCGGTCACAGTGGGTGTTAAGGACGTCAAGGAAGTTGCTGCAAAGGCAACGGACGATCTTCGAATTTCAGGTGTAAAGACCATTCTTTTCCTTGATGAAATCCACAGATTCAACAAGGCGCAACAGGATTACCTGTTACCTCACGTCGAAAAAGGGAACCTCATACTGATTGGGGCTACCACGGAAAACCCAAGTTTCGAAGTCAACTCTGCGTTGCTATCCAGAATGAGGGTTTTCATGCTTGACGAATTGAAACCGGAGGATTTGGAAACAATAGTTAATAGGGCGTTGAAGGACCCGGAACGAGGGTTGGGCCAGCACCGCCTGCACATAGAAATGTCGGCGCTCAATATGCTGGTTTCAATCACGGGAGGTGACGCCAGGAGCTGTCTAAACATTTTGGACGCTGCTGCAAATCTAGTCTTATTCAACAATCAGGATGTTATTGATGTGAAATCGATTGAGGAGGCGGCGCAGAGGAGGAGTCTTCTTTATGACAAGGCAGGGGAAGAGCATTACAATCTTATCAGCGCACTCCACAAATCCCTCCGAGACAGCGATCCGGACGCTGGATTATACTGGATGGGTAGAATGATAGAAGCTGGTGAAGATCCCCTTTACGTGGCCAGGCGACTTGTGAGATTTGCGAGCGAGGATGTGGGTTTGGCTGCGCCGCAAGCTCTTGAGCAGGCAGTGGCGACGTTTCAGGCCTGCCGCTATATTGGCCTGCCGGAATGTGCGCTAGCGCTGGCGCAGTCTGTTGTTTATCTGGCGCTTGCCCCTTAAATCCAATTCTCTGGAAGAAGCTTACATAGCCGTGAAAGAAGAGATAAGGAAGTCCGGCTCCCTGGCTACACCATTGCACATTAGAAACGCGCCAACGAGTTTCATGAAATCCATAGGATACGGAAAAGGCTACAAATATGCCCACGATTTTCCGAACGCTGAGGTGGAACAGGAACACATGCCGGAAAAACTGAAAGGGACAAGATTCTATCATCCGACTGACAGAGGATTTGAGAAGACCTTGAAGGAGCGTTTAGACGCTAAACATAAACTCGAAGACTGAATAAGGCCAAACCCAAGTTACTAAATAAATCTGTGAGATCATAAATCCGAAATATATCGCATGGGACGTTTCGAATCACTATCAGACCACGAATTGGTAAAGGCATCTCAGAATGGCTCCGAAGGTTATTTTGGAGAACTGGTGGATCGACACACTAACCTGGTCTACCGTATCGCCAGATCGATCACCGGTTCTCACGAAGAGGCTGAGGATATCGTTCAGGAGACTTTCCTTAGGGCTTTCAAAAGTATAGAAAAGTTCGATGAATCGAAATCCACGTTTAAAACGTGGTTGCTGACGATCGCTCGAAACCAAAGTATTAATATTGTGAGTTCATTTAGAAGAAAAACCTTCAAATTTTTTAGCGATCGGGACGAAGATGACCCGGAACTCGAATTCTCGTCCAATCCATTATCTCAGGAAACGCAAGACGCTGAGACGCAGCTATCCATTAAGCAGCAATTCCACGCGATGGAAAAGGCATTGAAGAAATTACCGGAACGACAAAGGAGCGCCCTTTTGCTGAAATCGCAGGAAAGCATGAGTTACGAAGAAATTGCGGTCGTGATGGATATTTCCGTTTCATCGGTGGAATCGCTCATATTTAGAGCCAGAAAAAAAATTATAAAACTTGTGGAAAGATAAAAGATTCTCGCGGGTTCTGGTTTGTTTGCAGGTATAAGATATTGGAGGGATAGACCATGAAGCACATGGAATACCAAAAACAGATTTCTTTATTATTGGATGGCGCATTAGACTCGCCTTCTCAACGGAAATTGGTGGATCACCTGTCGGAATGTGCTGACTGTGTTCGAGTCTACGAAGATATGGTGTCCCTAAATGATTCGTTAGCGACCGTGAAATTCTCTTTGGCCGATCATGCTCTCGCAGACAACGTAAAGGCTCGAATTTCGCGTGACTCAAGTTCTTTCAGCTATTCCTGGAATTTTTCTCTCTTGAAGCAGGTTCCGATATGGGCTTTGATAGCGGTCCTGGCGGTCGGAGTTGGAGACAAAGCAGGGAAGACGCTTACGGAAGCTCTTGAGCGCGCAGGACGCAACCCCAAAGATCGATACGTTGCTCCAGGATAACTCGGAATCTCTTTCGGATATAGCTCTTGACTTCGGGATGGCGGAGAACTCTCAATGAAAAGAGCTTTTTTTGTAGGGCTGCTGGTTTTTTCGTTATTGGTTAATGCTTCTGTTGGTGTGGTGATTGCTCGCCACTGGTGGCATGAAAAAAAATATAACGCAATTGAATCCACAGAGTGTCCGGCTCTGTCGAGTGAAGACGTCCAGAAGATTTCAAAAAGCTGGTCGGGTGAAACCAAGATGGGAATCATGAAGACCAGGCGCGAACTCCAAAGCAAAAGGGCCGAAGTCCTTGACCTTATAGCTTCAAATCCCGGTAATTTGAAACCTGCTCAAAGCGCCATCCACGAATTGATAAATCTTCGCGCGGTTTTGGAAAGTCAGATATTGGAACGTATAAGCCAGACGATGGCGTCTCTTCCTCACGAAAAGCGTATGGCCTTTTTGGAGTTTCTGAAACACAGAACCTGCAGAATGAAGGGTTCAGGCAGGGGTTTAGGACCGGGTGGAGGTCGAGGTTGTGGGCCTCCCGGTGAAGGACCATGCAAAGAACCGGGAATGTAAGGCATCATTCAAGAAACGGACTTTCGAGTCCGTTTCTTATTTTGGTCGAAAGACAGTAATAAATTTTCTAGCGCGGGATTTTCTAAACCGGTCGGTATTAGAAACATGATCGATGAGAAATTGATGGTCATCGAAAACGACAAAAGGAGAAATTGGTGAAATGAGAAACTCAAGAACGGCTCTTGGACTAGTTGCTGCAATGACGCTGCTGATTGCTTCCTCGGCTTTTGCCTTTGGCCCTTGCGGAAATTGCCCCGGTTTTGGAGGAGGCAAAGGAATGGGGTTTGGTCAGGGGCTAGCTCAAATTGATAGCCTTACCAAAGAGCAAAAAGCTCAGATCAGTTCATTAAGAACTGACTTTCTAAAGAAGGAGGAAACCTTGCGTTCCCAAAAAGCTCAAAAAAGAATTGAGCTTATGGACCTAGCCTCCAAGTCCCCGCAAGATGAGGCAGCCATCCAGAAAAAGAAAGAAGAAATATGGACAATTCAGGATCAGATGCGAAATGAAGGCAGGGCTTTCGGCACAAAGATTCGTTCGTTGCTAACTCCTGAGCAGCGCGAGAAAATGGGTGTTTGGGCTGGCCGAGGACCAGGTTTCTGCGGTTCAGGCGGATGTAGGGGTATGGGCGGCGGCGCTGGCAAAGGAATGATGGGTTTTGGCCCAAGAAGCTAGACTCCACCACACTTCTCCCTAATCCCCTTCATAAAGCCCGGTCCGAAAACCGGGCTTTTTTGCGAAATCTTTCAGGAACCGTATTCTTGCAAATCTAGAGTGATAGTTTGATATCCTATTTTTTTTAGTTCTCCGGAAAGAGTTTTCCTCAATTGACTGTCAGAGAGAATCTTCTCAAATCCATCCGAGTCAAGAAACAATTCTGGCCCAATCTCCATGCGTTCGTAGCCGAAGAACTCCGAAGCCAAGGTTTTTTAATAGCTGTTCTCCTTCTCTAATACGATCCAGAGCCTCCAATGTGATGGGGGTTCCTTGTGGAATGCGGGTGGCCAAACAGGGTTGAGAGCATTTCATCGCCATTCTATGAAACCCTGCGCCCTTTAATAAAGCTCTTATTTCATCCTTCTTCAAGGAAGCCTGGCGAAGCGGGGTATGAATTCCAAGCTCAATCAGAGCGGCAAATCCAGGTCGGTCTGATGGATCATCATCAATGTTTGTGCCATCAAACAAGACAGCGTCATTGGGAATTCCTCGGATTGCGCTGATGGTTTTATAACGAACCTTCTTGCAGTAATAGCATCTTTTGGGCCCATTTGCTGTGAAATCCGGCTGACTGCATTCGTCGGTTTCAGCAATTATTAGCTCAACATCCAGCGCGTGGGCAAAATCCTGGGCTTCCTGCAGTTGATCCTGCGAGGAGGTAGGGGAAGTTGCAGTCACAGCGATTACACGATCAACTCCTAGCGCGTTTACAGACTCCATTAACAGGAGACTCGAGTCAACTCCGCCCGAAAAAGCGACAACGGCTGACTTGTCCCCTATGGTTTTTTTGATTATCCTCTGAAGGTTTCTTTCTTTATTTACCAAATTCGAAAACTGTTTATGATTCATGGCCTATCCTGATGTTCAAAGACCGAGGCGGTTCCAACTGACTACATTACGGTTCCGTCATAACTTGACTGAGCGCAAAATCCAGCCACCTCCAACCACCTCATTTTCTTTATATAGGACTGCGGCTTGGCCAGGAGCGACTCCAGATTGCGGAGAGTCGAAAGAGATCGTTAAGGAATCTGGTCCTATTTCTCTAATTTTGCACATCGCTTCTCGAGAGGTTGACCGCACCTTTATTGTGAAACGATTATTCCAATCTGGAGTCTTTCCGGATACAAAACTTAGCTGATCGATTACGACACCCGAAACCAATGTCTGGTTTTTCTTCCCTACTACAACCTCATTCCTTTCATGATCAATTGCGAGCACATATAAAGGCTCGGGCCCACAAACGCCCAATCCTCTTCGCTGACCAACCGTGAAAAAAATAATGCCCCGGTGTTTCCCAATGATATTACCATCCTCGTCCACAATTGGGCCAGGTTTGGCCTCAGCGCCTTGTTCCAGGAGGAACTTGACGTAGGCGTTGTCAGGAACAAAACAAAGCTCCTGAGAATCTTCGGCGGAACTTACGGGAAGTCCTCTTTGTTCTGAGATTCTGCGAACCTCCGCTTTGGTCATACCGCCGAGTGGGAAAATCAAGTTGGACAGCATCTTCTGATTCAGCATGAACAGAAAGTACGACTGATCTCTTGAATTATCCAATCCCTTAAGAAGCGATAAGCGGTCATCTTTTGAGATGATTCGGGCGTAATGGCCTGTGGAGAATCGCTCTGCTCCCAATTCGAGCGCTTGTTCCAGCAGAAGAGTCATTTTGATTTTTTTGTTGCATCGAGGACACGGAGATGGTGTTCGACCGGAATTGTACTCTGAAACAAAATAATCGACCACGTGTTTCCGAAACGACTCACTGAGATCAAGCAACTTAACAGGGATACCAATAGAGTCCGCCACGGCTCGGGCCTTATCCCATGAATCGGAATCTTTGTCCGTTAATTTCATGTGCAGGCCAGTCACGCTGTGTCCAGCGTCTTGGAGCAATAAAGCAGCGCAAGCGCTGTCAACGCCTCCACTGAGAGCGACTGCAATGTTCATCTGACCGGGGGCGCTGGTTGCGGAGGATACATAGAGGTCACAGGGGCCGCTCCGGTCTGAAATTGACCGGGGTCCCCAGATGGAACTGTCATTCCTCCACTTTCACTAACAAGAGGCATCGGTGACTTAACGTATTCAGCAAGGGTGTCAAAAGAATCCAACGGTGACAAAACAAGCGTGTAACCGTTGAAAGGAGCATAGATCGGTTCTCTAACAGGTTTCAGCACTGCGCCATCCTTAGGATCATTCGCTACTGTGAGAAATTCCTTAAACATTATATCCGGAGGTGTTACAAATTCCCGCTCGGGTCTGTTTCGCAGTATCTCTTTCATAAAATAGCCCCAAACGGGAAGAGCGGCTCTAGATCCTTCTTCTCTTCGACCGAGGGGCCGTTTTTCGTCGAATCCGACCCACACCCCGGTCGTATAGTCTGGATTGAAGCCTATAAACCACGTGTCTTCAGCATTATTGGTTGTGCCTGTCTTGCCTGCTATGTCCTTGCGTTTGAGGTACTGACTGAGTCGAGATCCTGTGCCCTGACGAACACCCCCTTGAAGCAGGGAGGTCATTATATAGGCTGTTTGAGGAGACATGACGGCTTTAACCCTGGGTGGTTCGGTGAGCCGATCATCTTCTTCAAGGTCAGTAATGTTCTCACTGGCGGCCATCTTTCTAGCCTTGTGGTTCAACATTTGTTCCGGCCTTGGCAAAAGCCCGAACCGGAGTTCCCGGAACTTGTGACGTTTTGTATTCAGCGTTTTTTACCAATTCCCGGAATTCATCGCGAGGGGTGGGTACCAGAGAATCCGATTCCAGAACCGGGACCTCGCTGTGGTCTTCAAGAACATTTCCAAACCTGTCTTCAATACGTTTGACAAAAATTGGCTCAACGTGGACTCCACCGTTAGGGAAGACGGTGTAAGCAGACGCTAACTCAAATAAAGTTACCTCAGATGTTCCAAGGCTCAAAGAAAGATTCCTACCCAAAGGAGAAGTTATTCCTACCTTGTTAGCCATGTCGAGTACTGGCCCAAGGCCGACGTCCATCAAAATCTTGATAGTGCAAATATTTCGAGAGAGTTCCAAAGCTCTTCGGAAACTCACAGGCCCCAGAAAACTACCACTGGAATTCCTGGGTTCCCATTCTTCATCCGCTCCGTCTAAATCAACAACTATAGGCTCGTCAACGATTATCGTGGCTGGGCTATAGCTCTTCTGTTCCAACGCGACCGAATAAATGATCGGTTTGAAAGAGCTTCCCGGTTGCCTTTTGGCTTGGATGGCCCGGTTGAACTGAAAATGTTCAGAAGACGAACCCCCAATTATTGCTCTAACACTGCCATTATTGTTTTCTATGCAGATTAAGGCGCCCTGCAACTTTGGGTCATCATCAGGAATAAACTCAGGGACATCTTTGTCATATTTTACAAAACGCAGCGCAAGGACTTGCCCAACTCTGTAAATAGAAGCATCAGATTTGGTGAGCTTGACCCGACCCTTAAGCTTTTTGCTAAAAGCGATATCTAATGTCACTTCGTTGTTTTTCCCAGGCGCGGTCTTGACCACTATTCCCTGATATATTCTTCCTTCCGTCAGACTTGGAGTCGCCCGTTTCTGGATTAATTCCGCTATTTCAGTAGGCTGAACTGTCTTTAGGATAGCCAGGTGCTTTTGGCGCTTCTTAATTTCATCAAGACCTTTGTCCATAGCTTCAGCGGCGCGACGTTGAAAGTCTAGACGACAGGTAGTGAAAACCTTGAGACCGTCATTATATAGCTTATCTTCTCCATATTTTCGTATAACGTAACGACGAACGACTTCAGTGAAATCAGGGGCCAGATCAAGAGGACGAACAACCTCTTTTCTAAAGGCTAAGGGCTCATCTTTAGCTCTTGTATATTGCTCTTCATTAATAAACCCCGCCTTAAGCATACGTCCCAGCACCGTCAATTGTCGTTGCCTGGCGAGATCCGGATTCTTGAATGGTGTAAAGCGAGCGGGACTCGCGACCAGACCTGCTATTAGAGCCGCTTCGGCAATGGAAAGATGTTCCACCGGCTTGTCGAAATAACCTCTCGCCGCCGCTTCCACGCCATAACATCCATCCCCCAGATAAATTTCATTGAGATAGACATGAAGGATTTTGGCCTTTCCCCATGTTTTTTCTATCCTCGTAGCCAGGATAATCTCCTTAAATTTTCTAGAAAAGGTTCGCTCCCTGCTTAACAGAAAATTCCTGGTGACCTGCATGGTGATAGTGCTACCACCCTGAGTGATTCTTCCCGCAGCGATGTTTCTAGCCATGGCCCGTACAATTCCGTGCCAGTCCACACCATTATGTTCGTAGAAACGAGCGTCCTCCGCAGCGAGAAAAGCGTTCACAACGTGCTTGGGTATTTGATTCAGGTCTACTACAAATCGCCTTTGTTTGAAAAACACCCCGATTACCGTTCCGTCATCAGCGTAAAATGTGGAAACGGTTCGAGGTTGATATGAGTTCAAATCAGGAATTTCAGGCAGCCGCTGGGAATAGGCCAAATAAGCCCCTAAGACTCCACCCAGAATGCCTATAGGAATTTGCAGGATAAGAACAATCGGGGTCAGAAAGAATAGGGTGAAAACACTTCTTTTCAATTTACGATCGCCGGATTCCTTCATGAACATATCCTATATCAGGCGCAGACGAATCGCAATCAGGGGGTGAAAAACCTCATAATTTCAATATACAATGATCTTCATCTAAAAACCTGTCTAATAATTAGAGCTCCAACTCTATTGTCATCAAATCCTGGGCCTTCAGAATTGGTCCAGTGAAGTTGGACCTAGCAGCGGACAGTACATCAACCTCATCACAGGGAGGATAAAAATGGGTCAAGATCAATTGCTTCACTGATGCCTGAGTGCCCAGAGTTCCTGCTTCCGAGGGAGTCATATGCCCTTGAATCTTCATTGAGTCAGGCATTGAACACTCACAGATAAGTATGTTTGAATCTCGAGCCAGATAGATCAGATTTTCTGAAAAGTCCGTGTCTCCAGAAATCGATAACGAAACGTTGTCAGCCTCGATTCTGTAGGACAAAGCGGGGAAAGAATGGATCGAAGGCGCTGATCTGATTCTAATCCCATCCATTTCAAAAATATCTAATTCTGTCGCTGACATCTCGGTTATCCTGAGGCGGTTATCACTTGGCACGACCCAATGACCAAAGATTTGGACCAGGCTTTCATAAAACTGTTTTAATCCATTTGGTCCTATCACGTTGATCAAATCTGTTCGTTTTGGTCCGTACGCGTAATTGGAGGCAAAAAGAAATGATATAAAGTCCGTAACGTGATCAGGATGGAAATGGGTTAGCGCTATCAGGTCGATCTCTCTGTAATCTATTTTCGCTTCACACATGCGCCGGAGGGTTCCAGATCCCATGTCTACAATGGCTTTGACTTTGGAAGATTCGATGTAAAGGCCCGATGAGTTTCTAGCCAGTTGAGGAGTTCCAGTTCCGCTTCCCAATATTGTAATTTTCATAGTTCATCCTCGTTTTCGTCTTCCCTGCAAATAATTAGCGTCAGTTTGTTTTTACACTCAGAGTTGGCGCATAAATTGCTCATCAGTTTTAAATAGTTCCAAAAAATTTGTACTGCTACAAATCCATGAAAAGCTCCGGGTTACCATGTCCCATCCAAAACGCTGCCCCCCGGGGCTTTATTTTCTCAAAATTTGGACTATTAGTTGAGTGAATATGTCCCCTCCATATTATTCTGTTGCCTTAGTAGCGTGTATTTATTATATGAAAACAAAAAAACTATGGAAGTTTTTCCATAGAAATGCTTCCATATATTGATGAATTGAATGGAGTCCATACAGATTGCCATCTCTCAAATATAATCATTCCACGTCTCGCAAACTTCTTGTGATACCCATTGTGCACACGGAGACAGACATGGGTGAGTTGAGTGATTCGGTAAAATCCGCATACCTGAAGAAAATGGGGTTACAGGCATGGAAACGGAAAAAGGAACTGATTAATCGTTTTTGGAACGATCTCGAGAAGGTTGTCAGAGAATTGGACATCCCATATCTGAAAACAAAAATTTATCAGGATGGATTACCTGTATGTGAAGATGGTAGGGAAATCCAGATAATTGAGCGACTTGCATCCAGCGGAAGCCGTAACCACTTGCTGTTAAAGAAATTGATTGAAAAAGGAGCTAAGGCGTTAGGGACCGAATCTCCAGAAACTTCTGATGATGGAATATAACCTGGCCTTGAAGACACTTGACACATCAGATGCTCCGAGCAAGAGCGACAGCCTTGAAATGCAAAGCGGAGAGATTTTAAGAAGAAGAGACGCGTTTATTGCAGAAAGGATCAACGGAACGCTTAAGTCTGGGGAAACCGGCATATTGTTTGTCGGTTCTCTTCACAATGTCGTTCCAATGCTTGATCCTGATATTGAAGTGATTTCCCTTATGAAACCGTTTGGTTCATCATAAAAGGAAGCAATGGATTTATATATCGTGAAATTACTGCGTGGAGACGGGACAAATGGTTCCCACCGGGGCTAGGGTCCTGATCGTAGATGATGAGAAAGATTTTTGCGACATTTTGTTCCGTGTCGTAAAGAAAGCTGGTTTCACAGCTCTTGTGGCTCATGATGGCGAAATGGCTCTGGAGATGATTCGTCTCGGGCTGCCTGATGTTGTGCTCTTGGACGTGAGAATGCCTGGAATGGACGGAATAGAGGGTACTCAAACGAGCGAGAAAGCTGAATCCAAGGTTGCCGGTTCTAATGATCACCGCA
The DNA here is from genome assembly GCA_963846725.1 of uncultured delta proteobacterium. Taxonomy (GTDB): domain Bacteria; phylum Desulfobacterota; class Desulfomonilia; order Desulfomonilales; family Desulfomonilaceae; genus CAJBEZ01. The sequence continues at coordinate 23,331 of CAWJXP010000042.1, read as the reverse complement.
TATTCTGGTGTTCATGACGCTGTTGAAGCCATTAAGCAGGGAGCGTATGACTATTTGCCTAAACCCCTGGATAACAATGCTTTGCTGGCAAAGATCAGGGAAGCGATGTCACAAAAACCGGTTCTGGGCAAAGAGCGCAACGAAAAGAGCAAGTCTCATCTGTCAATAGATGAGCTGAAGAAAATAATGGGGCCGAGCTCCGCTATGGATAGAGTTATAGCGGACTTGAATCTGGTGGCGACCTCAAACTTCTCTGTTGTGATTCAGGGAGAGACCGGATCAGGAAAGGAATTGGTCGCTCAAGCCATACATCGATTCAGCGCAAGGTCAAAAAAACTTATGGTCCCGGTGGATTGTGGCGCCATCCCTGAGACTCTTTTTGAGTCAGAGGTTTTTGGGCATGAGAAAGGGTCTTTTACGGGTGCAGTCTCCACTAGGGCTGGAAAATTCGAGATGGCTCATGGGGGGACTTTGTTCCTCGACGAAATCACTAACATGCCTCTGAGTTGCCAGACCAAACTGTTACGCGCAATTCAGGAGAAGACTTTCTTTCGGGTAGGCGGGCGACAGCCCATAAACATGGATGTCAGGCTGATAATAGCTACAAATAAGGATCTAAACACAGAGGTAGCGCTGGGGCGCTTCAGTCGGGACCTTTTTTACAGGCTTAGCGAGTTCACGATTGTCATTCCCCCAATTAGGGACAGGAAGGAGGATATCGTTTATCTTGCGGACCTATTTCGTATGGCCACTAACGAGGAATTGAACAAAAATGTCAGAGGGTTTTCCAATTCGGCCCTGGACCTTATAAAGAGTTACCCATGGCCCGGTAATGTCAGGCAATTGAAAGCGGCTATTAGAAGAGCTGTCCTTCAATCTTACGATTGGGTGAGCCCGGAAAGCCTGGTTCTGGATTTGGAAGAGACAGGGCCGGCGCCGGTTGACGTCGGGGCCCACGATGAAGATATGACATGGGATGGGCTTTCATTAAAGGAGATTGTCCAGAAAGCTACTGCCGATGTCGAGAGTCGAGTGCTAGCCAAAGTTTTACGAAGAACAGGAGGGAATAAGGCTAAGGCGGCGCGTTTATTGCAAATCGATTACAAAACAATCCATTCAAAAATCAAACAATATGGTATCAGGCTTTATTCGGAGGAAGAATAATGGCGAAGAAAACGACCCGAGAAGACGCAACAGGGTCCAACTTGGGAGGTATTTTGGGCGGTTTGTCGGACCTTGTCCAAAAACTGGCCGACCTTGCTGAAAAAGGCAAGGAATTGAAGGCGAGCGGTGAGTTCCCCAACCTCCAGGGTGACAAGGAAATCAAAGCTGTTTACGGGTTTAATGTTAAATTTGGTCTCGACAAGCAAGGTTCCGATCAAATCAAAGTCGAACCGTTTGGAAATGTTACCAAAGACAAAGATTCTGGGCGAACCCTGGTTCACGAGGTGCGCGAGCCTCTTGTAGATGTCTTTGAAGAAGATGACCATATACTTGTGGTAGCGGAAACCCCGGGCATAGGCCCCAAAGATGTGAAGATCGATCTCAAAGATGACGTGCTGACTTTTTCCGCGGACAAGGGAGACAAGAAATATTACAAAGAGCTTTTGTTGCCACGAGTTTGTGACAAGAAAAAGATGAAACTCTCATGCAACAATGGAATGCTTGAAATAAAATTCCCCAGTTAGACTCGGAGTTTCGAAATGGGAAAAAATACTGATCAGCCTATAAAGCTAAAAATAGTTGAGGCTTTAAGCAAAGACATGGGCCGGGCCTACGCCAGGATGGACCCCGAGGATCTAGCTAAAATAGGCGCAAACATTGGAGACGTCGTAGAAGTTATCGGTAAGAGAAGAACCGCCTGTAAGGCCATGCCCGCCTACAAAGACTTGAGAGGCCAATCAAGAATTCAGCTTGATGGTGTTTCACGACAAAACGCTCGGGCTGGACTCGACGAAACCGTATCTGTCGGTAAGATTGCTTGTAGGCCTGCGGACCGCGTGGTTCTTTCACCTGTTAATGTGAAGCCTTCGGAACGAGATCTTGAATACATTGGAAGTCTATTAGACGGGCTCCCTGTAATGGAAGGTGATCTTATAAAAGCTACTTTGTTTGGGAGCCGTTCCGCTGATTTTACAGTTGAGAGCGTTTCGCCCAAAGAGCCGGTACTGGTTAATCCCACTACACAGCTTTTAGTGGGCAAATCTGCGGAAGCCAAAGCCGGTATGACTCTTTCCTATGAGGACATAGGAGGACTTAAACCCCAGGTTCATCGGATCAGGGAAATGATTGAGCTGCCTCTACGATACCCCGAGGTTTTTGAGAGGCTCGGCATCGACGCCCCTAAGGGTGTGCTCCTCCATGGACCTCCAGGTTGCGGCAAGACACTTATAGCCCGTAGCATTGCGAATGAGACGGACGCTAAATTCTTTTCAGTCAGTGGTCCTGAGATAATTCACAAGTTTTATGGCGAGAGTGAAGCCCACCTCAGGAAAATTTTCGCGGATGCCTCGGCCCAGGGACCGAGTATTGTTTTCCTCGATGAAATAGACGCTATAGCTCCACAGAGAGAAAAAGTGGTCGGAGATGTCGAGAAGCGGGTAGTAGCTCAATTACTAGCTTTGATGGATGGCCTAAACAAAAGGCAGAATCTTATAGTAATAGCGGCTACCAATATTCCTAACGCCCTTGATCCGGCTCTGAGAAGACCGGGCAGATTTGACAGGGAAATAGCCATTCCGATCCCGGATAGAAACGGTCGAGAGGAAATTCTTGAGATTCATAGCAGAGGAATGCCTCTTGCCGCAGATGTGGACATGCATCATCTCGCTGAGATCACACACGGCTTCGTGGGAGCTGATTTAGAAGCTCTCTGTAGAGAAGCCGCGATGATCTGCCTTCGACGGCTCATGCCTGACATTGATTTCACTATGGCAGGAATTCCTTACGAGCGATTGGCACGGCTGGAAGTCCTCATGGACGATTTTATGACTGCCTTGAAGGATGTTGAGCCATCAGCAATTCGTGAGGTCTTTGTCGAAATTCCTGATGTGAAATGGGAAGATGTCGGAGGGCATTCAGACCTTAAGGCAAGGCTGATTGAAGCGGTAGAATGGCCATTGAAATACCCGGAGCTTTTTGCCCAGGCGGGAGTAAAACCTCCTAAAGGGATTCTCATATCCGGACCTCCGGGATGTGGAAAGACTCTTATCGCAAAGGCTATAGCCAATGAGAGCCGTGTCAACTTCATATCGGTGAAAGGGCCTGCTCTTATTTCGAAGTATGTTGGTGAATCGGAAAAAGGGATTCGAGAAGTTTTCAAGAAAGCACGGCAGGCTTCACCATGTATAATATTTTTTGATGAAATTGACGCGTTGGTTCCTGCTCGTGGAGGGAGCGCTTCAGATTCCCATGTGTCCGAAAGGGTCTTGAGCCAATTTCTGGCTGAGTTGGACGGGATCGAAGAACTCAAAGGGGTGCTGGTTCTGGCAGCGACAAACCGGGCGGATATGCTTGACCCTGCTGCGCTTAGGGCAGGCAGGTTTGACGAACATTTTGAAATCCTGGTACCTGAGCAAAAAGATCGCGAAGAAATTTTTGCGGTTCATCTCAAGAATAAGCCTCTTGTCAAGAAGGTGGACATCAAGGAGTTGGCTTCAAAAACAGAGGGTTTTGCCGGATCGGATATAGCCGGAGTGTGCAATCAAGCTGCCTTAAAGGCTGTGAGACGGGCTGTCGAGAATATCAGACAAGACCCCGACAAGCCTGTGACAGTCGAAGTGACGGAAAAAGACCTTGATCAAGCTATCAACGAAGCCTCCGCTTAAATAAGAACTGCCATCTTGAATGATAAAAACTTGCTTTCAGTAGGAGCAACCACGTTTGAATGACTAAAAATGACACAGATGAAAAGACCATTTCTGTCGTACGCTGTTTATGGTTGCTTGTATTTCAATAGCATCGTGTTTTCCCACCATCCCCTACAGCGAACATTGCTAGTAATATGATCTAAGGGAGGCTAAAACATGTTCAAGGAGTTCAAAGAATTTGCGGTCAAGGGGAATGTTATCGACATGGCCGTAGGCATCATAATTGGCGCAGCGTTCGGCAAAATAATCAGCTCGTTCGTGAATAATATTTTGATGCCGCCAATCGGCTTATTGATGGGCAAAGTTGATTTCTCCAGCCTCTTTATAAATTTGTCTGGGAAACCTTTCGACTCTCTTGCCAGTGCAAAGGCGGCCGGCGCGGCGACCATCAATTACGGTTTGTTCGTGAACTCCGTGATCGACTTCATCATTGTCGCGTTCGCTATTTTCCTGGTTATTCGTCAAATAAATCGGTTGAAACGCAAACCTGAGGCGGCTACGAAGGAATGCCCCTATTGCTTTTCCAAAATTCCTGTGAAGGCCCTACGATGCCCCCATTGCACGTCGGAAATTAATGGCCTAGAAAAAAAGGACAGTGGCTTAATCGCATAAACTGTTAGACTAATTCAGAATAAAAGCGATCGGCTAATTCTAAAATTAGATTTGGTCCTTGATTGAATATTATAATCCCACCAACAAGATGCTTGCCGTGTCCTTCCTTGTAGGAGTTGGGTTGTCTCTATATCGGATGGATTTGGCGATCAGGTACCGAGACGCTACATCTACTTTGCGATGGCCTCTTCTGCCTGGGTAGAGTTGCTTAATATATACCTGCGCAGACTTGTTGCGCTAGAAAATTAATGACAGGTTTGACGGTTATGAAAGACAATACGCTGTCAACGATGGAAAAACCTCGGTCCACATACCGGTGGGTAAACTGGCGCACACTGATTTGTCCTAGACTTTGAACGCCGTAGCGGTTTTTCTTTGACGCTTTTTTCAGCTTCGGGCAAGGCCTTGGGCTCAACAACTTCATTCGTCGATCGAGGAGCGTCTGCTTTGATAACTGCGTCGCCGTTTTCCGAGGCAATGGGTTTTTTGACGCCGTGGGGTTTGGCTGGTTGCCGCGAAACAGAATCGCTTGGGTTGGGTGGAATGACACTTGGGAGCAATGGACTTCCCGGACCTTTTTGCGTACCAGTTTCCACTTCAGATGTTTTTCTATCCTCGAGCCTCAAAGGCGAAACCACTGGAGCGCTTGCGGTTGAAGGAACAGGGGTCACTTCAGGAACGATAGGGACAGATGTTTCCATTTTTGGTTCTGGAAATTTGGTTGTCTCGGCAACAGGCTCATCTACAGGAGGGGTCGGCCTTCCAGGTCTCGACTCCTGAACAGGCCTCAAAGGTTCCGAGACCGCTGCAGGTTTTTTTTCTGAGTCAGGGCGGGATACCGAGGAAGCCTTAGGCGCTGTCACAGGAATCACTGATCTCCGGGTAACAGGATTCACACAGGGACGATTACGGCCTTCCGCCAAAGGCGTGCACTGCATCCTTTGATCCCGTTGATACGCACACGGGCCAGCGTCTAGACCGAGACATACCGCCAGTAGACTGCATGGGGCCGTCACAACGTCAAACATGATGTCAGCGAGACCTACAACGAAATCTTGAGACTCCTGTTGACATCCCCAACTTGGATAGCAAAACACGAGAACACACCCCAGAATTGCGAAGAGAATCTTTTTCATGTGACACCCTCTGAACCGGCAGTGGGAAGTTCCTCTAGCCTGCTAGCTTTCCACTGTCCCCTAGTGTTAATTGTTTTATGCAAAACCATTTTTCTCATCATATCGCACCCTGCTGGCCATTGTCAAACCCCTTTCGACCGAGGCCACTTGGCCTCTCACTTCCATCTGAAGATGAGTCGCATTCGATGTTTAGCTCGGTCGAATTGGGCGTTTCTCCGGGTTGGCCTAATGAGTTGGGAGAACATCTCTTTCATGTACTCGTTTAAGAATCCCGCGATGCGCTGTAGTGTCGGACTCCGACACACCTGAAAGACACACTTGATCATGTAAGAGCGGAACAACGATCCCTCCTCTACTCATAATGCTTTTACGTGCCGGTTCGATGCCCAGGAATGCGCTGGACAAAGCATGCGGTTGTCTAAGAGACACCGGCCGCTGAGCTGTCAGTCTTGTTTTAAACCATACGTATAGCTTATTATTATACGCCTAGTTGCTATAATACAGAAGCTAGTTTTAGTTGATCGTATATTGTTTTAATCATTCGGTAAAAAATTTGACAATTACAATGGAACTTTTAGGATGTATCGTTGTCATACATACTGATTAGATAAAGGAGGGCGCATAAATGAAAAAGTTCAACCTGTCGGTTCCGGATGCGCTAGCTCAGAAGATCCACGACAGGCGAGACCAAGTGGGAAACCTGTCAGCTATTTTCCAGGATGCGCTCGCGGAGAAAATCAGGAAGCAAGAAGAGTTTGAGGAACGCTTGAAAGGAGATCAAGACATGGAAGCGACAATCGAAAGGCTGAAAAGAGAGAAGGCCTTGCTTGAAACCGATTACTTTTCAAAGGGCCAAGAAGTCGGTCTGAGATGGGCCAAGGCTGCTTCATACAAAGATCTGGAATACGCCAGAAGATTCGATCCCAAGGGAGCGGGCGGCCTGTACGACCCGACGATAACCCTTCATAACGATGTTTTGGGGCACTACTTCATAGACGCTCTCAGGGCTGACCCGCTTACTGATTTCGGAAATGATGAGGACGAACTCAACGAACACGCCAAGAAATGGCTGGACGGGTGGCTAGAGGCTGTGCATCAGTTCTGGCAAGAGGTTTCCGACAAGATCTGAGAGTTCGGCCCTTATTCAGTTCCACGTTCACAGCGGGGCCTCTCAGAAATCCGCGATACATCAACACAATGTGTTCTGGAGATGAGAGGCCACGCAACTCCAATGATTGAGCCTCGGCACACTGTTCCGGCGCACCCAGGATTTCAATCCCCATGACTTCGCGGGATTACAGCTCTGGCCACTTGGAGTCATCACGAAGTCCAATCTGCGATATTCTTGCTTCGGAAACTTGCTCTTTACATTGCAGGATGTATGTCCTCAGATGAGGCGCGAATTTTGAGCTGTTTAGTTTCATTATTCGTTCGTACTTGTCAAAGGGTCTTCTGGGTGATGAGCAAAGGCCGATTTCGTGTTTGACAGGCAAATAGCCTTCAAGTATGATATAAAATAGTTGTAAGTTTGGCTGACCAAAGACGATGTTAGCCACATTCAGATCCTGGAATGGAATCCGAGGCGAATCTGGCATGTTTCTTGGGTGCAAGAGACCACTGGGGGAAGAGGGATATTTGCTAAACTACACGGTAGCGGGAAGTTTCTCTTAGATTTCACAGTGTGGGGGCAAAGAAATCATACAGCAATTAGGCGCCGGTCAAAAGATCGCCAAGTGATTACATGGCATAGGCGAGCAACGGAACTTCGGCAAGAATCGCGATTGTCTGAAACACTTGCGAGACATGACGTAGGCAAAGAATCCTTGGCAAGGGAGTTTGCCCTACGTGAATCTGGCTACTCAATCCTAACTCATTTGAAACACACGAACTAAAAAATGTGAAGGAGGTGCGGAATGAAATACAAGGTTGAGAAGATCGAAGGAATCGGACCGACCTACGGGTCGAAACTCGAAGCCGTTGGGATCAAAACTACCGATGACCTACTGGAGAAGTGTTCAAATCCTAAAGGGCGCAAAGAACTCGCTGAAAAAACCGGGATTCAAGAGACTCAGATACTCAAATGGGCCAATATGGCGGACTTGATGAGGATTTCCGGCGTTGGTGAAGAATACTCAGAACTGCTTGAGGCGGCTGGTGTAGACACAGTGAAGGAACTCAAGCATCGGAAGCCCGAGAACCTCGCATCAAAAATGAAAGAAGTTAACGACGAGAAAAAACTGACGCGAGCTGTCCCAAGCGTAAAGGAGGTCATTCGTTGGGTGGAGCAGGCCAAATCGCTTGAACCCAAGATCACATATTAGACTTCCAGTCTCGACTTGATAAGTCGATCGGTCAGGGGAAGGTAGACTCTGTCTACCTTCAACAGTCTCACGCGGACATCGAAGAATAGGAGACACACACTGACAGCCCAGAGCCCGCTGACGAGATTTAGATTTGCGCGTCACGAACGGACAGATAAGACACTAAGAGCAAGGAATATAGCAGATCGGGAAATGCGCCAAGCGCCTCACGATAGCGTGCTCAGTTGAAAAAACCCAGCAACCTGAACAAGTAGCTCAAAGAGCGCAATAGGCGTTGTAGAGGGTAAGCCCAAAGCAATTTCTGGGACGACGAAAACGTCGATTGTTTTCGTCGTTTCACTCCTCTCAGGTACGACTGCTGGACCGCCGGTACTATTGAGGTTGTGCTGGACGGTTTGAGTGAATGTCAAGGCGGGGCGCTTTTCATAAGGACTGTTGCAGGTAGGATATTGCGGCCAAGAATTTTTTCTCGAAGCCTTAAATTCTAGCGCTTGGCGGTAGAGGCGCCCCATCAACTTTACTCGTCCAGCTTGCCTAGCCTCACAAAGCGGGCTCTCGCCTCAGATGCGGTGATGCTGAAAACAGCCATAGACATCCAAAGGAAGGACACCATGGGTTCGACACGACGTAGTCTCTTGCTGGCTACCCTGACATGCTCACTGATCCTCGGCTATCTCGTCATCTTCTCAGAAGGTTTGCACGCTTGGGTTCCTGGACAAAAATCCGAGAGTTTCTTCTTACGACTCAGGTGAAGCCTCCTCTTATTCCAAGCCCTCTCGGGAGATTTGGAGTAAGCGTAGTGGCGGAGGATTATTTGGCAGCCCCAGCAGCCGTTCAGCGCCGGAGGGATACTCTAAACCGAGAGCGCCATCGGATCATAAGGGTGAGAAGTTCACGAGTGGTAGTAAATTCGACAACAAGCTAACCGAAGGCAGCCAGAAAAAGCAGGCAAAAGATTCACTTGAGGCCTACAGGGCAAGCCAAAATGAGCGTAAAAAACAGGAATCCGGTGGGACCAAGATTAGACAAAGCCCAGATGGGTATTCCAAACCCACCACTGACCACATGACGACATCGGAGCCTCGTTCCGGAGGATACACTAAGCCGACACCACAGGTTGAAACCAAGATCCACAAGTTTGGACGAGATACTGCATTTGACAAGAGGGCCATCGAACAGGAAAGGAAGCAAAAAGCCAAGGCATCGTTAGACGCCTATAAGGCTGAGCGTGCAAAGTTCAAACAACAGGCGCCCAAACTAGATCCTAACAGGTACGCTGACAACCCGGTCTATCAGAAATCCAAAGCTGGTCCGGGCTTCAGTTACGATGAACATTACCGTCAGCGTGGCGATCACTGGAGACAGAAGGGCTTGGACTTACCGACTCAGATGTATAAGGGGCGGTCTTCCTATGGTATTTGGGATGCGGCGTTACTTTATGGACTACTCCAATTTGCCACGAGACCTGACTATGCCGCCTTTGCCTACCATCACCAGGACGATCCCGGGTACAAAGAATGGCGACAAAATGCCGAAGAATTGGCAAAGACCGACTCAGATGTTCGCAGGCGCCTCGAAGAGATTGACAGACAAATCGAGATGATGAAGGGGCAAGGCGTTAAGCCGGACTCCGCATATCTGCCAGAAGGAGTTCCGGCGAACATGGCAATATCAGCGGAGGCTATGGCGGCTAAAACGAAGCAGAAGCCAAAGTTGCGCTTTGCGACGGGCCCGAAAGGCGCAATTTATTATGAGGTTGGCGAAATGCTAAAAAAGGCCGCGACCGATATTGAAGTGCAAGTCATTGAGACCACTGGGTCGGTGGAGAATATAGAGTTGCTCAAGAGCGGCCAGGCAGACGCGGCGCTTGTCCAGTCAGACGTTCTCTACCAAACTTCCGCAGGAGAAAACCGAGCAGACCGCACTCTATTTGGAAGCCGTCCAGCTTATAGCGAACAGGAAAGCCGACATCATTAGCGTAAAGGACATTGACCCCAAAAAGCATCGCATTTATGTTGGCCCTAAGGGGTCAGGGACCGCTGTAACTTGGGATGGCCTTTGCGAGCAGGACAACAGCTACCGCAAGATCCCGATCGAATACGCTGATTACAAAACCGCTTTGGCTCACGTGGCCCAGGATCCCAATGCTCTTATGCTGTTCGTAGGGGGTCTCAACAGTCCTCTTATCCGGGGAGCCGACCATTACTCCGCACAAACAGGTAGTCTGTGTCTTGCCTCAGTGGATGATTGGGACTTCGATAACAAGAAGGATCAGAACGGGAATCGCATCTACACCTTTGTTGAGATAAAGAAGGGCACTTACCCGAGTCTCCAAAGAGGTTTGGTTTTCAATAGGAAGATCAATACCCTGGCGGTGAAGGCTGTTTCTGACGCTGAAAACGGATTGGGTCAAGGCAAATGGACCGTACGCTCTGGACTCTCTCACTATGGCCATTGAGAAAATGAAGCCCACGCTGACTAAATTGGTACACGGAAGATGGTGATCCCCGGGTACCTTGGTCATCTCTAAACCCACGGGAAAGGAGCTATTATGGCCAATGGTTGGAGCCTACTTAAACGAATCTGGGCGAAAAAGGCTTCAGGTATTGCGGAGTCTCTGAAGCGAGACGAACAAAAACGTATTGACCTGAACCTTCCCCTCGGGCTCAGAATTCGCGGCATGGTGGAGGTGCCGATCGTTGATTTTGTTCTCGGAGAGAATGATCTGAAGATCAAACATCCTGGAAAAATGAATGTGGTGCTCTGCTACGGAACGTATTCTCTTCCGGGCTGGAGAGTTCACAACTTCTACCTTGAAGCTGCCGATAAAGTGTACATACTTCAGCTTGCAACGGACCAGCAGAAGAATGAACTGGCGGACTGCAAACTTTTCATGCCACTGGATGAAGTGTACCCATCGGATTCCTCGCAATGGGATTTTTGGTTGAACCAGAGCGAAGGTTATATAGGGTTAGACGTTTTTGAAACCAAGGATAAGGTGGTGTGACGACCGTGTTTGGTCCGGTCAGCCGCAGTCGGGGGGCAGGGGCTACGACCGAGTGGCGCCTCTTGAGTTCACGGAGACCCTATACCATGACGCGTACGGCGTGGACTCAGAATCCGTCAACCACATGGCCATGCTGTACGGGCGCCGTGCAAATGACAAGGTAAATGAGTATCTCCTTTTGTCAGCAGTGGAAGAGAGCGAAGGGGCTTCAGTGCAGATCATGGTTGGTCTGGCTCTAGAGCCCTCAGCTCTCGTGGTCATTTAGTCTCACAAAATAGAAAATAGGGAGGAATTGAAATGGCTGGACTTTTCGGTTTTTTGGCAGCATTCAGCAAGAAACAGATGCAAGGCGTCGGCGATAGCCTGACCAAGGCCATCGTCGCCTGGGACCCGGAAACGGCCACAGACGCCGAAATCGAGGAGATGATCGCAGAGTTGGATAAGATTACGGTTGAGGCCGGTAAGGCCAAGGCTGATTTCGATAGAGAACAAAAAGAGGCTGATGCCGCATGTCAAATGTATGACCGCTACATTTCCGCTGCAGACATGCTAGAAGGTCAGATGAAAACTGCCCAGATCAGTGGAGACCTCGTAAAGGCCTCAGAGATTAATTCTAGCCTCAGCAAGCTTCTTGATGACCTGGAACAGCTCAAGCCTGAAATGGAGCGTGAAGAAACAAGAGGCCGGAGAGGCGAAAGAGTTCTATGACGAATTGATAGACCTAGCCAAGACTTCTGCTGACAAGGTAAAGCAGGCCCGTGAAATCCTGCAAAACGCGCAGCGCGAACATGCAACGCGCCGAAATTCAGAAACGGCGGGCAGCGGACCAGGCTGCTAAGGCAGAGAAACTGGCCGGACTGCGTAAAGACACGGGCGGCATGGGAGTGGCCCTCGCCAGCATGAATAAACAGGCGCAAGAAGCTAAGGCCGCAGCGGCGGCATCGGAGCTAAAGACCAAGCTGCTTACCCCGAACGTGGTCAATAAGGACGCCAACATCGAAGCCGCCTTGAAGGCTGCCGGGGGTGGGAGCGCTTTGACAATTGGTTCCAGCGTCTCTGACCGACTCGCTGCGCTCAAGAAAAAATAGTCATATGCCCCCTGATTTGGGGGAACTCACAGAAAACAGGACGGGTAGAGCGGACTTCAGTCCGGACCTGCCTGCTGAGCCTAAGTTCCGCCACCCGCTCTAGAGCGAGAGATGAGTCATGGCATTCTGGGTCAGGTATGGCAAGAAGCTCATTGAAAAAATGATCCGGCAGCCGTTCAGCTGGCCCGGCCCTAACGAGCCTCTTGCTGGGACCTGCATGAAGTGCGGTCGGAAAACGTTCCTTGACGACCTGAGAGACGGCGTGTGTGGCTTATGCTGGGCAGCCGAAAACCAACGAGAGTCTCACCAGTCAAATGAGCGGGTAAGGCCGCCGGACTCAACGGATGATCTTCAAGAAGCCTATCGAATACTAAACTGCAGTAAAAGCTTCTCTGACGAACATATTAAGCGACGATACAGAATTCTTGTGAAGGAATGCCATGTTGACAGCCTGCCCAAGGGATTGCCCGACTACCTGGTCCAGGCTGCCAACCAGAGATTTCGGCAAATCCAGGAGTCTTACAAAACTATTATGGAATCGAGAAATAAGGCCTATCATACCGATCTATAATTTCGCGATCGGGTATTTATTTCACTAAGGTAGATACCGCCTGTTGGACCAACTGGAACGACCACTTTCCGCAGTGCCGTGAGTCTCGCCGGTCGCAGCTGAAAGTGAATTCATCAAGGTCGTATTTATTCGGATCAACGCGTCTTTTGAAAAGAAACACTCCTCATTTTCTGCTGGTGTCGGCTTCTTGGGCATCATCTTGGCTAACCCTATATGTCGTCAAACGAAGCGGGAATTTTGAGGCGAGAAATTAGAGGAGACTTTCGGCCTCAAGATGTCTGGGGTTCGTTATCTGACTTCAGTCAAATGGGCTGAAAGAACATCATCAAACACTTTATTTCATCCTGTCAGTCAAGAATCTCCATCAGCTTGCCGCAGCATGGAGGTATTCGGTCACCCTTCTTTAACTCAACGTATTTATTGCAGGTCTGGCAATAACAACGGCAGTCTTTCTCAACATGGACCTCAGGATAGCTCGGGGCTCCTTTTGTTTCCATACCTTCGATAGTAAATCTCGCAAACGTGCTCTGTTTCGGGATGTATTCACCAATCGGGACCATTTTCTTGTTGAATCGGGCGCAATCCACCATTAAACGCCACAGTTGTTGTAGTTTGGCTGTTTCTTCTGAATTCTCTGGTGTAAATTCTACAAGGTTCTTGTCGATGTTGATCTGCATTTTCACACTCTCCTCATAATACGTAATAATATAACCAATGGTGGCAATATAAGGCCGATTAGCCAATAAGCAATCCGTGCCGGTAGAAGATCTATTACCAGTTCGCGATTTTTCTTAGTATTTGATATATCGTTCCCAAATTAGTTTTGGGGAGGTAAATCGTGGGCAGGGTAACGTCAGTCAAACCCCATCTCTCGGAGTATGAGATTTCGGAGCGACTTAAATTGACGACCGGCAGAGCGCATCGGAGATGGCTGGTGATATGGAATGCGTTTGTTGATCCGCGAACCGCAAATCAGATCGCTTTACACACAGGCGTGTCGGTATCTACGGTGCATAATGTCGTTTCCAGCTACAACAGATACGGTCCGGAAGCTGTGGATGGCTCCAAAGAGAGCAAACGCCGCCGCTGTTATTTGAGTAAAACGGAAGAGGCGCAATTCCTTGCGACGTTTCTTGATCAGGCCGGCGCAGGTCAGATCTGCGTAGCGGGGCGAATAAAGCAAGCATTGGAAGATTATTTGGGCCATGAGGTTCATCACTCTACGGTTTACAGGATGCTTGATAGAAACGGTTGGCGGAAGGTAACGCCTCGTCCTGCTCATCCACAATCCAAGGAGCAGATCCAGGAGGATTTTAAAAAAACTTCTCCAAATTAGTAGTTGAGATCTTGGATGAAAGAGATCCGACTGATACCAGACCAACTGTGATAATGACCCAAGACGAGGGAAGATTTGGTAGGATAAGCGATCTTCGGGCCTGCTGGGCCCCAACGGGTATCAGGCCAAAGGTCGCCAGACAAATCGTAAGGACATTCGTTTACGTCTATGCGGCAGTGTGCATGGCGCTCGGGAAAATGACATCCCTGATACTTCCCTATGCAAATACAGAGATGATGAATTTATTCCTGGAAGAAGTATCGAGGGACTTCAAAGACTATTTCGTCATCATGTTGGTAGATGGCGCGGGCTGGCATAGATCGGGCAATCTCAAAATCCCTGAGAATATAAGGCTGATATATCAACCTTCACACAGTCCTGAGCTAAATCCGGTAGAACATGTTTGGGACGAATTGAGAGAAAAGCATCTTCCAAACAGGGCCTTTCGATCTCTTGACGCAGTAGAGCGAGTTCTTTGTGAGGGATTGCGCAAACTGCAGGACGATCCACAAAGACTTCGCTCAATGACCAACTTTGAGTATCTGAGAGTTACGATTTAAAAAGCGAAATGGTATCAGGTATGTTGATTTTCTCTTTGGTCTCATGATTGAAGCCCGTTCGAGTTTTTCTAACAGCGATGGAGAATTTGCCAAAACGCGGGGTTGAGATTTCTACACCGGCGACAAAATCATCTGCCATGGCGCTGAAAATCAGGTCAGGTACTGTCTTGGGAACAATCGTTCAACCGCGTCAATGGGGAACGAGAGGACAAGCGGACTGCGGGTGGTATCGGATTTGAGGTATCCCTTTTTAATGAGGTTAGAGACGACGTTTCGCGCCAAGCGCTCACCGTAGCCGATGATCTCTCCGGCCCGGACACGCGGCGCCTCCCCTGCCCAAGCATTTTTGGAATCCCTGATTTTCATTACTCTGCAATTGCTGATGGCATTAAAAAGATCCTTAGCAAGGCTGGTCAAGGCGCAATCTTTCACGAAATGATTAAGGGAACGTCTTACCCTCAACTCTCACTAGGGCTAACCTAAATTTCTGGAGGAAGCCCTGTTTATTATTGCGTTGGGAAGGTGGTTCGATTTAAAATTGACTTGAAACCAACCTGTTTATAATCTTCTTTTTTCTACCACAGCCCCTTAAAAAAAACCCAACCAGGATTACCACAAACGTAGTTATGCTGGCTTCTGTGAATGCTTCATTCAAGAACTATGGATACCTCTTCTATCTCAGCCACACAGAATGAATGGTTACGTCTCCAAGATCTTTTACTGCTCTCCATGCTTAATCACATGGTATATGGCCATGAGCGCTTTTTTGGACCGAGTCGAGATCTAAAACTAAAGATTTTTTCCTTAAAATATGTCCTCTTGGTCCTGACTGCTCCCCAAGCCCCTTCTATTAAGATTTTGTGAGATTGCCCTTGACAGGAGCAATCACCTGTCCCATCTGTATTTTTCATCACAACGCAGCCTTTAGAAAAGTCTATAACAGCCTCTAGTTCCATTTAATCGCTTTCAGAGATTTCTCGAAAATTCGTTCTCAGTTATAGAATTCCTTCGATCACTCTGCGGTCGTCTGCACGGGTACGACCTTTCCTTCGAGGAATATCATCTTTGGGCAGCAAAGGATAAATTTTTTCCTATTGTCCATCGGTCAACAGCTCAGTTCGACGACTCATCGGATCACCTCCGAAGAGTTTCATACAGAAAAACACTCGAAAGTACAACTAGTTATTAATTTTTATCGCTGTATCAGTTATTTGGCATCTTTCAAATCCGCTCTAGTAACTTACTAGCATGAAGAGTGTCAAGACAAGAGTAGCTATTACACATGCGGAAATCTCGCATTTAGGCCCTGGCACATTTCGTATACCGTCAACTAAGAGATTGAATCTTATCGATTTGATGCACAAAAAATTAGGTAATCTATCCAAACAGAACCTCCACATCCTTATCTAACCGGGGTTCCACACTTCTTGAGTGAAGGGTTTTAATTGATTTTTTCTATCCGTCAAAGCTCTTCGGTCATTGGTCACCAGAAAGTTAAACAATATCTTCAAAACTTGCTTTTTCAAGATCAATGGTTCCGGCTATTTTGTCAGGCATTTTGTCATCTGAATCCCCTCGATCAACAGTGTTTTGATCAACTGGTTCGGACAAGTTCAAATCTTGGAACGAAAACTTCTCAGGATCAATCAATCCCAATGACGTTTCACTGGTTTGTTCCGTTTCAATAAGTGCTATTCTTCGGTATGATCGATCGCCAGTGCCCACGTTGATATCTTCGAAAGATGTATCGTCGGGGTTAATTACCATCGCTTGAGCGATTTCCGTAATGTTCTTAGGTGCAAATTCATTCGGGGTTGGTCGCAAGCTCAAAAGACTGTCTTGATTAGTAGCGTTTTCCTGATCTCCAACAATTGAAGCCAGAGTTTTCGCCGAATCGTCAGAGTATACATTTTCTAATTGAAGCACCTCAGACAAAGTAGTTACATCGGGCTGTCCAATTCTTAAAACAGCTCCTTTCTCCACGTTAGACTGGAGATTTTCGAAATCAGTGTACCATACTTCCGCAGTTTTTGAAGAGGTCCCGCCAAAGTTTACTCCGGCCTGCCATGGATCATTTGGTGATGTGATCCATGTTTGAGTCACATTCCCTCCAATACTCGTGGGTTTAAATTCAGCGTCAGAAATTGATGCCATTGCTGTAACATTTACATCCACGCCTACAGTCGACATGACAAACATATCTGTCAGAGTCCCGATAGTCGGAGTCTTTAGAGGAGTCTCTACGATTATTGTTTTTCCAACTTCCGCTTGAGTATTCAACTCTGGAGTCGAGATCGTCGAAGGAGACGCAAGCACTGGCGCTACATCGCCGGTCACATCCACATGCACTACTGACGCCGCTGTCAGATTACCGAACGCTGTCTCTGTTACATTTACCGCTATGGAGTCTGAGCCGTGATAATTGGCCGTTGGAGTATAACTCAGAGACGCAAGCTCCGCAGTCACATCCGCCGGGCTGCCTGTCAACGTGATCGAGGCGCCGGTTTGACCTCCGGCTGTCACGGCTCCCGTGAGCCGCCGCTACCGTCACTGACACCTGGTCATTCTCTGTGTCTGTGATCTGGATGGCGTTAGCGCCCGTAAAGCTGATCGCTGATCCCTCTGGGGTCGAGATCGTCGCAGGAGACGCAAGCACTGGCGCTACATCGCCGGTCACATCCACATGCACTACTGACGCCGCTGTCAGATTACCGAACGCTGTCTCTGTTACATTTACCGCTATGGAGTCTGAGCCGTGATAATTGGCCGTTGGAGTATAACTCAGAGACGCAAGCTCCGCAGTCACATCCGCCGGGCTGCCTGTCAACGTGATCGAGGCGCCGGTTTGACCTCCGGCTGTCACTGTCCCGTGAGCCGCCGCTACCGTCACTGACACCTGGTCATTCTCTGTGTCTGTGATCTGGATGGCGTTAGCGCCCGTAAAGCTGATCGCTGATCCCTCTGGGGTCGAGATCGTCGCAGGAGACGCAAGCACTGGCGCTACATCGCCGGTCACATCCACATGCACTACTGACGCCGCTGTCAGATTACCGAACGCTGTCTCTGTTACATTTACCGCTATGGAGTCTGAGCCGTGATAATTGGCCGTTGGAGTATAACTCAGAGACGCAAGCTCCGCAGTCACATCCGCCGGGCTGCCTGTCAACGTGATCGAGGCGCCGGTTTGACCTCCGGCTGTCAGGGTCCCGTGAGCCGCCGCTACCGTCACTGACACCTGGTCATTCTCTGTGTCTGTGATCTGGATGGCGTTAGCGCCCGTAAAGCTGATCGCTGATCCCTCTGGGGTCGAGATCGTCGCAGGAGACGCAAGCACTGGCGCTACATCGCCGGTCACATCCACATGCACTACTGACGCCGCTGTCAGATTACCGAACGCTGTCTCTGTTACATTTACCGCTATGGAGTCTGAGCCGTGATAATTGGCCGTTGGAGTATAACTCAGAGACGCAAGCTCCGCAGTCACATCCGCCGGGCTGCCTGTCAACGTGATCGAGGCGCCGGTTTGACCTCCGGCTGTCACTGTCCCGTGAGCCGCCGCTACCGTCACTGACACCTGGTCATTCTCTGTGTCTGTGATCTGGATGGCGTTAGCGCCCGTAAAGCTGATCGCTGATCCCTCTGGGGTCGAGATCGTCGCAGGAGACGCAAGCACTGGCGCTACATCGCCGGTCACATCCACATGCACTACTGACGCCGCTGTCAGATTACCGAACGCTGTCTCTGTTACATTTACCGCTATGGAGTCTGAGCCGTGATAATTGGCCGTTGGAGTATAACTCAGAGACGCAAGCTCCGCAGTCACATCCGCCGGGCTGCCTGTCAACGTGATCGAGGCGCCGGTTTGACCTCCGGCTGTCAGGGTCCCGTGAGCCGCCGCTACCGTCACTGACACCTGGTCATTCTCTGTGTCTGTGATCTGGATGGCGTTAGACCCCGTAAAGCTGATCGCTGATCCCTCTGGGGTCGAGATCGTCGCAGGAGACGCAAGCACTGGCGCTACATCGCCGGTCACATCCACATGCACTACTGACGCCGCTGTCAGATTACCGAACGCTGTCTCTGTTACATTTACCGCTATGGAGTCTGAGCCGTGATAATTGGCCGTTGGAGTATAACTCAGAGACGCAAGCTCCGCAGTCACATCCGCCGGGCTGCCTGTCAACGTGATCGAGGCGCCGGTTTGACCTCCGGCTGTCAGGGTCCCGTGAGCCGCCGCTACCGTCACTGACACCTGGTCATTCTCTGTGTCTGTGATCTGGATCGCGTTAGCCCCCGTAAAGCTGATCGATGATCCCTCTGGGGTCGAGATCGTCGCAGGAGACGCAAGCACTGGCGCTACATCGCCGGTCACATCCACATGCACTACTGACGCCGCTGTCAGATTACCGAACGCTGTCTCTGTTACATTTACCGCTATGGAGTCTGAGCCGTGATAATTGGCCGTTGGAGTATAACTCAGAGACGCAAGCTCCGCAGTCACATCCGCCGGGCTGCCTGTCAACGTGATCGAGGCGCCGGTTTGACCTCCGGCTGTCACGGTCCCGTGAGCCGCCGCTACCGTCACTGACACCTGGTCATTCTCTGTGTCTGTGATCTGGATCGCGTTAGCCCCGGTAAAGCTGATCGAAGATCCCTCTGGGGTCGAGATCGTCGCAGGAGACGCAAGCACTGGCGCTACATCGCCGGTCACATCCACATGCACTACTGACGCCGCTGTCAGATTACCGAACGCTGTCTCTGTTACATTTACCGCTATGGAGTCTGAGCCGTGATAATTGGCCGTTGGAGTATAACTCAGAGACGCAAGCTCCGCAGTCACATCCGCCGGGCTGCCTGTCAACGTGATCGAGGCGCCGGTTTGACCTCCGGCTGTCAGGTCCCGTGAGCCGCCGCTACCGTCACTGACACCTGGTCATTCTCTGTGTCTGTGATCTGGATCGCGTTAGACCCGGTAAAGCTGATCGAAGATCCCTCTGGGGTCGAGATCGTCGCAGGAGACGCAAGCACTGGCGCTACATCGCCGGTCACATCCACATGCACTACTGACGCCGCTGTCAGATTACCGAACGCTGTCTCTGTTACATTTACCGCTATGGAGTCTGAGCCGTGATAATTGGCCGTTGGAGTATAACTCAGAGACG
Source organism: uncultured delta proteobacterium (assembly GCA_963846725.1). Lineage (GTDB taxonomy): Bacteria > Desulfobacterota > Desulfomonilia > Desulfomonilales > Desulfomonilaceae > CAJBEZ01. The sequence continues at coordinate 3,669 of CAWJXP010000042.1, read as the reverse complement.
CAAGCTCCGCAGTCACATCCGCCGGGCTGCCTGTCAACGTGATCGAGGCGCCGGTTTGACCTCCGGCTGTCAGGCTCCCGTGAGCCGCCGCTACCGTCACTGACACCTGGTCATTCTCTGTGTCTGTGATCTGGATCGCGTTAGACCCGGTAAAGCTGATCGAAGATCCCTCTGGGGTCGAGATCGTCGAAGGAGACGCAAGCACTGGCGCTACATCGCCGGTCACATCCACATGCACTACTGACGCCGCTGTCAGATTACCGAACGCTGTCTCTGTTACATTTACCGCTATGGAGTCTGAGCCGTGATAATTGGCCGTTGGAGTATAACTCAGAGACGCAAGCTCCGCAGTCACATCCGCCGGGCTGCCTGTCAACGTGATCGAGGCGCCGGTTTGACCTCCGGCTGTCAGGCTCCCGTGAGCCGCCGCTACCGTCACTGACACCTGGTCATTCTCTGTGTCTGTGATCTGGATCGCGTTAGACCCGGTAAAGCTGATCGAAGATCCCTCTGGGGTCGAGATCGTCGAAGGAGACGCAAGCACTGGCGCTACATCGCCGGTCACATCCACATGCACTACTGACGCCGCTGTCAGATTACCGAACGCTGTCTCTGTTACATTTACCGCTATGGAGTCTGAGCCGTGATAATTGGCCGTTGGAGTATAACTCAGAGACGCAAGCTCCGCAGTCACATCCGCCGGGCTGCCTGTCAACGTGATCGAGGCGCCGGTTTGACCTCCGGCTGTCAGGCTCCCGTGAGCCGCCGCTACCGTCACTGACACCTGGTCATTCTCTGTGTCTGTGATCTGGATCGCGTTAGACCCGGTAAAGCTGATCGAAGATCCCTCTGGGGTCGAGATCGTCGAAGGAGACGCAAGCACTGGCGCTACATCGCCGGTCACATCCACATGCACTACTGACGCCGCTGTCAGATTACCGAACGCTGTCTCTGTTACATTTACAGCTATGGAGTCTGAGCCGTGATAATTGGCCGTTGGAGTATAACTCAGAGACGCAAGCTCAGCAGTCACATCCGCCGGGCTGCCTGTCAACGTGATCGAGGCGCCGGTTTGTCCTCCGGCTGTCAGGCTCCCGTGAGCCGCCGCTACCGTCACTGACACCTGGTCATTCTCTGTGTCTGTGATCTGGATCGCGTTAGACCCGGTAAAGCTGATCGAAGATCCCTCTGGGGTCGAGATCGTCGAAGGAGACGCAAGCACTGGCGCTACATCGCCGGTCACATCCACATGCACTACTGACGCCGCTGTCAGATTACCGAACGCTGTCTCTGTTACATTTACAGCTATGGAGTCTGAGCCGTGATAATTGGCCGTTGGAGTATAACTCAGTGACGCAAGCTCAGCAGTCACATCCGCCGGGCTGCCTGTCAACGTGATCGAGGCGCCGGTTTGTCCTCCGGCTGTCAGGCTCCCGTGAGCCGCAGCTACCGTCACTGACACCTGGTCATTCTCTGTGTCTGTGATCTGGATCGCGTTAGACCCGGTAAAGCTGATCGAAGATCCCTCTGGGGTCGAGATCGTCGAAGGAGACGCAAGCACTGGCGCTACATCGCCGGTCACATCCACATGCACTACTGACGCCGCTGTCAGATTACCGAACGCTGTCTCTGTTACATTTACAGCTATGGAGTCTGAGCCGTGATAATTGGCCGTTGGAGTATAACTCAGTGACGCAAGCTCAGCAGTCACATCCGCCGGGCTGCCTGTCAACGTGATCGAGGCGCCGGTTTGTCCTCCGGCTGTCAGGCTCCCGTGAGCCGCAGCTACCGTCACTGACACCTGGTCATTCTCTGTGTCTGTGATCTGGATCGCGTTAGACCCGGTAAAGCTGATCGAAGATCCCTCTGGGGTCGAGATCGTCGAAGGAGACGCAAGCACTGGCGCTACATCGCCGGTCACATCCACATGCACTACTGACGCCGCTGTCAGATTACCGAACGCTGTCTCTGTTACATTTACAGCTATGGAGTCTGAGCCGTGATAATTGGCCGTTGGAGTATAACTCAGTGACGCAAGCTCAGCAGTCACATCCGCCGGGCTGCCTGTCAACGTGATCGAGGCGCCGGTTTGTCCTCCGGCTGTCAGGCTCCCGTGAGCCGCAGCTACCGTCACTGACACCTGGTCATTCTCTGTGTCTGTGATCTGGATCGCGTTAGACCCGGTAAAGCTGATCGAAGATCCCTCTGGGGTCGAGATCGTCGAAGGAGACGCAAGCACTGGCGCTACATCGCCGGTCACATCCACATGCACTACTGACGCCGCTGTCAGATTACCGAACGCTGTCTCTGTTACATTTACAGCTATGGAGTCTGAGCCGTGATAATTGGCCGTTGGAGTATAACTCAGTGACGCAAGCTCAGCAGTCACATCCGCCGGGCTGCCTGTCAACGTGATCGAGGCGCCGGTTTGTCCTCCGGCTGTCAGGCTCCCGTGAGCCGCAGCTACCGTCACTGACACCTGGTCATTCTCTGTGTCTGTGATCTGGATCGCGTTAGACCCGGTAAAGCTGATCGAAGATCCCTCTGGGGTCGAGATCGTCGAAGGAGACGCAAGCACTGGCGCTACATCGCCGGTCACATCCACATGCACTACTGACGCCGCTGTCAGATTACCGAACGCTGTCTCTGTTACATTTACAGCTATGGAGTCTGAGCCGTGATAATTGGCCGTTGGAGTATAACTCAGTGACGCAAGCTCAGCAGTCACATCCGCCGGGCTGCCTGTCAACGTGATCGAGGCGCCGGTTTGTCCTCCGGCTGTCAGGCTCCCGTGAGCCGCAGCTACCGTCACTGACACCTGGTCATTCTCTGTGTCTGTGATCTGGATCGCGTTAGACCCGGTAAAGCTGATCGAAGATCCCTCTGGGGTCGAGATCGTCGAAGGAGACGCAAGCACTGGCGCTACATCGCCGGTCACATCCACATGCACTACTGACGCCGCTGTCAGATTACCGAACGCTGTCTCTGTTACATTTACAGCTATGGAGTCTGAGCCGTGATAATTGGCCGTTGGAGTATAACTCAGTGACGCAAGCTCAGCAGTCACATCCGCCGGGCTGCCTGTCAACGTGATCGAGGCGCCGGTTTGTCCTCCGGCTGTCAGGCTCCCGTGAGCCGCAGCTACCGTCACTGACACCTGGTCATTCTCTGTGTCTGTGATCTGGATCGCGTTAGACCCGGTAAAGCTGATCGAAGATCCCTCTGGGGTCGAGATCGTCGAAGGAGACGCAAGCACTGGCGCTACATCGCCGGTCACATCCACATGCACTACTGACGCCGCTGTCAGATTACCGAACGCTGTCTCTGTTACATTTACAGCTATGGAGTCTGAGCCGTGATAATTGGCCGTTGGAGTATAACTCAGTGACGCAAGCTCAGCAGTCACATCCGCCGGGCTGCCTGTCAACGTGATCGAGGCGCCGGTTTGTCCTCCGGCTGTCAGGCTCCCGTGAGCCGCAGCTACCGTCACTGACACCTGGTCATTCTCTGTGTCTGTGATCTGGATCGCGTTAGACCCGGTAAAGCTGATCGAAGATCCCTCTGGGGTCGAGATCGTCGAAGGAGACGCAAGCACTGGCGCTACATCGCCGGTCACATCCACATGCACTACTGACGCCGCTGTCAGATTACCGAACGCTGTCTCTGTTA
>CAWJXP010000041.1:0-89363 GCA_963846725.1 uncultured delta proteobacterium | reverse complement strand
GCCAGCCTCAACTGTTTCGATATCAAATACATAGGTAACTTGAGGCAGATCCAGATATTCAGCCACCTGTGGCCCCACTTGCGCAGTGTCTCCATCGATGGCCTGACGGCCTGCCAGTATGAGATCGAATTTTTCAATTCGTTGGATCGCTCTTCCGAGGGTAAAAGATGTCGCCCAAGTGTCTGCGCCGGCAAACGCGCGATCCGAAAGCAAAATAGCTCCATCGGCGCCCATTCCTATAGCTTCGGAAAGAGCGTCAATTGCCTGGACCGGTCCCATGGTCAGGACAGTAACCGTGGCCCCGAGGGTTTCCTTTAAAGTGATTGCTGTTTCAAGCGCTTGAAGATCGTCGGGATTGATAATCGTATCAATACCTTCACGTATCAGGTTGCCCGTCTTGGGATCAAGCTTGACTTCGGAATTGCCAGGTACTTGTTTGATTAACACTATAATGTTCATGATAATATCTCTCTGGCTCGCTCTTTATTCTGAGCGTTTCCCGCTGGAACTAGATAACTCCATCTTCTCTCAATTTGGCCAAATTCTGGTCCGAAAGTCCCACTCTTCTGTAAAATTCTTCGTTGTGCTCTCCAAGACGCGGGGGAAATGTCATTTGGAGATTATTGCTCTCGAGAAATGAGGTCATATGCGGTGGCGGAGTCAGAGTGAGGCCCATTTTCGTTTTGGGATCCAGCGTCGACAGTAATCGTCGTTGAACAGAGGGTTCGGAAATCAACTCCGAGATAGAGTTAATTTTGCTTACAGGCACTGTGATTGATGTGAAAAACGCAAGCAACTCCTCTGAAGTGTGTTCGCGTGTTATAGAGTTCAAGGCGACATTTAAGCTTGTAACATCCTTGATACGCCCTGCGTTATTCTCATATTCCGGCTTATTGAGAGAACTGAAGAGTCCCTCCGAAACCATTGCTTTCCATTGCCGGTCATTTCCCACCGCCAGATAAATGAATCCGTTCCTGGTCTGATAAACAGAAACTGGAGCAAAAAATTCGTGTGTGTTACCACAGCGGGAAATATGTTTTCCAAAGGATGCCGTCATCGTGATGGGAACAGCCAGCCAGGAAACCGAAGAATCAAACATGGACAAATCAATCCGACAACCCTGCCCAGTAACTGACCTGTTGAAAATGGCCTTCATCAGCAAACCGTACGCATGTTCGCTTGTGCCAAGGTCTGCCAGCGGAATGCCCAGGACCTGAGGTTCCCTGTCAGCCTCGCCTGTGAGATCCATCAACCCCGACCGGGCCTGGAGAACCGGATCGTAGGCGCCTTCATCGCTGTCTGGGCCGAAACCGGTAATGCCCATCCATATTATATCTTCCTTGGCGGCCTTAAGGATCTCATAATCAATGCCGAGTTTTTTATAATTCCGGGGTAATTGATTAGTAACAAATATATCGACATCCAATTCCTTGATTAGCTTCTTCAGCAATTCCCGTCCTTCAGGCTTAGCGAGGTTGAGCGTGACAGCCTTTTTCCCCGCGTTAATGCAAAGAAAATAGGAATTCATGCGTTCTTCATTCAGAACGTTGTCCCCTACCATACGATTAGGATCACCTTGGGCTGGATTTTCGAGACGAATAACTTGCATGCCATCCATGGCCAACCGATAAGTCAAGTACGGCACCACCATCGCCTGTTCCAGAGAAAGAACTTTTAAATCGTACAAGGTTTTCATCACTATCTCCTCGGTTTGCCCGCCAGCATGAATGTTTAGCGCGTTTAATCAGGTCTTCGCCGAATAAAACTGCAATCAGACTCGAGCGAAGATTTGTATACAGTATACAACAATTATGTCATACACGAACTCACTGTCAACCATTTTTTTACCCCGGTCTCCCGTGAGAAGATTAGGGATATTTACAGGAACGCCCCTTTTGCGAATGCCGATTTGTTCAATTGGAGCGTAGTCGTGGACATGATTTCCCAGCCTTCTCCAGTTTCTCTAAAAGCCTGAAGAATCCGGGAAATCATATCCTTGTTTCAAGGCCAGCAGCGCCACGAACTTAAGCGGGGAGCCTAGTTTCGCTTTATGGCGGCCAAAGAGCTGTCAATAGCCTCCAAAGTCAGTGCCAGGTCCTGTTCCGTGTGCCGGAAGCTGATATACGCATGATGGAATGGAGAGAAAAAGAATCCTCTGCGGATCATCTGAGTGTAGAAATCCCTGCGCTTGCCTTTGTATGCGCCGGTATCCTCCTTCTTGAATGTGATGTAGAACATGGGCGCCACGCCGGTCAGTTCAGCTCCCACATTATGTCTATCTATCAATGAGCCGATTTTTTTGATGAACCTCTCGCCTTTTTCCCAGATGTTTTCCAGCACATTGTCCCGCTCGAGGATTTCTATGGTCTTTAGCGCTGCGACAAAGGCATCGCTGTTCGGGAAAAAGGTCGATGAAATGAAAAGTTTATGAGCGGCCGACATCATGACGTCCTTTTTCCCGGTCACAACAGAGATGGGATAGCCGTTGGCGATTGCTTTCCCAAGAACACTAAGGTCTGGAGTGACGCCATAAAGTTTCTGCGCCCCACCCATGGAAAGCCTGAATCCGGTACGGATTTCATCATATACCAACACCGCGCCATACCTGTCAGCAATCTCTCTAACCCCTTCAAGAAACCCGGGTTTTGGGGTTTGCATCTCTTGATGGTTGGGATGACCAAAAGGCGTCATGATAATAGCGGCAGTCTGGTCGCCATGCTTTGCCATGAGGTCCGCGAGCTGATCAAGGTTATTGTATTGAAATTCAAACACGTCTTCATAGAACTTTGCCGGAATCCCGCCTTTCATTTCTACACACCAGTCGTGCCAACCATGGTACCCGCAGCGCATCACCTTGAGTTTGTTGGTGTATGCCCTAGCAATACGAATGCTCGCCGTAGTGGCGTCAGAACCGGTCTTCAAGAAAATGCTCCGCTCAGAAGAAGGCACAAGTTCAGTCAACTTCCTGGCAAGCAGATTCTGGTATTTCTGTGTCAGGGTGAAACAGAACCCTTTCTCACTTATCTGTCTGTAAACCGCCTCATCGACTTCTTCTTCGCGGTAACCCAGGATGATGGGGCCGTAACCGCAAAGAAAATCAATAAACTCGTTACCATCCACATCGGTCAGCCGGCAACCTTTGCCGCTTTCCAGAAAGATGGGATATTCTCCTTCGATAAAGTCGGCTGGCTTTCTCGCGCCCAGAACGCCTCCGGGTATAAGCTCGGTTGCTTCTTCAAACAGTTTTTGGCTATTCGTTATGTTGAGTTTGCTTATCTCTTTCATGGGAAGTCTCCTGTCCTGCGCTATACATGAACCAGCGACGAAATGGTTTCCGACTGATGGATTCTTGCGCCTCTTTTTAAGAACGCCGCAAGAAATAATGCCGGATCGATGCAGCCTTCAGGGGCGACCACCCCTTTTTCGGTAACCTTACCTTCATTCATCATAATCGCTGCGATGGATGCGGGAAGGCCGGTCCCTGGAGCCATTCTTCCGACCATGTCAGCGGTGTACGTAACGTTGGCGCCATCTCTTTGTCCTTTAACAATGACCTTGAGCCCTGAGGATTGAGGTCCGTTGTCCCGTCCTTCAGGAATGGTTTTCCAAAGTTTCAGCGCAAGATCATAAGGCGTTACCTTGGCGCCTTTCACATCAATGGATTCTGTCCCCAAGAAGCCAGTGTCTTTCTGTTGCTTTATCAGCTCATCCACCCATAGGGGAATAAGAGCGCCTTTGATTATCACGTTCTTCACGCCTTTGATGTATTTTGGGATGGTCAATGGCTGGGGATGGCCAACGTACCGGAGATTGCAGGTACCGAGGGGTTCCAGAAAGTCAGCGGTCACTTCTCCGGCGCCGCCTTCCACCTGGACCAGTTCGCCATTCATATATTGGGGTATCTTCCCAAGAGTCATATGAAGGCTGTGGTCCCACGCGGCTCCTGCAAGTTCGGCAATACTCACTACCCAGTAGAGATAAATATCCTCAACACTATCCAAATGGTCTGCGTACCACTTCACAAGAACGTTGTTAGTTCCGGGGTCCGAGCCCATACCGGTGAGAACGGTGATGCCCGCTTTTCTGGCGAGTCCGTCTATCTCAGAGTTAAAAAGAACCTCCGTTCCTTCATAATCGTCACATATATCAATGTAGTTTACCTTTGCCTCAACAGCCGCCCTGGCGACGGGAACAGCCGTCTTGTAAAAGGGGCCGGCGCAGTTAATCACCACATCAACATTCTTGAAGGCGCTAACCATAGCTGCATGATCATTCACATCCATCTTGATCAGATTAACTTTTTCGCTTTGGCGTAATTTCGACGCCAATCGTTCCGGGTCAGGGAACAAATCTCCCAGGACAACGGCCGAGATCTGTTGTTGTTTAATCAGGTCCCGGGCGACACCCTGACCCATACCACCGGCTCCTCCTAGCACAAACGCGCGCATGTATCATTCCTCCTTGATATTCGTGAATCGTCCAGCGTCCACCACATTTCGTGGATTCTCGGCCCCGCGTTTTACCGTTAAATGTTTTCCGTCATTTCCCCAACGCAGGCGCTGATTAATTCTCCGTCCTGTATGTCAGACAGGACACCGTGGACCGCGCCGGGGAAATTCAAATTAAACGGTAAAAAGCGGAATATGCCAACCTATGGTTGAGAACAACGCATAATGGATTGACGACCGACCTTAGTATACTGTATACAAGATTAAAGATCTAAGAAATATGACCATGACAAAAATTTTCTCATCACACTGATTGACATATGTGCTTGAAACGCTGAGAAACAGCGATAACGGACTTCGGCCGGATATTAGAATTTGAACTTTTCAAGACGGTCGATTTTCGCCTTGCGCCGAAGATTTGGATCAAACTGGGGAGGCCAATGACGGACCACCTGGCCCAATTCATAGTCGCCGGTTTAACAACCGGAAGCATTTATGCCCTAATCGCCCTGGGATTTTGCATTATTCATAACGCGACAGGAATTGTTAATTTCACCCAGGGTGATTTTGTCTCACTGGGTGGATTGGTTATTTATTCATTACTATTGAGCCTCAAGGCTCCGTTGCTTGTGGCCTTTCCACTGTCTGTCCTGGCGGTCACCATCGTCGGGGCTCTGGTGGAGCGAGTGGCCATTCGTCCGGCAAGATCTCGCAGTATTGTTATCCTTGTCTTTATTACCATAGGGGTTTCCATTTTTCTGAGGGGCGTATTCAAAATATTGTGGGGAAAGAACCAGATGGGACTTCCTCCTTTTTCAGGCGACACGCCTATAAACTTCGCTGGGGCCACACTTATGCCTCAAAATCTTTGGATTTTTGGCATAACATTCTTGTCAGTGATAGGGCTGCAATATTTTTTCAGCCGAACCAGGTTGGGGAAGGCCATGAGAGCCGCTTCCTGTAACCCTAGAGCTGCCTTGTTGATGGGCGTTAATGTCAATTCCATGGTTATGCTCTCTTTTGCGTTCAGCGGTGCGCTTGGAGCGGTCGCCGGGATAATAATCGTCCCCATAACAACTCTTTCGTATGATATCGGCGTTATGCTGGGACTAAAAGGGTTTGCCGCTGCGGTCCTGGGCGGCTACGGGAACAGTCTTGGGGCAGTGGTTGGGGGGCTTCTTTTGGGCGTGCTGGAATCAGTCGGGGCAGGCGTTGTTTCGTCAACCTACAAGGATGTCATATCATTCGGTATACTCCTCCTAGTGCTTTTTGTTAGACCAAGTGGGATACTGGGTCATGGCAATACGGAGCGACTTTAGATGCGGATCAGATCATTCGGTGGCAGATCGCTCTTGGGCCCGCTTGTTCTTGCTATCTTTATAGTTCTTTTTCCCTTACTGCTCTCTAATCCGTATTATCTAAATGTAGCCAATATCATAGGTCTTAACACGATCATTGTGGTTGGGCTAACCCTGTTGATCGGTTATGCCGGACAAGTCTCACTTGGGCATGCGGCATTTTATGGCATTGGAGCGTACGCGTCAGCAATTCTTACGGTGACGTACGGTGTCTCTCCATGGCTGGCCGTCGTTCTGGCAGCTCTGATCACCGCCACGATAGCCCTGTTCATTGGAATCCCAACGCTCAAGCTTCACGGCCACTATCTGGTCATGGCGACGCTCGGGTTCAACCTGATAACAAACATAATAATAGTGCAATGCGATTCGGTTACAGGTGGGCCTTCGGGTTTCCCCGGCGTCCCTCCTCTGGCAATAGGGAACTGGGCTTTTGATTCAGACATAAAGATGTACTTCTTGATCTGGTCAATGGCTTTCATAGGAATTGTCCTCGGCCTGAATCTTTCGAAGTCTCGAGTTGGGAGAGGATTAAGAGCCCTGTATTCCGGCGAATCCGCGGCCAACTGTATGGGAGTTCCCACTAACAAATATAAAGTCAAAATGTTCGTTCTTAGCGCTGTCTTCGCGTCTGTGGCTGGAAGTCTTTACGCCCACTATTTATCCTTCGTAAGTCCAAAGACTTTTGATATTTTCTTCTCTGTAGAATTGGTGACCATGGTAATAGTTGGCGGGATGGGCAGTATATGGGGCGGGCTCTTTGGCTCCGCTTTTCTTACCTCTCTGCCGAACATTCTAAGTTCTTTTGATGAATATAAGGATATATTTTACGGACTTATCCTCGTTGTGATTCTGATTTTGACCCCAGAGGGGCTCATTCCTGGAATTTTAAAGAAACTGAATATTTACAGAAAAAATAGACGGCAAAGAAATAAGAACATACCTGATGATTCCTTAAATGAACCTGACATTAAAAGTGAAAACGCAATTCCGCTTTCGGATCTCTCTTTCACCACAAGGCATGAAGGACCGAATGAAACTATCCTGGGGATATATGATATCGCCAAGAGCTTCGGGGGGATTGCGGCTGCCTCGGACATAACGTTTGAAGTTCAAAAGGGGAGCATCACTTCTTTGATCGGTCCAAACGGAGCAGGCAAGACTACAACGATCAATCTGATCTATGGAGTTTACAAACCCAACAGGGGCAAAATTGTTTTTCGGAACAATCGGATCGAGGGATTAAACCCCTATCAAGTAGCTGCAATGGGTATGGCAGAGAACTTTTCAGAATCTGCAAATATTCGATAACATAACTGTCCTGGAAAATGTGATGGTGGGAGCGCACTCCATATCCAACAATGAATTCTTCATTTCGATGTTACATCCTCCATCGTACCGGCGCGAAGAAAAACTTATTCGCGAAAAGGCTATGGAAGCGTTGTCATTTTTTGGTTTGGAACAGGAAGCCGATTTACCTGCGGGCCAACTATCGTTTGGCGAGCAAAAGCGACTGGAAATGGCCCGGGCCGTTGTGTCTGAACCTGAACTTGTATTACTTGATGAACCTGTCGCAGGGTTGAACCGGGCTGAATCCATCGAAATAGCTGGACTTATTTTGAAAATCCGTTCCAGAGGAACTACGGTCCTTCTTGTTGAACATGATATTAATGTTGTCATGAGCATTTCAGACAAGGTTGTTGTCTTGAACTACGGAACGATAATAGCCGAAGGCGCCCCAATCGAGGTTCAGAAGAACGAGGCGGTTTTGTCCGCATATCTTGGAGGCTCTCTGTAAATGTTGAAGGTGGAAAACCTGCACGCCTATTACCACGGAAATGAGGCCCTCAAAGGCGTTTCCCTTGAAGTAAGCCCCGGTGAAATCATTGCGCTTATAGGGGCCAATGGAGCGGGAAAGACCACTTTGCTCAACTGCATTTCGGGCTTACATACCGATATGGTGGGGCGTATATCCTTTGGTGGCGTCGACATTTCAAGAGCGCCTGCCCATAAGCTTGTCAAGCAGGGACTCGTTCAGTGCCCGGAAAATCGTCAACTGTTTGGTCCTATGACCGTCGAGGAAAACCTCGAAATGGGAGCTTATCTTTGGTCGGCCAAGATTGGGAGCGTGGACTTTAACAAACGAATAGAAGATGTGTTTCAACGATTTCCGGTTTTGAAATCCCGACGCAAACAATCGGCAGGGACTCTGTCGGGTGGCGAACAGCAGATGGTCGCTATTGCTCGTGGATTGATGTCCGATCCAAAATTGCTGATGCTGGATGAACCATCCTTGGGTTTAGCTCCGATAATTGCTGAAGAAGTGTTCCGTATTATCAAGGAGATGAGAAGTGAAGGTAGGACCATACTGCTGGTTGAACAGAACGCCATAGCAGCCTTGGCTCTGTCTGACAGGGCTTATCTTCTTGAAACAGGACGCCTGACGTTTAGTGGACCGTCGAATGAGTTCATGAAAGACGCGAGGGTTCGTCGAGCTTACCTCGGAAATGATCTTGAAGTAAAGAAGTCCTGATGTTGGCGCCAAGTTTTTGAGGGGTCTTTAGGCATTTAAAAATGCAATCTTTCAAAAACGACAATAAGTAGGTCTTTAAAGTAATTTCACCCAGTTCATGACAGCGTCTTTCGAAACTGTTCGATCAGTTCCGAAAGGCCAGCGGCTTCCATTTCTTTGGAAAATTTTGGCACAACCGCTGAACCGGAAATCCCTGCATCAGCAAGTTTCTTTTTTTCGCGTTCAAGAATGGCCTTTTTATCCTTGTTCTTGTTTTTCACCTGATTCTTAAACGTCGTTCTAAAGCTCTCAATTTCTGATTTTTTAGAATTGGCGAAAGGCCACTCTTCGAATCTCTCAAAGAGAGTGTTCACTTCTGCTTCAGTCGAAATCCTCGCGACAATTTCCTTCCAAACCAGCTTTTCGAGAAGAGACCTGTCTTCCTGAGACTCCCCATTTAAGCTGGAAAGCGCAGACTGGCTAGATCCTGATGGTTCAAGGAACTTCAGGGCGTAGCCTTTGGCTTTTTTCTGAAGCTCTTCATTTTTTAAACGTTTTTTTTCTTCGTCCGACAGGAGCATGCCCCTGGTTCGTTCCATCATGATATCAATTGTGCTGCGAATCTCTGTCAATTCGTTACCTCGAAATACTGCTGATCCCACAAAGCTGCCAAAGGCTTAAAATACCAGACTAAAGATCAGTTAAAATTGATCACTCCCGGATTTGCCCTTCTCCAAGCACTATAAATTTTGTCGTGGTTAAGTCCTGGACACCCATAGGCCCATAAGCGTGAATTTTTGTAGTGCTAATACCTATTTCCGCTCCCAGCCCAAATACATAACCGTCACTCATCCTTGTGGACGCGTTTACCACCACTGTCGAAGAATTGACTTCTCTCAGAAATTTCTGAGCTGAATCATAATCTTTGGTAACAATGGCTTCGGTGTGCAATGACCCGTATTTGGTTATGTGCCTTATTGCTTCATCCATATCTTTTACGACTTTTACAGCGAGAATAAGATCGAGATATTCAGCGTACCAATCTTCTTCAGTGGCGGGGACCATCCATTCCACGATGGCCTTGCTGTCTGGACATCCTCTGAGTTCGACGGCGGCTTTTTTGAATTCAGCAGACACCCTTGGCAGAAATTCAGAAGCAATTGCTTCATGAACAAGCATTGTTTCCAGAGAGTTACAAACTCCGGGTCTTTGCGCCTTGGCGTTCACAGCGATCTTGACCGCCATCTCCTGATCGGCGAACTGATCCACGTATAGGTGGCAAACACCCTTATAATGCTTGATTACAGGAATCCTTGAATTTTGGGAAACGAACCTTATTAGTTCTTCACCACCTCTGGGTATTATGAGATCAATAAATTCTTCGAGCTTTAACAAATGGGTGATGGCTTCCCTATCAGTTGTGGGCATTAAGTTCACCACATTCGGGTTGACGCCTGATTCTTTCAGTGTCTCCTTGAAGATCTTCACGATGGCTAAATTTGAATGAAAGGCCTCAGATCCACCTCGAAGAATGACGGCGTTCCCTGCCTTGAGACAAAGCGCCGCGGCGTCGGCGGTCACATTGGGTCTCGATTCATAAATAATACCGACAACGCCTAAAGGAATCCTCATCTTGCCGACTCTCATACCGTTAGGTCTCACCCACATCCCGGTGATCTCTCCAACGGGATCTGGAAACGCGGCAATTTCCTGGAGCCCATCGACCGTTTGAGCGATCACTTTGTCCGAGAGTGTAAGACGATCTATCATAGCTGCGGACAAACCGATGCTTCTTGCTGACTCGACGTCTTTCAGGTTTTCTCGTTGCAAGGCTTCTTTTTGAGATTTTATCTTTGCGGCTACATCATTCAATATTGAACTCTTGAGCGACATTGAAAGTCTCGCAGCGTCCGCTGCCGCTTCATGAGTGATTTTAGCCAATTGAAAAACTTCTTCTTTTATTGACATGGCTGTCTCCAACTACATTCTCTCTTGATCCAGGTTAATCATCGATGATACCGTCGTTAAGGCCATTCGTTCTTTAGAAGATTATGATTATCACCTGGTTATTGATTTATCAACCGATATAGCACATGATCCTGAGCCGACCAACATGAGTGGCGACAATTCAGTACTTTGAAAGGGCCGTTATATGATTCCAATCATCTCTGTCGTAGGTAAATCAGATTCCGGCAAAACAACATTACTTGAAAAATTGATACGGGAGCTTGCGAACAGAGGATATAAAGTCGGTTCTATCAAACACGACGCCCATTCTTTTGAAATAGATCATGAGGGAAAAGACTCCTGGCGTCACAAAAAAGCCGGGGCCACGATTACCTTGATATCATCGCCTTCAAAGATAGCCATGGTTCTGGATTCAGACCACGATCATACATTGACCGAGTTACGCGACAAATTTATCAAAGACGTAGACATTGTCCTGACTGAAGGCTTCAAGCGGGAGAGCCTACCCAAAATAGAGGTATTTAGAAGCGAGATGCGCAGGGAGTTACTGTGCTCGGAAGATGACAACCTGATTGCGATAGCTGGAGATCCTGAAGCAGCCCCAGTCGGTGTCCCGATATTTGATCTTAATGACCCGTGCAGATTAGCTGACTTTATAGAAAAAAAATTCCTTGCCGATTGCCGCTGATCTCTGAGGATCTTCCCCTGAGTAGAAGGATTTATTTTAGCTTATTGCTCTGGATATCGCTTCGCTGGTCTCCAGCGCCAACTCTTTCGCCATTTCCATCTTTTCGGAAGATTGAGCCAGGTCCAGGCCTACCAGCCAGAAACCGGCGACCATACGTCTGCGATTTTTCTTTCCATGGAATATAGGAGCCGCTATTGCGGAAACATTCATGAGATATTCTTCATGATCGAAGGCTATTCCTCTTTCCCTGATTTCATTGAGTTGTTCAACGTACAATACAGGGTCTGTAACCGAATGGGGCGTGAAATTCGGGATAGGATTTTTGCTCAAGATCTCTCGAAGATCCTCAGGGTCATGATAAGCCAGAAAAATTTTCCCGACGGCGCCTGCAAAGAGTGAAAGACGCGTCCCCGGTCTAGCCGTTATCCGTAGCTCCTTGGCTGATTCAACCTGGTAAAGAATCAGTAAATTCGATCCTCCACACATTCCGAGGAAAACATCCTCATTAAGTCGCATACTCAGGGTCTCAAGATAAGGTCTGGCGATGTCCACCAGAGGGATCCTCACAGTAGCTATTTCGGCTATTTTTCTTGTTGTGAATCCGCAAGTATATTTTCGTGTAATTGGGTCCCGCAACACCCACCCGGTTTCTTCCAGAGCGGCGAGTATTCCGTGGGTGGTGGACTTGGCCAGCTTGAGTTTGGAAGCGATTTCACTTATTCCTGGATTCTCGGGTTCAAAAAGTATCATTTTTAAGACACGCATGGCTTTTGAAACAATTGGCGCCGAATAAGATACTGAAACAGCTTTTTGCTTCGAATTCATACCGAGGCCCCATGTTAATTGCTGAGTAATGTTTTCATACGTGAATATGTTCATTATTATGAACTATATCGACATTTTTTACCTTTTTGAGCGCATCTTGTCAACGGAATTATCGTAACGTTTTATAGCTTGACACCATCTTAAGGTAGGGATTATTTTAATGTGGGAGAGTTCTGAATACGGAACGTTCCTTTTTCAATGACACTTAGAATAAAATTCGGCGATATCTTGAGAGCTACGCTCAGTTTTCAATCAGGTAATGAAGGTTGGATAGGGATAGCCCCCGATGGCTCCTCCTATCACATCGTCGCCCCTGTTGACACGCAGATTGCGAAAGGAGTTATGGCGTGCAATCGGCCGGCGGATGGAACCCCTTTCGGAGGCTACAGAGGATGGGTCTATTTTCGTATACCTCCTTTTATCTCGGAGACAAGTGATTCCCAATCCGCTAAAATAGAACAAGCGACATCAAACGCCAAAGAACTGATCCAAAAACTCGAAAGATTCGGAATACAGGCGATTGTTGAAGAAACCGCTTCCGCCAGGGATGATAGTGAAATAAACTTCGGAAAAGAATTACGCAAAGCGGATTTTGTCTGTTTAAAGTGTGAAAAGAGATGGAATAGACTGGTTCACATTCTCCAGGACCCTGAGTTGTTTTTTAGATTCTATCGAGCTTGTATAGATGATTTTTCGAAGGGAGCGTATGTATTTGAACACAATTGTGGGGGCCGGATTGAAATACCTGTCTCCAGCTTTGTCAAAAAACCACTCGTGGACAAGAATTTGGCCGGTTTACAGGCGTGCCCAGGACTTTGTTTTTATGAATTTTCCACTCAGGAGTGTCGAGCGTTTTGCGAAGGCGCCTATTACCGTCGTGTAGCGCGTAAAATATTGAAACGTTACAATTCAAAACGTTGACAAAGTTTTGACCGTTAATTCCGTCGCGCTAGCGCGACTCATTCAAATGGCGTTCCCAATCCCTAATAAGGTGTTTCCTGTTATTATTTTGATATAGCCTGTTTTTTTGATCTTTAACAAATTATTCCTAATTTTACGGGAGGAAAAGAGCATGATCCTGCCCAAGTTTGATTATCATGAGCCTACTACGCTGGAAGAAGCATTGCGCCTACTTTCGGAGTTGGGAGGAAACGCAAGGATCCTGGCTGGAGGGACTGATCTCCTGGTTCGGATGAAACTAAAAGTTGAAAAGCCGAGTCACCTGATATCATTGCGAAGAATTCCAGGGCTTGACACGATCATCCCGCGGGAAAATCACGGCGTTACCGTTGGTCCTTTTGTCACTGCCGCTGATTTATCCAAAAACGAACTGATTTCGGACAGATTTACACCTGTTGCCCTGGCGGCCGGCAGGCTTGGGGCTCCCGTGGTCCGGAATCGAGCCACATTGGGCGGTAACATTGTTAACGCCAGACCCGCTGCGGATCTTCCGCCAGCGCTCATGGTTCTTGACGCTGTCTTGAAGCTGAAAAGCGCTACATCGGAGCGGGAGATACTTGTCGGAGAGTTTTTTGTCGGACCTGGGGAAAGTGTCATTGAGCCCAATGAACTCCTGGTAAGCATATTCATGGAGAGACCCGCCCCATGGAGCGGAGGCGCCTACATTAAACTTGGCGCTCGTAAAACACTCGAAATATCGATGGTTAATGTCGCTGTGATGTTGACTCTTCAGGAACCAACGGGTCCAATAGTCGACGTCAAAATCGCTCTGGGAGCTGTGGCCCCAACGCCAGTCCGAGCGCTTGCGGCGGAAGAATTTCTTATCGGGCGCCAACCTTCTGAACAGGTGTTCCTTGAGGCTGGAGCGATCGGTGTGGGAATGTGCCAACCAATAACAGACCACAGAGGAACAATGGAATACAGGTGCCTCATGATTGAGACACTGACATCCAGAGCGCTGAACCAGGCATATCAGCGGGCGATCGCGTGGAAACCATAATCAGTTGGTCCCGAGCCTGTCGATCACAGCTCCATACGGGCAGATTTAATTTTACGAGATTTTCTTTATCAAGGAATCCCGTTTCTCCGGAGAACGAACAATGAAGAAAACAATTCAGCTTACTATAAACGGTGAACCTGTCGAATCGGCTGTTTCTACCAACCAGACGTTAGTTCAATTTTTGAGAGATGATATGGGTCTGACAGGGACCAAGCACGGTTGCGGCCTCGGAGATTGTGGCGCATGCACTGTCCTCATGGATGGAAAGGCAGTAAATTCATGCCTCGTGCTCGCCATCCAGGCCGATGGAACCGATATATTGACCATAGAGGGGCTTGCGGAAAACGGAAAGCTTCATCCGTTGCAGCAGGCTTTCGTGGACAAGGGAGCGATCCAATGCGGTTTTTGCACTCCGGGGATGATTTTGTCCGCCAAGGCTCTACTTGATGAGAAACCCAACCCATCGGAACTGGAAATAAGAACCGCTATTTCAGGAAATCTATGCCGATGCACGGGATACCAGAAAATTGTTCAGGCCGTCGATGAAGCTGCGAAAGTCATCAGAGGAGGAGAGGAGGCGTAATATGGGCAATTATAGAGTTCTAAACACCAGAGCCCCGAGGGTTGACGCGGCAGCCAAGGCGACAGGCCAGGCCAAGTACGCTGATGACTTCTACATGCCGGGAATGCTTTACGCCGCAATATTGCAAAGTCCCGTAGCGCATGCCCGAATCCTGCACATTGATACATCAAAGGCCAAAAAACTTCCGGGCGTAAAAAACGTAGTCACATCAAAAGAGGCCGGGTTGATCAGATACGGCGTATCTCCCGCCAGATATGATGAAACGCTATTCGCTCATGATAAAGTTCGTTATGTGGGTGATGAAATTGCGGCAGTGGCGGCAGTGGATCTGGAAACAGCCCAGGAAGCGCTGTCGCTTATAAAAGTGGATTTTGAGGAAATTCCTGCGGTCTTTGACATGTTCGAGGCGACGAAAGAAGGAGCCCCTCAAATACACGATGAATTTCCGGGAAATATCAACGCCGAAGTTCATCAGGAGTTTGGAGACACCGAGGCTGCGCTCAAGTCATGCGATCTTGTAGTGGACCATACTTTTCTCAACAAGCGTCAGGACGCTGCGTTTATTGAGCCTCATTCGTGTGTGGCGGTATTTGATCATGCGGGACGGCTAACATTGTATACCTCTACACAGGTTCCCCATTATGTAATGCGTACCGTTGCCATGACATTGCAGATCCCGGTGGGAAACGTTCGAGTTATCAAACCTTATGTTGGTGGAGGTTTCGGACCAAAATGCGAGGCTACTCCACTTGAAATGAGTTGCGGGCTCCTTTCCAAGATCACCGGAAAACCGGTCAAAATGACCTATTCGAGAGAGCAGGTCTTTTTGCACAGTCGAGCCAGGCACCAGTTTTACGCCGAGATGTCTCTTGGCGTCATGAATGACGGAACAATGGTGGCTTTAAAGAATAAGGCGGTGCTCGACGGCGGAGCGTATACGAGCTTCGGCATAGCGACCGTTTATTACTCGGGTTCGCTCCTGGGAGGGCCTTACAAGTTAAAGGCCATGAAATATGACGGCCATCGCGCGTACACCAACAAGCCTGCATGTGGAGCCCAGCGCGGCCACGGGGGCGTGGCTCACAGGGCTTGTTTTGAACAACTGATAGACATGACGGCTGAAAAGCTCGGCTTGGATCCGGTGGAAATGCGTCTAAAAAACATCATGACCGCCGGCGACATGACAGTGAACGAGCTGGATATGTCAAGTCTCGGAATGAAGGAGTGTATCGAAGCCATTCGAGAGGGAAGTGACTGGAATAACAAGAAGGGAAAGCTACCCAAAGGCAAAGGGATTGGAATGGCCTGCGGATTCTTTGTCTCCGGCGCCGGCTATCCTATATACAGATCAGACACTTACCATTCAACGGTCGTGATAAAGATGAGTGAAGACGGTGGAGTGGCAAATCTCCTTACCGGTTCGGCTGAAATTGGCCAGGGCTCAGATACGGCCATGGCAATGATTGCGGCCGAAACATTGGGAATCCCTCTGGACAATGTTCATGTCTTTTCTGGAGACACTGATTACAGCGTGGACCTGGGAGCATATTCCAGCAGGCAGACTCTGATGACAGGCCATGCGACAAAGGAAGCCGCCGAAGAGTTAAGAGATAAAATTGCCGGTTTTCTCGCGGAAGAAATGAATGTCGACAAAGCAGCCATAACTTTTGTGGACGGAATCGTAAAGTTTGACGGCGCTCCGGGCAATTTTGAAAAGATAAGATCCAGTTACATAAAGGAGCACAGAGGCTGGACAGACCCTCCCTTTGGAGAATACCTAACATTCAGGGAAGCTGCAAGAGTGGCTTATCTGAAATCCGGCACACTGGTGGGAACAGGTAAATACAAACCACCCAGACTTGGCGGATCATACAAGGGAGCGGCAGTGGGCACCTCACCGGCTTACGGATGCTCGGCCCAGATAGTTGAAGTTTCGGTGGACCTGGAAACCGGCCAGATAACGGTTGACAATATGACGGATGCGCATGATTGCGGGCTGGCTATAAACAAGATGTCCGTTGAAGGCCAGATGCAAGGCTCACTTTCTATGGGGCTTGGGGAATGTCTCTTCGAAGAAGTCAAGTTCGACTCCAGAGGTAGAGTCATTAATCCATCGCTTGGTGAATACAAAATTCCGACAGCGCTCGATATGCCGAATGTAAAATCGATTATTGTCGAATCAAATGAGCCCAATGGCCCTTATGGCGCCAAAGAAGTCGGAGAAGGGGCGATAATGCCCACCATACCGGCCATTCTCAATGCAATTTATGATGCGACCGGCGTCAGGGTTAACGAACTCCCCGTGACATCAGAGAGATTGTTTATGGCTTTGAAGAAGAAATCGGAAGGCGTCTGAGGCGACAAATTCTCTAGAATTCGAAAGCCGGAGCAGAATAACGATTTATTTCTACATCCGGCTTTCGTGTTTGGTTGTTTTGAAGAATGCAGTGACATAACTCTAAAGAATCAAATCCGGAGGACACTCAGAAGCCACGAGGGGGCCCGGATTATCTGATAAAAGCGCCGAGCTCGTGGGAGACTAACGTTAATCATGGACGGTAGCCTGAAATTCATATTGAACGGATACCCCGAAGACTTTGAAGGCGCGACTCTCACTATCCAGATTCTTCTTGAAACACTCCAGGAAGATGACCCTGGGGTGATAGTCGAGCTTAACGGTCAATTCATTCATAGACACGATTTTGAGAGTCGTTTCATTAACGAGGGAGACCGAGTCGAAATCATCCATCCGTCGTTTGGAGGGTGACGGAACCCGGTGTCCTCGTTGGCTGAAACCTTAGAATATCAAACCAATCCCAGCGGTAGGCCCTGCCAAATTCATTTTGTCATAGTCGGTAGGTTGACTAGTCTCCAACACGTACCATCTATACCCACCTTCCAGGTAACCATACCGTCCACAATTCATAGGCATATATATTCTGCCTAACCATACTCCATCCCAACCGAAATGGTCGTTGTCGAAATTCACCGACCATCTGCATTCGGTACTAACTGTGGCTGAGCCAATATCTCTGATAAGCCGCTCAATGCTGGCGCCTGCCGTGTACAATCCCTGAGTGCGCGATCGGCTCCGACTGACGTTCAGTTGGCTGATGGTAAGCTTATCGTCGTACATGACATACCCGGCGAACAGGCTTGATACGGCGTTGGGTCTGTGAAACCAGTCATATACCAACTCGGCGCGGTATATGTATCTATCCCAAACGGTCAACGTGTTTATAGCTGGAGCGAACTGCCAGTTACCGAAAAAATAGGTGTTTCGAGGATTGGAGTTGGCCCTGTAATTGATAGGCATGAAAGTGAATCTCAAGCCCCAATTGCACTTTATCTGGCACCTACCCTCGTAGACCCCGAGATATTGATTTGGCCCCAAGTCCAAATCGTCTTTCAAATCTAATTGCGTACCTGCTCCATCCACCGGATGAGGTACCCCAAATGGTGTCACTTCGGTACAGAGTCGGGTACCAAACCTGGGCGCTCACCTGAAACTGTTTGGCGCCCACGTGAGGCAAAAATGCGCCTCCGCAAGGTCCGAATCCCATACCTTGCTGGGAAAACAGGCCAAACATCCCGGGCGCAGGTACAGCGGCGGGATTTCCTGCAGCCACTCCTGGCACAGGGCAGCCCTGAGGCCCACATACAGGTGGTGTTGGTGACACAATCGGCTCATACCCACGGTAGGCGGGATAGCTGGGATTTGAACGAACAGATCCCCTATGCCCACGAGAGGTGTAAGAAGAGCCGGTTTGAGGTTGAGCCGGGTACGTCTGCTGCTTTGGAACCGACCTATTTTGATAAGTCGGGTCTGCAGAAAGAGCGTCCCCCTGAACTCCCGGGCCGGAGATATCCGATCCCGTGTAACCCCAGGTCACGGTTGTTGCGACACAAACCAATATTATTTGACAAACCAATACCTTCAGGCGCTTCATTGTAAGCATGCCCTCCCTCCTTCACTGAATGTCCTGGATTCTCCTAATGATTCAAAACGAATTTTCTGTCAAGTGATTTATTAAGTATGATTGCAAAAACTTTCGTTTTAATTTTAAGGTGGTTAATATCAACATGCCCTGTAAATGGGGTTTATACTCAATAACATCTTGATATCTTAGCTATTTTATTATCAGTGTTTAGAATCTAATTAAAACACTATCTAATTGGATTTAATTCAGATTAAATTTAGTTCTGATAGTAGACTTTACGCTAACGCGCGGTCACAACATTAAGTTATTACTGTTTTTTACAGATTTTAGTATGTGGAGATATAACTCTCGTAATGTTATGCCACTGATTTGGCACGGTTAGAAGTGATGTTAGGATTTCTTCTCGTTAACCTTTTTGGCGGCGGTTTGTGATAAAATAGCCTGGACCGCGCGGCCTTTAGGCTGCGCACTCCGAAAGATTGGTTAAGGCGTCGGAGACAGACGACAACATGTTGAGAAAAGCGATTTTTTTGGACCGGGACGGGGTAATCAACCGAAAACTCCCTGAGGACAACTACGTTCGGAATTCCGGCGAGTTTCAGCTTTTACCCGGAGTGCCTTCAGCTTTGAAGATTTTTAAGGGATTAGGATATGTAATTGTAATTGTTACGAATCAACGAGGAATAGCAAGAGGGCTCATGACTGAGGATGATCTCTCGGCTGTACACGATTTTATGAGGTCTCTGTTCAGAAACGATGGGCTGGAATTGGACGGACTCTACCATTGTCCCCATGATAAAACAGATTATTGTAATTGTCGGAAACCTGCCCCTGGAATGATATTGGCTGCGGAGCGCGACTTGGGCATTGATCTCGCGGAGTCCTTCATGGTCGGCGACTCCCTTTCTGACGTTGAAGCCGCAAGAACCGCTGGGGTGAGACCGGTGAAGATATCTTCCGTTCGAGAACCATCAGATAGTGCGCCTGTTTTTTCTTCTCTTCTCGATTTTGCGGAATTTCTTCAGAAAAAGGGGTTCCGTCAGGACTAGGAGTATATTAGATTAAAGAATAATGGAGATTATATGACCAAAGATGGATCATCAGACCCTGGAATATCATTGAATACGGATGATCGAATGTCCCGAGAGGACTGCTTCAAATTTTACTGCGGTCCCAGTGTTCCATGTTTTACGGAATGTTGCAGAAAACTTGAACTTTCATTGACTCCATACGATGTCTTGAGGCTCTGTAAAAGACTGCGCAAGACCCCTGAAGAATTTCTGGAAGACTATACGGACATAAAACCTGGATCTCGTCATGGCTTTCCCGAGGTTTTTCTTAAAATGCAGGTTGAAGAGGAACGTCTCTGTCCTTTTGTATTACCGAGTGGTTGCTCTGTGTATGAAGACCGGCCCGGCGCCTGCCGTATCTACCCTCTTGGGAGAGCGGCTTCCAAGAACCGATCCACCGATCTCAATGAAGAGTTCTTTTTTCTGGTGAAGGAAGATCACTGCAAGGGATTCGAACAGGCGAAGACCTGGGATGTCCAGGAATGGGTTTCTGACCAAGATTTGGACCAGTATAACCGGGTTAACGATCTACTCATGGAATTGTACATGCTTGGCTTCCGAAGGGGATCAGTGGAACTGTCGACCCAGCAGTTGCAGATGTACATGATGGCCTGTTACAACCTTACGAAATTCCGTGACTTCCTTTTCAACACGTCATTTCTTTCAAGATTTGATCTACCTGAGGGACAGGCTGAATTGATGCGAGACGACGATTTGTCCTTGCTTGAATTTGCTTTTCAATGGCTGAAATTCGCTCTTTTTCGTATTCCTACCTTGCAATTGAAAGAGGCGGGTAGGTGTTAAGCCCTGTAAAACACCAGACATCGGGTAAGAGAACATTTTTTCATTATATCGAAGGAGAGATTTTTCACTCATTGATGAGACAATCTAGTTAATCCAAGCGTATGCGCTTTTCTTGAAGAAAACTGTTTCCAGCGAAACTTTTCATTTCAAGCTTCAACGGGAGGCCGTATGTCCAAGAGTAAAGAGATTGTTACCGAACTTATGGCTAGCGCCGGAGTTCAAATAAACGGGATCAATCCGTACGACATTCAAATCCACAATGAAAATTTATACGACCGGGCGCTAAGTCTAAAGAGTTTAGGTCTTGGCGAAGCCTACATGGATGGATGGTGGGACTGCAAGCAGCTTGACGAATTCGTTAGCAGAATCTTGCAAGCGGGAATAGCGGAAAAAACGCTCGGTTCCTGGAAGTTGGCTGTCCCATTTTTGCGAGCCTTCCTTTTTAATCTGCAATCTGTCAGTAGAGCAAGGATGATAGCGGACCGTCATTATAATCTCGACAATGATCTGTTCCTATCCTTTCTCGATCCTTATAACCAGTACAGTTGCGCCTACTTCAAGGAAACTGATGACCTCACACAGGCCCAGATTAACAAAATGGACCTGATAATCGCCAAGCTCAAACTCGCCCCGTCAGATCATGTGCTCGATATTGGCTTTGGATGGGGTGGACTTGCGAGATACATGGCCGAGAAAACTGGTTGCAAAGTTACCGGAGTCAACATTTCAGAACAGCAGATCAAATACGCCAAACAGACACTTTCAGGTCTGCCGGTAAAAATAATCAACTCCGATTTCAGGGAAATTTCGGGTGAATTCACCAAAATCGTTTCAGTTGGCATGTTTGAGCACGTTGGCTACAAGAATTACCGAACGTTTATGCGCATTGTCCACAGGTGTCTGAAAGATGGGGGAATTTTTTTACTTCATACTATCGGCGGTAATTCTTCCCAGATCAAGACGGACTCCTGGATCAACAAGTACATCTTTCCGAATGGAATGCTGCCGAGCATAGCCCAAATAGCCAAATCGGCTGAAGGCTTGTTCGTAATTGAAGACCTGCACAATATCGGACCACACTATGACAAGACCTTGATGGCCTGGAATTCGAACTTTCAGGACGCCTGGCCGGAACTTTCGAAACGTTACGACAACCGCTTCAGAAGGATGTGGGAGTATTATCTCCTCTCATGCGCCGGAGCGTTTCGAGCCCGTTACAATCAGTTGTGGCAGTTGATCCTGACAAAGCCCGGTTGTTTACAACCGGAACGCAGAATTTGAGTTCCCGCTTTTTGGAGGCCGGGTCGTGCGCGGGTGAAACGCCCTCCTTGACTGGCTGGTAATAACATGTAATACTTGGTGAAATATTTTAGGCGCGCACTATTAGGGGCGTCGGTGTACGAAGTTAGACATGAACCAGGATAAACCAGAAATAATTACATTTAAAGTGCCCAAATCCCTGAGTCAGGCCCTTAAGGGAATGCAAAACAGGTCTGAATTTATCCGTGAAGCTGTTCTAGCCGCGTTGGACAGTGTCTGTCCACTGTGCAAGGGATCCGGGATTCTCACAGTCGAGCAAAAGGCTCATTGGCAGGGGCTATTGTCGGACCACTATTTATCCGAATGCGGGACATGCAAGGCTGTGCATCTGGTATGCCGCAGAGCCGAAAAGGAAACCGCTCATGAACCTTAAACCTCGATCCATGAACTTGTGTTCGCCCTGTCTTGAAGACTGATTAGCGGGCGTGCAGCGTTATTATCGACCCCTACCTGTTTTTGTGGTCTAGCCTGTTTGCGATTTCCTAACGCTTAAATTGTTTCTTTATTCTGTTTATGTGGCCCCTTCCAAGGCCCTTCACTTCGCAGCCCAGTTCAAAATAGCGAGCGATAGCCCCGTCTTTCAATATCCCAAAACAATCTATAATAGCTAATGGCCCGCCTGCGTAGCGAACCACTTCATCAGGATCCATGTTCATGAATTTCTTGTGTCTTACCGCGATAATCATTACGTCAGCGTCTTTTAACGCTGTTGCAATATCTTTTTCGATTTTCAGTTCAGTAAGCTTCTGCTGCGATCGGAAGAACCGGCCGCGGCTTTTGCCCGGAGCGGGGTAAGTATCCTGAGCTTCGAATTCCCACCAGTGATCCACATACGGATCGTGGACACAAACCTCAGCGCCCATTTCGACAAGTCTGCGGACAATAATTTCTGAGCCGCTGTATCTGGTGTCCCCCACATCCTCTCTGTATGAAGCCCCTAAAAGAGTTACTTTGGACGCGGCGATATATCTCCCCATGTTTCGGAGGGCGTCTCTAACGAGTTCTGCCACATGCAGGCTTCTACTGTCGTTTATATCTATTGCTAGCGGTGTTATCTTAAAAAGATCATCCTCGAATCCCAGAAGATGCTTGTACGCCCATACAGCCAGGCCGCCGTCTTTTGGAAGGCAATATCCACCGATGCCAGGCCCGGGGAAAATAATATTCGAGTGAGTGGGCCTAACTTTTATGGCGTCCAGCACCTTAACCAGGTCTACCCCGTTACGTTCGGCAAATACGCTCCATTCGTTCAGGAAGGCCAGCGTCGTTGCTCGGTAGCTGTTCTCGATTATTTTTGAGGTTTCCGATTCAATTGGTCTATCAAGAACTGTTAAGGGGAAATTCTTTGTGTCTATGACTTCACTCAGAAACTTAACCACCCTTTCACGCGCTTCCTTGTTTATTCCACTGCAAACTCTCCAGAAATTCCTCACAGAAGCGACATAATTTGCCCCTGGCATAACTCTCTCGTAACTGTGGGCAAGCAATGGGTCATCCTCGATGCCTCGTTTCTGAAAGGCCCTTTTGATTAATGGGTACGCAACCTGTTCAGTAGTGCCCGGCGGAACAGTGGTTTCTATGAGGGTAAGCGCTGTTGGCGGGATCGTTTCACCGATAATCTCAAGGGATTTTTCGAGGTCTTCAAGGTGAACGTAACCGGTTTTGACATTACTCAATGATTCCTTGATGTAATCACATTGCACGTCTACCACTACCACATCAGCCAGACTTAAAGCCTGATAGGTAAATGACGCTGTTAAGGTTCCCTTGTCCACCACGCATCTCTTGATCATGGCAGGGACTTCCGGGTCTTCAGACTTAACCGGAGCGACACCTCGATTCATGAGGGGGATTTTCCAGAAGCTGCGGGCGCTGGGCCTTTGCATGCCGATGACGAATTTTCCGGGATTGCCCGAGTCATCAGTAGAATCAGCGACAACCGCGGCCATCACCGCCCCTACAAATCCTATGCCCATGACGACAACTATTTCTCGACCCTGGCTCCGATGGGTATCCGCCAGATTCTTTAGACGGAGAAACTCTGCAGCGTAATCATCTTCATTGGGAAGATAGAAAACTTCACCTTCAGGGCTTAAAGATACTTCCCGATTCATAGATCTCCCTCTTCATTAGTGTGTGCATTGTGGACCTTCCGTAACATTAATTCGTATTTGACCGGCCAGTCAAGTCAAAATACCGCAGGCTGTTTTGGACAGAGAGGATAGCCCATCCTCAAGAGTTTCATCGAAGCCATTTTGTTTGGATGCCGGCAGTTTCCGGACGGCGGTTTCCGAGGATTCCCCTTGACAAGAGTCTAGCGGTGAAGGAAGTTCTAGCTAGGAAGTTATAAACTATTCCAAAGGAATAATTGATGAACAAAAGCAGAAAAAAGCTTCATAAGACTCCAGAATCCAAGTCCTTGACAGATCAGATCCTCGCTTTAGCCAATTCGGAAGTAGGCAAACATGATGTCGTAGAGACCATGGAAAACGCCAGGGAATCTCTTGAAAGAATAAGAAACTCCAAGCGTCGTGGAGCAAATTTCGTTAAAGGATCATCTGGCAGGTGAAAACAGAATAACTTGTGTGCGTTAGGTCTGCTTGAATAGGGGCTTAACGCTACTTTTTTTACGGCCCCAACTTCTTCATCAAATCCACAGCGTCACCAATTACAAATTCAGGGAGGGGTAGCGCCTCAAGAGCTAAAGAGCGGCTCATCGAGATACTTGCTGCAAAAGACATCTCCACAGCGACTCTACGTCAATGATTAGTCCTTCAATGCTGCTCCGGCGCCTTTTGTTAATGAGGCCCGAACACTTAGACCGGATCTATATCCATGATGAAAACTCTGGCCCTTTTTCCAAAGCCCAAACGAGTGTCTCCATCAGAAGCTAAACTGACTACCGGCGTCAGAACCAAACTAATAGCCTCCCAAATTGCCTTCTTCTAATTCCGACGTACGACCAACAGGATCAACGTGATGATTTTCCCCAAGTAAGATTCTTTTAAAGATCCTTTTTTTGCTCATACTGCTTAATTGAAAAATGAGCTTCATTAATGGGGGTCGTGCTATAGTATTCCAAACAAAAGAACTTGAATTACGGCAGGGAGCCTGCGACCACAACAAAGCGCATAACTGAAGTTGAAGCCGCCCTACCCGATATGTTAGAAGAAAAGGTTAATTGTTGATTCGGCCAATTGTGGAGGAAACATGGAAACGAAATACAACCCCGAAGTCATCGAAAAGAAATGGCAGGACTTTTGGGTAAAAGAGAATATTTTCAAGGTTCAGCTCGATCCATCCAAGGAAAAATACTATTTACTGGAAATGTTTCCGTATCCATCGGGAAGAATTCATATGGGCCACGTCAGGAATTACTCGATTGGAGACGTTGTGGCCCGGTACAAGATGATGACTGGTTTGAATGTGCTCCATCCTATGGGTTGGGACGCATTCGGAATGCCTGCTGAAAACGCCGCTATAAAAAACAGGTCCCATCCAGCGATCTGGACAAAAAACAACATTAATGAGATGCGACGTCAATTGAAGCGTATGGGATTCTCTTATGACTGGGACCGTGAAATCGCCACATGCCATCCGGATTACTACAAATGGGAACAATGGCTTTTTGTTAGGATGTTGGAAAAAGGTCTTGTTTATAGAAAGAAATCGATTGTCAATTATTGCGGGACATGCGCCACTGTCCTCGCCAATGAACAGGTGGAAGACGGGCTCTGCTGGAGATGTGGAGAACCGGTGATCCAAAGAGAGCAGGATGGTTGGTTTTTCAAGATTACCGAATATGCAGATGAGCTGTTGGAATGGTGCGATCGTTTAACCGGCTGGCCAGAGAGGGTCCTGACAATGCAGAGGAACTGGATCGGCCGGAGTGAGGGAGCCAGAATTCTCTTTAATCTGGAAAATTCGAATCAGTCAATTGAGGTCTTTACCACCAGGCCGGACACCCTTTACGGCGCGACTTTTATGAGCCTTGCGCCTGAACATCCTCTCTGTCTGTCGCTTTCCAAAGGAACTACTCAGGAATCCGCTGTTCAGGAGTTTGTAAACCGATCATTGACTCAGGATTGGCAAAGTCGCGTTGGAGAAGAGGCTGAAAAAGAAGGCGTATTCACTGGAGCCTATTGTGTAAACCCCTTGAATGGCCGAAGGATGCCGATTTATTGCGCCAATTTCGTCCTTTATGAGTATGGAACCGGCGCGGTCATGGCTGTCCCCGCTCATGACCAGAGAGATTTCGAGTTTGCCGTTAAATACGGCCTGGAAATCGTAGTAGTTGTCCAACCTCCGGACAGAGTATTAGAGGCAGGAACGATGACGGAAGCCTATGTGGGGGAAGGAATGCTGGTCAACTCGGGAGAGTTTGATGGAATTGACAACATATCGGGCAAAAAGGCTATTTCCGGGAAGTTGAAATCCATGAAGCAAGGCGGTCCAACTATAAATTACCGTTTGAGAGACTGGGGCATTTCACGGCAAAGATACTGGGGGGCGCCTATCCCTATCATACACTGCCCAAAATGTGGGCCGACACCGGTTCCTGACTCGGATCTACCGGTTGTTTTACCAACAAATATAGAATTTCCTGAAAGCGGCCGTTCTCCGTTGCCTGACCTCGATTGGTGGGTTAACACCGCCTGTCCCAAATGTGGCTCCGCGTCTCGAAGAGAGACTGATACCATGGACACGTTTGTGGAGTCTTCCTGGTATTTTGACAGGTATACATGTCCCCGTTATGAGGGGGGCTTGCTTGACCCGGTCCAGGACGGTTACTGGTCTCCTGTGGATCAGTACATCGGAGGCATAGAACACGCGATTTTGCATCTTCTTTATTCCAGGTTTTTTACAAAGGTCCTTAGGGATTTCGGCATAAAGAAAGAAAGTGAGCCATTCAAGAATCTCCTGACCCAAGGCATGGTAATTAAAGATGGCGCAAAGATGTCAAAATCCAAAGGTAATGTGGTTGACCCGGAAGAACTCATAAACAAATTCGGCGCTGATACGGTCAGGCTGTTCTGTCTTTTCGCCGCCCCACCTGAGAGGGATCTTGAGTGGACATCTGAGGGAGTCGAGGGAGCGCACAGGTTCCTCAACCGAATCTGGACGTTGGTGGGACAACACAAGACTTTAAACAAACCTAAAGACAAACCTACCCAAACACCATTGGGCAAAACCGTTAGACGTGTCACCCACAAAACTATCAAGAAAGTGACCGAGGACATAAGTAACAGGTTCCGTTTCAACACGGCCATCGCTGCAATAATGGAAATGTCCAATGAGTTGGCGAAGATATCTCAAGACGATATTTCGCGATCTAATGACGTCAGGGATGCGATGGTGGAAGCCATCAGTTCCATGATACTCTTGATGTCTCCGTTTGTGCCTCATATATCGGAGGAACTGTGGAAAGCGCTTGGAAACAAGAGCGGTTTGACGCTGCAAGCCTGGCCTACTTATGATCCAGCGTTGATTGCAGAGGATGAATTGACCATCGTCGTCCAGGTCAACGGGAAGAAACGAGCGGAGATTCGCGTCCCGGTGTCCTCCACGGAAGAGGAAATCAAGCAGGTCACACTTGCTGAAACGAATGTACAAAGATTTCTCGAAGGACGTGTGATCAGAAAAATGGTGGTAGTGCCCGGTAAGCTTATTAATATTGTGGCCGGCTGATTCTGGCGTGTTAAGCGCTTGGTTTGATTTGATTCTACCATTAGTTCATTCAACAGGACAGGTCCCGGTCTCTATTCGTATACTGAGACATTTGGTTCAAGAGCCGAAGCTGTGAACGATGACTTTTATTCGCTAACTAATCGAATTTTCAGACTCGGCGCCCTGCGATCGTTACTACTCCTAGTTCTGTTTTATTCAATCAGCGGCTGCGGTTATAAGTTCGGCGAAACCACAAAACCTGCGATGTTTCCGACTGGCGCTAAAACCATTCTTGTTGAGAGCGCAACGAACAATACAGTCATCACAGGGGTTGAGACCGAATTGACGAATGAGCTTCGACGCGAGTTCGCTTTGGACCCGAAGCTGAAACCTACATTCGAAAACGGAGATGTGGTTCTCAAGACGATCATCGCCTCTTATGAGGACACGCCATCGGCTTTTAGAGCTGATGGGAAGGAATTGACAAGGCTGGGAACATTGCGTGTCGCTTGCCTTCTTGATGAATCCGGTACAAATCGCCAATTATGGAAGAACGATTTTTCGGCTTCGTACACTTATACTGTTACCGATTCGATCCAGGGAACACTATCCAACCGGCGTCGCGCCATCTCCCAGATGATCAGGGATTTGACCCCGCGGATCCACAGGTCAATGTACGATTCGTTCTAGATACTTTGATTCACGCTCGGAGAATGGATATGCCCCTGTCCAGGCCCGATAGGTTGACAACACGGGAACTCGGAGAATATGAATTTGTCATGTTGTTTTTTTTGTGACCTACTGTTCGAAACGTTTTTAGGGAGGAAACGGAGGAGAAATCATGGCCAAAAAGAAATTAACGGTTATTGGAGCTGGTAATGTAGGCGCTTCAGTGGCGGCTTACGCATCAGCTCAGGAACTTGGAGATGTCGTTTTGATCGATATCCTGGATGGGATTCCCCAAGGAAAGGGTCTTGATCTCTATGAGGCGACGACTGTCCTGGGAGTGGATACGATGGTGACGGGAACCGGCGATTATGAGGCCACAAAAGACAGCGACGTAATTGTTATTACCGCCGGCATTGCCAGAAAGCCGGGAATGAGCAGGGATGACCTGCTGTCAACTAATGTCAAGATCGTCGGAGAAGTGGCGGAAAAGGCGGCCAAATATTCTCCGGACGCGATCATTATAGTTGTGTCGAATCCCCTGGACGCCATGGTCTACACTGCATGGAAGAAAACAGGTTTCGCTCCGAGAAAAATAGTTGGCATGGCCGGAGTGTTGGACACTGCCCGATTCAGGGCATTCATAGCCGAAGAGATAGGGGTGTCCGTAGAAGATGTTCACGCTCTCGTGCTCGGCGGACACGGCGACACGATGGTGCCTCTGACCCGTTACTGTTTTGTGGGCGGAGTTCCTGTTACTCGTTTCATGTCTGCAGAACGTCTGGAGGAAATCGTTAAGAGAACCCGTCAAGGTGGAGCTGAAATTGTTGGTTTGCTAAAAACCGGGAGCGCCTATTACGCTCCAGCGGCTTCGGCCATTCAGATGGCGCGTTCTGTTCTCCTTGACAAGAAAAGACTGCTGCCTGTGGCCGCTTATCTGGAAGGAGAATATGGGGAAACAGGAATTTTCGTGGGTGTTCCCGCTATACTTGGCGCAGCCGGAATCGAGAAAGTCGTTGAAGTTGACTTGACTTCAGAAGAGTCTCAAGCCTTCAAAATGTCGGCGCAGGCGGTGAAGGATCTCGTGAAGGAAGTAGATAGATTTCTGAGTTAGAGAAAAGAATGGTGTTACCTAAAAAGTATTTCGTTGAGACTTACGGTTGCCAGATGAACGAGCATGACTCGGAAAAGATGTCCGAATTGCTTGAACAACTGGGATTGGAAGCGGTCGACTCTGTCGACTCGGCCGATGTGGTGGTTATTAACACGTGCGCCATAAGAGATAAAGCCGAACATAAAGTTTACAGTTCCCTTGGTAAACTAAGGCTCCTAAAACGACAAAATCCAAATATGATAGTTGTCGTGGCCGGTTGTGTGGCTCAACAGAAAAAAGACCAACTTGCGTCCAAGTTTAATCATCTCGATCTTGTTCTTGGCGCCCACCACATCTCCGAACTACCAGAATTAATCAAGCGCATTAGTATAAGCCGTGAACGGATAGTTAAAACGGAATTCGTCGATGACATTCAGTCCCTTCACATGCCCGCTCCCGGTCGTGGTCCCAGTCCGGTATGCTCCTATGTCACAACAATGCAGGGTTGTTCCAATTTCTGCGCTTACTGCGTCGTGCCCTATGCCAGAGGCAGGGAACAGAGTCGAGAAACTGAAGAAATCCTTGAAGAGGTTTCATGTCTTGCTTCCCAGGGAGTCAGAGAAATCGCCCTACTAGGACAAAATGTTAACGCCTATGGGAAAGATCTTGGAAATGGGACTCATTTCACTGGGTTACTGGAAAAGCTATCCGCTATCAAAGAAATAAAGAGAATCAGATTTACAACTTCCCATCCCCGGGACTTTGATTCTTCGCTCGCTGAGGCTGTAGCCAACCTGTCTAAGGTATGCGAACACGTGCACCTTCCACTCCAGAGTGGGTCGGACAGAGTCTTGAGGAAAATGAGACGGGCCTATACTTTTTCAGAATATCTTGAAAAGATAGATATGTTGAGGAGTAAATGTCCCGGGTGTTCGATCACCGCGGACATGATTGTGGGGTTTCCAGGGGAGTCGGACGAAGATTTCCAGGATACGATAGACGCTCTTGAACGAATTAGATTTGACCAGATTTTTTCTTTCAAGTTTTCACCTAGACCCGGTACCACCGCTGAACACATGAGCGATCAGATTCCAGAGGAAGTTAAAAAAGCGCGGCTAGCCGAGGTACACATTGTACAGGGCGCAATAACACAGAACTACCATCGGCTTCTTGAAGGAACTGTCGCGGAAATCCT
This sequence comes from uncultured delta proteobacterium, assembly GCA_963846725.1. Classification (GTDB taxonomy): domain Bacteria; phylum Desulfobacterota; class Desulfomonilia; order Desulfomonilales; family Desulfomonilaceae; genus CAJBEZ01. The sequence goes on along the minus strand of CAWJXP010000041.1, from coordinate 59,268 downwards.
GATCGAAGGGCGCAGTCGCTATGAAAATCAATTTTATGGAAGAACCCGGACAAATAAAATTGTCAATTTCGAAGTGGTCGCTAATCGGTTTATCGGTGACGTTGCGCAGGTGAAAATCATACGTGGATTACGGCACTCCCTTGTAGGCTCCTTAGTTTGATTTTTGATACGGGATTTCGACGAATCGTGATAGCGCAAAAAGCATGAGGCCGTTGGGTCCGAGCCTGTTTTCCCCAGTGTTTAAATTATTTGACTATCTGGGAGTGAGGCTGTTATTGTTAAATCGACCTTGTTCTTAAAACCGACATCCGTAAAAATGCGGCGGGCCCAAAAAAAAGAAGCCCGACCGGTGGGGTCGAGCTGGGAGACGCCGTTATACGGCCGGGCTCACAAAAACGAATGGCCGATAAATACTAGAGAATTGCGCGTCTCGAACTGATTTGATCCGAAATTGCTTGGTTGTTGATCGCTAGGAACTCCGGATCTTATCGTCGAGGTTCCCTGTACTCATCGGCCGACAGAAAACTTTAAGATCTTTTAGAAAATGAAGCCCATTTCCAGGTAACCGCCTTCAAGTGCGGTTTTCAATACGTAGTCGGACGGGCCTTTCTTGAGGTCGATCAGCCTGTACCCACCTTTCATGTAACCCCATCGTCCGCAATTCATCGGGATGGTGTATCTTCCACCTGCCTGCACGTCCACACCTTCTACATCATCCACAAACATTGCTGTCGCTTTTGCGTCGCAGGAGAATGTGCCACCATTGAAGTTCGTCGCGACACATTTCTGAAATTCAACTCCTACCGCGGCAGTGTCCATACTTTTGCTGAAAGTGTTCTGGAAATTTCCGCACATGTAACAATTAGCGTCTATGCGATCATCAGCGTGCATGTAGCCGCCGAATAGGCTCAGGGTCGCTTTACAACTCTTGAGCGCGTCATAGACAAGTCCCACTTTCTGATAGCCATGTTGCCAGCGGCTCTGAATCTGCTGCCCTGGAGACCATATTTGCGGAGTCGATCCTCCCCCCTGGAACCCAAAGTAAAACCAGTTATCAACCCATTTTCCACCTTTTACCTCGGTCCACAAACCTGAGTATTGGAGACCCCAGTTGCAGCGGAACTGATATTTGGCATTGACTTCAGGAATCACCTGGTGGGCAGGTAAACCAAAGCTATCGGTAAAATCGGCCTGTTCCTGGTAACCCCAGCCCCATGACAACGTATAGCGTGGCCATTGGACGGAACCCCTTAGGCGGGCGTAAATACCCTGAACACCAATTTGCCATTGTCCCGGCCTGGGCATCGGCAAGAAACAGCCCATAGCCGGAGCTGACATGGGTAAGAGAGTTGGTGGCAAGGCTTTGACCTTCGTTATCCTGGAAGGTCCCGGAACATAGGGATTCCCAGCCCAAGGAGCCGGAAACCCGAAATTTGGTCGTTTTGCCTTGGTTTGCTGAATAGCGGGACTAGCCGCCAGATTTGTGTTGTTGGGTTTGAGTAGGACATCGAGCGATTCATCGGGGGCAACCGCCCACGACGGGCTCAGAAAACACATGGACACCAAAAGAACTAGACATACCAACGGCGTGTAAGGGATTCTTCTCAACATACCCTTCCTCCCAGCTCGAAATGTTGGAAATCCCTTTATTTGATAAAGCATATTGCTGTCAAGAAAAAAATGTAGTTTTTTATTAGATAGTTAAAAATAATACCTAATTAAAAATGTATTCAACTGAATAACATATTAATATCACATAGTATTTTAACGTTAAAATCTGACAGCAAAATAATGTCTTCAAAATGATTTCATCTCCGAAATGGGCGCGCATTGACAACGCATACTAAATATTATAACGCTATATACTTAATAAGGTTAATAAATCCGGTATAGCTATAAACACCGTTTAGACGCGTCAAACATGACTTACCAACTCATCTTTCATTACTTTATTCAATAAATTCAGGAGATAACTTAATAATGTTTATATCTTTTCTACAAAACTGCGCGTCGCGCCTCCTTCACGCGCTGACGCGCCTGAAAAAGAACCGGCCCCACCCATACGGAATTAATCGTATCATGCGTATTTGGGTCGCCATTTCCTTTAGCTTCATCCTGACCCTGAATATCGAATCAAACGCGTGCGCGGTCGTTGATCCACCCCCATTGAATCCTCAACTGGAAAAAATCATCGGCAGGGAACTACCTCAAAACTGCGAAATCTCCTGTCAGGTTGCGGAACTCAACTCAGGCCGAATACTGATGGAAAAGAATCCTGATCTGGCCTTGACACCTGCTTCGACTCTCAAGATCGTTACATCCGCTACGGCCCTTTCAGCGCTTGGCCCTGATTTTAGATTTATCACCCAAATATTTACTGATCGGATTAATGGCGGTTTCTGTAGGCAATCTTTTTGTGAAGGGCCATGGAGATCCTCATCTTGTAACAGAGGAACTTTTCTCCCTGGTTCGAGAATTGATAGACAGGGGACTCACAGAGGTCAACGGATCAATAGTAGTCGATGATTCGTTCTTCACGCCCGATACTCCCCTTGATGAAGCTGAAGAGCTTGGTTTCCGGTCGTATCACGCTCCGTATAGCGCGTTGTCGTTAAATTTCAATTCGTTAAAAATTGCCGTCATTCCGGGCTCAACTCCGGGGTCGCCATCGCGGTCTCATCATGGATCCAATGTCTGGTTACGCGTCTCTTTCCGGACATGTTCAGACTGTCTCCGGCGGAAGTCCGCTAAAGATTGAGATTTCCAAAAAGCCAGTGACCAATGGAACCGAGCATATAATGGTCGAAGGTTCTGATTGGAGCTGAGGCGCCTGCTAAAGGCAAATATGTGAATGTTCAGTTTCCCGCTCTTTATACCGGGAATGTCCTGAAAGATCTTTTGATACGAGAGGGGATCAAGGTTCAGGGAAACGTAGTTAAAGGCCAGACTCCCTCTGCCGCAAAACTTTATCTTGAGCATCAATCCATGCCATTGGGCTTGATTGTCTATTGGCTGGACAAATTGAGCAACAATTTCATGGCCGAGCAAATTTGCCTGGCTCTTGGAGCTTTTTCTCATGGGGCTCCTGGCACACGCGAAAAAGGTTTGGACATGATGAGAAAATTTCTGATCCAGGCCGGAGCGCCAAAATCCAGTTTCTTCCTTGCAGACGCCAGCGGATTGTCTCGAAGTAACAAGATCAGCGCGTCCGCATTGGTCCGAACTCTGGCAGCATCTTCACAGGATTTTTATACCAGCCCTGAATTCATATCTTCTCTAGGGATTTCCGGTGTCGACGGCACACTAAGGGAAAAATTTACGGACAAGGGCGTTAGAGGAAAAATAAGGGCTAAAACGGGGACATTGCGAGGCGTAAATGCTTTGGCAGGTTATGGGCTGGACAAGAACGGGGCGCCGGTTGTCTTTGCCATTCTTGTTAACTGCGGCCAGAAAGGAGTCGGAATAATTGACTATGCCGACAAGATTATGCGCTCTATATTCAGCGCCGTGCTGAATCGCCAGTAATAACGACGCAGCTACGGCGTTGATTCAACCTTGCGCCTGTTATTCGATCTTTGGGATAAGACTGACCGAGTCATTTAATCGTTTGACCACCTTGTCTTTCCCCAATATTACAAGAAGCTCAAAAAGGCCCGGACCAACTGAAGAACCGGAAACAGCGGTGCGGGCGGCGTTGATTAGTAAACCCGCTTTTACCTGCTTTCGCTCCGCAAATTCACGAAAGACATTTTCCGCTGTTGCGCCATCGAAGTTGGTCAGTCCGTCAAGCTGCGCCGCCAACTCAGGGAGATATTCAGCCAATCTCGCGTCCTGGCCCAAATTCTTTTTCACAGCTTTTGGATCAAAATCAAAATCATCCGCAAAACAAAATCTGCCTCTGGAGGAAAAATCCGTTATGACCTGATAACGAGATCGCAATTGGTCAATAGCGTTTAAAAACCACTCTTCCTTAGCGCCGGAGTACGATGGATCCCAAAGGTCATGCTCTTTTAATTCCTGTTCGATATAAGGAACAAGATCATTTAAAGACATGGTTCGAATGTATGTCGCGTTAAAATGGATCGCTTTCGGATCGGTCCAGTTTTTGGGGTCCCCCGGAACGTAATTGAAAATTGAGTTATGCCTGTTTATTCGTGACAAATCAAATAGTTTCTATCAATTCTTGCCGTGAGAAGAACTCCGTTCCGTCCGGAGAAGACCAACCGAGAAGGGCCAGAAAATTACATAGCGCCCAAGGCAAAAATCCCCTACGTCTGTAATATGATATCGTAACCACTTCCCCGTGGACTCTCTTTGAAAGTTTGGCTTTCTTGTTGTCAAGAGTTAATGGCATGTGCGCAAACGTGGGAGGTTTTATTCCGAGAGCGTCATAAATCAGTATCTGCTTGGGGGTGTTCGCAAGTCCGTCAGCGCCTCGTATGACATGTGAAATCCGGTCCAGCGAGTCGTCTACCGCATTTGACAGTATGTAAAGAGGACTATGATCCGACCGAAGTATTACAAAATCTTCAATATCGCTGGCGCGCTTTTCAATTTTACCATATACAGCGTCTTGAAATGATACTGTAGAATGACCGTCTCGAGGAACCTTGAAACGCAAAACGTTGGGACAACCGTCATCAAGCTTGTGTTGAATTTCTTCATTGGTGAGGTTTCGGCAACGACCATCGTACATGAATGCGATTTTTTTTGCCTCAGCCTCTTTTCTTTGATTTTCCAGATCTTCTTTTGAACAAAAACAGCGGTATGCGTGACCGGATTTCAAAAGTTGCTCAGCCGCGGCTTTATGCTTTTCCAGATTATGTGTCTGAAAATAAGGGCCTTCATCCCAATCCAGCCCCAACCATTTTAGGCCTTCCAGTATTTCCTCGACTGAATCCTGAGTGGAGCGTTCCACATCGGTGTCTTCAACCCTGAGAATGAAAACACCATTTAATTTCCTTGCCCATAACCAGTTGTAAAGAGCGGTTCGCGCTCCACCCAAATGCAAATATCCTGTAGGTGACGGAGCGAACCGAACTCGAACTGAATTCAAATCAGTGTCTGAGTCTAAAATCATGTTTTGAATATTATTCTCCTTGAATTGGGTCCAAAATGATCACTGTATTGCTTGACGCCTTCTTGAAAATCTCACGATCTTTAAGATCACCAACTATATCGCCACAATGCATGGGAACAGTAATCTTCGCGTTGATATTTCTGGCGGCGTTTACCGCTTCAGATGAGGTCATCGTGTAAGTGCCGCCGATAGGCAAAAGCGCCACATCAGTCTCTATGTCACTCATTTCAGGAATGACATCCGTGTCACCGGAATGATAAATCTTGAAACCATCGACTGTTAATACATAGCCCACCCAGTTGTTCTTCCTGGGATGAAAATCCTTGTTGGTGTTGTAGCTTGGAACAGCGAGGATCGTGACATCTTTTGCAACTATAGTTTGTCCAGGGGCTATTGGCTTGAACGCGTTTCCAAAATCTGCCTTACAGTCCGGTGGACCCACTATCGTTGAGTCTTGTTTCCTGATTAGAGCGACATCTTCTGGCGACAAATGATCAAAGTGGCTGTGGGTTATACAAATGAGGTCAGCGGGTTTTGGGTTCGAAAGTTTCCAGGGATCAATATACACCGTCGCTTTGGAACCGTCGATACGGAAACTTGCATGTCCCAACCACTTAATTTTGTCTCTAACAAAATCTTCCAGTTTCATCGTTTAATCCTCCCAAAACTGCGAGATTTGCGAAACGAGAAATCAAAGCTCATTCTAACAAATTGCGCCACTCTTTCAACCATGGTATATTCCGCGTCGTTAAGAAAGAGACCCCGATGACACGCAATCTGTCTGGAGAAAAAGAGTCTTTTCCACATAAGACCAGAACAGACCAAGATCGATTCATGATAATTTTTGGAATCGTTTCGACTAATTCTGTTCATCACGATAACATACTTCAGTTTAAATTCCGAAACATCCGGGAGCGTCCCAGGACCAAAAGGGCCTGTCAAGAATCCCGGTAAAACGTCAGGGACGTTCACGCCCAATGCAAATACATGCAAGATCGGCTGTGATGGAAATTGCCGAATGACGCTAAAAATTCTCAAACATGTCGCAGTGATTTCTTGAACGTATCATGAGAAAATTTACCAGCTTTCCGTTAAGACTTTTCCTGACAGGTCTGGCGACACTTCTGCCCTTCGTGATTACCGTCCTGGTCGTCGGCTGGATCGTGAAACTGGCTGACGCGTATGTCGGTCCCAGCAGCTATTTTGGACAATTACTGGGAGCTATGGTCGGTGATGATTACAAGTACCCTGGTTATTTTATAGGGTACCTCGTTGTCATACTGTGCATAATATTACTGGGGTTTCTTGTAACTAGAGCCACCGTCTCCAGATTTCAAAAAAGCGTCAACCAAATGTTCGCTAGAATTCCTATTTTTGGAAAGATTTATTCCGCGGTGGTACAGGCGGTTGAACTTTTTGGACAAAATGGAGCCGGAGTGGGGCTGGAAAAGTTTGGAGGAGTGGGACTGGCTAATCTCGGAACAGTTACTACCATAGCTTTGTTGACATCTTCTCAACGTTATACGCTTTCAGATGGTAGAGCTTATGTTCTTGTCTTCGTGCCTAATTCGCCCATTCCTGCCACGGGATTCAATGTTCTGGTGCCTGAAGAGAATTTCCAGAAGCTGGACATGCCTATGGAAGATCTCATTAAACTCACGATGTCGCTTGGTCTTCTCGGGCCTCAAACAATTTGCTTAAACACATCCACGACAGTGTGTGGGACCAATTCGACGGATGAGAAAACCGTTCAGGCGTAATATCAAGTTCATGTTTCCTGTAACTTCTGGGTCACTATGAATTTGGCTCCGTTATTGTCCAGCATGTTTTAAAAATGAAATTTTCACCGGTTCAATCTTCCCACAGAGGGACCAGTTTTAGTATCCATCTGGTCATATAAACGCCGGCCACGGAAGATAAAACCACTACCGGGATCATAACCGCCCAGGCTCGCCAATCCAAAGGAACTACCCCGAATACAACGTTTACCGGTGTATACAACGCCAAAAGCTGTAAACATATAGCAAAACCGTAACTCCAGAGTAACGGCCTATTGGACCATATTGAGAGCGCGTCCAGTTGGCGGACCACCAGAATACGTGTAAACGTGTGCAAGACAATACTTGTGAACAGCATGGTCCTGGCGTAAGTGACTCCTCCGAATTTTAACCCTACCCAAAAAATGAACAGATAAGCGACGAGAGTCCTCAGAATACTTCCGGCTATGGTTGCGTAGATCGCCTTGTTAAGAATTGGTTCATCATGGTGGCGGGGCCGTCTCTTCATAAGCCTGGGGACCGCAGGATCGGCCGCAAGGGCTGCCGCCGGCACCAGGTCAGTTACTACGTTAACCCACAAAAGCATTTGAGCCGAAAGAGGGAAATAGCCACCTATGGACAGAGCCAGGACGACAAATACTTCTCCAAGGCTGGTGCTCAAAAGATAATTTGTAAACTTCCTTATATTGTCAAAAATTCTTCGGCCCTCTTCGACAGCGGCTACTATGGTTTTAAAGTTGTCATCCAGGAGCACCATATCAGAAGATTCTTTGGCTATATCGGCTCCCCGAACTCCCATTGCAACTCCAACGTCCGACTGTTTTAGCGCCGGAGCGTCGTTTACGCCATCACCGGTCATGGCTACAAAATGGCCTTCATCCTGAAGCGCCTGAAGGACTTTTTGTTTTGTCTCAGGAGTGGCGCGGGCGATTATGTCAACATTGCGCATCTTGTCGCGGAGTTCCGCTTGGGACATTGTCTCGACTTCATTCGATTCCAGGAATCGATTGCCTATTCCAAGTTGTTTCCCTATCGCGCTTGCAGTGAGTTTGTTGTCCCCGGTTATCATGATGACACGAATACCAGCGCCTTGAGCCTCTGCTATTGCCGAAGCGGCCTCTGGTCTGGCTGGATCCTTCATGGCCTGGAAACCGAGCAAAGTGAGATCCTGCTCTGTTTCGCCATTAATTTCCTTCGTCTCCAGTTTTTTTTCGGCAAGAGCGAGGACGTACATGGCTTCTTCTTCAAATTGATTCAAGGCCTGATGGATCACCTCCATACGGGACAAATCGAGGGGCGTCTCCTTGCCGTCAAACACCATGCATGAACAGCGGGAAAGAATAACTTCCGCAGCGCCTTTACAGTATGCAGTAAACCCCTGGCCTCTTTTGTGGATTGTCGTCATCATCTTCCGTTCGGAACTGAACGGTATTTCATTCACTTTGGGAGAGTTTGTCCGTTCCAGCTCAACGTCCAAACCAACTGCTTGAGCCGCCTTGTACATCGCCGTGTCCACAGGGTCGCCGACTAACCTCGATTCAGGGTCGCTGACAATTATCGCTTCATTACAGAGCGCTCCCGCCCTTATCAGTTCAATCACATCATCGTCATGATCTTTTATGTCTTCCAGCTTAATTGGACGGTTATCAGTCAGAATCCTTTCCACTGTCATTACGTTTTGCGTTAAAGTGCCTGTTTTATCAGTGCAGATGGTATCTACCGATCCAAGCGACTCCACTACAGCCAGACGTCTAATTACAGCTTTTCGAGACGCCATTTGGCGGGCTCCAAGCGCAAGGGCAAAGATCAGGACAATAGGAAGACTCTCCGGAATGGTGGCCACAGCCAGGCTTAGAGTGTTCAACAACACATCCACCACCTGCTCATGCAACCAGAAAAATAAAATCAGGGCCACGATTACCGCCAGCGCCCCCACTATTAGAGTCATCTGACGAGCCATCACCTGGACTTCTATTTCGAAGGGAGTGGGCCTCTCGCCGATATGACCCAGACTAACGGCGATTCTACCAACTTCGGTGTTCATCCCCGTGCTGACTGCGACAGCCGTTCCCTTGCCGTGAGTTATGTGAGTGGAGCCGAAAACCATACTGGTTCTCTCCGCTAGCGGGGCGTCAAGAGATACCGGGTCCTCACTTTTCTCCACGCCGAGGCTTTCTCCAGTTAGAGCGGATTCATCCGTACGCAGGCTGTGTGTCGTGATGACACGGGCGTCAGCGGGGACTTTTTGTCCGTGCGACAGAACAAGTATGTCACCCGGCACAACCTGGTCCGCGTCAATCTCTTTGTGAACACCATCACGAACCACTGTAGCCTTAAATCGGAGTAGCTTGTCCAACCCCCTTAGTTCTTTTTGAGCTTTGTATTCCTCAAAGAATCCAAGCCCGATCGTTATCGCGATGATCCCCAGGATGAACAGTGATGTAAGAAAACGATCCCCCTCCCCCGGCATAAAACTGACGGCGTACGCCAAACCGGCCGCAAAGAATAAAATCAATACAAAAAAATTTGAAAATTGTTTCAGAAAGATTTCAAAAGGTGTAAGAGGCTTTCCGCGAATAATTTCATTTTTACCGTAACGCTCTAAACGTTCCTGGGCTTCGATTTCAGTCAAGCCTTCCATCCTGGCTCCGAGATTCTTTAATGCCTCCTCTATGCCCTGTTCATGCCACGCCATCGCTCCATCACCCCTCAATTAAGTATGTACAGGTGACAACCTGTTCGAGAAAATGATCTTACTATCAATTGTCAGTTTCGGTAAACATTGTCATTCTAATACGTTATGCCTCAATCCGATTTGTCCGGGTTTTTTCTATTTATGTTTCCATCTTTAGAGTATAGGTTGCGCCGTGGACAAATTTACCTCCGTTTGTAATTGTGGAGCCACGGTGACATTAAACCGAAAAATAGTTCTTGTTTCTCTCCTGTATTTTGCTGAAGGTTTCCCCTTTGGAATAATTGAACAGACACTTCCAATTTATTTTCGTATTCACGGGATGTCCTTGACCGACCTTGGCCTGTTGAGTCTGCTAAGCCTGCCTTACGCTTTGAAATTCCTGTGGGCCCCGGCCATTGATTTTATTGGGGTGAGGAGGCAGTGGATCGGAATGGCTCAGCTTGTAATGGCCGGCGCCATTTTTCTGCTTTTGCCGCTCGATCCCTCGAAGCCCGGATTTTTATTGTGGTGCTCAATTGCTACATTGTCGATCTTTTCGGCGACTCAGGACATAGCAATAGACGCTTATACTATTGAACTCCTTGATTCCTCGGAGATGGGAATCGCCAACGGTTTTCGCCAGGCTGCGTACCGTGGAGCGCTCGTTGTGGCCGGAGGATTGTTTGTAGCTCTGGGTGGATGGATCGGATGGAGACTCACGTATTCTATAGCCGCAGGGATTCTGCTCATCTGCTTCGTATTTTCCTTAAAATTGCCCCATGTGGAGGTGCAGAGGCCTAAATTCTCATTCGCTTCCTTGATGGCTCCGGCAAGAGATCTACTTGAGAGGCCGCAAGTCCTTCAAGTAGTCATGTTCATATTGCTTTTCAAATTAGGAGACATGGCGATCGGCCCCATGATAAGACCTTTCTGGCTGCACCGCGGATTGAGCACAACTGAAATCGGGCTTATCACAGGCACACTCGGAGTTTTTTCATCGATTGCAGGTGGCCTGGCGGGCGGCGTTTTTATGGCTCGCTTCGGAATCTACGTGGGCCTGTGGGTGCTCGGGATCCTCCAGTCGGTAAGCAATCTATCATATGTGCTAGTGGCAGCGAATCCTCATCTTGGCCCCTTAAGCGTTTACGCCGCCTCCGCAATCGAATCTTTTTGTGGAGGCTTAGGATCGGCGGCATTTCTAGCTTTCCTAATGAGCATTTGTAGAAAGGAATTCTCCGCAACACAATACGCCCTGTTGTCGGCCCTGTTCAGAATGTCTGGAATAATCGCCGGCTCCCTCAGTGGATGGGCTACAATTGGAATAGGCTACACCAGTTATTTCCTGTTGACTTTCTTCTTTTCCATCCCGGCTTTTGCGTTTATCAGAACCACACGTAAATGGATTCCAGCCGATTAGGTTAATATTGACGACACATTCTGGGGCAGTTTTCGAGACAATGAATTCTGTAAAGACTCCTTATGATGTGTGAAAATATTTAGCCTAGGCTTCTCAACCCTTGGCTGATGGAAATTCTACCGGCTCTTATCGCTGGAGGAATAGCAGCCACGATTCCGACTCCGCAGGACACAGCGAGAATAAGTAGCACTGTTTCATACGTAATATCAAAGACAGGCAGAAACGATTTCAGCTCGATCTGAAAAAGCATCCCACCTGGAAAAGCCAAAGCCGCTCCCAAAATCCCTCCCAACAGAGCCAAAGAAATCGATTCACCGCAAATTAAACCAAAAATAAATGCGGGACTGAATCCCAGAGTTTTCAGGACTGCATATTCGGATGACCTTTCTCGGGCCGTCATCGCCATAGTGTTTGCAAGAACAATTAGTATTATGGCTATGACAACGATTGAAATCACCCTGACCACAGTTAGTATCGCTTCCGTCATTGCCACGAAGCCCATTTGAAACGCTTTTTCAGTTTCAGTGAGGGTTTCAGCCAGGGAATTACTAAATAACTCGTCAATTTCCAGTGATATCTTGGGGGCTTGATCAGCCTCCTTAATTCTGACCAAAAACCAGCCCACCTTGTCAGTAAGATCTGAAGAGCTTTTCTTGAGTCTTTCATTAAGATAGTCGTAATGGAAAAAAAGCGCAGTCTCATCAGTATTTTTCTGGGCCCCTTTGTAAATGCCCTTGATGGTCAGTTCAATATTTCCCGGATATATGGTTCCTTGAAGGGGTATAGTATCCCCCTTCTTCCAACCAAACCGTTCGGCTGTGGCTCGGCCGACAATCGCTGAGCCTCTATCTTTTCCGAATTCCTTTTTGTCGGTTTCCTGTAAGAGAAACTCAGGATAAAGGCTCAGATAGTCCAGGCCACTGATTGCAAACTGGGGGAAAAAGTTTTTTTTGTCCTTGTATACTCCACCGTACCAGACCCCGTACCCAAGCCCATTCACACCCGGGACCCGCAGAATTTTATTTTTGTAGGCCAGGGGCAACAGATAGATAAGTGAAATTTTGTTTCGAGTAACCAAACGATTTGCGGATGACGATTCCACTCCCGCATACCAGGCCCCGACAAGAGTTCTGAGAATTCCAAATGCTAGCATTGCAATGGCGACACCTGACAAAGTCAGGACAGAACGTAGTCGATGCCTGAACACGTTACGTAAAATCAATTTCAACAAAACGGGTCACACTGGGATGGAATTATTAAATATTATGCCGAGGCCATTTTTCGATAATCAGAAATTAACTGGGAACAACTGGATATGCCGTTTCTCAAATTGTTGAGAGCTGAAACTCTTTCATCAATTTGGGCTTTGATTGACTCGTTGAGACAACTTACAAGATTAGAGACAATTCTGGAGGAAATTTTATCCGCCATTTTCTCTATTTTCTTTAATCGTCTAAATGAGAATACAGTTATGAGAATCAACTCTGTTATAAGAAGAGCGGTTATTGACGCCAAACCCTCGGAGCTGAAAAGTGAGATGAAGAATTGGAGAATGTGATCTGGCACGCCGGTCCATGCAAAACCTTGGGACATACCTGAAAAAGAGTTCACACCTGACAATTTTAGAGCCATCAATGCCAACGGAAATAACAAAATTAGCCCTTGCATGCCTCTTCTTAACTTGCAGACAATACCGGTCCCTGAAGCAATTGTTTTTTCCAGCAATATTTCCAAAGAGATAAATGACATGTTAGCGCATTTGTCACAAATCGATGCGCCAATTGCATCATCTATTGAACCCATTTCCCTGATCGTTGAAAATAGTAGAGAGGCCGAAACATGCCTCAGGTTGTTTTCCAACAGCAAGAATTTTTGTTGGGCGCCTCCGGAAGCTTCGGTTCTCAAAATTGTTTCCAGCTCGGATATTCTGCATTCGTTTCCTGGCGAGCGTCTCGACAAAAGCTTTGACATGACCAGGGTAACTGGGCGGATCGAATTATCTTGACCAGCTAGAATTTCCAACGTTCTTTGTTTCAATGAAATCCGCAGTTCAAGGAAGTCCAGTTCCGAAATAAGATCGGATTCCTCCAGGCTTATAACCTGAATTTCCTGAACCGCCTTTAATTTGGTTTCAAGATCAGTTTCCAGTCCCAACTGTTTCAGGACAATCCCAATTTCTTCAATAAGATTGGCTCTTTTTACAACGTTGATCTGTTTCGCGTTCCACTTGTCAGTGAGATATTTCCGCAATCTAAGAAATTCATGGGAAAAGAAATCTCTTGATGAGCCCCTTTCAAATTCAAGAAGGGCCGAAACACAGAACAGCTTTGGTTCAACAATACCGGCTTCTTCTTTCAACTGAAATCCAAAGTCTCCGGATATTTCCTTGATCCTCAAGTATGGATCAGAACCATTTTGTTCCAGGATCTGATCCATTTTGTTGAGAACAAAGATAAAGTTCTCTTGATGAATCAGTGAAGCCCTGATCGAATCATATAAAGTCGCATCGGCATATTTTTCCGGGCTTGCTATCCATGCGACGGCATCCAGATGTGGGAGAATCTCGGCTACTACTTCGCGATTAGACGTCTCCAGGCTGTCTATGTCAGGGAGATCAAGGATCACGATTGTCTTGAGTGAGTCATTATGGTGAACATTATCCGGACTCTTGAAAATCGCCGCAAACTGATTTAACCCTCTCTCCTGATCCTCATGTCGATAAACTACTATCTTGTCGGTGAATGGCCGTCGATCTGAAGGATCAGAGATTCTACTTCCGGCAATCGCGTTTATCAGCGATGACTTACCTACTCCGGATCCGCCCACAAGCCCCAGATACAGATGGTCAATTTCCCGGCCAGCCTTTTCGGATAATTCCTGGAAACGAGACCGAAAGAAATCCAGCCTCGTATCGGTCAGGAGAAAACCCCCGTACCCGTCGAGAAACTTAACTGTTTTATCAATGATGAGGTCTATCTCTGAGGAATTCACCAGAAGCTAGCACCAACAGAGGACAAGACTTAGAGAAGTTTGATGAGATGAAACTTGTCAGTCAATAACCATAAACTGGCAATTGATTAACAGAAATATTAATCAAGGTATGCGGCACACTTCCGAGTTTTTGCACTCCGCATCCAGGGGTCTCAACCATGGAAACCAAACAGGAATTGGTTTTAGCGACAGGCAAGGAGCCCTAAATTCTATAGCCCGACAACTCCCAGGCAAACAAACAGAAAACTTGCTCAGGCTTACCCACGGAAGAATGTGAAATTCGGTTTTTATGATGGTAGGCCAGATGGGAAGATCAAACGGAACACTTAGACTGCCGATAGTTTCGGGTGGAACAGGTCGGTCCGGGACACACTGACTAACTGGGGCGCAGTCGGCACAATGTCCAATGGTCAACATTCCCAAACAAAAAACCAGCGCCAAGAATACTTTGAGTTTGACATTATGCTTCATATTCTAGCCTCAATTTCTAAATAGTTAAGTGTGATACATTATTATTATCAAGTGTTATGTTAGCATTATATGAGGCTGTATGTCAACATTTCTAAGGGCGTCTTTTCATGTAAGGTACGCTACAAGTATTCCTCCCATCAAAAAAATTGAGGCTGACCCAAAAAAGAGACGGCCCACGAATGGGCCGCCTTTCTTGCTTCATTTAACTAAACGATCACACTTCACATTTTTTATTTGTCTTCCAGCAAAGAGGCATGCGCCGCTGCCAGGCGAGCGATTGGCACTCTCGGACCGGAACACGACACGTAGTTTAGTCCCACCTTGTTGCAGAATTTTATTGAGGCAGGATGGCCCCCATGCTCCCCACAAATTCCGATCTTTAGGTTCGGGTTGGTGTTTCGCCCTTTCTTTACCGCCATATCCATCATGGCGCCCACTCCCTCCACATCAAGGGCTTCAAAGGGGTTGTCAGGCAGAAGGGCCTCCTCCTGGTAGAATGGGAGAAATTTGTTTTCTGCGTCTTCACGACTAAAGGAGAATGTCGCCTGCGTAAGATCGTTGGTTCCAAACGAGAAAAATTCCGCTGTTTGGGCTAGTTTGTCGGCGGTAACGCAAGCTCGGACAACCTCAATCATTGTTCCAAACTTAAATTTTAGCTTCACATTGTATGACTGTTCGACAGTTTCGCGAATTTCATCAACATATTTTTTTACCCATTGAAGCTCTTTTTCCGAGCAGACCTGTGGAATCATTATTTCAGGATTAACTTCCACGTTGTCTTTGACGCACTCTGCCGCCGCTTCAAGGATGGCCTGAATCTGCATCCTGTAGATTCCAGGATAGGTGATGCCGAGACGGACGCCTCTGTGTCCAAGCATAGGATTGACTTCCCTCAGAGTCCTCACTCGCTGAAGCATCAGCTCTCTCTTGCTGATAGCCGCCTCGACAAGCGCTGGATCCAAAGATGAAAGATTTATGGGTAATTTTGAAAGGCCTTCCATGTAACTGGCGTGAGCGTCTGAATCTACCATTTTAACGGCTTCGAGGAATTGCTCCGCAGACCGTATCGTTGATCTCAACCCTCGCAATTCCTGAAGCTGCCTGACAAGCTCATTTTCGTTAGGCAAAAATTCATGTATTGGCGGGTCCAAAAGGCGAACCGTTACCGGATAGGGGGACATCGCCTTAAATATTGCTTCAAAATCTTCCTTTTGAATCGGAAGCAGTCTACCGAGCGCAACTTCCCTGTCTTCCGGGGTTTCAGCCAATATCATATCGACCACTTTCGGTAATCGATCCGCAGCGTTAAACATCCTTTCGGTCCTGCACAGGCCGATGCCTACAGCTCCATACTGCCGCGCCTTAGCCGCGTCCTCAGGGGTGTCGGCGTTGGCCATGACTCCCAGCCGAGCTATATCATCCGCCCATGCGAGCAGGGTGTTCAGATGTTCGCTGAACTCAGGTTCAATCGTAGGGATTTCGCCGAGATAAACATTGCCGGTGGCGCCATCAATAGTAATGATGTCTCCTTCGTGGATCACCCTGTCGCCGACAATCGCCAACCTGTGCTCCGTTTGAACCGTTATGCCTTCAGCGCCTGCTACGCAGGGTTTGCCCATT
Source organism: uncultured delta proteobacterium (assembly GCA_963846725.1). GTDB lineage: Bacteria > Desulfobacterota > Desulfomonilia > Desulfomonilales > Desulfomonilaceae > CAJBEZ01. The sequence continues at coordinate 43,237 of CAWJXP010000041.1, read as the reverse complement.
CCCCGAGCCACTACCGCTGCATGAGAGGTCTTTCCTCCGCGGCTTGTTAAAATTCCCTGAGCAGCGAAGAATCCGTGTATATCTTCCGGTTTGGTTTCTTCGCGGACTAGAATCACCTTCTCTCCATTTTTGCCACGTTCTTCCGCACTGTCCGCGTCGAAAATACATTTGCCGGAAGCCGCCCCGGGAGACGCGGGCAACCCTGTCGCCAATGGGACCGCCTCGTAATTCGGGTCTAAGCCGGGATAAAGCAATTGCTCAAGATGCTCGGGATTTATACGCAGTAACGCCTCGTCCTTAGTCAATAGTCCTTCCGCTACCATCTCGACTGAGGTTCTCACCATGGACGCTGCGTTCATTTTTCCATTACGGGTCTGTAAACAGTAAAGAGTTCCTCGTTTCTATAGTAAATTCAAAATCCTGGATTTCTCTGTAGTGTTTTTCCAGTTTGTTTCTGAGGTTTTCCAACTGTACGTACAGGTTTGGCATTTCCTCGGCCATGCCTTGAATGGGCTTTGGTGTTCGAATACCTGCAACGACATCTTCTCCCTGTGCGTTCACAAGATATTCACCAAACATCACGTTTTCACCAGTGGCCGGGTCTCGAGTAAAACCAACCCCGGTGCCGCTGTCATTTCCCATGTTTCCAAATACCATGGCCACTATATTTACTGCTGTCCCGTTTGCTTTGTCCGGCGTGATATTGAATTCCCGGCGATAATCGACAGCGCGTTTGCCCATCCATGAATTGAACACGGCTTTAATGGCAATATTCAACTGATCGTATACATTTTCCGGAAATGGTCTGAATGTTTGCTCTTCCACAACGTTGAGAAAGAGTTCACTGACTTCCTTGAGGTCCTCGGTGGTCAAGTCCACATCTGAAATTGCGCCAGTTCTTATTTTTACCGCAGCTAAGGTCTCATCAAAGTACTGGTCGGAAATTCCCATGGCGATTTTCCCGTACAATTGAATGAAACGTCGGTAGGCGTCATAGGCGAATCGCTCATTGCCTGTTTGTTCGATCAGACCGTGCAAGGTAGAGGAATTCAGACCAAGGTTCAGTATAGTATCCATCATTCCAGGCATGGAAAGAGCTGAACCTGAACGAACGGAAACCAGGAGCGGATTGCTCGGATCTCCGAACTTTCTGCCGGTAGCGGCTTCAACCTCGCTCATATGATTCTTGACCGCATCCATCAAACCAGCAGGAAGCTCGGACTGGCCGGAGTCAAGGTACGCCAGACACGCGTCAGTCGTAATGACAAATCCAGGCGGGACGTTTAAGCCGATCTGGGTCATTTCACAAAGACCAGCGCCTTTGCCCCCCAATAGCTTCTTATTCTTACCGTCTCCATCTTTGAATGAGTAAACGTACTTGTGGCTCATATCACACTCCATGTTGATATTTTCTGATTATATCTCAGCCAGTTACCAATTCAGGACAAACGTCATGAATCATGACGCGTCAATTTTCCCGATATATTGATTTTGCAAGGTCAAAATATTATTCAAAGATTGAAAAGCTTAGAGTCTTAAGTATATCAAATATTTTCAATTTAGACCAACAAAAGTGTAAAGAATTTTGGCTTACTCAGATTGTCTTTGAGCGCCTATCTTCACCGACGGGAACAGTTGCATTCGAGTATGCGGCAAGAAAAGAGCGGCCATAAAATTGTCCATATAAGCTGGATCTTCAGACAATTCGACGTTCATCATGGCCCTGGCGATCTCTCTTGATTTCTCCAGGAGGCTGTAGTCCATCACGGCCAAACGGGCTCCTTTCAGAGAAGAATTCCCAATAAAAGAAAATTTCTCTCTCGGAATGTCGGGAAGTAATCCGATAGTGACTGCGTGATCGAGATTTATAAAACTTCCAAACGCTCCAGCTATAATAACCCTGTCGAGTTCTTCAACACTCAGGCCGATTTTTTCCAACAGACAGGTGTACCCAGAAAACATGGCTCCTTTTGCCCGTATGATGTTGTCAAGATCGACCTCGCTTAACGTGATGTCTTCTTTCAAACCACTTTCGGCCGCCCTGCATATTACATATTCAAAACCGCTTGCCCCTTTTCTGATTCTTTTCGTGTCAAGATCCTGAGCAAATTTCGCGTTCTGGTTCAAGATCCCGTTTCGAAGCATCTGGGAAATTATGTTGATGATGCCCGATCCACAAATTCCTATCGCCGGCTTCGAGTCAATCGTTTTTATCATTGGTTCAAAAGTTTCAGGGTCGATCAGCACACCCTCTATAGCTCCCGGCGCCGCTCGCATTCCATGTTGCAAACCCCCTCCTTCGAACGCCGGGCCAGCGGAACATGACGCTGTCATGAGCATATCCCTGTTCCCGGCGACTATTTCGCCGTTGGTCCCTATATCTATGAAGAGAGTCATAAAATCGGAATCCCACATCCCATTGGCCAAAACACCGCTTACTATGTCGCCACCAACATATGACGCGACTCCGGGAAAAACACAGACAAATGATCCTTCAGGCATATCCAGCCCCAGAGACGCTGCCGGCACGGGGTCTACATTTTGCCCTACAGGAACATACGGAGTCTGCCGGAGATATTTTGGATAAAGTCCCAAAAACAGATGTGTCATCACTGTGTTGCCGGCAGCCACCATATAATTTATGGAATCTCTGGTCGCTCGGCTTATTTCAAGCGTTTCTTTGATAATCTCATTAAGCCCCTGGACCACACTCTGCTGCAATTTTTCCAACCCATCTCTTTTCAGCGCGAACACTATTCTGCTGATAACGTCGTCGCCCATAGAAATTTGAGGGTTGTATCGCGAAGCTCTGGCAAGGACCTCTCCGGTATCAATGTTGACCAATTCCCCCCAAAGAGATGTGGTCCCGATATCTACCGCCAACGCCGTCTTCAATGACGTCTTGGCAGTAGGCGCCAGCCTCATCAATCGATAGAGAGGTTCGATTCCAGGAAGCCGCTCAGGTTGCAGAGTTGCGGAAAAATGCCAGTTCTGTTCGCGAACTTCGTTCGGAATCGTTTTCAAGACTTCCAATGGAGCCGTAACAGGCGATATCCCATGTTCAAGCTTGAGGGTGCGAACAATCCGTTCATAGTCACTGGTGTTATCGTCCAATCTTGGTGGGGGGGGATTTAATTCAACCGTTACGGTCAGCGGATTCAGTTGAGGTATTATTGGCGATTCCATCGGACGGGCCATTGATTTCATCCTTTCGGCCTCATCTCTTGGGATTACCTTTCTACCAACCTTGGCTTTCGGAACCTCTATAGTCACACCGGAAACGAGTTTGGTCTTACACGCCAGCACAAATCCCTGGGTTCTTTCGTCAGGCTTTATCTTCTCTGTAGATTCCGCGTAAACATCTCCCTCGACAACTCTTACCTTACATTGACCGCAGGCCCCGGATCCCCCGCAAGCCGCTGGAATGAATACCCCCGCTTCTAACGCCGCATCCAGGAGAGAGACCCCTGACTGTGTTTCGATCGTAATATCGTCAGGAAGAAATCGGACCCTTATTTTTTCGATCATTATTCCTCCACATGAGCAACGACGACACCAATTCCCCACGGAATTTTTGGATCAAGTTTAAGGACTCTTACCGGTATCCAAAACGTCATCTTGGAGCTAATGTATTTTTTCTATTAGAACAAACGCCTATATATGGATGGCTTTCTGATTTTTCGTTATTAATTTACAATATGACATTTATCTAACATGACACAATATATGATTTTAAGAGTTTGTGAAATTTTCAAGAGTATACAGGGCGAATCTTCTTTCGCCGGGCTACCTTTTGTCATTGTAAGAATGACCGGGTGCAATCTTCGTTGCTCTTACTGCGACACCCAATACGCCTGGGAAGAAGGCCGAGAAATAGAAATTCCGGATTTGATCCAACTTGTTAGAGGTTTTGAAACTGAGCATGTGCTTCTGACAGGGGGGGAACCATTGGCTCAACGTGGATCTTTTGAGCTTGCGAACCGTCTTGCTTCAGAGAACTTTATTGTGTTGGTGGAGACTAACGGTACAATGAATATATCATCGTTAGCCAGTAATGTGGTTGCTGTCATGGATATCAAATGCCCAGGCAGTCAACAGACACACATGATGAACTGGGACAACATATCAGCATTACGCCCGACAGATGAAGTAAAATTCGTAGTATCCGACAGAACCGATTACGAGTGGGCTAAGGAGATTATTTCGAAATACTTTGCCGGTCTGCCTCAGCGTGTTCTCATGTCCGCGGTATTTGGCAAATTGTCCGCTAGCGACCTTGCTGGTTGGATTCTGTCTGACAATCTCCGGGTAAGACTTCAGTTACAATTACACAAGTATATTTGGCCGGATAAGATTAGAGGCGTATGAGAAGCGCAATTCAAACGGACGCACTTCAGGCGTGATCGTTTGGGGGCTATGTTATCATTTGAAGAATACATGTAATAAGTTGACCAGTTATAGCATTTTGTTATATAATATTGTTAAAGTTTAGCAACAGCGGGGAGAGCCCCTGGGACAAAGTGTCCAATTTCGAAAGGAGTTTTTTCATGAAAAGGATAATAGGCGCTCTTTTAACTCTACTTCTGGCTTTCTCTGCCCCAGCCATCAGCCTGGCCGAAGAAGAAATCTATTGGGGGCAGGCGCCACCAACCAGTTCCGATATAACGGAAGATGATTTCTCCATCGATTTCGAAAAGCCTCAAGATCTGAAAACATTCGGTGACCAGGAAATTTACGACACATACAAGGCTAAGGATTTGGCCCCGGAGCCTCAGAACGAAAATGAGACAAGCGCCGTTTCCCAGCCTTCGGCTCCAATTCAACCAGAACCTGTCGTTAGAACAGCTCCGCCAATCAGGACCAATATTGGCGCGCCCTCGTCCACGCAAAGACAGGCCCCAACAAATACGGGCCCTGCGAGAGTGGTACCAGCGACTCCTAAGCCGGCTGAGACCACGCCTGGATCATCCAGGCCAGCTTCCAACGCGGAAACGGCTGTCAATAGTAACCAGCAGCCATCTCCCGCTAATGAGGAACTCGACAGACCATCGACCAAAAAAATGAAATGGGGACAGACTGAGTCTAGCGCCGATGAATCTTCGGCCAAATTTCAATGGGGCAAGAAAAATCAGTGAGCATCACAGAACAAAATAAGGTTATAAGTATCTTTTAGATTAATTTGTGTTTTTAAGCTTTCCGAATTTAGTGTGTCGATCTCAGTCCGGCGTCTTGGTTTCAGGCGCCGGTTTATTTTTGACAAAATAGACTTGGCGTTTGGCGCTGAGGGCTTGGTTGGTTTTGCCTCATTTGAGTTTTTCGAATACAAAAAATTTTCTGGTGAACCTTTTAACTCGAATGAAGGGTTCTCTTGTAGATCCATTCATCCGGTCTCACAATCCTCCGTGGTTTGACGCTCGAGGAGTCTTCGTGGGCCTCTTTATCGGTACAGGCATTCCCCTTGGAGCCCAGACTATTTGTTTGGGTCTATTCAGATTGGCCCTACGATTCAATGTGATTTTAGCGTTAGCGTTTACCTGGGTGAATAACCCCGTAACCGTAGCCCCGATGTATTACGGGTTTTACCTCATTGGATCGTTTGTGTTGAACAAACCGCCTGTAAGGGATTTACATGAATTTTATCTCTTAATTGCCCCTGTTCTTCAATCTGAAGAGGTTCTTGCAGCTATAAAACAATTTCTGGCGTTGGGCTCGGACGTTATTTTAAGATGGTTTATTGGGGCTTTTCTTACAGGCATACCTATAGGGCTAGCTGGATATTTTATAACTTTAAAAATCCAGACGGCCAGGGCGACAAAACGCGCTTCGCCCTAACTTTCCCGTCACTAGAGCAGTCAAAATCCTCTAATCGGTGGTCCCAATTTAATAAATCGTTTTCTCTTGAACGCGCCTTAGCGACTTTTTTTCACACCAACTCGTTGACAATAATCGGATATCGCACACTTGGAACAAAATGGAGAAATAGGAGCACAGACATTTTGGCCCCAAGTCACCAACAGATCATTGTATTCTATCCAATAATCAACGGGCAATTTTTCCCGAAGCGCCATTTCAGTTTGTTCCGGTGTCTTGGTTTTGACGTACCCAAGCCGGTTGCTTATCCTATGCACATGTGTATCCACGCACACCCCTAGTTTTCCAAAGCCCAAGGTTATGACCAGGTTGGCGGTTTTGCGACCTACTCCTTTCAGCTTCAGAAGTTCATCCAGATCGTCTGGGACCTTTCCGTCGTAATCATTAATGAGCCTGTCACAGATGTTTATCAGAGTCTTCGCTTTGGTTTTGTAGAAACCTACCGGAAAGATCAGGGCGGCTATTTGGCTCTCCTCCAAAGCCAACAAATCCATCGGGCTTGAAACCAGCTCAAATAAACGATTAGAAGCCGCACGAGTAACTTCGTCCTTGGTGCGGAGTGATAATATTGTCGCTATGAGGACCTCGAACGGCGATCTCTTGCGCTGTGAAATCTCCGTAACTATAGGAACTCGCAAAGCGCCGGCCGCTTCGCGGAGTGTCTCTACTACCTTGTGGATATCAGTTTTTACCGTATCTGCTCCTTTAGATGATGTGGACACAATCCAGACCACTCAATATTTTATTCCGACTTTTCTTCGAACGTCCTCTATTGTGGGAAAAGCTATTTCCCTGGCTTTTCTTGCCCCATCGGCCAATAATGACCTTATATGGCCGGGATCGGCCATTAATTTATTTTTTTCGAGTCTCTGCGATCGAAACATCTCCCATAGAATTTCCACCAATTCTTTTTTTACGACTCCGTAGGAGGCTCCACCCTCAATGTACAATTGTTTGACATCTCTAACCCTGTCTGCAGGGGCAAAATGCCTGTAAATCTGAAAAAGACTGCATGTTTCAGGGTCTTTAGGCTGATCCACCGGTGTAGAATCAGTTTTTATACTCATAACTTTTTTACGAAGCGTTTTTTCGTCGAGAAATATCTCAATAGTGTTGCCGTATGACTTGGACATTTTTTGCCCATCCACACCGGGCACAGTGGCTACTTGATCATTTATTTCTCCTTCCGGGACAACAAACGTTTCCCCATAGACTCCGTTAAACTTGATGGCTATGTCTCTAGTAACCTCAACATGTTGTTTCTGGTCTTTCCCAACCGGCACCACGTTGGCCTGATACATCAAGATGTCCGCCGCCATCAACACTGGGTACGCGAAAAGCCCATGATTAGGAGAAATTCCCTTGGCTATTTTGTCCTTATAAGAGTGACAACGTTCAAGCAGGCCCATTGGAGTAACACATGTAAGTATCCAGGATAACTCCACGACTTCTGGCACATCGGATTGGACCCAGAAGATGGACCGATCAGGATCCAGCCCCAGAGCAAGAAAATCCGAGGCGGCTTCCAGCGTCCCTTCCGCAAGTCGTTCACCATCCGTCACACTCGTCATGGCGTGCAAATTGACTATAAATACAAAAAGGTGACTCCTATCCATATAGGAAATCATCGGTTTCATCATTCCAAGGTAGTTTCCCAGATGAAGCGCTCCACTGGGTTGAATGCCTGAAAGAACTCGCAAAATAATAACTCCTTTCTAAAAGGCGCCGGCGCAAAACTGATTGTTTAATGGATTAGAAGCCGTTTACTATAATTACATGATCAGGTCAACAATCGCTGCTTTTACCAATCGATAAATCAGAATTCCACTAATTGACAATCAATGGAGTCGATTAGTAGAATTCTGTGATAATTTGATCAGTATTAGGCAAAAGATAGAAACCTTTAATCTTTCCTTACTTTTATCAATCATCACGAAAGGATGAACATGTATCTTCCAGAAATTTTCAAACAGTTCGTAGAACGCCACGGAGAAGTGGCGGACAAATTTAAGGAAGTGGGGGAGCTTTGCTCCAAGGCCGGGCGCCTCGACACCAAAACTCAACACTTGATACAACTTGGGATCTCCGTGGGCGCAGGTTCAAAAGGCGGTGTCAGGTCTCACGCAAGACGCGCATTGGAAGCCGGGGCGTCGAATGATGATTTGCTTCAGGCTACATTGCTCTCCGCCACGATAGTCGGATTCCCGGCAATGATAGCCGCTTACGGGTGGGTTCAGGAAATTATGCCACACGCAGAGAAGAGTTAGCCCCTTGTACACCGTCGATTAGCGCATTAATTCGATTTAATCTGTTCAGCGACCTTTCCATACAGGGGTCTTTTTTTCAAGAAAGGCTTTGATGCCGTTTTGCGCATCTTGTGTCATGAGATTCATCGTCATGACCTCGGTCGCATGGTCGTAAGCCTTGTTTTCAGGCATGTCGATCTGCGCGTAGAAAGCTTTTTTGCCAATAGCCAATGTCAACGGACTGGATTTGGCTATCGCCTCCGCCATCTCTTGAGTGGCCTTTTCCAATTCGGCTTCGGTGGTGATCCGGTTAACAAGACCGTAAAGCTCAGCCTCTTTTGCTGAAATAAAGCGTCCTGTCATAAGCATTTCAAGGGCGCTTTTCCTCCCTATGGCTCTGCTGATGGCAACCATGGGACCGCTACAAAAAAGCCCTATTTTTACGCCCGGGGTAGCAAATCGAGCTGACTCGGTGGCGACAGAAAGATCACATTGGGCCGCCAACTGGCATCCTGCGGCGGTTGCTACACCGTGTATCTGTGCGATGACGATTTGTGGGATTTCATGGATGAGCAGCATCATGTCCGAGCATTGTCTGAAAATAAATTTGTATTCAGTGACATCCCCGTCAATCATTTCCGTCAGATTGTGACCTGAACAGAAATGCTTACCGGCGGCCTTAATTATTATGACTTTTGTTGAAGCTTCATCGCGGAACGTTTTGAGCGCGCAGGTTATTTCGCAAATCATGTTCTTGGACAACGCGTTGGCGGTATGCGGCGAGTTCAGGGTTATTGTCCCAATGGAATTTGAGGCGCCGACGATAATGTCTTTGTAATCCATAGTGTTTCCTCTTTGTTGAATTGTTGGCTATAATACGGCAGCGATTTGTGATTCAGTTTGTTGAAATTCTGTCCTCCGGTCAATGGGTGCGATAAAAAAATGTCAGAATCGTCGTCAATTAATTCAAATGTCGTAGCTCAATTCTCTCTCAAAGTATTTGAGATCGCCGTTTGTTTATGAACAGGATCTGCTCACCATTTTCGTTCCGTTTTAAAATTGCCTCGCTAATTGTTTGGGTCTGTGTTTCATCAGCTTTGACCTCCACATTCAGCAATGCCCAGACCCCGTCTTCGGCGAAGTATCAAGAACAGCTACCGGTCGCGTCACTAATCTCTAAAGCCAGGCTGCTTAATGAAAAGAACAATTTTCCTGTGGCTGTTAAGTATCTTAATGAAGCCTTGAAACGTTCTCCAAAGTCTGTTGAAGCGTATTTGCTGCGCGGAGAGGCTCTTGACAGGATGGGGCTCCCCATGAAAGCTCTCCAGGACTTGACTAAATATATCGAACTGCGACCTAACGATTTGGAAGGCTACATTAAGAGAGGTGACATCAACAATTTCAATCATGACCCTAAAGCGGCCATCGACGATTACAACAAGGCTCTGCATTTTGTTCCGGATTCAAGGTCTGCCCTTCTGGGGAGAGGTATGGCTTACGCGAGTCTTGAGCGCTATGATCTTGCCATACTGGATTACGAATCCCTTTTGAACAAATATCCTTGGGATCACGAGGCGTGGGCAAACTTGGGAATCGTTTACGCTCAAACAGGAAAAAAAGACCAGGCCCTTCAGAGTTTCGAAAAGGCTCTGAAGGTTGAACAAAATAGCGAATGGAGGACCAAAATAAGTCGAATGATGGACGAACTCTCTGTCTCGTCTAAATCCGAAAAACCAAAACCAAAAGGCCCAACACGGTTTCCGATCAACCGGGATTCTAAGATGTGGTAAAGACTCCTCGCGGAGTCTACATCAGTTTAACCTTGCCCTTGGATCCATAAACCTGAATTTTATTATATATGATCGGCCTCATCGCCCATCAAGATCGATCTATTTACTGGCCGCTGACAGCAAGAATTTCAACTACTACCGAAGGCGCTCCAACATTCCCGAAGAATTCGAAATCAGAACCCAGGAAAATGACTCTTTTGAAAAGATCGAGCATATTTCCGGCTATCGCTATCCCTTTGACCGGGTGAACTATTTGTCCTCCAGAAATCAGGAAACCCGAAGCTCCTACCGAGAAATCCCCCGTAATCGGATTTGCCGTGTGCAATCCCATCACCTCGGTAATCATGATCCCTGAATTCAACTCCTTCATCAGATCCCCAATCTCCAAATTTCCTTTTTGAATGAAAAGATTGGTAATCCCATTGAATGGGGGACTGTCGAAGCCTGAACGCCTACAATTGCCCGTGATTGGCGCTTTCATCTTACGACCGTAATAACTGTCGGAAAGGAAGGAATTAATTCTTCCGCTTCCTACAACCGTGGTACGCCTTGCCGGCGTCCCTTCTCCATCGAACGGAAAAGCGTAGGCGCCATCTGCGTCCAGACCACTGTCGAATATATTAACTAATGGAGAAAAGACGTCAGCCCCAATTGTTATTCGTGGAGAAGCCGTCTTCTTAAAATGACTTTCAGCCAGGAAAGTATTTGCAAGGGTCTCGAGAAAGCTGGCGACCACGACATTTTCGATCAGAACCGGGCATTTTGTAGAAGAAATCCGTTCCCCTCCCAGCCTTTTAATAGCTCGGTCCGAAGCGATTTGAGCCAAACGAACGGGATCAAGATCCCTGGGGTTCCTTGATTGATACCTCCAATAGCACATTTCCTGTTCGTCGCCAGTTTGGGCCATCAGCTCTATCCATATTGAAGCCAATCCAGATTTTCCTTGAATTCTCAAACCATGAGAATTTCGGATTTCAACATCAAGCTCGACATCAGAATACCCCGAAGACCTGATAGAAGTGACCTTCTTGTCATACGCGAACGCTGATTCTTCAATGATTCTAGCTATACCAATTTTGTCGAGTTCTTTCATTTCGTTAATTTCAGGATGAAATAGTCCATTTGATTCGACTTTTGAATCGGTAGGCTGGACAAAACCGTAGTCCGGATCTTCAATCGTAACATCTGCGATTGCATCCGCCGTTTCAATAGTTTGCGCGAGACTCTTCGCATCGAGATTCGAGCTGAATGAAAACCCTATCTTGCCGTTTTTGACCAATCGGACGGCAATTCCAGAAATATCCGCCTTTTGAAAAAAATCCGTTTCTAGTTTCTTGGTCTGGCAGCGAAAGCTGGATGATTTCTGCCGAAAAATCTCCCACTGATCCAAGTTTCTTCTTGCGTAAGATATCTTCCGCTATGTCGATTGCGTCCACCATGTCTTAGTCCTCTTTCTAAAATCCCTTTTCCCGTATTCTACGACGATTATCGAATAATAGGCTACCGATTAATGTTGACAAAAATTGATCCAAACATTAGACATAGTGTTATAGAGGAAAAAATGATCAATTATTCTACTTCATATTTTTACTTTTATTTTAGCAAAAGGAGCGGACCGCGTCTTCGCTAAGGATGACAGGTATATAAAGATTAAACCAAAGCGGAGCGCAAACTCCGCTTTTTTTATTTTTAAGAGGGAAATCCCAGGATGTTAGAAAATGTATCTATGGAGGAATCTTCAATTAAAGATTCGTCCCTGAAGAAACTGAATATCACCGACCGCCTTGCGCTCATTGGACTCATCCACGATGGAATTCGTCACGGCAGCGAAGACTCTCCTGTCGCAACGGACCTTTACGAAGAACTCTGGGATCTAGTCAATACCACCGTATCAGGCGCCAAAATTGATAAATTGAATGTCGGTAAAGCCAACAAAGGTTTTCGGACTTTGGAGATTAATTCAGAAGACGGCGCAAACCTGGGGCGGTTGAACATGCTTTACCTGAACAAACCAATCCCCTGTTATTATCTCGTTTACGTCGAAGTTTCACCGCCATTTCGGAACAAAGGGCTGGGAAATTTAATTCTCCGAGAGTTCAAAGATTTCCTGATCGAGAAATCCGCCATCGGGGCGTTGGACAACATAATACCATCAGATGACCCAACTTTCGAAATTTACAGGAAACTTGACTGGAGATCGTTCCGGGAATTAACTGGCGGGCAGGAGTTGGAAAATGGAAACGATGACGCTTACATGATTTACGTCCCGCCGGCATTTAATGGAAAGGATTTAAAAGACCCGATAATCAAACTTGTTCACCACATAAAAAGAAAGCGTCCATCAATAGATATGCGGGACAACGAACAAATGGTCCAGAGAACCATTGAAGAGTTCAAAGATTTGTACCAGGCGTTGCTGATTTATTTTCGCGACCAGCTTGATTCCGGTAAACATGATTCCCTGATGCGGTTCATGTTCACCCGTTACATCACCAAACTACTGGGATTTAGAAGGAGAATATCACAATTGCTGGGGTATACAGGCGGCGAATCCATGGAACAGATCTCCCTGGATTTTTCGGTCCGAAACATGCCTGCCCAATCATACGGTCCTGCGGAACTAAGAAATAGAACGTGCTTCGTGTCAGGGGACAGAGAACTCTGGCTTCGTCTTCCCGAACAGTTGAAAGCCAACCCCGCCCGGTTCATTGAAGCGTTGCCCAATTACAAACGACCCAGCTTCATTGAGTGGCTGAAACAAAACAACAAAAATCCGGAAGACTCCCTGACTCTGGGAGATCTTCTCGACATAGGTTTTGACCCAACTCGGCTCAAAGAGCTGGAAATTGATGGGGAAAGCTTCATCTTCGAGCGAACCCAGATTCGAGCCCTACCCCGCGTGGAAAGCAAGAAAGAATTCCTGACAAACGCATCCAGGAACGAACCCCATTTCCAGATAAGAAATACGCGTGTCCGCTTCAATCCACCACTGCTTATAATCCGGGATAGAGGCAACGCATACGTTCTAAGAAGGAAAGTGCCGGGCATACATTGGGAAGAAGCTCTGGAACAACTTCAAACCTCACCGGCCCTGAAAGAGTTAAACAATCATCTGGGGCTCGAAAGAATCATCTCCAGAGCGGTGGCAAAAGTGATGGAAAAGTTAAGATCCAGCCTTAACGGGGTGGATGAAAATGTAGTCGATCCATCCGGGATATTCGTTTCATGGGACTTAAAGATAAATCAGCCCCGAGTATTGGTCGATATTTCCAATTCTCACCTTGAAACGTTGTGGGTTTCGTGATCGTTTTTTCGTGATTATTTGGCGCAGACAAAAAAAAAGCCCGACCTTTGAGTCGGACTTTGGAGGGTATTAAAATTCAGGTCGGGCTATATAATGGGGGAATTCAGGACCTGCTACCGGTTACTGGCATATTAGAATAAGAAGCCGACCTGCACAAAAGCGCCGCCTATGGATGTGTTAAACATGTTTCGGTTATTGTCTTTTTCGAAGAAAGAATATCTGTAGCCGCCTTTTACAAATCCAAACCTACCGGTTTTGATCGGAATCATGTAGTTAAGGGCGGTTTCAGCGTCGAACCCAAAACAGTCGTTGAGGAACATCACGTCCGCTTTGCAGCTAAGATTCAAGCTGTTTCCACGAATGTTCTTGAGACATTTGTCAAATTCGACACCCACTACAGCCAGGTTGCGAGTAGCGTCCCAAACTACCGGTGTTATTGCGCCAACTCCACTTCCAATCGACAACTTGTCCTGCAAATACATCCACTCGGCAAAAATACTCGCCCTTGAGCTTGTAGAATTCGTGAGGTTAAAAGTGACGCCCGCTCTGTGTTCAAAACGTTCCCATTTCGATTGAATCAGGGATCCGGCTGCGAACAACTGGTTGGCAAAGGTGAAGGAAGCCGGCGTCGTATATGTTGAGTCCACTTTAATTGGACTGAAAGAATATCTAAGTCCGAATCTTGGTCTGAGCTGATACTTTGCGTCAATCCCCCAGATCACCGTCGCGTTCTGCCCGAACCCAAGATTATCATTGAAGTTAACTGAAGTGCCGGGGACAGCGTTAGCGCCGATTGTTTTTCGGGCCTCGCCTTGGATTTTTCCGAACCATACCTTTGGACCCGCTAGAAATTGTCCTTGAGCTGGAGCAGGGAGAATGCATTCCTCTCCCCAGCTAGTAGGACTGAGTCTTGACAGCCCTTCCAGCCTGGACATGATTCCTGGGCGAACCTTTGTTGGTATCGGCTCAGATGGTTTCACCTTAGAGATTGCTTTGTAATTTGGAGAGGCTTCCAGGCTTGCTGCCGCATAAGAATCCAGGTCTCCCGGGATTGATTGAGCAGATGCGCCGGCGACCCCTACCATGAACAAAACAGAAAAAATACACAAATAATTCAGACACCTTCTTAGCATAACACCCTCCCTCAGGGTTCTAGTTAGTGGCAAGGTGGAGATTAGCTTGTTTTTTCTATTTGTCAAGAAAAATATAAAGGAAGTTGGGGTGATATATCAAATAACTAGAAAATTGTTTAGATAAGTGGCTTCATCTGGCTGGTTTGGGTGAATAAATCGGGTTAATAGCGCGCCCATAACTCTTTTGAGATTATTTTCACAACATCCCACCATGTAACATTCTAATTTGATTAGGGCTTTTTTGGACAGACTCTCCTGACCAAAAATCAGGCGAAGCGCTTCAGACCCAAGACGATGCGCCTTCAGTCTTTAATTAATACAGTCATCTTATTAATATGAAACAATATTTATGAATATGCTGGACAGGAGCGAAGAGGTCGTGAAGCCTATCAGCCCAAGCAGATGCCATTTCCTGATCATGTGATCAGATTACCCCCAACAAAAGTTGTCGAAAATTTTAACGTTTAGGAACAGTATCCCTAACTGACTTCTTCGTAATAGTCATGTTTCGGTCGCTGGGAAGAACGGTCAAATATACGGAATGCGCATAACCCAAGCTTTTGCAGCTTGAATCTGATAGCTGTCCATAAGACACCGAGTCCATAAACTACTGAACGTCTGAAATTGATTGAAGAGGCCTCTTCAAAATACCTGGTCGGGCACGATATCTCTCCAACGTTAAAGTCAAAATAAACAGCCTGAACCAACATTTCGTTATCAAACATGAAATCATCTGAATTCTGGTATATTGGCAGGTTTTCCAGGACCTTTCTGGAAAATGCCCTGTACCCCGTGTGAAACTCTGATAATTTTGACCCTAGTAGAATATTTTCCACGAGGGTTAGCGCTCGATTTGAAATGTACTTGTATATCGGCATACCTGATTTTCTGGCTTTCCCGCCCAGGATTCTTGAGCCCAAGACAACATCATACTCTTCGGACACGATCATTGCGGCCATTGCGGGAACAAGTCGCGGTGAATATTGGTAGTCCGGATGCAACATCACTATTACGTCAGCATTGGATTTTAGCGCTTCCGAATAGCATGTTTTCTGGTTTCTTCCATACCCGTAGTTTTTATCATGGAGAAAGGAACGAATACCTAACTGGAGAGCGAGTTTGACCGTGTGGTCACTGCTCGAGTCATCCACCAGCAGTATTTCATCCACCACGTTTCGGTCCAGTTCCGACACCGTTCGCTCTAAAGTCTTCTCGGCGTTATAAGCCGGTAGCACGACAATGATTCGCTTCCCGTTGAGCATGTCTTTTTGATCAAACCTTATCGTTTAATTTTCTTGTTCTTTCCTGAACCAATTCAGCCACAATTGATACAGCTATCTCTTGAGGCGTTTCACCTCCAATCGGCAGCCCGATTGGAGCATGAACCCTGGCCAGGTCAGACTCTTTGAATCCTTCTTCAATTAAAGAATCGTAAATTAGCTTGATCTTACGTCTTGAGCCTATCATCCCCACATACGCTGCGTCGGTTTCTAGAGCCTGCGAGAGAGCAACCTTGTCATGTGCGTGTCCCCTGGTAACGATGACGATATAACTGTCCTGATCTACGGAGAAACCTGATAAAGCTTCTTCAAATGGAGTCACGACGACTTGTTCCGCGTCAGGCAGGTTATCCTGATTAGCGTATTCTTCACGGTCATCGATGGCCACTACCATAAAGTCTACAAAGGAAGCCAAATGACTCACGCAGGCTCCGACATGTCCGGCGCCTAAAATGTATGCGACACTTCTTGGATAAACCCATTCAATCAAGATAGGCCATTGGGAACCTAATGGCATAATTAACTGAGCGGGTTTAAGCAGTCTCTTCGGCGGGATTGATTTCAGGCACAATTCGAGACCTTCGGGTTGCCCCAGTGTCCCACCCTCTTCATCGACGCAAAGCCAGTCGATTTGATTTTCAGTAGTCTGCCCGGGCTCCAGATTGATTTTCTTGATGAGAAACGCTGGTACCCGTTTTTTAATGCTACTATTGAGCTTCCTGTATATTTGTTCTTTGATCGTGGCTTCTGGGTGGATCAATTCGACAAGTACATCCACAGAGCCTCCGCAAATCATTTGGTCGCTGTTAGCGTCCTGACCGTGAAAAGCGAAGTTCAATCGAGCGGAAACCCCAGACTCCAGGGCGCTCATGGCGAAATCACGAACATTGGCTTCAAAAAGGCCTCCCCCAATCGTGCCCACAACGTCTCCATTGTCTAGAATTAGCGCCTTTGCGCCTACCTGACGAGGGGAAGATCCCTGAACAGACAGAATGGTAGCCAAAACAAATTTCTTTCTTTCCTGAAATTGCCGTATTCCGATTTCCCATATTGAAGGCATTGCAGAAATCTACCTCAGTTCCCGTCGTGACAACTTGGGGGATAGTAGCTCGATATATTAACCGAACTTTTATAAATATCCGTTTGAAGGGCTTTTTGTCAAGCTCAGAGAGCGATCCTGCGGAGTCGAGCCTGCTTGGTCGGCCTAAACCTCATGAGTTACCTGTTCTTCTGGAACAGAACTATCCGGTTGGAATTTGTGCCCGCCTCGTTGTTATTTACACCCCAAATGTTGGCGGTCTTGGTAAACTCCTGGGAGTTGATAAATACCCCGACGCAGTTGAATCCAACCTCTACTCCAAGGGGCCCAATCGTTTCTTCCAGTTTGACCTTGTTTTTCCTGACTTCCCCAACTTCGAAAGCCACCCAGCTACCGGGTTTGGTCACTCTATAGAGTTCACGTAACGCTGATTCCATCTTGGAGCGCCATTTTGAAAGAGTGCCAAAGTTTGATATTTTTTGTGAAACCTCTTTCTGATCTATATGGTTAAACCATAGCCGAAGCCAGTTATCCTGAGCATATTGGACTACATTGAGAAAGGGAGGAGAAGTCACAGTCAGATCCACAGAACCTGTCTCGAGTTCATGGACGCAATCGGCCTCCAGACTTGTAAACTTTGCCCCGGAGCAGGCCAATCTCAAATTTTGTCGGTCGTTTGATGACAGGTTCCTCAATAGGCTTATTGACTTTCGCATTATTATTTCTTTGACGTCTTTGTATTCCGGTTGTTGGTTCAATCGTTCGTTTATTTTTACCTGACTTTCCGGAGAAACGGCCTGGTTTGGAGGCAGTGTGTAAACAGAGAAAAAACCACGAGAGTGTCCGGTCAGGCGGTTGGTTGCCACCATACGGATCCAGGAGTCTGCTTCATCCTCTTCCCCGGACTCAGCTCGCTTAAACAGATAATGTTTCAACGACAAAATTTCCGACAATGTTTTTCGATGAAAAAACATGGAAAGATCAATATCCGATTCCAGGTCATAACTCATTTTGATATCGGACAGCCGTTCAGAAAGTTGAGCTTGTTCCGGTGGACAAAGCCTGGGATAGACCAGGATTCGGCTCAGTGGGTTAATATCGTTAGACGCTACTCGCCTCCCAAGCAGACCGGCCTCAATTACTGTAGTCCCTCTACCGCTGAAAGGATCAAAAACCAAACATCCAGGGTTGGTCAAGAGACTTATAAAGAATGACGGCAGTTGCGGTTTGAAACAGGCCCTGTACGAGATTTCGTGAATAGAGCACCCTCTGCGTTGTTTCGAGGTCCAGAATTCCTCAAGATAAACTGGAGCCTTAAAATTGTTGAAATTAAAGGTGTACGCTGGAGGACGCCGCAATAACGCCCATAACGGATTGGATGGAGATTTGTTTGGCAAAGGAGCGGTCGGTGATTCCAACGTACTTTCCAGAATGATTATAGTTTGGTGGTCCCTATCGGGTTATGCTAAATTCCAGGTCTGTATCTCAAATTAAGAAAATTGGTTTTAGCCTCTCACATCAATTGGTCCGGTTTTGATCGCCGGATCATGGCGTTTGCAACGCGCCACGACCGAAGCCAAGCAACTCGAATGGAGGTCCCCATGAAAAGAGTCACGATAATCGTCTTTACCCTGGCGCTGCTATTAACTTGCCCGCTGGGGAAAGCCTTTCCGTCAACACCACTAGTAGCCAAATTCGGCCACGTTGGGCCTCCTCCTCATGGACAAACAAAGGGGGTGGACGCGTTCGCTGAATATGTCCTCAAGAAAACCAATGGAGCGATTGATATCAAAACTTTCCCGTTCGGACAACTGGGAAACGAAAATTCGCTGACCGACCAGGTCCAATCCGGTACTCTTGAAATGGCGACGATTTCAACAGCAGTGTTGTCAAATTACGTTCCGCAGATCGCCGTAACAGATCTTCCTTTTCTCTTCCCGGACAAAAAAACCGCTTACGCTGTCTTTGATGATCCGGAAGTCATGGCCAAGATCTTTGGATATTTACCGGCCAAGGGTTTCATAGGAATTGGATGGACAGAGAACGGAATCCGGGACATCACTAATTCCAAGAGAGATATAAAGAAACCCGAAGATCTAAAAGGTCTGAAGATCAGGGTAATGAGCAGCCCCATATATATTGACACATTCAAAGCTCTTGGAGCGTCGCCGGCGGATTTGCCGTTTCCTGAAATCTATTCAGCTCTGCAAAACGGAACAATAGACGGTCAAGAAAACCCTCTTATGACATCCATTCTGATCAAGGCTATGGAGGTCAACAAATTCGCCACCCGGACCCAGCACATTATTACCGAATGCATAATTATCGTAACACCTGATTTCTGGAACAAGCTGAGTCCTGAGCAACAACAGATTTTCAAAGACGCCGCCAAACTATGTATAAAAGTCAACCGTGAAGTGAATGATCAACTTAACGAGAAATTGCCCCAATCGGGGCTCTCTGTCGATGAATACTGCAAGAAAAATGGAGTGTCATTAATCGACTTGACATCCAGCGAGCGAGACGCTTTCAAGAAAGCATGTGAGCCGGTGTATGAAAAATACAAGAAAATTATAGGGCAGGACCTGTACGATTTTATTCAGACCAAAGTTAAAGCTCACGGCGCGAAGAAATAACAAAGAGACGCACTACTGATGAAGAGCGCTGATAACATCATGAAGTCATGTTTGAAAGCCTTCGAAAAAATGGAAGAATGGGTCCTTGTTCTTGTTCTGCTTTCACTGGCGTTCCTGACGTCTGCCCAAGTGATCTGCAGGTATGCTCTAGGGTTCAGTTTTGTCTGGATGGACGAGATATCCAGATATTTGAGCGTGTTCATCGCTTTCCTTGGAGCCGCCATAGGAACCAAGTACGGGACTCATTTTTCAATGGATTTCGTGTATGAAAGGATATCGAGCGATCAGGTCAGGCACGTTCTTCAAATAATAGTGAATCTCGCTTGCGCTGCGGTTTTTGTTCTGGTGGCGTACTTTGGCTGGATCCAAACCGTAAAGCTTTGGCGATTCGGAGTTTTGACCGCAGTGCTAAAAATCCCCAAGTACATTTGTTATATACCTATTCCATTTTTTTCTATTGTTATGGTCTTCCGTTTTCTGTCTTTGACCGTAAAACACTTGCAAGGGCTGATTTATGGCCGGCCTTTTAAATTGACGGGTTGGGATTAAGCTTGATCATCACACTTCTTGTAACGTTTTTTGGGCTCTTGATACTCGGTATGCCGATTGCCGTGATGATGATATCCACCACAATTGTGACCATGCTATTGAATACCTCCGAATCGTTGTTAGTAATCCCTCAGCAACTTTTCAACGCCCTGGACAATTCTGTTCTACTGTCGATCCCCTTTTTTATTTTGGCCGGCGTCATCATGACTGAAGGCGCTACAGCGGCAAGGCTGGTGGCGATAATAAACTCATTCGTTTCAGGATACCCCGGAGGACTAGCGCTAGCGGCCACTTTGTCATGCACTTTTTTTGCGGCCTTGTCAGGGTCCAGTCCGGCAACTGTTGTCGCGATCGGATCCATCATGTTTCCTGCCCTTAAAAAAGCTGGATATGACGAGCGTTTTTCAATCGGCCTGGTAACATCGGCCGGATCATTAGGAATAGTAATTCCTCCGTCTATTCCCATGATTATGTATTGCATGGTCATGAACACCTCTGTGGCAGAGTTGTTCATGGCGGGGATCGCTCCAGGGATCCTTATTGCCCTGACCTTTATGGCTTACACCCTATACTTGGCAATTACTGGAAAATGGCAGGGAGGACCTAAAGTCTCGGGTCGGGAGCGTTTGAAAATTTTACGGGATGGAGCCTGGGGTCTCATGACTCCAGTAATCGTGCTGGGCGGGATTTATTCGGGATTGTTTACACCCACTGAGGCTGCGGGAGTCAGTGTCGTTTATGCGCTTTTTGTGGAACTCTGCATATATCGAGAAATTACTATAACCAAGTGCCGAATATCTGTCGCCAGGGATCGATATTATCAGCTTGCCTCCTATTCATCCTTGCAGGAGCGATGACTCTCATATGGCTCCTCACCGCCGAGAGGCTTCCCCACCAGGTCGCTGATCTGATTATGGCCAATGTCCACAGCGGTTGGATGTTTCTCATAATGGCCAATGTTTTGTTCTTGCTGCTTGGAACAGTTATGGACAACGTGTCGGCCATGATGCTCTTGTCGCCGTTATTCGCCGCCACATTGAGTCGCTTTGGAATAGACCTCATTCATTACGGCATTATAATGGTCCTGGTAATCGAATTTGGATTCCTGACACCGCCGTTTGGCCTAAATCTTTTTGTAGCTATGGGTATGACAAACAAATCTCTGGTTGAAGTTTCCAGAGGTGTCGCCCCTTTTTTGCTTCTGCTCCTCATCTGTTTGGTTCTTGTGACGTTTATTCCTCAGATCTCCCTGTTCCTGCCCCGATATTTCCTCCGCTAAACATGTATTTGTAGGTGGCGACAAAAACACAACAATACTGGCTTATTAAATTAACAAGCATGCAATAGGCTTGCCTTTATTAAACTGTTGGTTTTAAGTATGTCTTGGATGTCATAATTTTGTTTGTAGTCTTGAGAGCAAAGATTGGAACAAATTATATTGAAATCGTCTCTATATTTATATATAGCCTTACAGACCTCATGCTCGGCGTCTTGCGCGCCCAATAAACATCATGAGGAGGTCCAGATTGACTGAACCAGGGAAGAATATTCTGCCCTCAGATCCATTTCAGGACGTCCTGAAGCCCCACAAGAAACAGAACCGGAGATGGTCTCTACTGGGAGGTCTGGCCCGCTTCAGCATGTTGATTGTTATCGGGGCGCTTTCAGGAATGGCCGGAATAGTGGGGCAGGGTTACATATATTTCACTCAAAGTGTGCCGAACGTTGACAAATTAAGAAAGTACGACCCACCGGTCGTTACTAACGTCTACGCGGATAAGGGTGAATTGATAGGAGAATTCGCATACCAGAAACGATACCTGATTCCTATGGAACAAATTCCAAAGGTTCTCCAGGACGCCTTTGTGGCCGCTGAAGACAAAAATTTCTGGCATCATTCCGGGGTTGACAAGGAAGCCATACTCCGCGCCATAAAGAAGAATCTGGTTTCCGGCTCCCTGAAAGAAGGAGCCAGCACCATTACTCAACAGGTAGCCAAGACTTTTTTGCTTACCCCGGAGAGAAAATTCACAAGGAAGATCAAGGAGGCCATTCTATCTACCAGGATAGAGCAATCTCTCTCCAAGGAACAGATCCTGTACCTCTACCTCAATCAGATTTATCTGGGCAGTTCGGCCTATGGTGTGGAAGCCGCCGCTCAGACTTATTTCGACAAGAGCGCCAAAGAACTCAGCATTGCGGAATGCGCCATGCTGGCGGGGCTGGCCAAGGCTCCATCAACGAATTCCCCTAAACGTAACCTGAAAAAAGCCATGGACCGGCGGGGGTACGTTCTTAAACGTATGTTTGAAGACGGGTTCATTACTGAAGCCCAGTATGAACAAGCGTCTCAGGAAGAACCAAAGATTTACCATGGCGTCAATCCTAATCTCCGAACAGCGGCTGATTTCGTTGAATATGTACGAAGACTTGTCGAACGGAAATACGGTTCAGACGCTTTGTACAAGCAGGGTTTGAGGATTTATACGTCAGTCGATCTGAATTTGACCAAGGCTGCTAGAGATTCAATGGACGCCGGGCTCCGTGAACTTGACAAAAGGGAAGGATACAGGGGGCCGGTAAAGACATTGAACGTAAAGGGAGTTCTTGAGTTTCTCGAAGAAAAATCAAAGAACATGCAAGAGCCCCTCAAATACGGAGATATAACCGAAGGTGTGGTCACCCACCTCGACCACGAAAATGTATACGTTCGACTGGGCACATACGAAAAGGACGGCGTCAAAAAGGAATACTTCGGCCAAATCAAGATAGATAGTGATCCCAAGTGGTGGATAAGACAGCCGTACATAAGGCCTGAACAGCGAACAAGGAATTTCGCGCCGGGAGAGGCGCCGTTTCAGGTAGGGGATTTGATAGAGGTCAAGATCCTGGACCCCAATCCGAAACGTCGTGAACTTTATATGAAAAAGTTCGGAAAGACCGATCCCGAGATGAAAAACTACAAAGAATACTCTGAGGAAATATCGCCTTATTTCCTACTCGCGCCGGAGCAGGAGCCAGTTGTCCAGTCGGCTCTGATGCTGAGAGAAAACCGCACTGGTTATGTCAGGGTCCTTATGGGAGGTTACAGCTCCTCCGAATCGAAGTACAACCGGGCGATTCAGTCAAGACGTCAGGCGGGTTCTTCCTTCAAGCCTGTAATATACGCCGCTGCTTTGGACAAGGGATTTACCGCTTCCGATATTATTATGGACAGTCCACTGGCGTTGACGGTGCCGGGGACAGGAGAAGTCTGGCGACCCAAAAACTATCGGGGAGGTTTCGCTGGGCCTGTGACTTTCCGCGATTGTCTTGTCAAATCCAGAAATATTCCAACAATAAAAATACTCCAGCAGATCGGGATAGACTACGCCAAGAATTACGCCAAGAAGCTAGGATATACATCAACGCCTACGGAAAACCTCACTATGGCCCTGGGTTCTACCGGTGTGTCCCTGGAGGAACAACTGCTTGCATACTCGGTGTTTCCCAACAGAGGCTATCTGGCTCCTCATATTTATGTGACAAAAATAGTGGATCGCCATGGAAAGGTTCTTGAAGAAAACCTTCCGCCTGTTTTTCTCGATGATCCCATAAGAGACAATGAAACCCCATTGCAAAAGATCTCTTTCCAGTCCGATAGGCCGGAACGTAGCTCCAGCCAGGCGCTGCGAAGAATTGATCCCTCGACCGCGTACATCATGACATCGCTCATGCAGGGAGTTATCCAGGAAGGGACAGCGTCCAGTCTCAAGAAGATTGTCGGCAGACCCGATTTAGCGGGCAAAACCGGAACAACAAATGAAAACATTGACGCGTGGTTTGTCGGATTCTCTCCTGATTACACCTGTGGTGTGTGGGTAGGATACGATGATGAAGTGTCCATTGGAGAAGGTGAAACTGGAGGAAAAGCGGCTGCGCCCATCTGGGGCCATTTCATGAAACAGGTCCTTAAAGACGTTCCCGTAAAGGAATTCCCCGCTCCGTCCAATGTCGAATTCCGACGTGTTGATTCGCGAACAGGTCAGTTAAGTTCTTCTGGCGATGGATTCCAGGAGATATTCAAAGTCGGCGGCGCCCCATCCGCATCCCTTGCCAAACCGGTTCGTGGATCCGCCTGGGACTATTCCGGCTCAGACCTAGATCAGTTCTAGCCTCGATTGAAGCGCTAAATGTCTGAAAATCCTCTCTCGCAAAGCTGGGCAGGGGTTTTTCATTAAGCGCTTCCCAACCTGCGACGATTATTCTATCACATCCGAATACCCGATCATTTAACATTGACGTTCCCGCTTGACAGAGGTCACTGGTAACTATAACTATATTGTGTAGCGGGTTTTGATGTAAAAAAAGCGCTATATTGATGTTTTGAACAAGTATTGCATGATTACGGACTCTGTATAGCCCTATTTTGATTGTTAAAAGGATTCAAACAATGGCAGACGATATCGAAAAACGAGACGATTTTGAGGATGATACTCAACATAAGCCGCAACCGATAAATTTTGACGACATTCCGGACATAATGCCGCTGCTGCCAGTCCGTGATGTGGTCATTTATTCATACATGATATTGCCCCTTATGGTGGGTCGTGAAAAATCAATCAGGGCCGTAGAACAGGCGGTTTCGGGAAACCGGCTCATTTTCCTGGCCACACAGAAACTCTCTACCGATGAAGATCCTGAATCCGGCGAGATATATTCCCTCGGAACTGTGGCCATGGTGGTCAAAATGCTGAAGCTCCCGGATGGAAGAGTGAAGATACTGGTGCAAGGGGTCGCCAAGGGACGTATCGTCTCATACCTGTCTTCGGCCAATTATTTCATGGTTCAAATTGAGAAGATCCAGGAACCGGCCGTTGAGGGCGTGACCATAGAAATAGAAGCCCTGATGCGGACCGTGAAAGAGAATTCTGAAAAGATACTGCAGCTTCGAGGTATCGTGTCCCCTGACGCCGTCGCCATACTGGATTCGATAGAGGATCCTGGAAGGCTGGCTGACCTCGTCGCTTCAAATCTCAAACTGCGAGTTGAGGAATCCCAACAGATCCTTGAGATCATTGACCCTGTTCCACGGTTGAAAAAGGTCAATGAGCTTTTATCAAAAGAACTTGAACTCTCGGCCATGCAGGCCAAGATTCAGACTCAGGCCAAGGAGGAAATGGGAAAAACTCACAGAGAGTATTTCTTGCGTGAGCAACTCAAAGCGATTCAGGGCGAGCTTGGAGAAATTGATGACAAAACAAAGGAAATTGAAGAATTCAAGGCCAAGATAGCCAAAGCCAAAATACCTGCTGAAGTCCAAAAGGAAGCGGACAAGCAGCTTAGCCGTCTGAGTCAAATGCATCCGGACGCTGCTGAAGCCTCGATAATCAGGACTTATCTCGACTGGATGGTTGAATTACCCTGGTCAAAATCCACTAGAGACAAGCTTGACATAAAGAGGGCCAAGCAAATCCTTGATGAGGATCATTATGACCTTGAAAAGATAAAGGACAGAATCCTCGAATACCTGGGGGTTCGCAAATTGAACAAACAGATGAAAGGACCGATTCTTTGCTTTGTCGGCCCCCCAGGTGTCGGAAAGACCTCCCTGGGAAAATCAATAGCCAGAGCATTGGGAAGAAAATTCACCCGTATTTCTCTCGGTGGCCTCAGGGATGAAGCTGAGATCAGAGGACATAGACGTACTTACATAGGCGCCCTTCCCGGCAGGATTATCCAGGGACTCAAGAACGCAGGTTCAAACAACCCGGTTTTCATGCTCGATGAAATAGACAAAGTGGGCGCTGATTTCCGTGGAGATCCATCCGCCGCCCTACTGGAGGTGCTGGATCCTGAACAGAACCACGCATTTAGTGACCACTACCTTAACGTGCCTTTTGATTTGTCCAAAACGATGTTTATCGCCACAGCCAACCTTGCTGACCCAATAATACCGGCTTTGAAAGACAGGATGGAGATTATTGAGCTTGCAGGGTACATTGATGAGGAAAAACTCAAGATAGCCAGACAATATCTGATTCCGAGACAAATCAAGGAGAATGGAATCAAAACCAGGGACCTGGACCTCACCGATGAGGCCATACTCAATGTCATCAATTCTTACACGAGAGAAGCGGGGCTAAGAAACCTGGAACGTGAAATAGCGAATGTCTGCAGGAAAATAGCAAGAAAAATCGCTGAGGGGGAAAAGAAGATTCCGAGGATTACAGCGAAGAACCTGAGCAAATTTCTAGGAGTCCCTCGTTTCCTGCCGGATCTCGACAACAGGAAGGATGAAGTCGGGGTGGCTACCGGTCTTGCATGGACTCCCTACGGCGGGGATGTTCTGTACATCGAGGCCACGCCCATGGAGGGAAAAGGAAACCTGCTGTTGACCGGTCAATTGGGAGACGTAATGAAGGAATCCGGTCAGGCCGCTATGTCATATTTCAGGTCAAGAGCCGCCAAGTTCGGCCTAACGGAAAATTTCTACTTCTCGAAGGATATTCATGTTCACGTTCCGGCTGGAGCCATTCCAAAAGACGGACCATCGGCCGGAGTCACCATGGCTTCCGCCCTGGTGAGCGCTTTGACCGGAATGCCGGTTCGTTTCTGATGTCGCCATGACCGGGGAGATAACGCTTCGAGGTCGAGTTTTGCCGATTGGGGGGCTAAGGGAAAAGTCTCTGGCTGCCCTTAGAGCAAGAATCTACACGATTATTGCGCCGGAACAGAATCAGAAAGACCTTGACGAGATCCCCAAACACATAAGACGAAGACTTGATTTCAAATTCGTTAAACATATGGACGAAGTGCTTAAGTTAGCCCTCAGGGGCTATCCTGGAGAAGATGGGCCTGCTCCTGAAGTCCAGGAACCTGAAAAACCGAAAGAGAAATCAACTGGCAAGCCTAAAAAGAAGGTGGCGCAAAAAAGTTAAGCTGGAAAGAGAATACGGCAAGGGTCTCAGAAACGAGGCTCTTGTCGTCATTTGAGAGATTGACTATCCCTCCCCTTTGAGGATTTGTCTGACCCTGTTTTCGGTTTGTTCCTGAACCCGCAACATTTCCTGCTCAATTTCGAGCCTGAGATTTTCATACTCCTCGTTTCCCAGACCTGCAGGAACATCAGTAGGCTTTCCGAAGGCTATAACGATCGTGCTAAACGGCAATGGCAAGATCATGGAATCCCAGGACTTAAACTGTATTTGACGCGTGGCCCAACTCACCATGGGCACGACAGGCTGTCCGGTTTCTTTGGCCACAACCACAATTCCTATCTTCACCTGTCTGGACGGACCTCTGGGAGCGTCCACGGCCAATCCTGAGCAATATTTGCGCTCGTTTATAATGTCAATCATCTCCCAGAGCGCTTCTTTGCCTCCCCTTGATGAGGAACCTC
The DNA here is from genome assembly GCA_963846725.1 of uncultured delta proteobacterium. Classification (GTDB taxonomy): domain Bacteria; phylum Desulfobacterota; class Desulfomonilia; order Desulfomonilales; family Desulfomonilaceae; genus CAJBEZ01. The sequence continues at coordinate 16,008 of CAWJXP010000041.1, read as the reverse complement.
TCGTAGTGTCATAACCCATCCTGCGAATGGATCTGTCTATGACTTCACCGTCCCAGGACCGGCTAACCATGACCACACCAGGGTATCTGCGACAGTAATATACCGGGAACAGCATTGTGCCGTGAAAACATGCGCAAGCGAATGGTCTTTTCTTACAGATCTGGTCTTCATACTCACGGTTGAGAAATATCTTCCTGGAAGTAAGATCCACCAGCCGGAAGTATCCTGTTACCAAACGGGGAACAAGGAACAATACCATTTTGAACCAGAGGCGATTACCTTTCTCGACCTTCCGTTTTTCCGTGGTCATTTAATTTCAGGCCTGCCCCTCGAGTTGTTCCAGAGCTTCCAGAGCGGCTTCCTTTACGTCGGGATTTTCATCCTCAGCAGCTTTCCTCAAAGCGGGGACAGCGTCTTTCAATCCGATCCTGCCCAATATGGACGCCGTGTCACCCCTCAAACCGACATCGTCCGATTTCAGCATATCGACCAACTTGTCCAGTATCGGATCAAGTATGCGTGGATTACGGTCAAGGGCCTCTTCCATAACCAGTAGAGCCCCCATACGCTGCGAAAACTCATTGGAAAGGTAGATAGGAACAATAGCGTCAGCCCTCTGCCTGTCGCAGAGCATTACAGCGGCGTCTTCCGCTCTGCCCGCCTGAATCATCGATCTGAGCGCCTCCGGCATTGATCCCTCGTCATTGAGGCTGATCAGCTTTTCTGCCAATTGGTTTGTTTTTATACCGCCCACAAATGTGAGTCCATCGTTTACTATTATGGTGGGGGTTGACTTGATTTTGTATTTTTCCGAAATTTCCTCGAAATATAAGGAGTCGATGACAGATACCCTGATTAGCGGATTGGCCAGGGCCACAGTTAGAACGGATCTAACTGCGTCAGGGCAATGAGGGCAAGCGCCCGCCACAAAGGTCCAGACTTCGATGGGGAAGGCGCAGTCATGTATGGACTGCTTGTACTTAAAATCCGGCGCATCAGAAGCCATGCCCAGCCAGGCTATTGCGTCAAGGAAGGGACCGAATTCCTGGCCCTCGGGGAAAACCAGATATGTGATGTTGGAAAATTCCCCGTTGCAAAGAGTTAGAGATGGTTTGCCGGGGAAAGGGCTGACATCACCCTCTTCGATACGGATTTGATCGAGAGAGACGCCCTGAAGTTGTCGCGCAATATTTGCGAGATTGTTCTCAAAAGCGTCTTGATTGCCTGTCAGGTTTACATATAACGTTACCGGTCGCTTCATGTTCCGGCTGACGTCCTGAACGCGGATCAGTTCATTGTCAGAGAGCACTACTGTCTCACCACCACAAAATTTGTTAGGTATGCGTCTAACGTGTGCCAGGGACAAAACTGGTCGAAACCTGTCCCGAGCCCGGAGGAACAGCGTACGGCGACTGTACTCCTCTGACAGGAGCAGGCATGTAGCTCCATAGATAATCGCCAACTTGATACAATCCGTTAGCCGCCTGAGGCAATAAACCCTGAGGAGCAGTATTAGCGGAATTTTGCCCTTGCTGGTTTGGGGGAACAATCAAAGCGGGCTGACCGTACATGTTCATAGGGCCCTGATAGGACCTGTCATAAATTTCCGACGCCTGCGCCAATATCCCCATGCTCAGCGCGATCGTCAAAGTAACAGTAAATAACGCTAAAGTTTTCATGAACCGCCTCCGACACAGTTTGTCGTATTATAATTATAGCATGCTAGAACCTGGAAATAAAGAATATATCAGTTTTTACGGCTTGGTTCAGTAGAACCCAGAATAGCTTGACATACCAGCGATAGCATGACAGAGAAAATCTAACCAGATGGAGCGATGGAGATTCTTATGATCAGGAATCGGGTTTTTCGAATTCTAAGCATTATCGTGGTCTTCTTTTTGTTTACCGCTTTGGTTGGTGATTCCGCGGCTGTCGCGGGAAGATATGGCGGAGGAGGATCGCGTGGTTCATCCAGCTTTGGCAAGAGTTCTTCCTGGTCATCTTCTACACGTGGAACCTGGAATCGAAGCGGAGGAGGCATTTTTGGGGGCGGAGAGTCCTCGTCCGGTTACTCCAAGCCTTCCGTAAAGCCCTCTACTTCCGGTTCGTCGCCATACTCCAAGCCATCTTCGGAAACTTCGTCGGGATACTCCAAGCCGGGTCTAAACCGAGAAGCCGCCCCTACTACCGGATCGGGGTATTCTAAGCCATCCCTGCCAGTTCAGGGCGCTACCGGGAGTCGAGGCGCCGGTCCTGAAAACACTACCTCTTCAGGATATACAAAACCTTCAGCGGCCACTGCGACAGGGGCAGGTTTTTCAGGCGGGTCAAAATTTGACAAGACTACAATCCAGGAACAAAGGCGAAAAGCTTCACAGGAATCCCTGAAAACTTATCAAGCTGAACAGGCGAAATTCAAGGAGCCGGCTTACAAGGGGGACCAATCAAAATACGAGTCCAATCCACTTTATCAGAAAGGTAAGGTTTATTCGGGATTCGATTACAAGAGTCATTACGGCAATAGGGATAACTACTACAAAGCCCAGGGCTATCAGCCGCCTCCATACGCTTTCAACACCGCTCCCAGTTTCGGGATGTTTGATACAATCTTTTTGTTCTGGATGCTCGATCATTTGAGAGACAAGGGAGTCGCCGCCACAGCGTATAACCACGCGGACGATCCAGGTTACAAAAAATGGCGTCAGGAAGCCGATACTCTGGCCAAAGACAACTCAGACCTGAAAGCGAAACTGAATGATCTCGACGCTCAGGTCAAATCCATGGCCGGAACGCCAAAAGACCCCGGATACCTTCCAAAGGGTGTTCCAGCGGATGTGGCTCTGGCAGCGGCGGCTCTTGCTACGAAAAAACCCGAAACCCCTTCTCTCAAATTGGCGACCGGTCAGGAAGGGGGCTGGTACTTCAAATTTGGTAAAATCTTTAAAAAGAACGCAACAGGCCTCGACGTTCAGTTAATACCATCTTCCGGGTCCCTCGAAACACTGAAGATGCTGACAGCAGGACAGGCGGATCTTGGTATAGTTCAATCCGACGCGCTTGCGCTCCTCGAAAAGAAACTCCCCGGGAAAAAGCTGATTTCAGAACAGACTTCCCTGTTTCTGGAATACGCTCAACTCATAGCGAATAAGGACAGCGGCGTCAAATCCGTCAAGGATCTGGATCCGAAGAAAAATATTATATACGTTGGCCCTTCCGGTTCAGGAACCGCGATTACCTGGGAAGCTCTCTGTGAACAGAACTCACTATACCGAGAGATCCCTGTGGTAAATTCAGACTACATGACGGCCTTGAAAGAGGTTGAGAAAACCCCTAGAGCCCTGATGTTTTTCGTTGGGGGATTGAACAGTGATTTTCTCAAGAGCGCTGAGGAAGCCGCCAAAAAAACTGGAAAACTGGTGCTGGTGGCGGTTGATGATGACAGCTTCAAGGGGAAAAAGGACCAGAACGGCAACCCTATTTACGCAATGGTCGAGATCCCGGGGAATATATATCCATATCTCGAGAAGGGATGGATATTCAGTCATGAAACCAGGACCCTCGCTGTCCAGGCTGTCCTGGTTTTACGGACCGAATGGGCTACACAATATGGTCCAACGGCGATGGACGCTCTTTCTCTAGCCATTAACCAGTCTCGTCCAGAAATTGAGAAGCTTGTTAACGGCGGCGCAAAGTAGACCTGTCATTTCTGATCGGTTGATTTTACAGTTTATTTATAGGATACGTTTAACCAAAGAAGGGAGGAGTGGTCTCCGATACGTGAGGCCCAATCAAGATGGCGTCAACATGGAATCTGTTCAGGAAAATAGGTCAAAAGAAAGTTGATGAATACAAAGAATCATACGGGAAAAGTTTTTCTGATAGAATAGATAGGGATTTACCGCTTGGATTAAGATTTAATTGTTTAGTTGAGTTCCCAGAGGTTGACTTTATCCTTGCCGGTTCAGATCTATTAATAAAGTATCCCGGATCGGGATGTTCAGTAATGTCTTTCGGAAAATTTCCCGTCGGTGATTCTATGGCGTATCGCTTTTATCTGAATTCATCGGCAGGTCCTTACATGCTTCAACTTGTAGCCGACAGCAACAAGGTTATAGAAGAAAGTAAACTATTCATGCCCTATGATGAAATTTTCCCCGAAGATTGGGGGTTTTGGCTTGCCGACAACGATGGATACATCGGGCTCAGCGTGTTCGACACCAAGAACTCCACACGTTTCTACAGGGTATGGGAAAACGCCGAAGCGACTCGAATAGTTGAGGAAGACGGACAAGGCGGCCAATTAGACAGAATACCACCTGTGAGATTTGTAGAGAAAATTTTCACTGACCCATTCGGGGAAACAACCGAGACTGTAACTCACGACAGCATGCTCTATGGTCGTCATGTAAATGAGAACGTGGATGAATATCTGTTGATATCAGCGGTTGATGAACCTGAAGGCGCCTCGGTTCAAATAATGGTCGGGCTGGAATTGGCGTCAACATCGATAAAGGTTATTTGATCCTAAACAACCAGGAGGCACAAACCACATGGGTGGAATTTTTGGATTCTTAAGAAGTTTTGGCGTTGAGAAATTGGGAAAGGTGGGAGAGACCATAACCCAAAAAATTGTGGCATGGGACCCGGAAACAGCGTCTCAGGCTGAAATTGAGGAAATGATTCGCGAACTCGACAAGATAACCACTGAGGCTGGTAAAGCCCGGTCTGACTATGATCGAGAACGCGCTGAAGCTGACGCTGCGCAAAAAAACTACGACAAGTTTATGGCGGCAGCCGAACTCTTAAACAAGAGGCTCGAGGAATCTCAGGCTCTCGGGGATCAGGGTAAGGCTTTGGAACTTACCGGCAGCCTCAACAAACTGGTCGATGAACTGGAAAAGCTCAAACCCGATCTTGAACGTGAAATTCAGGAGGCCAATGAGGCTAACGCCTATTATGAGGAGTTGAAGGAACTCGCGGGTGTAACAGCGGATAAGGTCAAGAAGGCCAAAGAAATGTTGGATAAAGGCCGTAGGGATATGCAAAGGGCGGAGCTTGAAAGCCAGAGGGCAGGCGCAAGAGCTGAAAATGCCCAGAAAATGGCGGGGCTAAAGAATGAAACATCAAACCTTGGTGTGGCTCTTGCGGCGATGAATCGGCAGGCTGATCAAGCCAGGGCTATGGCCGCGGGCGCAGACATGAAGGCGAAGCTATTGACCACGGAGCGAGAAGGACAGGATGACAACATTAAGGCCGCTCTAGCAGAGGTTTCCGGACAGCCGGAAGTCAAGAATCTGCCATTGGCTGATCGTCTAGCTGCGCTCAAGAAAAAATAGCTCTTAAAACCCCAATCTTAAGTTCCCATCATAACGGGCGACGAGAAATCTTTCCGGTCCTGAGGCGCACAATGCTGGAGTCCATTACCTCAACCACAGAAGATTTCTCGTTTCGCTCGATAAAAGTCCCATCATAAGCAAAACGACTAATCCTTTATGGAAAGAGTCAATCCTGCGATACCTTCCTTGGCCTTGAATTGTTTGGCGAATTCGTCCGCTTTCTTTTCCGAGTTAAATTCGCCCAGAAATAATCGATACTGCACGCCGGAGTTAGGCGTCGCCATCGGTCGAAGGGCTACGGGGTATCCGCGTGAGCGCCATTTGTCAGCCCACCCTTGGGCAACCTTCGGGTGACTGAATATTCCAACCTGGACCGCATAAACTTTTCCCGTGGAAGAAACTCCGGATACTTTCGCTTCTGTTTCCTTTGCGGGGGGGCACGAGCCTGAAAGCGCAGGAGTAGCGAAACCCGGTTCCTCTCTTGCAGTCTTTGTGTCCGATGGGCCTGGCTCCGACGTTAGCCCGTTTCCGACTTCCGATGTCTTGGCTTTTTGTGTTCCTCTGTGGACCAGTTTACCGTCATCCTCTGATTTTAGTTGCTTATAAAATGTAACTTCCGGCGTCGAATGGGTCGGTTTCTCTTCAGTTTTAGGCTCATCTTTCGACTTCTCAGGGACAACAGCCACGATATTGTTGGTTGGCTCGTCCTGAACTGGTTGCCTATTCGCAGTTGTTTGCTGCCGAATCAGCCGGAGGTTGAGGAAAGTTAGCCCCGCCATTATGGCTATTGTGAGCGCCACTCCCAGGATCAGGCGTCCGTTCTTAGGCTTTCCGCATGCAGGCGAGGGCTTCCTTTGAACACGCGACGGGCGGCCTTTATTAAATATGCTTTTGCTAAAATCTCCAAGCGTTCGCATGGAAAACTTCACATTCGCTCCGGAGCCGTTACCCCTAGAATTGTCAATCCGTTCTCGATAACCTGTCTCACCGCTTCGACCAAATACAGCCTGGATTTTCTGATCCGATCATCCTCTGTCAGCACTTTATTGTCGTGGTAATACGAATGAAACAGATCCGAAAGTTCCAGCAGATAAAACGTTACACGATGAGGCTCCATAGCCTCGGCCGCGTCTGCAAGCATGTCCGGAAAATCTGCGAGACGTTTCATCAGTTCTTCCTCTTCCGGAAGATTCAGAGCGGATAAATCGGGAGAAGTCATATCCGAGTCAATGTTTCGCTCCTCAGCTATCCTGAAAATGCTTGCTATCCTGGCATGCACATATTGGACGTAATAAACCGGGTTGTCCCGGGATTGCCGTTTTGCGAGGTCCAGATCAAAATCAAGGTGGCTATCACTTCTCTTGGTCAAGAAGAAAAATCTTGCGGCGTCTGTCCCAACCTCGTCCAAAACTTCCCGCAGCGTAATAAACTCCCCTGACCTCGTTGACATGGATATCTTTTCCCCGTCACGAATAAGGTTAACGAACTGCACGAGCATGACTCGCAGCGTGTCGGGAGAATAACCAAGGGCCTCGATACCCGCTTTTACACGAGGGACATAACCATGATGGTCAGACCCCCAGATATCCACAAGCCTGTCATAACCACGATCCAGCTTGTTCTTGTGGTAGGCCAGGTCCGCCGCGAAATAGGTTGGTTCACCGACGCGCGCACAAGAACCCGATCTTTTTCATCCTCTTCCCCGGACATCTTAAACCAGATTGCGCCTTCCCGGTCTTCAATCTTGTCGTTATTCCTTAACTCATCCAGAGCTTTTTTTACCGCGTCCTCCGCATAGAGGCTTTTCTCGCTAAAGTACCGGTCAAACTTGACACCGAATGTCTCCAGATCTTCCTGTATTCCCTCGAGGATTCGGCGACACACGTACTCAGAAGCAAGCGGCAAGGCTTCTTCTTCCGGCAGATCTTTCAGCTTCTCGCCCAGGGGCGTTCCTTCAATCTGCCGCGCCAGTTCCTTAATATAGTCACCCTGGTAATGGTCAGCGGGAAACTCGATTTCTCTTCCTGTCATTTCCAGGTATCTCAAAAGTAAGGACCGACCCAGAATCTTCATCTGGTTGCCCGCGTCGTTTACGTAATATTCAGTTTCAACTCTGTGTCCGCGAGTTCTTAGAAGCCTGGCGAGAGTATCGCCAACAGCCGCTCCTCGACCATGACCAACATGCAATGGACCGGTTGGGTTTGCGCTTACAAATTCAATAAGGGCGACGGGCTTGTTTGAGGGTTCTTCATGACCAAACAGCTTCCGTCTTTCGTGTACCTTGATGATTACGCTTCTCCAGAACTCTGGAGACATTCTGAAGTTGATGAATCCCGGACCAGCTATCTCCAACACCACTGACAAAAGAGTCGTCCGGATTCATGTTACCCGCTATTGTCTGCGCCAGGTCCCGAGGCTTCAAGCCATGAACTTTCGCAAGGATCAGGGCCACGTTCGTGGCGTAGTCACCAAAGCGCGCGTCTTTTGATCTCGAAACTTCTATTTGCTTCTGAAAAGATCTGTCATTCAGATCATGGTTAGAAGGAAACGTCTTCGCCAGCGATTCATATATGATTTCCCGGATAGAGTCTTTAACAAGATTGGTCATTTTTGTGATCTTCCGTATTACTTTTCTTGTCATCTGTATCGCATTCAGGCGCTCCCAACATGATATCTCTCGTGTACTCCAGACATCGTGTAGTAGTAGCGCCATCCATTAGAAATTTTTTATTGCATGTCGCGCGCCACGCGCATGTCACGCAGGTGGTTTTTTGATCGTCCATTTTGGCTCCATTTTACATAAATTTCTTTTATCATTTTATATAATTAGAATCAATATATTTGACATTAGTTTATATTTTCGTTTGTTGACAATCCTCCAATTAGATGATCATTTATTATTTATATGTTTTAGACGAGGATGGCCCTATGGAAATTTTTGATTCAGACGACATACGTCTTTTCCCTGGTCAGGGAGTTAAAGCCCTCTGTCGTTCGTCAAACGGGAATTCTCAAGAGGTTGGTTTTTTCCTTCGTCCTATTGAAGATAGCACGGGGAGAACGGATACGGTAGATGTGCAACAAAGAGCTGGACTGGTTAAATTCAACGATGTGCTCCTGGTGCTGACTATCCTGAAAATAAACAACAGCGATGGTGACATATTCGATGTCTGGTGGAACTTCCATGCCCCAAACGGCCCTTCATGGTTCAGCAGAATGTCCAAGCAGGAAGATATTATCGTTCACCTCTGCGACGAACACGGGGCGCGTTCTACGATCAAGATTACAAATGAATTCAGGAAATTTTTCGGTTATCTCCTGAGAGTCCTGGACCATGCTTCGCCCTGGACTGAGATAGAGTTTGATCGCGCGGTAATAGGCTTCTGCGCCGAAAACTATCCAAAATCATCTTTATGGGACATGGTGCAGTCTGATTCTTCCCGAACCGAAAGCGATAAGCGTCAGAGCCATTCAGTCAATGACTACCCGGGATTCATTCCTCTGGATCTGAGAGATTTTTACAGGTATGAGCCGGAAATGGGGCACTGTGTGTCAATTATACCTTCCAACCGGGAAGATGAAGCCGCGTCTCTTAATATTGAGGATTTTCTGGAGCCTGCGCCGGTAAAAACAGTCCTCAGATGCGGTGTCAGGTGGATCAAAGGATATCCTGTGGCGCCCATACCGTTCATACCAGGCCATGGATTGGCGATACCACCGGAAGACGTCGAATTTTAAGAAGCATGAAACGACATGAAATCATGATATTGTGTACTTGACACTTTTTTATCACGTTGTTATCTGTTGTTGCGGTCTCAACCTGGGCCCAGGACAAGCACGAAAGGCCAGTTCGACGACCGGTTATCAAATTTGAAAGCAGGCGCCTGATCAATTGGACGAGTCACAAGCCCAACCATCCGTTTTGTTTCGCTGGTTAAAAAACAAGGTAGGACTGGACCGAGTGCCCAAGGAGATCCAGCAGGTAATAGATGAAAGCGAAGAGCGAGGAATAATAGACGAGGAACAGGGGGAGATGATTGAAGGAATCTTTGATCTCAAGCAAACGGTCGCAAGAGAAATTATGATTCCCCGAACCTATGTCGTCGCTATTCCTCTGGACTCCAGCATCGAATCCATCCTCTCGACAGTCATAGATTCCGGTCATTCGCGAATCCCAGTATTTAAGGAAAATGTTGATCAAATAGTGGGGATATTGAACGCGAAGGATCTTCTGCCTTTCTGGCTGGATCAGACTCAGGAATTCGACCTGTCAAAAATTATTCGTGAACCATTTTTTGTGCCTGAGACCAAACAAATAAAAGATCTCTTGAATGAACTGAGAAATAAAAAATCACATCTTGCCGTAATTGTGGATGAGTATGGTGGAACATCTGGATTGGTAACCATTGAAGACATCGTCGAAGAGATCATCGGTGAAATAAGAGATGAACATGACGCGGAAGAAGATGATTTCGCAGTGCAGCCCGATGGGTCATTCCTTGTGAACGCGTGGGCAAACCTCGACGATTTCGAGGAGTTATTCTGCGTAAAAGTGCCTCGCGAGGGCTATGACACAGTAGGAGGATTCATAATTCATCTTCTTGGAAAAGTCCCCAAAAAGGGTGAGGAAATCAATTTTGAGGGACTTCAGTTTAAGATACACCGTAGTGATCCCAAGAAAATCACTCGCGTCCTGGTTACCTCCCAGATGTCCGCTCAATCGCCTGATGGTTCAGGATCGGTTCAATCTTCGGAATGATATTTTCATCAATCTTATCGGCCGCTGGAGGACTGATTCTTTCGGTGGCCTTCCCCACTCTAAACCTTGATCTCCTGGCGTGGCTCGCGTTTATCCCTTTGCTGGCGGCTTTGGAGCGGGAGAGGTTTTTGCCTCGGGCCGCTATTTGCGGCTTTTTTTTTGGTTTGGCTTTCTTTGCTGTGGATTTGAGATGGATAATCCAGACCATGGTAACCCACGGGAAATTCCATCCCTTTACAGCGACATTGATTTTCGTCTCGATGATATGCGCCCTTGCTCTCTTGCCCGCTTTGTTTTCAGTTGCATGCGTTTTCCTGGACAACCGTGGTTTTAATCTTCTTTTGGTCGCTCCGGCCGCATGGGCTTCGCTCGAATACATCAGGACCTATGTTTTCACAGGATTTCCATGGGATCTGGTTGCATACTCCCAGGCCCACAGGCTCGCTCTCACGCAGATTTGTGACCTGACAGGCGTTTATGGGCTTTCTTTCCTCATTGTCATGGTTAATGTCGGTCTGTTCTCCTTCATGAAATTTGTTGTTGACAGAGACTGGAAGCGTCTTTCCAGGTTGTTGATAGCGTTCGGCTGTTTGGGCATGGTCCTGATTTACGGGACCGTAAGACTGGGAGACTTTCCCAAAAACCAGGTCGTAGCCGATACTGTTTCCGCAGGCATTCTACAGGGTGACATCTCTCAGGACATCAAATGGGACCCTCTGTCAAGGTCCCAGACATTTATAAGGTATGAGAGTCTTGCGCAGGACGCTGTCAAGCAGGGAGCGGACCTGCTGATCTGGCCTGAAACCAGTGTCCCTGTCGTCATTGGTGGATCGGACCCCTCATGGAAATACGCGACTCACATTTCAAAGGTAAGCTCAAAGTTCCGATGCTTATTGGGGCGCCTTATGAAACGCACACTCATGATAATGTCAATTTTTTCAACAGCGCCTTTCTGGTAGAAAATGGAGAATTGACGGAGCGTTACGACAAGATTCACCTTGTTCCATTCGGGGAGTACATGCCTTTGTCCTGGATGCTGCCCCTGGGACCGGGACTGGCGGCCCGCGAGGCGGATTATTCCGCGGGATCAGCCGTAACGATCATGAAGCCCGGGCGATTTCCGCCTTTCGGTGTGCTGATATGCTATGAAGCCATCTTTCCGGACATAGCCCGATCCGCCGTGCTCTCGGGAGCTGAAGCGCTGGTTAATATAACAAACGACGGATGGTTCGGAAACAGCGCCGCCCCGTACCAGCACCTCGTGATGGCCGGATTTCGCGCAATTGAAAACAGGGTCTGGCTGTTCAGGGCCGCCAACACTGGAGTAAGCGCTGTTTATGATCGAGCCGGCAGACTGGTCGCTTCTCTGCCGCTAATGGAGCAGGGAGCGCTGGTCCGGAGGATCCCGGCCAGACCACAAGCGGGTTCGTTCTATACACGATATGGCGATATTTTTGCCTGGACTGTAATGGGATTGCTCGCCATAATGTTATTATTCGGGTTTGTAATTTCCAGACCGTTAGCTAAGGGGCCCAAATGACTCCCGCAACAACCAAAACACTCGTGAGATTGGGGGCAGGATTTCTTTTCATAGCTTTCACGATATGGATGATGTGGGTGCTTGAATCGGTGACCACGATATTGCTCGTGGCTCTTTTTATGGCCTACATCTTAAATCCCTTCGTAAGCATTCTGGAAAACAAAGGCGTCGGAAGATCTACAGCTTCACTTCTTGCCGTGCTGCTGGTTTTCGCCGTTTGCTCCGGACTTGTGCTTCTGGTCTTTCCCGCCATTTTTTCGGAACTGACCGAATTCTCAAGGCGAGCGCCACGATATTTTGCCAAGCTCCAGGAATTCGGGTTCAACCTGATTCAATCGCTACAACTGGATTTGCCACAGGATTGGAATGAATTTCTTCAATTGATACTGGACAAGGTCAAGCAGTCATTACCGAAAATTACATATGCCACCGGAGCGATTGTATCCTCAATTTTCAGCTCAACTTTGAGCTTCATCTCAGCGTTCCTGAAGTTAATTCTGATTCCAATTATTTCCTTTTATTTGCTTGTTTCCTTTAACGACATGATTGATGGGGCTGTGGACCTTATTCCGCCATACACCAGGGATCCGATTGTCCAGAAGTTCCGGGAAATAGACGCTGTTGTGGCCGCGTTTGTCAGGGGGCAACTTACTATAGCCGCTATAATGGCCATACTTTACAGTTTGGGATTCCTCATTATCGGGATAGATCTGCCCGTTGTCCTGGGTATGCTGTCTGGAATACTGTTCGTTGTGCCGTATCTTGGAACTCTTATCGGAATTGTCGGCGGATCCATCATGGCGTTTTTCAAATTCGGTGACGCCTTGCATGTGTTCTACGTAATCTTGTGGATTGGGATTGTCCAAACCTTCGAATCGTATTTTCTTACGCCAAAGATTGTGGGAAAGGCGATTGGCCTGAATCCGGTCGTATATATTCTCGTGTTGATCGTTGGGGCGAATCTTTTCGGATTTGTGGGAATGCTGATTGCCATCCCTGTTGCGGCTGTGGTCAGGGTACTTTTGATATCAGCGCTTGACGCCTATCGTAAATCATATCTTTACGCGGATCAGGACAGGAAACCGTAAACGTCTCTTCATCGTGGCGCTTCACTTGATAAACCCTGTGACGTCGATTGTGGCTCACGTTCTTTAGAAACATTACCTGAACATGCCGGATTAATCTTGAAAACAATCAATAATGGTTTTGTTCCTGGAAAAGGCTTACTGACCAACGGCGCTCTTTACGTAGTGGCCACTCCCATCGGGAATCTGGATGATATTACATTTAGGGCTATTGAGACTCTCAAGGCGGCCGATCTTATCGCATGCGAGGATACCAGGGTCAGTCGAGTGCTTTTGGACAGATGGAATGTTTCCACCTCTTTAATCAGTCTTCACCGCTTCAACGAGACCAGGAAAACATCGGTCATTCTTGACCATCTGCGCAAAGGTAGCAATGTCGCCCTGATTTCCGACGCGGGCACGCCCAACATATCCGATCCGGGTTATCGGTTGGTGAGATCCGCCATGGACGAGGGGTTCCGGGTCGTCCCCATACCGGGGCCATCATCGATTGTCGCGGCGCTTTCAGTGTCGGGAATCGACGGGTCATCGTTTGTCTTCATGGGTTTCAGCCCAAGGAAAGCGTCAGCTTTGGAACAATTCTTCCAGACTATCAGTCACGAAAGAAGGACGGCCATATTCCTGGACACTGCCCGGCGTATCATGAAAACCCTGGAGGTCGCTGTTCGGTTCATTCCTTCACGAAGGATGGCGCTGGCCAGGGAATTGACCAAGAAGTTCGAGGAGATAATATCAGGAGAGCCTGCGTCAATTATCGATAGCCTCAGTCAGCGTCAAAATATCAAGGGAGAGTTCGTCGTCATAGTTGAACCGACAAAAATTCAGGAGGAGCTGGACGTCGACACGATAGTGAGTGACTTGATCCATGAAGGTTATTCAGGAAAGGCGCTGGCGGATGAGGCAAGAACAAGATTTGGGGTTTCCAAGTCAGTGGCGTATTCAAAGTTTCTCTCTCTGACAGATCCCAGGTGAAGTCTATGAAATTGGTAAAGAAAAAGATTTCTGTTTGTAGATCCGGGATGATACTATGAAAGAAAATATAATTAAAAAGCGACATCCATGATTATAAATTCGCCATTATCCGGTTGCGGAGGCAAACTACATGTCATTCACTGAATTGGGGACCAAAAAAGAATCGGAAATGAGTCCCTACGAGAAGCGGGTGCAACTAATAGACACACCTATCCTGTGCGTTGCTGAAGCTGAAAAAATGATTCGTGAAATTGGCCTGGACCTGATAGCTGATATGGAGATTCCAAAGAGACCTTCGTTCAACGTGTTCCGATCAAGGACCTTCCTGATGTGTTTCAGACGGCTAACGGTCGGGTAACTGATAGAGTGCAAGAGGAATGGACACTAGCGTCGATACAGTTAATGGTGAAACACGCTTGTCAAATTGAGAGAAATCGAAGACTTTCCAGTACTTGAGGTAGTTGAAAACTGGTCATCATTGAGGAAATCGGGCTTCTCAGAAAACTGCCACATTCTATGGGCTGTAGACATTGGAAGGTCAACGTACATTTACGTTGAGAGAGCAGAGTTTGACGCTATGATTCTAATTGAAATTCTTTGGGCCCGTTTGGTTGGTCCTCAACAAAACGAACTTCTACTCGTCGTTGAAGCGCAGACGCAATCCTGGCCGCTGTTAAAAGAAAGTCTCCCTCGTTATCGGCCGTCAATATCTTCGATATCTGATCGCAGTACCTGCCAAGACGTGCCAATCCTGCCGAGTAAGACCCGCTCGATTGCGCAAATCGTAAATTTCGCGGCTATTTCGCTCTTGACAAGCTCCTCCTGATACGTGCGACCCTTTCGGAACATCCTTAAGATAGCGTTGAAAAAGACATTCAAAGGCATCGGATTAAATTTCTCATCTTCCATTTTCCAATCTCCACTGGAAATGTGGATTCAGGAATTGTGTCAATCTCTTCCGAATTGCATGGCCTTATCAATATCTCCCTGTGGAATCTGGATTTCTTTTGTGAGGCCGTTCGTACAAACTGCTACACTCTTTCCATAGAAACGTACGAGCCTTGTAGTAAAACGTTGATGTTTCAATCCAATTCATATATACCGTCCCTCAGATAATTAACTTCGGATCTTCTGACCGATCCCACATATACCCACGGCGTCGCCGTGGGCTATTATGTCGCCGCCCCTACGGGGCTGTTGCGGATATGTGGGTAATGTCTGGGTGTATATCCTGACCCCGGAGGGGTCGCACAGAATAGCCCATAGCAGCACCATGGGTAAACATCGGTATAGCTATCTGTTGCAAACATTAATTGGGTTGTTGAACCAATCATCCTTACGATCTTCTCTGGAGAGCTTCTAATGCGCCTGATATTCATCACGAAGCCCGTCTGTATTTCACAGGGCCTTTGGATTCGGTAACTAAAGCATACGGCTGCACCAGCGCTTCGGCAGATAATCCCAGCAATTTAGAGAGATTTCTGATCATGGGTAGTGTAAGCGCACGCCTGCGATTTAAAATCTCGGAAACTCGAGCCCGCGATCCAATGCAGGGTTCGAGGTCTTTGCGCTTCAAACCGAGTTCTTCCAGGCGAATAGTTATAGCGTTGATTGGATCGGGGAACTCCATCGGGAAGTTTCGCCGTTCATATGCTTCAATAAGGTCCAGGAGGATCTCCAATTCATCGCGTTCAGCGGTATGTTCAGCAGCGTTCCATAACTCTTTCGCGCGAGATAGAGCGGACTTGTAGTCGGCTTCATTCCGTATAGGCGTTATAAACATGAGCTCACCTCCCGAAAAAGTTCAGGGCAAACAGGATCAAATGGTTTTTGCGTCAATCCGATCATATTCCGCATGCGTTCCAACAAAACGTATAAACAGTCTCTGTCGGGCATAATCTATGTCCGTAATCAGTCTATATTTGTTGCCTTTCAGGTTAAAGATTACCCTGTTGTCATTCAAAAAACTTGCAGATGGGTAACGTTGTTTCACATCCGATGGCACCATCCAGCTTGCACGCGACACAACATCGTACCAGGTAAGCAGAGGATCTTTAACCTCGGCATGGCCGGCTTCCCAGAATTCACGGAGAGTGCTTTTCGAAAAAATTCTCACTGGTTTCATGATATCACGATCCCGTGTTGGGATCAATGATGGCGCATCTGTGGAACAAATACCATCAATTTGTTTAGCAGGTCCCCACTGGTTACCCACGGCGGCGCCGTGGGCTATTATGTCGCCGCCCCTACGGGGCTCTTGGAGATATGTGGGTAATGTGTATATGTTGTGAGGTGTTCCTGACCCCGGAGGGGTCA
>CAWJXP010000040.1:0-31331 GCA_963846725.1 uncultured delta proteobacterium | reverse complement strand
ACCCTGGATCCCACCCTGATCATCATAATGTTTTCAGCCCTCAGCGTGATGTTTGGCTCATTCGTATAAACCTCTCGAAAACCAAACCGGCTGTAAAGCTTTTTCATCATGGAACGGTACTGGGCGGCGTTTAGTTCTTTGCCCTCCAGATCCCAATGCCACGAATATCCGCACATATAGGATATCTTGTCTTCGAAAAAATCATCATCCATTGTCATGCCGAGCAACCGTTCTCCCAATTTAAGCCCTCGGAAGTTTCGGCTGACTTCAATCGCGGCCAGTTCATACATAAGATCGCCTAAAGCGGCCCATCTGTCATCGTGGGCCGGATAGGAGCCAACACAGTAACCTATTACAAGATTGGAATCCGCAATGGCGACTGTAACTCTGCCATCTTTCTGCTCCAGGAAAGTTTCGAAGGATTCCAGTTTTTGAATAATTGATGAGTAGTGCGAAAATCGTCCGAGCCCGTCCTTCCAGAATCATATTCTCAAAAAAACCGGGGTGGCAAAGTCCGCACATCGTAATCACGCCATAAGCGCTCTCAAAAGTTTCACAGCGGCCGATAAGATCCGGATTTGCGGCAATGTCTGCTAAGGAGGTCAAAAATCGCTCCACTTGCTCTGAAGATCCCTGGACATTATTATCAGGTCTCGGTACACTCCCTTTTTGTCTTTAATATAACCTTTAAGGATCCCTTCATGTCGAAAATCGAGTTTCGTGGCGGCTCCAATGGCCGCTTCTTCAACGCCCGCTACAAACTCCGCAAAAAGCTTTTCTAATCCAAGGTCCATCGCTGTTTTTACGCAGTCGAGAATCATCCAGCTTCCTATCTTTAAGGCGCGAAAGTTGGGATGAACCATCAATCTGAGGTGAGCCACATGCCCCAGGCACGGAGCCATTGACATATGAAGCCTAAGATTGGCGATGATCTTGCCGTCTTTTTCCCGGACCGCCACGATGGGAAGAGCCCGCCTATAGTTAAGATGGAGCAAAAACTCGTGTAATATTACAGGATCATTTAATTTTTCCCTAAAGAACCACTGTTCCTGGTCGGGGATTTCTCCGAAGAATTGGTTAAGAGCGTTTTCGTCGGCCAGCGTCGCAGGGCGCAAAAGAACCGAATCACCATCCTTGGTGACTATAGCCTTGGGATAATCCTTTAACATCGGTCAGCTCCTGACTTAGGCTGATGGTTTTGTGGCGGACGCAGGTTATCAAAATACACAGCGTGATTCAATTGTGAGAATGAATTCGTTGTGAAAGAAAAAAGACCCGTGAACTGTTGTCATCAGCTCAGCGGGTCTTAATCAGTCATATTATGTGAAAATTCAGTAAGGTTTGTTAGTTTTAGCGATATTTGCTTTCGGTCCCTGAAATACCGCTCCGATTCGGAGCGGAAGCTTACCCGTTCAGTATACGGGAAATTTCCTCTCTGTCTGAATCCATTACGTATGGTATCCCTGAAACTGAGGTCGCTTCCGCGTGTGAGAGACACCAGATCATCTCTTTGGACATATGACAATGAAAATTTTCTGGCCCCTGCCATCAACTGCTGCAATCCCTGTTTCAATCTGTCGACATAAGAATACAGACCTATGGCTCCCGGCGGCAGTCTCTTGAAATCAGCGCCGAAACGTTCCTTTAGCTGGCTGGCTACAGCAAATAGCCCGATATAGCCTTCTTCCGGCTCTTTTCCGTCAAGTTCCATTTTTTCTGCGCTCAATTTACCGTTGGTTTTCCCGACCATGGCTGCGGTCATCAAGGCCCTGCCAAGGCATATCGCCTTAACGTAAGGAGCGCCCAACGCCAAAGCCTTAAAAATGTGATCTTCGAGCGAAAGGCCGCCTGCTACTGCTATGGGCGGAATGTACTCCCCTTTGGCCTTCAGAGTCTGGCACATTTCGTAAGCCAGGCATTCGAGGTAAACAGTTGGGACACCCCATTCGTTCATCATCCGCCATGGGCTCATTCCGGTTCCACCACCTGCCCCATCGATTGTAAGTAAATCAATTTTCGCTTTTGACGCGAATTTGATTGCTCTGGCCAAATCCGCAGGTCGGTAAGCGCCGGTCTTGAGGGTCACGTACTTCGCGCCGATCTTTCGGAGACGTTCGACCTCTTTGTAGAAACCTTCTTCCGTGACCATTCCCAATCGGGAATGCCTCTCGAATTCTGAAATAGCGCCGGTTTCGAACGCACGCTGAGCTGAAGATGTGGTCGGATCCGGCAACACGATGTAGCCGCGCTCCTTCAGTTGTTTGGCCCGATCCATGGTGCTGAGTTTGACTTCGCCGCCGATATCTTTCGCTCCCTGTCCCCATTTCAATTCAAAAATTTCAACCCCAAGTTTCTCGATTACGTATTCCGGCACGCCAAGCTTAGTGTCCTCAACGTTCGCCTGAACAATAACGCCGCCCTTGCCTTCATACCAGGACTTATATGCGTTGATGCGCCTCTCCATCTCCGGAGATTTCACTATTTTTCCATTTTTGAATTCTGCGTCTCGGTCCATCCCGCATATATTTTCACCGGCAACGACGATAATTCCGGAGATTGCCGCGCCTATGGCTATCTCTTCCCAGTTTATCCGCGCTATGTAGGTAGATCCGACGGCGCCGGTAAACACGGGGAAATCCATCTTGATCCCGTTGTTTGCGCCAAGACTCGTTGAACAATCAACAGCCGGAAAAGTAGCGACATCAGAATCCGCAGCCACGCCAAAGGCGCCAACGCAAGTTCCCTGGATGTTAAAATGTGAGAAATCCACAGGGTAGTCCTTGTCTGCGCCGGCTGTTATTTTGCCGTAAGGTTGAGGGTAGATCACTTCCCTACCCCTCATAGCTGATCGACCTATCTCACATGGTCCCGGACAGCCATCCAGACAGGTAACGCAAATGCCTGAATTGGGGGCTGGCTCAACCCTGGTTTTGGTTTTTGTGGCGGAACTCCGATTAGGTTTACTGTACGACATGTGTCTCCTCCAAAAATGTTGAGAGTGGAACGTCTTTCTGTTTTAATCAGAACCAGACGAGCGACTAAAGCCGCCAGAGAAATGAGGCGGGACCAGTTAGTTAGTCAGGCTAATTAAAAAGTCGTCCAATATTAGCTAGAATAATACGCGGTGTCAAGCAATTTGCGAGTCATTGCAACGAGAGGGTTTCCTTAAATATTCGTGTCTATTTCTCATTGGAATGGACCCCGCCCTGCATTTTGGTCAGATGGAGTTTTGGGATCGCCATCCGTGTACGGCGCACGGATACATGCGAGATTCATGGCCGAATAAATACTGTGGTCCTGGCCGGATGGCAGTGAATGCGTATCAGCCATTGGGATGGTAATTGTTGGGCTAACAGTTTTAGCTTTACTAAAATCAATGTTGATTTGGTTTGTAGGCTAATTCCTGCGCCTGGCATTCTTTCCCAGAGCGAGATCAGTCCTGGAATCAGCGAGTTATCTTTTGAAAAGAGGTCAAACTATGGATGGTAAGCCGGTAAATTACAGCAGAATTATAATGGCGGCGCAAATGAACCCCGAAGACGCAAACCCCGCTGGAAACGTCCACGGAGGAGTGATAATGAAGTATGTCGACACTGCGGCCGGCGTTGTCGCTATACGGCATGGCCGAAAGAACGCTGTGACCGCCTCTATTGATCGTCTGGATTTTCATTTTCCCGTGTATGTCGGTGACCTCTTGATACTCAAGGCAAGTCTAAACATGGTTGGCCGCAGTTCAATGGAGGTTGGAGTTAGGGTAGAAGCCGAAAATATTCTGACCGGAGAAGTCAGACACACGGCGTCCGCATACCTGACTTTTGTGGCATTGGATAAAGATGGTAAGACTACAGGAGTTCCCCCTCTCCTTCTTGAAACAGATGATGATCGCCGCAGAAACTGCGAGGCTCTTGAACGTAAAAGGTTGAGGATGGAGCAGAAAGCAGTTGAGCGTTGTCGGGCGAAATGATCGCTCTAAGTTCTGCGCGTAGAGGAATTTTGAGATGACACATGCTGGATTGACAGTGACAGGTTATTACCCCGGATCGATTGGACGGGTCGTGGAAACTCACGCTGTTTATTACCACGAACACTGGGGGTTTGATGTCTCTTTTGAGAGTCAGGTGGCCAGAGAGCTTGGAGAGTTTATGGGTCGGTTTGATAATAGGAAGGATGGTTTCTGGACGGTTCGTGATAATGAGCGCTTTCTAGGGGCGATAGCCATAGACGGGGCAAATGTTGACAATGAGGGAGCCAGACTCCGGTGGTTTATCGTGTCGACGGATTGTCAGGGCAAGGGCATCGGGAAAATTTTGATAGACGCGGCTCTGGAATTCTGCAGAACAGTCGGTCACAAGAAAGTCTATCTCTGGACATTTAGTGGGCTGGACCCAGCGCGAAGACTATATGAAAACGCCGGGTTCACTCTTGATCAGGAACATGACGTGACCCAGTGGGGTGGCCGCATTGTCGAGCAGAAGTTCGTGTTGACCATTTAGATTTTTTACAGGGAAACCGGCCTGCTAAAGCCTTGGGCGGTGTACTCGGCAATGACATCGATTCCAATCCCTCCTCGGGGGCGCATCTTCCCCATGACGTTGGCCCACCTGGGAGAACAGGCTGCGACTATATCGTCAAGGATTCGATTGGTAATTTCTTCATGGAACATCCCCGTGTTCCGATAACTAAACAGATACAGCTTAAGGGACTTCGACTCTATACACTTCGACTCCGGAATATATGTTATTATAATCCGCGCAAAATCAGGCTGGCCCGTAATCGGACAAACACTCGTGAATTCAGGACAGTTGAACTTTATGACATAATCACGCGACGGATACCTGTTCGGAAAGGTTTCCAGGCGGGTTTCATCCGGGCTGGTCGGATATTGTTGTTGACTCGATTTTAATATAGTTAGATCCAGGTCCGCGGGCTCCATTAAATGGTCCTTCAAGAAAAAGCTTATATTTTGGCGTTGCCGGTCATGTGGGTGGTCCGGACTCTATAAATAATATCAGGCCATAGCATGTTAGGCAAAGAAATTACCCTTGGCGGGTACTTACCCGGTAATTCCGCAGTTCACAGACTGGATCCTCGTTCTAAACTAGGGAGTCTGGTCATTCTTCTGGCCATTATATTCCTTGCTCAGGGTTGGCGTAATCTGGTCCCTCCTATATTGTTGGCCTTTTTGTGCGTCTGGTCTACCGGTCTTGGTTGGCTCGTGTGGCAACGTGGGTTGATGAAATTCAAGTTGATGCTATTGCTGACCTTCGCCTTGAATTTCCTGCTCAACACTGATGGCCATCCGATAGTTTTTCTTGGAATTGTTACCCCATTAAGCTACGAAGGGCTCTCGGAATCTGTCTTACTGACTACAAAAATCGCCTTGGTAATAGTGTTTTCACTGGCCTTGAGTTTTACCACTTTGCCATGGGACATAGTAAAGGGACTGAGGATAGCCATGAGCCCATTAAAGCTCGTAGGGCTTTCCATTAGTGAAGCGTCCCTGGTAATGTTCCTCGCTCTACGTTTCGTCCCTGTTCTTCAGGAGGAGTGGCGAAGGCTGATCGAGGCCCAGGAATCAAGGGGAATAGTATTTGATACTGGGTCTGTCACCGTCAAGGCCAAACGCATGATGTCCCTGACTGTCCCTTCTCTGATCATGGCCTTCAGAAAGTCGGAGGAATTGGCTGTGGCCATGAGATCAAGGGGATTTAAGGCTGGTGAAGCCAGAACAGAATACCAACCGTCGCAGTTTTCGTCTCTGGACGGTTACATGGCTGTTGTAATTGTACTGACAGTTTTCTTGTCACTATCGCTCTGAGTCCTGTTGTTTATGATTGCTGGATTATTGAGATGTGAATTGCGATTGTGCGGCGCCGATTCGCGATTCTAACAATTAGATATTGACCGGGATTAACGATTATGTTTATAGTGTCAGATTGTGAAACCTTATCACTCTTATCCGAAAGGAGGGCTCGACATGGGGGTCCGAGGCTATTCATTCTCTTCCGAATCCGTCACGGAAGGTCATCCTGATAAAATCTCAGACAAAATTTCCGACGCTGTCCTCGACGCCATGATAGAGCAGGATCCTCGCTCTCGAGTCGCGTGCGAGACACTTGTAACCACTGGACTTGCTCTGGTGGCCGGAGAAATCACCACCAAGGCAATAGTGGACATCCCCAGCGTAGTCCGAAAAACAATCGTCTCTATAGGCTATACGGACGCGGAAATGGGATTTGACGGTAATACATGCGCTGTTATGGTAACACTCGACAAACAGTCTCCAGATATTTCCATGGGCGTTACTGCTGGTGAGGGAATGTTTAAGGAGCAAGGAGCCGGGGATCAGGGATTGATGTTCGGTTATGCCTGTGACGAAACCCCTGAATTGATGCCGATGGCGATCAGTTATGCTCATAAACTCACATCTCAACTGACGGAAGTTCGAAAGTCCGGCAAACTGGGTTTCCTTCGACCCGACGGAAAATCCCAGGTCACTGTCCGGTATGAAGGGGATAAGCCCGTCAAGGTTGAAACTGTAGTGATAGCGGCCCAGCACAATCCCGACGTGACTTATGACACAATCAAGGAAGGAATCATCGAAGAAGTAATAAAGAAGGCGATTCCCGGAGAAATGCTCGCGAGTGACACCCGTTACCTGATAAACGCCACCGGTCGTTTTGTTGTCGGAGGGCCGATGGGCGACTGCGGATTGACCGGCCGTAAAATCATAGTAGACACTTATGGAGGTTACGGGGCGCATGGCGGTGGAGCCTTCTCAGGGAAGGATCCATCCAAAGTGGACAGGTCGGCTTCATACATGGCGCGATATGTCGCAAAGAACATCGTGGCTTCGGGCATAGCTTCAAGATGCCTGGTCCAGGTCGCTTACGCCATCGGATACCCGGAACCGGTTTCCTTGATGGTAAACACATACGGAACGGGAAAAATTGAGGACACAAAGTTGACTGATATCGTCAATGGCACATTCAGCTTCAAACCTGCGGCGATAATTGATTATCTGAAGCTTCTTCGCCCTGTATACGCCAAAACAGCGGCCAACGGGCATTTTGGACGAAACGATCCTGATTTCACCTGGGAGGCCACGGACAAGGCTAAAGAATTGCGGCAATCAGCTCAACTATAGGCTTTGAATTTTTGACTGGGTAAAGTGAGAAACTAATCCAGACGGTTACATCGTTATATATTATTATGAGGAGTTGCAATGGATCACGATATTAAAGATATCGGCCTCGCTGAGGCCGGTAAACTAAGGATCGAATGGGCGGAACGCAGCATGCCGGTCCTTCGGATGATAAGAGAGAGATTCACTAAAGAAAAACCGCTATCAGGGATAGTCCTGGCCGCTTGTCTCCATGTCACGACAGAAACGGCCTCTCTGGTCCGGACCCTCTCCGCCGGCGGCGCCAAGGTTTACCTTTGCGCTTCGAATCCTCTGTCAACACAGGATGATGTGGCGGCCGCTCTCGTTTCGGAGGGTTATAACGTTTTCTCGATCAAGGGTGAAGACACTGAAACTTATTACAAACACATAAACGCTTGTCTTGACGTTAAGCCGACCATTACGATGGATGACGGCGCAGATCTCGTCAGTAGCATCCATTCAAAGAGACAGGATCTTGTCCCTTCGATTCTAGGTGGAACCGAAGAAACCACTACGGGCGTCATTCGACTTAAAAGCATGGCGGATCGCGGAGTTCTTCTGTTCCCTGTCATCGCTGTAAATGACTCCAATACCAAGCACTTCTTCGATAACAGATATGGCACTGGCCAGAGCACGATTGACGGCTTCCTGCGAGCGACTAACCGCCTATTGGCCGGCTCCTGGTTTGTTATTAGCGGTTATGGTTGGTGCGGCAGGGGTCTCGCTTCCAGGGCGTCAGGTATGGGAGCGAGAGTAATTGTTACCGAAGTCGATCCTTTAAAGGCGTTGGAAGCCGCAATGGACGGATATGTTGTCATGCCCATGGCCGACGCTGCGCCAAAAGGTGATTTCTTCTGCACTGTAACTGGAGATCGAAGCGTAATTCGCAAGGAACATTTTGAATTGATGAAGGATGGGGCCATCGTAGCCAATTCCGGGCACTTCAATGTTGAGATTGATATCGAATCCCTGGAGGAGATGGCAGTTTCCAGAAGAATTATCCGGGACTTTGTAGAGGAATTTTCCATGCCGGACGGTAGGCGGATAACTCTTCTCGGAGAAGGCCGACTGATCAATTTGGCGGCAGCCGAGGGGCATCCTTCAAGTGTCATGGACATGAGCTTCGCGAACCAGGCTCTGGCGTCCGAGTACCTTGTTAAACAGGCGTCAAAACTATCCAAGAAAGTTCATAAGCTCCCGGATGATGTGGACAACGAGATTGCGCGGCTGAAACTTGCGTCCATGGGAGTCAAAATAGACACTCTGACGCCTGAGCAAGTGGAATATCTCAATTCCTGGGAAATGGGCACGTGAGGCGATTCGACTGTAACTAGGACTTCTGTTTAGGTACTTTCAACGGGGCGTCAAATTGAACAGCTTGCTCGATTCAGCCAACAAGCGGACCAGTTATTCCGTACTGGTAGTTGATGATGATCCGGAAGTGGGGCAGTTCATGCTTAGTTGCGTCGAACGACTGGGTCACGACGTCGACTGGAGTAGCCATCCTTATGACGCCCTGGAACGAGTGGCCACCAAGAAATATGATCTGGTGGTCACCGACCTGAAGATGCCGGCCATGGACGGCCTCACCCTTCTTAAGCGCATCAAGGCGCTTAATGATGATACGGAAGTCATAGTGATCACCGGTTACGGTTCGGTAGAAAACGCTCTGGATTGCATAAACGGAGGGGCCGTTGACTATTTAATCAAGCCCTTTAGCGTGGAACAGATCCAGGTGGCCTTAATCAAGACGATAAGGCATATCGAACTCAAGTCCCTGGCCAAAGAACGCGAACGTTATCTGGAGATGTCCTACGAGGACGCCTTGACCGGTGTTTATAACCGCAGGTTCTTTGATGAGGCGTTGAAACTCGAAATCATAAAGGCTTCGCGGCAGCAGGCCCCGTTTAGCCTCCTGATGATAGACGTGGATCATTTCAAGGAATTTAATGATTCATTCGGGCATCAAATGGGAGACGAGGCGCTGGTAAAGATAGCCCAGGCGTTTAAATCGGCGTGCAGGGGATATGACATAGTCACTAGATATGGCGGGGAAGAGTTTGCGATTATCTTCCCCGGCGCTGGCAAGGAAATGGCGGAGAGTTTATGTGACAGGCTCATGAATGAAATAGCGACCATGGCTCGAGGATTACCCAGAACGGCTGAGTCAGGGCCGCTCACTATATCCATAGGCGTGGCGTGCTTTCCCAACGACGCCAAATCCGCCAGACAATTGATCGAACGCTCGGACATCGCTCTTTATGAGGCTAAACGAACAGGAAGAAGAAAATACAAAATTTACGGTATGTTTTGATCTAAAGATAAAATCTCGCCTCCATAAAAACTAATCTATCCTATCCATTTATCTGCACATCTATCTATTTGCATTATAAATATCTTGACAGCCTGTCTCAATGTGATAATCGCTCCTTTGTGGACTCACGCATTTTCGAGTTCCTGCTCCAACAAGTTGTGTACTCTTTTTGTACTATAGCTGTGGAGCGTCAATAACCTTCTCCGGAGGAACAGTGTCATGAGAATTTTTAGTATAACCGTGTCGTCCCTGGTGGTTTTTATGCTTTTTTTAACGGCGCCGGTTATCGCTCAGGACAACGCCGCTGAGATAGCCAGTTTGCAGAGCCAGATCTCCAGATTGCAGAATATAATGAGTCTGGGGGTTCAGGAGTTGGACAGAGTCGGCGGTCAGGGCGCGCAGGGATTTGCGCAACAGATCACCAACTATGAGGCTCAACTTTCCAACATTGACGCCCAGATAGTCAAACTTGACGAGGCGATTTCCAACGCGACGGAACAGCAACGCACCGCATTGACGCAATCCCTTAACAATCTCCTGAGGCAAAAGGCTGGAGCTGAGGCCTATCTGGTTCAGTTGAAACTCAAATACGACAATGCTCTGAGTGATCTGAATCTGGAAAAATCGAAATTTACCGGAAAATATAATCAGAACATAGACACTCTGAACAAACAGTTGGACGATTTGATTCAGGTGAATTGTTGCATTGATGGATCATGTACTCAAAAGTCCCGCTCCGAATGCGTCAGATCAGGGGGAACTGAAGTAACTGATTGCGCTCAACAGTGCTCCAAAATCAATTGCTGCAAGGGCGGAGCCGTTACTTTAACCAGTAGGGAACAGTGTTCCGCATCTGGGGGAAATGAAGTGAATTATCCGTCTTATGAGTGTGAAACATACAAATGCAAAACCAAGGCCGGAGAATGCGTCGACGCCACCAGAGGTGAATGTGAGAAAAATGGCGGTGTGGCTGGAACCAAGACCGAGTGCCCGCAGTAAGAATCTACCCGGTATTTTGATAATAAAACCAATCGGTGGAGAAATTGGAATGTCTCCCCCGATTGGTTTTCAAACTTGGTTCTAATGCCTGGTAAAATCCCTGCAGTCTCTTTGGAACTCGGCCGCAATCTCTTCTGTCAGAGATGGCTTGACTTCGAGTAAAACCTCCAGAAAAATTTCCGTATTCAAACGATAGTCCGAACCGGTCTTAAGTTCCCTTTCGAAAGCCTTCTGAGTGACCTTCTGGAACAAATATTCTATATCCGCTGGGGTAAATAGCGGCATCAAGGAGACGAGCTTGTCTATATCGACTTCCCCTGCGTTAGTTTTGGACAGGTAATGCTCGAATATGGTTCTCTGTCCCTCCATATCCAAACCTCCCACGGGTATGATAAGATCAAACCGTCCTGGCCTCAATAATGCTCCATCAAGTTCACGAATATAGTTTGTAGCGCAAACGAGCAATCGCTTTCCTGGCTGTCTCTTGAATAATGGCACCTGTTTAAGAAATTCGTTTGTTATTGACTTGTCGATTCGTGACGCCTGATCGCGGGTTCCCGCTATTTCTTCAAATTCATCGATGAATATCACAGCGTCTTCCATCCGACCGGCCTTTTCCATCAAGTTTTTCAGGTTTTTGCCCAGGCGGTCCTGTCCGTCAGACATCAAATCGCTTGGACTCGCCTCGACAAACCACCAGTTAAGGACACCGGCAATCGCCTTTACAAAATGCGTCTTTCCAGTTCCAGGCGGGCCAAAGAAGATTATGGTCTTTGGTGGGATCACGCCATGTTTTTCAGCGAGATTTACCTCGGTGAGCGGTAGGATAACCCTCTTCTCTATAATTTGCTTTGGAGGTTGAGATTCTGAAATGGTGTCCCATATAGATCTATCAACCAGTTGAGCGCCCAGCTCTCTCAGGGTACTGACCCGATCTTCATCTATCTGTTTTGCGTTTATAACATCAACGTTCTCGATGTAGTCCAGACAGGCCACTTTTATGCCTGCGTCCCTGCCCAGTTTTTCGGACAGGAACCATTTGTGCTGTAAGATTTTAAGCCAGAGTTCCGACGCTATTTCCTGCTCATACTTCTGTCCACTGTAATTAAATATCTTTGATGCGCACTCTTCCGGCGCTGGTATATTCGCCACTATGTCCATGCTCTCCTCCTGAAACAGTCCGGCGGATATTGTCTTCTCAAATTTATCCGCAGGGAAAAAGGCCTTTTACATGTTACCAAAAGACATGTCAAGGCACTCGAAGTTCCAACCTGGTGTTTAGACCATAGTATAGAGCTAAATACAAAGCATATTATTTCAAAAGCTTACAGCCTGCCGTATATTGAAGCCGCATTATTAGGAAATGGCGCGATTTGTGTTAGATTTTGGATGGGACTTGCCCATTTTCCGTAGCAAGCGTTACCAGCAAATTTTACTAACGCTCTGGCCAGTCGCCAAAGCCGGAAAGGCCACATCCATGACTGAAGACAACGCTTTTGTACTCATCCAGGAGGTTTCCCCTCGTGACGGTTTGCAAAACCAAAGCGCTATCCTGCCGGTTCATCAGAGAATTGCGCTGATTAAGTCACTTGTTGGAGCCGGGCTGCGGCGAATACAGATCGGGGCATGCGTCAACCCCAAGCTGGTTCCTCAGATGGCTGATTCGGATTTGGTCTGGAAGGGACTGGACCACGAAAGGAGAGACGTTCTGTACTCCATGCTGGTCTTGAATGAAAGAGGCATGGAAACCGCTATGGCGCTCGGAGTCCAGCGCATTGAAATCTATGTGTCCGCGTCAGAAACCCACAGTCAAAGGAATTCGCGCGTTGGAACGCAGCAGGCGTTGAAGGACGCCGTCGCTATCATTAATCGGGGTGTTCAGGCTGGCGTAACCGTAACCGCGGGAGTTATGTGCGCATTTGGGTGTTTTTTTGAAGGCCCCATTTTAGAAGGCCGTGTTTGCGAGATGGTTGAGACTCTTGCCGGTTCCGGCGCCTCGGAAATCGGTTTGGCCGACACAACAGGTATGGGAATTCCGAATACGGTCAAATCCCTGGTAGGTAAAGTATCTGGAATAGTACCAGTGGGCATGATATCACTTCATCTCCACGACACCCACGGGCAGGGACTTTCGAATATTCAAGCCGGGCTGGATTCAGGAATTCGGAGGTTTGACTCGTCTTTGAGAGGGTTGGGCGGATGTCCATTCATCCCCGGAGCGGCAGGTAACGTTGCTACGGAAAAAGTCGTCAGGCTTTTGGAATCGCTCGGTTTTAGGACTGGGGTAAATCTTGACAGACTTGAGGCCGCGGCTTCAATTCTAACGGAAAAGATCAACAACACGAGGATTTGTGGCGACCAACGTTAAGTCCGGTTTTCGGTTTACAACCGTCGTCTTCATCTTCTTCAATTACGCAACAGCAAGAGGAACTCTTTCGGCCCAAAGCCGAGTTGATCACCGCTGTCGCGCAACCTACACCGGATCGAACTGAAATAGCTCCGTGGATACAATTTTTTCGGCACGCTCCGCATTCCATACAGGCGTCGCGATTTGTTACCATAATCTTCCCGTTTTTCCGGGCCAGCACGCCCTGCGGACATACTTCGACACAAACACCGCAGCCAGTGCAATTTTCCGGATCGTACTCCAACGTTACCACATTATTGAGATAAGCAAACCCGAACATAAGTTTTCAGTCCTTCATTGCACAAAAGGTATTATAAACCATGCGATCGATCCGATCGCAAAAGCTCCCGCCATAACTGGAGCCGCAAACCTCATTTCCTTTTTCACGCCGGACAGAGAGGTGAAGGTGGAGCATCCGGTAAAATTCATGGCAAAATAGGCTGACAGGGATGGCGCTATCAGGAACCACGGTCCCATGTCAGCGAGGAAGCTGGTGACGGAGCTATAGTGACCTCGAATCGAAAAAGAAAAAACCGCAAGCGCCATGATCCCGACTAACACGCCTTTTAAGGAAAACGATTTGGCCGGTACCCACGGCAACAGCGCAGGAACAAGGATGTTCCCTGCGAGTATTGCGCAAAGGATGCTAGAAGTCACCAATAACCATTGAGTTTGAATATTGCTCAGAAACGGGCCACCTCCACTAAAACCTGAAGCCAGTAAAAATAGGAGAATAAGCGCAAAGCCTAACTTGACGCCTGAAAGCAGCTCAATAGGAATCAGTTCAATCCTTTCCCACAGCGGGAAATCCTTCTTGCGCATCTCTGCAGTAGCTTTAAACCCTGAATCAAGAAATTCCGGAATATCGGCAGCCTTCACCGGACCGAAAACAGCCCGGAAGCCGGACAGCTTTTTTAGCGCATGGGACGCTACTCCAGGGGCCGATAGTTGAGGTAGAATGACACGTCTGTGATTCACGATCCTGTTCAGGCCGCTCAGTTCGATTCGAAAAGCAACCTCTTCAGCCGAAAAAGAACCTTTCCCCGCAGAGCACCAAACATTTACTCCGTCAGTATCCACCACTAATATCCATAGGTTTCTTCCCGGCAGAGCAGATCTCAACGAATCAAATGTCAGTTTGTAATTCGAAGTTACCAGTACGGGGGAAAAACCATCGGGGGCTCCAAGGGCATAAAGACCAGGATCTATCTTATAGCTCATTCGTCCGATACCGAAACGGGCTTTAACAGTTCCCAGGTGATCCCCAAAGCTCAGGTTCGCCGACACTTGAGGAACAGGCCCTACAGGAGTGTGAATTCGTCCAACTACGAAAGGCTGGTTGAAATCAGGGGGGCTCAACTGAGTCCCATCGGTTGAACCTCAACAACTTTTTGCTGTGTCTTTGTTTTGATTCTTTGAGGTCAAATCAGACATTATTGAAACCAAAATCCTGCAATTTTGCCGTCTTCTAGAAATATTTTAGCCAGGGCGTCATCAGACCCGTCTCTGAACTCGATCTTCCAGAGGGTTCCAACGAGTCCGGCTTGCTTGAACTCTGTCAAGTATATTAAATCATATCCATTCTTGAGCTGTTGAGCAACTCTTTGAGATACGTTATTGAAATGTTGCTCTGAGATTCTGGACTTGAAATAGTCGGACCCGTCTTCGATGAACGCAGCGTACTGATTGTTTTCGAGGGACTTGAGGAGCTTGAGGACTTCAGCCTGTTGCTTGGGGTGAGGTCCGACAGCCTGAGCGTATCCGTGGGAGCCAAAAACGGTGATGATTGCGGCAATGGCCAATGGCAGGGCAGTAACCCGTCTGAAATCCATCACCGTCTCCTTTTCTCAAAGAGTTGACGTCAACGTCTTGGAAAATGTCTGGTCCTTCTTATAGATTACCATAACGGATTTCAGACTCCAATATCGATCGAGAAGACCGACTTTTTCAGGATTCATTATACGGCCACGATTGGAGTCACAGCCTCGTGAAATCCGCTACTTTCCGCTGCCGCAAGCAATCACAAAATTTGGTTTGTAACTTCGCGCCTGACGATATATATATGGCAAATATTTCATTTGACTCAAATTTGTGAGTTTTGGACCTCTTATTATTAATGGGACCCAATGGCTTGTTATCAACGATATTTGAGCGCCTATCTCAATTATCATTTTGCTTCTCTCAAAGTTATGACTAACCCTCGTCTCTTTCACGGCTGGAATTCCAGATGAAGATGTTCGTTCTGCTTTTGGCGAATGCCGGCCTTCTGGGGTTATTTCTCTACCTGCTTTTCAGGAAGGACGGCCTTTCCTATTACAGGGATGGACGTATATGGCTCACATGGTTGGCCGTCGCCGTCATAACCTTGATGGACGAGCTGACCTCAGTTTTCTATGCGCCTGCTGAGGCCTACCGATTCATAGGCCCGAGCGCAATCGTCTTCATCGCGTTTACAGCCGGATTTATTCATTACATGACCACCAGGCTCGTTGAGATCGCTGAGATCCTTGAACACCACAAGATCTTTGGTGGGGGTGTCTATTCGTTTCTCATATCTGGTGCTCGGTCCTACGGTTTCATTTATCGCTGTATCCTCGATAATGGTCGATTACATATTGACTGCTTGCCTTTCCGCAGTTAGCGCGGTGGAAAACGCCACATCTTTTTTCATGGTCCCTCATATCGGGAAGATGGCGATTTCCATCACCATCGTGTGGGCTGTAGCCGGACTAAACATCCTCGGAATAAAGGAAAACGCCAGGTTCACCTTTTGTATATTTATTTTGGCTGGCCTGGTTTTCTTTAATTTAATAGTCGGCGGGATAGTGTCTTTGGATGCGTGAATCCATTGCCCGGCTTGAGAGAGTCTGTGGATCATGTTTCTTCCAAATTCGAGTCAGGTTCCTGGACAAGGGATTACGGTATTTTTATAGCCTCGGTGGCAAGTTGCGTTCTTGCCTATTCCGGTGTCGAGTCAGTTCTTCAGACTGCCGGTCTGGTAAAATCGTGGCGGGAAATTGGGAAATCCTACATCTTCCTGGCGTTGACAGTTGGTCTTATTACACCGCTAGTGGCAGCGCTTGCCCTATCGGCTCCTATCGAATTTGCAAAACATGAGGGTGATCTTATCACCCATTACGCCACGATGGTGAACGGTGTATGGTTCGGGGTAGCCATGGCTATCCTGGCCAGTATGACACTGATCATGGCTGTTAACACAGCGTTTGTAGCCTCAAGCGAATTGCTTGAAGCAGTCTCCTCCCGTTACGGCTTCAAATGGTTCATCGCAACCAATCAAAGGGCTTCGTTATACAGGGTGCATCTGACCAACGCTGTTTTCTTCACCTCGATCATAATCATAACTCAAGGCAGCCAGATGATACTCGCTGACATGTATGCCATTGGGCTTGTCGCGAGTTTCTGCATCAACATGGGATCCTTGATCATCTATCGCTACTTTATGGGTACCAAGGAGGTCATCCACTTCAGCACCAACAGAATGGTGACCTTGGTGATGTTCCTGATTTTTGTGAGTTGCTTTGTGTTCCTGGCATGGATGAAGCCTCACGGAACCGGACTATGGGCGACTATTACCATCCTGGTGCTGATTGGCGGTTTGATGGTCGCAAAAAAGAAGGGACCGGAGATTCAGGTCTATAGCGGCGACTGACAGCCACATGGACTTGATCTTGCATCTGGCTGATTCACCGGAAAAAGAAATTAACATATATTTTCGACGACCGAGAGAAGAGGCGATTTCAGAACCCAAACAAAACGAGGCGTATGTGACTTTTTATAACCCCCGTCATGGAACGCCAGCCCGGTTGGCGACGAATCATTTTCGAATGGTGGTTGTCAGACGTAGTGTATACCAGCATATCATAGCCTTGCTAAAGGTAGTTGAATACGAGTTGCATGATCGTGACGTCAATGTGCATTTTGGATGGCCCATGTCCTCATGGATTGACAGAATGTCAATTGGAGTCATGGTTTTTAATATAATGAGGTTGCCACGCAAGTTTAGAAGTTTTAACTTCAACATAAATTATCCTGGCAGAACTTTTAATCCGCGTCTTAAATGATCTCAGCTTCGAATTAATGCGTCTCCATGACGAGAATGTCGTCCCTCAAGCTGTTGAAACAAAGGAGGGTCACAATGATTCTAAGATGTATTCAGGTATTGGTCTTAGTAATTTTCTACATCCATGACCTGCATGGCAGCGGGTCCGCCGACCCCCTACAACTGGAGGAACTCCAGACGGGGGAAAGAACATGACGGAAGCAAAACAAAATGAGGACATGGAATCATGTGTCGCTACCGCCAAAGGTCCCATAGCTTCGACATCAGCGCCTCAACAGGGATCTGCTCAAATCAATTCCCCGGTTGCTGGCGTCATGACGCAGGCCAGAGTTGGAAAACCCGCTCCCGATTTCGAGGCTAACGCATTTCAAAACGGCAAATTTAAGAATATCAAGCTATCCGATTACAAAGGCCGCTGGGTTGCGCTATGCTTCTATCCAGGTGATTTCACTTTTGTTTGACCTACCGAATTAACTGCGGTCGCAGTAAAATACCCCGAACTTCAGAAAATGGGCGTGGACGTGTTGGCGGTGAGCACCGACAGCCGTTTTTCACACAAGATGTGGCAGGAAAACGAGCTTTCCAAAATGGTTCCCGGCGGCGTGCCATTCGCTCTTCTCTCAGACGCCGGAGGGAAAATTGGCAAAATATACGGCGTTTATGAGGATGACGCCGGAGTGGACATTCGTGGACGTTTCATAATTGATCCGGACGGAGTCATTCAGGGAATGGAAGTCCTGACACCATCTGTTGGACGGAATGTCTCCGAACTAATTCGACAGGTCCAGGCTTTTCAGCATGTGCGAAAAACAGGTGAGGCCACACCGTCCGGTTGGACCCCCGGCAAACCTACTCTCAAACCAGGCTCAGACTTGGTCGGAAACGTCTGGAAAGTTTGGAAGCCTGAGATGGCCTTCTAAATACATCTCCGAATCAATCGATAATTGCGGGAAAGGCCCTGGAAATATGTTCTCGGGGCCTTTCTGCATGAATTCCTTGATGTAATGCTATTCCTCACTGTCGCCTGCCACCTGACCAGTCCCGTAGGAAACCCCCTGAAGGGTCCCTTGAGATAGAAACGCATTGTAATTGTCCAGGAGCCTGCCCATTATGGCAGTTGAAAGATGCTTAAAAAACAGTACAGCGTCCCGGGGATATTTCTCAAGAATCTCATCCAAGCTTGTGCTTGTTTATCTTGGCGGTCTTTGTGGGTTCAATGCACTTCGCATCCGCCGTGTAACATTCTCGATCAAGCATACTCGAGAGCCCAAATATTTCTCCTGGTCGGCTGACCGTGTAATCGATTTCGCCCTGTCTTTCCCACCGCTAGTTCTACCCTACCGTCCATGAGTGTGTAGAAGTAAGTCGGCTGGATCATCCTGCTTGAAGAGTATGGTTCCTTTATTGTGGGATCTCTTCAACCATCGACGTTTTAATCTCATTGATCGCTTCCATGCTCAGATCACTAAAAAGTTCGGCTCTTTGAATGATCATGACATCTCCTTTCTGTTAGAGGACAATGGGAACTTACGTCCATACCTGCGCCTCAGATGAACGAATTAATCGTAAGCGCGTCAGAAAAGGTTTGCACACGTCAGATCACAATCACACGTCAACAAGAAGTCAACGTGCTACCACACCGAGAGCGCCTGTTCTGGCTCTTCCGTATTACCTCCTTTCTCCAAAGGGCCTTTTAAAAACGCAAAAAACACCACTGAAAATATCTAGAGTCCCTCGACGCTGCGATTTTTTTTGAAATTACGACAAATACATCGAGGGACCTTACTTTGGTAGACATTACCCGATGATTCAGGTTCCGGTTTCTGGACCTTAAACTTACAAATCGTTTTTGAGGAAATATTAGCGTTAGACTTTCACCGATTTTGTTGGCTCACCTGATTCCTGTCAGAAAAGTTTCACATTTAAGTAATCAATTTTGGTATCGTTATTGGTGTGACTGATCAAGAGACGACTATCGAGTAGGTGGGTCGTCATTCAATTAGACAAGCTACACCTGGTAGTTTGATGGGATTCATCGAGGAGTAGATTATGGGCTCACTGTATAGGCTGTCGGTAACCTTATTGATTGCTTTACTGGTTATTGCTGTTCTTGGCTGTCAAAAAGAGACGGAGAAAAAGGCAGTCAAGATCCCTACCGTTACCGTAAGCTTTCCTGTCCAGACACTAGCGCAGAAACATCTCGATTATACTGGAACAACCGCTGCCCTCGAATACGTTGATATCAGAGCCCGTGTGGCCGGTTTTCTCGAAAAAATCAATTTCGAGCCCAAACAGAAAGTAAAGGCAGGGGCTCTCCTTTTTGTAATCGATCCGCGTCAATATCAGGCCGCGGTTAACGAAGCGGAAGCCCAACTCGAAGCCAAGCAGGCCTCTTTAAAACTTGCCAAGGTTGATGAAGAAATCGCGAAATCGCTCGAGTCAAAAGAGGCTATTAGCTGGCTGAAACTCCAACAGGCCACTTCCAAAAGTGAAGTTTCAAAAGCCGATGTTGACCTGACTGCGGCCAATCTCGACCAGGCAAAGCTCAACCTGGAATACACACAAGTCACGTCACCTATCGATGGGAGAGTGAGCCGAAACTATGTCGACATAGGTAATCTGGTCGGAGCCACTGAAAAGACGCTCTTAACAACAGTTGTCAACGATGAATCGGTTTACTGCTACTTTAACGTCAGCGAACTGGATCTCTTGTTTCTCAAGCGTATGTATCCGCTCCCCAGGAACCCTGAACCACTTACGGTCGTCAAAGATCCCGGTCTTCCTGGGTCTAGCGGACGAGGAGGGTTTCCCACACGAGGGGCGTCTTGATTTCACCGATACCATGGTCAATCCCTCTACTGGAACTATTCAATTTCGCGCCATCTTTCCCAATCCAAATGGATTACTCCTACCTGGAATGTTCGCCAGAATTCGCGTTCCACTCCAACAATTTAAAGCTCTCCTTGTTCCTGAAGCCGCCATTCAATTCGATCAGGGTGGAAGATATCTTCTAGTGGTCGATAGTCAAAATATCGTCAGACAAAAAAGAATAAAAATGGGACAGGAAGAGCCTAACGGAATGAGAGTCATTGACGATGGCATTCTCCCGGAAGACAGAGTCATAATATCAGGATTACAAAGAGCCAGACCTGGCTCACCTGTTAACCCGATATCCACGTCCGCGTCCACTGGCGAAAATACCGGTCAACAAAAAGAAAATCCCGAAAAGAAATAAACGGAGAAGGATATTATGCTCAGCCGTTTTTTTATAAATCGACCGGTTTTTGCCTCCGTCGTCTCAATACTAATCATGGTGGCTGGGGCGGTATGTATTTTTTCTCTGCCAATCGCTCAATTTCCAGAGATTACGCCGCCGATGGTTCAGGTAACAGCGTCCTATCCCGGAGCAAGTCCTAAAGTAGTCGCGGACACAGTGGCGGCTCCAATTGAGCAGCAGGTCAATGGCGTAGAAAACATGATCTATATGTCCAGCACATGCGGTATCGATGGTTCCTATACCCTCAAGATCACTTTTGAGTTAGGCACAAACATCGATATGGCGACAGTGTTGGTGCAGAACAGGGTCGCGTGGGCAATGGCCACTCTCCCGCCGGAGGTTCAGCGACAAGGAGTCAACACGAAAAAAGCCTCCACTTCCTTCGTCACGGTGCTGAGCCTGTATTCTCCCGACGCCTCACATGACGATCTTTTTCTGACGAATTACGTGACTACGACGGTAAAAGACCAACTCAACCGATTGCACGGTGTTGGGGATTTAAGTGTTTTCCCCGCGAAAGACTACAGCATGAGGATCTGGTTGGATCCAAACAAGCTCGAGTACAACAACCTGACCACTAACGATGTGGTAAACGCTCTAAAAAACCAGAATGTTCAAGTAGCCGCCGGACGAGTCGGTCAAGAAACCAGCCCCTCGGAGGTCAGGTGATGGACCTTCAGGTCAATACCCTTGGTCGATTAACCGATCCTGAGCAGTTTGGAGAGATAATTGTCAAGAC
This sequence comes from uncultured delta proteobacterium, assembly GCA_963846725.1. Lineage (GTDB taxonomy): Bacteria > Desulfobacterota > Desulfomonilia > Desulfomonilales > Desulfomonilaceae > CAJBEZ01. Next base: position 10,349 of record CAWJXP010000040.1, on the reverse strand, counting down.
TGGCCAGGGTGGGAGTCTCGTTCATGTTCATGACATAGGCCGTGTGGAACTGGGCGCAAAAAGCTACGATACCATGTCCTATTACAATGGCATGCCTTCCGTGACGATAGTTGTTTACCAGACACCGGGATCCAACGCTCTCAATGTGGCTGACGAAGTGCGGCAGACGATGAACGACCTGAAAAGGAGTTTCCCCCAGGGAGTTGATTATAAGATTGTTTATGAAACATCGGAGTTTGTTAGAGCCTCGATCAAAGAGGTCGTGATCACGCTTATTGAAGCTTTTATACTTGTCTTCATTGTAGTTTTCATCTTTCTCCAGGATTGGAGAGCGACACTAGTCCCAGCGACAACCATCCCTGTTTCGATCGTAGGCGCTTTTGCTCTGATGTACGTTATGGGTTTTTCGATCAATATGCTAACCATGTTTGGGCTGGTTCTCGCCATTGGAATAGTGGTGGACGACGCGATTGTAGTTGTGGAGAATGTTGACAGGAACATTATCCAGCATGGTCTTTCCCCGAAAGACGCGTCAATCAGGGCCATGGATGAAATCACGGGCGCAATTATCGGAATCACTCTCGTCCTCATGGCTGTGTTTGTGCCAGCGTCATTTTTGAGCGGGATTTCCGGTCAACTTTATAGACAGTTCTCTCTTACCATTGCTGTTACGACTTTGCTTAGCGCAATCAACGCCCTCACATTGAAACCGGTGCAGTGCGCTTTATGGCTGAGACCTCCAGAAGAAAAAACGAAAAATCTTTTTTTCAGGGGATTCGAAGCGGTCTTCGGAAGGCTTACAGCCATTTATACAACCATAGTAAGCTTCCTTGTCAGGCATATTCCTGTGATGATTGTTTGCTGGATCGCTGCTTTAGGACTGACGTATTACGGTTTTACCAAAGTCCCTACCGGATTTCTTCCTGCGGAAGATGACGGCCTTATAATGCTGAACGCTCAACTGCCAGATGGAGCTTCACTGCAACGGACAGACGCAGTTATGAAAAAAGTGATGGAGATTATTAAAACCACCGCTGGTGTAGCATGCTATTCGGTTCTTCCTGGATCATCCATTTTGGATGGAACAGGACCAACTCTCGGAAGCGGTTTTGTAGCGCTTGCTCCCTGGGATGAGCGACTCAAAAAAGGCCTGACCAAACAGGCCATATTGAACGAGTTGTCCCGGCGGTTTTCCGAGATTCAGGAGGCAATTATTTTTCCTTTTTCGAGACCCCCAATTTCAGGTCTAGGTCAAAGTGGTGGATTTGAAATGTGGGTTGAAGACAGGGCCGGCATTGGCCTCCAAGCACTCGGTCAGGCAGCGGGTCAGATGGTTAGGGATGCGCAACAGAATGCTTATGTAAGGTCCGTCAACACAACCTTCCGACCAGGCGTGCCGGCGATTTTTGTGGATATTGATAGAGTGAAAGCCATGAGCCTTCACGTCCCTTTGCAATCTGTCTTTGACACGTTACAGGCATTCATGGGGTCGACTTATGTTAATGATTTTAACCAATTCGGGCGGACGTGGCAGGTTATGGTCCAGGCTGCCGCAAAATATCGCTCCAGCCCGGAGGACATTGCCCGTCTTCAGGTAAGAAACGTCGAAGGTCAGATGGTCCCCATAGGCACGCTTGCGAAGATTCGGTATTCTCTGGGACCGCTGCGTATAGACAGATACAATATGTTTCCTGCAGTGAGAATTTTGGGTGAACCTGCCGCGGGAATCAGTTCGGGCCAGGCTCTCAAAGCCATGGAAAACCTCGCTGAAGAGAATCTTCCTCCAGGAGCCGAATACGAATGGACCGGAATGGCTTACCAGGAACAGAAAGTGGGCGGGCAGATTTTTATAGTGTTTGGCCTGGCGATTTTCATAGTTGTGCTGATACTGGCAGCGCAATATGAAAACTGGATCGACCCTATAGCGGTTGTCGCAGTAGTCCCACTTGCCGTTCTAGGGGCTGTAACAGGCCTCATGATTCGAGGAATGGACAACAATCTCTACACGCAGGTCGGGTTGGTGCTACTCGTGGGACTATCAGCGAAGAATGCTATTCTGGTGGTCGAGTTTGCAAGAGAGAAACAAGCTGGTGGAATGATTGCTATTGAAGCTGCTGTCGAAGGAGCTAGATTGCGCTTCAGGGCCATCCTGATGACGTCTTTCGCATTTATCGTGGGAGTTTCACCTCTGGTGATCGCTCAGGGCGCAGGCGCAGCGAGTCGACAAGCGCTGGGCACGGCCGTATGCGCTGGAATGCTTGGCGTCACCATGCTGGGGGTATTTTTCACCCCTGCGTTGTATGTGGCGATGCAGAAATTCAAGAGGAAATGAGACCTCTTTGAGAGTCGGCAGTCAAGAAAACCATACTGGGATTTCCTTTTATCGCCTTCTCCTTGTGCGCAAACAGGAGGTGGCTACACAGAATCCGTTCATCTTTATCAGGAGTCTCCAATGAATCCTTCAATTGCAGCTCAATCCAGGTTACTGATCCTGTTTATTTTGTGTGTCGCCATCGTCGGCTGCGATAACAAACGCCACGCACGTGAACTTCCTTCGCCTGAAGTCACCATAAATCTCCCGATCGAAAAGGAAGTCACTGATTTCCTGGAACTTTCAGGAACGACGGCAGCGGTTGAGTCTGTTGAAATTCGGGCCCGAGTCAAGGGGTGGCTTGAAAGTGTTGATTTTACTCCGGGCTCCAAAGTGAAAAAGGGCGATCTACTTTTCACCATCGACCCCAGGATGTACAAGGCTCAGTTAGACCAGTATGAGGCCCAACTCCAGGGAAAGAAGGCGGAAGACATCCTTAGAGAGACCAATTTAAGGCGCGCCCAAGAACTATTGTCAACAGGGTCAATTAGTCAGTTAAAGTACGATGAACAGAAAGCTGAGGAGGGATTATCTAAAGCCCAGGTAGGCATATCCGAAGCAGACTTGGAAAAGGCAAAATTGGATCTCGATTACTGCAGGGTGACAACCCCAATCCATGGTCGGGTTAGTCGCAATCTAGTAGACGTCGGCAACTTGGTGGGAGCCTCGAATGAAACACTACTCACCAAGGTGGTCAACGAGGACTCCATTTATGTTTATTTCAATCTTAGCGAGCGAGATGTGCTGACACTCTTGAATACGGCCCCATCAAAAAATGTCAAATCTGGAAAGACAGGCCTCGGTATACCTGCTTATCTCTCTCTGAGCAATGAACAAGAATTTGCTCACAAGGGAACCGTAGATTTCTGGGACCCAGAACTTGATCCCAAGACCGGTACGCTACAAGCACGGGCAATATTTTCAAACGAAACGGGAAAACTCATGCCAGGCATGTTTGGAAGAGTTAGAGTTCCCACGCAAAAACGTAATGCGCTGCTTGTTCCAGAGATAGCAGTCGCGGTCTCACAGGCAGGTAGTTATGTGATGGTGGTAAACAAAGACAATATTGTCGAGCAAAAGCTGGTGAAAACAGGTCAACTAGACGGTGTCCTCCGAGTAATTGAAGATGGTCTCAATAAAGATGATTGGGTAATAGTGAATGGCGTTCAGCGAGCCAGACCTGGAGGTAAGGTCATTACAAACAATACTTCTAACCAGAAAGAGTCAAAGACCAAGCCCGAATAGCAACCTCCTCTCTCCCAGAAGTAGTGGAGATCCTATCATGTTGAGCCGTTTTTTCATCAACAGACCCATATTCGCATCGGTAATTTCAATCCTTATTGTGCTTGTTGGAATCATGTCCATCTTTGCGCTGCCCATAGCGCAATATCCCGAAATCGTTCCACCGGTTGTGCAAGTGACAGCATCATACCCTGGAGCTGCCCCCAATGTTATTGCCGAAACAGTCGCCGCTCCTATTGAGCAACAGGTGAATGGCGTTGACAATATGCTCTACATGTCCAGCCAGAGCGCAGCAGACGGATCTTATACCCTCAACGTCACCTTTGCGCTAGGGACGAATATAGATATGGATACTGTCCTGACTCAGAACCGAGTTTCAGCAGCGATGGCGCAATTGCCGGAACAGGTTCAGCGTCAGGGGGTCACTACCAAAAAAGTCTCCAGCTCACTCGTTATGATTCTGACCGTGTATTCACCGGACGGGAAATACAATGACCTGTTTGTGACAAATTATGTAACGATATACATCAAGGATGTTCTCAGTCGTATTTCCGGAGTTGGAAATATAAACCTGTACCCCAGCAAAGACTATTCGATGAGAATATGGCTGGACGCAGACAAACTGGAATCTCGCAATCTTACAGTAGAGGACGTAGTCAACGCCATCAAGAACCAGAATGTTCAGGTGGCTGCTGGTCAGCTAGGTCAGCCACCCGTTCCGAAAGGGCAAATGCTTCAGCTTTCTGTCAATACTCTGGGACGGCTTGCTGATGTAAAACAATTTGAAGACATAATAGTCAAGACCGGACAGGGGACACGCGTAACCAGAGTAAAGGATGTGGCTCAAGTCGAATTGGGCGGAAAAGCCTATGATTTTTCATCCTTATACCAAGGCCAACCCGCCGCAACGATGATGATTTATCAGTCACCGGGCTCTAATGCGATGGATGTCACCAAGCAAATTCATACTGCCATCGAACAACTGAGAAAGGACTTTCCCAAGGGTCTGGAACATCAAATTGTGTATGAGGTTGCGGATTTTGTTCGGGCGTCGGTAAAAGAGGTTGTTATAACTCTTCTCGAAGCTTTTTTGCTTGTGGTTTTGGTGGTCTTTATCTTCCTTCAGAGTTGGCGGGCAACGATTATCCCTGTAATTACAATCCCTGTTTCTATAATCGGCACTTTCGCCGTGATGTCCCTATTGGGATTCTCGATCAATATGATCACCCTGTTTGGTCTGGTTCTCGCAATTGGTCTGGTGGTGGACGACGCGATAGTCGTGGTTGAGAATGTCGAGCGAAACATGACCGAATTCGGCTTGTCTGCAAGAGACGCTGCCATTCGGGCCATGGATGAAATAACGGGAGCGATAGTCGGAATCACATGTGTGCTTATGGCGGTTTTTCTTCCACCTGCTTTTCTTAGCGGAATCACGGCGAACTTTTCAGGCAGTTCTCTCTGACCATAGCCGTTACGGTCCTTTTTAGCGCAGTGAACGCTCTTACCCTTAGCCCAGCGCTTTGCTCACTGATGTTACGCCCAGAAAAAGGCCCCAAGAACTGGTTCTTCAATAAATTTAACGGCTTTTTCGGTACACTGACCGATTCGTACTCGAAGGTTGTGTCGATCAGCGTTCGGCGAGTCGCCACAGCTATTGTTCTTTTTATTGGTTTGGTGGCTTTCAGCGGGATGACTCTAATGAAGGTTCCTCTCGGTTTTCTCCCTCTAGAGGATGATGGTCTGGTCTTGGTCAATATCCAGATGCCGGATGGAGCGAGTATGGAAAGAACAACGGATGTCGTTCAGCGTGTCGCCGGAATTGTTGAAAAGACTCAGGGGATAAAATCATGGTGCGCTTTAATCGGTTTCTCCGTTATAGACGCTGCGCGATCAAACCTGGCCACGATGCTGATACCGCTTAAACCTTGGGAAGAAAGAGACAAACATGGGTTAACCCGAGAAGCTATAATGAAGAAGCTCTCCGAGCAGTTTAACAAAATTCAGGATGGAATAGTTTTTCCCTATACGTTTCCTCCTATTCTAGGACTTGGAACAGGAGGAGGATTTGAGATGCAATTGCTAGACAAGGCCTCGCTTGGATTTGACGCCCTCGAGCAGGCTGGATCACAACTAGCGCTAGCGGCAAATTCCCAACCGGATCTCCAGTCAGTTCACGCTACCTTCCGGGCCACATACCCAAACATTTTCCTAGATATTGACCGAACCCAGGCCATGACGCTGAAGATTCCGTTGCAGAGCGTTTTCGATACGCTTCAAACTTATCTCGGTTCGACCTATGTTAACGACTTCAACAAATTCAGCAGGACATGGCAGGTGAGGGTTCAGGCCGAAAGCCCTTTTAGGAGAAAGCCGGAGGACATTTCCAGGCTTTTTGTCAGAAATATCGAAGGCGACATGATTCCGCTCGGCACAATATTGAGCGCTCGCAACGATGTTGGACCGATGCGAGTGGACAGGTACAATATGTTTCCTACGGCTAAGGTCATGGGCGAGGCTGCGCCCGGATATAGTTCTGGCCAGGCGCTCGACGCTATGGAGGATCTGGCTCGACAGATACTGCCTCCAGGGATGGGTTACGACTGGACCAACATGGCTTATCAGGAAAAAAAGGCGGAGGGAAAAGGCACTATCACATTTGTGATGGCGATTCTGATCGTCATCCTTATATTGGCGGCTCTCTACGAAAGCTGGACAGATCCAATAGCAGTTGTCTTGACCGTTCCATTAGCTGTTTTGGGCGCCGCCATTGGACTTATGATTAGGGGGATGGATAACAACATTTACACTCAGGTTGGCTTGGTTCTCCTGGTAGCTTTGGCCGCAAAAAACGCCATCCTCATTGTGGAGTTTGTCAGAGACGAACGAGTGAAAGGAAAGGGGCTTCTCGAAGCTGCTGTCGAAGGAGCAAAAGTTCGTTTCAGGCCCATCATCATGACATCCTTCGCTTTCATCCTAGGTGTTTTCCCGCTTGTGGTAGCGTCCGGAGCGGGGGCGGTCGGCCGTAGATCTGTGGGGACGGCCGTTTTCTCAGGCATGTTGAGCGTGACGTTGCTTGGGATTTTTTTCATCCCTGTTCTTTACGTGCTCATGCAGGGTCGCAATCGTTCCGTAGTCGCTTCATCCGAACAGGAAAGCAATATCAAGGAAATTGAAGAAATTTCAAAGGAAACAAAATGACTTGAGATCAGGGCAGGACGCTGGGATGCCTCCACCTACAGTTTTGGACATCCCCCCTGCCCTCATATTTCGAACTCGTAGAAAGCTTACCACTTGTCCGATGAAGCCTTAGGAGCCGGTTCAACAAGTTTTTTCGCAATTGATTCGGCTTCGGTGATTAAATCCTGCCTCTCCGAGAATGATCCGGCCGGTCTTGGCCCGTTCATTCGCAATGAATAGTTGTTGGCGAATCCGTACCGTTTTAGCCACATTTCATAACGTGGATACACATCAGCGTATAAGTTCAGGTTGGACTGGCCTTGGGAAAAAATTAGTACGGACGATTTTCCAGGCGCCAGTCGGCTAGTGAAATCCGGGTTCAGAAACGAATATGTCCTGTCGAAAAAGATTTAAACTGACCGGAAACCTCACCAAAATAGTTTGGACTGGTCAGTATTACCGCGTCCGCCTGATGAATCGCATCGAGTACTTGCGTCAGGTCATCCTTCAGCACACAGTGGTCAAGCTTGGTCTTGCATGTTTCACAGGCCTGACATCCCTTGTATTGAAGCTTATTGAGAACAAATTCCTGAGTTTCGGCCCCAAGTTCTTTGGCCTTCTCGAGGATCTTTAGGGCCAGTCCACTGCTGTTGCTCTTCGACCTTGGGCTACCCAAGATAGCGACGATTTTCATTCGGTGACTCCTTGATGACTTCTGATAAAATGTCTGGATGAGTCCTGGCTATCTGCAAAAATAGCTCGTCACTCAACCCCATCTTTAATAATCTATCCATTCGGCCTGAGATTTCAATCCCCGTCTACCTAATTCGACGCCCTGTTAACTCCAAAGACATGATTGTATAATATCCGCATTGAACCGGACTTGCAAAAACCTCTGGTTGATGTTCGCCATTTTTCAGGAGAGTGACATATGCCCAAAAAAGTCGATGAACAACAGGTTATGAAGGTCCTGATCGAATTAGCTGAAGAAGAAAACCGTCTCACCGAGAGCTTGATCGATATGATGGCGCAGACAAACAATCTGGCGGCCAGACGCACCGCAAGCGCCGACTTACGAACCGATTTGTCCGAGGAACGCACCGACCTGGCAAGACAACAGACAAAATTGGTGGCCAAGAGCGCCGAACTTGCTGAAAAAAGAACCGTAAGCGCTGATTTGCGTACTGAGTTATCTGAAGAACGTACTGACCTTGCGAGACAACAGACCAAGTTCAGCGCCAAAAGCACGGAGCTTGCCGAAAAAAGAACCGAACTGTCGGAATACAGAACAGGTTACGCCAAGGACAGGACATCCTTTGCCAACACAAGAACCGATTTGGCCTCAAAACGCACCAGTTTGTCAGAAACCAGAACTACTCTTGCGGCGCAGCGTAATGAACTTGCGAGCAATCGGACGGTGTTATCCACCTACCGCTCTGTTCTCGCTAAAGGACGAACGGAGCTTGCTTTTATCAGGACCGGTCTAGCTTTCATTGCCTTGGGTCTAGGGCTTATGCGATATTTCGGCTTTGGACTGTGGACAATTCTGGATGGAACGCTAGTTGTCTTTGGAGCGGCTAGCACCGTGTTCGGAATTAAAAACTACATCGTCACAAGGAACTATGAACGTATTTTTGTGAAAAAGCTCTCAGATCTCATATACGAGGCTCAATCACAACCATCAAATTCCTAGGCGCCATCCTATGAGAAGTTGAGGAGAAATCTCTACATGGCGGACGTTTTCGGAAAAGATTTTTTGAATCATGGTAACGCAAGATGTATGGTAAACAATGTAATGGAGTCTGCTAAATGGAAGGAGTTACACAATAAATGTCAAAACTCGTAACCGAATTGACTGAAGGAGAAAGAGCGCGATTCAAATCGCTCAACAAAGAGAATCTCGAATTCCTAATGGACAGATACAACAGGACCAATCGCTGGGTCATAGGAGATATGATCCGCAGAACCCGATATCATTCCCCAGACAAGACGGCTATGATTTATGGCGATAAGAGTCTTAGCTACAGCCAGATGGAGGATGAATGTAATCGAACCGCCAATGCGCTACGTGGATTAGGTGTGGAGAAATATGATCGTGTCGCCATTCTTGCTCACAACACCATCCACCATGTTCTGACGTGGTTCGGATGTTGCAAAATTGGAGGAGTTTACCTAGCCATCAATTATCTCTTAAGGGGCAAGGACATTTCTTACTGTATAAATCACTCCGAAAGTAAGGTCTTCATAGTGGAAGATTCTTTGTATGACCTCGTAAAAGACATTCTTGATGAAATCCCAACTGTGAAAACCCTTATTTGGTCGAACCAGGGAGCTGGGCTAGCCCCAATTAATGATAGATTCACGGATTTTGACAGTTGGGTCAAGGACTACCCAACCGACGAACCTGAGGGTGTTCTTCACATAGAGGACCCATGTCAAATGACCTATACGAGCGGCACGGAATCTCTGCCCAAAGGCGTGATCATCAGCAATCAGGCGTTGCTGTCCCATTACATGGGATGTATCACAGACGGTCAGTATGACAGCGACGACGTCAGCATAAACGCCTTGCCGATTTATCACTGCGCCCAGAGGGACGTATTTATGAACCCGATTTTCCTCCTGGGAGGCACGAACATAATGATGGGGCCGGACATCGGCCAGATACTCAAGAATATAGCCACATACAAGGCGACCATGTTTTTTGCCCCCCCTACTGTTTGGATAGCGATTCTCAGACATCCCGATTTCAAGAAATACGATCTCTCCTCACTTACAAAATGCTACTACGGCGCATCAATAATGCCCGTGGAAATACTAAAAGAAATCCTCGAGAAATTCCCTGGCGCAAAAGTCTACAACTATTACGGCCAGACTGAACTGGCTCCTTACCACACGATATTGAAGGCCAAAGACGCAACTTCGAAGCTGGGGTCAGCCGGTATGGGCGGCCTCAACATGGAAACCAGACTCGAGGAAGGCTCAGGTTCGCCCATCGAAGAACCCGGCGTCCCAGGTGAAATATGCGGCAGAGGGCCGCATGTAATGATCATGTATTATAAGGACCCGGACAAAACCGAGGAAGTTATGAGGGGTGGATGGTTTCACTCCGGTGACATTGGAGTCATGGACGACGATCGCTACATCACGGTCGTCGACCGCAAAAAGGACATGATCAAGACAGGTGGAGAAAACGTAGCCACAAGAGAAGTGGAGGAAGCGATATATCTGGACAAACGCGTCCAGGAAGTAGCCGTGATAGGATTGCCCCATCCAAAGTGGGTCGAAGCAGTGACAGCCATCGTGGTTCCCAAGCAAGGGGAAACTATTGTAGAGACAGACATCATGGATCTGTGCCGAAAGGAGTTGGCCGCGTTCAAATGTCCAAAGACAGTGATAGTGGTTGACGCCTTGCCAAAGACTCCTACAGGCAAGATTCTCAAGAGAGAAATGAGGAAGACCTACCAGGACAAATTTGTCAACGACAAGTAGGAAAAGTTCAATGGGGACTGGTTGTTAGGACCGCCGGTCCCCTATGCGCCCTAATCGGTAATCTACG
>CAWJXP010000039.1:0-403678 GCA_963846725.1 uncultured delta proteobacterium | reverse complement strand
CTTGCAGGAAGCGCAAATGGGTAGAAATCCACTCCGTTTTTGACTTCAAAGAGCTTTCTGGAGATCAACGACAACTTTCTGCTTTTCTTCTTCTAAGCGTTTTCGCTTGGTGATGTCTTCGACGATCCCTAGTCCACCGGTAACTGAGCCCTCCGTATCCGGAATCGGAGCGTAGACGAGTTTCAGCCAGGCGCATTTCCCGCCGGTGACAGATGTATACTCTCCTCGAACTCCCCCACTTTCCCCGACAACGCCGCTTCAACGGCCTTTTTGACGCCCGGATTCGTTAGAGAAGTCTGCAAATTGAACCCAATTGTCTGCCCCATAGAAGAACCGGTAATGTCCAGGAAAACTTGATTGCAATTTGTTACCACGCCATTGGAGTCAAAGTGAATAATGCCTAATGGAGATCTCTCGAATATCAGGCGAAATTTCTCCTCACTCTCCCGCAACGCTTCTTCTGTGCGCTTGCGTTCGTTAGCGTCGAACATTAAAGCCAAATAATTCTCGATATTCGCTTTGAACAACTTAACGTAATTGTCTATTTGAGCCGAAAAATAGTTTTCCTTGTTGTCGAGAATACATATCGTTCCAAAAATGTCGTCGTCTGGCCATAGTAGTGGGTATCCCATATAACATATCATTCCCAACGGAATATCCGGATTGTGGTCCCAGTTGGGGTCCTTAAGGGAATTTGGAACAAGGAGACTCTCCTTGCTGGACATAACCGTTTCACAATAGAGTCCTGTATTTAACGATGCTCTCTCTCCGGGTTGATAGGGATTGTCTTGTGCTTGGGCGGATACTAAAACCTCTATCTCCGAGGGGTGGGCCTTCATAATAAGGCCTGCGGGAACACGACAGATGGTTGCCATCAGATCCACGATTCCCTGCCATTGATCCAGTATCGGATCAGGCACTCCCGGTTTTGGGATTTGTCTTTTTGCGGTGGGAGATTGCAGTTCGACCATACTGGAACGTGTCTCACTCAATTCTTCGAAAAGATGTTGCCTGGTATCATTTTTGTCTTGCATGGCCTGTCTCCCATACGGCAATCAGTTCATATTATGGGGCCTCAACTAATCTTGGCGTCCTGATCAGCGTACACAACACAACGATCTTTATTTAGAAGTCTGGTTGTAGCCAACGGCTATTTGAAGGGACCTCATCAATGATCACCCGGATCTTCTCAAGCAGTTGCTCCATGCTGAATGGTTTCTTAATAAGCCCTTTCGCTCCTGTCACCTTCAAATCCTCCTCCACCCCCGGATTCAGAGCCCCACTTGCCACGAGCGCTCTAATTTTCGGGTCAATGTTCCGTAAAGCTTCAAGACATCGTTTTCCATCCATGCCCGGCATGATAAGGTCCAGGATGACCAGTCTGATTTCTTCACGATGTTTTTCATAAAGCTCTAGAGCATCCTTTCCGTTTGAAGCGGTGATGACTCTGTAGTTGGCGTTTGTCAACACTATGGAAGCGAATTTGATGAATTGTAGCTCATCGTCAACCACGAGAATAGTTTCACCTCGTCCCCGCAACGCCTCTTTTTTCTCAGAATATTGTTCTTGAGGGCCTTCCTCAATCGCTGGAAAGTAGATTCTGAATGTCGTGCCTACGGATGGTTCGCTATGACAAATAATTTTTCCTCCATGTTGTTGGACTATTCCGTATACTACTGAGAGTCCAAGTCCTGTTCCTTTTCCCGCTTCCTTGGTGGTGAAGAATGGTTCAAAATACGACTTGCTGTCTCCTTATTCATCCCGGAGCCTGTATCTGATACCGTAACCAGAGCGTATCTTCCAGGTTTTGTGTTAGGGTCGAAGCGGCAGTATTCTTCATCCAATACGATGTTATTTGTTTTTATGGTTAACTTTCCACCATCCGGCATAGCATCCCTTGCGTTTATTGCAAGGTTCATCAATATCTGGTCAATTTGATTCGCGACGGCATTTATCGCCCAAAGATCATCAGCCAATAAAAGATCGATTTCTATCATTTTGGGCATGGATCGGATAAGCATTGACCCAGTCTGTGCAACAAGCTTGTTGAGTTCAATCGGTTGAAGTTCTGCGGGCGTTTTCCTACTGAAAACCATCATTCCTTTAATTAGCTCAGCGCTACTCTCAACGGTTTGCTGTATTACTTCCATTTCCGATCTTGCGGACTCCGGAATGTCTTTGTTGAAAAGAATCAATTCCACATAACCAGCTATAACCTGGAGCTTGTTGTTGAAGTCATGCGCAAATCCGCTGGCGAGCGTTCCTATCGCTTCCATCTTCTGGGCCTGGAAAAGTTGTTCTTGAAGGGCAAGCTGTTCGGTTACATCATGTTCTACCACTACAAAGTTCGTCAGGTTCCCAGACTTATCGTAAATCGGGGAAATAGTAGCGTCTTCATGGTATTCGGTCCCGTCTTTCTTCTTGTTGACGAACCTCCCGGACCATACTTTTCCAACTCCAATGGTGTCCCAAAGTTGTTTATAAAAATCCCCATCGTGAAAATCAATTTTGAGAACATTGGGCGTCTGTCCGACAATTTCATCAATACTATATCCACTGAACATCTCCTGTGCCCGGTTGACGTATTGGATTGTTCCCGCGGAGTCAGTAATGATGATAGCATCCGCAGCCTGCTCAACAGCGGTGGCCAAACGGCTTTGGGCTTCCTCCGCCTTTCGTTCGGCGCTGATGTCCACAAACATGGCCCGCGTTCCGGTCACATGGCCGGAGAAATTGGTTTCAGGCATCATGTACAAGAATGTTCGATCATTCTGCCGTTTCGCGTCACCAGTTGTCGTTCCCCCATGACGTATTCTCCTGCAAGAGCCCTTGCATAGTCACCACCCTCAAGCAGTCGAGCCCGTGACTCAGGCAAATAAAAATCTGCCAGAGGCTTTCCAATTACCTCCTCCCGCGCGAAACCCACGGAACTGAGAAACAAGTTGTTGCAGTCGGCGATGAATGGAACACCCTGTTCATTCTGAGTGATGACATACATCAAAGGCGCATCCTGAAACAGTTTTTGATATTTCTCTTCACTTCGCTGCAACTGCTCCTCTGTTTTCTTGCGCTCGGTGATATCTTCCGAAATTCCCAATAGAAATTGAAACTTCCCCTCCGAGTTCAGGATTGGTATCTTTTTTGTGTGCAATATCCGCTTGCCCTTTGTTTCTCGTGTCTATTTCTTCTTCAGGAATTTCAACAAGCTTTCCGTTTCTCAAAACTTCCCTATCTTTTGCAATAAGAACTCTGCTTGAGACGGAGAGAAAAAGTCGTAGTCGTTCTTGCCAAGTAAATCTTCTCGAGAATATCCCAGAAGATCTTCCCCAGCTTTGTTGAATCGTACAAATTTAAGATTCTCAGCCTCCTTGACAAAGATCATGTCCGGTATGTTTTCCACGATCTGCTGAAGAAACGTCTCGTTTCGATGAACATTCTCCTCAGCGGAAATACGTGATTCCTGGTCGAGAAAAAGTAGGCAAATTAGCCATGTGGCCGCAGGAAAGATCAATAGGACCGGTATAGCCATATGTTCCAACGTTTTGAGCATGGCTTCCTTTGGAAGCGCCAGCGTAAGCAAGAGCATCCCCACATGGACCGACAGACCGAATGCAAACAGGGATAGGTTTCGAGTCAACCCTGGATACAGGGGACGGAGATAATAGAAAGCCACTCCAAGCCCGGCGGATTCCAAAATTACACTTACGCCCATACCCACCCCAGGACCACCCAGCCAGAGCCGATACACAGCGCTCATTATAGCGGCCATTCCCGCTGTTACAGGACCGCCAAAAAACCCAGCGACACTGAGAACAATGGAACGCCCATCAAATATGAGCCCGGGCATAAGATTAACTGGCGTCATCATTCCTATCAGCGCAACACAGCCAAAGAGAAAACCGGAGAAGACCTGGGACGTCAGGGTGTACCATCTTCCAACGACGTATTATCTGGCCGTGAATTACGACGAGGGACACAAGTAGACCTACGTTTTGAACCAGCTCCAGATAGAACATTGTCATTCTCCTTGGGCAAATATTCCTGACATGCTCTGAAACCTTTCTAAACCACTCAACTAGTGGCCCCTAGCAATCTCTCCAGTTCTCGTTTCAGGTCTTCCATGTTATAGGGCTTATGCAAAACACCGGCAGGACGTTGACCCGGAAAGCTCTGCAGTCCCCGCGTCCTCAGTGTAACCGCTGCATAGGATTACCTTGACATCCGGTTTTATCCTTATGAGGTCCCCAAAAGCTTCAACCCCATTCATTTTTGGCATTGCGAAGTCGAGTATCACCAGATCTATTTCATTTGATCGAGCTTGGAAAATCCGGACCCCTTCCTCCCCATCAGAGGCTTGAATCGTGTCGTATCCAAGAACCCCCAGACGTCTTAGGACCATGCCACGGACCAATTCCTCGTCATCTACTACCAGAATAGTCTTTCGTCCATCGGCTGAACCGGACTTGGAATCTATTACCGCTACTACTTCCCTGGTATTAAAGGACGAATCATCCAAAACTACCGCTGGAAACAGAACACGGATTATGGTGCCTTCTCCGACCTGGCTATCGACCATTAAAGCGCCGTGATGACCCTTTACTATTCCCATTACTTCGGGCATGCCCAACCCTCGACCCCGGAAACTTGGTGGTGAAAAACGGATCAAATAACCTCTGCAGAGTCTCGTCGTTCATACCGCAACCATTATCCACAACCTCCAGAAAGACGAACCTACCAGGCTCGGGCTTCTCCTGGAGGCGGCTATGGCTCAGATACTCCGGGTCGCAATCCATGACTCCGGTTCTGATGGTCACGTCGCCCTTGGTATCACCAATAGCTTCAGAGGCGTTCGTGAGCAGATTCATGATTAACCGCTGTATTTGTTCTGGATCTCCGTTAATGAGTGGGAGCGTGTCGATGCTATCCAGCCTGAGAGAGACATGTTCGGAAACACCCAATTTCATGAGGCCAAAATTTTTGTTCAACAACTCGTCGAGATGAATATCATTGGGGAGATAGAAAGCGCTTCCCGAGTAGATCAGCATCTGGCGAGAGAGTTCCGCTGATCTTTCAGACGCCTTGACGGCGTTCTCCATGCTGAGTCGGGTCTCTGGATCAAGAGTCTGATCTGATAGAGCTAGCTCAAGATTACCCAAAACCACCGCTAACTGATTGTTGAAATCATGGGCGATGCCACCAGCCATTACACCGAGACTTTCGAGTTTTTGAGCATGGAGTAGCTTGCGTTCCATCTCCAGGCGCTGTTCTTCCAGCTTTTTGCGCTCGGTGATGTCTATGAGTGTCCCGCGCGCTCCCTCGAAGATATTCTTCTTCATAATAGGTCTAGTGTATGTCCGGGCATATCGGACCTCGCCCGATTTCCCCACGAGGCGATATTCCCATGGATACTCAATCCCCTCAGTGAGTTCAGAAAATCTTTTCATCAAGGTTTCTCTGTCTTCCGGGTGAACAAATTCCAGGAACGACTTCCCAATGAGGTCTTTCGCCTCGTATCCAGCCATATTCCGGACAACTGGACTGATATAGGTTAGCGTTCCCTGTCTGTCGATCTCAAAGATAACATCGCTAATGCTTTCAACCAGATTTCGATATTTCTCCTCACTATCCCCCAGCGCCTCCTCTGCTCGCTTGCGGGCGGTGATATCCCTTATAAATGCCCCAACACCGACCTCTTGACACGCAAGTTTTACTGGAAATTTCCGAATTTCGAAGATCCTGTTAGCGGATCTCTCTTCTACGGTTACTATATCGTTTTCGACGATTGCACGTTGGTCTGACTTTAGACATTCTTCCGCAAGTTCCTCCGGCATCAATTCGAAATCAGTCTTTCCAATAATCTCCTGTTCAGAAAGCCCGAAAAAATCCTGATTTGCTTTATTCACAAACAGATAACGGTAATGTTGGTCCTTTATAAACACTAAATCTTTGCTGGTGTTCAGGAAATTCCCAAATCGCTCCTCGCTCTCTTTTAAAGCCACCTCCGCTCGCTTACGATCGCTGATGTCGCGGACGATTCCTGCGGCGTGCCAGCGACCATCCATCTGGAAACCGGAAAGGGAAAGTTCTATCGGGAACTCCTCTCCATCCTTTTCTACGAGCGACAAGCTGTGTAATCCTCCCCAATGCGTTTCCTCTGGCCGGATACGGCGAATTCTTTGAAACCAGAACGGTAAGCGGCGTGATATTCTGGAGGAGCCAATAACTCGTGGACGTTTTTTCCCATTACCTCCGAAGAGTTGTAACCGAAGATTCGCTCGGAGGCGGGGTTCCAAAATGATATCTCTCCCCTGTCATCAATCAGGATGATCGCATCAAGGACAGAATCAGTGATAGCCGCTGAATCTCTGTTCTCTCTCCCGAATATTCGCTTCCGCCATTTCCTCTTGGAGTTTTCCTTGATCCATCATTAGCTGCGCCTCAACGGTTTGATTCTATCAGTGGAACAATAAGCAATTTCTCAAATGATTCCAAATAAAAATAACGGATTCCGTTTATATTTGGAAGACCGCCACAGTCTAATATTCGACTTCGTTATGGTCCTAACTTTTCATTTAGATAGGATAGGTTATCAACATTATAGTTGATTCCAATAAAAATAGTTTCTTGTCATTTATGGAAACGGAAACCATTTTAATGTAAGGTAGATGTAGTTTTGCGTCGACTGAAATCGGGGACAAAACATGGGTCTAGTCGGACAGATCCATGAGAGCCGATTATAAAGGGTTCTTGAATCGCTGTTGAGTTCAACATAGGCCTGCTGGCCAATGGTTGGTCTAATGAGGATATTCTAAGAAATTATCCCGGATTGAAGTTGGTCGAAAAAAGTGGACACCGATTCTTTAAGCTGCCTTCTGTTGTTCGTAATACTGTCGCTCGAAAGCCACGGGAGAAAGATAACCGAGTTTCTTCTGTTTTCTCTGTCGATTGTAAAAGACTTCGATATATTCCGTTATTTGGTTGATTGCTTCTCTCCTGGTTCTGAAGTGGCTGTGAAAGACCAGTTCAGTCTTAAGCGTTCCCCAGAAACTCTCCATGGGAGCGTTATCATAACAGTTTCCTTTGCCGCTCATTGAACAGCGCATCTGAAATTGATCAAGCAGTTTACGATAATCATGGGCGCAATACTGGCTTCCTCGGTCCGAGTGATGAACCAACCCGGTTTCTGGTCGTTTCATGGACACAGCCTGAAGTAAGGACCGGGTCACCAGGCTTTTTGTCATCCTGGATCCCATGGAGTAACCTACTATCGCCCGGGTGTACAGATCCTTGTGTCCGGCAAGGTAAAGCCAACCCTCATCAGTGGGAATATAAGTAATATCAGTAACCCATACCTGACCAGGGGCAGCGGCGTAGAAGCTTTGTCCCAGTATATTGTCAGCTACCGGAAAACTATGTCGGGAGTCGGTAGTCATTTTAAACTGACGATTCTGAATACAGCGCAGACCAAGTTTCCTGCGAAAAGATGGAAATTGTTGGAGTGTTTAGGTAGTTTCATCATTGAGCCAGACCTTCGTGAATTCTTATCCTATCTTCTTCCACTATCCAGAGCATGCGAACTATCTGCTCTTTCCCCAGCAACGGGATAATGCGTCCAAGACAGTAAAGAAGGCGATTCTTATCCTGCGGCTGTATCCTGAACACAATAATTCCAGGCGACACTGACGGCGGATACATTCTAATGTCCGCAAAATCAATGTCCAGAGTCATGAGTATCCGGTCTTCGTCGATACAAACACAGAAAAGGTCCTCATCTGAGGCCCCGCACATTTTTTGTTCCCGAACCGTTTTGGCGTCGTGTCCTATAGCACAGAGTTCATCCGCAAATTCCACAGGTAAATTCTCATCAATCTTAAATTTCATAAAGCGGGGCTCGCTTGTAATGAGATAACACGTTCACGCGCCAGTTCCGCAGCGTAGGCAATCACAGCCTGAATGTCGTCGGGGTTAATAAATGGGTAGCTCCTCAAGATTTCATCCTGGCTAATACCAGCCGCAAGATTGTCCAGAATTACCGACGCCATGATTCGGGTCCCCTTCACGCACGCTTTACCATGGCAAACCTTTGGATCGACTGTGACTCGCTCTCGCCAATTCATGTTGACCTCATTCAGATTGCACATAACATACCAATCGTATTCCACACCTTACATCAATATAGTTTCCGTTTCCAGAGATGAGTTTCCCGTCTTCGCAATGACATGGAACACGCTCCCAATAGATGATCTGTAATCTCTTTTCTGTCTCTATAGGCTTGCGGGGTTATTTACGGATTATTCCTTATGGCTGTTCTGGGCGATTACAGCCACAACCTCGCCCACCCGCCTGTAACTGCTCTGGCTGCCGCCCGCCTTCATCCCTCTAAACAGCTTTCTTGATACAACACATCAAAAACATTATAGTTCACTCGTGCGAGTCATTTCGATGAAAAAACGAGGGAATTTTGGCAGCATGGCCACGCAGAGGCTGCAAACCCCACATGGAAATTAGGCCAATTAAAACTAAATCTGATTATGAGGCTACACTAGCTGAAATCGAAAAACTCTGGGACTTGGGACCGGACACGCCGGAATCCGACAGGCTCGACATACTTGTTACTCTGGTTGAAGCTTATGAAGCCAAGCGCTATCCGATCGATCCGCCTGATCCGGTAGACGCTATTAAATTCCGCATGGAATAGATGGGTTTAACTGATAAAGACTTAGGTAAATATACTGGGCGGTCGCGGAAAAGGTACCAAAATACTTAACCGTCAAATCCCCTTGAGTCTGGGTATGATAGAAATTACACAAAAATCTTGGTATACCGGCCGAAGTACTTATTTCTGAACCGTCTATTCCTGAAGGAACAGCCACGCCCAGGCTATAAGGGTTAATCGGTCTGGCTTGTTGTGCCCACCCATCTGTGACTGCTCTGGCCTGCGTCTGCTGCCGTAACATTCAAAACCAAATATGATTGTCACGAAAACAGGGTATCGGAAACAAATTTCTATCAATAAAAAAGGCTCTTCCGGGCCTCGATGGTGTTCCCCATTTCGTGGCTAACCAACTTCACATTATCCTCACGAATTTTAAGTTTCGGCCAACCCCCCTCCTGGCTGGTTAAGTTCCAGTCGACTAAGTATCGCTTAATCAAGGTTTCCGGGCGCACAAACTATTTCAGGTTGATCTTCAGCCATTTGTAGTAATACTTTGGCAGGGCCCCGGGGCGTTCGGCGCCTTTGTTCCCAGTTTTTCAGCTAGATGGGGCTTGCAACTTCAGGACAGGTAAACCATAAGAAACCGGGATATGTTTCTCCGGAATCTCAAGAAAACCACGACTAGTTAAACGCCAACCACCATATATGACTGAAAACTATTTTTATTGAGCTTAATTATAACATTGCTAACCTGTCCTATCTAAATTAAAATCAGCTCAGCTCAGCTCAGCTCAGCTCAGATTAGATTAGCATGTGGATTACATAAGTTTTATATAAATCGCTTGATCGGACGAGGTTCAACATATCAACATATGAACCTCTTTTCCTTACAGGCTGAGATATTTGAGCTACAATTCAAACCCAACTATCCGCCCATCCTAACCGTATATAACGGGACAGGGCATTTGAAGCCATAAACCCTCCCCTTTTTCGATTACATCTCCTTTTGGACCGCGACGTTTGTTGAGAAATGAACTAATGGCAGATAAAATAGACCTGAACGAAAATATAACTTCCGAGATCGCCCTTAGAGCCGCTGCTGAAAAGAAACTCGGCAAATCTTCGGACGCAATACAAACTCTCATAGAGAAAACGCCTGAAGAGATCAATCACGAACTCCAGGTCCATCAGATTGAACTGGAGATGCAAAATGAGGAACTAAGGAGAGTTCAGCTCGAGTTGGAAGAGTCTAGGGACAAGAACCAAAGCCTCTACGATTTCTCTCCTGTAGGATACTTTACCTTAACGCACAACGGGCTTCTCACAGAGGTTAACCTGGATCGGAGCCCAGACTGCTCGGGATGCCAAGTCTAAAATTGGTCAACAGGGATTTTGGACGATTTGTCACACTTGCCAGTCAAGCCCAGTGGTGTTGGTTACATCTATTGGGTGCTGGGACATAAAGAGAAACAGTCCTGTGATCTGACACTTAAACGTGAAGACGGTTCAAACTTTTCTGCCCGTCTCGAAAGTATCCGTATGGATTCCCTGTCGAATCCCCAGGCAAAAATAAAGGGAGCCATATGATCCTGTACAACGGGAAGTGACATCACCGAGCGCAAAAGTCTGGAGGAAGCTTTACAGGAAAGTGAGATAATTCATAGGACTTTATGAAAAAATTCCGGGGTATTGTTTACCGCGTTAGTCTTGGTGAGTTGGGTAGAATGCGATTCTTTAATTCAGCGGTTGATGGCATTATAGGGTATTCAGCGACCGAATTGTCAAAAGGAGAGATTTGTTCCATCGATCGCCTGGTTGTGAAGGAGACAAAGCCAGAGTGGTGATAGGTGCCAAATGTGAGCATTTTTGATTTTCAGGTGATTAATGAGTCAGTTTTTAGAATTTTTTGTAGACCTAACCTTTTGATTTCTTTGTAACCCCAGATTTTGAAAGAGGCCCGCAAAATTATCGAGGAGACCCGAGATAAATGTCGCGAAATGACACCGTACATTAAATCATCGGGGACTTTCACTCTGATGAGCAGTTAATCGAGGCTATCGACAAATTCACTTACTACAATGGGTTAACGCAAATTCTAGTCGCTTCAAACGCCGGAAAATAGGATTTAAAAACTGGCCCGCGTTACCTTTTTGTTACCTTTTTCAAAAAACCGTTGATTCAACAGTCAGTTTGTGGGGAAATTCGTAGGCTAACCTCTTGATTTCTTTGGTACCCCCGGCAGGAATCGAACCTGCGACCTGCGGATTAGGAATCCGTCGCTCTATCCCCTGAGCTACGGGGGCATCAAGAACTAACCGTTTCATATATAGCCTTTTAATCTATTTTACGATATGCTCTTGTGTCAAATCATTTGTTCTATTTTTAGAAATTGCTTACTCCAAGACCTTACGACAATCCAGCTTATGTTTTCAATAGAAGCCACTATCAAACCTTTTAAACTTGATGATGTCAGAGAAGCGCTGGCCGATCTCGGTATCGGAGGAATGACCGTTACTGAATTACTTAGACAGGTTGTTTCTCAAAGACCCGGTTCCAGGTTCAGTTCTTCCGATACCCGATCAGCCGATCTGACGCCTCACATTAGTATACAGGTGGTGGCGCCTGACTGGTTGGTTGAATCAGTTATCGAGGCCATCTGTTTATATGGCAGCTCCGGAAAGTTGGATGATAGCGTCGTAACTGTTTCACGCGTCGAATCCGTAATTCGTGTCAGAACTGGAGAAAAAGATAGTGACGCTTTGTCCATTTGACCGCGTTGACGTGCTTTGGTCGATTTAGACCCTTTCCAGATCAACCTGATCCTTGAACTTCTCCCGAATTTCCCCAGTCAAAATCTCAAAAAGTTCCTCGGACTCGACCTCGATCACGAGTTCACCATCATCAAAGGTTTTGAGTCTTCCATATTTTTCAAAAACTTCGATGGCGTCCTTAGGACTCACTGTAATCCAGCCTTTCATTCTCTTGAGCAGTTCCGTGCCCGTGAAGTCACGTTCAATTGTCAGATCCACTCTTCGATTTTTCGCCATCCACCCTATGACCGAGGGGCCAACCAACCTCGGGGTGACTGGATCATGCAATGCAGCGCAACGGAACCACAGCCTGGCTCTAATCATAAAAAAAGTCTCCTTTATATCTATTAATGAAATATCGCGCGATATTAATAAGTCACGCTCCAAGTCTAAACATCTTTAAAAAAACAATAAAGTGTGCTATACAATAGCCCTATTAAGAGATTAGTTTAACAGGGTAAAAATGTCATATAACGCAAAAACTGATCGTGCTGGAGCGGACTGCCATTTTTCTCGTTCTAAATTATGTCTTATTTATTTCACGATGTCTTTGACAATGGTTTTCTTGGCATGCTCTCTTGGGGATTCTTTTGCCGCGGCAAAATCGCCCAAGACACAAGTTGTGGCCAAGAAGACCGCAAAGAAGCCACATGTAAAGGTCAAGAAAAAGTCCTCGATAAAGCCATCCAGGACTAAATACATCAAGCCGGTTTCCCCCGGGGTTCAGGCCAAGGCCGCTTATTGCGTCAACCTTGTTAACAATCAAACATTGATATCCAAAAACGCGGACCAGCGATTGCCTATCGCCAGCCTGACCAAGCTCGTAACAGCGTTGCTAACTCTGGATCATATGCCACTTGACAGGGAAATAACCATTCCGGACCACATTAAGACCGTTCCCAAATCTGTTGTCGGTTTGAAACCTGGTGATACGCTTACTGTAAAAGACTTGTTGCATGGGATGCTCATAAGTTCAGGTAATGACTGCGCGGAAGCTTTAGCATGCGCTTTTCCAGGCGGTAAAACAAAATTTATCCAGGCTCTAAACAGTAAAGCTAAAAGCATAGGCGCTGTGCACACTCAATTTTTCACCCCGAGTGGGCTGGATCGAAAGCTCGGTTCCCCAACTAATGACGACAAAGAGCCTGAAATTGAAGCAAATGTCTCCACTGCGCGCGAAATTGCCACTATCGCAAGGATAGCTTTTTCAAACCTGACCATAAGATCCATTTGTCAGAAAAAATGTTATGTGCTCGCTAGCAAACTCAATCCCCAAGGTTATGCGATAAGAAACACAAATAAATTGCTGCGGGATAATCTCCCGGTGGTGGGAGGCAAAACGGGATTTACAGTCAGAGCCGGCCATTGCCTGGCCACTGAGTTTACACCCGGGAAAAACGTCTTTCGTAATAGTAGTCTTGGGAAGTCCTAATCATTTCAGAGACACTCGTCTACTATACCAGAAAGCCATCAAAGAAACTTCAACATCCAAGAGCGTTTCTGTTGATCCTGCTCCAAAAGTGGCCGCCAAATAATTGAAAAGGCTTTTAATCCAAAGAATAATGAGCCTTATTCTTTGGGCAGAGTAAAAAGGAAGTTAACCCACTTTCCTATTTCCGATTCACACCAAATATTGCCACCGTGAGCTTCAATAATCCTCTTGATGTTGTAGAGGCCCAGTCCTGTTCCACGTTTTGTGCGAGTCATCTCATTAGGAATTCTGTAAAATTTCTCAAATATCTTTTCGCGCTCCTCGATCTCAATTCCCGGGCCTTCGTTCCAGACGTTGAATAAGAATTTATCTCCAAGGTCAACTACTCCGTAAGCTATCCTTCCACCGGGGTATCCATATTTCAGAGCGTTTCCAAACAGGTTTCGATAGACAATTTCGAGAAATCTGGGGTCCCCGTAAACAGGAACTGAACCTACGCCTCCCAGACTTTGATCATAACTGTTGAAAGAGTTGGGGTATCGTTCTTTAAGCCCCACCATTGCAGGCAACAGGACATCTTCATAAAAATTCCCGATTTCCTGCCTGCGGATCTGAAACTCACCCTGTTCCAGATCGGCCATGGTAAGAAAATCACGACTCATAGCTTCCAGAAAGGTTGAATGATGATAGACGATTTCAAGCTGTTCCCGTCGCTTGGGATCCGTCTCGGTGTCGAGCAGTCTCTTGACGAACCCCCCGATCACTAGAAGAGAATTTTTGTTTTCGTGATTTATGAAATGAATAGCTTCCCGGTAGTTCTTATTAAGTCTTTCCAATTCTCTGGTAATCGCGTTGTCCTGTCCTATGTCCCTGCTAATTCCAACTGTCCCAAGAATTCGCCCTTCGTTATCCTTTAACTGAGACAGGGTAAGAGATATTTCAACAATTTCGCCATCTTTTCTTTTAAGCTTGGTCTTGTAATTTCTTATTCCACCAGAGTTTTGAACCTCTTCCAGGATCTCGTCCCGCTCACATGTGTTGACCCAGACCTCATTGATCTTGTGACCTTGAATTTCTTCAGCAGAATATCCCAATAGCTTTTCTGCCGCAGGGTTGAATTCAACTATCCTGGAATCCAGGTCCGTAGTCATGATCATGTCTGCGGATGATCTCAAAATACCTTCAAGATATCCTGTTTCGCTCGCCAAAGCCTCAGTTCGGCGCCACATCTCCTGGGACAGGTTTGCCGCCAGTTTTTTGTAGCGTTCCTCTGACTTTCTGAGCATCTGGTTCAGTTCATGAACTTCTAGTTTCCTTCCAATGGATTCCGCTACTTCCTCGAGAAAATATTCGTCTTCAGGAAAGACTTGTTCATCTCGGCCATATCTTACACCTAATCGACCACGGATATGGTTTTCGACCTGGATATCCTTGACAAAAAGCCTACCTTCAACGTTTTCTCGTTTTTCCCCGAAAACATCCCCGTTTATTTCAAGCCATACGGCAATATCTGCGCGATTTCCTAACAAACGATTGATGAGGGAGATTGTTGACAGGATTTTTTGATTGAATGGCTCCTGTCCAAGAAGGCCTCTGCCGATTTCAAGCAATATTTTGAATTTGGCCAACAATTGAGAAATTGTTAACTCTGAACAATTGTCCTGACCTTTTTTATCAAAGCTTTCCCGCATTTTCACCCTGAACCCCAATTATCGCAGTTTTCAGGTTTAGTCAACGATTTAGGCCTTTACAACCCCTGAAAATGATTTCATCAATTAGGCGTAATTCTATGTTAGCTTCCAACCTTGATCAAACATTAAGGAAAATAGTAATATCGGAAAATATACTTGACCGTGTTAACCTTACAAATATCTTCTAATCGCCCGGAAGGAGATCTCAGATGAAGGGTGTTATCCTCGCTGGTGGTTTGGGCACTCGTTTATACCCGCTCACCAAAATTACCAACAAGCACCTGTTGCCGATATACAACAGGCCTATGATAACCTATCCAGTCGAATGCCTCGTTAAAGCAGGAATCGATGACATCCTTATCGTCACGGGCGGTAATCATCCAGGAGACTTCCTGAGGCTACTGGGTAATGGGAAAGAATATGGAGTAAAGAACATCAGCTATGCCTACCAGGAAGGCGAAGGCGGGATAGCCGACGCCTTGGCGCTCGCCGAAAATCATGCGGCATGTGGGCCTGTCTGTGTCGTGCTTGGCGATAATCTTCTGGAACAAACCATTCAGAAAGCGGTTGAAGGATACCGAAAACAGGGGTCAGGAGCCAGGATATTACTTAAAGAGGTTGAAGATCCGCAGCGATTTGGTGTGCCTGTGCTTGAAGGAGACAAAGTTGTAAGAATAATTGAAAAGCCCAATGATCCTCCTTCAAATTACGCTGTCACGGGAATATACATGTATGACGTTCAGGTGTTCGATTTCATAAAGACGTTGGACCCATCGGAACGGGGAGAACTGGAAATAACCGATGTCAACAACCTTTACATTGACCAGGGGACTATGACATGGTCTGAGATCGACGGGTGGTGGACCGACGCGGGAACGTTTGATTCCCTATTAAAAGCTTCCAATCTGGTCGCTCACGGAGGAGCCAACAAAGTCTAAAGATGTCTCTACAGAAACACAAATTCAAACAGCCATCCTCTACCCCGATTCAGGGTGTTGTGATTCAGCCTCTTAAAGTGGTGCCGGATGAACGCGGCAGGCTGATGGAAATAATGAGAAACGATGACCCTTTTTTCTCAGGATTTGGTCAGGTCTATCTGTCTACCGTTTATCCCGGTGTTGTTAAGGCCTGGCACTATCACAGGATTCAGGATGATCGATTTACATGCGTGAGAGGAATGGTGAAAGCCGTCCTTTACGATGACCGTGAGGGTTCTGAGACTCGTGGGGCTCTCAATGTCATCTACGTAGGTGAATATAATCCGGCGCTTATCGTAATACCCGCAGGAGTCTTTCATGGCTGGAAATGCGTTAGCGATTACGAGGCCTATGTCATAAATGTGCCTTCAGAGCCATACAACAGGACTGATCCTGATGAATTCAGAGTTGACCCTCATGGAGGTGTTATACCTTATGACTGGACCAGAAAAGACGGCTAGATAACTGGTTGATGGATTTATTGGAATATTTTGGGCCACGGATTTAAGAACATGGGCGATTTCGGATCCAAAGAGTAGCGGAATCAGGAGAATAACAGGAATGCGTTTGCTTGTAACTGGTGGGCTCGGTTTTATTGGTTCAAATTTTATCTTGAGCATGCTCGAAACTTACAAGGATCTGAGCGTTATCAATCTTGACCTCGTCACATACGCAGGGAACCTGGAAAATCTGTTAGGAGTTGAAAGTTACGGTTCCCGTTATGAGTTTGTAAGAGGTGACATAGCGGACAGCAATCTGGTTTCTGAAATTATGTCTTCAAAACCGGACATAGTGGTCAATTTCGCTGCAGAAACCCACGTAGACCGGTCAATATTGGACGCGTCCAGTTTTTTGAGAACAAATATCATTGGAACCCAGGTTCTTCTAGACTGCTGTAGAGACCACAAGATAAGTCGGTTTGTTCAGATATCGACAGATGAGGTTTACGGCTCTCTCGGTCCATTAGATCCATCATTCACAGAAACAAACCATTTGAAACCAAACAGCCCTTATTCAGCTTCGAAAGCCGCTGCTGACTTAATGGTACGGGCATATTACAAGACTTATGGCATGGACGTTGTTGTCACCAGATGTTCTAATAATTATGGTCCTTTCCAGTTTCCTGAAAAACTCATACCGCTAATGATCACCAATGCCATCCAGGATCAAAGCCTCCCGGTTTACGGTGATGGGATGAACATTCGTGACTGGATACACGTGCTGGACCACTGTAAAGCTATTGACACAGTGATGAGAAAGGGGCTGGCAGGCGACGTATACAACATCGGAGGGTCGTGCGAGCGCCACAACATTGACATAGTCAGACAGATTCTGGCGAGACTCAACAAGTCTTCGTCATTGATCAAGTATGTCCAGGACAGACCAGGACATGACCGTCGCTATGCAATGAACTCGGATAAAATCAGGGACGAACTCAACTGGGAGCCGGCGATCGGTTTTGAAGACGGCATAGATCAAACCGTGAACTGGTACATCGAAAATGAGCCTTGGTGGAGAAGGATAAAGACTGGAGAATACCTTACCTACTACGAAAAATGGTATGGCGGTCTTCAGAAATAACCTGCCAAAAACTATGGATATTTTAAGACGAAGAACCAAGACGATTCAACTGGGTAACGTGACTGTAGGAGGAGACTCTCCTATCTCTGTCCAGTCAATGGCCAATACCAACACCCGTGACATCAGAAAAACTCTTGCGCAAATTCAAAAGCTTGAAAAGTCGGGATGTGAAATTATAAGAGTCGGTGTTCCAGACATGGAAGCAGCCGGCTCGTTGGGTAAAATCAAAAGGGGAATGAAAGTTCCTCTCGTCGCCGACATCCATTTCGATTACAGACTGGCGCTTGAAGCTCTAAAACAAGGGGTTGACGGACTGCGACTGAACCCTGGGAACATAGGATCATCGACCAAAGTTCGAGAAGTCACGCGGGCGGCCCTTGACCGAAATGTCCCGATTCGAATCGGGGTCAACTCCGGATCCGTAGAAAAGAAGCTCCTTGAGAAGTATGGCGGAGCCACTCCGGAAGCAATGGTTGAGAGCGCTCTGAATCACATTGGCATTCTGGAGAAGATCAATTTTGGTCTAATAAAGGTTTCTTTGAAGGCATCGGATGTCCCAAGAACAATTGACGTGTACCGGCTGCTTTCTTGTAAGGTGGACTACCCATTGCACGTTGGGGTCACTGAAGCAGGCACGGTAATCCCTGGTTCCGTAAAATCGGCTATCGGCATAGGAATTTTACTCGCCGAGGGTATTGGAGACACAATTAGAGTTTCTCTCTCTGCCCCCCCTGAGAAGGAAATTCAGGCAGGTTTTACTATACTTAGAAGCCTCGGACTTAGGCGCTGGGGAGTGGATCTTATATCCTGCCCGACCTGTTCCAGAACTGAAATAGATCTTATAGGACTGGCGACTAAGGTGGAAAAGGCTGTTTCCTGTATACGAACCCCTTTGAAAGTCGCAGTCATGGGTTGTGTGGTGAATGGGCCAGGTGAAGCCAAAGAGGCTGATGTGGGGATAGCCGGCGGAAAAGGAAGAGGGATATTGTTCAAGAAGGGCCAAGTAGTTGGAACCTACGAAGAAAAAGATCTCCTAAAGGCGCTCCTGGACGAAATAAACAACCTTGCTCAAGACTCAGCGCCCATGGCGCTTTCATAACATTTCCCCGGGCGCTGAGACCTCGATCATTCAACAACTACTACATCCCCAGGATCCAAGCCTGATAGGACTTCAATATTGCCATTATCGAGCTTTCGTCCAGTTCGGACGTGCCTGGTTTTGACTTCCCCGTGGTCAACCACCTTCACTGTTTCAAGCTGACCGACTATTTTGACTGCGGTCGCTGGGATCACAATTACAGGCGCAGACATAGTCTTGAACGTCAATGTTCCGTATAAACCGGGTGTCAGTCCGTTCGGTTTCGTTCATCGGCGCTTTGACTGTAATAGTTTCTGGTCTTTTCATCACGTTGAGGAACAATTTCCCTGATTGAGGTATTTATTTTTATGTTCAAAGATGGAACCGCTACTGTCACTTGTGTGCCTATCGAGAGAAAAGGAGCGTACTGTTCTCCGGCCGCGGCAACCATTTCAAGAGTGTTTGGATTGTAAATCGTTAGTAAGTCTTTTCCCACGACCGCAAGGTCTCCCTGGTTGACATTCTTTTCGGACACGATACCGTTAAACGGAGCCGTCACAGACTCGTAGGAAAGGAATGTTCTGGCTTCCTCAAGCGCTGACTTGGCTTTATTCACAGCCGCCTGAGCCATTTCATAACGAGCGGAAACGTCATCGAATTCTTTCTTGGCGATAGCCTGTTCATTGAACAGGACCTTGTAACGTTCGAAATCCTGTTTGGTCTTGTCCAGATCAACTTGTGCGCTTTCAAGCGCTGCCTTGGCCTGGGCCTCTCGCTCCTCCAATTCTCGGGCCTCGATCTTGAACAAGAGATCGCCTTTCTTGACTACACTTCCGGCGTCCACCTTTAATTCAGTAACGTATCCACCTACTCTTGCGGCGATCTTGGCCGTGTCTCTCGCCAATATAGTTCCGGGAACAGTGATCTCGCCAGAGGTTTCGATTTCTTCGGCCTTCACTGTCTTGAGATTCGAAATCTCTTCTTTGGGAAGTTGTGTTTCACCGCCGGGAACTTTGTAGTGAAATCCACCTTGAACCCATACGAGAATTAAGATCAAAGCGATCGCTGAAATAGCGGCTGTGAGTAATTTGAATTTGGTCATCCAGTTTCCTCCGTGTCGACTCAGGATCATCCACGGTCTGAACAAGAAATCCTTGCTATCATGGATTCTTCAATCCGAATCTTCAGACGCAAGGATATCTTTGAAAATGTCATAGCGAAATAACGCCACTTGAATAACGTTTTCAGGCGAAGCCTTCGCTAGACTGACTCTAATCTTAGCCGGGAAACTAATTTTCAGTCATTACAAAATCGTCGTATTCAATCTCAAATCTAAGTTTATGTTTGGCTTCCTCCTGGGCTAAAGCCAGAAAGATTTGCTCCAGGTTGTCATCCCCGCAAGTCGCCGCCAAATCCAGATAGAGTTTGAAGGCCTTTTTCTCTTTTTTCATGGCAAGGATCAACGCTTGTTGATAGTCCATTTGAGGACCAGGCTCGGCCTCTACGAGATAATCACCGATTTTGAGGTCCAGAGCCTTTTTCTCAGTTGGACCCCATTGTTTACCAGCCTTGATATTTTCAAGTTTCCGCTTGTGTCCCAATTCTTCTTTTGCAAAACTCTTGAATATTTCGGCCATCCATGGCCTGTCCATCTTTTCGCCCAGACCTACGTAGAAATCATGGGCCTGTTGCTCGTTATCGATAGCAAAATCCAGAATTTCATTAACCGATTTCCATTGTTGCATAAGTTCAGCCTCCCAACAAATTTGACGCAAATGTTCCGAGTTGTTGTTATTTGATTTTCTTTAAAGCTTCCAGAGCCGCGTCGTAATTCGGCTCTTGGGCTATTTCCGGCACAAGTTCAAGATATTGGATTTTACCGTTCTTATCAATTACAAACACTGCCCTGGCCAACAAACGCAATTCTTTAATAAGTAATCCGTATTGCATGCCGAAAGACGCGTCTTTGTAGTCCGACAGGGTGACCACGTTTTTGACCCCTGCCGCTCCGCACCATCTGGCCTGAGCGAAAGGTAAATCCATGCTCACAGTTAGTATGGCGACATTATCGCCCTGGTTGACGGCTTCTTCGTTGAATCGACGCGTTGACATATCACATATTGGAGTATCCAGAGAAGGAACTGAAGATATTATGATCGGTTTTCCCTTGTAAGAATAAAGGCTTACAGGAGACAGGTCATTCGCAAACGCCATGAAATCAGGCGCTGAATCTCCAACCTTGACTTCGTTTCCTACCAATGTCAGAGGATTGCCCTTGAAAGTTACTAAACCTTGCCGTTCGTTCATTGTATTTTCCTTTCAGTGATAAAAATAATCTTAATAGGATTCTTTTGAAGCCAACATCGCTTCATCAATTTTTCCTCGAAACAGGTAATAGGCCCAACTCTGGTAGGCAATTACAATGGGTACCATTATCAGGGCTACTACGAGCATGATTTTCAACGTTAAAGGGCTGGAACATGAATTAAAAGCGGTCAGACTGAGCGCAGGGTCAATGCTTGAGGGATAGAGGTTGGGAAAGAGTCCTACAACTCCAAAAAGCACCGCTGTCAGAATAGTGACACTTGAAGCGGACCATGCCTTCCAAAAAGAATCGTTCGCCAGAAAAACCCTAATCATGAATAACGCTAGCGTTGTGATGAGCGGCAGAATGAACAGAATAGGGTTATTCAAATAATTCTTGTAGAGGGGGGTAGCAAACCACGTAAACACCAAGAATGCGACGGCCAGGATCAGGAGAGGTATCCAAAGAGCGGAAGCAACCTTCTTTGCTCTCTTGTTTAGATCCCCATCAGATTTTATTGCCAGCCAAATCGCTCCATGTACAAGAAAAAGGGCTACAAACAGCAACCCGCCCAAGAGGCCATAAGGATTTAACAAAGTAAGCAGATTCCCCTGGAACATATAATTCTTGTCAAAAGGAATTCCCTGAAAGATGTTGGCGAACGCCACTCCGAAAAGCAGGCCGGGAATAAAACTCCCAATGAAGAGACAAACATCCCAAAAGGATTTCCATGATTGGCTGGTTATCTTGTTTCTGAATTCAAAGGAGACGGCTCTTATAATCAAAGTGAAAAGTATTATCAACAGGGGGGTATACAACGTACTGAACATTACGGCATAGGTAGTGGGAAACGCTGCGAAAGTCACTCCACCTGCCGTTATGAGCCAAACTTCGTTCCCGTCCCAAAAAGGTCCCATGGCATTATAAATGACCCTTTTTTCTTTGTCGCTTTTTGCAACGAACGGAAGGAGAGTACCCAGACCGAAATCAAAACCATCGAGCATGAAATATATCGCCCAGATCAGTCCCCATAGCAAAAACCAGATGGTTTCAAGCATGTTGAGCCTACCTTTCCAATCGATTCCAAAGAAAAAATCCCACAATCTTTACTTATAATGGTTTTCAGACCGGTTCAGGGCCATGTTTCGCATGACGAATAATCAGAAAAAAGGCAACTATCCCCAAGAGCGAATACAAGATTATGAATGCCGCAAGCGACACCGCCACCTGCGAACCTGCTATTGGGGAACCCGCGTCCATGGTTCTTAATACACGATAGACGATCCATGGTTGCCGCCCCACTTCAGTTACTATCCATCCGAGAAGGGCAGCTATGTACGGAAGTGGAATAGAATAGAGCATTATCCTCAGATACATCGGACTCGATTCCAGTTTGTTCCTCTTAAACCATCCAATCACGGTTAACAGAACAAATAGGCAACCAAGGGCAACCATTATCCTGAACGCGAAAAAAACCAGTGTCACTGGGGGACGATCTTCTACAGGCCAAGCTTTGAGTCCCAGGACCTCAGCGTTCCAATCGCCTTTCGTTATAAAACTCATAAACTTGGGAATTTTGAACCACTCTACCAGGTTCCTCTCATTTTTTTCATCAGGAATTATAAACAATGAGAAATCAACGCCCTTTTTTGTTTCCCAGTGCGATTCTACGGCAGCGGTTTTTTCCGGCTGAAGTATGGTCATCTCCTTGCCGGTGATATCACCCATGAAAATTTCCCCAATTGAGAATATCAATGAGAAAACAAGAGCCATTCTGAAGGACTTGGTGAACAGGCTAATCTCATTTTTCTTGAGCAGATGATAAGCGCTGACTCCCATGACGAAAAATCCAGCGATAATGTAGCCTGAAAAAATCGTGTGTAGAAAATTCATTATCGCATAATTTTGCGTTACCACGGACAGAAAATCCGTTAGCTCCGCCCGACCACCTCGTATCTCATAGCCTACAGGATGCTGCATCCAGGCGTTGGCGGCTATAATCCAGTATGCGGAGGCGCTGGAGGCTATTGCTACCAGCCATATGCACAACGCGTGCGCTTTAGGTTTAAGTCGATTCCAACCGAAAAACCACACAGCAACAAAGGTCGATTCCAGGAAAAAAGCCACAGTCGCTTCAATAGCCAGGATCGATCCAAAAATGTCCCCAACGTATTTTGAATATCCTGCCCAGTTCGTTCCAAACTGAAACTCCAATGTTATGCCCGTCACTACCCCGACTACAAAGTTTATCAGAAATATATGGCCCCAAAATTTGGTCATTTTTTTGTATTCGGGGTTTCCCGTTTGCACATAACGTGTCTCCATTATGGCTACCAGAATGGATAATCCCAAGGTCAAAGGAACAAAAATGAAGTGGAACAAGGTAGCCACAGCGAACTGCAAACGAGACAATAAAATTGGATCCATGGGGAACTCCTTTTATTAACCTGGGAGAAGAGCGCCTCTTCAAAGCCCTAAACAACACCGATGCTGTTTATTAAAAACTCCAGATCAACTCGCTGAATGAACAACTTGTCCAATTAGCTCGGAAACCTTAAATGTCGATAATTCGTTGTTGAAGAAGGTTTTGAACTCCGTATGATCTTCCAACAGTTGTTCTAAAAGCGGATTTCGATCTTCGGCGCCTAGCAAACGGAGACTCATCCCACCAAAGGCTCGGATTGAAGGGTCCTTTGACTCAAGATATTTGTTGAGATACATGGCAGCGGGCCCCATCAAATCTGGTCTAACGCCTGCTAGTCTCGCTACGCCCCATAACAAACCTTTTTGCAAGGCTTCATATTCAAGAAAATTACCTTCTTCATTGAGATACGAAATCAATATTAAATGATATTCATCAGCGATTCTTGGGCTACGAGCCATGATTTCACCCATCGCTTCAGGGGCTCCCCAGCCTATTCCCCCCGATTCATCATTCAAACTCCACATGAGGCGGCGCATAATAACCCGCGCCGCCTCAATGTCCTGATCTGAGAGACGTGACACAACCAGCCCTATCCCGGTCACAGCCCTCCATTTTGTCAATTCATCATGATCCATCAACAAGGACAATAATGTGTTTATTACAAGCCGACCAGGAAACTGCTCCAACTGCTCAAGCGACAATTCAAAATCGTCGCTCCTGAGCAATTCCAGAACTTTTTTCTTCAAATTTCGGCTTGATAATTTTTCCAAAATTGAAGCCTTGTTTGGAAACTTTCACCATCAATGTCTTACGCTGGGACCGATTCCTTGATAGCGGCTCCAATCTCTCGACCAAGGTCAACACATTTTTTAAGCCCCTCATGGTCAGGAACGAATTGCTGACTTATTCCAGGACCAAACACTTTCATTTTCATTTCTTCCAAAGACTTACCGATTTGTTTGACAGCTTCTCCGCTCCATCCGTATGAGCCAAAGGACGCCGCGAATTTATTCATCGGCTTAAGGCCCTTCATGTAACAAAGCATATCAGCCATTCTTGGAAGCATTCCATTGTTCAGCGTGGAGGACCCCACAATTACGGCCTTTGAATCCATCAGTTCAGTAATTATGTCGCTCCTGTGTTCACAGGCCAGATTCATGAGTCTTACGCTTATTCCAGATTCAATCAAACCATCAGCGATCGCCTTGGCCATCATCTCAGTGCTATGCCACATGGTGTCGTATACCAAGAGGGCTTTCCTCCGGCATTCCTGTTTACTCCACTTGGAGTAGGCTTCGACTATCTGGAGTGGGTTTTGGCGCCATATTAGTCCGTGGTCCGGGGCTATCATGTCGATCTTGAGATTCATTTTCTGAACATCAGCCACCAGTTTTTGAACTAGCCCTGCATAAGGTAGCAAGATATTGGCGAAATACTTGAGAGCATGTTTCATTAACTCAGGAGAATCAACCTCATCATTGAATCTTTCAGTGGTCGCCCAGTGTTGTCCAAAAGCGTCACTCGATATTAACAGGGCGTCTTCCTTGATGTATGAAAACATGCTATCCGGCCAATGCAGCATGCGAGTCTCAAGAAAAGAGATAGTCCTTTTCCCTATTGAAACTTCCTGACCGGATGAAACAACCTCGTAAGGCCAGTCTTCCCTGTGATAGTGATCCAGGAGAGCCTTCTTGCCTCTAGCGGAACAGAAAATTTTTTCAGGTTTTATGATTTCGACCATCTCGGGAATTGAACCTGAATGATCCGGTTCAACATGGTTTATTACAAGGTAGTCTATCTTACTCGGTTCAATAACTTTGTAGATATTATGAAGCAAATCGTTTTTGAATGGCTTTTTTACCGTGTCAAAAAGTGTAATTTTATCGTCAAGGATGAGGTACGAGTTATAGGTCGTGCCTTTGTAGGTGGAATACCCATGAAAATCTTTGATATCCCAATCAACAGCGCCGACCCAATGCACCCCATTTTTTATTTCAACAACTGCTCGCAATTTTCCCTCCAACTTTGGTTATTCAGGTGAAAATGAGTCCTTGTCCGCCCCACAAACCGGGCATACCCAGTCAGCCGGCAGATCGGCAAAAGCTGTTCCTGGATTAACTCCATTATCAGGGTCCCCTGATGCTGGATCATAAACATAACCACACACCTGACATACATATTTTTCCATGTTTTCGACTCCTTCTCTATGAATTTTGACCTAAATCCAGGTCATTACGTTTTGAATCTCCTGTTACAGGCTGTTCTTGTCCCGAAATGGAGAATCACTATTTGCCTGTAATCTTCTTGCCGATTTCCCGACCATAATCCTGGGCCATTTGCATGCCGCCCTGTATGATCGCGGATTTCAGTCTCAAAGGCCCCCCGACCATGTCCATCTTCAGAATGTTCTGCATCGTGTCGTAAATTCTATCTGGAGCTTCTCCGCTCCAACCAAATGCGCCAAACGAACCCCCGGTCTTGCCTCCAAGATCCAATTTCGCCGCAAGAAAAAGCAGCGTCTTCATGGCCTGCATCATCTCGCCGTGATAAGTGGCCGAGCCCAACACGTAAGCGTCATATCCCTCAAGATCTTCCTGCTTCGTCACCTGGGTAGCGGAAACGACTTTGGCGTCAGCCCCTGTGAATCTTATTCCTTCAGCAATTAGGTCCGCTATGTTCTGTGTCTGGCCCGATCTGGTAGCATAAATCAGTAGCGCTTTTCCCATTCTTAAACTCCTCTCACTAAAAGGCATTCAATTTTGGATCTCTCATTAGTCCTGAAATTAGTCCCAAGCCAGTGTAACTCACTTTGCAACGTGGAAACTTTCTCCCAGGACAGCCCTTTTCCCAAGCTCAAAAGCGTCTGCCAGAACATCCGGTCGGTCCATAATCGCTGCCTTGCCTTCAACCGATTTTACAAACAGGCCACCATCATAGCTCTTATCCAGTGCGTCGAAAAAATATTTGGCAACCATTTCCGACCCTTCAAAAAGATTAGTTCCTTTGGTAGCGCCCACAGCGATCAGATAACCACGTCCCGAATCATACCTTTTCCTCTGTTCCGGAGACTTCTCTAGCATTCTCCTGCTCCACAAAGCCTGGCACCTGTCAATAACAGCCTTGGCGCTGGAAGTAATTCCGTAAAAGAACATTGGGCTGGCCAGTATGATTATTTCGGACTCAATCAGCTTGGGGTAGACTAAATCCATGTCATCTTTGACTACACAAACGCCTGTTTTGTCGCATCCTCCGCATTCAAGACAGCCGCTTAATTTTAATTTGAACGACCGTATAGTTTCCGTTTCAGCGCCAAGGGATTCGGCCCCCTTCAGGGCTTCAGTCAATAACAAATCGCTGTTGCCACCTTTGCGTGGACTGCCAAAAATTCCTAACACCTTCATTTTACACTCTATTCCAGGAACTTCTTTGTCCCAGGGTTTTGCGGTTCTAAAATGTTATTATCTGGAAGCCTTCTTTTACATAATTGCCGATGCTCGGATGTCCCGACATTTCATCGGCAATAGGCAGTCCTTCGGCCATAACTTCTTTCAGAACGTTCATTTTTGAGGAGCACGCTTTACAAACCGCGTAGAAAAGCCCTTTCTCCTTAACTTTCATGTAAAGACCATGAAATGGGTTGTCTGCTTTAATAAGCTCTGGAATGAGTTTAGTGGCGGCGCCTTCCATGACCACCCGAACATCAAACTGCTTATCTTTCATGTCGAGCGCATTGAGTAAAACGTGCACAAAACACATCTGCTCACCGTTAAAAGCAATTAAAGCCACACGCGTCATGTATCTCTCCGAAAAAAGCGTTTATAATTTTTGAAAAAGGTTCTAGCCGAGGAACACGGTTAATTTACTTGAGTCGAGGATCCTGCCCCGCCATTCCGCATTCCGGGATATAGCAACTGACGTTCACGAATTCGCATTTCTCCTTGCACATCGGACAAGTCTCGGCCGGAACTACTCCCGGTTCGGCCTCATACGTGTAGCCGCATTTTGAACATTTCCATGTAATTTTTTCCATCTTGAGCAAACCTCCTTTTTTTGCGATATATTTATCTTTTCTTCACGTCTGCCAGAAAATTCAATCTGTCCAGCATGTCCTGAATTGTTTTGGACATGAACCACCATCCACGATCAAAAACTCCGTAATCGGCCCCAAGCATAGCTGAAGACAGCCGCGTGGAATTTGCGTAAAAGAGCCATTGTTCCGTCCATTGTTTTTCAATCGCTTCATCAAAAGGATTTGTTTTATCCGCCAGTTTTTGATCCCAGGCTTTAATCAATATTTTTGTAGCGGTAAGAGTCATGGCGTTGGTCGTCTGTATAGTGTTTTCGAAACGGGCCCAGTGGCCCGCCACCCAACCTGGGGTGTGACACGACAAACAGACTTTTTGTAATGTCTCTTTTCTATCTTTCATCTCGTCAGGCCCAATCAGGTAATCAGAAGCAGGAACCCCCAGATATGTCGTCGGTAAGGGCAATCCATCGGCATTGCGAATTATGGATGTATCCGGAGACTTCGGATGAGCATGAGCATATATCAATCCAAAAGTTCTCCAGGGAAGTCGGTCATTCATTTGATGGGTACGGTTGACTACGACCGTCCCTTCGGGATCTACTATCAGACTCATGTGACAGGTTGAGCACGTCGGAGCGGAAAAGTCTTTTCCAACTGTCCAGGGAACAGCCCTAAAATTCCATTCATTGTGAAGTGACGAAAAAATTGCTCCGTGTTTACTCACCGAATAAATCTTGTAGCCCGGAACATCCGGACCCTTGTGGCATTGGGAACATGTATAGGGTTTTCTCGCCATTTGGATGGCAAATTGATGACGTGTATGACAGGCTGAACAGGAACCTCGACTACCATCAGGGTTTAATCTCCCTACTCCATCGTTCGGCCAGCCCGAAAGCTGGACAAATTCCATGTCACCATAATCTGTTGACCGAGCTTTCCTGTTGATGACTTTCAACTCAGTCCCATGGCACGAATAGCACGTTTCCGACGTGGTTTTTTCATCGGGATTTTGAATCACCGTTCCCTTCTTAACCAACTCCTGGGTTCCAGTAACTGTATTTAAAAGTGTTTGAAATACTGGATTTTTTGAGAGATTGGTATGAGCGAACGCCATTATATTTTTCTGGAATTGAGATTCTTCAACTGGATGACATGTGGCGCAGTCTTTGGGAGTAACTGTAAGATGAACTTTTTGATCATTATGATCAAAAGTGTCCGTGTGGGCCTCCGAATTAATCAGATGACATTCGGCGCAAGAGACAGCGACATTTTTGAGTTGATCCGGAATCAATTTGACTGACACCCGTCTTTCAAGCTCAGGTTTTTCGAGGGCCTTGCTAAGAGTAATTTTCGCGTGAGCGCTTCTTCGCCAGTCAGCTACGATTGCAGGCGTCACAGAACTATGACACGCTATACAGTCCTGGGATGAATCACTGATGATCTGGTCCTCGCAAAAACCCTCAGAAGTCAAAAGAAAGACCGCCAGTAAAACGCATTGGACAATAATCAGCAACGAAAATTCAGCTTCTAACTTGGCCATGATTTCATACCATCCAATCTTAGTATTGACTAGAATCGGAAACATTACGATGGGCTATTAAACCATCTTTAACCGCTAACTTGGATCATCTGCCGGTTGTAAAAGCCCGCCTTATTTTTGCTGAATTGAACTTATTTGTTAATATCTAGATTGTTTAACTTTTCAAGTTGTTGAGCTAGTTCTTCTAGCCTCGGCATTTTATTTATGTCGTGAACATCAATGTAACGGATAACACCCTCTTTATCGATCAGAAACAGCGCTCTTTCTGAAACTCCATTGGACCTCAGGATTCCGTATTTCTTCGCTACATCACCGTGAGGCCAGAAGTCTGACAACACAGGAAACCACAGATTCCCCATTTCTTGGGTCCAAGCGTGTAAGGTTGGAATATTGTCTACTGAAATCCCCAGTAAGAGAGTGTCATTCTTGTCAAAAATATCTTTGGCAATGTTATAACCAGGCCATTGCTGTGAACACACCGGGGTCCAGGCCGCAGGAACAAAAGATAGAACCACATTCTTTTTGCCTCGATACTGGCTCAGTGAAACCGTACCGCCGGAGATAGCTGGCAGTGTAAAATCAGGAGCCTGGTCTCCCACCTTAAGGATAGGGGAGTTTTCTGTAGGTTTTAGTTGACCAGGATCAAAGATTCCCGGTTCATCTGGAACCGACTTGCTCCAACTTATTGAGAACGCGCCCACACTGGTCAGGGTGATCAAAAAAACAGTGAGGAAAAGACTCTTTGTTCTGGCCATGGTTATTAACCTCTAATGTGAACCCAGGGTATTTTCTAATGTTCTGATGAACTCGCCTGCATCTTTTATCTCCCCAACCCTGGTTAAAATTATTTCCAACTGGTTTTTCCCCGAGAGTTTGGCGACTACGAACGTCGGCGTGCGAATGTCACTGGAAAGAGCTTTTTGAACAATGAAGTTGTCATCTGCGATCAACGGAAACACCACTTGAAACTTCTTTTTGAAAACACTTACTTCGTAGGGAGTGTTGCCTACTCCAATTCCTACAACCTTGAAGTTATCCCGGATAGCCTGTGTATTCTGAATCAAATCGTAAACTTGATTTACAGTTCCAGCGCCCCGCTGGCAAACAGGGCAATACATGCTAAAAAGTTCGATTATCAGATAGTTTGAACGTACCTGACCGAGATGGAAATTTTTTCCATCTGGTAATCCAAGATATTTTTTATCAACCAGGTTTTCCGGCGCATCAAACTTGAGGTTTTTCAACGTGTCAGCATTGACCGTTAGTTCCTGTGCCGCTTCAACCAGAACAGGCGTAAACAACATCAATATGACGGCCAGAGCGAAATAAAGGTTTCTCTTTTGCATGCTTGCCTCGAAACAAGAGTCAAATAACCAATAATACAAATTATGTTCCCATAAGCTTAAACATTTTTTTGCCCGCGCCACAGATCGGGCATTTCCAGTCATCAGGGAGATCTTCAAAAGAAACTCCTTTGGAGATTTTTCCTTTACGATCCCCTTTTTCCGGGTTGTACATATATCCGCAGTTTGAAGTTTGACATTGATAGATTTTCATATTTGATTCCATCTTTTTCTCCTAATAATATGCGCCGGTTTATGGGGTAATCCATGAACCCGAACAGATTCTATACAAACCGGCGCAACACCTTTATATGCAAAATTAAATAGAATGAACTGGTTGTCTCTTTTTTCAGAGTAACAGAGAGAACGCCGTATTACTAAACAATTTTAGGCTTTCCAAAGTCCGTGAAGATTGCAGTATTCACGAGCTGTGAAATCCCCTGAAACCGGG
Organism: uncultured delta proteobacterium; assembly: GCA_963846725.1. GTDB lineage: Bacteria > Desulfobacterota > Desulfomonilia > Desulfomonilales > Desulfomonilaceae > CAJBEZ01. The sequence goes on along the minus strand of CAWJXP010000039.1, from coordinate 373,362 downwards.
AAAACGGCTTCTGGGGACTGACCTGGTTTCAGGAACTGCCTGTAAGCTTTGCCATCAGCTATAATCTCTATCCATTCGATAAAGTGTTTTTCTTCCATGGGGTGAGGAACACTACCTACCTTTACCTTCAAGCCACCATCTACAGATTCTTTTACCGGAACATGTTTTTCCTTGGCGGCGTCTACCGTGTTTGCGACAAACTCTTTCATTGGTTCACCGCAACATACGAGTTCTCCATCCCCGGTATGAATCATTTCTACGATGTTTCCACAGACTGCGCATTTGTAAATCTGAAGCAATTCGGTCATTTTTCTAAAACCTCCTGATTGTTTTATTGGCCATAATTGATTGATGTTTGACTGAATACCCATAGCCGGGAAAATCGAATGAGAAATTTCGATTTTCTTCGCGCAAGATCTACCAATTCTCCGCAAGGATTTCAAAGTATGCCTTTGGATGGGCGCAGGCAGGGCAAGCTTCAGGAGCTTCCATTGCCTCATGTAGATATCCACAGTTAAGACACCGCCAAACAACGGGTTTGTCCTTTTTGAAAACCTTTCCTGTTTCAACGTTTTTCAACAGATCGAGGTAACGTTTTTCATGCTGTTTTTCAGCAACTGAAACAGCCTCCCATATACGGGCGGTAGCTTCGAAGCCTTCGGCCCTGGCCACTTTGGCAAAGCCCGGGTACAATTCGCTCCACTCGAAATGCTCGCCTTCTGCGGAGGCTTTGAGATTTTCAGCCGTTGCGGCTACAACTCCTGATGGAAAAGCGGCATTGACCAGAATTTCACCTCCTTCCAACTGCTTGAAGAAACGTTTCGCGTGTTCCTTTTCCTGATTTGCTGTTTCCTCAAAAATTTGAGCAATTTGAATCAGGCCGTCATTACGAGCCTTTGATGCGAAATATGTGTATCTGTTTCGAGCCTGAGACTCCCCTGCAAATGACGCCAAGAGATTCTTTTCAGTATCTGATCCCTTCAATGAAGCCATCTAACCACTCCTTTCATGACGATTTGGTTCTATTTTTAGTATTCTTGGGGCGCTCTTGACCCCAAGTTTCAGACTACGACATGCAGGGCACAAGCCGACAAATTCAAGCCTATGCCACATGACTTCGTAATTGCTTAATGAAATCGCAGCTTCGTTTATTGATCTCAGGGCCGGAAGATCCAGATCTTCCAAACGACCACACTTGACACATCTAATGTGATAGTGGTTCTTGGCTATCCCGTCGAATCGCTTTTGAGTACCGGCCACTTCAAGTTTCTGGATCAGCCCTGATTTAGATAAAAGTTCCAAGTTTCTGTATACAGTTCCCAAACTGATTCTCGGCAAACGTTTTCGCACTATTTCATAAATTTCGTTCGCTGTAGGATGAGTGGTCACCTTCGACAGTTCTTCGAGAATAATTTTTCTTTGCGAAGTTTCGCGCAAATTGCTGGACATCACGAACCGCCGTTGACTTATAATAGTAACTATTACTAATTAATAGTTAGGGCCTCGCGATTGTCAAGAGAAGTCTTTTCAAAAAATATTAACAATTTTGATCCAGGCCACCACCGGGTAGCTGGATGGCAACTGACTCTTGCGCCAAAGTTCGACACATTCTCTTTAAATCGTGTCAAACAAAGACACAAATTTGAAATTGCATGAGTCAAACAAGCCCTGATCAGTAATTTTTAATTCAGGGATCGGAGTCAACGCCATAAATGACAGTGTGGCGAACGGCGCTTCCAAAGGACATCCCAATTCTTTGGCCACCTTATGTAGATCATTTAAACTGTCTCTCACTTCTTCAATCGGCAAATCGGACATCAAACCAGCGATTTTCAAGGTTAGAGACGCTCTAATGACCCCTTCCTCAGCGATAGCGAGTCCACCACCCATATCCGCTACTTTTTTGGCAGCCACAAGCATATCGGCGTCGTTTACTCCCACCACAACAATGTTATGGGAATCATGCGCCACGGATGATGCCATTGCTCCGCTTTTAAGTCCAAATCCTGAGATCATGCCAATCCCATGGGCGCCTGTGCCGTGATGTCTTTCAATAACAGAAATCTTCAAAAGGTCTTTGGCCGTATCCGTCTGGACCAGTCCGTCAACAATTCTGGCTGCTTGAACTGATCTTTTCGTCACAATTTGTCCGGGGACTACCTGCATCACATTTATGGTTTCCGCTTCGGCTTTTAAATTGAAATTTGGCGTCTTATCCCATGCGACATTAAAACTCGGTGGAAGTTTCCGGGCTTTTGTTTCAGACAGTCTAGACTCCATAAGCCCTTCTTTAAGAACCTCTTTACCTGAACAGTAAACTTTCGTTACCCTGAAGTTCTCCAGGTCTTCTAAAACGACCATGTCGGCCTTGTAACCCGGCAGGATGGCTCCGAGGTCATTGAGACCGAAATAAGTGGCCGGATTTATTGTTACCATCTGAATTGCGGTTACAGGATCGAGTCCTTTGCTTGTAGCCCGTTTTAACAGGTAATTCATGTGGCCATTGAGCAGAATGTCGTCAGGATGCAAGTCGTCCGACACCAGCATGAAGTTTCGTGAATTGTGTCTATTGACCAGGGGTAGTAAACTATCAAGATTCTTGGCCGCTGAGCCTTCTCGAATCATGATCCGCATTCCCAGGTTCAACTTTTCTGAAGCCTCTTCAAGAGTGCAACATTCGTGATCAGATCCAATACCAGCTATTTTGTAGGCCGTTAGGCTTTTCCCTGTAAGCCCAGGAGCATGGCCATCCTTGACTTTGTCCTTGAACACATCAATTTTGCTCAAAACATCCGGGTCCATGGAAATCACCCCTGGAAAATTCATCATTTCAGCGAGTCCAAGAATGCGCGGGGAATCTTTGAACCGTATCATGTCCTGTGGCCCCAGTGTCGCCCCTGATGTTTCAAAACAGGTAGCCGGTACACAGGAAGGAAACATTACAAATACTCTCAGCGCTAGATCAGCGCTAGAATCTAGAATATATTGTATTCCTTTCAATCCGTGCACGTTGGCTATCTCATGGGGATCGGTTATTACCGCTGTCGTTCCCAAAGGAACAATATTACGAGCCAGTTCTGGTATTGCGAGCATACTTGATTCAAGATGAATGTGTCCGTCGATAAAACCAGGGGCTAGATACGCGCCCTTCAGATCAATCTTGAGTTTGGCCTCGTATTCACCGAAGCCAATAATTATTCCTTTGTGAACAGCGACAGAAGCGGTTTGAATAGCCCCTGAAAAAACATTGACAATCTTTCCGTTTATGAGCAGTAAGTCTAACGGCTCATTTCCGAGCGCCACACCGATCTTTTCCTTCAAGTTCATCAAGCTACTCCACAGTCTAAAATATGCGCTGTATCATTACAGAATGTTTCGTTAACTAAATCTCTAAACAAGGGCTCCGCTCAAAGCGTTTCGGCAGGAACAGTCATCAAATTTGATCTGAGAAACCACAGTCAATAATATTTTTTTGACGTTATCCACATTATTTTTCATGGTGCGGGCAATCATCTCCCATGACACTGGCTCGTCAGAATGTCTCCAGCAATCGTAATCCGTGCTCATCGCTACGGTGGCGTAACAAATCCCGGCTTCTCTAGCTAGCGTAACTTCAGGCACGGTCGACATGTTGATTATGTCAGCCCCAAGAAGACGAAACATTTTGCTTTCCGCCCTTGTTGAAAATCTCGGGCCCTCAATTGTGACAACTACTCCCGACTTGTGCATTGTGATCGTTAATCCGGCGGCGGACTGAATCAGGCTCTGCCTTAAACGGTCGCAGAAGGGGTCCGCCATGGCCAGATGCGCCACTTGGTCTCCTTCATGGAATGTGGATTTTCTGCATTTTGTCCAGTCAATGAATTGATCAGGGAATACGAGATGACCAGGTTCAATCTCTTCTCTCAAAGATCCGCAAGCGGTGGTGGCTATAATGTGTGTAACGCCCAACTCCTTCATGGCCCAAATGTTGGCTCGATAATTTATTTGAGCTGGCGCAATTCGATGGCCCCTGCCGTGACGATTAAGTAGAGCGACTTCGGTTGAACCCAATTTGCCCAGGACGGGGTCAGAAGAAAGATGGCCAAACGGTGTCCCTATTTTGACCGCTTTTGGAGAAATCAGAAAATCCGGCTCATCAAAGCCTGATCCACCTATGATCCCTATTTTAATCAACTTGTTCTCCTTCACCTTGGTAGGATTTAGCCTCTAATTTGAAATGTTGTCCATACTGGCGCCTTTGGTTTCGCTTTATAAAAAGATTGCGTGGTTGCAGCACTTATAGATTGACATTCCAATATGTTATGCAATAGATTTTCAATTGTAAATGAATTTTAAATCTTTTCATTTATCCGGAGGAGCTAGTAAACTGTACTCTCGCAAGCCGACAAAAACATCGTTAGCTATTGTTTTTCTGTTGTTTTTTTGTTGTTGGTCCACAGTTCTCAACGCCGAAAATGAACCTATCGGCGCATGTTTCTTTTCTCGGTGTTAAGAAAACAGACAGAGTCGGAAAAACAAAAGCGGAACCTGACGGCACTCCGGACGCTGTATTTTCGTTGTCTTTCTCCACTTCCATTGCTGATAAAAAAATTGAAGAAATTGAACTCACCGCCTCAAATCCCTCTAAAATGTGGACATCTCACGCAGGTGGCTCTAATACTAACTTCCTTGGGGTGGCGCTGGCGAAAAATCCCTCTGATATCTTAAATCGTCAAGAAGGAGAATTGAAAACCAGAGCTTTAACTGATCAAAATTTGCTTCTGTTGGTATCGGACGATGGTCTTTTTTCGAAAGGTGAACGCAAATATCACGTTAAAGTAATATTTACAGATGGCTCCGTATTCACTAAACCGATAACTGAAGAATCCGCTGTAGGCGCTTCCGCTGAAACATCCAGACAGGGGGTTTATCCTGTTAGGATGTCCGCGTATCTCAAGGGAATTTCAAATTATGACGCGGTGGGGACCGACAAAAAGATCGAGGGTGACAACAAGCCCGACGCCCTTTTCGTTATTACTCTGGAAACAAAGGATCGAGAAATTACGGCCATAGAGATCAGAAACATCGACGGCGAAAAGGCGGTATGGGATACAGTTCCAAATAGTCAGAACGCTCCAATTGGTGTCGCTTTAAAATCAGATCCCGCCCGCTTGATCAATAATCCGGATGGATCCGTGAAACTAGCGGTCAAGGATAAAATAGATTTAAACCTTTATGTGGCGGACAACGGCGCAGTAGAGAAAGACAAGACAGATTTTCGGATCAATGTCGCGTTTTCTGACGGCCAGATCTACTGGACCAAGGTAGAAAAGGCTCCCGAGCCTGTCAAAGAGACTCAGGATACCAAGAGTTCCAGCGCCCAAAAAACACAGGTGAATTTTTTGGGAGAGTGGTTGGGCTTTTTTCCGACCGACGCTGTGGGTCCGTATCCGGAAATGAAACCCGACGGAAAACCTGACGCTGTCTTTGGTTTGGATATAGACGTAAATCCCAAGAACACTATTACCGGTATTGAAATTAATAGTACATCCGGAGTAATCAGAAAATGGGGCACGTACGGCACCACGCCCGGAGCATGGGGACTTGGCGTGGCGTATCAGCGGGCTCCCACTGCCCTGCTGAACAAGCCTGATGGGTCTATATCGATTCCCATTGAGGGTAGAACCCAATTTTATTTGTATGCGAGCGATCCCGGGGATCTTGCTGAAACGAATCAGCAACTAAGGATCATTGTTCGTCTGGCTGATGGTTCTTACTATCAGCAAATGGTAAAAAAAGCCTTAGCTACGACATCCACGGTAGCTCCCGAGGCTGAGCCAGGTCCTAAAGCCAAAGGTCTTATTAGCTGCGAGTTCAGAGGTTTTATAGCCGACCTCGTTAATACCTCGACCCGACCAGGAAAAGATGGTTATCTGGATGGCGCATTTATCATGAAACTTCAGGTTGAAGACAAAAAACTTCTCCGTATAGACATGTTGGGCCCGGACGGTTCAGTCAGGTGGTCTAGTGATCCCAAGGCTCCTGTAATGTTTTTAGGGGTGGCGCTTTATCCAAAGATCTATCAGTTAATTAACGTCAAAGGCGGACCTATGAATACGTCTGTCTCGGGCCGTCGGACTATTTACCTGTATGCTGCTGATAATGGGCTGCTTTCGGACCCCCATTCCCGACTAACTGTTTCAGTTATTTTCACTGACAAGACATCCCTATCAACCGAAGTCATAAAGTGATTGCGTCTATGCTCGCAGAAGCCCTTTGCTAAGACCCTAATGCGAGCTTGACATGCAATGGCGCGTTGGTTATTTTCAGTGGCGTGCTTTCTTAAATCTCCGCCTTCATAAATTGATCATAAATAAGGCATAGACCACTGGGAAGCATTTGACAGCTCTATGTTTCTGGGAGGTCATAGTGATTGTAGCCAAACCAAAGCCTTTTGAGGAAGTAGTCAACATGTTGGGTGATTTTTCCCGGGTTTTGGTTGCGGGCTGTGGGACCTGCGTAGCCGTGTGCCTTGCCGGAGGAGAGAAAGAAGCGGGTATTCTGGCTAGTCAACTTCAACTGGTTTTTCGTGATAGAGATTTCAAATCTTTTGCTGCCACCGTTGAACGTCAATGCGACAGGGAATTCCTCACTCTGTTGAGGGCCGACGTGGCTCAAGCCGACGCGGTGGTGTCGCTTGCGTGCGGGGCGGGAATCCAGTTCATAGCGGAAATGTACCCCGACAAACCCGTTTTCCCCGGAGTGGACACCAGTTTCATAGGTGTTAATGAAGGGGCCGGCATATGGAGCGAGCGATGCAAGGCTTGCAACCAATGCTATCTCGGCTTGACCGGTGGAATTTGCCCCGTTACGATGTGCGCCAAGAGCCTACTGAACGGGCCTTGTGGCGGCCCTTCGAATGGCAAATGTGAAACCAGCCCGGACCGTGATTGCGCATGGGTAAAAATTGTTGAACGTCTAAAAAGCCAGTCCCGTCTTGATATCCTCGCAAAGATTACCCCACCTCGGGATTTCAGACTGAGCGAACATCCTGCAAAACTGGTTAGAGAAGATTATCAAAGAAGATTTTAAGTTCCAGACTTGGGGAACGCGAAAGGAAACCCATGAAGTTTGAAGAAGCGGTTCGCAATCGTAAGAGCGTAAGGGCTTTTCGCCCGGATTCGGTCCCGAGAGAAATAATACTGAAAATAGCTGATTTGGCAAGATGGGCCCCATCGTGGGGAAACACTCAGCCATGGGAAATCGTCGTTGCAGATGGGGCAAAGACTAAGCAACTCTCTGATGAGTTTGAAGAATTAGGTAGAAAGGCGACTCCGCCAAGGCCGGATATTACGATGCCTATCAATTTCACCGGCATATACAAAGATCGCTATATGAATCTTGGCAGGGATCTTTTGACCTTTATGGGAATAGAGCGCGACGACAAGGCCGGTAGACTTAATCATTATCTTAACATGTACAAGTTTTTCGGAGCCCCTTCGGTCATATATTTGGTCATAGACCACGATCTCAATGAGCAGTATTCCTGTCTAGACATCGGATCTATTGGCACCACCATATGTTATGCGGCGATGGAGCATGGCTTGGGGACAATATATCTGGCAGCTTCAATGCACTTCCCTGATGTTGTCAGACGGGTTCTGAACATTCCAGAAAGTAAGAAAATTGTCATTGGCATAGCTATGGGATATCCGAGCCAGGATGCGCCGGCGGCGATATTTAGAAGTAATCGGGCGCCATTGGAGGAAGTCATACGCTTCGCTTGATAATTAATTGGTTATTCCCTACCGGTCAGTTTCTTGGGGCTTTCATTTTAATTGACTAGTCTGGTCCATAAGAACTAGAAGTGTTTCTTGACTCACTTATCTTGGGGTATTAGTATTGGCTGAAATCAATTTGGACGAGAAGAAGACCATGGGGGGATAAACGGTCGCCAATTTGACGCGCGATCGGGAAATCCAGGAGTTCACAAAACGCCATGAAACGGCGTGATTTTATAAAATCCATAGGGGCTGCAGGCGCGATTTCGGTTCTTTCGCACGGAACATCCAACGCGTTTTCTCAAAAGAACAGAACAAGTTCCCCACCTTATTACGAAACTCAGGATCGTGTTCCGCATAGTCCATTCTGCATAATATTCAATTCTACCGGCGACCTGGTCGTTACCGATCCGTCCCTTTACAGAATTTTTCTCCTTAATGACGACTTAAAGGTAATTAGCTCATACGGGAAACCGGGTTCAGCTCCCGGAGCTTTTAATTTCCCTAAGGGTGTCGCTGTTGATTCCAAAGGCTTCGTTTATGTTGTTGATTCAAATAATTGCAGAGTACAGATTTTTGATTCGGCAGGTAGTTTATACAAAGTAGTTGGTTCCATTGGATCAATAGCTGGAATGTTCGCCACCCCACAGGGGATATGTCTGGATTCCAAAGACAGAATGTTTATCGCAGATACAAGGAACCACAGAATTCAGATATTTGAATCCTTTAAACTAATTTCTGTAATAGGAGATCTGGGGGATGGAGACTCTCAATTCCGTCTTCCTACAGCCTGTCAAGTCACCCCTGGTGGTGAAATCATGGTTCTAGACAGTAAACATGGGCTCGTAAAAGTTTTTGACAAGGACGGAAACTTCAAAAGAAGTTTTGCCGGCGAAGGAAATGAGATAGGGCGTCTTAACTCTCCTCAGGGTATGATTCTCGAACCTGATGGCTCACTTTTGGTAGCTGACACAGGTAACCATAGAATTCAAAAATTTGACTCCATTGGAAAGCCGGTGGATTTTCCGACTGTAGGTTCCAACGGCGAGCCTCTTTTCAAAACGCCTACTTCTTTAGCCGTCAGGAACAAAAATCTTTATGTAGCGGATTCAGGCAAAGGAGCTGTAATCAAAATTGGCCTCCAGAACCTTTAAAGCAGTGTTTTCTGAACTTTGTGGCGCAGCGTAAATGGATTGGGAAAACGCAACATTAATTTTTTTGATCGTTGTTTTTCTTATGGCGGAAATCTACAGGAACCAGAAGGTCCGTCAGAGGCATGGTCATTTCGATTGACGATTGCGGGCCTCAGAATTTCCTGGGAGAAATAAGGACCGCCATAGTCAGATTGAGTTCGGGCAGGGAAATTGAGGCTAAGCTTACATCTTGTTCCGCATGTATCGGTAAGATTGGAATTGGTTCCGAAGTGAAGGTTTTCAAAGCATCAGATGGGTATATGATTGACCCAATCTGGTTTAGATCCAAAGACAAATGCGCATTTCAAAAATAGATCTTATGAACCTCGACAAATGATTGTTGCTACGGAGATTTTTTGGAGCTTCTAGGATACATAACTCTCGGTATTTTTCTTAGTCTGATGTTGCTGACGCTTTTTGGCTACATCAAAACTCCCGTCCAAACAGTGCTAGTTATGTCGACGGTTCTGTGTTTGATCATAGGTGGTATTTTTCGCTTTTACAGCTACGGTTGGGACTCTGTTGTCCTACTTCCCAATGAGTTTTTGGGAGGGATTATCCTTCATCCTATAACAGCCCTGTTGACAGGGTTGTTCCTGGCTGGCGGACTCAAAGCCTCTGGTGGCTTTGAAGCGTTAAAAGCGATTCTGGGATACTTGAGACGAAGTCCAATAGGATTGGTTGGCACTCTCGTTATTTTGATAAACTTGCCGGTAATATCATCGTTACCGTGCGGCAGGATTCTGGCCGCAGCTTTGCTGCCTCTGCTTTTCACTTTTGGATTCGAGGGCGGTCTGGGGATTTTGACCAAATCCCAACTTATTGTTCTGATAGGGGCGTTTACGAGAAACGCCATGGGCTCATGCGGACCATCCCCAATTGGGGGTGTAGGTCAGATAGCTGAAGGATTTCTAGGCAGTTTTTTCCCCACAGCCTCTGATGGAATACTCAGGGCTCCTCAGGCTTTTGCCTTGATGCTCGGTACCGCTGTTGTAGCCCTATTTCTAAAACTTGTCAGTCAGAAGATGTTTCCTAATGATGTGGCTTTGAGAGAAGCTCCGCCTGGTTTGGTCACTCAAGGCGGTGGTTTGGCCTCACAGGTAAAAGCGCCTGTGAAAGGTTTTATAGCCTTGGGGATATTCGTCGTTTCACTGCTGATCGCTATCTTTCAGCCTTTGGGCAAAATGCCCGTTCAATCAGTTTTGGTGTCGGGCGCGCTTCTGATGATTCTGATTTGTCGGATTCGTCTCAACGATTTGCTTGAAGGCATAATTCTTCTGCCTGTAACCGCCATGGCGGCGGGTTTTCTTGCAGCAGGAGCGCTAGCCGCTACGGGTGGATTCAAAGCTCTGGCCACCATTCTGAATGCTCTGGTGGGAATCAAGATTCTTGGTGTAGCCGGTATGCTGGCTATATTTGTTCAGTTCCAAACCATACTGCCCCTTTCTTGCGCTGCGCATCCTTACTGCTGCCCTTGCCCCAACGCTGTATCTGTTCGGACCCGCTCAGTTCAATTTTCTTACCTGGTCTCAACTCGCCATAGTAATGGCAGCCTATATAATCAACGCTACGACTTCCTGCGGCCCATCTCCCCTCGGAGGCGGTGGAATGATGGGAGAAGGAACAATGAGAGCTGAGACAGGTTTCATCAAAGGCGCTTATACTTTTGCTTCAATGGGTGTAATGGCCCCTATGGCCGCAATTTTTATGAAGTTCCTCAACTTGTCCCTGTTTCAACCTTCAGATCCTGGTTTTACTCGAAATATCATCATGATAGGGGCATTTGCCATAGTTATAGCTGGAGTCAATGTGATCTTTATATTCCTGGGATCCAGAATATTCAGTTTAAACGCGTCAAAAAATTTTTTCATACAACTCATTGGTTTTTTGGTGAGCGGCGCGCTTGGAGGCGCAATTCTGGCTTTCGCCTTGTTCGAAACCGACGTTCCGAAGATTTTACAAGGAGCCTTGGGTGGTGTAATCGCTGCAGCCCTTATTGGGTTGATGGCGCCTAAAACATTGTCCAAGAGACTTACTGCGACACTTACTGGATCAACGACGTGATGGAAAGCGGCTTTGGAGAAGCAGTCGTTATGACTAAAGGATTCTTCGGTTCGGTTCTATCAGGAAGTAGGTAAATTGAAGTGCTGATGTGGATCATCTTTGCGTTCGTAGGAGTTGTGTCGGGACTAATTATAGCCTGGTCTCTCGACATGACATCACCCAAAGAACTCTTCCAGGGATCCTTGGGTGGGCTAATTGCGGGTTTGCTAATGTCGGCCATGCTGCCGCATTAATAATAACCGTTTGAAGGACAGGATTTCTCGATGTCGGATGAGAATAAATCCCCCAAAATAGGCGAGACAAGGTCTGATACCAATCAACCTGTGATATTGCCGGGTATCCATAGGTACCAATTTTTCAGCAACCTGAAAGATAGGGGTTGGACTCTTAATCTTGATAGAGTGGCTCTATTCGGGATTGTTTCCGCATTATTAGCTACCACGATAAAACCGATAATTCGAAGAAACCCTGCTACGATTTACTGTTATGAATGTCGAGCGTGCTACGCTACCCAGGACAGATGCCCGGTAGGCATATTTTATCAGGCCGAGTTGGTGGTAGCCGGACGAGTCGCCGACTATGATCGTTTTATACGCAATGGTGGTCTGAAGTGTATCAGGTGCGGTAATTGTCAAAGTTACTGTGTTCAATATTTACCGCTTCCCAAAATGTTCGAAATCATGCAACAGCAAACCAGGCAGGCTATCGTATCTGGGATCGTTCCAAAAGAGTCTTTGACGCATGGCCTTCAGCAGGGTCTAGTCGGGAAAGAATTTGTTGATGACGTTGTCAGAGCTATTTCATGACCCGTTAAATTTCTTCCGGACAGCGCTAAACACTAGAGGTTTACGCCTGATTGTTTATGCGTTTATCGTGGCATGGCTGTTTCCGTCCAGTCGTTTTATTCTACTGGTGTGCGTTATTGCAACTCTAGGTTTCCTTTGGCGCAGGGATTACCAATTCAATCGCAGCCCCAAATTGTTTTATCTTCTCGGCGTGATCGCTTTCCTGTTGATCGGTTATTTTGTCACGTACATCAATGTGACAGATGTGGATAAGCTTCGTTTCTCAGCTAGTCCATGGGGCGACGGGATTTACAAGGTTAAGGATGGCTCTTACGTTGGAGAAGGACAAGGCTTTAGAGGACCGATCAAGGTTGAGATTCAAGTTAAAGATCATCGAATAGATGGAGTAAAAACCCTTGATTATCCGGATTTGTTTTCTGTGCTGGAAAATCAGGTCCGCCCTTTCCAAAAAGAATTACTGGATCGAGGGCGTCTGTTTCTTCCTTCCCAACCACAAATGCTCAGGGGCGCGACTGAAACGCTTACAGGGTATGTGAACGCTGTGCAGAACGCTCTTTCCAAAGGAATACCGGATTTCCCCGAATACAATTGGTTTTCAAGAATCTTCCTGGATTGTTTTATCAGTCAGGCTCCAAATCGAGTCACACTGAACGCGCTTGCCATTCTGTTCGCTGTTTTCATGGTCTTCGAATACGCCTTTCAGTCGATGCTGACCCCAGGAACCGGGCGATCAATCAATTGTTACAATTGCGCATCCTGTGTAGGCGTTTGTCCTGTAAAAGAAGTGGAAGGCGTTCAAATGCCTATGGGACTAGTTTTGTTGACACGACTAGGAGACTACGAGAGAGTTTTGGAGTTGTCGAAGTATTGTGTGGGCTGCGGTCGATGCGCGGCCAAGTGCCCTATTGGAAACTCAGGTCCATTGGTTATTTCTGCGGCGTATCAAGCGGCACGACAAAAGAGACGCGGCAAATCAACTGATAGTAAGAGAGAAACCGAGTGAGTCGTGGCGGCTACGGATATTTGCTGTTTGGTTTGTTGGCTGTGGCAGTTGTCCTAGCTTCCGGAGAAACTTCTATCAGAAGTTTCTCGTGCAAAGCGTGCCACAAACCCCAGGCTGAGTACCGCTCATTGGATGACCATTCAACTAGGAGATCAGAACAAGGGTTTTTCCCATGAATTAATCGCCTGCGCAGACTGTCATATAGAAGGAAGCCCTCAGAATACCTTTTTATCGAGAGCGCGGGCTCTGCTTCATGTGATAACATATTTTGTTCCACAGATTGATCCAAGGTCGGATCAAACTAGTGGAATGTTTTTCCGGACAAGGGTACCGAGTTCAAATTGTCAATATTGCCACTTTGCGGCCATATACAGGAAGGCTGTTTATATGAAGGACCTTCCGAAAGGACTGAAGGAAATCGGCCTTGTCATGGATCACAGAAAACACATTGTCGCCCGTGACGACACCTGCGCCAAGTGTCATGAACGTTACAACGGAAAAGACAAAAATAGGGCGGAAAAAGAAGTGAATTACGCCGAAGTGAATCATCTTGCATGTGATTCCTGTCACGTGTACGCCTCGCATGATTATCAGAGCGGACACCTTCTTCCTATGAGTAATACTCAATTTATCGACGCCAGAGGGGAGGCATGGGAGTCCCTATCCAGGAATCCGAGATGGATGGTGGCTTTCCCTTCGGAGAAGAGTTGCAGGCGCTGCCACAACGGAGAAATTCACTACAAGACCAAGATATTCCGTGCTGATTGTCGTGAAGGAAACAACTATGACAATTGTCTTAAATGCCACCCAATAATGACAAAGGAATATTTCGATCACTATTTGAAAGAGCGTGATTCTGACAAATCTTCGCCGAAGGTTTTGAAGGAGCCACTTTCATCACTATCTGCGTCGATAAATTCCTCGGGTTCCCCTCAGAGCTTGGAAAGCGTCGGTCAGAGATACGGCCGACCTACTAATAAACCTGAATTAAACTTTCCCAATTCCACAATGAATTGGAGCGGCGGAAATGCCAACAGTAAGAGATAAGTCTAAAGACAACATGAATCGTGACGTCGCTAACACGATCCTTAACACAAAGGAACCTCCTGTAGCGCGTTTCAGGTTACTTTCCAAGGGAATGGAGCCGTACCACAGGCTGTTTATTCCTGATCCAGACTCCGATGTGACGGGAGACAAAGCCTGCTTGGCGTGTGGTAATTGCATTGATTCCTGCCCCGTGTTGAGGAAGGATCCCAAGCGTTTTGACAAGACTGCCCAAAGAACTTCATTTGCACTGGAATCATGTGTGGGAGAAGATTGTGAACAATGCTATTCATGCGTCCTTGCGTGCCCTCAAGTCGACACCGCATACAAAGATTACATTGTGGATGAGGTAGTTCCCGAAACAATCCAGCCCGCGCCGAAGATCACGGCGTTGGACAATTATTTCATGGGCTTGATCGCCCTCATAATAGGTATTGTTATCGGGGTTTTTTTGGCTCGGTGATGTTTTATTAGCTTAGCTCAGTTATTGAGAAAGGATTTGCAAGATGTCTGCGGTCGCCCAAGAGTCGACGGAACAGATTGAGGCTTCAATTGATGTTGCTGTTCGTGAAGATTTGATCCCTATTTTCATCATGGGGAAAAAATATGATGTACCCAGCACCTTGACCATTCAAAAGGCTTTTGAATACGCCGGATATCAATTGATCAGAGGTTGCGGTTGTCGGGGAGGCATATGCGGCGCCTGCGCTACGGTCTACCGATTGCCTGGATCAGCCAAGATTAGCGTCGGTCTGGCGTGTCAAACAGTCGTCCAGCCCAATATGTATTTGACGATGATTCCGTTTTTTCCGGCTAATCGTGCCGTTTACAATCTGGATGATCTCAAACCGGACGCTCAAACCATTCTCAAATATTATCCGGAACTGGCAAAGTGCATGGGGTGTAATACGTGCACCAAATCATGTCCGATGGAAATTCCTGTGATGGAATATATTTCAGCGGCTTTGCGAGGAGATATCGAGCAAGCCGCTGAAATATCAATGTCTTGTGTTATGTGTGGGATTTGCGCAGCTCGCTGTCCTGCCGAACTGGGACAATATAACATAGGCATCATGTGTAGACGAATCGCCGGCAAACATATCAAACCGCGAGCGGAGCACGTATGGGAAATGATAGATCGGATCAACTCGGGACGATATGAAGAACCATTAAACAAATTGATAAATTTCGATCTCGAAACTCTAAGAAAATTATATGTTGACCGGCAAATGGAGCCTCACAATGCTCCGGAAGAATGGACTCCTGACGACAGGAGCTTTTTGTGAGGATTTCCGGGCTAACCGCCAACTCTGAACAGGAATATTTATAACATTCTCAGCCCTTTCCGGGTGGAGGCGACAATGGGATATACGAACGACCTGCTGGATTTGATCAAGAGAGTTGAAAAAACAAGACCGGAACGAGTAGCGCGAAAAAAAGCCGGTCAGGAGTTCCCAGCTCTGACACTGGACCAAAGAAAAACCAGGCTTGAGAAATATCACCCTGATTACAGATACGGGGCGCTACGAGAATTGAAAATCGGCCCTAGTAAAGGCTACTCCGTCGCCCAGGAAATAGCTGATCAGTTCGAAGCGCGAAGCCGTATTGATCCTGACAAAATTGATTTGAATGAGGTTCATTACGAAACGGATGTCCTGGTAATTGGTGGAGGCGGCGCCGGCACGGCAGCGGCTCTTTTAGCGGAAGAAGCGGGAGCCCGGGTGATTATCGCAACCAAACTGCGGCATGGTGACGCAAACACCATGATGGCTGAAGGGGGAATTCAGGCGGCCACCAAGAGTTGGAAGGACTCTCCTTACTATCACTACCTTGACGTTATGGGTGGTGGACATTTTGAGAATGATCCGTTGCTTGTCAAAACAATGGTGAGCGAGGCCCCCAAAGCAATAGGGTGGCTTGAAGGTTTAGGCTGCATGTTTAACAAGTGGCCTGATGGAAAGATGTTCACACTTCATGGAGCAGGAACATGTAGAAAGCGGATGCACTACGCTGGCGACATGACTGGCGCTGAAATCATGAGAACCCTGAGAGATGAAGCGAGAAACAGGGCAAAATCGATCGGAGTTATCGAGTTCTCTCCGGCAATCGAGTTGTTGATGGATAACAGAGGTTTCTGCGCAGGGGCTGTTCTGTACAATCTTGAAACAGAGGAATATTTTCTTGTCAAGGCCAAAGCTGTAGTGATGGCCACTGGGGGCTCGGGGCGTCTTCATATGCAAAAATTCATGACGACTAACCATTATGGGGCCACAGGGGACGGGCTTACCATCGGGTATAGAATGGGAGTACGAGTCAGATTCCTCCATGCGACACAATACCACCCCACTGGGGCTGTATTCCCCGAACAGGCTGAAGGTTTGCTGATCACGGAGAAAGTAAGGGGCGCAGGCGCAAACCTAGTAAATATTGACGGGGCGCAGTTTGTTTTCGAACGCGAACCCCGGGATATTGAATCTTCAAGTATCATTCGTGAATGTGAGAAAATTGGAAAAGGGGTTCTTGTTCCGGGACAAAAGGACAAATTTGGAGTTTGGCTTGATTCTCCCATGATTGAGTTACTTGAAGGGGAAGGCACTGTGGAAAGAGAATTCCCGGCCAAGTTTATATTGTTCAAACGCTACGGAATCGATATCTCCAAATTGCCGATGCTGATCTACCCCACCCTGCATTACCAGAATGGGGGACTGGAATATAACCCCGACGGTTCTACTTCAGTACCTGGATTTTTCGTGGCGGGAGAAGTCGGTGGTGGAGTTCATGGGGCTAACCGTCTGATGGGAAATTCACTTCTTGACATAACTGTATTCGGAAGGTTGGCTGGTGAATCCGCCGGGAAGTTCGCTCTCGAAAGAAAAGACATTGGGGCTCTCAGTGTGGAACACGTTCGTAATTACCACAAGGAGCTTGAAGCCTCCGGAATAATCACAGACCGAGTTTCGCCCATGGTTTTGCCTGACTACACCACTCCGGAAGTGAAAAAACGTCAGTGGACAACAACGTACGTAGGTTCTCTGAGATAAAATTTTCATGCCGATTGATTCACCAAAAACATCGGGTCATCTTAACGCTTTTTTGGGCTATTTGACCAAATTAAGGGATCCAGCTCCGTACTGGAGGCGTCAAGCGGTCTATTGCGGGATTGTGCTCGTTTTGTTGATAGCATCCGGAGTGCTGTTCGGGATACTTACTCTGTCGAGTGTTTTCGGCGGAGGGAACATTTCATACCCTGCGTATGGAGCGCCGGGTCCGGTAGTTTTCAGGCACTATTCGCATATGTGGTTCAAAAACGGTAAGTATAAAGAATGCAAGACATGCCATGAGGGTCTATTCGCCGCTCAACATTATGGCACTTTTGTCCTAAGAGCCCTTAGAGATTCTCCTCCTCTAAAGATACGCATAGGCAAAAACGCCTCAACTCTTTTCGTTCCAGGGACGATTGAGGAAGATGAAAAGGCAAGAGTGGAATATGAAGTTCCTCGCGCGTGCGCGACATGCGCAACCGGTTTATGTCACGACGGAAAAGAATCTTTCAGCAGATTTGAATGTCTCGGTTGTCATAAGCCGAAATAAGCTAATGAGACCATAAAATGACTGGTCAATAAAACTATGAGCGAAACTGAACCAAAAAATTCCACTTCGGCCCGTGACACCTCTCTGAATGTTCAAAAGGTCGATTTGAAGCCGAAACGCTGGGGAATGATAGTGGACCAAAGGCGCTGCATTGGATGCCATAGCTGCACCGTGGCGTGTAAGAGTGAAAATAACGTTCCTCTCGGTTATTGGCGATCCTGGGTCAAAGGAATTCAAAAAGGAGACTTCCCTAAAGTTGGAAACATGTTTCTGCGCCGACTTTGCAATCAATGCGACTCGCCGCCATGTGTACAGGTCTGTCCTGTCCAGGCTACAGTGAGGAGACCGGAAGACGGTGTGGTCATCATGTATTACGGTAAATGTATTGGTTGTGGCATGTGTATAGCTGCATGCCCGTATGACGCCAGATTCTTTAATCCCATAAGAAGAACTGCCGACAAATGTGATTTTTGCGCCTCTAGGATCGATAACGGCCTTGAACCGGCTTGTGTGGAAGCGTGTGTGTCTAAGGCTCTGATTTTCGGGGATGTAGATGATCCAAAGTCCGAGATTTTTAATATCCTCGCTACAGTCCCAACTTCGGTAATAAAATCCGAGTTAGGCACAAAGCCCAAGGTTTTCTACATACAGGCCGACCACTCCTTGAAGGGCAGGATTCAATTCTCCGAAGATTTCAAAGAAGCCATAATCGATTACCGCAAGAGTATTCCAAGCCCGGACGCCTCCTACTGGGGCAAACAGGATCAGAAATAAAAAAATGGAAGCCTCTGTACTTTACAACGTCCCTCACGAGATACCCTGGAAGGTATTTATTCCGTTATATTTCTACTTTACTGGATTGAGCGCCGGTTCATTCATACTATCGACCTTGTCAACAGTATTTGGGATAAAGCGTTTCAAACCCATGGCATTGCCTGCCGCGATTATTTCTTTTCTTTTGCTCCTACTTGCTCCGGCTTGTTTAATTGTTGATTTGCAACAGCCCACACGCTTTTGGCACACCCTAGTTCCGGAATATTTCAATCCTACATCGGCGCTCTCCTATGGTTCCTGGTTGTTGACCCTGTATCCAATTGCAAACCTCATTTACATATATTTCATTTTTGTCAAAAATGATCGAGTGACAAAAATTATTGGGACCATAACGGTTCCTCTCGCCATTTTCGTTCATGCTTACACCGGGTTCGCGTTCGCTCTCGTCAGGGCTAGAGCCTGGTGGCACTCGGCGCTGATGCCAGGATTTTTTCTTACTTCCGCTCTCTTGTCTGGCATAGCTCTTTTAGTCCTTGTAGCTATGATTATGGATCGACTGAGATCTGAAAAGCTTGAGCTTGATTTGTACAAGAGCTTGCGGATCATGATGATAGGTATATTGCTGACCGACCTTTTCTGGACGGGCAGCTTTTGGCTAACGCTGCTCGTCTCAAATTCCGATGGTCATGCGTCAATATTGTTAGCGCTCCATGAACATTTTTATCTTTGGGGAGAAATTTTCGCGGGTATGCTTATTCCGTTGGCAATACTCGTTTACCCTCGAACCGGCAACAATAAAATCTGGTTGTCATTTGCTTCAGTGTTAATAATATGCGGTGTTTTCCTGATGAGATACTCGGTAGTTTTCATTGGCTTTGATATTCCCTTGAGTTAGGGGTTGTTCTTAAAAGCGATTATGTCCAAAATTACACGTAGAGATTTTATACGAATCGCTTCTCTCATGGGAGGAGCGTCATTGTTCGTCGGTTGTTCTCTCCTGGATGACCACGCTCAGGTTCCAGAGTACATCAAAGGGGCCCCAGCGGTTGACCCTGTTGAGACTTTGTTTGGGGTGGAGACCAAATATTCAGTATGCGATCTCTGCTCGGGCTCGTGCGGGATCAGTCTAAGGATAGCTCAAGGCGCTTTAGTCAAGATAGGTGGGAACCCTTACCACCCGGTGTCAACTTCCACGCCAACCGCATTCGGGACACCGCTGGATAAGGCATTGAAATTGGGAGGTTCTGTTTGCGCCGTTGGTTCAAGTGGGATCCAATCGTTGTATGATCCTTTCAGGATCCAGAAACCTTTGAAACGAGTGGGACCAAGAGGATCCGGCAAGTGGAAGGCCGTCCACTGGGATCAGGCCATCAGTGAAATTGCTGAAGGTGGGAACATTTTTGGAGAAGGACCTGTTGATGGACTTAAAAGGATAAAGGACTCTGGAGATGGGCCTACTTTTTTGGCTGGTAGACTGGACTGGGGTTCGTTAGTTTTTCTCGAGGATTTCCTTTCCCAGTTCCAGAGAGCAACCTTGGCTCGCACAAAGGATGTCATTGTTAAGGATGAAGGCCGTCGAGTCGTGCAGTCGATGTTCGCAACCAAATCAGGTTCCCTGGACGCTGACTACACAAATGCGGGTTTCCTGCTTTCTTTTGGCCTTGCGCCACTGGATTCCGGGCAACCAATAGTTTCGATGGCTCGTCAAATAGCTAGTTCCAGGCTGAAGTCCCCCTGCATGTCATGGGTGGTTGTCGATCCCAGGCTTTCAACTTCCGCGTCTAAAGCTGATCATTGGGTCCCGATACTCCCGGGAACTGATGACAAATTGGCCGTAGCTGTGGCCAAAGCGCTGTTTGAAAAACATCCGGAATCTTTGAAACAGCCAGATGACGAACTCCGTTCATTAACTGATAAATATACGTTTGAAGAACTTGCTACCAGTTGTGGAGTCAGGCAGAGCGATATTTTCATTATTGCCGACATGATGTCCAAGGCTGGTCCAAAATCGGCCGCCCTTTGTGGAGAAAGCATTCTGCAACAGCCAAATGGCGCGCAGACCTACAGATTGATACTCGCGCTTAATTCTCTGGTCGGTTCGATCCCAGGATCAGGCGGTTTACTAAGTCCTGACAATGATCTCTTAAATGACTTGAGATCGTCCATGTTGGGATCGGAAACACCGAAGTTCCGGATCGCGCAACTCCCTGCTGAAAATCGCAGCCTCATCATGTGGCAGGCTGATCCTGTTTATTACGAGCCGGACAAGACCGTAAAACTTCTGTCGGACAAAAAAGTTAATCCTTTGTTCGTTTCAATTGATAAAACAATTACGCAGACTTCCGCCTATGCGGATTATATTCTCCCGGATACAACTTATCTTGAACGATGGGACATCTGCTCGTTACCCCCGTCAATTGATAGACCTGGATTCGGGGTTCGTTCCCCGGTTGTAGGAGGTTTAGATCCTGAATCCGGTCGTTATTTTCCGATTTTCAGCGAAAACCTGATAATGGAAGATATTCTGATAAGGCTGGGATCTTCGTTGAATCTGCCCAAGTTCGCGCCAGACAAAAATGGTAGACTGCCAAATTCCTGGCAATTTTATCGAAAAGCTTTTTTGGCCTCGGCCAATCATCTTAATCGTAAATATGAAGTATCCGCTCAAGTAACTTCAGGTACCGTCGATGAAATAATCAGACGTGGGGGTATTTTCCCCAGCGTCCAGACTAAAGCTATTCACAGTCAATCCTCCAATCGGGAGCAATCCATACCGAAGAAATCATGGATAGTAAGCCAAGGAATTGATCGGGCTTCTTCTGAAGATGATTTAATTCTGGTTGAGTATACGTTGCCTTTTCACAGATCTCCCAGATCTGGTATCAATTCCTGGCTTCTTGAAATCCTCCCTGAGAACAGACTCGTCATAAATCCGCAGGACGCTGCCAGACGCAAAATAAAACAAGGCGCTGAGCTGATCCTACAAACATCCGATTCAAAGGCTTCCGCTAAAGCAAGGGCTTTTGTGGCGCCCGGAATTCGCCCGGGAGTTGTGGCTTTAGCGAATGGCTTTGGCTACCAAGGGTCAGGATCTGTTCAGAATTCGATAGACGCTTTCCAAATTCCTGTCGATAAGACAAGAGGAACCGGAGTCAACCCAGCGGTTTTTACCGGCCCGTATCCTATAAGAGTCAAAGTTAAGAAGGCATAGACACATTGGCTTCGATGCGCAAGCGCCGTTAGACAATTCTCCTTTACGCTATAATCAAATACTTTCTCTTAAAAAAAATATTAGTCCTGGATAATCTCTCCATCATAGTTAACCAAAACATATAATCTTATACATTATATTTTATTCATATCATTTTCATTTGACATGATATATTATCTTTGTTACTAGATTTTCTCAGATTTTACGATGGGGTAATCTATGTTCTCGTTAAAACTGAGAAGGGCCGGTATTTCCGTCAAGATTCCGAATCATACTCTTCTTTATGGTATCGTTGTGGCGGTATTGGGTTCATTCATCACTTTAGGCGCTGCGACACGCCTGTACGAACTAAAGGAGTTCTTCCCATTACGGCTACCCGATCAAATAAACGAATTTCTCTTGAATTACGTTCCGTTCATGTTCGGAGTCTTTATCACAACAGTGGCCGCATGCGCCGGCGTAATCGTGGGCTTGAACTGGCTCTTTGGCGGGTTAAAAAGGATTTTCAGGCTCAAACTGAATTTTCAGAATCCCAGGGATTTTTATAGAATCAATGAAGTGACAGAGGGCCTAAGGGAAGGGAAAATCACTACATATGATTCCGCTCCTTCCATAATCTTTTATATTTTGGGTAGAGTCTGGTCAAACGCCAGATATATCTCCCAAATACCGGGCCACATTATCAAATGGAACATGAAATTTATTTGGAAAGCGGTCGCGGTCGGAATAGTAATTCATTTTTTCTTCAAAATACTTCAGTCAGCCCCTGAATACCTTTCTTCCCTTGGACTAGGAACGGATTATTTGCTTCCTTCTCCGTATCCTTTTTACAAGCTCCTTCTTGTTGTTTGCGGTTTGAAGCTCTTGATATCACTCTTGCTCATACCCTTGAAAAAGCCTGAAGCGGTTAGAGAAATGGATTCAATGATTGTAGAAGGCAAGGGGCACCCTTCTTTGTTTTTCTCGGTTATTGAGGAAGGCTCCAAGATTTTCTCCCACAAAGGGCTACCGAACAGGGTTATGAGATCAAAATCTTACAAGGCCACAGACGGGGAAACCACAATTGGAACCCTGATAGAAAGTTTTCCCGAATATGTAAAAACGTCTAACAGAGTCGCGGCCCTGTTGAGTTTGATGCTGGGCTCCGTGATGTGTCTGGTGGGTTTCCTTCAACTGATATTGATGCAGTATCCAAGTTTCTCCGTCGCGTACAACGATTTTTTCCGGATTTACATGTTCACGGCCTTAGTAGACATATTGCTGAATACTTTGATCATAATGTTTGGAAAGAGCTTCCTGGACCAGGCTCAAGCGCTCATGGCGGTTTATCGTTTCAAGTCAAACTTGGTTTATGTGGAGGCCAAGGGAGATTTCGACGTTGAGAGCCAAGGTAAGGTCAGAAACAAAAAAGCCAATGGGTTGGAGTTTGATCCTCTAAGAGAAGGCGCATTTAACGTGCGTTATTTTTCCGCGGAAGCAACATCAGAATCCGTCACTCCCGAAGGCCCACGTGAGTTGATCAGCCTTGGGGCGTCTGAAAGCCTTACCAAGGGAGTTACGGCTCTGAAGTACCTGCCGTTCCAGGTTCAGTTTGTCGAGCGTTACCCAAGTTCGTGGTCCGAGCTTGAAGTCATAGAAGAAAGTGATCCGGTTTCCGTAGAGCCTCAGGAAACGGACATTGAATCTGCTTTACCAGAGCAGAACTCGACAATTGGCGTTAACGTATGAGAAGATTTTGCAGGCCATGTTTCCTGATCCCCGTGTTATGTGTTCTTACAGGGGGTCCTCAACTGACCTGGGCTCAAACACAGGCCATGTGGTGGTTAAATGAACACCGTGGGCTTTTACGACCGCAACCGCAAATTTCTCACAAATACCGAAACACCTCAAGTCGGAGCGAAGATCTCTCTGAGATGGTAAAGTCGCTTGGCGGGAATGATGTCCATGTTGCTGTCATTAAAGAAGCAAGCCGTGAATTTGAGGTTGATCCGATTTTTATAGCTTCAGTGGTTAGCGTTGAATCGAGTTTCAGACCCAGAGTTAAGTCCTCAATAGGCGCTAAAGGTCTGATGCAGATACGTTCGGTAGTTATAGAAACTTTGGGGGTCTCAGACCCTTGGAATTCTTATGAAAATATTATGGCGGGCACGGCCTATTTGAGGCATTGTTTTGAAAGGTACGCCAAACATAGGCATTCGACGTTTCTCGCTCTTAGCCGCCTATAATATAGGACCCAATAGGCCTGGTCGGCTTTTGCGCTCTCCGGCCGCCAAACGTTTTGTAAAAAAGGTCTTAACCATCTATAATCATTATACCGCGGCTCCAATACCGCTCAACCGAGAACTCCTGGTAAGACTCGACAGAACCCGATATTAACAAGAGCACGACAGAGAAAAGTTGAACTATTTTCTGATTTGATTTTTAACAGATTGAATACACAAGACGTCCCATGAACAAAATCTTAAAATTTGATCTGAGACGGTTTTTTCACTAAACTTGTTTTGTGCTTTTTCGTTCCCGTTTCGACTGCATGAGGTGGACAGATGAAACTTTCAAGATTTAGATTAGTCTTTTCATTGTTATTCCTGGTCGCCCTGCTTACGGCTCAAGCCGGCTTTGCAGAGGATTACCTGGTTATAAAGAAAAAAAGTGGTTCTACACAGAAAGTGCCGCTCAACTTTCCTCCGGATCAAATAGAATCTTTCCAGGTAGAATCTGGCCCTAAAGCTCCACCTTCAGAAACCAGTCCTTCGGAACAGACCCCCGGGAGCCCGGGCAAGGGAACGCAAACACCGGCGGTGACTTCTGATGTCCAATCGATCGATAATTCCAGATCTTCTGTTGTTACACAGGAACAGCAGCCAGTTAAAAAAGGACCCATCACCCAACAAGGTCCATCGCTCTCAGGCCCAACTCGACAGATCGGTCCCGGTCAGGAAAAGACAACTCCCTTCAAACCATATGATCAGTCAGAAAGCCAATCACCAAGTGCGACAGAAAAACGACAGCCAGTAACCCCAGCGCCCAAGATGTCCGCTTCTCGTCAGACTTCACCGTCGATTTCTAATTTTAATGTCAGTGTGTACAAATTACCGGACAACATCGTTGCTCTGCCGGATTTTAGCGCTTTCAAGCCCTTCGAGGTCCTTTCTACTGACCGCATTAATCTGGATCCGGCTAAGGGAGAAAATGAGCCTTCAGGTCTCCCGGAAAAGCTGGATGATGTTGGTATGCGTTTTATAGGTACTTTTATTGTGTCGGGAGAGGGGTTGTTTCGCTGGCGAGTGCAATCGAAAGATGGAGCGAGACTCCATATCGACGACAAAACCCTAATTGAAAATGATGGCACTCACCAACCCACATCTAAAGATGGTTTTGTCCATCTTGCTGAGGGTGTTCATTCTATAATACTTGATAGTTTCAATTCAAAAGGGTCTCCTTTCCTCAAATTATTCGTCCAACCCCCAATGGGGCAAGAGCAGCTCTTTTCGATCAGTCAGGGACTAGTAGGCTGGAAAGAACCTGCAAAACCATATGACGTGTTGTGGGGGCACATATACTTTGTTCCCCAAGGCAACTATCCTGAAGGACCGGACTTTAATAAACTAAACCCCATTGGTCGTTTGATAGCTCCTCAACTGGATATTACGGGAGGATCCATCCCTGGTATTCCCGGCCGAAAAGACATGATTGGGATAAAATATCAGGGTTTCTTCAATGTTGAGGGCGCCGGAATTTTTGCCTTTAGACTCGTTTCCGACAATTTTGCCAAGCTGATGATCGGAAAAAATCCAATAGTCGAAATGAACAAAGGATCAAAAAATGATCAGGGCACAGTAGGATGGGCCTTTTTGCAACAGGGAAGTTATCCGATTGTGCTTGACTATTTCCATCCTTCTGGGGAACCGAAACTTCAACTATTCGTGACTCAGCCGACCAAACCTGAGGAGCTTTTTTCTCCTGCCCAGACCCTAGAAGGTTTTGCGGCGGATAGCGGAAAACTCAATCTGATACCGGCTTTTGTGTATTTTCTGCCTCCTAACACAAAGAAGATGCCCAATTTCAATAAAATGTCTCCAGCCGGAATGTTTTTCACGAAATCGATTGATTATCCGGTTGACCGTGGAACCAAAGAGTTTCCTGGAATTCCAAAACGTGAAGACTGGTTTGGTATAAGGTTTTACGTCAAATTTTCCTTGTCGGACAAAGAAGCTGGAACATATAAATTCAGGGTTGTATGTAAGGACGCAGCGCGTTTGATAATCGGTAAAAAGATGGTCCTAAACGCCGAAGGTTCAGGACAAAAATCGGCCACACAGTCTGGTAGCGCTGAACTAGGCGCAGGCAGTCACGAGATGTTCCTTGATTATTTACAGACAACTGGTCCTAATGGTCTGCAATTGTTCATAACACCCCCGGGCGGAGAAGAAAAAGTCTTTTCCTTCGAGTAAAAAACCGGATTCAAATGGTTCAATTTGTTTATCTCATCTCACCCTTGGCCATGGACTCAGGCTCGGGGTGAGATGATTTTGATATACTGGACAACGTTCTTTTTTGGGGGATGACGGAGACCTAATACTGCACTGACTCAAGACACAACCCTTGCGGAGGAGCTGTAGGCCCTGATTTTGATCTGTCGCAAGAAGCCAGAATTTCTTGGAAATCCCGAACTGTGATTTTCCCCATCCCCACCTGAACAAGAGTCCCAACTAAAGATCTCACCATATAACGCAAAAAGCCCGATCCACAAATTGTGAACACCAGCATATGATCTTTCTGTCCCTTTTCCCATCCGGCGAGATAGATCTCCCGGACTGTCGAAGTAGTCCCCGAAGTTGGGGCTCCAAAAGAGGAAAAATCATGAACGCCGATCAGGCGGTTAGACGCCTCATGAAGCTTTGAGACGTTGAGGGGTCGACTGACGTGCCAGGAAAACCTCTGCTTCAACGGAGAGCGAGATTCTTGATTGAGTATCTGATACTGATAGATCTTGGAAATAGCCGAGTGCCTTGCGTGAAAATCGGCATCGGCCTCCGACAAATCCTTTATACAAATGTTGTCTGGAAGAATGGAGTTGAGGGCTTTTTGAAAATTACCAACCGGATGCCTCCAAGCAGCAATCAAATGGGCCACCTGACCACTTGCATGAACGCCAGCGTCTGTCCTTCCGGCCCCGTAAACCGGTATTCTTGTATGAAAAATCTGCTCCAGGGCTCGTTCAAGTTCTCCCTGAACCGTTGACTGGCCCGGTTGAAATTGCCATCCGTGATATGTACCTGCCATCGTATTCTACAATGGTTTTGAATTTTGTCGGCATGTGTCGCCAGAGGTATGGAAATTTGCCAAAGACTAATTTTTCTGCGTGATTATATCCAGGAAGTACTGATGGATTCGCTTGTCGTCGGTTAATTCGGGATGAAACGACGTGGCCAAAAGGTTGCCCTGACGAATAGCTACCTTGGAACCGTCCTCCAGTTCACAGAGCACCTGAACCCCAGACCCTACTTTCACTACCCTTGGAGCCCTTATGAAAATTCCCCTGAAGGAACCGCCAGGCAAATCTTTCATTTTGAGGTCTTCTTCAAAACTTTCGATCTGACGTCCGAATGCGTTTCTCTCTACAACCATGTCGACGAGACCAAGGGTAGGCTGGTCTGTGCCAACATCCGTCGCCATGAAGACCAAGCCCCCGCACGTTCCCCAGATAGGAAAGGATTTTCCAAAAGAGCGAATTGGGTCAATCAAGTCGAAATCTACAGCCAGTTTACCGATAGTTGTGCTTTCACCGCCTGGAATCACCAAACCGTCGATTTCTGCAAGTTGGGATGGTAACCTTATTTCAAGAACTTCCACACCTAGAGTTTTGAAGCAGACACAGTGTTCTTCAAAGTCCCCTTGTAGGGCCAAAACACCTACCTTCATTTAATCATTACCATCCTCGTCCTGCCAGTCTTTCGTTTTCAGGCAACTGGGTTACGCCTATTCCTACCATCGCCTCGCCGAGACCTTTACTCACTTCGGCCAATATTTTTGGATCATTGTAATGAGTTACCGCCTTGACAATCGCACGGGCACGGGCAGCCGGATTACCACTCTTGAAAATGCCTGAGCCCACAAAAACCCCATCTACTCCCAACTGCATCATTAAAGCAGCGTCCGCAGGGGTAGCGATACCACCGGCGGCGAAGTTGACCACAGACATTCGTCCATTTTGCGCTGTTTCTTTCACAAGCGCTAGAGGAGCCCCTATTTCCTTGGCGTAAGAGGCTAGTTCGTCTTCACGCATTGAGCTTATGCGCCTGATTTCACCTATTACCGATCGCGCATGCCTCACCGCTTCCACCACATCACCGGTTCCCGCTTCCCCTTTGGTCCTGATCATGGCTGCGCCTTCAGCTATCCTACGGAGAGCTTCTCCCAAGTTGCGGCACCCACAAACAAAAGGAACGTTGAACTTGGATTTGTCTATGTGGTTTTGTTCATCCGCAGGAGTCAGCACTTCACTCTCATCTATATAGTCCACACCAATTGCTTCTAGAATCTGGGCTTCCACAAAATGACCTATCCGGCACTTTGCCATTACTGGAATGGTAACCGATTCCATAATTTGAAGAATAAGTCCTGGGTCGCTCATACGAGCAACACCGCCATGAACTCTTATATCTGCGGGAACCCGTTCCAACGCCATGACTGCGCATGCCCCCGCTTCTTCGGCTATTCTGGCGTGCTCCGGAGTCACAACGTCCATAATTACTCCGCCCTTGAGCATCTGAGCGTGTCCGCGTTTTACCGTCTCTGTTCCTTTTTCCATAAACTTTCTCCGACTGTTCAGCAGTTTAGCTAACTACATGTATTAGTTCTCACAATAACAAACATATTCACGCGCCGCACCTATAAGAGATACCTTTTAAAAGCTTAGGGGTTTCTCCTGCGACGTCAATTCTTCGTTTATATACTTAAGTAGCTATTTCTGTTCCTGAATCTTTTTGATTTCCGCAACTACGAAATTCTTGAATGTATCGTCAACCTTCATTAGAGCATCCCACTCCTTATCAAGGTCTGAAGGCTTGATCTTACAAATCCAACCTTCCCCGTAAGGGTCAGAGTTAATTTTTTCCGGCTCGTCCTCCAATGATGAATTTACTTCAAGTATTTCTCCTGAAACTACTGCGTATATGCGCCCCACCCATTTCCCGGATTCTATCGAGCCGTAGGGCTTTCCCTGGGTTAATTCATCACCTTCTTCCGGAAGATCCACAAAAGTGATCTCACCCGCCTGTTTAGAAATAAATTCACCGGCGCCAGTGATTATGACTTCACCTTCCTTTTTGGCCCAGTAATGATTTTTTTCAAACTTCAACTCGTCCGGAAAAGAATAGCCTTCGAATTCCATTTTGACCTCCTAAAGGTCGAACCAAAACTCAAACTACTCCCAAATTATTGGGAGAGTGAATAACAAGAAAGTGAATTATTGTATTCAGCCCTCTAGAATTTTCAAGAGGCCTGAAGGTTTGATCCTGTTGAGTTTGAAACCCAACTCTTCGGATGTCATCCCTAGAGCGAGTCCCAAGACTTGAGGATAGTAAACTACCGGTGTCTTGAGGTCAAGACCAGTAGCTTTCGCTATTTTTTTCTGCTGTCCTTCATACATTACATTGCAAAAAGGGCAAACCAGAAACTAGCGCGTGCGCCCCTGTTTTCGATACGTCTTCGAGTTTCCTTGCCGTCATCGCGTTGGCCACTTCTTCAGACATGCCTAATAAACCTCCCCCACAGCAATCAAGTAGTGAAGGATAGTTCACAACGCTAGCTCCTGTAGCGGCTATCATTTCAGCTAGAGTTCTTGGGGTTTCGGCCGAGTCGAAGCCAACATTGAGTTCTGACGGCTTTAGATAATGGCACCCATAATGCGGCGCCAGCGCAATTCCAGTCAGAGGTCTGACTACAGCTTTGCGAATTCCTTCCACCCCTATATCTTCCCAAAGCATTCGCATGAAATTTCTAACTTTGACTTTACCCTCAACACGCAGCCCTATCGGCTTTAACCTGTGATTAATTTTTTCCCTGATTTCGAGATTAGTAGCTACTTGATGGGCGACCTCGCTCAATGTTCCGGAGCAAGCGTTACAAAGAGCTACGATGTCAAGACCCTTCTTTTCGGCTAGCGCTAGATTTCTGGCCGCAGTAACAAGAGTGTCCTCAACACTTAAGGATTTGAGAGGAAATCCGCAGCAACCAAATTCTTCAAGATCGTAAAAAGTTATCCCTAACGCCCTGGCGGTCAGCCTAGCTGAAACCTCATAGTTCAAGTTTCTTATTGGAACTGTGCAACCTAGATACAAAAGGGCTTCCATAAAAGATTACCTATTCAAGAATTAAGAAGTCTACGTTGTGACGTTGCTTTCATTTGTATGTTCCGAATTCTGGTCCGGCAATAACGCGTCAAAGTCTTCAGGATGCTCTGCAATCACGGGCAAGCCAAATTTCAGACGTTTTTCATTCTCGAATTCTCCAACTTCATAAAGTCTTCCATGTTTTTTCAGAAGGGAACGTTGCGCAGTCAATCCTGGTGGCACACACGCTTCCTTAGCCGCAAGATTTTTTATAGCGTAAATCACTTCTGTAAAACGCACATTTTGCGGACATACTTCCTGACAATTGTAGCATGAAGAACATAACCAAATAAAATCGCTCTCCAGGACTTCTTTTTTCATTCCAAGGAGAACCATTCTTATAATTTTTCTCGGATCATAGCGTTTTTCTAATGGTTGGACAGGACAAGCCGCTGTGCAGGCTTTGCAGGCGAAACAGGCATTCAAGCCTTCACCTCCTGGTTGTTCCGCAACCTGATGTTTGAATTCTGGATCCAATTCATTGAGATTGATTTTACTCATGATCCTGTTCCCTTATTCAGGCTCGTAAACCAAAAATGGCGCACATGCCGTATCTATTTTTTCATTCGAGTTATAGCTTCCATTATCCGGTCAGGAGTGTTGCCCGCCAGGTACACAAACTCGATTTTTACTTTGTCCATCCCGACAGACTGGAGAGTTTGAACCACCTGAGCAACTCTGGAATCAGCCAGTGTAGAGCCATAAATGGACGCGCAGTTTCCTTTAAAACACCCGGCGACGACAATGCCTTTCGCTCCTTCCTGAAGGGCTTTTAATATCATGGTTGGGCTGATAGAAACCCGCACACGACAGAGGAATGGTTTCGACATCCGTCAAGAACTTGGAATTGATTTTGGAAACCGCCTGCAACCCCGAATGTGAGCAAACGAACAATTTCAGAGGCGCAGTCTTGGATTCTTCGATCATTTCAGCACTCGCTGGTCGAATTTCTATGGCGGACATCGGACACTCCACCACACAAACACCACAGCTTCTGCAGGACATGGGGTCAACCTCCGGCCTGAAGTCAAAGCCGATCGCCCCATGTGGACATAATCTCACGCAGGTCAGACAAAACGTGCATTTGTTTCGATCAATAAAAGCCGTTTCTTTCACAATCAAGCTGGATAGTTCCGGCAACGCTTTAAGAATTGATACTCTTACAGCGTCTACATCAGCCCTCAAGGATCGTTGATCAAAAACACCTCTGGCCGGACCAACTGCAAACACCCCTGCCTTTTGTGTTTCAACCCCGTTAAATCTTGTCGACTCCGGCTGCAAATAAGGGGCTGAAGCCGGCCAGGACGGAATCATCTCCAAGATCGGTCTTATACCGGGTGACGGTCCAAGTATTTCATCAAGGACGATCAGGTCAGGAGTCAATTCCATTTCCTCTTTCAATATAGGTTCAACAAATTCTATGATCAGTTCTTTGTTCCTGAAAGAAATTTGTGGGTCAGCGCTGTCGAATTTGAAAAACACCACTCCCCGCCGACGATGATCCCTATACCAGGCGTCAAGTCCCTCCGACGAGACTTTAAGGTTATTCACAAAAACATATGATTGAACCTGAGCGAACATTTCAAGTCGATCAAGAATTGAAAGAAGCTCCTCAAACTGACTGATTTCTGAGGCGCCCTTTAAGTCGAAAAAAAACGCTATGTGCAGCCAAGGACCTTTTCGTTCCGGCAATCCTCCACCTGACTCCAGATGTTTCCCAAAGGCCGAAAGGCGCCACACCCTGTCTGAATCGGCAAGCGCAAATAGGTAGTTCTTCGATGATCTAAACGCTGGTTGAGCAGCTACGATGAACCCGAACCTGCCATCGTCGCTGATCTTTAGATTCCTGGATACAAACATCAAAGTTGCCAATGAATCCAGATGATGAAAGAATTGATCCCTGAATGATCTCTATTCTGGAATCTTTAGGAGATGTTTCGTCAGGCCCTATTAGAACCGTCGAAGGTACCCCATCTCGTGTCAAGAGTTCAGCTATTCGTATCCCGTATTCGTCACCACCAAGGATCAAAGCTTTAGTAGAAGCTTTTTCACGGGACTTGTATTCTCCACTGAGGAAAACGGATTCTGTGACCCGCCGACTCACCTGAATTCTCCCCTTTTTGTCCTGTCGAGATATCTCTTGATTCGAGACGCCGCAAATATTGCTTGCGAAACGCAATTCGTTATCGATTTGGGGCCTTGAGCCGTTCCTGCTACAAAAATTCCAGGGTGTCCTGCAGCCACGTCCTGATCATCAGAAACCTATAAACCCTTCACGGTTTTTCCACATTGCAGGAAAATTTCTTGGCAAATCCGGGCGCCCAGGTCTGATTCCAATGCTTAACACTATCATGTCGTATGGAACTGACTGCTTAACGTCGTCATTGCCCTGATAAACGATTTCTGGCCTGCCGTCTTCTCCGGTTCGGATCTCTGATGGCATGGACCGAATGAACGTCATATCCTTCGCCGCTTGTCTCATGGTTTCGTCAAAGTGTCTTTCAAATGTTTGAATATCCATATAGAAAATTGTGATTTCAAGCTGCAGGAAATCTACTTTTAAGTAAGCGAGCCAGCCTGACTGAAACACCACAACAAATTTGGGAGCAGTAATTTGCTCCAGATTTGGGGTCACGACTTCCGACACACTGGACAAACGCTATAGATTTTAGCTCTTCTTGATTCAGGACCGGTTCAAAATTGTTACTCCGCAATAGGGAGTCTATTTCTAGGGTGGTAAAAACACCCGGGGTTCTTTGGAATCCCATCCTTGGTTTTTGTGACGCGTCAAAAGGAGTAAAACCACTGCAAACAGCTATAGACAATGTTTCAATTTCTATGTCTCGGCTCTCTTGAAGGTCTACGGCCCCTTGAGGGCAAATTTGAGCGCAGGCCTCACAATGAACGCCTAAGGCGTTTATGCATTTTTCGTTCGAAAGATACAGTTTCGAATCAAAAGCAGCATGAAAAAGCGCCCCGTCTACGGGACAAACCTTCTGGCACAAACCACAGTCATCACATTTTTCATTGATAATCTTAGACTGCCCCTGAAAAACCAGGGTCTTAAACTTCCCATGAGCTTCATCGAAAGAATCAATTCTTGAATTGACGAGAAGAGGCAAATTATTTATGTGGGACAATTTACTGAGATAATCTTCCAGAAGACATGCTCCGCATTTCTGGCACACGTCAGTCGCCTTGCACGTAAATTGGGAAACATGTCCCCCCAGGAAAGGGGCTTTTTCAACAAGAATTGAATCAACCCCCAGACATGAGAGTTCCCATGCTAAACTCAACCCTGTAATTCCACCACCTACGATGAGTACTTCTTTTTTCATGTCTTCGAAAAACTCTTCCCAATCGTTTGCTCAAATTTCCCCATATATTAACCTATAGTACAAGAGACGTTCATATCAAACAAAAATTGCTTTATCAAAAACGAACTCTCCTGTTCGTAGAATCTCTCGGATAATCATTGCAACCGACTTACGTCAACTCATTTACAAAATCGTCTAATTAATGCTAATTTGGGCGGTAAATCGAACACATTGAGTCTAACTCTATTCTGTTGAAGGAGGACTTGAGATGGCCTTTTTGTTCCGCGGGCGTTCAATCAATAAAATCGGTGTAATAGGTTCTGGGCAAATCGGACCTGATATCGCTTTGCATTTCCTGAAAGTGTTGCACAGTTTTGACGTAAAAGTGGTCGTAGTTGACATAGCTACTGATGCGCTGGAAAAAGGTAAAGCCAAACTGTTCAAAAAGGTGGACAAGGGTGGACAGACTGGCGCGTTCAAACCCGATGAAGTCGAAGGGATGAAAAGCCACATTATATTCACCTCTGACTATAATGAACTTAAAGGCGCGGACATCGTAGTGGAAGCCGCTACTGAAGACTTACCTCTTAAAAAGAGAATATTTAAACAGATTGAAGAACTGGTTCCTCCTGAAGCTATTCTTACGAGCAATTCCTCTCATTTGGAGCCAGAGAGGATTTTCGACGAACTTAAATTAAAGGGTCGTTCCCTTTGCACTCACTATTTCTTCCCTGCGGAGCGAAACCCGGCCATAGAGATTATTCCCGGTAAAGACACCGACGCATTAATTACAGAGTTCACGATGAGGTTTTATGAGAAAATTGGGAAAATACCCATCAAAGTCGGTTCACGTTACGGATATGCGGTCGATCCAGTGTTTGAAGGGTTGCTATTGGCTTGTATTCAATGTGTTGATGGAGGCCTGGGAGACACCAAACAGGTAGACTATGTGGCTTCCAAAGCGCTAGGACTGACCGTGGGGCCTTTCACCGCTCACAATCTTACAGGTGGCAATCCTATCTCGGCGCATGGGCTCTCTGAAATGCACGAACGCTTGAACGGGTGGTTCAGGGTTCCAGATCGTTTAAAACAGATGCTAGAATCAAAATCTGATTGGATCGTTCCTGGTAGGGGAGAAAAAATCGAGTTAGCTCCCGAAAAAGAAAAAGAGATTTCTGAAGAACTTATGGGGGCATATTTTGCTATCGTGTGTGACATGCTGGACTCTGAGATAATAACGACAAGTGATTTCGACCTACTGATAAGTGTGGCCCTTGATATGAAGCCTCCATTCAGTTTCATGAATTCGGTTGGCGTCAAAAAAGCCTTGGATCTTGTAGAAAAATTTGCTCAAAAATATCCTCCAATGCCCGTAGCAAAAAAGCTCAAAGAGCAAGCGGCTTCAGGGCATGCATGGGAAATCCTGGACGTGCTTTTCGAAAAGAAAGGTGATGTCGGTGTCATTACTCTAAGACGGCCGAAGGCCTTAAACGCTCTAAACAGTAAGGTTTTCAAGGAACTCAACGTTTATTGCGACATGATAAGGAATGATCCGGCCATTAAATCGGCAGTAATTACTGGATTTGGGAACAAAGCTTTTGTCGCGGGAGCTGACATCAAGGAAATGGCGGGGCTAACCGAACCTGCTGAGGGCGAGCATTTCGCTAGAATTGGACAAATAGCGTCAGCAGAACTGGAAAAGCTCGGGAAACCCGTCGTAGCTGCTCTGAATGGTTTTGCGCTTGGTGGCGGTTGTGAACTTGCAATGTGCTGTACCGCGCGTGTAGCTCCAAAAGGCATGAAGTTTTTCGCCGGTCAACCAGAAGTAAATCTCGGCCTGATCCCTGGCATGGGAGGAACACAAAGACTGCCTCGGCTTGTGGGATTTGAACGGGCTGCTGAAATGATCAGAACAGCCAGACCAATCTCGAGTTCTCAAGCGCTTGCTTATGGGCTTATAAATGAGGAAGTCGAAGGAGACGTCCTTGAAAGAGCGATTGCTCTAGCTAGAGATATAGTCGCTGGAAAGGCCACCCCTAAAAAAATGGAGATGGGCCCACTCTCGAATGTTCCCGATAAACTTCCTGATGTTGAAATCGGACATTTATCCAGGGCAATCGACAAGCTTGCGGTTCAGGCAATTCTTGAAGGCGCTCGAATGACGCTTGAAGACGGACTGAAAAATGAGGCCAAGTTGTTCGGACAGTGCTGGACGACTGAGGACAACCGGATAGGACTGAAAAATTTTATTGAGAAAGGGGCCAAATCGAAGGCCGACTTCGTCCATCGTTAGAATTTCCCTCTGATTTGATCTCCCCCGTAAGGTCCTCAAGGTTTCTTTAAAGAAGCTTTGAGGATCCTTTTCCAAAGGAAACTCATTCGGGATTTTTGACGAATTGTGGTGTTTTCAGATTTTCCGAAATTATTCTCATGCCATTTTTAAATCACGAACAAGAATGTTTGAAAACGGTCAGACAGACGCTGATTTCCAACGACATGATTCAACCGGGAAACAGGGTAGTGCTTGCTGTTTCAGGAGGACCCGATTCGGTCGCCCTTACTCATATCATGGTCCGCCTCAGCGCAGATTTCTCATTTACCGCCGTCGTCGCTCATCTGGATCACATGATCAGACGGGAGTCTAATGAAGACTTCAAGTTTGTGGAAGACCTGGCCAAATCCCTTGGACTTGAATTTTTCGGCCAACAAATTGATATCCCTAAAATGGCCAAACAGAGAAAAATCAGCATCGAGGAAGCAGGCAGAATAGAACGTTACAAATTCTTTGAAGAAGTCATCGATGCGAATGGCGCCCAAAAAATAGCTACTGGCCACAATTCAGACGACTCGCTGGAAACTTTCTTGTTAAGAATCTTTCAAGGCAGTTCAATAACCGGGCTGTCCGGCATTCCATTGAAACGGGGAAGAATTATTCGCCCTTTGCTAAAACTTGGCAGGGCGGAATTAGTCAGATTCCTCGAAGACCAGCGGATCCGGTACAAAATTGACATAACCAATTTGTCTTGTGATACAGACCGGAATTTCACACGGAATAGAATTATACCCATCGTCCTGGAAAGATTTCCAAAGTCTCCTCAGTCTATTTTACGAACACTGGATCTTATTCAGAAAGACGAACAATATCTGAGTTCTCTTGTTGACGCCTCTTATGAAAAGGCGGTTTCAGAAACTGAAGACTGTTTTAAAATAAACATGGCTGAAATCTGCACGTTACCCGAGGCCGTGTCATCAAGAATTGTGCGTAAGGTTCTATTTGCGCTTTCCGGCCCAAACACCAGATGGACAAGGTTTCATATAGATCGCATTCTCTTGTTCATAAAAGGTTCAAAACCATATGTTAGGTTTACCCTACCCTACGGTTTGTATTTCACCAGGGACTACAGCAGTTTGAAAATTTCCAGACTTGAAGATGCGCCCAAACCAGATTATTCTCTTATCGTTTCTGGGCCTGGTTTGGTCACGATACCGGAATCCAAAATGGACCTTGAATTTTCGATCCTGAGAGAGCCCTCACTCGATTTGTCCTGTAAAAATGATTCAATCACGGAATACTTTGACGCGGATTTATTAACTTTTCCTTTTCATCTGCGACCATTTCAGTCTGGGGATAGAATCGTACCTTGGGGCCAAAGCAGTCCTGTCAAGATCAAGAAATTGTTCATTGACTCAAAAATTCCTCACTCTCTGAGAAACAGGTTACCTATGATTATCAAGGCCGATGAAATAATCTGGGCGGCTGGGCTAAGACGTTGCGCTTCGTACGGCTCAGGACCTCAAACCAAACAACTCCTGAAAATTTCCATGATTTTCCATAAGACTGATTCAGAAACTTGCCCTTGTCGGAAGTAAGTGATTTAATTTCATAGATTCTGGGATTTAGGAGTTTGTTTGATTCATTTGTCCTCCCATGGTTTACTCGACGATTATGTGAAGATAGGGCTCCGATTGATCACGGTTTCTTGCCTGGCGCTTAGTCTGGCGGTGAATCCTGCTTTTGGCTTGGACGATGAGGTGTTTCAAGGGGACCTACAAACACAGGCTAACAATCTGGACAAATCGGATTCATATGGACAAGGATATCTGAATGACTTTTTTGAGGGGTTGAATCTTGTCGAGCGTCATTTTGTAGAACCGGCCAACGAAGCTACTTTGCTAAAAAATGCTATAGAAAAACTCTCCTTTATCACTCTGCCGTACTGTCAGGACAATCTGGTGTCTATGCGTGACTGTCCCTATGAACCGCCGAGATGTTTCTCCGATTCCATTATGATTGTATCGAAACGATGTCAGTATGACCCTGACAAACTTTCTCTAAAGGCTCTTGATCTGTTGCTTCGAGATCTCGATCCGTATTCTACGACGCTTGATTCCGCAATGATTAATGAACTCAAGATTATGGCCTCTGGAAAGTTTGCTGGAGTTGGCATGGTTGTTGGATTTAGAGATGGAGATTATGTTGTAGTGGCTCCCTTCGACGGATCACCTGCCTATAGAGCAGGAATACGGGCGGGCGACAAATTGCTTGAAATCGACGGTACGCCTCTTCATGGATTGTCATTGATCGAAGCCCTTAAAATGGTCAGGGGTCCATCCGGTTCTGAAGTTAGTTTCAGAATCCAGGACCCTCTGTCTGGACAAACCCAGAATATCAGATTGATAAGAAACCTTGATCAAAGCTCCGTCAGTTAGGTCAAAATTGTTAAATCACGGCGTGGGATATCTTAGAATAGTAAATTTCCAGAAGGATACCCGCGACGAAGTATTGAAATCTGTGAACCGAATGAAGTCCGCTGATCGAAGTAAACTTAGGGGGCTGATTCTTGATCTCAGAGACAACCCTGGAGGTCTGCTCACCGAGGCGATAAGGATATCTGATCTTTTCCTGAAATCCGGCGTTATTACTTCCTTGAGAAGCAGGGGCTCAAAACTTAACAAAGAATTTCTCGCAACTGGCGCAGGTCCATTCAGCTCTATACCGATAATTGTTTTGATAAACCGAGGTAGTGCAAGCGCCTCCGAAATTCTTACTGGGGCATTGAAAAAACGTCCTAATACCTTGATTCTTGGCACAAGGAGTTTTGGGAAAGCGAGTGTTCAGAACATTTTTCCAATAAGAACCGGCTTAGCGTTGAGATTGACTACCGCTCATTATTACACGGCCGATGGCAGAGACATAGAAGGCAAGGGAATAGAACCTGACGTGGTTGTAGGAGATAGACCAGATAAAAACAGAAATCGGGGTACCGCCATGGACATGAATGAAATTGGAAATGATCCGCAAATTAAGATGGCTCTGGAGTACCTGGCGCCAAACAAATCGCAGCATTCCGTGAATTTCTTCATGAACTTGTTCTGATTCTTCTGCTTTTTTAGACTAATCATATTTAAACTCTAATAGTTTCAAGTAATTACTGAAATAAAATACAACAAGTCGTTATATACTTTTTTTATGCTTAATATGACAGGCAAAAAACTATTGTGTTAATATTATTCTTGATTTTATCTTCAGTTTTGTGTATGTTTTTTTTGCCTTTCGCCGTAAAGGATGCGGAATTAAATTTGATTTATTTGTGATTTAGGAGGTTCGACGAGCATGAGGTTGCCGGCAGGCCACGCTAAAAGGCTGTTTCTCGGATTCACTTGCTCGATTATGTTTTTGATAGTTTTCGCTCTCTTGATTGCTTACAATACAGAGGCGGAATCATCGAGTTTCATGAAATCTTCAGTTGAAGATTATCCACTCACAATAAATATCCCCACAGCTCAACCGGAAGTCACCATAGAATTTTATCGTCGTTTAGGTTTCAGAGCGTCTGATGGCTTGTCTTCCGGCCTGGATGTTTATTCAATGGAAAAAGAAGGCTCGCCTTACAAACTGGAAATACTATACATGAATGTGTCAGATACGAAGTTTTCCAAAAACAGTGTTTCAGCAATGAGCTTTCGAGTGGGAAATCTGGAAGATTCAGTCAGACGACTCGAGTCCAAGGGACTTCGTTTTGTTGAAAGAAGCGGGAAAAGGGATGGAGTAAGCTACGCTTCTTTGGTGGATCCAAATGGAATCAACGTAAAGCTTTTTCAGCCGTAATTTAAGTTTCGCGTTCATTGAGCCTCCCATCTTCGAGGCTTGATGAACATCCCACCGTTAAATCCCCATCAATACTGAAAAATTTCAAGCCTTATTCGGTCTAAATCTTCCGGTTCCGGCGCAAACGGGAAGTTTCTTATATCGGGGCCAGGCTTTTCGTTTCCATAGGGACGATTGCACGCTACTTTTCCATCATTACCGGGACAACCTGATGTTTGAAAAGCTCCACCATCGGAAATTACGGCGTCAAGTTGATTTTTAGAGATTCCGAAGTCGGTTATTCTGTTTCTGTTGTCATAACTTATTGAATCCGAATCTATTTTGTCATTATCAATCAGCCATCTAGCCAATTGTACTCTGCGATATACTGCTACGGGCGGCGCTGGGACCGATTCCATGGCTGATCCCTGCTCAGGGAAAAAGGAAAACAGGTGGGTCGATCCCCCCATTTTTCGAGCCCTGGAAATACTCGAAACCATTTCTTTCTCTGTCTCACCTATTCCGCAGATCAAATGAACACCAGCCATCCCTTTCCCCAAATATTTCCAGACTTTGCTGATAAATCTCCCAGTATTTGTTCCAGTTATGAGGGCCTTTAACAGGCTTGCCCCGTAAATTCGCGAACAAATATTCCGTGGCGGCGTCAATGGCCACCCCTATTCGATCGGCTCCAGCTTCCTTCATGGCTATGAGATCGGCACGATCCAAGATCGTCGGCGATATCAAAAGAGAAACCCCTAATGATGTATTTTGAGCTACCTGTTCGCAAATCGAAATCACATCCTTTTTACTTTTTGGATGCGTAATCATGGAAATACACACTCTGCTGACATAGCTAGGGGCTTGGTTGAGAGCCTCCATTACCTCACCCATGGAATAGATTTTCCAGGGAACGCGAATGAAGCTCCTGCCGCTTTTTGCAGGCCGTCTCTGAGACGCAAGACCACAAAAGGCGCAGTTGGCTTTACAACCATCCGCATAATTCATTAACAAGTTGATGCACCCAAGGCGTGCGCCTCTGTAAAACATTCCAGGGACAAAATTCAAAGTCATGGCCGCTGCGAGCGACATCCTCACATATTCAGGACTTTCCTTGGGGGTGGTCTCCGGCTCCGTCATATTATATTTCACCATCCAATTAACTCATGTAAAATCAATCAACGTCCTATCTAAATTTCGGATCTCAATCCAAAGAACAGCATGTCGTTTTACGGATCACATTTAATCCCATTTTTTGCGCTTCTGTCGGCACATAATCATATCCAATCGCCAACGAGTTTATGCCAGCCCTTATTGCAAGCAGATCCAACTTTCGGCGGTATGCGCCACCCGGCCTTGCGCACCCTAGAGAACTTTTGACGTCAGGTATCGTTAATCGTGCTCTAGCTATGAACCTCACCACATCTACAGGATCAGGGGGTTTTACAGAAGACATCCTTGTCCCTTTGAGCGGAGTAAAAACGATGATCACATATTTTTTTAGCGGGAAACTCGAAATGTGTTCCAAAGCGTGTTGTTCGCCTTTTTCCTCACCGTAATATATCCCGTAGAGTATATGCGGAACAACCTCCAGTCCAGCTCTAATAAGCGCTTCCATTGATTTAAGAATCGTGGCTGTTCCTTCACTGAGATGAAAAATCTCTCTAGCTGTAGAATCATCGCCTACGACGTCGACCAAGGCCTGATCTACGCCTGCTTCCTTTAGGCATCCAGCTTCTGTCGGATCAACCTGGCCGGTATGAATTGTCACTTTGAGATTTGTTTTCTTCTTGATGTGTTCGATCGCGTTCAAGAACTTCAGCCATGGCAGTTTCCCTTTCCGATCACACCCACCAGATATCAAAATGCCTTTATCCCCTCTATGGAAAGCTTTCATACCAAAGTCAACAAGATCAAGAGGGTTATTTGCAGCATGCATATTTCTGAGCAGCATCCCCCCGCAGTGCTCACAGTCAAGTTTGCACACTGTTCCGGTAATGGATACGGCGTGATACGATCCTCTACAGCCGTTGAGAACAAACATCCCTGGATGATAGATGATGAAATCCGATCCATGTTTTGACCTTGACAGACGCCAAGCTTCATCAAAGAGAGCTTCTGTTTCGGTCAAACGTTTGGTTCTCGCTTCCGGTAACCCTTGAACGAAATCCAGGTTCGGTTGCAGAGTCCTGCGAAATCATCGTTCCACCATGAGTATAATTGAAATTTCTTTTTGGCCAGAGCGTGTCGGAAAACGGCTCCGTATCGATGGAGTACGGCGTTATGATATTCTTCGAGAACCGAGGACATCCCAGATTTCACGGCCTTAGTCACAATTTCACCGGCAACATCTCCGGAAAAGACAGCCTGGGCAATTCCAGCGCCGGTGATGGGGTGAGCCAGTCCCGCAGCGTCACCACAAAATAATATATTTTCAACCACTAAAGGAAATCTTATCCCAAACCCAGGAATGTAGCCGCTTGTCCTAGCAAACCATCCTGGCTTTATCATCCCAATTCGGGACAGCATTTCACTAAGACTTTTGAGTCCTCTCGCCGCAGTTAGTTCGTTGGTGGGCAACAGCCCTATGCCGATGTTCGCTGAAGTTCCTTTTGGGAACAGCCATCCGTAGCCACCATAGAATTCCTGATCCAAAAAAACCATGGCTTTTGAACTACCTGTCGCTAGCGGCGTTTCAATCTGTCGGCCCACTGCGCAGTCTTCCACGAGTAGGCCCATTTTGTTGCGAACACTGGAACGAGCCCCGTCCGCAGCGACAATATACTGTGTGTCAACTGTGACTTTCTCACCTACTGATTTGATCACCACATGGTAACCGGCAAAATCCACGAATGTTGATGATGACATCACCAGAGCTCCGCAAGAAGCTGCTTCTCGGGCTAAATTACGATCAAATTTCGGACGATCTATGAGATAGCCATTTGATCTAATAGAGTTTTTGTCATAGGAATCCTGTGCCTTGTTTTTAAGAATCCATGTATCGAGGTGATCAATTTTATGAAGTATAGAGTTCCTGTCCAATCCAAATTCACTGAAAACCTGGTATGGAACAAATTCTCCACAGTGAGGTCGTTCACCGATTCTCGGTTTGCTGTCAATCAGAATCACTTCTAGGCCGTTTGAGGCAGCCCTCATGGCAGCTCTGGACCCAGCCGGTCCCGCTCCTACAACCAGTAAATCACATGTCAGTTTTTTAGCCATTTATAAGCCTAATCGTTTTCTCTAACAATTCAATATTCAGTAAAGTTTTGTTGTCGAATCTTCCCTTATATGCGTCAGTTCCTTTGCCTAGATCATAACATGTGGTTGAATCTATGTTTACTGAGAACCCCTTGAGCCGGAATCGCCTCCATTTCCAGGCGATGTTTTGAGTAAAACGCTTCACAACAGGACCCTATATACAGTTCTTCCGACCCTGAAGCCTTTCCTTGGAGTGTTGCCATCAGGTGTTCGAAACTTTGAATGGTCAACGGTTCCAGGTTAAATTTCCGGGCTACGGAGTAGAAGTATCCGATCTCGCAGGCTCCACATTCCGAGCACCCCTCCATCTGACGAAAATCACAATCCAGATTCTTCGAACAGTAAGGCAGCAAAAGCCATCTACCAATTTTCTTGTTCAGGTCCTGAGGCGTAATGTTTACGAAAAATAATTCATTTACCTCGGGAAGGCTGAAATTGTAGGTGAGCAGCTTGAGTCTGTCAGCAGCTTCAGAAACAGCCTCAGCTAATTTTTGTGGTTCCACGCCTGGAATTCTACCGTCATATGATTCAAAGAATGACAGCACTTTCCGGCTAAGAGCGTCTCTGTCAACAGAGGTTCCCACGAGGTAAGCCTCGAGATCAAAACAAAGACGTTGAGGAATCGAAAAAAAATCACCGGTAATGAGGGCCTGTCGAACTCTCTTGCTTCCCGGACTCATCCATAAATGAACTCTTATCGAACCTCCGTGACTTTGTGAGATGGAACGAATTGGAACCCCTTCATGTTTAGGCCTGCTTCGGGAATAAATCCATTCAGATCCTGAATAAAAAGGCAGTTCATTGCTGAGACGCTCGCGTTCCTGTTTAGTCAGTCCCCCATCATAGAAATTAAGGCGGAGAGATTCTGAAAACTCAGATACAATTACCTGCTTCAAAGTTTCCAGACTTACCGGATATTTGATAAGATCATCCAGGAAACAGATTCTTTGCATCAAGGATTCAATTTCCCTTTTTTTCAATTTTTCCACAGGGACTCTCAAGGCTTTTAGAAATAGTTCTATTTCATTTTTGATCAATACGGTCCCTTGAAACATCATTGCCCCTGAAATGAAAGCTCCCCCTGTGCCCGATATTTTTCGTCCCTGAATTTCGATGTCATTCCTTGGCCTGAACTTAGCTTCGAGACCGAGTTTTGATAACGCTTGCGCCGCAGTTGAGCAAATTCTGTTCAGAACACTTTCGTAGGAACCAGAAAAGGGAGGATCGCCAGGCGGACCAAAGAGTTCCCACCCCAGAGCTGATTCCTGAAAAAGGATAGCCCCCCCGCCCGTAATCCTTCTATTGATATCGATGTTGCTGGATTTACAGAAATCGGTTCTAATTTCGAGATCTACATCCTGATTGTATCCGACAAGAGCCGCAGCCGGTTCAAATTGCAAGAATCGGAAGGTGGCAGGAGAATTTCCTACTGAAATCTCGTCCAGAATGATGTTGTCAAGAGCCATGTTCGCTGACGCGGGTAAGGCCTTCGTATCAATTAAACGGATTTGCTTACGATTCATTTCTACGCGATTTACAATCTTTTGATGTCCGGCTTCGAGCGTCTCTACTCTTAATTTCTTTCTGAACTACTTCTTGGCGGGCTGCTGCGCGGAAGCGTCAAGATAGCTAATGACCTTATCCGTGATGTCAGGAACGTCTTTGGAATAGATTATGGACTCTTTGAGAAAAACAACAGAGAAGCCCCCCTGCTCCGCCACCTTTGACACGGCGTTATTAATCTCGGCCATCATGGTGTCATTTATCTTCTTTTGTTGTTCAAGAACCAGGGCTTTAAAGTTTTGCTGCTCAAGCTGATAGTCCTGAAATTTGGCCCTAATTTGGTCTTCTATCTTCGTTTTGTCTTCTTCTTTGAGACTGGCTTTCCCTTTTTCCAGATTTTCTTGAAGTTGCCTGATTTCGGTTTCCAGCGCCTTCATTTTCGCAGTGGGTTCTGATTGAAATTTCCTGAGCTCGTCCAGCGCTGTTTTTATTTTTTGGGATTTATTCGAGATATCAGTCATACTTACGTCAGCCATTTTGAGGCCCTGAGCCTGAGATTGAACTGACAAACCGACGATGAGTAAAACAGAAATACTTAATGTTAATAAAAGTTTCATAACATTTTTT
Source organism: uncultured delta proteobacterium (assembly GCA_963846725.1). Taxonomy (GTDB): domain Bacteria; phylum Desulfobacterota; class Desulfomonilia; order Desulfomonilales; family Desulfomonilaceae; genus CAJBEZ01. The sequence goes on along the minus strand of CAWJXP010000039.1, from coordinate 328,724 downwards.
TCTCTCATTGCATCTTCCCCTTGTTTGAGATTAAAACTTCGCAGAGCATACTCTAAAGCCCGCCTTGTGTCTATCATGAACGCTAAGGGGCGGCATCAACGTTACGGAGGTCACGATGAACTTCTTAGTGTGGAATAATTTTCTCGTTGTTGGTTACAGGGACTTGCGTAAACTTTGCCCATGCGACAGATTTTGGCCTGGCGGAAAATATCTTGTCGCAATATGGCGCGGTCAAATTTGAAAACCATTACACGAGAGTTCCAACTACGGGAAAGTTGATTTCCATAAAAATAACCGATGGGGGTAAAATTTTTTATATATGCAGGGAAAAAAATGGCTATGCGATTTATAATCTTGAAATCCGCCCTTTAGAAGGCTTTAAGGACAAAATAGAGCAGGATCTCAAAAACAAACCTCAGAAACTGGAAAAAATACACCCGGATGAATTGCTGCTCACCAAAGAGAGGCATGATTACGAAGTCAACAAAAGGCTGAATAAATATAGTGAAGCAGTGTGGATCAGGAATGAGATAGTGGTTCCAGCGTCTCATTAAAGTCGAATGGAGCGCCCTCAAAAAGTTGGGCCTGGAATGATTGCCTCTTTAGAAATTGGCGGATACACACGTTGCTAAAGAAATCTAATCAGACAGATACCTTCGTAAGTAATTATCCATTTTGAGCTTTTCCCGGGTTCGTTTTGAACTCATGTAACGTACTTTGCCAAAGACTGAACGCTCAGGCCCCCAAGGTCGGTCATATCGGCCCAAGGTCCAGAATATACCGGTGTAGGAATTGGGGTTTCGACCATCCAGGGCGTATTTGTTATTTAATTCTATCATTATTTCAAGAGCCTTGTGAGGTGAGGCGGTCCATTCGAGGATTTTCTTGCCCCAAAGCATTCTCAAATAATTGTGAATTGTCCCCGTATTTGTAAGCTCTCGTTGGGCCGCGTTCCAGATGTCATCGTGTGTTTCCGCTTTTTCCAACACTTCGAGATTATACAGATATTCTCTCACGTCATTTTGATGATCGGACAAAGTTTTTTTTGCCCATTCCGGCAGAGACTCATAAGAGTCATAATCATTCCTCAAGTAACACATGTTGTAGCCAAGTTCACGCCATGTGACCAGCTCATCAAGAAATGCCTCAGCATTCTCGCTTACCCCCCACCAACCTGATTTCTTCCCATCGGTTCTGGATGAAAGTTCGTCCGGTGTCCAATCTTCCGTTCGCATAAGATCCCAAAATATTTGATGAACGGATATGTGTCCCCAGTGAAGATATGCGGATAATCCGCTAGTCGCTTCAATATCAGGTTCATTTCTGTCACTGGCGTAATGATGTAGACGCTCATTGAGAAAATCGCGCAAAGTCTCGGTAAGCGATTTTTGCTCCACCCCGTTTTGAGACAACCTGAACTTTGTGATCAATTGGAATTCGAGACAAGTCCCTCAATGACGAGTTGAGCAGAGAATCTTCGATCGGCTCCCATTTTTTAAAAATATCCGATGGAATTGCTTCTAAATCCGGTAGTTTTCGATAGGTTACGGGAGCGCTACTGGGAGCGTCTAGGAGGTATTTCGGCAGATGCTTCTGTAGGTATCTCCGAAAGGAAAATGCGCTTGCAAAAATCTTGTCGGTTTTAAATAGCGGGAACAATCCATTGGAATCGACAAGATCCATCCGACAGGCCACTTGAGACGAAGCCGCAAGTATCATTTTGGGCAGAAAAAACGTCGGGAAGTGGTCGGTTATTATAATGCAGGCTTTTTCGGATAAAGCCTTCAGAAGTCCTTTTCCCGCGTTGGGATAAGGTTCGACATAGGGGTAGTACAAAACTCCCGAGTCCTTTAAGGCATCTCGATTGTCTCTCATTCCATCCATGACAAAGTTGTGAAACCTTGCGCTTGCCCATTTGTAGTCCGACCTGAGGGCTTCCAGGATGAGCAAAGGCTTTCCAAGTTGTTGAGCCCACATGATCGCCATATCAAGACCGAAATTCCATTGAACTCTGCGGCTCGAAATCATCCAATAGACTACAAACTCTCCATTTTCATTTATCGATCGATCAGTTAAGGTTCTAACTCTGTAATCCGGAACATTGAACATGAGTTGGTTCCCATTTCAAATATTTTGGGGTTTGTTGAACATGGTGCCGTAGATATAAATATCGGTACTTAATTGCCAGGTCTTTTGAAAAATACGATTTGGGGGTTTATTTTAGCATGTTTATCGTGTTTGAGGGTATTGACGGAAGCGGCAAGAGCACACAAGCCCATCTGCTGGCTAATCGTTTTAAATCAAGCGGAATCGTTTTTGTCCTCACAAGGGAGCCTTCCAGCGGGGAAATTGGACAAAGACTGAGAAGTCTTTCAGCGAGACTTTCTCCTGAGGAAGAGTTCATGCTTTTCCTTGAAGACCGTGTGGATCATGTCAGAAGTCTGATAGCGCCCGCGCTGGAAGCAGGCAAACATGTAATTTGTGATCGTTATTACTACTCTTCCGCAGCCTATCAGGGCTCACGAGGCCTGGATCCCGTTGGTATTCTCAAAAAAAATCAGTCGCTGGCGCTAGCTCCTGACGTCGTTTTTCTAATGTGCGTGTCTGTGGAAAAAGCTCTTGAGCGAATAGGCAAGTCACGACCTGCCGGATATTCCATTTTCGAAAAAAGAAGAGACCTTGAAGCTGTGTCAGCTATATATGACACGTTCGACGAACCTGTAATAAAAAGGATTGACGGTAACCAATCAGCTTCTGAGGCGCATGCAGAGATAGTCCGCTGGCTGGAACTGAAAGGCGTTAAGTTTTGATTTCCCGATGTCATCTGATTCAGCTTGAAGAATTAACCTGCGCAAGTTATCGGCTTAAAGGTTTTACGGCTCGTTCCTTCCAGCCCTTCGAGACGGCGTCGACTGAAAAAGTTTACTATGTGAGAAGAGTATTCCTCGGGTTGCTCATCGTAGGTGTTATGCCCACAATTGGGAAGGACTGCGAGTTCCCCTTGAGGAAGATTTCGATAAAAGGCTACCCCCTGCTCAACTTCGAAAAGGAAGCTCCTGTCAGGATAAAGAACCAGAGTTGGACAATTTACCAGCTTTAGAGTCGGCCTAAGATCAAAAAAATCCTTTCCGTAAGCCCCTCCAAATTGACAAAACTGAGAATAAAACGCCCTGGTTCTTTCTCCATGCCAATCTGTCAGCTTTTCTTGTAGTTGAGGTTCCAACTGATCAAAAGTCTTGGTAAACTTTGATAAATTAAATTCGTGCATGGTAGAAGCGCTGTAACATAGTGTGCTTGATATGACCATGTTCTTGATTCGATGTGGATATTTCGCCGCATAACGCGCGGCCAAAACACCTCCTTCACATTGACCTACGACATAAAACGAATCAAGGCCGAGCCAATCACGCAAAGATTCAAGCTCACTTATGCTTTCTTCCATGAACGCACCACTAACATAAAAATCTAAAAAATCCGGTCCTTCCTCGGATTGTCCAAAGCCTCGTCTGTCATAGCAAATCGGCTTATATCCACTGTCCACAAGCTGTGGCAATATTTTGTTCCACATTTTTGTACATCCGAAACCATGATGTAGCAACAGCAGAGGGGCCCCATGGCCGTGAATTTCGTAGTACAGGTTTATTCCATTTATCTCCACGAAAGACATGATGACAAGCGAGCCTCCCTTTTTTCCAGTGAATCTAACATCAACAAGTTGTCTCTTTTCAGTTTGAGGAATGTTTGCACGGGTGATTGTCTGAGGTAATATGTTATTGTATGGATCTGGCTACTATTGTAATGGTCAGGTCAGGTTTTTACAATTGATTTCAAAGGATAGGAATCGGAATGGCTTTAATTGTGAAGACATCATGGCGGAGAGAGAGGGATTCGAACCCTCGGAACACCTTGTGGGCATTCACGCGATTTCCAGTCGCGCCCCTTCGGCCACTCGGGCATCTCTCCATGACCATAAAAAGTAATTATATAAACAGAATTGCGTCTCTGGTCAAGGAGATTTAGTGGAACAATCTGGTCAAAAAAAAACGAAATCCGGTTTTGTCGCTATTGTCGGTCTGCCAAATGTCGGTAAATCCACGCTTGTTAACCGCCTTACACAAACCAACCTCTCAATCGTCACGCCCAAAGCCCAAACCACTCGGAACACCATATCAGTTATTCTTACGCTTCCTGATGCCCAGATCATATTTCAGGACACGCCAGGATTTCATGAAGCGTCCACCGCCCTTAACCAAGCCTTTGTTGAATCTGTGCTACGGACTATAAATCTCACGGACGTCATATTGTTTGTCATGGATGCGACAAGAAAAAATTCTCGAGAACTGGATCAAATTGAACGGCTTGTTAGAAATTCCGGTAAACCTAGGATCCTAGCAATTAACAAAGTAGACACCATGGAACCAATCGACGCTGAACGCTTGATTTCGAGGCCGGCTAAAAGTGGCGCATATAAAGCTGTTCTAGGGATAAGCGCTATCACGGGACAGAATTGTGATCTTCTTCTGGAAAAAATTATTGATATCTTACCCAATGGACCATTTTTGTATGAATCAGATGATCTTAGCGATTTGCCGGAGCGATTTTTCGCCACGGAATTGATCAGGGAACAGATCTTGAACCTCTTGGGCCAAGAAGTGCCTCATAAAACTGCTGTTGCTATCGAAACTTTCAAGGAAATGGAGAATCGAGTCTTGATCCAGGCAGATATTCATGTGGAACGGGATAGTCAAAAAAAGATTTTGATCGGTCGCAACGGGGCAATGATAAAGAATATAGGCTCCCAGGCGCGGCAGAAACTTCAGGAGTTTTTGAATGTCCCCGTAAGGCTGGAGCTATTTGTTAAAGTTTCACCAAATTGGACCAAGAGCGTCAGCAAATTAAAAGAATTCGGCTACCTGGATTCCAAATAGACTTTTTAAAGACAATGACTGCAAAGTCTTCGATGAATCAATCCAGTTTCACCGAAAGCCTATCCGCCAATTTTTTTATTTCAGGGGAAAGGTCCTTTTCAGGTTGTTTTCTGGTTTTCTGAAGAATTCTAAACAACGTTATTTGGGCTTCACCAAGTTGCAACGCAATGTCAAGATTCTGGGCCATATCCAGAAATCTGAATATTTCTGATAAAATCGATTCGTCGGACCCGTTTTTGCCGAGTTTGTTTACTAGAAACCACTATGTGCTGACTGATAAGTTTTTGGGCGGCGCTCAGATCCAGTTCTATCTTCCAAAAATTTGTGTCTGTAAGCACTGACTCTAATCCTTCAGGAAAAATTTCTTGAGAGAGTTTTTCGAGTTCACGAAGAAACCGTCGATTCAAGACAAATCTCGCGGCGGCTCTGAATGTGTCGGGCAGTCTTGCGCCGTGACTAACGATCAGTCTAGCGAAGTCCTCGTTTTTCTTATAGAAAGTTCCAAGCACTGCCGCCTGCTCCTGGAACATTTTTTTGGTAACAGCTTCCAGAAGCCGCGTTCTCTGTTCGACAAAGAGATCCTTAAAGGCGAAATATTTGTGCGGGAAATACTTGTCCAACTTACGAATTAATTCCGTGGATGAATCTTTCTTGAAGCAGTTGGCAAGGTCCTTCTTTAGATCCTCGTAAACGAGTTGGCCTCCAGAGTAAGTCTGAACGGAGCATCGAAGATCCACGGCCCCAAAATAAAGGACCGTGAAAACTACTCGCTCTTCACGCAGGGTTACTGTGCTCTGAATCCTAGATTGGCCTATCAACAATATGCGATCGCCAAATTCTTCTCTAGTGAAATCAATTAGACGCACATTATATACATAGACTTTTTCGGACACGCGAGGTGTGTCGAAAAGTGTGGAAATGGCCACATGCGCTGCAACCTGCGAGAGGTCAATGATCATTGGCGCAACTTTATCCCTGTACAGCTCATCACCATGAATATGCGATTGAGTGTTGCTAACCGCCGGGAAAAGCCCACTAAGAAATTCGTTAATCAATCCCGGATCATAAGGCCCCGCAAGTTGGAGGGCTCTCGCCGCGTAAGCCAATATCTGCAACGTTTCTATGCCGGTTATGTCATCAAAAAACCACCCACAACTGGTATACATGAGCATTCTGTTTCTTTGCATTTCCAAAAGACTGAGAGCTTCCACCGATTCATTAATATTAAATTCATGGTTGCTGTGATTTTTCAGGAATAAAGCAGTCCCCGAACGGTCTTCCAACAGCAGGTCTATGTAGTCCTCTCGTGCGACCCACGGGTTATTAAACAATTCTGCCCCACGGTCTTCGAAATATCTGTCAATCCTATCGCGAATAAGATCAAGAGAACGCCTCAATGGAGCCCGCCACGCCTGATTCCAGCCAGGTTTTTGACTTGTCGAACATCCGCAGTCTCTCATCCAGCGACCGACTCCGTGGGCGCAGCTCCATGAGCTTCGTTCAACGATTTCCACCTGGGCAGTCGTATCAAAGCTGGCTAAAAATTCTCCATAATTCGTTAATTTGAGTCCCGGTTCGTGCAACAGTTGTTCAATGGCGAACGCGAGCGCCATTTCTCCAAATCGATGATGATGCCCATACGATTCACCGTCTGTAGCAATGTTTACAAGTTGCGGCCAAACGCGCTCATCCGAAAAAGCTCGAACCAGACGATCCTTGAACGTGGACCCGTTATTAAGCAGTCCTTCAAAAGCGATTGCCTGGGATATTGGGCCATCGTAAAAAAAGATAGTGATCTTGCTCCCATTAGGCAGCGAACACATATAAGGTCTCGATGGATCAATAGGAACAGCATTGACCGTATGCCAGTAATCAGTGGGTCTTTCTCTAAAGCGGCCAGCTTGTTGTGGTGAGAGAATGGTAAAAAGGATGCCCTGATCAACCATTATTTCCAGAGTTTCTAGGTCTATAGCTGTTTCAGGAAGCCACATTCCCTCCGGGTCGCGTTTGAAACGTTTCTTGAAATCCCTGATGCCCCAAACCACCTGTGTGATTTTGTCCCGAGTGGTCGCCAGTGGCATAATAAGGTGGTTGTATGCTTGAGCTATCGCATTTCCGTGACCAGATCTTTGAATTCTTGATTTTGCGTCCGCGTCCAGAATCGCTTCATACGCTACTGAGTCGTGTTTTTCCATCCAGGAAAGAAGGGTGGGACCAAAATTGAAACTCAAATGTTCGTAGTTGTTTATTACTTCACGTAGACTTCCTTGACTGTCCAGCAGACGAGCTTCAGAGTTTGGTCGGTAGCATTCGTAAGAGATCCTCTCGTTCCAATCGTGAAAAGGATGGGCCGATTCCTGTTTTTCAACCTCTTCCAGCCAAGGATTTTCCCTTGGGGGCTGGTAGAAATGCCCGTGAATACAAATGCATCTGGCGCTCAACCTCTCCATCAAAAAACCTCGCCAACATTGAATTTAACAAAAAAACCCACCTTTCTTATAAAGCCAGGGTGGGTTTAAATTCTACCAGCAAATGAACTAATTGAATAATTTATTAAAACTTGCTTATTTCTAACGATGGTATGCAGCTTTCTTGTAAGTCTTATTCTTCTTGTTAGATGATTTCTTGTAAGTTTTAGTAGTCTTGTTTTTGTAAACTTTACTTTTTGTGTTTGTTTTAGATGAATTGGACAATTTGGATGTGGTCTTTTTGTCCGAGCTTTTTGTCAGGCTACTCGACGCTGTTTGTTGACGTGTTTTCTGAAAGGCTTTCGCCAACGCGTCATATGGTTTGGAGTCAGCTAATTTGAAATTGTTCAGGGACAGATTATCGCTTGTCACGCCTGCAAGCGTCTGCCCTGAAAACCCAGCAAATAAGCATACAACAACAAAAGATACCAGTACAAGGAATCTTGTCATATTTTCTGTCTCCTGTTGACATAGATTTGTAGTAACTATACCAAATTTAATGGTAAACGTCAATCAATAAACCAAACTGTCCGCTTTACAGTATGTTAAACTGATTGTAGATAATAGAAATCACCAAATGAACCGCTGCAGGGCTAGCATAAGGGCAAGACCTATTATTACGGCTACCGAGACCACTACAAGCAGGTCAGGTAAAGCCGAAAAGACTGCCTCGCCCTTATTGATATGCACCCTCATCCTGATAAAACGAACTCCTGAAACAATGATCATGAATCCAGCCAGAATAAAGCAGAGGAGGCTCAAATACATCGCGCCTTGTCCGTGGCTCTGAACGCTCGAGCCCTTTTCAAACGCAAGAAGATGTCGAAGAAATATTTCAAATTTTTCTATAACAAAGCCAAAAGCGAGGAGAGATATGCTGGTACGGGACCAGGACAAAAATGTCCTTTCGTTTGCCATGTGAGTGCGTTGCCAGGCTAGAAAAATCCTGTCATCATCTTTCACGGCTGGTGGTTTCGAATCCATGTCCCTGTTTCGTAATGAAACCATGACCTTTTCGAAAAAACTCAAGTTCACCTCCAAAAATGCCGAAACGCGACTATTTGTAAAATAGTATTTAAAGCCACAGTCCTATATTGCTTTAGCAACTTCGTAACAAATATCACGATTTCTTATGAGATGATTAATTAAATTATTGGGTTAACCAAAATGAGGCGGGGAAGTCGACCAATTGATAACTTTTGTTCAGAACGCAATCATTGCGAAATTATTTGTTAGAACTAAGCCAAACTTTGGTTTGAGATCTGAAGCCGGCATGGTCAGAGTGTTAATATGTCATCCCCTGAATCAACAATCCTGACTCTCGCGCCTCAGATCTCAAATCTTTGAGTTTTGTTTGTGCTATAAATAAGCTCGAAATTTATTTTTTTTCTTTCTTTTCCTTTTTTACTTTTTTCTCTTTGGCTTCTCCTTTGGCTTTTGCCTTGGCTTTAGCCTTCATCGGTTTACAAGTGTACACCGGTCCGCAGTAGCCATAGCAAGGAGGAGCGCAAACTGTTGCATTGCAAGCTTTTGCGCCGCTTCCGAAGAAAGGCGTGTTCAAGTTGAAAAAGGCGGACGCCGGCTGAGCATAAAGCCCGGCCACGATGCCAAGGGAAACTGTCAGAGCGATTACTACAAGCAACTTCTTCATTTTCCGTTACTCCCTAAATGATCACAAAATCGTTTAAGGGGATGATGCCTCTCTATTATCATACAAGAGCGGAATTTGTCCATTCATTCAATTAACATTGACTCCAATTGAGACACATTATTGTCGAGTCCATTTATAACTTCTTGCGATTTTCCAAGGGGCGCCTTAGAACAATTCGAGCGAACGCATTATCAGCATGACCACAATTATGGCAAATTAATGAGAGGCCTATTGTCACCATGATCATAGTGACCGGCGGAGCGGGTTTTATCGGGAGCAATCTGGTCTGGGAACTTAACCAGCTTGGTGAACAGAATATAGTTATTGTCGATCACCTCGGCATGGAAGAAAAATGGAAGAATCTTAGGGACTTAAAATTCCTTGATTTTGAATCCAAGGACGCGTTTATTTCCAAGGCAGAGAGGGGACTATTCGATCATCACACTTGGGCTGTTTTCCATTTGGGAGCGTGCAGTTCCACGACGGAGAGAAACGCTGATTATCTCATGGAAAATAATTATGAGTACTCCAGGCGGTTGGCCATGGTGTTTGCCGGAAAACCCGGTCTCCGCTTCATTTACGCTTCCAGCGCGGCTACTTATGGCGACGGTTCTGAAGGGTACTCGGATGATTTGACTCCTGGGCCGGAACTTCTGCCCTTGAACATGTACGGTTATTCCAAGCATCTTTTTGACTGTTGGGCGCAAAAAACAGGTTTCCTTAAAAGAGCTGTAGGCCTCAAGTATTTCAATGTTTTCGGACCCAATGAATATCACAAGGCCGACATGAGAAGTGTGGCCATTAGGGCGTATTTTCAGGCCAAAAAGACGGGCGTTATCAGGCTTTTTAAATCCTATCGACACGATATCGGGGATGGGGAACAGCGCCGTGATTTCATTTATGTAAAGGACGCTGTCAAGGTTACTCTATTTTTCCTTGAGAATCCCGAGGTTAACGGCCTGTTCAACGTTGGAACGGGGCAAGCCAATACATTCAACAGGTTGGCGCATGGAGTTTTTTCAGCTCTTGATATGCCGGCTAATATTGAATATATCGATATGCCTGACGGGCTTGAAAAGCGTTATCAGTACTACACTTGCGCTGAACTCGACAAATTGAGAGCGGCAGGGTTTCGTGGAGACTTTCTTGATTTGGAAGACGCGGCACGAGATTATATTCTAAATTATCTTGAGAAAAGCCATGAATTTGAATGACAGGTCTCTTCTCGAATTCCGGCGGCGCATAGACGTTTTCCTGAAGGTAGAATCCAGGGACTTAGGTAAAAATTTCAGAACCCGAACATAATTTCACTTACTTTCAAATTATTTACTACCTTGGTAACACCAGGATACTGTCCCGCAAGTTTTTCCACCTTGTCTCGATCTTTTCGATCACCAATTTTTCCTGAAATCGTAACTACACCACCTGTTTCCATTTTAATTTCCAGATTTCGAGTTACAGAGGATGAAAGTTTGCGTCTAATATTGGTTTCAATTCGTTTGGCTATTGATAGGTTTTTCAGTTTGTTCTTAAGCGATTCTTCGTCTTGGGGCATTTGAATTTTATCTATGGAGTCTATAACTATGTCGGCAGCGTCCCCGGAAGAATAATGAGCCGTATTGATAATAATGTCATAAAGCGACCATTCATTGGGATCACTCCTGAAGATAGATCTTATAAGACTTTCCCTTTCATGATCGTATTTACGCACAAAGTCTTCAGCTTCCTGTTTATCGAAGCGGTATCTTTCCATTATTCTATGGACCCTGACACCAAATGGAGCCACTACGCGGCAACTGAAAACACCTGGAATATCCTTAAGAATAACTTGGGCGCCACGACCCACGATAACTACATTCCCCTGGCTTGCCTTTTCATAAGTCAACGATTCAAAGAGACTCGTGTATGAGGGTCTGTCGAAAAAAATTCTTTCGAAAAAACCAGGACCGTGTTCAGATTCATATAGGGAACATGCGCGACTATATTCCGGGTCGCAAGTTTGCGCCATCTGATGAACTTGATCTCGGCCTATAAGTTCTAAGCCCATTCTGCGAGCTACCGTCGCCGCTATAACATCCGCGTACGAACCCACAAATCTTGATATCGTGACTATTCGCATTGTTTGCCTCACCTATATTCCCTGGACCAGGTTGATTCATGATCCCCGTGACAGGGATAGAGATTATTTGAAATGTTAATTCTAAAGTCTGTCAACAAATTTCTGGATCCTATTTGCAGAAAAAACTTCTGTAACCCAGAATCTTAGGCCTTGGTCAGTATTAAACTAGCCAAAGGAGGGAGTGTCAACTCCAAGTGCTGTTCGTATCCATGGCAAGGTCCCGGTTTTGCGGTCACATATGTTCCGTTCCCGAGATTACTGCCCCCGTAATATACGGAGTCAGAATTTAGTATTTCTTTATAAGTAGTCAATTCAGGCACACCGACTCGATAACCCTCCCTGACAACTGGCGTAAAGTTTAATAGGCAAATTATGTATCCCTCTCGACTTCTCCGGATGTACGCCAGGACACTGTTAAGGTAATCGTTGCAATCTATCCATGAAAAGCCCTCCGGCCGACAATCCAATTCCCATAAGGCTGTGTTGGAAATATAGAGGGTTCCCAAATCTTGAAGAAATAAAGAGATTTGAGCATGGTAATCCTGTTGGATCAGATCTCTTTCCAGGGTTGATTCATGACTCCACTCATTCCATGTTCCAAGTTCAGCTCCGGCCATTAGCAATTTCTTTCCCGGGTGAGTGTACATATAGGAAAAAAGCAGCCGTAAGTTCGCAAATTTCCGCCATTCATCACCAGGCATTTTACGGAGCAAAGATCCTTTCCCATAGACAACTTCATCATGGGATAACGGCAGTACAAAGTTTTCACTGTATGCGTACATCATTGAGAAAGTGAGGTCATTATGGTGGAAACACCTGTGTACTGGATCCTTTGAGAAATAATCAAGTGTATCATGCATCCAGCCCATGTCCCATTTGAATCCAAAACCTAGTCCTCCGAGGTAGGTTGGTGTTGTCACACCTGTCCAGGCTGTAGATTCTTCCGCCACAGTGAAACATCCTGGAAATTTACCATATACCATGGCATTAAACTCTTGGATAAACTCAATAGCTTCCAGATTTTCGTTTCCCCCGTACTTGTTAGGAATCCATTCCCCTTCAGATCGATTGTAATCCAGATAAAGCATAGAGGCGACAGCGTCTACGCGAAGGCCGTCAATATGATATTTGTCAAGCCAGAACAGGGCGTTGCTTACAAGAAAGTTTCGTACTTCATTGCGGCCATAGTTGAAAATTAGCGTTCCCCATTCTTTATGCTCCCCCTGTTTGGGATCATCATGTTCATATAAAGCCGTTCCGTCGAACCATCGCAGGCTGTAATCATCTTTCGGAAAATGAGCTGGGACCCAATCGAGTATTGTTCCTATGCCGTTTTGATGTAAGGTGTCTATGAAGAATTTGAAATCGTCAGGCGAGCCGAACCTGCTGGTCGGAGCATAATAGCCGGTTACCTGATAACCCCAAGAGGCGTCGTAAGGGTGTTCCATTATCGGCATGAGTTCGACATGCGTGAAGCCGTATTTCTTTAAATGAGCCACTAGTGGCCCCGCCATCTCACGATAAGTCGCCCATCGATTCCCTTCCTCCTGTATTCGCATCCATGAACCGAGATGAATTTCATATATGCTCATAGGTGAGGAGAAATGATCGATATGCTTTCTTTCTTCCATCCATTGAGAATCATCCCACTTATAAATGTCCAAGTCCCATATTTTAGAAGATGATCCTGGTCTTATTTCCATTCCAAACGCGAAGGGGTCGGTCTTGATTCTGATTTCATTAGAATTCGATAGAATCTCATATTTGTAGAGAACCCCTTGTTCAAGCCCAGGGATAAAAAGCTCCCAGATACCGGAAGTTCCCATGCTTCTCATTGGGAATATACGCCCATCCCAATTGTTGAAATCTCCGACGACGCTAACTCTTCTGGCGTTTGGGGCCCAAACCGCAAAGGATACCCCTGACACGCCATTCATGGAACGGGGATGCGCGCCCATCTTCTCATACAAATTGTAGTGCTTACCTTCACCCAGATAATACAAGTCCTGGTCGCCCAAAGTTGGCATAAATCTGTAAGGTGAATCAAATGTCCAGGAAAGTCCGCTTGAAAAATTGAATCTGACCAAATAGTCCAGAGGCAGAGATTTATCACTGAGCCATAGCCAGAAAAGCCCTGGAGCCCCGGCCCCCTGTAACTGTAAAATTTCCCCACCGATTATGACTTCCCCTGAAACCGCGTCAGGATGGTAAAATCTGAAAATGAGTCCATCACGTCCGTTCATTCGGACCGGATGGGCTCCAAGAACACTGTGAGGGTCTGAATGCTCAACAGACAATATTCGCTGAATATCTCCAGCGGAGATTCCGGTCAACAGCTCTTTCGAAAGCATGACAACCTCTGAAACGCTCCTGTAGCGACATCTTCGACGTCTAGTCGCCTCAGTCTGGTAAAAAAATGATTAAGATTAGGAAATTTAATCAAGATATGTGCGAAAAATAAAGATCACTCTGTTCCGTTAGGCGCTGGAATATTTTCAGGTTTTACATAAAGTATCCTGTGGCAACTTGGGCAAAAAACGAATTCCTGCTGCCGGAGAACCTTTATACCCAATTGTGGGGGTACTGATATGTGACACCCATCACAAGATCCATTAACCATTTCAACGATAGCGTTACCTCGTGATCTTCTTACTGTAGAATAGCGTTTATAGTATTCCTTATTAACGTTTTCGGCCAGTCCCTGTTGTTCGACCTTCAAGGACTCCAAAGCCTTGGCGGCCTCAGAGAGTATTTTTTCGGACCTTGATTTTTTTTCTACAAGCGCTTTTTCGCAATCTTCGTACTCGGCTTGTTTCTTTTCCAGATTTTTCTTCGACTGTTCAACACGATTCATCAATTCCAGCATATTTTCCTCAATTTCCCCAGACACTTTTTTCCCCAAGCGTATTTCTCTGGAAAGAGCTTCGTGTTCTTTGAGGTTTTTTATGCTCAACAGCCTCCGTTCGGATCGTTTGATTTTCTCTTGTTCTACGGCTAATTCGGATTCTTTTTTCTGAAGTTCTTTTTCGGTGATTTCTAACGCGTCCTGAGTTTCAGATATTTCATGTCTCAACGTTACGAGATTCCTGGCCATTTCCTGCAGCTCTTTGGGGAGCTGATCTAAAACTGTCTCGTGTTGGTCGACCTGAATGTCTATGTCCTGAAGTCGCATTAGCAGTTGCAACTGTTCTATCAATTGATTATTCCTCCTCGCTCTTCAAAGCGTATATAGGTGAATGGATCTTTTTCTCCCTCAAAAGGGCACAACCTGATTTTCCAACCGAGTCTGGAAAACTCGGCTTCAAATTTCTCCTGAATGAGTTTGATCGCGAACTTTTCTAAACCAAAATGCCCGGCGTCTATAACACAAATGTTGGACTCCTCGCTGTCCAAAGCTCCATGATAACGAACATCTCCGGTGATTAATACGTCGGCCTGGGCCGAAATCGCCTCCTCGAGGTAGCTCATACCGCTTCCCGACACCAGAAATACTGAAGCAATACTTCTGTCCATCTGTCCAACGACTCTTACGTGATCCAGATTAAAGATCCGACAAAGTTTGTGAGACAGGGCGGAAAGGCTCTCGGGTTCGGACAATCTGCCCAGACGGGAGCAACGCGCGTTGTTTGGCATTCGAATGTCGAGAAGATCGAGCGCATTCGCCAGATAGTCGTTCAAACCGCCCTCAGCAGCGTCCAAGTTGGTGTGGAGACTAAGAATATCTACTCCTGCTCTCACAGCAGCGAAAATTGTTCTTCCTGTAATATCTGAAGCCAGGACTTTCTTGATAGGCTTCATCAGAAGTGGGTGATGCGCAACAAGCAAATCACAACAGTTTTCAGCGGCGAAACCGACAGCGTCAAATGATGCGTTCAGACTTAACGCGATGGCGTTTATCGATCTCGAAGGATTACCGACCTGAATGCCGCTGTTATCCCAAGGTTCGACATACTCGAAGGGGAACATCCTGTCAGCTAACTGCTGAATATCCGAAAGGGTGGGCGCCATTAGATCAAATTAACCAAAATCGAAGTTTAAAAGAATATTGTTCAAAGCTTTTGTCCCGAATAAATTACTCGGGAACTTAATGAATAGATCCTGCCAAGGTTATGATGCTTAATCATAATCGGCAAAAATCACGCTCCACAAAAAATCACGGGGAGCCTTGATGAGCTCCCCGTGGGAAAAGATCAGCCTGATATGTGTAACAAACAAGTCCCATAAAAACTTCCGAAAAAGTGGTGGGCCCACCTGGATTCGAACCAGGGACCAACCGGTTATGAGCCGGGGGCTCTACCAGCTGAGCTATGGGCCCTTACTACATTGTAAATTTCCATTTTATATAAATAAGACCGTTTCGTCAACTAGGAAGCCACAAAAAAATGAACCGCTTTGTTGCGATTCATTTATGACAAACCGGACTAACTCGCTCAAATCAATAGCCCCACCATCCTCTATACTGACCCTGATTCTGCCATTGATTGTTCACGCTACGGCGATATTGATCCTGGCCTGAAGCTTCTGAATAAGGCATGACAGTTTCCCTGCCCTCAATTTCTTTTACTTCCGCCATAGTAATGACAGCTTTGTCCAATAAGGCCTTTCTTTTTTTCAGTATGTTGGGGGTGTCTTTATGCCGACTGGATTTATCTGTTTGTAAGCAATGTTGAAGTTCACTAAAGACTTTGTTTTCAACATTTATAAGATTGCGTAATTCTTTTCTCTTGCTGATTAGTAAATCTTCCTTGACTTGTAAAGCATGAGAAATCTGAGCAGCGATAGTTTCAGAAGAACTGGGATTTACAATAGGCCTTTTAATTATTCTTTCTATAGGTGTTTGTTCCAGGCTGCTAAACCCATCAAGCCTATCCTTCATGTCCTGGTATAATTGCTCCCACTGGCCCTTCAATTGTTCGCAATCAGGTTCCCTGTTTTGAGCTAGCGTTGAGTTCTTGTCGCATAAAATTAATAATAAACAAAAAACCACAATGAATCCCGCACGCTTACCCAAAATTTGCAGCCGTTGCTTCACAGCGCCTATCTCCTTTCACCAATGCACTGCAGAATACTAGTGCAATTAAATCAATTGTTGCAACATCATATTAAACTATTTTGAAATTTTTTTCCAGAAACTTTGAATACATGACGTCATGTTTATCAAATAATGACTCTGACATAGATGCTCCTGTCGCTCTCGCCAATTCTTAATTAACTTTGTTACCACGTGCAACTTGTTCCATTATATATGACATCTTTTCAGATATTGCGTGATATATCCCACCCCTCTCGAAAGAATCCCGAAGAAGTTCTAAAAATTGGTCGAAAGCTCCTTCAGTATCCAGTATAAATTTGGCGTTTTGGGCTTCTTCTTGAGTATACTCACCGGTTTCATTGTTCGCCACGTCTTCGAACATTATTCTAAAACCCTTCTTGTCGCCCCAAAAGACAATAATGTTATCCATGTATTCATTGATATTCTTAATTTCTTTGATCAATTCCTCGCGGCTCATTGATTCGTAATCCATAGCAACTCCTCAACCATTCAGAATATTACGGGCAGTTCGTTAATTTCTTTTAGATCCTGCCTGTTCAATGAACTTGAAATACTTTCTTCCCACCTGAAAAAACTACGAGACAAGTGTTCAACCTTTTCCAGCGTCCCGGAGATTTCTTGAGCTAGAATTCTATCGTGATTCTTGCGAGCCGTTTCAAGTTTTTCATTCAAGTGATTGATTAATCTACGCGCTTGTTCAGGACTCTCCAGATAGATCTGAGGATCATACTGTTTATCAGCACGCTCCTTGGGGCTCCATCGAGTTCTTATATCGTTGATATGTTCTCGTAGCATCAGGAAACATTCCTCAAAAAATAAGCCAATTACTCTCTTGAAATAAATTAAGTCAGTAGATTTCAAAAAAAAGAGACTGTTGGCTAATAGTATCTTAGTAAGCCCTAAAATTCAAGGCGCTCCTAAATTCACACTAAGTGATTTCTAACTTCTTGAAACGTGAATAGACTATGTGGTAGAATTTCTTTATATAATTGAATCGGGTGATTCCATGCGACTTTTAAAAGCGTGTTCATTTGTATTTGCGGTATTGTTAATGATTTTGGTTGAAGGTCACTTGGGATTAACCAATCAAATTTGGACAAAGTGTCACATCACCTGCCGATGTCTTAACGATAATTCTGTGGGGAACTTCTCGTTCATAATTCCCGTTGATCGATCCCCCGACATAGGGTTCGACGCTGATCTCGCCTGTAAACGTTATGGTCATCAGATCTGTTCTGATGGGTGTAATGGATTGAAGTTTTCATACACTTATCAGGTTACTTCCCCCTAGCAGTTAGGACTGCCCCTCTGAAAATTGAATCATACTTTTCCGATACAGGCTTGGTTCAACCGAATCAGAGCGCGTGATTCAGCCTTGAAATTAGATTCACGATTCTGGCGGACGTCCTCTACCTAGAATGATTAAAACAGTAGCCACAATTAGAATCACGCTTCCAATGATAGCTTCTGTTACTCTATGACGAAAATAGAGTAGGCTCAACAGGGATCCGCACGAAACCACCAGCGCAATGGCAAACCAATCACTGTTAAGGATCTTCCACATAGTCAAAATGCTGATCGATTATTGAATCGCGGATAGTTTGTCATGATATTTAGACCTATTCATGAACGAAAAATAGAGAAGATAGTCCAGCGATTTCAGCTTTTGCAAGGCTTGTTCCATCGTTTTTTTCGCCTCATCGGGTTTTCCCAATTTTTGATAGAACAAGGCTCTTTCAGCCATTAAAGAGGCATTCGACAGCTCGTAATACTTGGAAGCTTCCTGGATGTTTTCCACTTTCGCATAGATTTTCCCAAGATCCAGAAGAGCCTTAATTTCTCCCTGTGTATCCGCTGCCTCCCTGGACAGCCAAAGTGTCTTATAATCTTTAAGGGCGCTGTCCATATTCAGACCCAACTTTTCAACCAGGTATTTGATTTTTGGCTGCAGCGAGAGATCTGATTTTTTCGCGAGCTGTTGAGCCCAAGTGAAATCTTCCAAGGCTTCCACTGTCTTTCCAAGCTTGTCATAAATCAGTCCTCGTAACTGCAATGACTCAGCCTTGCCATCCTTGACACCCAATTTTTCACGAAACGCTAAAGCAATGTTGACCGCGTTCAGGCCCCTTTCATAATCTCCAGTTTCGATGTAATTTCCGGCTAATCTGTCGAGGACAAGTATCATCTTTATTTCGTCATTTTGCTTTCTAAGCTTTCTTATTTCCGAAACATCCTCAGAAATAGCCTTTGATAGGTCTCTTTTGGAAACTTTTCGTTCTGTTGCAGGCTGCTTAGCGGTTGAGTTTGAGAGAGGCTTTACAGCGTCAGGATGAATTGACGCGGATAGAGTTTCTACGCCGGATTTAGCGTCTGAGGTCTTTTGAGTAGTTTTAGCTTTGCTATTACTGGTTGAATCCTGTTTATTAGCAATTGAAAAAGTAGGAGCGCTTGATGGAGTTTTAGAATTGTTTTGCTTTGCAATCATCTCTGTTTTCATGTCGAAAACCGATTTTGCGTTTCCGAAATTGATTCGCTGTGTCTGTTCGGTTTTTTTCGCACCGTCTGTTTTAGGCAGGTCGATTTTACTCTGAGGTTCCGATGGGGCTTTGGATATTTCAGACACTTTATTTTCAGTTATCTTGACACTATGGGGTTTTGCAGAAGCATCGACCAGTTGGGGGGCATTTTTTTTCTTTTCGAAAGAACCGCTGGATAGATCCCGGATACTCTGAGACAGGTCTGATTTCCCCATCGAACTTGCCAATTCTTCGGCCTGGATAAACAATGCCCTTGATTTATCTTGCGCATTTTCGAGTTTTTTAAGTCTTGCTAGTTCAATTATGGTCAGGATTCTTTCATCGGTTAATTTTAACGAAGAAAATATTTTGACAGCGCTGATAATGCTATCTTCCGCTTTTGGATAATCGCCTCTGCGAACATATATTCTTCCTATCTCCAGAAAAGCCCATCCTACAGCGCGATAATTCTTGTTTCGCCTTTCAAGCGCACGAATATCTTCAAACCTTACCATCGCCTTGTAATCATCTGATTTGTCTACAAAGTCTGACGCCTGACGAAGGATTTCAGCGGAAGCTTGTCCTAGATTGAGAATCATTCGGTCTCTGATTTGTTTGTTCATAGCTTCCAACGGTTCAGGCAAATTTAATTGAACAGGTTTTTGATCATTTTTGCTTGGAGATTGTTCAATGTAGTCTGGTCTCCTATTTGCATGAATTATTTCTCTAATTGGCTTGGCCGGTGGAGTTGCAATAGTTCTGTGTGATTTTTCCTTCTGGTCGGCTATGGGCTCTCTTTGCAACGTGCGGGGCAAAACACGGGTGGGGTTCTGATCGAGAGAAGCTATTTTTTTCTCTACCAGTGCTATAATTTCCGGCTCTTTTATTACTCCAAGAGCCACCTGATACATTTTCAAAGCCTTGTCTCTGTCTCCCAAATGCTCTAGAGACTGCCCCATAAATAGAAAGGACCGAGGATCAACCGGATGTAAAGAAACAGCGCTGTCGAAGTCCTGCACTGCCGCTTTGTGATCTCCTTTAGCGGCTTTAGCTATTCCAATGTTGGTAAAAATCTTTCCTTCCAGTCCACCATATTTCAAAGCTTCCTGAAAATCTGCAAGGGCCTGATCGTAACGACCCTTCTCCAGATAGACTACTCCCCTGTTATTTAGAGCATTAGTGTAATGTGGGTTGATCTCGAGGGACTTGTTATAATCAGCAAGAGCTTTGTCCAGTTCCCCCAGCCTTTTGTAGGCTACCCCTCTATCATTGTAATACTTGCATTCATCACCGTTAATTTCGGTGGCTTTTGTGAACTCTTTCAGAGCCTCCCTGAAGTTTCCATTTTTCATCGCAATCAGGCCCAAATTGTAATACTGGCGGTCAGCCATTTCACTAACGCCCACTCCTGGAGTTAACCAGACGAAGGTTAAGACTAGAATTATCAGACTGTAGAATGATTTCATCTGGGATTTGCCTCTTAGCTTGGTGAACGGTCGGACAAATCGCAAGAAACCGGATGTCATCCGGCTTCAGACAAGACAACTCTTAAACTGGGCGAGATTACCACAACGGGGATTCATCCCACCCTGAATACCATCATTGTTCGGTCTTGTTTTCAGTCAGACCGAATTGGCTCAAAACATCTTTGATGAAAAATGTTACTTCATCAATTATTTGGGGATATTTTTGAGCGAAGGTGGCTTTCTCAAGAGCAGAACCAACAGTTTCCGCATTTTTAGAACCATTTTCAGTCTTTGATATAGGATTTCCGGAAGAATCATATTTCTCATAACCGACCGCCATGACAACGTTTACGCTTAGAAACATGATCAAGACTATAATTCCGCAGACCTTACGAAAAGATCTCATGTTAATCCTCCAGCCTTTTAATCAAAAGGTATTACTCAATGTCATTATTATATCATAACTTATTGAAAATGGCTACGCTTATAGACATTGCTTATCAAGATCGAGAGTTGTCTCCAGCATTTAGGCGATGCATGGCAAGGATGCCGAACCAATGTTGGAAGCATTGAAGCCTCTGACCTCAGTATGAAAAAAACTGAACTCGGCGCGGTGGCAATAACCTGGGAGAAGCGACCGATAGGCATGTTTTGTTTTTAGAGATTTTCTTATATGTGATACGCTTTGACACAGTGGCATGATTAAGGAAATTCGCACATGACACCTGCTGAAATCATGGAGGATCTGTTTTTCATTCAACGAGGCTATTTGAATGGGAATCATTTCGTTTACCGATCTGAACAGCCCATACTCATTGATACTGGCTACATCTCGGACTTCCAGACAACAGAGAAACTGATAAAAAGACTCGCTGTAGACATTACGAACACGAAACTGATTGTGAGCACTCACTGCCACTGTGATCACATAGGGGGAAACAAAATCGTTCAGGACAGATCTGCCTGCGATATAGCCATCCATAAGATCGGAAAATATTTCATAGATTCACGAGATAACTGGTCCACCTGGTGGAAGTACTACGACCAGGATGCGTCATTCTTCAAATGCTCCATAGGTCTTGGTGATGGAGACACGATTTCAGTTGGGCCACACGAATTTGAGGTAATTTATACACCTGGTCATGCTACGGACGGGATCGTCCTCTACAACAGGAAGGAAAGGACCCTCATATCATCGGACACGCTGTGGGAAAACGACATGGCCGTGATGACCGTCCGGGTAGAAGGAAGTCGAGCCTGTTTCTCCATGATGGAGTCTCTTGGAAAACTTGAGAAACTTGATGTGAAAGTTGTTTATCCGGGCCACGGAAAGTCATTTACTGACGCGGCGGGGGCCATAGGAAGAGCCAGACGCCGTTTGGAAGGGTTCCTGGGAAACAAAGAAAAGATCGGAAATGATCTGCTTAAAAAAATTATTATATATACGCTGCTGATGAAAAAAGGAACCGAGGAGTCCTCATTTTTCGACCAATTGATGACCACTCACTGGTTTAGGGAGAACGTAGACTTTTATTTCGAAGGAAATTATCGATCCAAATATGATGAGATAATGAATGGATTTTATCGTCGAGGAATAGTCAAGATTAAATGCGACAAGCTGTTCACGTCGGTCAAACCCTGAAAAAATTGGGTCTGAATTGGCATCGCCAGTAACCTCGGTCGAAGGGATTATCGATCGGCATAGAGAAAAACCCCGACAGTCACAAGACCTTAAATCGCATTAGATGGTGAAAAAATGACCGATTCAGTTTTTAAAGACAAAGTAGTTATTATCACCGGGGCGTCCAGTGGGATAGGCCGTGAGCTAGCCTATCAACTCGCTGCGCAGGGAGCGTGGTTGTCGCTTGCGGCCCGAAATGTGAAACGGTTGGATACAGTTAGCGCCGACTGTCAAGCTCGTGGCGGAAAAGCTATCGCCGTTCCGACGGATGTTGGCGAACAAGGCCAGTGTGAAGCGCTAATTCGGGAGACTGTAAATCACTATCAACGCATTGACGTTTTGATTAACAATGCTGGAATAACAATGTGGGCCAAATTCGAAGATCTGCGAGATCTTGGAATGATAGAGCAGATTATGCGCGTAAATTATTTTGGTAGTGTTTACTGCACGTATTATGCTCTGCCATATCTGAAACGGACAAGGGGACAAATAGTAGCTATTTCCAGCCTGACCGGGAAAGCCGGGGTCCCAACCCGCAGCGCCTATGCCGCTAGTAAACACGCCATGGCCGGTTTCTTCGACACATTGCGTATTGAGATAGCCGAATATGGTGTCGGCGTAACAATGATTTATCCGGATTTTGTATCTTCGGAAGTTCGTGAACGAGCGCTCGGCCCTGACGGGCAGCCGCTCAGACAAAGTCCTGTGCGGGAAAAAGAGGTCATGCCGGTTAAAACTTGCGCACAAATGATCATTAGGGCTATGGAACGGCGAAAACGAGAACTAATTATGACTTTGCGGGGTCGAGTGGGGCAGTGGTTGAAGCTGATTGCGCCAAGCGTCGTTGATCGTATAGCTCTTCAGGCAATAAGCAAAGGCCGTTAGCAAAGGAAAATGAAGAACGGTTACAAAGTGGCGAATCTCTGATCAAACCGGCGAAGTAGCAGCCGCTTCCCCCGATTTAGCAGAAGCGAATGAACCATGATTATCTTTTGTGGGTGTGGTCACGACCGACGCCGCCTAATAGAGAGAAATTAGGAGCAAGGAAGAACAGGGCGTCGGAACAAAAAAATCATTCGGATGATTTTATTTTCATTGCCGACGCTCGATTCTTAAAATTCTTTCAGTTATCGCAACCCGTCTTCTTTCTTGGCCTCTTCCTTCTTGAGACCGCCAACCCTGGCCAGAGGTCTTCCTGAGTCCGTCACGACGAGAGCTACAACAATCTCGTCACCACGGGGCGCGTCCTGAACACGAATCGGCATAGCGTCAAAATGTGACCTGACAAAGGCGGCGTCTTTATAATGAATCGGGACGTCCAGTTCCGTTCCAGGCCCACCGATTTTCTTTGAAGATGGGATTATAGCCTTTCCTCCACCCAAAGCTTCTCTGAAAGGTCCTCCAAGTTTTGGATGCAAAATTGCGGCGGCATGCTCCAATTCGCCTCGGGAGCCGACTATGGCTCCCTTACCGTAACTTTCCGCCTTGTTTGTGGTAATTCCCAGCGCCTCCAACGCCTTTTTAGCCAACAGGTCTCCAAGTTTTTCGCCCATTTCAATCAGTTCTGAAAGATTGTCCTGGTAATAACCGGCGAAAGGATTCTTGATTACCGCTATCGCCGCTGCTCTTCTTGTCGCGGGCTCTACTGTTTTGCCCATTTCAATTTTTGTCTCTTCAACTATGGTCAATATCTTTCTAATTTCCATTGGATCGCTCCTTTCAACGACTAGCCTAAGAATTTAGGCTGATGGGGTTTCATCAGCCAAAGTTTGCAATGAGATGTTTTACCTGGTCAGATAGGGCGGTTCTGCCTTTTATGGTGATTACGGCCCCGGCTATGATCCCTGTTTTCGCTAAAGCCTCGGCTCTCGCCAGCCCTTTTTGCAGGCACATTTGCACGAATTCTTCGGGTAAATTTCCAACTTCATAGGTCACATGAATCCCGACGAGGTCAGTGTCAGGATCTACCTTTTCAGCCGGTCCTCTAACTATGTTCAGCGTGCGCAACAAATGTCGCGTTTGCAATCGCGCTGGCCGCGGCGTCCGCCACAGCGGCCGAGCGCGCTGAGACAGTTACGGCGGATGCTATACCTCGTGTGAAGCTTCGGCCACCCAGACCGCTTGTGCATATTCCACCGATACCGCTGTTCCATTCAACAAGCATTGATCTCTCAATCCGGTTGGAATTCACATCCGATCGTATCCCAACGCCAACCCGTTCTCCTTCAGCCAGTCGGATGGCGATGTCGCCGCCGTTGTTGACAATGACCTTGGAAACGCCTAATTCCTGGAGATAGTCGGCTGCGCCATCGGCGGTGGCTCCAGCCACCGCGGCCATAGGGGTTAAGTCTGGATCACCTACGTCGTGAGTGGCTTCCCACATCTTGAACGGAATCTGTGATCGAGGAGGCGTCAAAAATGTTGAGTGCAGCGCTTTCAATTCGTTCCTTGCCGCTGCGATTTCAACGAGAATATCTATAGAATGTTTTGCCGCCTTTACACATAGTTCCGGACAGGGGCTTGAACCATCGTAAGCCTCGATGAGCATCCGCATGGGACCACAGTCCACAAGAACGCTTTGGTCACCAAGGACAGCTATTTGATGTTCCCATGGTATCAGGATCAGCCTTCTTCGGAGAAAGGTTTTATCGCTTGCTCGTGGCCACCCATTTGCCTGTAATCTTCAAGGGTCATCGTATATTCAATGGGGCAAATGGTAGCCGGGGTCGGCGTCCAACTGAAAGCGCCAGGCATGACTTTTTCAACATCGACCATGAAATTGATCCCACCCCCAGGTAGAACAAAAGTGGGCGCCCCACCCACCGTCAGCGTGGCCTTGTTGCTATGCACCGCATAAGTTAATTGAATAGGATATCTGGTCACGCCCGCACGAGCGCTACCGCCTGAACCTCCGCAGTAAATTCCCGATACACGTGAATTTTCACATGTCTCAGCTATGGTGTGAACAGCGCTCCTGGCCGCTCGAGAAATTTCAATCTCTTCCAAAGAACCTGCAGGTGTTAATTGAAACATGCTGGCGTTTCGCCCGGTTGTTTCAGTAATCAGGACCACCATTCCCGGCTTGGCTACCGTAGTGTCCACACTTGCGATAACGTCTATCGGATTCTCTATTGACGTTCCTCCCCAACCGTTACCGTGATCCCCAAAATATCTGCCTGGTGTGCTTCTGAGGAATTTCAACCGGACCCCTGAATGTGGAACTCCAACATAAACACCCGCAGTGTGTTCACTCATTAAGCCGGTAAGGTGTGAATCAAGGATAATCACTTCATCCGCCACTTTTTTAAACATTTCCGCAAAAAGTCCCAACGTGGCGCTTCCACAACCCACGCGCATCAAATAATCCCTCTTGCCGTTGATTATTGGCGGACCACCGACTTGAAGATCCAATGTCACTCCATTTTGAATCTGGAGACGCGCTTTTTTTCGATTCGCAACATCAGAAATCAATCGGGCCACGAAAAGCCCATCCCGGCCCGTAAGAAGATTCACTCCACCTAGAGACAACATTTTCGAGCCATATTCTTCCGTGGTCAAATGCCCGACTTTTTTGCGGTGGAAATAGATCGGCGAGCCTTCCTCGCCCAGAGTCTTATCCGTATCTATCTTGATTTTTATCCCGGAATAACTTAATGGAGCCTCAGTGACCACTGTTACCACATCTATTCCATGGATCTTGTTTTGAACTATGTGCGGGGCTGGTTTGCAATCCGGATAAGTAGTGCCGGCTCCGATTCCTGTTACCAGGGGATGACGGATTTCCTCACGGCAAGTTTCCCCCACGAGATCCTTTACATCCGCGTATGTTTTTAATTTGATAACTCGATTCAACTCGCCGTTTAGGTTTCTGGTAACGCTTACAGGCGCCCCAAAAACCCTTCTTTATTTTGCATTCTATTGGGCAGGCAGTACACTGAACATAATATTCAGTAGGAATATGCTCTGCGCAGATAGCTGAGCTTTGACAAACGCGAAAGCAAGCTCCACAATCACTGCACTTTTCGTCAATATAGGCTTTTTTGTCGCGAATTCTTATGGCTGACAGCGGGCATATTGATAAACATTCCGCGCATCCTACACATTTTTCCTGGTCGATTCTCATTTGCGTGTTTGCTCAGTGCTCAGGCTAAAAGTATTAAGAAAACAATGGCTTTCTTGCCGCCGGGGGGGTATTTCTGCTTGTTTTCACATGAACTTTACCATCAATCATAACCATTGAAACTCCCGGAACGTCTCCCACTCTAATTGCTTCCAAGGTGGTTTTGCCAACCGATCCCATGGGAGCGTCGGTCATAACTAAATCAGCGGGAGAACCAACACGGACAAAGCCTGTGTCAAGCTTGAACACCTTGGCGGAATTTCCTGTAGCCATACAGATGGCCAGTTCGGGCGAAACTTCTGTCATCGACGCCACCATGCAGATCACTCGTAAAATTCCCAGAGGCACTACGCCTGTACCCGAAGGAGCGTCGTTACCTATGATGAACCTGGAAAGAGCCTTGTTTTGAATACCAATATTAACAGCGTCAACAAGCGCCTTTAGATTGCCACAGTGAACCAGTTCAATGGCGTAATCAGTGTCAACAATAAGCTTTCGGATTTCATCCTCCGACATTGCGGTAGGTCCACCATTGACGTGGCATGCGACATCAGGGTCTGTGGCCATGACTTGCTCAGCGGTTACTGTGTCGCTACCGGGTATTGATGTCCCACCTGTGTGCATGAGCACTGTCATGTTATTTTTTTTCGCCCAACGCGCCATAGGCGCCGCGTCCACCGGAAATTTGACCGAACCGAGACCAATTTCACCGACTATTCGTACACCTTCGCGTGCCATTTCCTCAAAATCTTTCTCAACTAATCCTTTTTCAAGGATTACTGAACCTCCGATGACTTTGGCCCCACCTGGCCTAAAATTGTTGAATGACTTAGCCGCCAGTATCGCCAGAGCTTTTGTTCCAGCCGGATCTTTGGGACGACCCGGCAAATGGACTTCTCCCGCGGAAATTATTGTTGTGACACCCCCGTGAGTTTCACTCTCAATAAAATCCGTCTGCTTTTGTCTCGGTGTATAATCACCGAAAACCACATGACAATGAGAGTCTATAAGCCCCGGTGAAACTGTTGTTCCATTTGCGTCTATCACCGAATGAACATTTGTAGAAATGTCCGAAGCGGAACCGATCACAGTGATTATGCCATCCTCGATCAAGACGCTGTCGGCTTTAATGATAGGGTTAGTTATATCGCCAGATATCAGGGTACCAATGTTTTTTATTAACGTTGAAGACATATAAACAGACTCCTCGATGCTATTGTTGGTTGCCGGATCTCAAGATCTTAAGCTCATGCGAATATTTGTCGCTTGCCTCAACCTTTGGCAGGCCCGATTGAATCGCTTTCATGACCCGTTCCAGATTAGCCGGCAAAGAATAAATTCTGTTTCCCAAAGCGTTGGCTATAGCGTTAAGTATAGCTGGGGCTGTTGGTATTAGAGCGGGTTCACCGACGCCTTTTGCGCCGAAAGGCCCCGTCGGTTCCTCTTCTTCAATGATCAATGCCTCCACATATGGCATATCGGGGCATGTAGGGATATGGTAGTCTTTCAAAGATGTTGTCTTGCCTGGAATGAATTCCTCCATTAACGCGAAACCTAAACCCATTGCCACTCCACCGTATATTTGCCCTCTGACCAGATCCGGATTAATGGCTCTGCCAACATCATGCGCGGCTATAACTTTCTTTACCGTCACTTCCGCTGTTAAAATATTGACTTCAACCTCTGCCACTTGGGCTGCAAATGCGAATGTCGCATATGGATCACCCTGTCCTGAAGTTGGATCCAACGCCGTTGTGTCCGGATCGAAAAAACCTTGCCATTTCAATGGCAGGCCTTCTCTTTGGGCTTTTCTGGCGACTTGTTGGAGGGTCACGTATTTTTTGGGGTTCAAAGAATCTGCAATTCTGCCATTCTTCATACGAAGGCTTCCCCGGCCTGTTTTAAGCATTGTGGCCGCTTCGGTGAACAAGGCTTCTTTTAGTTTCCGAGTCGCGTCCAACACTGCGTTTCCAGAAATGTACGTTTGTCGGCTTGCGGATGTTGCGCCTGCGGATGTTGTCAATCGCGTGTCAGCGTTTACAAATATTATTTCATACGGACTTAAACCCAGCTCAGCAGCCGCAATTTGAACCAATACAGTTGAAGAACCCTGACCAATGTCCGCCGCGCCGCTATACAGGACTACTTGACCATCAGGGAGGAGTTCTATTTGAGCCGTTGACGGATTCTGAACTCCGGTATTGCCTATTCCATACATCATGCAGCCGAGACCGACTCCTTTTAGAATCTTGTGGTCCGTCGACTTGGTCTTCTTCAACATTTTTCTGTAATAAGGCGCAACGGCTTTAATGCACTGTCCGATTCCGACGCTCGCTCGAAGCTCCTGTTTCGTGGCTGTTGTGGACCCCAGCCTGAGGGCGTTCCTCCGTCTTATTTCAAGGGGGCTTATGCGTATCGCTTCAGCTAGTAGATCCATTTGAGATTCATGAGCAAACGCCAACTGCGGGACTCCAAAACCCCTCATGGCTCCTGCAATAGGGTTGTTGGTATAGGCGAATACGGATTCTATGTTTACGTTCGGAACTTCATACGGACCCGTGGCATGGGCTGCAGAGCGAGTCACAACAGCCAATCCGTAGGACCCGTAGGCCCCTGTGTCTCCTGTAATCTTTACGTCAATAGCCAGTAAGCGCCCGTCTTTGTCTGCCGCCGATTTATATTTTATTTTGAGTGGATGCCTCTTGGCTGTGCATAGGAAGGCTTCTTCGCGACTATACGTCATTCTAACGGGTCTTTTGAGGTGATAGGCTGCCAGACCCAAAAACCCCTGAGTATTCAAATCAAGTTTGGATCCAAAACCACCACCGGTAACAGCCTGTATAATCCTGACCCTATTTTCCGGTAATCCCAGAAGCTTGGCGACATCCGCCTGATCATAATGAGGGTTTTGTGTAGTGGCGTATATTTGTATCGTGCCGTCCGTGTCTAAAAAAGCGGCTCCTGCGTCCGGTTCAAGGTAAGCGTGTTCTACGAAGCCAGTCTGATATGTTCGTTCAATAACTACCTCGGCCTTCCTAAAAGCCAGCTCCGGAACCCCTTTTCGTATCAAACGCGTGCCCAAAAGATTACCATTGTCATGGATTTTCGCAGCTCCAGGAGATAGAGCTTCCTCAGGATCAAAGATTGGAGGCAGTTTTCTGTATTTGATTCGAATCCTGGAAGTGGCTAACCGAGCGGCTTCTTCGGAGATAGCCGCGACCAGAGCCACAGCGTCACCTACGAATCTGACTTTTGTATCAGCCAGAAGTGGTTGATCCTTGTTGATGATGCCAAACCTGTTTACCCCTGGAATGTCCTTAAAAGTAAACACCGCCACACAATCGTTAGTATTCAACGCTTCCCGGGTGTCTATAGATTCAATTAACGCATGATGTTCGTTGCTTCTCAAGACTTTGAGACAGAGGCAATTTTCCAATATTACGTCACTGGAGAATGGCGCTTTCCCAAGAAGTTTTGACTCAGCGCCCAAACGGGAAATATTCAACCCAATGACGGAAAGAGTTTTCTTATTATATGCCGCTGTCAATGAACACGTCCTCCAGACATTCAAGAACTAACCCTGCAATAGCGGGTTTTTTGTATTCTGTTGAATGTCTCGCCCCTACTAACTCTATTATTTGCGCTGCAACCATTTCACCGGCTTCACGGAAGATTTTTAATTCGGGCTTCTCTCCCTGCAAGGCGTCCTCGACCTTTCTGATTCTGAGAGGAGTAGGAGCTACTGATCCCACGGATATCCGGCAATCATCCAATAGCCCGTCATCATTTAATTTCCCCGATACGGCGGCATTGACCCTGGCTACAGACAGACTCTTTCTTCGACCTATACGCCGATAGGTTTGTTTACAATGACTGTCGAGAGGCTTCAATATTATGGAAGTAATTAACTCATCGGGTTCCAGAGTGTTTGTGTATGACCCTACAATCAGTTTTTGGAGTTTTTCAATTCTAACTGAATTGGATCTTTGAATCATTATTTCAGCGTCGTAGATGGCCATAGGGGGAAAACTATCCGCTGCGGGGGACGAGTTGGCTATGTTTCCTCCCAATGTTCCAACGTTTCTTATCTGCAGGCTACCGACGCAACTCATTGCCGATATTAGAGCGGGAAAATATTTGGCGATTAATCCGTGATTCATCAACTCGGAATACGTTAGAGTTGGGCCAACCTTGACTGTGGCGCCGTTTTGTTCCAATAGGCGTGTTTCAGGAAGTCGCGAAATATCTATGACGAACTTTGGGTTGCGCTCTTCATTCCTCAGGGAAATCATTAAATCAGTGCCACCAGCCAGGATAGAGCTTTCTGAACCTTTCTCCGCCAGAAAATCAAGGCACTCAAACAGCGAATTCGGCCTTATATATTTAAATTTACAGGTCATCTATCAATAACTTCTTCCTGTTGACCTTGTGGCTTCTTCCGCGCCGCTTCTTCCACAGCCTCTATTATTTGTACGTAGCCTGCGCATCTGCACAAGTTACCGGATAGAGCATCAATAATCTGTTCCCTGGATGGTTTATCGCATTTATCCAGCAAAGCTTTGGCTGACATAAGCGTCCCTGGTGTGCAAAAACCGCATTGGACAGCGTTGTTATCCCGGAAAGCTCTTTGAAGGTAATTCAAAGTACCTTCCCTAGCCAGGCCTTCTACCGTCTCAACTCGTCTTCCATCAAGCTGCGCCGCGGGAATCAGGCATGAGTTGACTGTTTTCCCTTCCACAATGATTGTGCACGCCCCGCATTCCCCTATTCCACAACCTATTTTGACTCCCTTGAGATCCAGTCTGTTACGAAGGACCTCTGAGGCTGTTTCCCAAGGATGAATTGTGACCGTTGTTTCTGATCCATTCAGATAAAAACGAATCGTCATTTCTTCAGGTTCGTTTTGAATATTTTCAGGATCCATAATGCGAGACCTCAAAAGAGTTTCGACTATAGGGCCAGATAGGATTTCCTGATGTAATCATTGTTCGCAAGCTCTTCCGAAGGGCCACTTTTGACTATTCGACCGTTTTCCAAAACATAGGCTCTCTTTGAAATTTCCAGCGAAAAATGAACATTTTGCTCAACCAGGAGAACAGTCAGACCAGTGCTGGCAATCCTGACTATGGTTTCGAACACCTTGGTGACTAGTAATGGGGCTAAACCCAAGGAAGGCTCGTCAAGGAGAAGCAGGGACGGCCTGGACATAAGTGCCCTGCCTATAGCCAGCATCTGGCGTTCTCCGCCGCTTAGCGTGCCTCCCTTTTGTTTCATCCGTTCGTGTAAGCGGGGGAAAAAATCAAAAACCAGTTCAAGAGATTCATTTCGGCGCTCTCGTGATGACTTGATATATGAACCCATTTTGAGGTTGTCCAAAACAGACATTTCCGTAAACACCCTGGCTCCCTCAGGTACAATAGTCATTCCAAGTTTCACCGTTTCTTCAGGCGGAACCCCCGTTATGGTGTGTCCTTTAAACGAAATTGAACCTTTATTTGGCGCCTGAAAGCCAATTATGGCGCTCAACAATGTGCTTTTGCCGGCTCCGTTGGGGCCTATTACTGTTACAATTTCAGACGGATAAACTTCTAGGTCAATTTCATGCAGGACCTTAACGTCTCGATAGGAAACATCAATTTTTTCTACTTTTAAAATAGGTTGATCCATCTTGTTTATTCTCAAGCCACTTTGAGAGATGAAAGTTTTTCTCCTAAATAGGCCTTTATGACCGCCTCATCATTTACTACGTCTTCCGGGAAACCGTCGGCGATTTTAGCGCCGTAATTCAACACGATAATCCTGTCAGATATACCCATCACGACTCGCATAATATGTTCGACTACTATGAGAGATTTCCCGGAGTCTCTAATTTGATTTATAATTCTCAAGGCGTCATCCACTTCATGTGGATTCAGTCCAGCCATATTCTCGTCAAGGAGAAGGACATTCGCTCCAGTCGCCAAGGCTCGGGCAAGTTCCAATCTTCTGCGCGCCGGGACGGGAATAGATCCCGATAGTTTGAAAGCGTACTCATTCAATCCCACTAGTTCGATAACTCTCTCTGTCTCCTTCGCTGCCGGGCCCATTCTCATTCTGCCGCCGTGCAAAGCGCCCACAAGGACGTTTTCGAACACAGTCATAGCCTGGAAAGGCTCCATTATCTGTGAGGTTTTGGCCAACCCCATTCGACAGACTCTGTGAGGTTTCATTCCGGTAATATCAACATTGTTAAGATATATTTTCCCTGAACTAGGTTTGTGAAGACCAATTACACAATTAAAAAGGGTGGTCTTTCCGGCTCCATTCGGTCCGATCATTCCCAGGATTTCTCCGGGGTTTAAAGAAAAACTCACCATTTGGACCGCTGCCAAAGCTCCAAATTTCATAGTGACGTCTTTGCATTGTAATCCGGTCATTATTTTACCCAAAAGATGTTGTTGTTCATTAAATCAAATAAACCTAAACTTTTTACGAATCTTCAAAGTTCCGATTATCCCGCTAGGCATGATCAATATCGCTATAATTATGATTGCGCCTATCATGATAAGGTAATATTCGACAAATCTTGTTCCCAGGGCTTCTGATAGCAGGGTAAGAAAGGTAGCTCCCACAATAGGCCCGAGGAATGTTCCCATTCCTCCCAACAGGGTCATAATGACCATCTGAACCGTTTTTTCTGTACGTTGAACACATCAGACGGAGTTATATAAGTAATCCAGTAGGCCTCTATGGCTCCAAACAGCCCCAGGAAAAAGGCGCTTGTAACATAAGCCCTCAATTTAATTAATGTTGTATTAACCCCACTGATTTCAGCCGCGGTTTCAGCTTCTTTGATGGCCTTGAGGCCGTACCCGAATTTTGAATGCTCTATGAAATAGTGAGCCAAGATCACGAGAAATGTGACTGGAAAAATACAATAAAAGAAAAAAGTGTTGTCATATCCGCTTATGGGTAATGTTATCCCGTCACTGCCCTGAAAAAATGAAACAGAGAAAGTCCGGTCGAACTCCAGGGTGATCTGTTTCATGGCTTCAGCAAAAGCGAATGTGGCTATCGCAAAATAAGCTCCCTTTAAACGTAAAGTTGGGATCCCTATAAAAAAAGCCGTTGTAGCCGAAACTAATCCGGCAAGGATCAGACCCGGAAAAAAAGGCATTCCATACTTGGTCATGGCTATAGCGACCACATATGAGCCGATTCCAAAATAGACGACTGGGCCGAAATCGATGTAGCCGGTATATCCGCTCATCATGTTCCAGCATCCTGCTAGCCCTATCCAGAGAATGACTACAGCTATCAACCTCAGCAAATATTCAGACTTTACAAAATAAGGCAGGAACGCCAGCCCCGCTGAAATTATCAAGAATATGGCCAGAATTATCTTGTCGGTCTTAAAATTCATCGGGCCCTCGGTTATTTTCAACCCATGTCATGCCACGTTACCTTTACCCAGTATTCCTGCCGGTCTAATCACTAGCATGATGAAAAGAATTATGAACGTTATCGCAACTGAAGCGCCCGCGTTCAAATAGGTGGCGGCCAACGATTGGGCAACCCCCAACACCAACCCGCCAACCAGGGCCCCGGGCATGTATCCCATTCCCCCCAAAACAACTACGCAAAAGGCGATAATAGTGTATTCGAGCCCCATTTCAGGAGAGATTATTACGAAGGGGCTCATGACGGCTCCGGACAATCCCGTTATGGCAGCCCCCAGTCCAAAAGTAATCGCATAAATGTCTCGGATATTCACGCCCATCAATCTCGCGACTTCTTTGTCCTGAGCCGTGGCTCTAATAGCCCTGCCAGTCTCTGTCTTCATCAGAAAAAACCACAAGCCCCATGTGACCAGAAGAGCTACAATAAATGTGATCAATCTGGCGTAAGGAATATTCAGACCTAGTATGGCGGCGTTGGCTCCTGAATAACTTGTAGTGATGGATCTGAAGTCCTGGGTCCACATTTTGATGGCTATATTGGCCACCATTAAGTGGAGACCAAAGGTTAGGATATAGCTCATAATGTGGGGCTGTCCGATTACTCGGTTGATGATATGCTTTTGAACCAGATAGCCAAATATGAATAGAAAAACCATCGCGAATGGAGCGCTCAGATATGGATCGAGCTTGAAGAAATCAAAAAGCCAGTATGATGTGAAAGCTCCAAGCATTATCAGCTCACCGTGAGCAAGATTGACTACCCCCATGACTCCGAAAATAAGGGAGAATCCGGCTGAATACGCCGTATAGACTCCTCCTAAAAGGAGTCCGTTAATCACAGCTTGAGCTAATACTGTGTCCATATCTTAAAACAATACCGAACTCGGTTCGTTCTTTTTATTTGAATTCTCTGGAGCCGATTTTTCAGAATATGAACTCCATTTCGTTACAACCACTTTTTTATCCGTATAAAAATCGATCGCGTCGTTTGCTCGACCTCGATGAGAGCCATAGAAAGACACCTTGCGTCCTCCTACCGGATAAAACGCTATCGGCGCCGGTGTTCCAACATTTACCCCGATTTGTCCAGTATTGACGTTTCTAATGAAATGACGAGCCCAACCGCCATTTTGTGTGTAGATCACACCTGTATGTCCATATGCGCTCGAATTGATGATTTCGATGGCTTCCTGAAGTGTTTTGACTTTTTTCAGACATCGCACTGGTCCAAAAATCTCTTCCTTGAATGCGAAATTATCCGGTTCCACCTCTAATAAAGTCGGGCCGAAGAAAAATCCGTTTGGATAATCATTAATTTGGGGACTTCTACCGTCGAGGATGATCGAAGCCCCTTCCTCAAGAGCTTTGTCGACGGATTTATACAGGCGATCCAGAGCCGGTTTGTTCACAACTGGCCCCATATTGGTTCCAGCTTCATGGCCGGACCCCAATTTCAGTTCCTTGCATGCGGCGATGAATTGTTCCCTAAATGGATCATAAATTTTATCACTGACCAAAATGTTTGAAACCGCAAAACATCTTTGACTTGTGTGACCAAAGCAAGAATTCACAATATTCGGAATAGCCTCATCAAGGTTTGCGTCATCCATTACTAACACATGATTTTTTGCGCCGCCCTGGCATTGAGCTCTTTTCCCATGTGAAGTGGCTGTCCGATAAACCATTTCAGCTACCCTGGAAGAACCGACAAACGTCACACCCTGAATATCCGGATGTGTACAGAGCCTCTCTCCCACACTCGGTCCCCCGTTGACAACATTCAGCACTCCCTTGGGAAAACCCGATTCTTCGGCCAATTCGGTTATTCTCAGCATGGTCATGGGACACAGCTCACTTGGTTTAACTACCACCGTATTCCCACAAGCGATCGGCCAGGTAAAATAGAGAGCGATCATGGCCGGAAAGTTGAAAGGAGGCAGTAAACTAAATACCCCCAAGGGTTCTCGTATGTAATACTCATCGACGCCTGTCCCAACATCTTCGCTGTGACTACCCTTCAACAATTCCGGGATTCCACATGGGTGTTCTACATATTGAATCGCCCGTGTAAGTTCACCCTTTGCGTCGGAGAGAGTTTTTCCATGTTCAAGTGTTATGATTTCGGCCAGTTCTCCAATCGCTGAGAGCATTTTTTCCCGCAATTTGTAAAGAATATCGGCGCGCCTGGTGGGAATTGTGTTTCTCCAGGATTGAAAAGCCTGTTTCCCCGCATAAATTGCGTCATCCACTTCATGTGTGGTTGAATCAGGGCATAATGCTATTGTTTGACCATCTAAAGAGTTTACTATGGGGAAAAATGACTCTGTCTTTGAATCAATCCACTCACCGTTTACATAATTTCGTAATTTTCTGACTGCCATTTGAATCTTTCCAATAATCTTCCGATTTAAGAAGTCGGCTACCGCATGATTTGCAGACTCTTGAATTAACGATTGACATTGCCAAGGGGATTGGCGTAGTTCCACCAATCCCTCTTGCACAATAAATTATCTTTCTTTCCAGGGTTTGAAAGGATACAGAATCTTTGCCTCAGCGTATTCCAGCGGAAAGACATTTTCGAGTTTTTCATTCTGGATTTGCACCGCAACTGGAGGATGGGCTTCGTTGGCTCCATCCGCTCCAAAGTGAATTTTACCGTAGAAAGTCTCAAATGTGTCCTTGTGTAACGCTTCCATGATTTTTACACGATTCTCTTTGGTTAGGGGGGGGGTTAACTTCAATTCTTCCAACACGGTTTGTTGAGCCACGGCGCCACCGGCTGCGGCTGCTTCAACATAATCAGGAAAACGATTGAATCTTTTGAAATAAAGCTCCTTAAAATCCGACGCCTTACCGAAAATTTTTCCTGAATAGGGCATGTTTCCAGTCCATTCAGATGCGGCGATTACGTAGTTGGCGTCACCTTTGAGATCCTCCACAAATTTTGGGACCGTTGGACCGTAACTGAAAGCTACCGCCTTGGGGCTGAAGTCTATCTCCTTCATGGCTTTTATGGTCTTCATCGCCACGAGAAGATGGGAACCTACCAGCAATAGATCCGGATTCTTGTTCTTCACCTTGGTCAACAAAGAGTTGTAGTCCTGCAGCGCCATTGGGAATAGCTCGTAGTGAATAACTTCTATGCCATTTTGTCCGCAATATTTCTTGAAACCTTCACAAGCTAACGATGTGAATAAAATATCCGCCCCAATAATAGCGGCTGTTTTTGGTTTAGGACTAACGGCCGAGAAAATGTCGACACACCCTCTAACTTCCTCGGTAGCTTTGCCGAGAGTTGAAAAATAGTATTTGAATCCCCGTTCGAACAGTTTGTCGGAGCTTGCGCCGCCGCTGATCAAAGGATATTGATTTTTTTCAGCGACAGGGCTAGCAGCGAACAATTGACTGCTGCCGAATCCACCCAAGAGTAGATCAACCTTGTCACTGACAATAAGTTGTTCAGTCAGTTTAGCCGTAGTCGCCGGATCGCTCTTGTCGTCATAGAAAATTATCTCGACGGGAGAACCGTTTATTCCACCAGCCGCGTTGATGGTTTCCTGCCAAAGTGTATAAGCGTCTTTGACAAGGCTACCGTCTTTGCCAAATACACCGGTCAGCGAAACCGCTACCCCGATTTTCCAGACTTTTTTTTGTTCGCCCCACGCCAGTCCCACACATAAGAGACTAACAAGCAGCAGAACCAAAACTAACCTGAAGCTCTTTAGAATCATCGTCACTCTCCTTTTCCTGAATTGGATTTAATCCGTAGAGTTTCGAACACCTTCATCCTATAGGCTTAAAATGTCGGAGGACTTATGACCCAAACCACTATCGTTTCGGACTTACCTGGATTGGTCCAACTGTGAGGTAAATTGGAATTGTAATAGAAGCTCTCATTCTGATGAACCAGATGAATATCGCCTTCGATGTGAATTTGCAATTCACCCTTGAGAACTAATCCAAATTCTTCTCCTACGTGGCTGTAAAGACCATGTGATCCGCCACCAGGTTGGATTGTGGTGAAAAACGGATGCATTCTCTTGTTCCTGGAGTTGATAATTAAAGATTCGATACGAGCGTTCCATCCTTCCAGGGTGATAGTTACTCTCTGGTCTTGGGGCAGCACTACTGGGTCATCATTTTCGGTTTCTACAAAGAAATCTGTTATTTTGGCCTGTAAAGCTTCGGATATTTTTTTTAGGCTTGAGATTGATGGGGAGACTTTTCCATTTTCCACTTGCGATAAATAAGCGTCAGAACAACCTACCAGTTCCGCCAACCGTTTAAGAGTCAGTTTGTTGCCAAGTCTTTGCGCCCTGATTCTAGTCCCGATCTGCAGTTCGACGCTCATGGGAAGGGAACCTTGTTGTTAAGTATTAATTAAATCGTAAAGTATGATGAAACATTTTCTCTGTCAACAAATTTTTGGCAAAAAAAAAGCAATCCATTCTGGAGGATTGCTAAGAGGGTATGGTTAGGAGTCGTTGTTCGCCCTTTACTATAGCAACGCACGTGCCAAACCTAAAATAGGTTTATTTATCATAAGGTTAACTATTTAGGGTGGGGTAGCCAGCCCGTACGTCACGCGTTTTCTTCGCACTTTTCTTGTCGTATTTATAACTGAATGAATTTTTTTCACACTAATGACTCACCAATCAAATACATGCCGAATTTAGACTTCAATTTTTTGAAAAATATACGCTTTACGCGACGCGTTTTGATGAATTTACGGTTTAGACCTTTAGATCTTTTTGATTCTCGCAGCGAAAAACCCATCGGTCAAAATTCTCATGGAAGGTGGAAAAGAGAAGAAAAACCCTTCATTAGTCAGAAATTTAGAGCTTGGAATTTCATGGGGCTCGATTTTATCTATGACAAAATCCGCGTGAGACGCGAGAAATTTTCCTATGACTTGAAACGTTTCTTCCCGACTGACCGAGCATACACAATACACCAATAATCCCGATTTCTTGACGGCTTTGGCGGCTTCAGACAAGATTAGCAATTGCCGTCTGCCCATATTATTCAAGTCTTCGGCGCTTACCCGGTATTTCGCCTCGCAGTTGTGTCTCAGTACTCCCAGATTAGAGCAGGGCGCGTCAACGAGAACCCGATCGAAGGTTCCCAATGAACTGAGAAAAGATGACTGTTCGGCGTCCCCCAGGACTATTTTTACACACTCAACCCCGAGACGTTTGAAATTTTTCTCGGCTTCTTCAAGACGATTGAGATTCGCATCTACCAAAGTGATTCCAGCCTGATTATTCACGATCGAAGCGATATGTGACGATTTCCCACCGGGAGCGCCGCAAACGTCAAGGATTTCATGTCGTGCCATTGGTTTAGTCAATGGGGCTACAATTTGAGAAGCAAAATTCTGAATAGCAAAAAGCCCTTCTTTGAAACCGGGTAATTCTTTTACAGGGGCTCTCCATTTTAAAATTGTTAATGCTCCCAGGTTCTTGTCCAGAACTTTGTAGGACAAGCCCTCTTTCTCAAAATAGCGAATTAGATCGGAAAAGTTTGTCTTGATTAAGTTTACGCGTAGATTTAATTCCGCCCGTCGATTGTTGAATTCGAGAATGTTCACCGTTTCTTCAATCCCGTATTCAGAAATCCATCGTGTAACCAACCATTCGGGGTGCGAATAATAAACAGCTAGAGTATTTGGCGCTTTCCCAGGTTTGGCGTGACAAATCTCAGCGTTTGCCAACACCGACCTCAGAATCGCATTCACCATTCCTGAAAAAGCGCCTCCATACAAACCCTTTGCCTGCGAAACCGCCTCATTTACAATTGAATGAGCCGGGATTCTATCCAGAAAAATCAATTGGTACAACGCTATTCTTAGAATGTTACGGATCTCGGACTTCAGTTTTTTGGAAGAGTGTCTAAGAAAGGAATTGATTGTTAAGTCCAGTCTCGTTCTCCAGCGGATAGAGCCATAGACAATTTCGGTAACAAGTGATCGATCCTTTTCCGATACAACCTTGTTAGAGAGAATATCCGCAATCACATTTTCCGCATAACTGCCTTTGTCGCATTTATTTAATGCATTCAGAGCCAGTTCACGCGAGACTGTGACTGTAAAACCTCGGTTGGTCATTTGGCCTCAAACGGAATAGGCGCCAACTAATGTTTAAAATTGGCTTCATGATCTGGAGAAAAGCAAGAAGTGACGACGAGTCTCTCGCGATTTATTGGACCTGGATTCGCGAGAGACTCATTCATAAAAGGCGCATTTGTTTCGATTTATAAGACTCAGTATCCAGCCATTTTTTCGAGTCTTTCGATGCGGTTCTCAATAGGTGGGTGTGTTGAAAAGAGATTCGACATACCGCTTCCGAAAAAGGGACTCACTATAAACATATGAGCTGTGGCCTGTTCCGCCTGCATAGGAACTCTTTCGACCCCTTTCTGAAGCTTGCCTAGGGCGCTTGCTAACCACAAAGGATGTCCGCATATTTTCGCTCCAGTGTCGTCCGCAATATATTCTCGAGACCTGGATATGGCCATTTGAATTACGGCAGCCGCAAGAGGCGCCAAGATCATCATCATCAACGAGCCTAAAAAAGAACCGCCACCTTCCCTGTCATCGCTAGACCTTCCGCCAAAGAGAAATCCAAATTGCGCCAGGTACGTAATAGCGGCGCCGATAGTAGCCGCTACGGTTTGTATAAGTATATCCCTATTCTTTACATGGCCGAGTTCATGTCCGATGACACCCGCAAGCTCATCCCTGTTTAGAATGCGCAATATACCTTCAGTGACAGCCACAGCGGCGTGTTCGGGATTTCTACCGGTTGCGAACGCGTTCGGAGACTCATCTGGAATGATATACACTTTCGGCATAGGAAGTCCTGCGTTCCTGGTAAGCTCCCTGATCAGATTATAGAGATCAGGAGCCTCAGATTCCGTGACTTCCTGAGCATGGTACATGGATAATACGATTTTATCGCTAAACCAGTAGCTGCCGAAATTCATCACCAAAGCGATCACCAGCGCCAATGTGGCTCCATTTTTACCTCCCAGGTATCCACCCAGGACGACCAACAAACCACTAAGAGCGGCGAGCAGAATCACTGTCTTGAGTTGGTTCATTTTTTCACTCCACGAATTATTATCTCAAAAATTAATGTAGACAATCGCTAAACGATTTTGTCGTACCCTTAAGTTAAGCTGGCGCCCGGTTTCAGTCTTTTCCCTCTAGCAAAGTCCGGCGCAGATATTCTTTTTTTTGAAGGCGCCTGAACTTCTTCCATACAATAAAGTCCTTGACCGGTTCCAACCAAAATTCCTTTTGATGTCACGTCAATTACAGTCCCCGGTTGTCCATGCCCATCAAGAGCGCTCCCTCTCCAAACCTTCACGGCCTCTTGCCCCACCGTGAAGAAAGCGCCAGGCCAAGGATTCATAGCCCGAACTATTCTATCAAGGCGATGGGCGTTTAAATTCCAATCCATCAATCCGTCGGTTTTCTTTAGTAGTTTACAATACGTAGCTTTCGACTCATCCTGAGGAACGGAAACAATTTCCTTTTTGGCCAGTTTCTTGATTGTTTCGACCATCAATAAAGACCCTTGTTCCATAAGCTTATCGTGTAGGTCTCCCGCTGTGTCTTCCGGTCCTATTTTAACAATGCATTGAGCGAGAATTTGTCCAGTGTCCATTCCGGAGTCCATGAGCATTACAGTTGCGCCTGTTTGTTCATCTCCTGAAAGCAGAGCAGCGGAAATAGGGGATGGTCCGCGATGCCTAGGCAATAGAGACGCGTGAAGATTTAGACATCCCATGGGCGGCAGATTCAAAATGTCTTTTGGAAGGAATTTTCCGTAAGCGACCACAATGATAGCTTCAGGTTTTAGTTCTTTTAGAATTGCGAAAACCCGAGGATCTTTAAGATTGTCGGGTTCGTGACACATGAGGCCAAGGTCTCGGGCCGCTTGTTTTACTGGTGTGGGGGTTAGTATTTTCCCCCTACCAGTCGGCTTATCCGCCTGCGAAAAAACAGCTAAAATTTTAAATTCTCGATGCAGGGCTTTGAGCGTCGGAACAGCAAACTGAGGTGAGCCCATAAACACAAGACGCAGTGTCACTTACCACTCCGTTGAGTTTTTTTTGCACGTCTTTGATAAATACTCCTTTTTAGCGCTGACGCATGATCCAGTAGAGTTTTGCCTTCCAGGTGATCTATTTCATGTTGGAGCACTCTTGCCATGAGGCCTTCGGCTTCTATCTTGACAGGTTTACCTTTTATGTTTACGCCTTCAACCTGAACGCGAGCCGCGCGTTTGACATCGACGTTGAAATTGGGAACACTGAGACACCCCTCTTCCCTAAATTCTTCTCCCTCCGAAATTAATATTACAGGATTGATAATGACTGTTGGAGCCTTCTTTTTGTCTTTGGGCTCCGCGTACGCGTAGTGAATGTCAAAAACAATTAGTCTAATGAGTTCTCCAACCTGATTTGCGGCCAACCCTATTCCCGGAGCCTTATACATAGTATCGGTCATGTCTGAAGCCAGCCGGAACACATCTTCGTTCAACTCTGTAATAAGTTCAGCTTTTGAAATCAGTTTATTGTCAGGAGCTGTGACTATTCTAAGAACTGGCATACGTAAACCTTTCAAGCTTTTAATACATATGTCTACATGTTCATAGAACTGTCAAGTCGGGGATATTAAATGATTTGTAGAGTATTCCTAATGCCCTGTCCCACTAATTAGTTTGCACATTTTCTCAGATTCGAGCCTGCCACTGTCATTGATCATTGAGAGCGATGTCCTGATAACTTTCTATAAAGATCCTATGCACTGTGAAAATACAATTATTGGAGGTTTGCAGGAAGCATGGTGGAACTGAAGGGATGCTGTGGTTCGTTAACATCAGGCCGTGGGTTCAACTCCCATCCTCGGCTCCAGACGTTTCAGCCAGCCTGGTATGTTAATCGGATCGATCTATCGTTCTTTAGCATTCAACTGCAATATTTCTAGCCTCTAGTATTATCAGGCATCCTTCCCGGCCCACAAGATTCGACGACATTGCCATTTCTTCAATAAAAAATTTCAGTCATCAAGGTTGTGGGATCTTGTTTGCCTACAAAAAAAGTTGTCTTTTACACGCTGTAAGAATTCCTGACATATCAAAAGAGTTGACGCTGTTTCAGCCAATTTCAGAGGCTCTGTTCTAGTAGTTTTTGTACGGCGCCATTATTGCAAAGTTTTAGTACTGGATCGAATTTGAAGGAATGTGGTCTTTCTCTCAGGACGCTACGAGGATATACGTTTTCGTCAGACGTCGGAGGTTATGGTCCAATGGACATAAAACAAATTATTAAAATAAGCGGTAAAGGCAAGTAATCTTTGATGGATTGAGAATTACCCGAGTTGGTTGTGCAGAACAGTTTCCATAGGTGAGCTTTGATTTCCTACCCAATTAGTTGTCTAAAGAGATTTTTTCTGCACATGCCACAACTTTGGTTTGGGTAGGCCTAGGACTTTGCCAACGCTTCATCATCCAGGAGACAAAAGATCTTGACGGAATTGCTCAAGGAACAATATTCTCCATTTGCCCTTTATTTTTGGAGTTTTGTCGGGATTATGATTCGTAATAAACCCTACTCTGCGGTTAGGTGAACTAATGAAACGGCAAATTTTTTTCCTGATCTTTTCATCTCTTCTCAGGATTGAACAATATTTTCGGAATAAGGAGATTATAAAGATATGGAGAATAATGTCAGTCACGCTCTGTATATTTTGCAGGAGCCTGTTCA
This sequence comes from uncultured delta proteobacterium, assembly GCA_963846725.1. GTDB lineage: Bacteria > Desulfobacterota > Desulfomonilia > Desulfomonilales > Desulfomonilaceae > CAJBEZ01. The sequence continues at coordinate 285,509 of CAWJXP010000039.1, read as the reverse complement.
GTATATGGCTCTGAGTTTCATGGCATTGATGTACATCATCAAAATCCGTCAGATGCTCAAAAAACCGATCCCCCCGGAGAAAGCCGAACTTAAGGGAGACAGAGTAGCGGGGGCCCTGGAGTCCCTGACTAACGTATTAAAACCCTGGAGCATGGAGAGCACTAGAAAAAATCCATTTTTTTACGCTGAATTCATGATTTTCCATATTGCAGTGGCCCTAACGATAGGCGCTACTTTTTTTATCCCGCTGGCGCCATCTTTGATGACCCCGGCGGTATCAAAGGTTTTCATGCTTTTTATGGGCTTAGCCTTCTTGATTGGCCTTCGTCGCATATACAGACGTTTGACCGTTCCTGAGATCAAAATCATAAGCAGTCCTGATGACTATTTTGCTATTTCGTTAATGACGGTCTTCTTTGCGGTGGGTTTCGTAGCCATGTGGATGTGGATCAACGGCAGCCCGGATACCGGATGGATGTGGATCTTCTTCCTGTTGACTACTTTCTTTCTGTTGTACAGTTCCGTTTAGCAAAATTTCCCACTACATCCTTTATCCATTCGGAAGGGTTAATTTTGGCCGGACTTTTGGTGGGCGAGGGGTCATAAATAAAGATGTTAAAAATCCGACCTGGAACCCCAAGTAGCTAATTTTTATGAAAAACATTTTCAACATTTGGAATAAATGGAGGGCATAAATGTCGGAGCACGGAGAGAAACTAGGGGCCAAAGAAGAGCGAAAGTGGCCCACTAAAACGGAATTTACCCCTGAGATGCTCGAAGAAATGGAAAAATTGCTTCCGGGTACATTAAATCGAGTCGTTACGGCTTCTTTGTCCGGTTGTATACATTGCGGGATGTGCAGCGACGCCTGTCATTATAGTGTATCGATACCGGAAGATAAAACTCTTGTACCCGCATACAAGGCGGATCGTTTCAGGAAATGGTACAAAAGCAGGTACGACTGGATCGCTCAGGTGTTCCCTTCATTCGTGGGAGCGAAAAAACTAGATAAAGAACTTGCGAATGAAATGTATGACAAGCTTTGGGGCGGCTGCACAATGTGCAGACGTTGCACTTTTAATTGCCCCATGGGTGTCGATTACGGGATGATGGTGCGCGGCGTCCGGAGCATCATGCAAAAGGTTGGTAGAGTGCCTCAGCATCTCCAAGACACAGTGGATACGCATTATAACTGGGGAAATAACATGGCGGTTCCTCAGGATGAATTTGTCGAAACCATTGAATGGATAGAAGAAGAACTTCAGGACGAAGAAGGCTGTGAAAATTTCAAGATCCCTGTGGATAAGAAAGGAGCCCAATACTTCCTGACTCTTAACCCAAGAGAACCCAAATACTATCCTCTAACTATTCAGGCCACAGCCAAGGTATTAAATGCTGCAGGCGTAGATTTCACCATTTCTTCAAGATACTGGGATTTGACAAATTACGCATTGTTTAATGGGAATGACCCGGACGCCAGGCAATTTGCTCTGTGGCAAGCTGAAGACGTAAAGAGATTAGAATGTGAATACCTTCTTGCTGGAGAATGTGGGCATGGTTATCGCGCTCTAAGATGGGAATTACCGAATTGGGTAGGCGGTGTTCCTTTCAAAATCACCAGCGTGATGGAATTGATGGCTAAACTTGTCTTGGAAGGTCGTATTAAAACGGACAAATCAGTTTGGGATGGCCATAGAGCTACATATCATGACTCCTGCAACATAGCCAGGTCCGGTGGAGTGACGGAGGAGCCTCGTATAGTTATTAGAGCTGCTATTGAAGATTTTGTAGAAATGGAACACAACCGAGAAAATAGTTTTTGTTGTGGGGGCGGGGGCGGGGCCTTAGCCATGCCCGAGTTTACCCCAAGGCGCATTGCTGCGGGAAAAATCAAGGCAGACGAAATAAAAGCCACCGGCGCCGATATTTGCCTGCAATCGTGTCACAACTGCACGGACCAACTGAAAGAAATTATCGAACACTACCATGTCAATGCAAAAGTGATGAACTTGGCGGAACTCTTGGCTCCTGCCTTGGTGCTTTAAGAAAAATGGGAGAATCCAAGTCTCTTCGGAAGTTTTTAGACGTCTGCTAATGAACCTTTTGAAGAAATGATATTATTATTGCGCCCATTGAACGGATCGTCTACCATGTTACATTTAGAAACGTGCGATCGGTTTTGAGTCTTGATTGTCGACAAGTCTGGTGATATTTAATCGCCAATAAAAACTTGGTCGACAGGTGAACACTAAGTTTTTTTTTCGACAAAAGTTTCCTTAGTAAATCCGTAAGCATAAGCTCGGAACTCTCCCAACTCAACCAAGGAGGTAGGCTATGGCAAAAAAGATCTTAATAATAGATGACGAACCAGACATGGTGACCTTTCTCTCAACTTTGCTTGAAGACAATGGATACGAAATCTCCACAGCATCGGATGGCGACGAAGGTCTAGCCAAGATCAAGTCTGAAAAGCCGGATCTTGTGAGCCTAGATTTGCTCATGCCAAACAAGACCGGGATTAAGATGTTTCGCGAGTTAAGAAAAGATCCTGAAATAACGTCAATTCCTGTCGTTATGGTGACAGGTTTCGCCACTGACGACACACCTAACATGGATTTCAAGAAGTGGATTCACGAAAGATCAATTAGGCCTCCTGAAGCTTATATTGAAAAACCTGTGGATAAGGACGCTCTGCTCAAAGAGATAAAGAGAATCATCGGTTAGCAAAGATATTGGGTTTCAGATTGTTTATGAAACCGTTGATTTCTTATTCTCGGACATTGTTCCTGATGGCGTTCTTGATTCCTGGAAGTAGTTGACGAAGCTTCCTCGGCCCACAGCATATTACACCTTTTTGATTAGGCGCTATGCTCAAGAACGTCATCCATTTTGTGACCAAATTTACACGAAGCTTGAGCTTCAAGCTGAGTTTTTACGCCGGAATTGTAATGTTACTGGCGTTATTGGTCTTCTCCTATCACACTATTTCCTCTCAAGAAAACAGTTTAATCAAAAAGAACCATTCGAGAATCCGATGAAGGATTCGGAGGTTATCAAAGCCGCGATCTGGAACGGCATGATGACTAAGGAAAGGGGTGTCATCAGGCAAATTATAAACGCTATTGGGCTAACTGAAGGTTTCAAGGAAATCAATATTTATGATCAGAAAGGCGTTCTTCACTATACATCAAGACAAATAAAGACGCCTGTCCGGTCGGACGGATCTGACGAGCCTCTTTTAAACGATCTGAAGTCCAACCCGAGAATAAGGCACAGAATTTCCAAGGACAATACGGTTATCTCTGTCGTTAACCCGTTGTTAAACGCCCAGAGTTGCTCTAGCTGCCAGCTGCCACGCTCGTCCGGAAGACGATCCTATTCTCGGGGCTGTAGAGGTAAAAATTGGTTTGGAGGAGATCAATCAGGGAAATTTCTCAGGGTGCACACAAGACAATGGTTTTTGCTACCCTTCTATTTCTCGTGGTCTGTAGCGTAAGTGGCGCAGCGGTGTTGGTATTCGTTAATCCTTCGATTAGAAACCTACAGGACAAAGCTTCGAAAATGGCCAGAGGGGAATACGTTCCTCGCCAGAAAGCAGGGGGCAACGATGAAATAGCTGACTTAGCCAGAGATTTCGATCGCATGAGTTTTCAAATAAATCAGCGAACAAGTGAACTCGAAACCAGTCGACGAATGTATAAATCGTTATTTGATGAGGTTCCGTGTTACCTGACAGTGATTGACAGGGATTTCCGTATCACGCGCGCCAATAGATCGTTTAAGTCCGAATTCGGAGACAAGGTCAATCAGTACTGTTTTTCGGGCTATAAGAATAAAACCTCTCGCTGCAAAAATTGCCCCGTAGAAAAAAGTTTCCATGACGGAGCGTCTCACCAGTCAGAAGAAGTCTGGAGCGTCAACGGCAGTCAAACCAACGTAATAGTAAAAACCTCTCCTATTTTTGATGAAAAAGGTAAAGTTGAGGAAGTGTTAGAAATGGCTGTTGATGTGACATTGTTGAAAAAGCTTCAGTTTAAGATAGAAAAAAACCGGCAGGAATTTCAATATCTGTTCGAAAGTGTTCCTTGTTATCTTACGGTAGTGGACAAGGATTTTAATATTATCAGAACAAACAATTTTTTTGTGCGCGATTTTGGTCCAGGCGAAGGTCAAAAGTGTTTCCGGGTTTACAAAAACTTTGAAAAGAAATGTGACAATTGCCCGGTAGAAAAAACATTTCTTGACGGTTGTACCAACTACTCCGAAGAGGTTTGGAGGAAAGATGGTGAAGACACCTATATCATAGTCTACACGGCGCCCGTAACAGATGAACAGTGGCGCAATTGTAGCAGTAATGGAGATGAGCACCAATATAACCGAAGTCAAAAGACTTCAAGGAGAATTGGCTATTCTCGGGGAGACTATAGCCGGGATGTCTCACTCAATAAAAAATATTCTGGCTGGGTTGCAGGGTGGGGTTTATGTGCTTGATTCAGGATTGACCCGGAATCGCGAGGATAGGGTTAAGGCCGGGTGGGCTATGGTCAAAAACAATGTTGAGAAGATTTCGGATTTAGTGAAAGGGATTCTTTACGCCTCAAAAGAAAGAGAGCCTGAATACAAACTCTATGAGTTCGGTCAATTACTCACAGAGGTTTGTGATCTATATGAAGCCAAGGCAAAAGATGAAGGTATTCAGCTTGTTCGAGATTTCCAAGGAACAATGTGTTCTTGTTTTATAGATCCCGGTGGAATCCACAGCGCTCTGTCAAACCTGGTTTCAAACGCTATACACGCATGCCAAACCGGAGATACTGAAGTCAGCTCACAGCGTAGTCGTAGTATCAGGTCGAGTCGAGAAAGGGCTCTTAATCGTTGAAATTTCCGACGATGGGGCAGGCATGAGCCAAGAAGCTACGCCAAAACCTCTTCACAAAGTTTTACTCTACAAAAGGATCGAAAGGGACAGGCTTAGGTCTGGTGATCACCAGGAAGGTAATACACGAGCACGGAGGAGTCATAAGGGCTGAGTCCCAATTGGGACAAGGATCCAAGTTCATTGTCGAACTGCCCGTTAGAAAGGACACATCTCAAGAAGACATGAATCAGGAGACAGGAACTAAAAGTTTAGTAACTTTAGGATATCAAGTCAGGAGGAAACAAATGAATGGAATAGGATTATGCGCACTTTTTTCACGACAAGGAGATTGGGCGTTTGATTACGCGTTGGGACTTGCAAGAAAGCATCAAACACAACTTAACATTTTTCATTTTCTTGAATCACCTTATGAGCTTAGAAGAGATGTGGTCTTTGTTGACGAGGCCAAAACCGAAACTGCTGTTGTCACGCCGGATCTAATAGCTCGAAAGGACAAAGAACTGCGCATGGGGTATGACAGTAAACTGGGAGATTATGTTGACGTCGGATTTCGTTTGTGTGAAGGCGTACATGAAATTGAACTGAGAAAATGCTTCAAGAAGGGAGATTATGAAGTTTTAGTCATAGGTTATCAGGCGAAAGGAGCAAAATTCGGAGGCACGACTACAATAGAAGAATTTTCAAGGAAATTTCATGGGCCGGTAATACTTGTTGGTCCTGATTCTCCTGATATGTTCTATGTCAATAATGCCGCCAAAAACATTTTGGATCAACTTGATATCCCCGAAGAAAATTGGCATCTGCTCAATGGCGACAAATAGTTACATACCGAATTGAGTGGCTATGGTTAAGTGAATTATTTATCGGGCCGACTCTTTTATCAATTTGGTTTCCGTGTATAAAAGAGATCGGCCTTAAAAGCACCTTTAATTTTTCCTAAAGAGAGTGTGCCCTGTGAAATTTTCAAATGCTGACGAATTTGAGCTGCATGTTCACAAGTGTTTTAATCGAATGTTTGAACTCCTCATGCAAGTCGACTCCACGGTCAAGCAGGGAGCTGAACGAGAAGAGGAATCAGGGGATCTTGGTGTGATGTGCGACATGAGAGACTGGGTTGAGGAAATTATTTTACATTGCCATCTGGCCTGGCAGTATCACAGGCTTTCCAAGGGTCCGGCGAATCTAAACACATGGGATCACGTCGAACAACCTAAAGACGAAAACTGAGTTTGTCCGGTACTTTCGGGTCTTAGTTCTGAATTTTTCCCACCATCAATATTCTAGCCTTCCATAAAATTTTATCGAGACAGACTCGTAAATAATGGGTTAGTGTAGACTCAGGCAGAAATCACGATTGGGGAGAGTCAGATCTAAATAAGGATCAAATCTTTAAAAGTATTGAAACTGAAAAGCCATGATGGCATATTTTATATAATTTAGAGATGTTAGACATTAGGACACAAAAATGGCGCCTGTTGATACCCCAACAAACCTGACTTCGGCGATGGAAGATTATCTGGAGGTTATCTATCATCTCGAACAGGAAAGCAGAATCGCGAGAGTCCGCGACATAGCCAATAGATTGGGTGTCAAGATGTCGTCTGTAAGTTCGGCTCTCAAGATACTGGGGACCAGAGGACTTATCAGATATGATCCTCACCAGTTCATAACGTTGACGGAAAAGGGAATTTCAAGGGCCAGAGAGATAGTTCGAAAGCACGAAATTTTGAAACGTTTTCTTTCGAGTGTCTTACAGATCAACGATAACGTCGCGGAAGATAACGCATGCCGGATAGAACATCATCTTGACCCCGAAGTGATAGACAAGTTGATCCGATTTCTGGAATTTGTTCAGACTTGTCCGGTTGATCAATCCAAATGGATGGAAACCAGCGCTGAGTCATGCCATGATTGCCTGGTTTGTCTGGAACAGGCCCGAAGAAGAATTCTGGAGAGGGCGACAGCGCAACGAGAAGCCCTTGAAGGTGGCATGACACTTGCCGAAGCCACGCCCGGAACTCGAGTGGTCATTCAACAAATTCAGGGTCTTGAAGATTTTACAGAGAATTTGTCCCAAGAGGGGTTAACGGAAGGCGTTACCGTTGAAATCGAATTCCAAAAAGACCTTGGTCGTGATCTGAGCCTCAATATTAACGGGTATCACGTAACCATGAATAAACATGACGCCTCAAGGATTTTTGTCAAGCCCGTTTAGGCTACAGTAAACTTCGAGCGCCTGTCTGTTCCCCAATATCTGTATCTTCTAAAAAAAATACCATTTCATAATTAGGCTAAATGCTAGAATCAGTATTCCGGCAAACAGCAGATATGGACCAGATTTTATTTCTTCTGAGCGTTGTTCAGCGTCGTGTCTTCCAGTGCAGCCAGCGTTACAGTTTTCACATCCACGTTCGTAAGCCATTATTCTTCACCCCTTACAAAGGTATTTATAAAAAATTAATCACTTTTAGTTGGAATCGGAATTGCGAGATGTCAGCCTGAACATTTCTACCTCAGATTACTTCTTAATGTTTTGTATAATATATTCTATTATATCAATCTATTATCATAATCATAGAATCTATAACAGTATTATTAACTGTTGTTATGGACTATGTTATTGAATCATCTTTTTGATTATGCTATTATTTATTATATAGCAATCAGAACATCCTTGTTTGAATATTGCCTTGAACGGTTGCGAGCCTACTTTATTTGATCGCAAGGACCCCTTGTATGGTATCAAATGCACTTGAAAACAAACAATTATTCAAGAAAATTCCTGCCACTGAGTTGAACCAGGCAAAATTCGGCCGAACCGAATTAAAAGCCATCGTCTGGCTTGGTTGTTCAATTTTCTTGCTGATATGTTTAGTGTCGTACGACCCTAGGGATCCTTCTTTCAATGTAGTGACTCGCCGATCTGAAATTCACAATCTTTGCGGTTTGATAGGATCACACATAGCTGACGCTCTAGCGCAGTTAATAGGTGTGTGTTCGTTTTTTATCCCATTTTTCTTTGCAATGACTGGAATCAAGTTACTGGCCCAATCCTCACCCAAACATACACGCCTTTGGGATTCCGTGAGCTTTTTCGTGCTAACTTTGATCCTTTGTTCACTTATAGACCGGTATTCCTCTTTGACAATTTTGAATTTTTCTCCCAATAACGCTGGAGGCGCAGTAGGAAGTCTTGTTAATGCTGGACTTTATAAGTTTTTTGGTCAGGCGGGGAGTCTTGTAATCAGTATAACTATTTTTATTATTTGCGTTTTGGAATTGACTAGAGGGTCCTTGATCAAAGTGTTTTTGTACTGTTTTCCGTCAGCTGGAACTCTCAACCTCTTGAATTTTGGGTTTCGAGAAAAACTGAGCTGTTTATTGAATAAGGCTTTCGTAGGGATTCGCAGTTCAATAAAACGTGCTATATCTCAACGACTCCATCAGGAACCGGCTCCGGTCACTATTCCCCAGGAGGGTTTGAGTCCTGTGTTGTTGGAGCGTGAGCCGCTTGAAAAACAAGCCCTTGATGTTTATGCGTGGGAAAGGCTTTCTTTCCTACCTAAGGACGAGATCCATCAGTCGATCGACGAGCAAGTTTCTGCAGGTGACCCTGAGACGTTTTGCCCTTCGCTATCAGCCGCCGTTGAAGGTGAGGTCGCAAGTAGAAAACATAATCCTATCCCCTGGAAATCTATCGATATAAAAGAATCAGATACTGAATTAATTCCCGATGAGAAAATTGAGTTTGGCGCCGCGCTGGAATCACAACAGATTGATGATTCCGGATACAGCCCCGATTTTTATGAAGAGAAAAAAATTGGGGACATAGATGATGACCTCAAGCAAAATCAGGCAAGACCCATTAAAGTTACAAAAAGGGCTGACGTAGACCTAGAGCCGATACCGGAGGAACAAACATTTTGTTCGACCCAGTCCGATTACCGACTGCCCCCCATAGATCTTCTAGATATTCCTGAGGTGTCAAAGAGATTTGTGGACGAAAAATTGCTGGAGACAAATGCGGCCATATTGGAGCAGAAACTGGGCGATCTTGGGATTAAGGGCCAGGTTGTTGAGATTCATCCAGGCCCGGTAATTACTATGTATGAGATTAGCCTTGCTCCAGGCATTCCGTTGAGAAGGGTTTTGAACACCAGCGATGATCTTGCTATGGCCCTTAAATCAGGATCAACAAGGGTGGTGGCTCCAATCCCCGGAAAAGATACAGTCGGTATCGAGGTTCCCAATCTATACAGGGAAATAGTCTATTTCAGGGAAATTATCGAATCCTCGGTGTTCAAATCGAACACAGCCCCACTTAAAATGGCATTGGGAAAGCGGATTGACGGCGAACCTTTTGCAACAAGCCTGGCGAGAATGCCCCATTTATTAATTGCCGGGGCCACTGGAACTGGAAAATCCGTCGGTCTCAATATCCTTATTTGTTCATGGCTGATGACCTATTCACCCGATGAAGTCAAATTCATCATGGTTGACCCCAAAAAATTAGAGCTTTCCTACTATCAGGACATTCCACATCTGATTTATCCTGTTGTCACTGACCCGGACAAAGTACCCAAAGTCCTCAGTTGGGGAATAAGGGAAATGGAAAGGCGTTACGAACTACTCAGCAAAGCGGGCGCCAAAAACATTGAGAGTTATAATCAAAAGGTTCAGTCAGGCGTAATATCGACTCCCGAGGGAGAAGACGATCCGCAAAAGCTTCCATACATCATAATTATTGTCGATGAGCTGGCTGAATTGATGATGGTGGCTGCAAAAGATATAGAAATTTCGATCGCCAGACTTGCCCAGATGGCCAGGGCGGCCGGAATCCATTTGATTTTGGCGACTCAGCGTCCATCTGTTGACGTAATTACGGGAGTTATCAAGGCCAATTTCCCTGCCCGAATTTCATTTCAGGTTTCGGCCAAGCCTGATTCAAGAACAATTATTGATACCGTAGGCGCTGAAAATCTGCTTGGAATGGGTGACATGCTTTTCCTGCCACCGGGAACATCGAAACTGCTACGATTGCATGGCGCCTTTGTATCGGAAAATGAAATAAGACGAATCGCTGATTTCACTAAGGCTCAGCGTTCGCCAGTCTATCTTTCCGAGATATCCAGCATAGTAAATGGATCAGACACAGGATCGAGTTCCGGATCTGAGGCGCTCGACGATGAAAAATATGATGAGGCTGTGGCGCTTGTAACAAGGATCGGCCACGCCTCCATATCATTGATTCAAAGACATATGAGAATTGGTTATAATCGCGCCGCGAGGATTATCGAGACAATGGAATCTCAGGGACTGATCGGCCCATCTGATGGGACGAGTCGACCTAGAGAGGTGTTGGCTTTGTCTTTGGAGAATATTCCCGACAGAGATCAAACTATTCTATAGGCATTTTTTGAAAAGAACAGGGAAGGTTGTCTTCGTTGTTTAGAGGATGTCGCTTCCTAAAAAAATGTCAGGGCTCCATAATTTGCTCATTACTTCAGCTATTTGTAACGGATCGCTTCTCTGATCCTCAGAAAGATATGGGAATTCAAGAATACGCTTGTTGTCTGTCATTCGTTTAAGATCTTGAGCCGTGTACTTTTCTTCGGGTCCTTCTTTAATTTCGCCTTTCGACAAAATTACGCTGAAAATTTTAATATTTCTCTTTTCGAGAGATTCTACGCTCAAAAGAGTGTGATTGATGGTTCCCAGCCTAGCCCGAGCTACCAGCACAACTGGAAAACCCAGTTTTTCCAGTAGATCAATAAAGGTTCCCTTTTCTTCAATAGGGACAAACAATCCGCCTGCGCCTTCAACAATCACAAGATCGTGAGATTCTTGAACTGCTCTAACATGCTCCAACACATCCATGATTCTAAGGCGGCTGTTTTGTAGAGCAGCCGCTCTGTACGGCGCAGCGGGCAACGAAAAGCGGAAAGGCGCCACATCATCCATGTTTAAAGCATTCTGAGAGGCTCTCCAAAGGAAGTTCCCATCCTCGGGAAACAACTCTCCGTCTTTCATGGCGCAGCCAGTTTCCACGGGTTTTAGGGCTACACAGTCGATGTTGTTTTTCCGATAAAGGGCGGTCAGCCCCGCTGTGATTAGCGTTTTACCTACGCCTGTGTCTGTTCCGGTAACGAAGAGTCCCTTCATGTTTTTACGTCACACACTTCCTGAATGGATTCCCTGGTGGCCTTAACGATGATCTCAATTTCCTCGTTTTGAACAGACAAAGGGGGCATTAGCACCACCACATCACCCAATGGTCTTAGGATGACCCCATGCTGGCGAACATTACGCGTCACTTGCGCTCCCGTTCTGAGTTCCGATGGATAGGGTTTACGAAGTTTTTTATCCTCTACCAACTCTACTCCCACCATAAAACCACATTGTCTGATGTCACCCACGTGATTCAAATCCGCTAGACTTTTCCGAAGACAGTTTTCCAGAAATTCTATTTTTTGTTTTAATCGATCCAATACGTGGTCCTGGTTGAAGATGTCCAAACACGCGCTTGCAGCGGCGCAGGCCAACGCGTTTCCTGTATAGCTATGCCCATGAAAAAAGGTTTTATAATCTGTATATGGGCCTAGAAAAGCCTCAAAGATTTTTTCGCTTACAAGAGTTGCCGCCAATGGCAAATATCCGCCAGTCAATCCTTTGGCCAAACACATTATGTCAGGTTTAACGCTCTCTCTTTCACAAGCAAACATGGCGCCGGTTCGTCCAAAACCCGTAGCCACTTCATCGCAAACAAGAAGTATGTCATGCTGTCTGCAGATGGTTTCTAGACCTTTGAGAAATCCTTGGGGGTGCACGATCATACCGGCGGCGCCTTGCACACATGGCTCCACGACTAGAGCCGCTATCTCATCAGCCCTTTTTTCCGCCAATTCCCTGAAGGCATTGAGGCATTTGTCTTTGAGCGCCTCTGGTGTTGAATCAGGGTTGTGGTAGGGAAAAGGAGTAGGAATGACAAGAGTGCCAAAAAGAAGAGGATGAAAAATACTGTGGAAAATATCGATGGCTCCCAAACTTACCGAACCGATGGTGTCACCGTGATAAGCCTGATCCAATCCAACAAAAAGTTTCTTTTTTTCGTTACCTGTGTTTTTCCAGTACTGAAACGCAATTTTTAGGGCCACTTCAACTGCGGTAGATCCGGAATCTGAGTAAAACACCTTCGCCAGATTGGACGGAGTAATTGCAACAAGTTTTTCGGCGAGTTTCTATCGAGGCTACGCTGCCCAAGCCCAGCAATGTTGAGTGAGAAAACCTGTGGATTTGATCTATGATGGCTTGGTCGATCTCATGTTTTCTGTGACCATGAATGTTGACCCATAAGGATGAAATACCGTCGAGATATTTTTTCCCGTTGGTATCGTAAAGGTAAATTCCTTCGGCGCGTTCTATTATCAGGTTATCATCGTTTATCCAGTCATTCATTTGGGTAAATGGATGCCAGATATATTTTTTGTCAAGCAGCGCCCAATCCTTCACCACTTTCTCCATGCTAGCTCGAACTGTTCACGCTTCCGGAGAAGAGTTTCTGATCCAACCGGAAATCGCTAAACGAGTATGAAATAAATCCTAAACTTATGCTGACCACTAGACTAAACAGATGGTACACCGTCGCAAACGATACGGCTACCACCGCGCCTATTCCGAACAAGGCCAAGGCGTAACGACCCGCCGCGTGAAAAGTGCCTATGAATCCTGGAGCAGAAGGAAGCGCTACTCCCAAGGCTATGAAAAGCTGAATGGTGACAGCGACAAGAAAAGGCGCTTTTACAGAGAACGCCAACAAGAAGAGGTAAGTTGTGCTTGAAAACAGAAGCCATAGTGTTACGGAATAAAGAAAAATAATCAAAGCCTGTTTTGGACTTGCCATGATACCCAGACCATCTATCAGCTTTTCTGAAACACTTTCCAAAAATGCTCCAGCCCTATGCGGAAACACCGAGAAGATTTTTCGCAAAATAGAAACTGTCTTGTTTCGTCGGACCAAAATCATGACAACCAGGATATAGCCGGAGATAAGGCAAACCAGCAAAGCTTCACCAAAAAAAGAGAATCTTGGAGGAGCATCGGGAGTTTTTAATAAGACCACCCCGAGAAGTAACAACAATCCTGAAAGGTCAAAAAATCTTTCCACCAGGACAGCGCCGAATACACTTGAAAACGAGGCGCCTTTTTGCTGAAGTAAATAAGGACGGACCAATTCACCAAGTCTTGCGGGCATAATCATGTTGGCGGCCGCCCATATGTTCAACAAATCCCATAGAGATCTTATGCTTAAAGAACAAAATGGGCTCAGAATAACGCCAAATCTCATGGCCCTCACAAATTGACAGGCTAGGGCTAATAAAAGACAGGGGACCAGATACCAGACTTTCATCTGTTTGACCCCATCTTCCAAATCAGCCAAGGAGATATCACGAAAGGTAAGCCACAGGAAAAAAAGACCTACGACTCCCCCTACGATTATAAGAATATTCCGTTTGGAATTTGAATCTTGTCCTGTAGCGTCAACCATTTCTAATTCCCAATTCTTTTTCAAAGTAAATTATTGTAGCCCTTAAACCCTCCTCCAGCGGAGTCTTAGGCTCCCAATTGAGAGCTTTCTTGGCCAAGGAAATATCAGGGCGTCTTCTGGTGGGGTCATCCTTGGGTAAGGGTTTGTACACGATTTTGGACTTGGATCCTTTGATCTGCGCTAGTATTCTCTCAGCAAGTTCCTTAATGGTCACCTCATGGGGATTCCCCAAATTGATCGGGCCTGGCTCATTGCTGTCCATTAATTTCGTCAATCCCACGATCATGTCGGATATAAAGCAGAAAGACCGAGTCTGGGACCCGTCTCCATATATGGTGATGTCCTGTCCCTGAAGGGCCTGACAGATGAAATTGCTTACAACTCTACCGTCGTTGGGCAACATCCTCGGGCCATAGGTATTAAAAATTCTTGCTATTCCCACGTTGGTGTTGTTGTAATCTCGATAGCCCACCGTAAGTGTTTCCGCTGCTCGCTTGCCTTCATCATAGCAAGCTCTTGGTCCCACAGGATTGACATTGCCTTGATAGGCTTCGGTTTGTGGGTGGATTTCGGGATCTCCATAAACTTCCGACGTCGAGGACAAGAGAAATCTAGCCCCTATTCTCTTGGCCAGACCGAGCATGTTTAGAGTTCCTATGACTGAAGTTTTTAGGGTTTTGATGGGATTGTTCTGATAATGAACAGGTGAAGCTGGACAGGCAAGGTGATATATTTCATCCGCCTCCAGAAGGATGGGAACAACAACATCGTGCCTGATAAACTCGAACTTCTCGTTATCTCGGAAGGTGGCTATATTTTTCTTGTTTCCGGTGAACATGTTGTCAATGCACAATACCTGATTGCCTTTACTCAAAAGGTTCTCTATTAGATGGCTTCCGATAAACCCTGCTCCACCAGTCACGACTATTATTTTCATATAGTTCTCCATGAGAATTTTTTGAGAGATTGTCGGATCACAAAGCGAGGACTATCTAATTGACATACCATTTTCCAGCCTTTATGACAAAGGTAGAAAAATCATTAATTATTCTTCATTATTAGCCGAGTGTGTTTTATAATAAACAGGATTAATCGAACTTGCTGCCATAAAAATGAACAATTTTTTCACCAAGAACACTGTTTTCGTAGTTTCAGGAGCTTTCTTCCTGATTTATGCGCTACTTATCACATATCTCACCGGTAATATAGGTTTCGAAGGGGATGACTGGTGGATTTTCAGTTGGCCGTACTGGAATAGTTTCCCCATGTCACTTTGGTTATACGCCAAAGAATTGTTAAGACCGCTGGAAGGAGTTTATTGGATAAGTCTTTTTGAATTGTTTGGGTTTAACAAAATTGTTTTCCATTTTTTGTCAATATGCTTACTGGCCGGCGCCTCCCTTCTTATGGGCGCCTGTTTATATAATGTTTATCCCGAGCGAAAAGCCTTTGTCGCCGCGTCCATTTTTTGGGCTTTTTTTCTTCCGACAGTGTCATGCCTCACATTTGTTGTTACTACTGACAATTCGCGCTTGAGCCTATTGATTTTTTGGGCGTCAGTCCTGTCGTTTCAGAAATGGGCAAAAAGTGATTTGTCATGGATGGGGTTGATTCTTCCGGTTTTGCTTTATGTTGCCGCTTTCTTTACTTACGAAGCCCCGAGTTTTCTTATTTTCACCATGCCTTTGTTTGTTATTCCTCTTTATGACACCAAGCCGCAAAATGCATTGAGAGGTATTTTTTTCGTTAAAATGGCGTGCGGGACTCTATGCGCTTTTGCCATAGCCTTGTTGATACGTTTTCTGGTTTTGAAAGGGGGGGCTGTATCTCATAGTGATCTGTTCCCCTCTTTTGAGCTGATCGTTTCTTATTTTGCTCTTCTACCCTGGTATTTATTGGGTGTTTTTGATTTTTCTTATCTTGCTTGGCCTTCTATTGCCTTAGGATTTGCTGTTTGCCTTTTTCTATGTGTTTTCCTGTTATATCTTGGAAAAACAGCGGTCAGAGTTTTCAGAAGACTCCGTAGAACCTTACTACAAGAAAAATTTTTACATAATTTTGATGTCGGTCATGATCATTTTATTGGGTGTGGCCCCTTATCTTTTTGCAGGCTATGGGTCTGTAGCTCCAAAAATCGCAGACACTGTCTGGGCAAAATACGGTTTTCTCCCAGGTGGGTATACAGCGTGGTTCAACTACAATTGGTCGAGTAGAATATATTCTTCAGCTTCTTTTGGCATGGCAATATTGTTAGCTTTTTTCATGACCCACTACAGGGATAATAACAGACGCGTTCTAGCGACAATCCTAGGGGTTGTTTTTCTGGGTTTCGCTGTCGCTTTTCATGTCGGTCTGGTCACTGACTGGAGGGAAGCGGCCCAAATAAGGAATTCCCTGTGCAAGAGTCTGATTTCTCAGATTCCGGATGTTAAACCAAAAACTAATTTTCTCTTTGTTGACCTGGAATCATGCCACAAGAGAGCGGCCGTCTTTAGAGGGTGGAATGGGTTGCGCGAACTGATGAAAATGCTCTATGACAGCCAGGATCTTGGGGCCTATTACGTCTACAAACGGTCCTTGATCGCTCCAAATGAACTTCATCAACAGGCTGTATATTATCCAAAAGGCTTTGTGAGCCGCGGCGTAAAAATGGATAAACCTCTGCCGCCGGATTCTCTTGTTGTTTTAGATCGAAGTGGTTCGGATCTCGTTCTTCTAGACAGTTTGGGCCGTGATGACGGATTGGTTTCAAACGGCATCAAATGGGTCGGGGTATCTTCATTCACTTCTAATATTGACAGGATATTGCCTTGGTCTGATACGCTAACGCTACCTCAAGAACCGGTCCAAAACGCGTGGAGCAGCGGTTTGATTGCGACACTTAATCTTTATCGGCTTAATTTGAGCTACAAGATTCGCAATAAATGGATTTACACAGGTTTTTTCAAACAAAAACATTTGACCGGTTTCAAGTAGAATTTACTTCCTTTACAATATCCCGTTCAGAAAAATTAAACATGTATTGACAATAGCTTGTCCGAGGGTTAAACATAAGTTTGACGTGTCTAACAAAGGTAGCCTTAGCGCATTTTGCAAGGCCGAATGTGGAGATTTGGTTATGACTCCTATAATTTCCCAGAAAAGATGCATCGATTGCTCTGCGCTTAGAGACCGAAAATGTATCGCTGAAAAAACAGTCAAACTGTCACATTATAAACCAGGTCAAAAAGGCAAAATCGTCCAGATTTGTGGCGATCCGGATTTTAGGCTTCGCATGATGGAAATGGGATTTATCAGAGGAGCAGAGATTGAGGTTGTCAAATACGCCCCTTTAAGTGATCCGATGGAATTCGTCATCAAGGGTTACCATATAACGTTAAGAAAGAAACAGGCGTCACATATCTTGATGGATGAACCCGACCTGCTCTTGCGTTCTGCAAGTTAGTTTTCCCATTTATGGAAATGTAAAAATTGACATCAATCCATTTTGTCGTTCAAAAAATACGAATTTATCAATAGAATGTTACGATTGTGGCCTAAGGATATTATATGCAGGGAAAAATCACCGTTGCTCTGGCCGGAAATCCCAACGCAGGTAAAACAACTATTTTTAACGCGTTAACGGGGGCTCGTCAGCACGTCGGAAACTGGCCGGGTGTTACGGTTGAAAAGAAAGAAGGAACACTCAGACGTAGTGGTCTTGATATTCACATTGTCGATCTGCCGGGAACCTATTCACTAACCGCTTTTTCTTTAGAGGAAATAATTGCCCGTAATTTCATTGTCGATTCTTCGCCTGACCTGGTCATAAACGTAGTTGACGCTTCAAATCTCGAAAGAAATCTTTACCTCTCTGTGCAGTTGTTGGAGATGGGCTGCAAACTCGTGGTGGCCCTCAACATGATTGACGTCGCGAATGGACGTGGAATCAAAATTGATGAACGTCATTTATCAGAACTTGTTGGGAGTTCCAGTAGTCCTGACCAACGGCAAGAAGGGCGTAGGGCTCGATTCTTTGCTAGAAAAAGTGGCTTCGGAAGTTGGAAGAAAACAGGAACCGGAAGAGTTTTCCAGGCTTACTTATGGGGCTGAGGTGGAAGAGGAGTTAAGCAAGATTCAGCCGCTTTTTTCATCCGAAGTTTTATTCGCAAACGGCGTAAGTTCACGTTGGATCGCTGTAAAATTGCTTGAAGGCGATTCTGAGATCCTTAAGAAAATAGATAACCTGCAAGATAGGGAGAAAATTATTGAGCAGGTCAATAAGAGCCGATCTCACTTGACTGATATATTTGGTGATAGTCCCGAAATTGTGCTGGCCGACGCGCGATATGGATTCATATCCGGCGCCTTCAAACAGTCGGTTCATGTTGAAAGAACTGATAGAGTCAATCTTAGTGAATCCATCGACAAAGTCCTTACAGACAGATTAATCGGACCGTTCATATTATTTGCAGTTTTGTATGGAGTTTATTCTTTTACCTTTCGTGGTAGTGAACCGCTGGTAGCATATTCCGAAGCTTTTTTCTCCTGGTTGGGGACAATTTTTTCAACTGTTCTTCCTGAGGGACTTCTCAAGTCTCTAGTCGTGAATGGCATAATTGACGGTGTGGGAGGAGTTCTAGGATTTACACCTTTAATCGCTTTCATGTTCTTCGCCATCGCAATATTGGAAGACACTGGCTATATGGCTCGAATTGCGTTCATGCTCGATCGGGTCTTAAGGGGTTTCGGGCTACACGGAGCGTCTATGTTGGCCCTTATGGTGTCCGGCGGAATTGCCGGTGGGTGCGCTGTTCCGGGTATAATGGCTACACGAACCATGAAAGAGCCTAAAGAGAGGCTGGTTACTATTTTAGTAGCGCCCCTTATGAATTGTGGCGCCAAATTACCGGTATACGCTTTGTTGATAGGGGCTTTTTTTCCTGGTGATCGAGCGTCCACAATGTTTGTTCTCACCATCATTTCATGGGGAATGGCGCTTACTGCCGGCAGAATAATCAGATCAACCGTTTTATCCGGTCCCTCAGCGCCCTTTGTCTTGGAATTGCCCCCTTATAGGGTTCCTACGTTGCGGGGGCTCTTAATACATACATGGGAAAGAACCTGGATGTATGTTAGAAAGGCCGGGACCACTATATTAGCGGTTTCCATATTGTTTTGGGCCTTGATGACATTCCCGGGGCTCCCCGAGGAGACTAAACACGTTTTTCAGGAAAAACAGAGCGTCTTGACCTCCAAGTTTTTGGAAGATCCGGAAGTGGCTAAAATTTTCCACAATGAAACTGATCTCGAAAGTTTCGAGAAATTTCTAAAAACCCGGAAAATTGACACGACAAATGAAACGTTTAAGACTCTGGCTTTCTTTCTAAAATCAAGGGGAAAACAAGCCCAGAATCCAGATGGGAATGTTTTTAATCCGCGTGTCCAGGACATTGAAGTGGCTGTTGGGACTAAATACGAAAAATTCCGAAGCGAGTTGTCTGCATTGGCAAATGAGGAACAAAGCCTCAGGTTAAGAAATTCAATTGCCGGCACGATGGGATCGTATCTCGAGTGGGTTTTCAAACCAATTGGTTTTGACTGGAAAACCAATGTAGCCTTGCTTGGTGGATTTGCGGCGAAAGAAGTCGTTATTTCCACCCTCGGAACAGCCTACAGTCTTGGCTCGGTAACTCCCGAACAATCCTGGAATCTCGCTGAGCAGCTTAAGAAAGAGCCTGGATGGAACCCGCTGAAGGCTTTCACATTGATAATGTTTGTCATGTTATATGCTCCCTGTTTTGTCACTTTGGTAGTTATTCGGAGAGAAACTGGAAAATTGCGGTGGACATTGTTTGCTATGGTTTATACTACCATGCTGGCTTATGCAGTGGCTTTTATCGTTAAAACCGTGGGAACATTTCTGGGAATCGGCGTCACCTGATTGTTCGACGCCTGAGGAAGTTAAAATGTGGCAGGAAATACTTGTAGGATTGATCGTATCGCTGGCTGTCGTTTTTGTAGCTTACAGGTTTTTCAGAAACTTCTGGTCAGGTTCTTCCCAGCAACCGGGCTGTTCATGTAACTGCGCAACGTCATGTTCTGAAAGGAAAAACTGTTCGGTAGCCCCAGATCTCAATCACTCTGATCCTTTTGCAAAATGATTGATAGACCTGACGGCCACTATTTATGGAATAATCGCCATCAGTCTTTTTACTCGCGTGTCAACTGGTGATGATATAACCCAAGGGCAGAACAAGCCAGGCTACCGTCTTATCGTCTCTCGGTCTTTCATTCCCTTTATTCGTCGGTATCGGTTTTTAGCACTGCAAGAAAGGCCGACTGAGGGATGACAACATTACCGACCTGTTTCATTCTTTTCTTACCTTCTTTTTGTTTCTCCAACAATTTCTTTTTACGAGTTATGTCTCCGCCGTAGCACTTCGCAAGAACATCTTTTCTCAGAGCCGAGACGGTCTCCCTCGCGATTATTTTGCCCCCTATCGCTCCCTGGATTGCTACTTTGAAAAGTTGACGGGGGATTTCTTCCCTGAGCCTTTCACATGACTTTCTGGCCTTTTGATATGCTCTTTCTTTGTGGACAAGCATCGAAAGAGCGTCAACTTTTTCGCCCGCGACCAAAATATCGACTTTGGCCAATTCTGTTTCCCTATAATCCAGGAATTCATAGTCAAAAGACGCATACCCACGCGACACTGATTTGAGGCGGTCATAAAAGTCGAACAAGACTTCAGACAAAGGTAGATCAAATGTCAGTTCCACTCTGTTGGAATCCAGATAACTCATATCTTTCTGAATGCCTCGTCGATCTATGCATAGGTTGATTACCGGACCAAGGTGTTGCTCTGGTAATATTATCGAAGCTCTTATAAAAGGCTCTTTCGTTTTGTCGATGAATGTCGGGTCCGGATATTTTGCCGGATTGTCTATCACTGTTTCGGTCCCATCTTTCGAAACTATAATATATTGAACAGATGGCGCTGTGAGGATCAAAGAAAGATCAAACTCTCGTTCGAGGCGTTCCTGAACGACCTCCAGGTGAAGTAGCCCCAGGAACCCACATCTGAAACCGTGTCCCAAAGCTGTGGAGTGGTCTTTTTCGAATGTTAAGGAAGCGTCATTGAGTTTTAGTTTGTCGAGAGCGTCCGCAAGTTCTTGGTACTCATCCGAAGCAATCGGATAAAAAGATGAAAAGACAACAGGTTTGACAATCTTGAATCCTTTGAGAGGTGTTTTGCATGGATTGTCTTCAAGGGTTACGGTATCCCCTATTCTTGTATCGTTTACAGTTTTAATCCCTGCTATTATGTAGCCAACCTGACCTGCGGACAATTGTTTTTCCGGTTTGCGTTCAATGAGAAAAATTCCAGTTTCTTCAACTCGATAATTGGCGTTATTTGACCAGAGTCTGATTGTTTGGCCCGGTTTTACTGATCCATCAAATACCCTTAAATGCACCACAGTGCCTCTGTATGGGTCCCAGTGCGAGTCAAAAATCAGCGCTTTGAGAGGCGAATCCTCGCTTCCTTTAGGTTTCGGTATTTTTTTTACTATCGCCTCCAAGACATCTTTTACTCCTATTCCCTCTTTTGCGGAAACAGGTATGGCCGTGTCCGGATCTAACCCCAGGTCTTTCATGATCTGATGTTTTACTCGGTCAATATCAGCCGAGGGCAAATCAATTTTGTTGATAATGGGTATGATTTCCAGGTCCTGCTCAACTGCCATGTAAAAATTGGCAAGAGTTTGCGCCTGGATTCCCTGGCTTGCGTCAATGACCAGCAGGGCCCCTTCGCAGGCGACCAGAGCACGTGAGACTTCGTACCAAAAATCGGCGTGACCGGGTGTGTCAATAAGGTTTAATGTATAATTAAGACCATCAGAAGCTGTGTACGGTAGCGCCACCGACTGACTTTTGATGGTGATTCCGCGTTCTCTTTCTATATCCATCGTGTCCAGCATTTGATCGTGGAAATTGTGCGTCCCCACAACGCCGGTGATTTGGAGCAAGCGATCCGCTAAAGTAGATTTGCCATGATCAATATGCGCATTATTGAAAAATTTCTAAGTCTATCCATCAAGATCTCCAAAAATCGGAAGGATTCCGCCTAACCCGTAATTTAAGAGCAAATTATAATCGAGACGAAGTTTAGTGTGAAAAGGTATTCTTTACAACTTCGGATTTGGAAAGAAACAGTTCATGGGCGCCTAATTGTGACGAGTAAGTTCCCAAGATCCCTTTTAACGGGACATGGAATGTTTTGCCTCGATCGGATACCAGCATAAGATCTGAACCTGAAATCGTCAAACCCAAGCATTTTTTGTCTGGAGGCGCGATCTTTTTTCTTGAGGCTTGAAGTAGATTTGATCCCTGCAGCATCCGACTGAGAGAAGCGTTATATATAATTGCGTTCACCGGCGATTTGTTTAGTTCTATGACTTCTCCATTCAGCACGACCAGACCTGACGGAAAACCGCCGTTGGTGTAAGAGCCAATGACTCCCCCTAAAATAGAGCCTTTTTCGATTGCTTTAGCAGGATCGACTACATAGGTTTTTCTTGTATAAAGATAATTTGCTACTAGCCAGACCGTTTTGTTGTTCCAGATTGTAGTGGCCATCGCTGTCATTCGCAGATAACCGAATGGGATTGTTACCGATATGATGGCCTTGTGCGAGACCAGGGAAGCCTTTAGATCGATACCCATGACTAACCGGGTCGTACTGTCGGCTATTAACAATGTTTCTCCATCAAGCGCCAATTCTTCACACGCCGGTTGCACATAGGCCGGAATTTCGAAACTCTTCCCGTCAAATGATCCATCCGTCTGGATGATACGGATTTCCTTGGACCCGTCTCCGTTTTCGAACAGCGCCAGCCATTGATCGTTCCAGGCGCCAAACGACAGAATCTTAGAATTTTCTTCGGGTCCAAAAATTCTTTTCCCTTCTTCCCAATTCAGCGACATATTTGGTCTGTCCAAGATGGCTCTAATTGGAACCCAATTGCCATAAACCAGAATAGCGGCCAGAACGGTCAAAGGAATCCCAATGTTCAGCATATAATTCAGTGAACCGGAGTACACATCCCCTGAACTGAATCGCTCTGGTGAATCGAATTTCTTGCGTATTCCGGCCTTTAACCGTACATATCCGACCAGTACTTCTATGAGCATCACACAGGAGAAAAAACTCATCAGAAAAGAAAAATAATTGACAGATGAAAACGCCCAAAGCCCATAGGTGATGTAAAGGAAATATTTGCTGGTAATAGTGATTCTGGAGCCAATGCCCATCACATTTATTATTACTCCGAAAACCACAACAATGAGGTAGAGGCTTATGTACGCGGCGCCTATCAATGGCTCGACTAGATGATGAAATATTGCAAGCATGGATACCACAACCATGCCGAACTGATCACATACGAGATCAGTGAAAGCCCCTGATTGAGAGGCCTTATCCAGATTTCTAGCGTAGGCTCCATCAAGACCGTCAAAAATTACATGACCAAGCAAAAATATAGAGGCCAACCAGGGTTTTCGCACAAAATACAGAATAACGCCTGCGAGAAGAGCAATACCAACATAGGAGATTGTGTCCGGAGCGAGACCAATCTTCTTAAGAGGAGGAAATATGGCTGAGGTAAGGCTGGTTCTCTTTTCCGCAAGCCACGTCTGAATCCCGCGCTCTTTTCCGAAATAGTTGAAAAAGTCTGATTGAGGCGGCGCTTTAAAACTTACTTCATTATTTTCTTGCCAATTAGGCATAAAAGTTTGGGCCCATCACAAATTTTTCTTTATAGCTTCGGATGTGGATTTTATCTCATCCATAATACCCGGGATCGGTTCCCATGCGCTGATGGTCAAACCATCCCCGTAATTTCTAGGCACCAGGTGTATATGCACGTGAGGCACGACCTGATTGGCCGCTTTACCGTTGAGCTGCATGACATTTATACCATCAGGTTTCAGGGTATCTTGCACCGCTTTGGCGACTTTTGTCACGACACTTCCCAACCACCCATAAATTTCAGGCTCCATTTCAAGAATTGTTTCATAATGTTCTTTGGGAACAATTAATACGTGACCTTTATTCAAAGGAGCTATGTCCATGAAGACCAATGCTTTTTCATCCTCATAGATTTTTACGCACGGAATTTCTCCTTTGACAATCTTGCAAAAAATACAGTCAGCTTTATAGGCCATGGAATTGACCTCCTCTTTAAGAGCCACGTTTAAATTAATCTGGTTAATCGTTTAAATGTTCAAATAGTACTGAGCTTAAATAACGTTCCCCGGCGCTGGGCAAAATCGCGACAATGGTTTTCCCACGGAATTCTTTTTTCTGGGCCAACTTAATCGCAGCGCATACAGCGGCTCCTGAGGATATGCCACTCAGAAGGCCTTCTTCACTGGCTAGTAAACGAGCGTAATTAATTGCGTCATCGCTCGAAACTTGCGCAACATCATCCACAATCGACAGATCCAACACTTCGGGAATGAACCCGGCGCCAATTCCCTGAATCCTGTGAGGACCAGGGGTAAGCTCTTTTCCTGAAATCGCCTGAGTGATTACAGGGCTTTCTGTAGGTTCCACAGCTACGGAAACGATTGATTTATTTTTCTTGTGCTTAATGTAGCGAGAAACACCGGTTATAGTCCCTCCAGTGCCAACACCGCTGACAAAAACATCTATTGTGCCATCTGTTTGTTCCCATATTTCAGGACCTGTCGTTTCCTCATGAGCCTTCGGGTTTGCTGGATTCAAGAATTGTTGAGGCATAAAAAACTTTCGAGGATCACTTTGAACGATCTCATCAGCCTTTTGCAGAGCGCCTTTCATGCCCTTTTCCCCTTCCGTTAAAACGAGGCGAGCCCCGAACATTCTGAGGACCTTTCGTCTTTCAATGCTCATGCTGTCAGGCATCGCCAGGGTCAAAGGGTAACCTTTAATCGCGCATACATAAGCCAAGCCAATCCCGGTGTTGCCGCTCGTCGGTTCAACAACTTCCATGCCTGGTCGAAGAAGTCCTTTTTCTTCAGCGTCTCGTATCATATAAACCCCTATTCGGTCTTTAACTGAATAGGCTGGATTTCTGCCCTCGACCTTAACCAGTATGGTGGCTTCCTGAACTCCTTCGATTTTGTTCAATTTAACTAATGGAGTAGATCCCACGGCTTCGGTATTGTCCTTGAAAAATTTTACCATTTGTCCCTGCTCCATATTTTGTTCTCCTACCTGTTATTTGTTTGGCATCAATCACACCTGGATCAATCTCCTGCTTTTCTACGAAATTGCATATCGGGTAGGATCCAGGACTTCAGCCTCCTCGAAACCCCGTTTACGTAAAAGGCAACTTTCGCAAGCCCCACATGCTTCACCGGAATCAGAAGGGTCATAACACGAATGGGTCAAACTGTAATCGATCCCCAATTCCGTTCCCTTTTTAATTATCAATGCTTTGGACATTTTAATCAAAGGGGTGGTAATTTTCATTCTCATTTTCCCTTCAACAGTCTTCTGAGTCGCCAGGTTAGCCATTTGTTCGAAGGCATGTATGAACTCAGGGCGACAATCCGGTAACCCGGAATAGTCCAAAGCGTTTACCCCAATATATATATCCTCTGAACCGGTCACTTCCGCCAATCCCATGGCAAAAGCGAGGAATATGGTATTTCTTGCCGGCACATATGTGATTGGTATCGTTGAGCCTATTTTTTCAAGCGCTATGCCCTTGGGAACTTCCATGTCGCTGGTCAAGGCGGAACCACCGATTGTTCTCAAAGGAATTTCAATTATCAGGTGTCGCAGCGCTTTGAAATGTTTCGCTACTTTTTTAGCGGCTTCCAATTCTATTTTGTGCCTTTGACCATAGTCAAAACTCAACGCGTATATTTCAAAACCATCCGCTTTGGCGATAGCCATTGTGGTCGTTGAGTCAATTCCTCCTGATAATAAAACTACTGCGGATTTTTGGACCATAAGTCCTTCCGTTCCTAATATCTTCCGGTTAATCAAATTGTTGGCGGCAGTTTTGAGATTTCTTCCGGCCCAAACTCCAGGATCTTAAAAATTGCCAATTCAATCTCAACTGTTTCCTCTTTCATAATTAACAAACGTTTCCTGGCCTCAGGGGTTTTGCCGTATGTGTCTTTCAGATAAACAAATCTGTTTTCCAGACTCACTATTTCATCGTGCATTACTCGCTTGTCCGAGTAAAAAACTATATGTTCCTCAGCTACTGGACGATTCTTTTCCCCTTTTATGACCACATGCTGTTCGATTATACGGGCTACTTCAGGCAAACCTTCTTCTTCCAGAATTTGTGCGCCTACAACATCATGGTTTTTGGAGCCCGAAAGAATACAAGGATACTTTCCGATGTCATGAAGAAGGCAGGAAGCCCTTAATAGAGACATGTCGACCGAATATTCTTCCTGGGTCAAACTATGCCCAATGAATCGGCCAACCTTCCATACCATTTGACAGTGCCGTACAATGTGATCCGGCGCGGAGTACTTTCTCAAAAGAGCGAGGCATTCCGCTTCCTCGGGAATAGCGATCAATGAATTCATGTCCCGCTGTAATCCTCCTCACGGCTTTAATTACAGACAGTTTAACGTCGACTAGTTTCAAATTCCTCGATGAGCTTAGTCTTTTTCAGCGTCTTTATATTCATCAAACGCAAAGGTTAAACTGACGATGCCATCCGCGAAACGCTTATGTATCTTATATGGAACTTTTTCATATACTTTTAGCATTGGTTGATTTGAAAATAACACATCTGCCTTGAAACCTTTGATTCCTCTCTCCTTGGCTATTTCGATCAAATAATTGAGCAAATAGGAAGCTATTCCTCTCCCTTGATAACTTTCGTCTACCATGAAAGCGCTGTCGGCGAAACTCTCGCCGCCTGGTTCGACCATATATCTGGCTTCAGCTATCATTTTTCTATTTTCACGTGGACCGATAGTAACTACAAGAGAAACTCCTTCGTCTTGATTCAGATTTATATACGCCTGAACATTCTTGTGAGGCATGCTTCGTTTTGGGCTAAAGTATCTAAAATAAACTGAGCTTTCCGAAAGGTTATAAAATAAGTCTCGTAGCATGGTTTCATCAGTTGGTCTGACCGCGCGAATGTGGCATTTCAGTCCATCTTTAAATATGTGATCCGTTCTGATTCTCTGTCGTAATTCTGGAGAAGCGCTCTTATAATAAATTTGATCCTGATAAATGTAGCCCAGTTTTCGGGCGGCTTTCATAAGGTCTTCCCGATGACTGGGGTGAGCCACTTCAATCAACGCCATAGCCCTTTCACGTATTGTTCTACCACCGAGATACGCTATGCCGTATTCCGTGACGATATAATTAACCTCTCCTCGATTCATGATAACCGCAGATTTTGGGCCAAAAGAAGGTACAATTGTTGACCGACCGCTCTTTATCGATGTAGATCTGAGGCAAACTATTGAACGTCCGCCTTTGGACATGCTCGCGCCCAACATGAAGTCGTGGTCTCCCCCAGATCCTTCAAAGGCCGTCCACGTAGGATTACCCTGTCTGATTTGACCCCGGAGATCGACCTGGAGGGCCAGATTTACAGCTACTACTTTATCATTTGCCGCAATAAACATTGGATTAAGGACAATGTCACTTGTATAAAGTTCAACTGCAGAGTTTTCATCAACAAAATCGTACAAATGTCTTGTCCCCATACAACATGTGGCAAGAGATTTTCCCCGGTACATTTTTTTTGTGCTGTTATCAATTGCACCGGACTCTATGAGATCAACCAGGGGATCGGTAAAAATTTCTGTGTGAAGACCTAAGTTTCGCCGGTCTTTTAAATGGTCCATTAATCCTTGGGATATTCCGGCAAAACCAAACTGGAGTATGCTTCCATCATCAATAAGTTCCCCGCAGTAATGGCTTATTGTACGCTCTCGTTCACCTAGATCCTCTTTAGGCAATTCAAATAATTCCTCGTCAGCTTGTACCAGAAAATCAATTTCATCTATCATTATAGAGGTGTCCCCGCATGTCCGGGGCATTCTTGTATTTACCTGGGCGATTACGATTCGAGCCGATTCAACAGCTGATTTTGTGGAATCAACCGATATCCCTAAACTAAATCTTCCAAATCTGTCTGGAGGAGCTACCTGGATAATAGCGACATCGATAGCGATTCGCCTGTTTTTGAAAAAGTTTGGTATTTGCGAATGAAAGAGCGGCACATAATCTGCTTCCGACGGTCTTTCCTGTTCTCCTGTTCGGCCTCCTACAAAAAAAGATTTTATTACAAATCTGCCCGGAATCTTGGCAGCCAGATCCGTAGCATAATCTCCTCTTATAAACTGAATTATTTCAACATCCTCAACTCTGCTATTTCCAAGAGCTTCAATTACCGCTTTTGGCTCTGAACACATACTCCCCAGATAAACACGATCGCCGTTTTTTACGTGAGAGGCAGCTTGTTCCACGCTCACCAATTTGCCTGCGTATCGTTGTTGCCAATCCCTCATGATAAGTCTCCAAGTCTACCTATATATGTCGTTTTTAACTATATCATATGTTGTTCACAGCGACCCATTGAACTTTGCGCATTTGACTATTCTTGAAAAATTTATCTTTTATGAACAATTTGTCCGACAGATCAGTGGTTAAGACATAGTCATGCTTGACATATGTAGCCTCATAACCTTACATAATACTGGGGTTTTAGAATCGAAACCCATGATGTAGGCTAAACAAATCTTAACTTATTGAATTAGTTAGGTTGTTTCAAGATAGGAGGATTGTATGTCTGTTGAAGAAATCCAGTCTTTGACGGATCGCGAATTGTGGACTTTAAAAGAATTCGTTGAAAATACTCTACGCAAGAGTGGAGCCGTTTTACTTGAATTATATGGTCGCGGTAACAGAAAACTTAAATTTGATGATGAACTTGTGACAGACGCGGAAAACCGTGTTTGGGACATTATTGAGACTAAAATTGGCGGAAGTTTTGATGGACACGGTTTCTTGAGGGAACTGAGTGAAGATCAGTTGAAAGGGGCTTCCGCTCCCAGGTTTATCTGGATTGTAGACACACTTGATGGCGCGGCTTCATTCCAGGCTGGTTTCCCGGTCTGGGGCGTAAGCGCAGCCCTTTTTGAGAAATTTTGGCCTGTGTTGGGATTTCTTTATTTGCCTGTAACAGGAGAGCTTTATTCAGCTTATGCTGGTAAAGAAGCTTTATTGAATGACAGGCCGATTAAAGTACGACAGGATCCGACCGTTGATAATGAGAGTCTGGTTCTTGTGTACTCACGGTTCCATCGTGATTTTAACAGCAATTTCCCGGGTAAAATACGAAATCTTGGTTCTTCGGCCGGGCATCTGGCATATATTGCAAGAGGGGCCGCGGACGCGTGTATAATGAAAAATTTGACGGTTAGGGATTTAGCCGCCGGTAGCATTATATTGGAAGCGGCGGGAGGCGAGATAAGGTACCTGAACGGAGCGCCCTTCCACGTAGGATCCTATTTGGATGGACAGAGAATTGAAGAGCCTCTCATTGCAGCCCCCAAGGGATCGTTGCGATTATTTCGCTCAGTACTTTCACAAAACATGATGGCCCTGAATTTGGGGCAAATCAAGAGATGGAGCATAGATGAATACGATCGGTAAAAGATCAGAACACATCCTTGCGACTATTGTTTCTGAATACATCAGTACCGGTGAACCTGTCGGCTCAAGGACTCTATCCAAAAGGATGGAAATTGGTCTATCAGCCGCTTCCATCCGGAATATCATGAGTGATTTAACGGATTCCGGATTTATTTCTCAGCCCCATATCAGCGCAGGCCGTGTACCGACTGACTTGGGATACCGTTATTATGTAGACAAATTTATGGCGCCAGTCGGACTCAATGAAACTGAAGTAACGACAATAGAGTCGTGGATAGCCGCCGCAGGAATGGACATCAGGGATGTTTTTAAACAATCTTCGTGGGTGCTGGCTGACCTTTCCAAGCAAACCGGTGTGGTGAGCGGGTCTCCGGCTACTGAACAGACCTTCAAAACCATCGATTTTATTAAAGTCGCTAAAGATAGAATACTCGTCGTGCTGGTTTCTACTACTGGACTCGTCCAAAACAAGATGATTTATGATGATGAAGATATTCCTCAAGTTACTCTGGAGTCTTGGAGTAGAATGTTAAATGATATTCTTAAAGATCTCGATTTGAAACAAGCCAGAGAGAGAATTGAACAGGAATTGAGTCACGAAAAAGCCAAATTTGACGCTATGTTGGCTAAAGCTCTAAGATTGGGACACAT
Organism: uncultured delta proteobacterium; assembly: GCA_963846725.1. GTDB lineage: Bacteria > Desulfobacterota > Desulfomonilia > Desulfomonilales > Desulfomonilaceae > CAJBEZ01. The sequence continues at coordinate 255,760 of CAWJXP010000039.1, read as the reverse complement.
TATATTATCGGATGACAATTCTTCCAGGGAAATATTTATCGAAGGATCTGTTAATATTGTTGAGGACCCCGAGTTTTATCAGATTGAAAAAATTAAAGCAATTTTGATTACATTTGATCATAAAATCAAGCTTCTTAAATTATTGGACAAAACGTTAGCTGCCAGAGGAATTCAAATTTTTATTGGGGCTGAACACGGCATCAACGAAATGGAGTCATGTTCTGTAATAGCCTATCCAATCAAGGCTGAAGGGGCAATATTGGGAAGCATAGGAATCATCGGGCCAAAGAGAATGAATTACGGAAAGATTGTTCCTTTAGTGGGAGCCACCGCAATGGTTTTGACACGATTGTTAAAACGAATGATTGAAAAGGATTCTTAGGGGGTACGTGTCTTATAGATGAAGGTTGTTAACCTCTCTTTATCTCTGAAATTATTTCGTTGGCGGACATTATTCTAAAAAGAGGATTCAGCGCTGAATTTTCATAAATCTTGAGAGTCATTTCGTGTAATTCGGATTTGTAGCATGCCGAAGCGTCGCTCACTATCACTGTCTTGAAATCATTTTGTATAGCGTCCAGAGCAGTCAATAAAACACAGACATTTGTCATTATCCCACAGACTGCTACTGTTTCTATTTTCCAGGTCCGTAGGGTTTGATCAAGATCCGTTTTATGAAACGCGCTCATTCGCCTCTTCAGCAAAATTGTATCAGAGGGTTGAGCATTGAGCTCCTTAATTGGTAAATCCCCGCCAGAGCCTCTTATCGCATGAGGCCGCATTTTCCCGCCAAAAATAAAATCATCCTCCATGAAACTATCGCACGCGAATATTATGGGCTTTCCCGCAGAACGAAATGTTTCAATTAACTGATTAATGTTGGGGATTATTTTGCCTGCTTCATAGTCGAGCGCGGATCCCCTGGAGAGATTGACATTATCTTTAATCATATCTACGATTACTAACGCATGACTCATCTTTTTATTCCTGGTCGCCGGACAGAGAATTGTGATTAACAGAAAATTTTTTGACTACTTTTTCACTGAAGCCCAGATAGCATATACCGGATCACTAGGAATGCCATATTTAAAATATTTGTCATCCGCCGGTCTGGGTTTGCCTTTACTTTCAGAATATCCGATAATTTGGAACTTTCCTGAAAGGGTAATAAATTTTTTGACCAAATCCATTCTGTCCTTTTCGAGAGTAAATTTCCAGATATTGACAGCTTTCGGCGGAAACATCCTGTTTGAAAACACCAATATGTGGATCCCGCCAGGTTTGAGAACCCTGCCAACTTCTGACAATACGTCTATCGGTTTTGTTAGATAATCTATCGATACAGTATTTATAACAACATCAAAACTATCATTTTCAAGAGGAAGTCTATGGTCAGCATTTAGATCGTGGATTATCCTGTGATCCAATCTAACGTTAGACTCAAGCTCTTGCTCATTCAGACCCAGCCCCGTAACGCTTTTTGGAACAAGCTCATCTCTTAAATGTGAGTCAGGTCCAGCCATCAAATCCAAAATGTCCGAGCCCTTAGGTATTAATCGCGCATAGATTTCCTCAACCGTGCTGAGCGCAAGGGAATCAAGGTGACTGACAAATCTGGGCTTTGAATAAAATTGTGTATCGACATCTTCGTTATCCCGGACAAAATCCGATTCATCAAAAAATTTATAAGTTTCAGATTCCATCTTTCCCCACAAGTTAGATAGGGCGCCAAGAAAGCGCCCTATCTGCAAAAAGTCTTCAATTTGTTCTTTAGAGACTAGCCTAAATCAACTACTTGCACGCTAGATCCTTCAACGCGTCCGCTGACCAAACGGCAAGCGGCCCACAGGCTCCCCTTGAGTCTATGCGGCATCGGTAACCCGTTCTATCTACGCCTTGACCATCCAGTACTTCCCAACTCTTAACAAAGTATGAGCATTCATCATTGAAACAAACGTGGTGAACCTCGCCGCCCCAGCTAGACGCCTCCGGCGTAGTGATCGGATCCATATCAGATCCGCAGTGGGGGCACTTTAAACACTCCTTGGACATATTTTCTCCTCCTGCGTGTCGCGTCGACCCTAGTGTCGGCGCTTTGAACAAGCTTTGTCATCTTCAATCATCAGAAGTTTTTCGGCGTTCGCCGGTCTTACCATCGTGTTCACTCCTGGCCATTGAGTCTACATTAATTAACTCTTGCAATTAAGGTAAGTATTTGTTCAAAATCTCGCAAGCCCATTTAAGATTTGTTTTAGCAGGTTATTTTCGGTAGTCATTTTCAAACTTGGTGGGGTCGGCGCCGGCAGAATTTCAGGAAACTAGTTCCATTAGGCTCTCTTCCGATAACAATTGAGCAAAGGACCATTTGTTGACCGACGAAACTTTGGAACAAATAATAATTAGAAGCCTTCAGGAAGGAGTCATTACAATAGATTGTAATGGCTTAGTTTCAGGAGTAAATCCCGCGGCTCTCAGAATCTTGGGAGTAGCGAGAGAATCCGTACTGGGATTTTCTTTTGACACAACTGTACCACCGTCTACTGTCAACAGACCATTTTTGGATATATTCAAGGATCTTGTAAGTGATGGATCCATCACCCCCTTTAGAGAAATTTTGTTGGTTCGTTTTGATGGAGCCAAAATACAACTCTCTGTCTCCAGCGCCGCCCTGGATATCACTGAATGTATACTAGGCACAGAAAGTTATGTGGTGGTATTTCGTGATATTACGGCTATTAAGGGCCTGGAAATGGCGAAAAGAAAAGCTGCCGATCACCTGGCTCACGAACTTAAAACCCCTTTGTCCATCATTAAAGCTTGTTTTCAAGGTCTTACACCAATCTGCGGAGCCGACCATAAAGCTAAATTGATGATTGATCGTGGGGAGAGGAATCTGGATCGACTCTTGTCCATCCAGGATTCTGTGGAACAGGTTTTCTTTCCAAGGGGTTTGAAAAGTGAAAAGCTGTTTGTTCCCGAGAGCATCAACAATATCATAGAGAACATCCTTCAGAACGCCCGACATCGTAACGTCAAATTAGAAAAGAATTTCAACTATTTTGGCTTTATATATTTTGATTCAGAGTTGTTGCGGATCATTTTGGAAACCTTGATAAAAAACGCTATTGAGAATACCCCCGACCAGGGGTTGGTGGTTGTAACTTTAGATCAATCCCCTTCTTCTGGTTTTCAAATTCTCGTCCACGACTATGGAGTAGGAATTCCAATTGGAGATTTCGAATTTATTTTTGAGGGATTTCACCACACTCAGGCCACGGACGAGTATTCTACAAAAAAGCCTTTTGATTTCAATGCCGGCGGCAAGGGATTGGAACTTTTTCAGCTTAAGAATCTGTGCGAGATTCACAAATTGGGAATCGAATTTCAAAGTCAGCGGTGCCGATTTATTCCTGAAACGACTGATCATTGTCCTGGTAGCATAGATCAGTGTCCCTACGTGCAAAATCCTGAAGAGTGTTTTGGCTCCGGCTTTTCCATTTTTAGCGTAAGTTTTTCAAATTTGACTAACCAAGATTGAAGTTTTCATAAATTCTAAAGTCCAGGAAAGACATTGTTATGGATAAAGATCTTTTTTCAAGATTGAATCGCATGTTCTATCCCAGTTCCGTCGCCGTGGTGGGGGCTGGAGTGGACCCTAATAAAGTAGGCCACGCTGTTATGGACAGTCTCGTAACGGGTGGGTATGAAGGAGCCATATATCCCATTCATACCAGGCATCAGCGAGCATTGGACTATCCAGTTTTCAAGGATATATCGGATTTACCTGAAGTCCCTGATTTGGCTGTCATTGCATTAAATCAAGTCGCTTCTGTAAAAATGGTTAAAAGATTAAAGGATCTTGGGGTTTCTGGAGCAGTGGTGTTGGCTGGCGGATACTCTGAAATGGGGGAAGAAGGCCGGAGATTACAAGAGGATCTAATTCAGGCGGCTGGTCACATGCCAATAATAGGTCCGAATACCCTGGGCTTTATAAATACGCATTCCAAATTAAACGTTACTTTTTATCCTCGAGTCCTCTCTCCGGGTAATATTTCTTTTTTGAGCCAGAGCGGCGGAATTGGATTATCAATAAAAGCTCAGGCGCATGATCAAGGTGTGGGATTTTCCAAGTGGATTGGCGTTGGGAATAGAGCCAACATGGAATTTCACGATTGGCTAGATTATCTGAGTATGGATGATCACACAAAAGTAATCGGAATTTTTACAGAGGGCTCAGGCGCCCCACGGGCGATGATCGAGACTTTGAAAAGAGTTTCAGCTAAAAAGCCGGTTGTAATTTATAAGGGCGGCCAGGGAGAACTCGCAGACAAAGTGACTATAACACACACTGGCGCATCGGCAGGTTCGGCTCGTGTGTGGCATGGAGCAATCAAGCAGTCCGGAGTTGAAATGGCCCAATCTGTGAATGAGCTTGTTTGTATGTGCAAGGCCTTGTCCATAGCAGACGTTCCTAAAGGAAAATCCATAGCAATTTTTACTCACACTGCTGGGCCAAGTATTGTGGCATGGGACATTCTCCAACGTGATCCTTCGTGCAGACTCGCTGAGTTGAGCGAAAGAACTCTTCTGGATATCGCCAAAATCCTCGGCCCTTCGGTGCCGGTAGTTTACAAGAACCCCGTGGACGGGGCGGCAGGAGCTTTTTTGACTAAACCTTTTCACGATATAGCTGAAGTAATTCTAAAGGATGAAGATGTTGATTGCTTGCTGGCGATCTTTTGTGAACACAAAAATTGGGTGTATCCGACGCAAGCCTTGATAGAAGCTAAAAATCGTTTTTCAAAGCCGGTCGTGGCGTGTTTCATAGGCTCCATCGGAGCAATGGAGCCCGACAGAACCATTTTACACGAATCAGGCATACCAACATATTGCGTGCCCGAAGAAGCCGCTTTGGGTTTAAAGAGCTTGCTGACCAGAAGTGGGGCGCTACCTATTGATTAATAGCCCTGAAGCCTGTTATGGCTATATTTCTGCCGGCATTCGAACCATCTCGCCTGTAAGAATGTAGTCTTTCCTTATTACAAAAGGAACACATTTTGAGACAATAGATGTTTTCAGGAAGAATTCCCAAGATGGTGAGTTCCCGGTAATTTACTCCCGGTAAATCAAGTACTTCTTTCTCGAATCAGTTTTAGCATTTTTCGTAGAAGGCAAAGTAAATTCTGAAGCCCACGGAATGCTTGACATCAATGGATCCAGAACAATTTCATCCACTTCATAGCAACATGAGCCAATCGCTGGACCAATAGAAGCAATGAGGTTTTTGCTTTTTATTCCGAAAAGATCTTCTAAGGCGACAACGACTTTTTTCGTTATCCGTAAAACCGTTCCTTTCCAGCCGGCGTGAATCGCCGCAGAAATTTTTGTTACTGGATCAATGATGAGAATCGGAACGCAGTCGGCTGTTTTTACCGAAGGATATATCCCGGAATTGGCGGCTATGATCGCATCCGCCTTTGATGAGGTTTGAGGAACATGATCCAGGACAAGTATCTCATCGCCATGTACTTGATCACATTCAATCACGTTTGAGCGTTCTACTTTTAGGCTCTTACAAAGTGATTCCAGGTTCGTTACCTCCCCAGATTTTCCCGAGCTATTTGAATATGAAATTTCGAGGGATTCAGAGGGATAGGCCTGAGCTTTCTGAAAACGCAGTGAAAATGCCATAATAGCTCCATATGATTCCGCCTGTTTCAATAGACATGCATAACTGGTTATTCTCATAGCGTTTAACTTCTAGACATTCTTCTGCGTTGTCATTTCTTCAAAGATTCTTTTTAAATTTTATCTCCGTGATTTATTCCGAAAAATTCTAGCCATTCAGACACATCTTCTATTTTTGGATTTGGGTCTTTTGTTTCTTTTTCCGTGGCGGAATCAATTTTTGACAATTCAGACCTAAACGCTTCCCTCGATATGATCTTAGCCCCCAAAGACGACACACAAGATCTTAACTCTCTGTCAGACGAGACTACCGTGATGTCTCGAGAATATGACGCAGTTCTAACCATGTCTTTGATTCTATCGTCTGCGGAACGACCGGCCTTGGCGTAGAATATTTTAACACCTTTGAAAGCGGTGCCATCAGGGCAGAGATCGTCTTCAACACCGTCAAATACTATTTTGACCTTTTTTCGTGTCTTGGCCACATATTTGACCATTTTAAGCACCAAATTCTTTCGGAGACTAGCCCAGGATGCAGAGTTCATTTTTCGTCCGATAAGATTGTTGCCATCAATTATGATAATCACAAAAGCCGCCTTTTCTTGTCCTCCGTCAACCGATAAAACTGATTGACGCCTTGATTGACAACAATAACACAAGATGAGAAAACTAATTTGTTTCTTCAAACATTCCGATCACAGACTCAACGAGGGGTTTCAGGTTTAACGTGACTCAAAATCTTTCCAGAATTCGAAACATTGGGATTATGGCGCATATTGACGCTGGGAAAACCACTTTGACTGAACGAATTCTATTCTACACGAAAAAAATTCATAAAATCGGAGAGGTCGACGATGGCTCCGCCACTATGGACTACATGCCACAGGAACAGGAAAGAGGGATCACTATAACTTCTGCTGCGACTGTATTTAATTGGAATAATTACGAGATTCATCTGATAGATACTCCTGGCCACGTTGATTTCACAATTGAAGTCGAACGAAGCTTAAGGGTTTTGGACGGAGTTGTAACGGTAATATGCGCTGTAGGTGGAGTTGAACCGCAGACTGAAACCGTATGGCATCAGGCTGAAAAGTACAAGGTTCCTCGTATCGCGTTTGTAAATAAATTGGACCGACTTGGAGCAGATTTTGACCGAGCGATCGGAATGATGAAAGAAAGGTTGGGAGCAAACCCTATTCCTGTTCAGCTTCCGATGATGGATGGCGAAAATTTTAAAGGTGTAATTGATCTTCTTCATTTTAGAGCGATCATCTGGGACAGTGAATCTAAAGGGGAAACATTCAAAATTATTGATATACCACCGGAGTTTTTAGACTCGGCTGAATCCGCAAGGCGGTTGATGCTGGAAGCTGCCGCTGAACAGGATGAGGAGTTTCTTGAATATTATCTCGAAAACGATTCGCTGGAAGAAAAACAGGTTCTTTCCGGACTTCGAAAGGGGACGATCGCTAACAAGATTGTTCCCGTCCTCTGCGGTTCAGCCTTAAAAAATCAGGGTGTACAGCCTGTAATTGACGCCATAATCGATTTTCTTCCATCTCCTTTGGAGGTTCCTCCTATAAGTGGTATCAATCCGCAGACCGGCCTGGAGGAAGTTCGTCATCCAAAATTACGAGAATCCCCTTTGCGCTTTAGCCTTCAAGGTAATAATGGATCAAGGCCGCAAAACGGTTTTTGTGAGAGTTTATTCCGGAGAATTGGCTGCTGATAGTGAAATCCTGAATGCTACCAGGGGTGTTAAGGAAAGAGTCGCAAGACTGTTTTTAACCCATGCGAACAAACGGGAAAAAATCAAATCCGCCACGGTAGGTAGTATAGCCCTTGTAGTTGGACTTAAAGAAACCAAAACAGGCGATACCCTTACAAGCCCGTTAGCTCCTTTAATCCTGGAATCTGTAGAGACTTATCTACCGGTCATCTCTATAGCAATAGAACCTCAAACCAGATCAGATCAGGAAAAATTGATTTTCTGTCTGGACAAGATAGCGCAGGAAGATCCATCTTTTGTATACGCGGAAAACCCCGAAACCGGGCAATTGCTGATTTCAGGCATGGGTGAATTGCATCTGGAAATAATAGTCGATCGGCTTCGCAGAGAATATAACGTTGAGGTCCAAACAGGAAAACCTCAGGTAGTTTACAAAGAATCCGTTTCAAGCCGGGCTGAGGCAAGGGTGGTTTTTGATCGAGAAATTCACGATGTTAGACACTTCGGTGATGTTACGTTGTCAGTCATAAATGGAGATCGAGGATCAGGGTTCGTCTTTGAGGCTTCCGAGAAAATGCGCCAACTTGTTCCTGAATTAATTCAGCACATCGAGAATGGGGCTCGGGAAGCTACTCTTGCCGGCGCGATCGCTGGAAATGAGGTTGTGGATTTGATTGTAAAGCTTGAGGCTGTAGGAACTGAGCCGTCGAGCATGTCTCCTCTTGGGGTCAAAGTCGCAGCGTCTCAAGCGTGTAGAGAAGCTTGTGAAAAGGCGGGACCAATAATTCTGGAACCTTTTATGAGTGTCGAAGTTGTGGCGCCGGAAGAGTTCGTAGGAGAGGTCATCGCCGATTTAAACAGCCGCCACGGAAGATTGGAAGAAATTACCCCCAGGGGAAAGATATCAGTATTGAAGGCGATTTCTCCTTTAGCAAACATGTTCGGCTATTCGACTTCCCTGCGATCTATAACTCAAGGTCGTGGCATTTTCTCGATGCAATATTCACATTATGATGTCAAACAGTAACTTTCAATTGAGTGTTTCTCAGGTTTTTTAATTTTCCGTTCTATTAGGATTTCTTAAAAAACTCGCGTGGTCCCCCTACGTTTATAAATGATGAGTTAAAGTTACGATATAATGAATGGTACTCAGATATCCTGTGCCATTTTTTAAGATATCCATGTGGTAGATCTTCACGCTCTTCTACACTACTCCAGCCTCCAGGAACCGGATACGCGTAATATGGTAAATGTTTTGGGATTCCTCGAATTAGGGCTACCTCTGGAATTTTCCATTCTCTTAAGGCCATATAAACCCTGTGCATGCCGTCATTTATCAGTAAATGAACCGAACCGTCTGATTCAATAGATTCTTCAACGATAGGGGGTAACAAATCCACTGGATCTTCACTGTCATCAATTGTGAGTCTTACAAAACCATTAAGTTCAAATATGTTTATCCCGTGTTCTTCCAATGCCCATTTTAATTCTCTCACCTTTTTCAGTTCTTCTCTGAGGATATAATTTTGCGGCGGAGCCATAAACTCAGGCCTAATTTTTTCCAGTGATATATAGGCGTCGGTATAAATTTTTGTCTGCGGCGCTTTTAGCATAGTGACGTTTCTGAGCTTCAAAATTAATTCATCAACGGTAAACTGTTGCGCTTTTGTTATTTTCATGTTCTCTCATCCAGAAAATTGTTGGGTTAGGAAATGAATATGCGCTCAGAAGTTTTGAAGAAATGAACTCAGCGCTTCTTCTTTTAACTCTGAACTCTCCTTTGGATCCGTAGCTATCAATTTGCGGGTAGAATCATCAAGTAAAGTCTTAATCATAAGCTCCTTGGCTTCCTTTGAGACGCATATTTGTTTAAAGACCTTTATCTCCTTATGCGTTTCCATGATTTGACGCCAGAAAAGGTCAAAATCTCTGTTTTTGGAATCATAGGCTGATTCATAATATATTTCACTGATACCAGCCTGGATCAATTGTTTGAAACACCAGTTACATGGCTCCAGTGTGCAATAAAGAGTGGCGTTCTCCAGTGACGTGCCGAACCTGGCCGCTTGATTGACAGCATTGACTTCAGCATGACTTGAAAGACAATAATTGTATTTCTCCGCATCATGAGCCCCTATAGATCGTCGCAGACAAAAATCCGGCCCTTTGTCGGAACAGTGTGGAGCGCCGTGTACCGCTCCATTATAACCAGTGGCCAAGATCCTGTTATTCCTGACAATTACCGCTCCTATTTTTCGAGAATTGCAAGTAGATCGCGCGCTAACCAATTTCGCAAGCATCATGAAGTATTCATGCCACGTTGGTCTATTCATCATGGGTACCTTTTGTAAATAGTTCCTGACAGACTTGTTCAATAACTATAGAGGCCGAACAAGCTCACGAATTCGGCCTGACTCGTTGTCTTCCATAAAAACCTGACCCAGTATTTCGCTCGCTTTGCATACCTGATCCCATCTTTTGATTCTTTCATCAGGATTGTTGGCGAATGTAAAGAAATCTTCCCTATCAGGAATTTTCTCCCCAGGAAGCATTTTCAAAAACGCCTGACCGGGGTAAATTTGGAACACTCTGTCCAAAATCTTGGCAGAGGGTTTTTTCCAGGAAAGTTTCTTATCAAACCAGCCTGGCGTTATCTTCTCCTGATAATGAAAAAATAGGGTCAGCCCATCCGCCGGATAATAATCCTCATTCAATTGATAATTGATCAATCCTCCATCCCGGTATACGCCTCGAGGAGCGCCGGATATCCCCGAAACTCCTCGAATTAAATATGGAAGAGACCCGGTTGCTAACGCTACATCTTTAAGATTTTTCTCATCCATGTGGATGGTGGTTCCTCTATAACCTTGAGAAATAAAATCAGGCTTTGGATGTCCCGTGTAAAAAATCGCTTTTTCGTAGAAAGGCTTCATCAAATCGGATTTGAAAAGGTTTAACGCCGCGGAAACAATTAACGCCATGCCTTCGATTCGGACGTTTTCAGAGGCGGCAATGTTTTTTGACCGCACAGTGTGAATCGCCAGATCAAATTTAGGATGATTCAGTATATATGGGATGTCCCGTGTATCTATAAAACTTTCCACATTGGCCTTGATTTTCATAGCCACGCTCAATGGGTTGTCTTGAGCCGTGAAAATATTCCTTGAATAACTGTACCTCAATTTTTCGTACGCGCTCAACGGATCCGCGCAGGCCATGGCCAGACATCGCCAGGCGCCTGCAGAGGAACCCGCTAGAAGCACACGTTGGAAAGTAGATTGTTCCAGGAATTTTGTTTCAATGACAGTACGATCAAAACCTACAGAAACGAACCATTTAGGGCCACCTGCCGGACCCGTGAATACGCGTACGCGCTCAGGTTTTAGTCCTTCGTCCCTGATAATTGGTAAAATGCCTGGACCAGCTTTGTAACAGAGCAGATTCTTCATCATAAAATTACGATACCACGGATATTACGGTTTTCTCTACTACTGACAAACTATTTACATGATATCAGCATGTTATATCTATAAACTCTTCTGCGTATATCGAAAATATATAAGTTTATCCACGTAACATATTCATTTAAAAGCATCATTTTTTTCTTGACAATAAAATGTATCTAGATAATACGTGAAATTAGTTAGTTGTGGATTTGGAAAGGGTATGTTGAGAAGTTATTACCCTACCAATGAGTTTTCATTAGTTTTTCCATATTCACATTTTATAGTATTTGACGATGAGCTGGTTCTTACGTCCAATATTGGAGTTGGTTTCTGTCAAACCAGGACCACCCATGAAAGGAGGATCAGTCTTTAGACAAATTTAGAGATGCTTTTCTCTAGTTCGAACTCACAGATACGATCTTTTTGAAGAGCATATTTAAAGTTCAGTCTGATCATGTTTTACTTTAATAATTAATTAGTTTTTAATTATTAATATGTTCTATCATAAATATTATATTAAATATTAATAAATTAATAGAATCTATTGATATAAAATCAATATATTGTGTTATATAAGCTGATTCTCATAAAAAAACACAATATATGGTTAATTTTGTCTTTTTTCCTTGACAATTTTTCGTGGAAAATATTTAAGCATTACCAGTGAGTTCGATCTGGGAGGACAGGGCAATGAAAAGAAGCACTGTTATGCTACTGGTATGTCTAGTATTTTTCAATTCTGCATTAATCGCATACTCTTACCAAAATCAACATTCCATTAATGTTGTCGTCGACCCTGGTGGTGGTCAGTCATATAACGCTGAACCCGCCTCGTATGCTCCAGCGTCCGAGTTGTTTCAAACTTCTGCTATCCCCATGCTGGCGTCAGGGCCAGAAACCGCAAATGGCCGCATTCAGACCTCATATAGGATACGCCCGGCCAATTACAAAAGTTACGCCTGCGGCGTGTCCGCCGCTGGTCGCATGCGGACCAAAACCAGATCCCCCTTGTATTTTGCCAAAAAGGATGCCGAGGCAATGGGAGCTTAGCGCACAGGCGTTTTTCCCCAACGCTCAGCGGGACCGTTCAATGGCCTGCGGTGGTAAATGGACTTACCAACCGACTGAAGTAAGTCTTACTGATGATCTTGGACTTCCAAAACATCCAGTGCTTGGTGAATATTCGGCCTATTATCAGATAAACTGGAACTGGTCGATATACTACTCAATAATGCCGATAAGTCTGAGCGCCACCACTACAGCGAGCCGGTCATTTAATATCGGTATCTGGAATCCGTTACCTGCTGGTTCCCAGGTTCGCACCGATTGGAATTTCATTTATCAACGACTGGGCTTGATGTATACGGCCATCAACACATGTAACGCCAATCTATCGATTTACACGGCCTGGTTATATAACCCTCAGGAATTCAAGGTTTCCTGTTCCGTTTGTCCCAACTGGCCGGCGAGTAAGGTAGACAGAGACAGGCAGATGTTGATGTCGGGCATAGACCTGAAAAAGTGCATCAGGACGCTTTGCAATGGCTCCACTCTGTCTTGCGATACCAAAGCCAGTATTGGCTACCTGGACAATACGCTAGTGTTAGACATACAGCCAGGTATGAGATTCAGTGTTCCTCTAAATTGCGGTAGATGGGGTTTTGTGAAAGGTGGTTACAGGTGGTTGAATTTTAATGAGAGCCGTAACGATCTTAAGATGAATCTGTATCTTGAGGGTGGTTTTGTTGAAGGTGGATTGATTTTTTAGGATCTCTTCAGCTTGAATGGCGCCGGCTCTGAATGTCCGTTCATGTGAAATTGGGTTTAAACTCTCCCAAGACTGAATGTCCCAAAAGTCTGGGAAACTATAGGGTTATAAAGCCCTCCTCCGGCGCCATTCATTATTTACCTTAACCCTGGAAAAATGAAAAGCCCGAAAACGGCTTAATATGCCGCCCCTTTCTGGGCTTTTCACGAGATGAAAGGGTATGTTGAGAAGTGCTTTCTTCCTACCATATTTCTTCCAACAGGCAAGTCTTTTTTCATTTTTTCAGATAATTTTTTTTCCTGCCTTTTTTAGAATATCATCCACTTATTACAAAAAATCACATTCATTTAGTTGTTTACACAATTTTCCAAATGTGATATATTAAAAACACTCGAGGGTTTTTTCCCTTACATTGTCGTTTTTAAGGAGGCTGTGGGATGATCGACAGACCAAGTGAAGAGCGACGTCCCGATTTGGATAGTCCTAAAACCAGCCCCGGTTGGAGTAAACTTCATTCCTGGGTATTTTTGGGGATTATTGCGGTGTCTTTCTTGATCTTGGGCATTCAAAATCGTTACCACTATTTGAGTCCCGTGGGTTTAGGAAAGGCTTATAGAATAGACAAACTTTTCGGAGGAATCCAGGAGTTTGACCCCCACAAAGGCTGGATAATCGCCCAACTTCAAGCAATGGCTCCTCCTAACGCCATGTCCATGTTGGAACCATCCGCTTCTGGCCCTCAGCTCCCTCAGGTAGCCCCCATGAACATGTCAGTTTCCCCTGCGCCGGCTATCGATAAAGGCCCAGAGACGCATGCCGGGCGCCACTATTGCGCCAAAGGAAGAGGTGACTACGGCTCCAAAGGAAACTGCGATTTCTCCTACTACTTCTGTTCCGGCAACCGTTAATGCTGTTAAACCGCCGGAAAAACAATTGACTTCAGAAGAAAAACTCCAATTATTTCAAAAGATATTTCCTGATTTTGGGGAAGATGAGTTTCAACTCGCCAATGACGATCTTTTCCCTGATTGGAAAAAACGGTTTGCGCCAAATGGTACGTGGGCTGATTTTTTAATGACTTATAAGGATTTTATAAAATGGTGGAATGACGCTGGGAATCCGGCGGAATCGGGCACAAAGCTCTGGCAGGAGTATTTAGCGGCTAGAGGAAGAAGTTAGAGGGTCTGTCGTTCAATTTGCGTGATTCAACCGGGCCATGAGCGGTTGGAATTCTGTTCAGTATCCATTGTTAAATGGACAGGTCGGATCAAAACACCAGATGGTGTCTGTCCGACCTTTTTCTTTTTTGTTCAGGAATTTTTATAAGTAGCGAAAATCATTCTTCCTGCTGTTGTTTGTAAGACGCTTGTCACCGTAGCGTCCATAGTCTTCCCCATAAATTTTTTGCCGTTGTCTATTACAACCATGGTGCCATCGTCAAGGTAAGCGACACCTTGGCCCGGCTCTTTCCCTTCTTTTATCACCTGGACTTTCATTGTCTCGCCGGGTAACACGATGGGCTTAAGAGCATTAGCCAGTTGATTGATATTCAATACCTGTATGGACTGAACTTCCGCCACTTTATTCAGATTAAAGTCATTGGTTATTATTGAACAGCCCAGTTCCTTGGCCAATTGAATCAATTTTTGGTCGACTTCTTTAATTGACGGGTAATCTGAGTCGGAGATTATAATCTTCACGAACGCTTGTTTTTTTATTTTGTTCAGAATATCCAGACCTCTTCGCCCACGTGTTCTTTTTGTGGACTCGCTGGAGTCAGCTATGAGTTGTAATTCCTGCAACACAAATTGTGGGATTATAAGATCACCGTCCATAAAACCCGTTTCACATATATCTGAAATTCTACCATCAATTATTACGGACGTGTCTAACACTCCCACTATCTTACGAACGCCTGTGTCTGGAGTTCCTATGTTTTCCCGGAATTCTCGCGTCTTTGCGGAACCAAGCTGAATGCCTATCAAAATAAAAACAATTGTCAGAAGGCAGATCAAAGGCCCCAGTATGTCTGGATTGTCGATTATGGACGATATACTCCAGGTCAAGATCACACTTGATATTAGTCCCGTTATAGCCCCTATGACCGCCCCTACTATTTTAAAAACGTCTGAACGTAACCAAATATGAAGTAATTTGATCGTCCCCAATCCCAGAACTAAAAAAAATATGATTCCAAAAAATATTTGTTCAAGTGAGGTGAAGAAAGAATAGCTGATGAGAGAACCGAACAGGACGTAACTTGCCAGAATAATCGATGAGATTATCTTACTAAGCGGCAAAAAGTGATCCTTTCAATTTGAATTTCACCGTTTCAATAGTACTAAGTCATTAGCAGTCTATATTGCCTTCACTCAGATTAAAGCCGCTTCTTTGAAAGATACTATTTAATGTACGCTCTATCTCGGTTTCATCGGTTTGTTTCGCGATAGAGAGTTCTTTGATCAGCAAATTGTAGGCTTGATCAAAAAGCCTTCTTTCTCCATGTGAAAGATCTTTGCTTTCTTTAAGCAGGCTCAAGTCCCGGTAAACTTCCGCTGCCTGGAATATACTCCCACTACGCATTTTATCCTGATATTCCCGGTGTCTACGGTTCCATGTCTGAGAATCTGTTTTCATTCCGCGTTTCTTGAGGATGTCGATAACCTGACAAACTTCACTTTCGTCAACTATTTTTCGTACGCGGTTGGACTCGACTTTATCAATTGGGAGTTTAATCACCGGTTTTTCATTGGCGGTTTTTATTTCCGTTTCCAATATGTAGCAGAGTTGGTCAGAGGGACCAATTTTTTCTTTTCTGATTCCAATGATTCTCGCTACCCCGTGAACCGGGTACACCACAACATCTCCGATCTTGAACATTACCCAGCTCCCTTTCTTTTCGGTTCAGTGATCGGCTCAGATCTATGTCCGGAAAAAAATTAACCCATCAGAGAGGCGCTTTTTAAGGCGTTTTTGGTGACTTAATAAGTTTTTTCGGTTAAGGTTTCGCCATAAGGGCCCTGTTAAAAGGATCCCGCTCGACCATTTCCTACCCCACCAGGGGTTTCACCGAAAATGAGATTATACAAGTTATAGTAGCTTGTCAACATAAAAGCACAATATGGAGTAATTATGGAATCATACGTTGTTTGTTTTGTAACTGTGGATACCCGCGAAAATGCTGAAATTATCGCGGTTTCCTTGGTTCAAGAAAAAATTGCAGCGTGCGTAAATATAATTTCTCAAGTCAGATCAATATACTCATGGAAAAATAAAATCTGTGATGAAAACGAATTTTTACTTATTATCAAGACAAAATATTCCCTATTCGAAACACTTAAGACTCGGGTAAAACAGGCGCATCCATACGAAATTCCAGAAATAATTTGCATTAACATTCTTGATGGTCTTCCAGAATATTTGAACTGGATTAATGACTCAACACAAAACATTTCCTGATCTGGTTACAATTCTATCGGAAGGCGCGCGATTTTTGCGGATTTCTGTTACGAAACCTGCTTTTTCCAAAATGATTAAGTACATCGAGCTGCTTGGATCCTGGAATCAAAAAGTCAACTTGACCTCTATTACGGATCCCAAGAAAATTGCAGTTGTCCATTTTTTAGATTCTTTGACAATTTTTAAAGTCTGGGATGACACATCAGGGAAAAATCTCTTAGATATAGGATCTGGAGCCGGTTTTCCAGGATTGGTTCTTAAAATTGCTGATGATTCTATAAAGCTCACTCTACTGGATAAAAGTCCAAAAAGAATCATTTTCCTGAAACACGTAGCAAGAGAACTTGGTTTATCAGATATTAGTTTTGTTAACCGAACCACGCAGGATTTTATCTCTTCTGAAACAAATCACTTTTTCGATGTTGTTACGTTTAGAGCGCTCCCAAAACCCAGCCTAGATTCTTTTGAAGCAAGAAGCTTCTTGCTTCCACATGGATCATTGATACGAATGTATTCCGAATCGCCCGTTTCGGAAGAATCACAATTTTTGTTACTCAATGAAGACCGCCGCTGGGAAGGTTTTTTACCCTATCTCAATCTTAAAAGGACTGTTATTAGATACTCATTTCCATAGTTATGAATTAGTCTATACAAAAGTAGTTAAATTTAAAGATGTTACCTGTTTTTTCTTTCCGTTTTTTAGTCTCCGTATTTTTAGATTGTCTATCAAATCCCTTTTATGATATTGCTTCTCCGGCACAATATATTGTGGGTGTCTAACAATGTTACGCGTGATTTGTATATGTAATCAAAAAGGTGGTGTGGGAAAAACTACCACGGCGGTCAATTTGTCCGCGTGTCTTGCTATGTCCAATAGAAAGACTTTATTGATAGATCTCGACCCACAGGCCAATGCGTCTACCGGAGTTGGTTTTCGTCTACAACCCGGCGATAACTCGATTTATCAAGCTTTAATTAACCAGACCTCACCGGAACTAGTAATAAAAGAAACTGAAATTCAGGGATTTTCAATAATACCCTCTTCTCAGGACTTGATTGGAGCAGAGGTAGAGTTAGTGGGCTTGGAGAATAGGGAACAGTTTTTATCAATATTGATAAACAAGATACCATCAATTTTTGACTATATTATAATTGATTGTCCGCCATCTTTGGGTTTCCTGACTCTCAACGCATTAGTAGCCGCAAATTCTGTGATAATCCCTATTCAGTGTGAATATTACGCTTTAGAGGGAGTTAGCGCTTTACTTAAAACAATTCAAAAGGTTCAGGGTGTATTCAACCAATCTCTTGTTATTTGTGGCTTCATTTTAACTATGTTCGATTCCAGAAATAATATTTGTCATCAAGTAGTTGATAATGTAAGACAAAATCTAGGAACTCAAGTTTTTAAAACAGTTATTCCAAGAAACGTAAGACTTTCAGAGGCTCCTAGTTTTGGAAAACCTGTTTTGCTCTATGATCCGCAATCTACGGGCGCTACAAGTTATATGTCGCTCTCAATGGAGATTCTGGATGCTGAAATCCAAAGAAGTAACTAAAAAAAGAAACGCCCTTGGATTAGGTTTGGATGCGCTGATCCCAGTAAGGTTCCAGGAACAGGATGAATTTTCCAGGATTCAGTCAAAAATAGTCCCTGTTGATTCTATTCAGCCTAATCCCAACCAACCACGCCGGAAATTCGATGATCAGGCATTAATGGACTTAGCTTCCTCGATCAAAGAAATAGGATTAATTCAACCTATAATAGTTAGAGTCGTTAATCCGGGATCTTATGAAATAGTTGCAGGTGAGCGACGATGGCGAGCGGCGCTTTTAGCAAAAATCGCTAGCGTGCAGGTCATGGTCCGCAATGTTACTGACCAGGAATCATTAGAAATTGCTTTGATAGAAAATCTTCAGAGAGAAGATTTAAATCCGTTGGAAACAGCGGAAGCATACGAAACCTTGATTCTTAAATTTTCGTATACGCATGAAGCTTTGGCTACACGGATAGGTAAAGATCGTACAGATATCACTAACCACTTGAGACTTTTAAGATTACCTGAACCAGTTAAGACCCATGTTAGAGAACGGGCGATTTCAATGGGACACGCCAGGACTCTCCTGGCGGTGGATCATATCGAGACGCAACTGTCATTAACTGAAAAGGTGGTTCGCAGAAAACTTTCGGTGCGGGAACTGGAACGCATTGTTCAAAATTACAAAAAGAAAAACGACGCCAAGAATCACGAACAAAGCTTAAGCCCGGATTACAGGACTAAAGATCTTGAAAAAGCCTTGTCCAGAAAATTTTCCACTAAAGTAAGTGTTCGTAGAAATAACTCAGGTTCCGGGCGGGTAGAATTTCACTTTTATTCTGATGAAGAGTTACTTCGTTTCCTAGATACCATTGGATTTTCCGAAGAATTAGCTTGAAAATAAATTAGCCACATGTTACCGTTTAAAAATAATATCTTATTAATTTTGTTTGAATTTTCACACCATGAACCTCTGGGAAGAATGCCTCAAGAAATTACGAGTCCAGATCAACGAACACTCCTTCGTAACCTGGTTATCACCTGTCCTTTGTGAAAAAATTTCCGATTTTGAAATAATCCTGTCTGTTCCCAGTAATTTTTTTGCCGCCTGGATAAAAGATAACTATTTACAAATTATCTCGAGTTCGCTTCTTGAGTTGACAGGAAAAGATTTTAAAATTGAATTTTCCAATAGGGGAGAATCCTGTCCTGAAACCGTTTCATCTGAAAAACACCATACACCTTTGGAAGATATTCCACCAATTACCAATAATCGAGACTTTGCCCGGAAACGTAATCTAAATCCTCGATATACTTTTGATAGCTTTGTCGTAGGATCATGCAATCAATTTGCTCACGCAGCCGCGAGGTCAGTATCGGAAAACCTCGGGGGAAGTTACAATCCTTTATTTATTTATGGGAGTGTTGGTCTGGGAAAGACTCATTTGATGAGCGCTATCGGCTATTCTGTGATTGTTAGGGACAGAAACAAAAATATTGCATTTGTGACTTCGGAAGAATTTACCAACGAGATGATTAACGCTATTCGTTTCGATAGAATGGTGGATTTTAGAAACAAATATCGCAAGCTGGATCTGTTGATGATTGACGATATTCAATTTATAGCTGGAAAAGAAAGAACCCAGGAAGAATTTTTCCATACTTTCAATTCTCTTTATGAAACGTCAAAGCAAATCGTTATCACATCGGATAGGTTTCCCAATGAAATATCAGAAATGGAACATAGACTGAGATCCAGATTTAGTTGGGGTCTGATAGCCGATATGGGCGTTCCTGATCTTGAAACAAAGGTGGCTATCCTTAAACGAAAGGCTTTTGAAGATTCTTTTGATTTACCTGATGAGGTAGCATATTTTTTAGCGCAACAGGTAGAATCTAATATCAGGGAGTTGGTAGGTTATTTGATTAGAGTTATAGCGATGAGTTCACTTCAGGGAATTCCAATTTCCATTGACCTGGCCAAAATAGCTCTTCGCGAAATTTTACATAGAAACACCAAGAATATAACCATAGAAGATATAATATCTCATGTTTCCAGAGCTTTTAACGTCAAAGTCACCGACTTGAAGTCAAAAAAGAAACATAAACTTTATTCTTTGCCTCGACAGGTGGGAATGTACCTCGCCAGAAGTCTCACTGATCTATCATATCCTGAAATTGGCGCAGCATTCGGAGGAAAAGATCATTCAACCGTAATTTATGGTTCAAAAAAAATTGAGAAGCGACTAGAAACAGACAATTCTTTGAAGACCATGTTGGAAGCTCTCAGAAAAGACATAAGAGGTTTTTGAACTGATATTTACATGAATAAATGTTGTGGAATTAATGTGGAATAATTTGGATTTCAATTTATCCACAAAATTCACACTACTAAACTGTCAGATTTATCAACAGCCATTGATCACGGCTGTTCTGCTTTCTACTTAGTTTTCCAGTATTTCACAGTCATTATTATGACTATTAAATTTATTTTTTAAATATAAGAATTTAAGAATAAGGAGACTATAAATGATCTTCGAAATAGAAAAAGATTTGCTTGTAGAAGGTATGTCAAAAATTGTTTCTATTACTGAAAGAAGGTCTCCTCTTCCAATTCTCACTCATGCTCTTCTCGAAACAAAAAATTCTCATTTATTTATTACCGCTACCGATCTGGAGGTAGGGATAAAAGTGTCTTACGCTTGTCTGGACTGTGAAGATGGCATCTGTACAGTTCCTGCAAGAAAATTTCTTGAAATTGTAAAAGAGCTGTCATCAGGAGTAATTAAAGTTGAATTACAGGACAGATTTAGATTGAAAATAACATCTGGGCGTTCGTCTTTTGATATAGCTGGAATGGATCCTGCTGATTTTCCTGCGTGGTCTTCTATAGAGGATGTGGAAAGCACGGAAATATCATGTCAGAAACTTACCAATATGCTTGATAAGACACTGTTTGCATCGTCAAATGATGACTCAAGATTTAACTTGAATGGAATTTTGATTGAGAAAAACGACAATCAAATAAGATTTGTAGCCACTGACGGACATCGGTTGGCCTTGATCGACGAAGAAATGGATCTACCTCTGAGTTCTCGAGTTATTGTTCCAAAAAAAGGGCTTATGGAACTAAAGAAGCTTGTTGAAGGTCAAAAAGATAAAGCCCAAATTGGCTTTGAACGGAAGAATATTTTCTTAAAAACTGAAAAAGCTTTGATGACCATAAGACTGATCGAAGGGGATTATCCTGATTATGCGAGAGTTTTGCCTACTGAAAGCTCAAAGATAATCATAGCTAAAAAGAATGCGCTGATACAGGCTCTAAAGCGGATGGCCATATTTACATCGGATAGGAATAAGGGGGCAAATATGGTCATTAAAACGAATCAAATAGAGTTTAATGTTAGTCATCCTGATTTGGGAGCGGCTACGGACATTTTGGAAGTGGAATATAATCAGGAGGAAGAGATAAATTTGATAGTAAATGTGACTTATATGATTGACGCCGTTAGTAATGTTGATTCTGAAGCCGTAACAATGGAATTTTTTAAGGAAGGGTCCCCAGTAAAATTCCTGGCTAGTCAGGATTCTAACTATTTTAGTATAGTCATGCCTATGAGGAAATAAAAACCACCACAGTAATATCATTATTGTTTCAAATTTCATCAAAAACTTCGGAAAGGTGACAGGTAAGAATTGGTAGATTCAAATGATTATGGCGCAGACCAAATAAGGGTATTAGATGGTTTAGACGCTGTTCGTAATACTCCTGGAATGTATATAGGAAATACGGGATCAGAGGGCCTCCATCAGCTTGTATGGGAAGTTGTGGATAACTCGGTTGATGAAGCGCTAGCCGGATTCTGTAAAAATATATCTGTAACTATTCATCTGGATTCATCAATTACCATAGAAGATGATGGCAGAGGTATCCCTACAGATATGCATCGTACTGAGGGTATTCCAGCGGCGGAAGTAGTTATGACAATACTTCACGCTGGTGGAAAATTTGACAGTGATACTTACAAAGTATCTGGTGGTCTTCATGGTGTGGGGGTATCCGTTGTAAACGCTTTAGCAGAGACTCTGAAACTGGAGATCAGGCGTGGTGGACAAGTTTATAGGCAGATATACAAAAAGGGAAAAAAATATACGGATCTTGAGATAGTAGGCGCAACGAAAAGAAATGGAACAAAAATTACTTTTAAAGCTGATTCAGAGTTTTTTGGACAGCTTGAATTCAACTACGAAATAATAGCCTCTCGGTTACGGGAACTTGCATATCTAAATAAAGGGCTTCGGATAAATTTTGAAGATGAGCGCTCACAAAAGCAACCTGTAGTATTTGAGTTTGAAGGTGGTATTAGGTCATTTGTGGAACACCTCAATCGTGCAAAAAAAACAATGGAAGGCAGACCTATCTATATCTCGGCAGAGAAGGACAACAATTTTGTAGAATGCGCTATTCAATATAATGATGGATATGCAGAGACAGTTTTTACATTTTGTAACAATATAAATACTTTTGAGGGAGGAACCCATCTATCCGGTTTTAGAGCCGCTTTGACCAGAACAATCAATCAGTACGCGAACTCCAAAGGTCTGTTCAAGAATGGCAAAAGTCAGGCTAGTATCACGGGTGAAGATTTGAGGGAAGGTTTGACAGTTGTTTTGAGCGTAAGGATGTTGAATCCTCAATTTGATAGCCAAACTAAGTCAAAACTCGGAAATATGGACATTAAAGGAATCGTAGAACAATTAATAAATGAGAAATTGTCAGAATATCTTGAAGAAAATCCTCAAGGAGCCCGCTGGATAATTCAAAAAGCCGTGGACGCAGGGAGAGCCAGGGATGCTGCTCGTAAAGCCAGGGAATTAACCAGACGTAAAAGCGCATTGGAGTCATCGGCTCTACCTGGAAAATTGGCTGATTGTCAAGAAAAGGATCCAGCAGAATCTGAATTGTTTATAGTTGAAGGAGAATCGGCCGGTGGATCCGCAAAACAGGGAAGAGACCGAAAATCTCAGGCAATTTTACCTTTGAAAGGTAAGATACTGAATGTTGAAAAGTCCAGACTCGATAAAATAGTACAGAGCGCAGAAATAAGAGTTCTTATTACAGCATTAGGAACTGGCATAGACGATGATTTCGATATTTCTAAAATTAGATATCATAAAGTTATTATTATGACTGACGCTGATGTAGATGGTTCACACATACGGACACTGCTGTTAACGTTCTTTTTTAGGTGCGTACCCGAAATAATCGCAAGAGGGTATCTTTATTTTGCTCAACCACCACTTTTTAAGGTGAAGAAGGCTAGAACGGAATTTTATATAAAGGATGAAGCTTTACTGGAGGATGTGGTTTTAAATAACGGTTTGGAAAACATGAGGTTGAAACAGTCTGATGATTTGTACATAGAGGGGACGTTACTCATTAACCTTATTAAGAATATTCTTAGAATGGAAAAAATTCTTCATCTGTATGAGCGAAAAAACATGGATCCAATCATTCTAAAATCGCTGATAATGGAGGGATTAACTCAGGATGCCCTTTCCAAATACGACGAGTGTGAGTCTTTAGTAAATAGAATGATAAATACCGCAAAAAGTTTGGATAAAAATATATCAATCAATGAAGTAAAAATTGATAAAGATGAAGAGGAATCGAAATATTATATAGAAATTAAATCAAAAAGAAACGGAATGGACAGAAAAACGAAAGTTGATTTTGAGTTAACAGAATCACCCTCGTTTCTTGAAATGGCGGCCATAGCCACCAAAGTCAACATGATAGGATCACCTCCATTTGTACTTGAAGGTGATCAGATCAAAATAGAGATTCCATCGCTGTCCATGTTAGTTGAAACTGCTGTCGAACAGGGCCGAAAAAAGCTTACAATCCAGAGATATAAAGGTCTTGGAGAAATGAACGCCGAACAGCTTTGGGATACTACCATGAATCCTGAACACAGAAAAATTCTTCAGGTAACAGTAGATGACGCTGTTAGAGCTAATGAAATATTTTCTACTTTAATGGGTGACCAAGTTGAACCGAGAAGAGAATTTATTGAAAAAAATGCTTTAAATGTTATGAATCTGGATTACTGAAAAGCAACAGTCGAAAAAGAGAAAGCAGGCTTATAGCCTGCTTTCTTTATTTATAAACAGGGAAAATTTTCTAATGCGCTAAAGAGTAGGTCTAGGTAGTAAACCAGCCTTTTCAGCAATTTCTCCCACTTTTTCTTCCCATTCGATAGCCATAATATGAACGCCGGCGATGCCTTTAATTTCTCGAAGCCGCTTAATGGTTTCTACAGCAATAGTTATACCTTCTTCGGCCTGTTTTTCCTTAGGGGTATTTTTCATCCGCTGGAGCAATTCATCAGGGACATCCATTCCAGGAACATTATTAGCCATATAGCGGGCCATACCAAAACTCTTGAAAGGGGTAACTCCGCCAAGTATATAAACTTTTTCATGCAACCCCATATCAACAACCTGTTTCATCCAATCTTCAAATTTTTTCAAATTGAATATACACTGGGTCTGAACAAAATCGACACCGGCTGCAACTTTTTTACCGAGTCTCGGAGCCCTAATTTCAAAAGGATCGGCGAAAGGGTTGGCCGCCGCCCCGATAAATAGTTTTGGGGCTCCCTTAATTTCTTCCCCACTAAGAAATTTACCTTCATCACGCATAATTTTGACGGTATTTATGAGTTGGATTGAATCCAGATCAAAGACGTTTTTAGCTTGAGGATGATCCCCGAATCGTTGATGATCTCCGGAAAGGCAGAGCATATTTTTTACCCCTAAGGCGGCTCCACCAAGGATATCACTTTGTATGGCGATTCTGTTCCGATCTCTACAAACCATTTGCATGACTGGTTCCATTCCCTCCTGCATCATAATTACCGCAGAGGAAATAGAAGACATACGGACAACTGACGTTTGATTATCAGTTATATTGAAAGCATCGGCTTTGTCTTTGAGGAGTTTGCATTTCGTGCGAATTACTTCCGCATCCGCTCCTCGTGGCGGACCACACTCTCCGGTAACTGCGAAATTCCCGGATTTTAAAACTCTCTCAAGATTACTGCCTGACTTAAATTCATCGCTCATCTTTGAAAATCCTCCCTGATCATCTTACGAGGACCTCCGTCTCTGTTGGTCCGCCAATCATTAATTGGCATAATATCGGTGTAACGATCCATCTGGTTAAGGGATTTGAGTCGATCCAGTATAAGCTGCCAGGCGCAATCTACTTCCGGGTCGATCTCGCATTTCCCTTTGGTTGAACCGCCGCACGGACCATTTAGAAGACTCTTTGAACATCTCGCGATCGGACATATTCCGCCTGTAAAATACAATTTACATTCACCACAGGTCTGGCATCTCTCGACGTAATAACCTTCCTTTTTCGAACCACCTACAAAGGTCGTGTTCAAAGCTGGATAGATGGGGACATCTTTGTACCTTTCGGCCATAAACTGGACACCTGCTCCGCAAGCCATGGACAGTATGACTTCCACGTCCGAGGCGATGCCTTCTGCTAGTTCGACATACTCTGGGTCACACTGCCTCTCGAGTGTCTTTTCGATAATTTCTATTGGGTTGCCTTCTTTATCACGAGCCATTCTCAACTGACTGGATAAAACCCGGACTTCATCCTGCCCCCCTGTGAGACATACGGTCACACATCCGCCGCAACCCAGAACGGCAATCTTTTTAACACCCTCCAACATTTTCATTATTTCATCGAAGGGTTTTCTTTCACCTATAACCATCTCGTGCCTCCAATCGGACGTTCAGAAACTAAAATAGGCGCTGTATTAAGCGGCGTCACTCTGAATGTGAAACTTCTTATTCAGAGGGCTCGGACCTAACTGTTTTATCCTCTCTACAAATTCACGAGCTACTTCTGCAAAACGAGGCCCCATGGCTGCGCTCATGTTGAACATTTCCAGTCTTTCCGGTTCCAAACCAACTTCCTGAATAAGTTTTTTCGTATAGTTAACTCTTGGTTTGGCGACGAGGTTTCCCTGGATAAAATGACAGTCTCCCTCAAGACATCCAGCGACATAAACACCGTCAGCGCCTTTTTCAAAAGCTCGCAAAAGGAAAATAGGGGTTACCTTCCCGGTGCAGGGAAGGCGAATAATGCGTATGTTAGTGGGATATTCCAACCGCATGCTTCCCGCTAAATCGGCTGCGCCGTAGGCGCAATAATGGCAACAAAAGGCCACTACTATAGGCTCAAACTCTGGCATAGTTATCGACTCCCGATATTTTCAAAAATGAAAAATAGATGGGCTCAAACTGCAATTTAGACCAAGAGAAAAAATTTTTCAAGTTTCGAAGACTAAGAAATATACGGATTTCTTAGATTGATTCCCATAAACCCTGAACCAAATCCCTATCCAATAATTTACGGATGAACTGGAGATCTTCCGAGGTCTCAAAATTTCGAATCTTTTCTTCAGAAACAGAGTTATCAACAAAAAAGGGTCTTTTCGCAAAGAGACCTTTAAGTAATATGGATAAGGGATATCCAAGATTTTCCAGTCCACCTTCGTATGACCGTACAAAATCCTCAGCCTCGTTCCTCAAATCCACGATAAGACTATACCCCACTCTAAATAAAAGCTCCATGTGATTCGCGGCTAAGATTAGGCTTCCTTTTCCTGTATCCAGTTCTGAAATATTCTCCAAAGCTATGTTTATATAACCAGAAGCTTTTTTCAGACTATCTATCATGTGTTCAAGATTCCCTGGTTCTTTAATATCGGCTATCATTATTTTATTAGCAACATACGATAATTCCAGAGAAATCCTGTCTTGAATTAACCGGCTGGGAATCATGTTCCAGCAGCGTTCAAAAAAATTTCTCTTCAATGCTATTTTCAGAGGATAATCAATAAAGGTTCCTACAGAAATGTAATCATTACTTTCTTGGGGACTTTCAACAACTTCCGTCAAGATAGCTTTTGGATTGAGATATCGATATATTTCTTGAGCCTCATCGAAATCTGGAAAGCCATGATCAGCAAGGCGGGCTGATCTCCACTTGAGGGCCAGATTCTGTATCTCTACCAAATCTGACGATGTCAAATATTGCATAAGATTAAAATAATAGTGATCACTCCATCTAAAAATGCCCGTAAGCAATCGCTCAATCGCCTCTTTATGAGAATAATCCAGGAATTCAATAAAATAGATGCTGTCCAATGTAAACGAAGGTAAAGAATTTATCTGTTCGGTAAAATCTATATCTGATCGGGCGACTTTCACCTTAACCAACAAATTAATTAAGGAAACTACCAATTCTGGATCTGAGGTCTGGAGAAATTGGAAGAGCTTATCGTCTCCCAAATCAACAAGTTTTTCCAACCAATAATTTGCAGCTTCAGAATCCGGCGTATCTTTCTTCCAGAGTTCTAGATCCAGAATATAAGTTAGTTGCTTTGAAGTCGTCAGGCTCAAAAGGTAAGTCGCATCACCGATTCCAATACTCTTGATAGTAAAATACATTTCTTTTTCAGAAACGCGCCGAACAAATTCACCCGGATAACTAAGATTCTGAACAAACTCTTGACGTCCCTTAGGTGAAAGTCTCGCAAAAAGATCGAGCTTATTTTCAAGAGATAGTTTGTCAACATCCATTACAATTTGCAGATCATTATCCATATACTCACTATTTTTCATGACAAGAAAATATCTTTTTCGTAATGTGAAATCAATTGGGGAAACCCATATTGGGAAGTTAAGAAACACGTGTTCAATAATTAAGCAAGTAGTGTCTAACAATTTAATCCGAAAAATCAAATTTTGACGGCCACTTTTCTCAATCGGAGGAGACCGAAAATGGAAAAATTAACAGGTAAGGCTATTATTGCTATGGGGGGCGGTCCAACTGCAGTGATAAACCAATCTTTGGTCGGAGCGGTACTCCAAGCCAGGCAGTATCCTCATATCACACAGTTCTATGGCGCGTTTCGAGGAGTAGAGGGGTTAGTAAACGAAGAATTCGTAAATTTAACCGAGGCCACCAGACACAATCTGGAAATGGTAGCGCTGACTCCCGGGGCAGGCATCAGAAGCACGAGAGTCAAGCCGGATGAGGAATATTGCCATCGAATTTTTAATGTATGTAAAGCTCACGGCATTCACTACTTCTTTTACATAGGTGGTAATGACTCGGCCGAAACCTGCAGAATAGTCAACAAATTCGCTATGGACGCCGGATATGAATTACGGGTTACTCATGTGCCAAAAACAATCGATAATGATCTGAGAGTTACTGATCACTGTCCTGGTTATGGTTCAGCGGCGAAATTTGTGGCTCAGGCCTTTATGGGAGTCAACCTGGACAATCGATCGCTCCCAGGAGTCTATATTGGAGTGGTCATGGGTCGTCACGCGGGTTTTCTTACCGCGGCGTCCGTTTTTGCACGCAGATACCATGATGACGGTCCACACCTAATCTATGTTCCTGAACGGGCTTTTGATTCAGAAGAATTCCTGGCTAGCGTGGACGCGACGTTTAATGAATTTGGAAGAGTCGTGGTAGCCGTATCGGAAGGCATTAAAGATTCGTCCGGGAATACCGTAGTAGCAAGTCTGCTTGAGAATGTAGAAAAGGACGCGCATGGTAATATTCAATTATCCGGTAATACATCTCTGGGAGACGCTTTGGCTGAATTGGTCAAGAAACGTTTAAACATAAAAAGGGTGCGTTCCGACACTTTTGGGTATCTTCAACGTTCATTTCTCGGTTGTGTAAGTTTCTGTTGACGCCAATGAGGCCAGAGAGGTCGGAGAAAGAGCGGTACAAATAGCCGCATGGCACCGGATTGATGGCTCAATTACAATTGAAAGAGTCGGAGACTATGGAGTCCGCTACAATTTAACACCCCTGGCTGATGTTGCGAAAGAAACAAAAAGCATGCCGGACGGATTCATAAAAGGCGCCAACAATGTGACCGACGAATTTAAAATGTATGCCCGCCCCTTGTTGGGAGAACTTCCTGTCTACGACAGGATACAGGCTCCAATAGTGGATAAGCTTATTAAATAATAGAGAAAGGGCCTTTAAATTTATTAAGATCTCAATAACCAGTGATTAATCAATTATTAGGCGCCAAATCAACGTTAATACCGGAGGCTATACGTGCGTAGTGATTTAATGAAAAAAGGTCTGACCAGAGCCCCTTCTAGAGCTTTACTCAAGGCGATGGGACTTACTGACGAAGAAATAAGCAGGCCATTAATTGGAGTGGTAAATTCAGCAAATGAAGTAGTGCCTGGTCATATACACCTGGATCTTATAGCTGACGCGGTTAAGGCAGGGGTCAGAATTGCCGGTGGAACACCAATGGAGTTTCCGACAATCGGCGTCTGTGATGGTTTAGCTATGGGACATGAAGGCATGAAGTACTCTCTGGCTTCTAGAGAACTGATAGCGGACTCAATAGAAATCATGGCGATGGCTCATGCTTTTGATGGACTGGTTCTGATCCCCAACTGTGACAAAATTGTCCCTGGAATGTTAATGGCGGCCTTAAGACTTAATATACCGGCCATTATAGTTAGTGGGGGACCTATGCTCGCCGGTAGGTTTTGTGGTGAAAAAGTTGACTTGATAACAGTATTTGAGGCGGTAGGAAAAGTGTCCTCAGACAAAATGTCCTGCGACGAATTGACCGAACTTGAAAATGAAGCCTGCCCAGGTTGTGGATCGTGCGCAGGAATGTTTACGGCTAATTCGATGAATTGCCTCACAGAAGCGCTTGGACTAGGTCTACCAGGTAACGGAACCATCCCAGCGGTTCATGCGGAAAGGATCAGATTGGCCAAGAGAGCCGGCATGAGCGTTATGAATCTGGTTTCGAAGGAAATACGTCCTAGAGACATAGCCACTAAAGATGCGTTCAAAAACGCGATTGCTGTGGATATGGCTTTGGGATGCTCCACAAATACGGTCTTACATCTTCCTGCTATCGGTA
This sequence comes from uncultured delta proteobacterium, assembly GCA_963846725.1. GTDB lineage: Bacteria > Desulfobacterota > Desulfomonilia > Desulfomonilales > Desulfomonilaceae > CAJBEZ01. The sequence goes on along the minus strand of CAWJXP010000039.1, from coordinate 226,118 downwards.
AAGAAGCTAAACAGGACATAGATTTAAGATTATTTGATGAAATCAGCTCCAGAACCCCGCATATCTGCTCACTCTCCCCTGCCGGCACGCATCATCTTGAGGATCTTCATGCGGCTGGAGGAGTCCAGGCTGTTTTGAAAGAACTGGTGGAAGGCGGGCTTGCCAATCCTGACGCGCTGACGGTAACAGGAAATTATTTGAGGGACAATTTATCAACAACGGCAGTCCGCTTTCCTGAAATAATCCGACCATTAAACCATCCTTACCATGCGCAAGGAGGCATAGCGATTCTATATGGAAATCTGGCGCCCGAGGGGGCAGTGGTAAAACAATCCGCCGTTTCTGAGGAAATGCTTCAAAACAAAGGTAGAGCTAAAGTTTATGATTCGGAAGAATCGGCTGTCGAGGAAATTCTCATAGGTAAAATTGAACCGGGAACAGTTGTCGTTATTAGATATGAAGGACCGAAGGGTGGTCCCGGAATGCGGGAAATGTTAAACCCCACATCCGCGCTTGCGGGGATGGGACTGGATAAATCAGTTTGTCTGATCACAGATGGACGTTTCAGTGGTGGAACTCGGGGAGCGGCGATTGGTCATGTGTCTCCGGAAGCGGCCCATGGTGGTCCAATAGCCTTGGTAAGAGACGGGGATGAAATCGTCATAGACATACCCAACAAGAGAATCGATTTGAATGTCACGGCTGAAGAACTCGAAAAACGTAGAGCACAATGGAGATCGCCAGAACCTAAAATTAAAGAAGGATATTTGGCCAGATACGCCTCTCTTGTGGGTTCCGCCGCTCAAGGAGCGGTCTTTAAATAAGTTGAAGCGTATCTGGAGATATATTGCCAAGACCAGGGAAACGTAACGAAAATTTTTTCATGGAAACCGCCTTGATCATGGCTAAGAAAGCCTACAACCTGGGAGAAACTCCAGTAGGGGCAATAATTGTCAAAAATGACAGGATAATTGGATCCGGTTATAATAGAGTTGAAACCGATCATGATCCTACTGCTCATGCGGAAATAGTCGCTTTGAGGAAAGCGACAAGGACGATTAGGCATTGGAGATTGATCGGAACAACAGTTTATGTTACTTTGGAACCTTGTATCATGTGCGCGGCGGCGCTTTTAAACGCCCGGGTCGAACGGGTCATATTCGGCGCGTGGGACAGGCGATTCGGCGCGTTTGGCAGCCTTTTTGATTTATCCCACGATCCTCGATATAATCATGAAATAGAGATTAGATCAGGAATTATGAACGAAGAAACGGCTGCGCTATTACGCGACTTTTTCCGGGAGCGACGTTTAAAAACCACCGGCAGATGAGCACATCAGCGGAGAGATGCCCGAGAGGCCGAAGGGGGTTGACTCGAAATCAATTGTACCCGTGAGGGTACCGGGGGTTCGAATCCCTCTCTCTCCGCCACAGAACTTATCTTCACAACCACCCGTTGTCTTTGTACCAGCGAAAAGTTTTGGTTAAGGCCTCAACAACAGAATATTGCGGGACCCAACCCAAGTCACGGCGAGCCTTTTCTGAAGAGCAAATCCAATACATCTGATCCATCTCCCGTATTTTGTCTGTCCTGAACATTTGCGGCTTTCGGGACAACGCTCCGATTACGTCAGAAAAACGTCCAAATGTTCTTAAAATGAATTTGGGTAATGGCGCTATCAATACACGGGAACCCATTACTCGAGCAGTATCTTTTATAAAATCGCGCCATATAACAGGATCAGGATTGGTTAGAAAATAAGTTTCTCCAAAGCTGTTTTCGGAAAAGGCGGATCGCACAATTCCTTCGATCAAGTCATCCACAAAAATAACACTAACCCTACGGTCTTTTCCGGATAAACAAGGAGCCACACCATATTTGCACGATTTGAACACACCCAGAACATCTATATCGCGGGGGCCGAATACCGTTGAGGGCCTTACGATAGTAAGTGGTATCAAATCAGCAAAAGTTAGCGCCATTTTTTCAGCTTCGAGTTTTGAACGAGCATAAAGAGAAATTGGATTAGGAACATCATTTTCAGTAACAGCTTTTTCCGAGGAGTCTGCTGGTCCACTTACCGCCTGTGAACTCACCAGTACAAATTTTTTAAAAAACCTGGGATCGGAGCGCTTAATTACAAAATCCAGCATCCTTTTGGCAAGTTTTACATTCGCTTCGTAATAGCCCTCATAATTTAAAGCCCTAGTTGCTCCAGCAAGATGGAAAAAATATTCAAATCCCTCTGAAACCGTAGAATCTCGTTCGAGCGCTTCAAAGGTAATGATTTTTGTGTTGGAAGATAGTAAGTGTTTAACTTTATTGGGTTCTCTAACAGGGCAAATCACCTCAAAATTTCGGCTCACCAGAAGTTGAGTCAAATTACTTCCAATAAATCCCGTACTGCCCGTTACAACACATCGAATTTTACGTTTTTCACTCAAGGGGACAAATCCTGTATCAAGCCCACTTGTCATAAAGTTTTCTCAATTTGTTTGTAGAAAACCCCAAATAATAGCCTGCTATGACGATCTGATTAATTAATGTGGTTCTTAGTAGACCCAGCTTTTTCCAGCGCCGGTCTGATGTGTTCACGGATAACGCCGAAATTCGAATCTTCCCTTTTTTCCCTAATCTGCGTATGAACTCGAAATCTTCCATAATCGGCTGATCAGGAAAACCTCCAATCATGGTAAATGCTTGTTTGGTCATGAAAAAAGCCTGGTCCCCATAAGGTGTGTTCAGAACTCGAGATCTGAAATTTGACACTAATTCAATCAAATAAAGGCCTCTGAGATTTCCTGATATGGACAAGGTAAAAGCTCCACCGACTACTCCATCTTCACGCAATATTTCCCAAACAGCGTCGGACCATTTATCAGGCAAGGTAGTGTCGGCATGGAGGAATAACAAAATTTCTCCAGACGCGCTCATCGCTCCCATGTTCATCTGTCGGGCCCGGCTGGATTCTGTAACCAGTCACCGTACAATTATAATTTCGCGCGATATCGGCAGTAGAGTCGTAACTACCACCATCAACCACAATCTTTTCACAATCGAAACGTGTCCCTACGCTCTTCAGACAATTTTCAAGCGTAACTAGCTTCATTCAGAGTCGGTATGATCACGGAAATGATTTCTGTCAAAGTAACATATTCCCAAATAAAGCATGCGCTTGTAGTTCGAAAAAATCTGAAGGTCGATCCAGATCAGAGAGTTCAGGAGCCATTTTTGTTTTCAACGACAGAGAGGACAGTCTACAAATCGTTTGATCGAACACGTCAAACGCGCTCCATGAAATATTTTGAAACAATGCAGGGTAAAAGCCCACAGTTCCTATGAGATAATATCCACCATCAGTTGCGGGTCCAATGACGGCATCGTGATCATCCAGGTCTTGAAACGATTGAGACAAAATGTGAGGAGTCAAACCGGGGATGTCAGTTCCGATTAGCACTACTTTCTTGCACCCTTCATCAAAAGCGCACTTGAACGCGTAGAGCATTTTTTCTCCGAGATCACCTTCGATCTGTCTCCGATACCTGAAAGAAGGGCCTAGCCATTGGCGCATCGGTCCATGGGCGCTTTCACAAAAATGCGTTTCGATATCGAAGTCCGACAATTGCTTCGCTGAGACGGCTTTATTAATGGTCAATTCTGTCAGAATTCGATGAAGTTCGGCCGAGGCGTGACTCCCCAGCAATGGGACGAGCCGGGTCTTGACGCGCCCTGGAACGGGATATTTAGTAAATATAATTAATTTGTTTAACATGGTAAAAGTTGTCTTGCGTCGATTGAAAATCTGTTTGAACGGTATTTTTTGAAGAAATATAAGATGACTTTTTACGTTCAAGTCAACAGCTAAATCAGGCGCTTTATGGAAGGTCTCGATCGAACTGGACTAAAATTGCTTGACTGAGTCACTATGGTGAAATAAGATCTTACGATTATGGATCTCTCATTGCCCAATTTATTGGAGGCTTCAGAATAAATGGCTGTTAAAATCAGATTGTCGCGACACGGTTCAAAGAAACGTCCATTCTACCGAATTGTTGTTACGGATTCAATTTATCCACGGGACGGTCGTTTCCTAGATACCCTGGGAACGTACGATCCTAGAAACAAAATTAACGGAATCAACCTGAAAAAAGAAGCTATAGAAGACTGGGTCAAAAAAGGCGCTCAACTTAGTGACACCGTAAAAAAGCTGCTGAAAACGGCCAGTCAATCAGCTCCTGCGCAGTAATATTTTTCAGCCGAACCGTTCCCTGTTTTGCTTTTAGGAAAAATCAATTCCGTGCCTGAGGTTTGGTATGAAAGAACTGGTAGAATTCGTAGCGAAAACTCTGGTTGACCACCCCGATGAAGTGAGCGTTTCTGAAAGAGAAGTAGAAATGGGCTTGGTCCTCGAACTGAAAGTCGCGCCTGCTGATCTGGGAAGGATAATCGGAAAACATGGACGCACGGCTAAAGCTATGAGGACAGTGCTAAGTTCGGCTTCGACAAAGAGAAAACAGAAAGTTTCGCTGGAAATTATGGAATAATCCTCAAAGAGTTCGTGGTCATATCAGAACTATCATCAATCACTTGAATAAATTATGATTGATCGATTAATCGTTGTAGGTAAGGCACTAAAACCTATCGGGTTAAAAGGCGAGCTTAAGATATATCCATATACGGAAACTCCGGATATTTTTAAGGATTTTCCTTTTCTTTTTTTTGAAGAGGAACGTTACGAAGTCGCCAAAACACGAATACACCAAAACTTGGTAGTGGTTTCTCTTAAGAATGTGCAAACTCTTGAAGGAGCTAAAAAACTAACAGGTAAAATTGTAAAAACTTCATCCCGGTTTTTTCCACCACCAGAAGACGGAGAATTTTTCTGGCATGAACTAATAGGATTATCTGTTTTCGATACGCAAGGCGCACGATTGGGTGAGGTCAAATCTTTGTTGAGAACGTCGGCGCATGATGTTCTCGAAATTCAGACTGGTAAGAAGGAGTTGTTAATCCCGTTCATAGACGAAATAGTTAAATCGATTGACGTGGAACAATCTCAAATAATAATAGATCTATTGGACGGAATGAGCCCAGATGATTAACATCCGGGTGTTGACAATCTTCCCGAGTATTTTTGACTCTTTTTTGGCGTACGGAAATCCTGCCCGGGCGTCACAGATGGGTCTGGCCAACATAGAGGCCATTGATCTTAGACAATTTGCGGATGACGCCAGAAGAACCACTGATGACTACCCTTATGGTGGCGGTATCGGCATGGTCATGAAACCTGAGCCGATCGTAAAGGGCATACGTAGTGTCCAGGGCGTTAACGAGGAAATCAGTGTCATTCTGTTAACACCACAAGGCAAGCGATTAAGCCAACAAATGGTTGAAGAACTGTCACAAAGAACAAGTTTGCTAATGGTTTGTGGCCGGTACGAGGGAATTGACGAAAGAGTCAGGTACTTTGTGAACGAAGAAATCTCTATCGGAGATTATGTCTTGTCCGGTGGTGAAACGGCGGCTATGGTTTTGATCGACTCAATAATCAGACTGATTCCTGGGGTACTGGGATCCGACAGCCGAATCGGTGGTGATTCTTTTTACGACGGACTGTTGGAATATCCTCAATATACGAGACCCAGAGAGTTTGAAGGTTTTGAAGTGCCCAGCATTCTTCTGGAGGGACATCACGAAAAGATTCGTCTCTGGAGACGAAAAATGTCAATATTGAAAACCATGACATACCGACCGGACTTGATCGAGTCACTGACGGCGGACGATGAAACAAAAAAACTACTGCGGGAAATTGAAACAGAATCCCTAATTGGATTGGAGTAAGCTATGAATATCTTGGATCAAATTCAAAAAGAACAAATTCGCATGGATATCCCGGACTTTAGACCAGGAGACACAGTCAAGGTCCATGTAAGAATTGTCGAAGGTAACCGTGAACGAATACAGGTGTTTGAAGGTGTGGTAATAGGAATTAGCAGAAAGGGTTCTGGTTCAAGTTTTACGGTTCGTAAAGTCTCATATGGCATTGGTGTGGAGAGAGTTTTCCCCCATGATTCCCCATTGATTGACAAGGTGGAATTGGTAACTCGGGGCAGGGTAAGACGTTCGAAAATTTACTACATCAGAAAGCTTAGAGGCAAAGCAGCGAGAATCAAGGAAAAAATGGCCAACCTTTGATAAAAAATGCCGCCTGACTATAAGTATGAGCTAAAAGCTCAAGCATCAGGCGTCAAATTAGTGGCTGGGATAGATGAAGCTGGCCGTGGTCCGCTGGCAGGTCCAGTGGTAGCGGCCGCTGTAATTCTAGGGCCGAACTCAGCCATTCAAGGTCTTAACGATTCGAAACTGCTTACCCCCAACCAGCGCGAAAAACTTTTCACCGAAATAAATGCAGAAGCCCTGGCGATTAATTTTAGCATTGTCACGGCTGAGACAATAGATAGAATAAATATTCTTCAAGCTACTAAATTGGCTATGACGCAAGCCGTCCTGGGTCTTGAGCCTCAACCGGAACTATTGTTGATCGATGGACCTATAAATCTCCAGATTGAAATTCCGCAGATACCTATTATAAAAGGCGATCAGTTGTCTTTGTCCATTGCAGCCGCCAGTGTTATCGCAAAGGTTACGCGTGATAGAATCATGGAGGAATTGCACAACAGGTTTCCCCAATACCGGTTCGATAGAAACAAGGGATATGGAACCAAAGAACACGTTTCGGCCATCAGGAAACACGGCCCATGTGTCGAACACAGAAAATACTTTGGGGCGGTTAAGATGTTTTGCCAGGAAGAGCTTTTCAGGGATTAGTTTTCCATTTTGAGATTTTCAAACGGCTCCAGTCTGATATCAGGACTACTGTATAGACCTCTGACTCGAAAAGTAGTCGTTAATATTTTTCCATCTTTCGTTATCAAATTGCCAAATAATCCGGACACAATCGCATCCAGCCCCACAAGAGGAGACACTAATATTTTGAAGTCTATTCGATTTTGATCGCTAAAATACATGCCTGAAGCATCCACCTTGGCAGCGTCCGAAAATAACTTCAAATCCTTGAAACGCCATTTATTATCAAAAATTTCCATTTTCCAGGTTATTTTCTGATATGGCAAACCTTGGCCGATAATGTCTGGAATACGCCCCCTGACAAGAGATCCCAGATTGATCAAAGAAAAGATCTTGGAAAGAATTTCAAATCTATAAATTATTCCATTTGTTAGAACCACATCCATGACCCCTGTTTTATAGACGCCATGATTTTCCGAAAGTGGTCGGATTTTCCATTCCATGTTTCCCTGGACATTCATATCCCCATCAACTTTTACCCTCTGGGGATCAGATATAAAAATCCTGTCGAACTTTAATTTTTCCCCATGAAAATTTATTCTTAAAGGAACTGATGTCTGTGATTGAATATCAAAATTAGCGCCGCCCCGTAAAACACCGTCCGCAAAATTCATTTGCCATTTTGAAACTTTTATCAATCCTGACGTCCCCTCCATATCGGCCCGGAAATCATCAAAGGTTCGAAGCTCTGTTTTTCCCTTTGCAACGTGCACGTTGCCCGAAAGCTTGGACCTGGCGAGAAATCTGATCAACGGATTGGTTCGGATCCATTCCTGCCATGAGACGGTATTCGTTTCACCTGGAGGGGCGGTGAAATCAGTAGTATCAAGGAATTCTGAGTCGATCGAAAATTTTAGTTTAGGGTTATCGGGATCAGCGATCGAAAATGAGCCGGAAATTAGTGAGCTTCCAGTTCGAGATCGTTCAACGGTAACATTTGAAAATCTTGATTTGCGCTGATATGCGCCAGTCAATCCTTCAGTGATTTTTCTGAATCGGGGCAATCTAAGAGTTATGTGGCTGAAGTTGATATTGACCTCGACGTTTGGTTCCTGATTTTTCTCTTTTCGTAGAGAAAAATCTCCCTCTATCCTACCTCCGCTATGTAATTCCAAAATCGGGTCGGAAAATGGAATTAGCGCTGAGGTGGGAATTCCTTTGGGAGGAAGGTTGATGGACAGCATCATCTTGCCGTCATCATTGAAGAGCGCTCTAGCCGAAATACGGCCGGCTTCAGAGACAAGATAAGCCTCTTCTATCGAAATACCCCCCGCGTTTTTTGTCCCGGAGAATTCAACTGTAGCCGGGACCCCACTTTTTTTTCTAAGGAATGATTCTAACGTTATGGTTGCTTGAGTCAGATCTATGGTTCCATTAAAAATTAAGTTGGCAGGACTTCCTTTAAGAGCGGCTGTGATTGGACATGAACCAGAAATGTTCCAACCGGTGGGAAACATACCAAATTTACGAACATCACCAGCTCCAAGCTTAGAGTCGAAATTCAGGTTCCACTCTGTTTGTGAAAAACCTCCTTTGAATTCGAAAGGACTTTCACCGATAAATCCTTTAAGACCTGACAAATTTATCTTGGATCCTCTAAAGCGCACATCTCCTACGACTTTTTTGATCGGAACAGGCAAGCCATCAACCTTGAACTGTAAATCCTCGAAACTTACTCGACCTTTTAAAGAAGGATTCGAAAGCAACCCTTTTACGTCCATATTTATTACGGCTGTCCCCAGCGGATCCTGGACATTCTTGATAATTGATCCTAATCTTTGTGAAAATGGTCGACTAAGCAGAACATCACGAATGTCGGACGCGTAGGCGTGTGAGGAAACAAACAAATCGACCGCAGGTTTAGTTTTCAAATTAGAAATCCAACCATTTATTACAACCTGCGAATTTCCCAAGAATAATGTTATGCCTTTAAATAGAACTTCTTTAGCGTTCAAGCGCATAAATCCACTTGCGTCTTTAATTGGAGAGGAAAATCCTGGGATAAACCCGGAAACCCCGTCGAGTACCTGCGTCAAGCGACATGTCTTCTGAATAAAGATTCCCATTCCGTAATGAATTAAGATCATTGCTCCAGTGCGAATTTACTATTTGAATATGACCCCTTAAATCGGCCTTTTTGATACGATCTCTTTCCGGCGCCGGGAACAAACTGAGTGGAATAAAAGCGGAGATTCGATCAAGATAGATCTCTGCCCTCTTAATGGATAATTCGATCTTCGGATTAGCGTTGAGCCGACTTTTTATTAGAATTGTTAGAGAAGCCACTGCCCCCGGTAAACTCACCTCCTGTAAATTCAGACTTATGGATTCATCAGAAAATTCTCCAGAAAATCGAGCCCCAATCTTTTCTATTGCTACACGAGATTTAACAAGCTCATTAGATTGTAAAAAACCGCCTGAGATTATGGAAACACCATTAAAAAGCCATTTCCCCGAGTTAGAATTGGCGTCCGCTGCGAAACTTAAATTTGCTCCCGATATAGGTATATCAAGGCCTAACTGCCTAAAAATCGTCAAGAATGGTTTGAGAGGACAATCCGAAAATTTTGCGTTGAAAAACTTCGAGTTATCACGATGTTCAATAGTCGGCTCCGATAATCTTCCCTTAATTTCGAATTCGCCTTGCGAACGTGATTCCTTTGCCTGTCCTTTTATTTCAAAAGTGTCGACTTGGAATACACTGACGTTAGAAAATTTGGCGTCCAATTTGTTAAAAAGAATTTCTTCTCTCTGTGACGGAACCTCCGAATGACTCAGGGTCACAATAGTTGCCTGATCAATCTGCAAGTTCTGGATTTCCAGATGTAATCCAAGAACGTTGAAGATCTGGTCCTTCTCTATCAAGAGGTTATTTTCAGTGTTAGGTTCTGATCTCAAAAATATGACTGGTTGAATGGCTGAAGCCTTTTTCAACAATAATTTACCCAGGAAAAAAGAGCCCAAATCCAATTCACAATCCATTTGTTTAGCCTGGAACACGGTATTGTTCCGGTGAACTTCATAGACCCTCAAATCCTTCAATAAAATATTGACGTTCCGGAAGGTAGGCCAAGACAGGAAAAAATCTTGACATGTAATGTTTTTACCTGTTCTCGATTCTATATAGTATTTCAGATACTTGTTAGAGTAGCTGCTATTCAAGAAGAAAAAAACAAACACCGAGAAACATAAAATGAGCAGCGCAAAAGAAGCTGTAAGACCCAAGAATATTTTAACTATAAAAGAAAATCTATTTGTCGGACTTTTCACGTTTTCTTTCGGGGTCTTGTTCATTAGAATTCTTGGAAGAAAAAAAAGGGTGGGACTTTGAAAACTTTACAGATAAACATATTGTGAGATTTTGACGAGAAAGAAACACAATATGATTTTTTAATCGGCGACAGGCTCGTTGACATAGCCGGAGTCGCCGATTTTACACATATTGAACTGGTTCTCTATTTAACGCGAGTTTTCTTCTTCATCTTGGATATCTTGCGTCTCAGGATATCCAGTCGATTTCTGGAAGCTCCTTCGCTTCTCTCTCCATCTCGCTTCGAACGCAATTGTTCGACTTTTTCCTTAAAAACTCTTACACCCTCAGATATCTTCTTACTGTCAGGAGCAGGGAGCCCTTTTTCAACTATTAGAAAATCGATGATTTCCTGTTTATTCATTCCATGAATGCCCTGAACATTTGGAACCTTTAAGGCTTCTTCGCGGAGTTCCTTAATAGTCCAATTTCCAAGTGGTTTCTCTTGCTTTGCCTTTCGGTCTTTTTTCTCACCCATTAACTATCCTCCAGTCTATGTCATTCCTATTCTTTTCATATAATTACATCTAAAGTATTTGGAAAATGAGCCGCTTCCCCATCTTTTTTACGAGCAAGCGATTCAATTTTACATACTATTGGTCTCTGTTGTCTATACTTCGTTTACTCTTTTGTTAACTTCTGGGAAGTGAGTCATTTGGAGCCATCTGTACTTCAGGCGGCGCCACAATTTTTCTTTTGATCAATTCCTTACTTTTCCGACTCAGCGCGTTAGTCAAACAGTCCATTTCAGACCCTTGAAGAGGTCGAATTAAACTCTTTTTTTGGAATCGCAAATTTCCAAAACCAGATTTTCCAGGATTATATTTGGAGCTGAAGACCCCAGTTTTGTAGATTTTATCCTTATGTCCGCCGCCAGGATAGCTTCCATTATATGAATTAGCCGCTGAAGAGAAAAATTTTGAGCTGTCTTAAGAAGTTGAAAAAGAGGGAAATCTTTTTGAGTCAATAAATTGAATTTACCTTTCTGCATTTTTTTTTGTGGAGACTCTAATCGAATCCTAGCTATCAAGGAAACAAATTGATCAAAATTAATGTCAGGTTTCCACGAGGAGCGGAAATCAGTGAAAAGCAATTCCCGGGCAGCGATAATTTTTCGAAACTCCGAAGTCAAAGCTGCAAGTGTTTGCAAGGGATGATCCACGATCTTGAGATTTTCATGAAGCGCAATGAGCAATTTTCTTGAGTCTGATTCACGAACAGCCCTTGAAAGATCGAAAAAAGCCGCTTCATGGAAATCCAGAAACAATTCTTGGATATCTGTAATATTTATTTCTGTACGGTTCCCAAGATATGAAGCAATTTTGTCGAATTCACTTCTTATGCGTCGAATATCCTTCCCGGATTTGTTGAAAGCCAGATCAAGAGCCTCTGAAGTTATAGTTTTGCCTTGGCTATTCAAGAATTCTCTGATTGAACGCTGAAAATAAGTCTTGTCAAGCCTGACCGCCGACTTATCAAACCTTGGTTTTAATTCTTCCACATGTCCGTTTTTGTCGAACGCTTTGAACAGCCTGTTTCTCTTATCAACCGACATGGCGGTCATAATCAGATAGGTGTCTTCAGGAACTCGCTCTTGAACGAATTCCAAAATGACATTTTCGTCTCCAGAGGATATTGAGCCGGAAAATTCCTGTGCGAAACTTGTGGCCGCTTGCTGAAGAGCTTCTTGATCCTGACTATCAAGATTAGAGATTGCATCCACTTCTTTTAACCAGTCTCCTGATAAAACGCCGGCTTCAAGATTAACTCCCGCCAATCCGGCCAATTGTTTCAAATTTCGATAGGCGGTTTTTGAATCTCCTCTTTTCCACGCCTCAGTAACTTTTTCAATAATCTTGGATGCGTTAGATTGGCTTACGAAGAGCGTCGAGTTTTCTACAAGCGCGACTCGGGTTCCTCCAAATAGCGGCCTGTTAAGCAAATGCGAAATCAAGTCGCCAATATTTAATGAAGATCCATCAAAAGATTTCAGATTTGTAGTCTTAGAGGCTGGGTCCATAAGAGAATCAACAAAAGTAGATACTCTTTCTTTTACAAGAAATTCATCCCCGTAGAACAAAAACAAACCTTTCGAGGTCTGCTTTTCATTGGATAGCTTTTCTTTCATGTTCAGATGAAAACAATTTTAGAAAAAAATTAATGGATCCTGCAGGAACTGGCCTGACAAGGAAAATCAAAAGGAGCCGCTAAAAAATGCTTAGTTAAGGTATTATTTTTGCTCAGCCTTGTCTTTGGAAGGGTCAGAAGACGAAGGGGGGTTAGCCGGGGTAGATGGTGGCGCGTCATCAGTTTCCAGGCCTTTTTTAAAAGTTTTGATACCTTTCCCTATTCCACCCATGATCTCCGGGATTCTCTTTGCGCCAAAAACCAGGACAACAATAATCAAGATGATGAGTAACTCAGGCATTCCTAGTCCAGCCATAGCCAAATCTCCATTTTATTAAGAAAAAAATTTCTTGATGAACTTTCATTAACTCCCATGGTCATTATAAATACATAAGAATGTTTCGTCAAATGAACTAAGAGCTGGAGCGTCGCGCGAAAAACGGCGCCCATGTCCGATTTTGGACACTAACTATATGGTGTTGAAAAAATTACCAAAGAACGCGAATATCAATATTGTGGCGTCGGATATTGTACACTGAACTAAGAAAAATGAATTTATCAATAATACGTAACCTGTTGAACTGATGATTCATTGTTCAACCTATAAGAGTTTGGCGCCATAGTTGCTCTCTCAACTGGCATGAACAACTCAAAGGAAATCCAAATATGAGCCAGAAAAGTAATAAACAAAATAAAAAAGAAGAACATCAGGAAGAAGTAATCGCCACTCTCATTAATCCGATTCATGTCTTTTCTGGGGCCGTACAGATCAAAGATTATATAACGGCGCAAAAACAGCTTTTAAGAGACTTCGGCGAAGACATTTACTTTAACTGGCAACTTGAAGTGCTTCATGCGGAAATAGCGTCAATAATAGAAGAACTTAAAATAGAGAGTACTGGGCCTAGACCAAATACCAGCATTGTCGGACAGGCCTGACTTGTTTTCTCTGTTAAATAATTGGAAATATGCAGTGTGTAGGTAGGAATGGACGAATAAAATTGGATGAATCTGGATGTCAGCGGTAATCCGCTAACATAAAACGCGGCGTCGGAGGAAAAGATACAAGCGAGGCAACCCTGTTACATGGATTTGACTTTAGATGTTTCACGCCAAAGAACGGAGACCCACAAGGTTTCCGTTCTTTTTTTTAAGCAATCATAGCGGCTCATGAAATTTATGAGTTGAAGAGGCTGTATGAAAATTATATAAAGCGGAGCATCAAGTAACCACTGTAAGAAAGGTGGTTTAATCATGGGCCAAAGAAAATTGCCCGCAATATTGTTTTTGATATTGTTTTTTATCGCAGGTGGATCAGTTAATGACGCGTCTGCCCAAGAACCCTTCACATTGACTTCATGGGGAAGGTTTTTTTCTGGAATCAAGTGGGGCTATCAATGGGTCACTGGTGATTTTCTTATTCCGGCTGGCGGTCGACCTGCGTCAGGGGCAAGGATTTATATGGGTCCGGATTTGGGAGCGGATCAGACAGAATCTGTTACGGTATTTGCGGACGCGCAAATTGGTGATTCATACTTTTTCGACCTGGACTATTTTATGATGTTGGCCACGGGGCTTAAACGGATTCAGCGAGAACTGCTTTTCCATAATAGGCTGTATCCAGAGAATTCTCTTGTAGATACGAGGGTCGATGTCAATTGGTTGAGATTTAATTATGCGTATAGGCTTTTCGACGTTAATTCCTGGGGTATTTGTCCTTCGCTGGGGATACACTATTTACGCTACGGGGTATCGCTTAACGGCGAGAATGAAGAAGGCGCCAATACCTCAAACACTAGAAAGCTGGACGCTATTTTTCCCACGATAGGAATCCAAGCGCGATTTTGGGCGCCGTACGGACTAGAGTTTCGAGCGGAGTGGGAGGGGATGAGTCTAATTACTCTGGGATTGGTTTCAAATTTTCAGTTGTCAAGCAACTGGGAACTTTATCCTGATGTAAGATTGAGTTTAGGATTTACGCAACGCCTGGTCAGTTCAGTTGAAAACAACCAGGAACTGAACAACGAATGGTTTCTCAGTTCAACAGGATTTACAGGTGGCGTCTCATTTGGTTTTTGAGTCGGGGAGAAAAGGTTTAGGAAGTATTGCCCCACCATTCCCCGCAGGCGCGGAAGCCTTAATAAATCGGGGAGCAGCGGTAGGACCTGCGCCGGTCGGTCTGGCTGAAGCAAAAGCTGAATAAAGATAACGAATTTTTCTTGTTAGCCCCTCATGATATTCTAAGGCTTCTGGGAAACAAATCGCGTGGTATGTTATATCCAACGACGTGTACCCGTTATTTCCAAGATCTATATAGCGATCCTCATTAATATAATTTGGATCATAAACCTTGAGACAATTTTTTTCAGGCAGCCACGCGAACGCGAGGACAGCGTGCAATACAGCTCGTGAGGCCCCCTTGTTCATGAGCAAAACTATTCGAGGCTCACCTGCGGTCAAGCCGCTCACTAGCCTACGAAACGGTTCGGAATTATTTCCATTATAGCGATTACAAAAATCCGCCTGAATTTGAACCAAGTTCTTGCTGTAGAATTCCTGTAATTGCTTGGCTATCTTGGTCTGGATTTTGTCGTTGATCATCTTCCTGAGTGGAAGACCGTCTGGCCGGTTAAGATAGTACCATCGCGCAAAAGCTGCCATGGCAAAACAATAGCCTGGCGCATTAGAAATTGTAAACGCGTCTTGAGACACGTCAAACGAGGCTTGAGCTGAACTACTTGTCAAAAGGAAAGAAATACTGAGAAGAGCTACTAAAAGCGCGCAAAAAAATATACGCTTCAGGCTCAATAAGCCCTTCATAATGAAAACTCCAATTAGGTAAGGATTTCGATGTTATTATATAAAAAAGCACACGATATTTCAAGACATAACAGGGAAAAACGCCACGAAAAGGCTCTGAAGGCTTCCTGCAGCAACGAAAACTCTTCACTTCTCACGACTGGAAATGTTAAAAAAATTAAGGAAATTGTGAATTCGGAATTTTTTGGAAAGAGTCTGACATGAGCATTCTCAATCTCATAGGAAACACTCCGTTAGTAGAGATTCAAAATCCAGAGGGCTCAAACGGAGTCCGAATTTTAGGTAAACTGGAAGGGAATAACCCTGGTGGCTCCATAAAAGACAGAATTGCCATATACATGATCCGCAAGGCGGAGGAACTGGGATTAATAACCAGAGACAAAATCATCTTGGAACCCACTTCAGGAAACACCGGAATTGGATTATCAATGGTAGCGGCGTGTAAAGGCTATCGATGCCTTCTTACATTACCAGGATGTGTTAGTCTCGAGCGAAGAAATACGTTGAGAGCATTTGGAGCGGAACTGGAAATAACGGAGTCGTGCGAAAGCACGGATGGAGCTATCCGTCGAGCGCGGCAAATTTATGAGTCGGATCCAGACAAATATTTTATGCCAAATCAGTTCGAGAACCCTTATAACTGGGAAGCCCATTATATGACAACGGGAGTAGAAATTCTCGAACAGACGAGAAACGAAATTGATGTCTTTGTCGCTGGAATGGGAACTACCGGGACTCTCATGGGAGTGTCAAGGCGTCTTAAGGAAGCGAACCCTCGAATAAAAGTAATAGGCGTCGAACCGGTCGAAGGCCACGCGATTCAAGGATTAAAAAATATGTCGGAAGCTATTGTTCCGAAAATTTATGATCCGAGACGCATAGATGAAATAGTAACAGTAAACGATGAGCAAGCGTACAATACCACACGCTGGCTTGCGCTTACTCAGGGAATTTTTGTAGGAATGAGCGCTGGCGCCGCTGTGTATGGCGCGGTTCAAACAGCTAAAAACATGGCTAGCGGAACTATCGTTTGTATTTTACCGGACAGAGGGGACAGGTACCTTAGCACGACATTATTCAAATCAATTTGCGCAAAATGCCCCCCTTAATGAATCAAAGGATGGTTACCCAAGACTTTCAATTAGAAAAACTCGTAGCATTCTCCTGGGCCAAATTTCTTGGAATCAAAAAAGAAAACCCGAACACCATTATGATCGGGTAAGGCGAACTTAACAGTGTTCTTTGATCCTGAGTTCAGGTAAGGGCTAGAGTTCAAAAGCTCAAATGAGACAAGGCGCCCATGCTGGTAAACCGGAACAGCTTCGACAACAGCGCCATTTACTGTCCAAACCGGTCTGGGAATAAAGAAGGTGTAAACAGGGTACGCGCCTATTGCCTCAATTGAAGAGCTTAACGACCCAGAAGAGGTCTTGCAGATTCTGACGCTGGTTATTTTCCAAGGATTGGCTGATCCGCTCTGGGCTCGAGAGAATTCATAATGGAAGACGCTGGTGAGCATGAACATCGATAAGGTCGCAAGAAAAATGCGCAACAACTTATTCATATTCACTTACGCTCACGCCGGCGATAGATGCTGAGTCTTTGAACCGCCACTCTGATTCAGGTGGTTTTGGACTAAAAAGAAAGGTCGGATTTAACGTTGACTGACCTCTCATTTAGGTTAACATATAGCTGAATTAGCTTGAAAACACAAGGAAATAAATCTTTCAAAGTTGACTAGGACTTGAGAGTCAACTAATATCACGGAGTTTTCTTAACACGGTAGGGGAGGTTCAATATGTCAGTAAGAATTGCAATCAATGGTTTTGGCCGAATTGGCAGAACAGTAATGAGAAGCGCTTTAGCCAATCCTAAAATTGAGGTGGTGGCTGTAAACGACAGGATGGAACCAAAGCTGATGGCGTTTTTATTCAAACGTGATTCAGTGCATGGTCCTTATCCGGGAGAGGTGTCTTTCACTGATAAATTAATCAAAGTTGATAACAAAGAGATAAAAGCCCTTAAAATAACGGATGATCTACTCAACCTTCCTTGGGCTGACCTCAAGATCGACGTAGTTATGGAATGCACAGGAATTTTTAGGGATAAGGAAAAAGCCATCAAACACATCCAGGCGGGGGCTAAGAAAGTCATAGTTTCAGCCCCGGGAAAAAACATTGATGGCACGTTTGTAATAGGGGTTAATGACAACGCATATGACACATCGAAACATGACATTATTTCCAACGCGTCATGCACGACCAACTGCTTGGCGCCCCTGGTAAAAGTTTTGAACGATGAATTCGGTGTTGAAAGGGGTATGATGAACACGATCCATTCCTACACAATGGATCAAAGCCTTTTAGACACGGTTCATAGCGATTTCCGCCGTGCGAGGGCCGCTGCGATAAACATGATACCAAGCACAACAGGAGCCGCTGTAGCTATCGGATTGGTCATTCCGGAACTCGCCGGAAAACTCGATGGCCTTTCTATTCGAGTTCCCACTCCTAACGTTTCGCTGGTTGACCTGACTGCCATTCTGAAGAAGAAAACTACCGTAATAGATGTCAACGCGGCTATGAAGAAGGCGGCCGAGGGACCATTGAAAGGAATTCTGGCCTATATAGACGAGCCGCTTGTAAGTTCAGACTTTATTAACAGCCCGTATTCATCACTATTTGATTCATTGTCCACAATGATGGTCGGTGAGAATATGGTTAAGGTTTCTGTCGTGGTACGACAACGAATCCGGATATTCCACCAGGATGACGGATTTGGCGGCGTTTATCGGCGGGAAATTGAAATAACCTTGCGAAAAACTTTGACAGACCGGCTCCAGCGTTATTTTGATAATGACGGGGCCGGTTTGTCGTCTCAAGATGATAACTAAACAGGAGCCGAAAAATGGCCGTAAAAAGCATTGTTGACATTGACATACGCGGCAAAAGGGTCTTTTTCAGATTCGATTTTAATGTCCCGCTGGACGCGTTGGGCTCCATCAAGGATGACACCAGAATTCGTAGAGCGTTGCCAACCATTAAATACGCTATTGAAAAAGGAGCTAAGCTCATCCTTTGCTCTCATCTTGGAAGACCGAAAGGGGAAGTAAAACCAGAGTTGAGTTTGAAACCCGTGTCGCAACGGTTATCTGAGTTGTTGTCTAAGGAAGTTAAATTTGTTGATGATTGTGTGGGCCCTAAGGTCGTTTCCGTAGTGAACAGCTTGAAACCGGGCGAACTCGTGGTCCTGGAAAATGTACGCTTCCACGGTGAAGAAACCAAAAACGACCCAACTTTCTCAGCGAAGTTGGCGGAATTGGCTGACGTCTACATAAACGACGCTTTTGGAACAGCGCACAGAGCGCATTGTTCAACTGTTGGGATCGCAGAATTGGTCAAGGAAAAAGGCGCCGGGCTTCTTATGAAAGAGGAGCTGGAAAACTTGGAAAAGGCATTTTCGCATCCCAAAGAACCTGTAGTCGGAATAATTGGAGGCGCCAAGGTTTCTGATAAAATCAGTGTTCTCAAGAATATTTTGATGAAAATGGAAGTGGTCTTAATCGGGGGCGGAATGGCCAATACTTTTTTAAGGGCCAACGGCGTTGAAATGGGCGCCTCACTTGTTGAGAATGACATGCTTGAAACGGCTAAGGAAATCATGAGCATTGCACAGGAAAAGAAGCGTCTGTTTTGCCTGCCTGAAGACGTAGTTGTCGCGCCTGGTTTGGAACAGGGGTCACTAGCTCATGTAACTACTGTGGGCGAGATAGAAACCTTTGGAGATGGCGCTGGATATCGGACCCGCAACTATAGGAAAATTTGACGCCCAGATCCAAAAGGCCTCTACGATAATTTGGAATGGTCCAATGGGTGTTTTTGAGAAAGACGCGTTCAAACAGGGGACAATGGATATTGCAAGGGCTGTAGCTGCGTCCAATGCTTTTTCTATAGTAGGAGGAGGTGATTCTGTCCGCGCTGTCGCCCAGGCCGGCGTATCAGACAAAATATCATATATTTCTACTGGCGGTGGAGCTTTTATGGAATTTATGGAAGGGAAAACTCTACCTGGTGTGGCTGCGCTTGAATCTTGACGCCCAATCTGCTCTTCATGTTTTTGTAGATGAGAAAGGAATCCGAAATGACAGATAGAACACCAATTGTGGCCGGCAATTGGAAAATGCACAACAATACCGCCGACACCCGAAATCTTGTTAAGCAGCTAATTCAAAAAGGAAAAAACCACTGGGGAAAATGTGAGGTTATAATCGCTCCTCCCTTTACATCTCTGGCGGCCGCTATAGAAGAGGCGCGGGGAACAAAAATTGAAGTAAGCGGGCAAGATCTTTTCTGGGAGGATAAGGGAGCGTTTACTGGTCAAATATCAGGTCCTATGCTAAAAGAAATCGGCTGTTCCCACGTAATAATTGGCCATTCAGAAAGAAGACAATATTTCGGTGAAACGGATGAGTCAGTTAACAAGAAAATAGTGGCGGCAATTAGAAACGGACTAATACCAATATTCTGTTTGGGCGAGACGCTTCAAGAACGAGAATCCGACAAAACTTTTGAAGTCCTGAAGAGGCAGCTCGTCGAAGGGCTCAAGTCTTTGGTAATCGATAATCCGTTGAGATTCGTAGTCGCCTATGAACCAGTATGGGCCATTGGAACAGGGAAAACAGCGGGACCAGAGCAGGCGCAGGAAGTCCACGGGTTTCTGCGTGACGAATTGGGCGCTCTGTGGGACAAAAACATCGCTAATAGTATTCGGATTCTATATGGAGGCAGCGTAAAACCGGAAAACGCTCGCAATTTAATGGGATGTCCGGACATTGATGGAGGATTAATCGGGGGAGCTTCATTGAAGGCTGATGATTTTATTGGTATAATGGAGCAAGGAACAGGTATATAGAAGGGAATAAACAATATGCTTACCGGTGTTATTTTAGTCATTCATGTAGTCGTCTGTATCGCGTTGATCCTTATAATATTACTGCAAACCGGAAAAGGAGCCGATATTGGCGCCGTTTTTGGAGGGGGGTCGAACCAGACCGTTTTTGGGAGCACTGGGGCCGCAACATTCTTAAGCAAGATCACGGTCATCGCTGCGGTGGTTTTTATGATGACCTCTATTGTGTTGACATATTTTTCTGGTAGAGCGCCTGCAGTTCAAGAACACTCCTTGATGACGGAACAATCGGCTCCGGCCGCTAATCCTGTCGTTCCACCTGCGGGAAAAGAGAGTTCCGGAAAAGAACAAAGCCCCCCTGAAAAATCTAATGCCCAAGGCGCCGAGACTAAACCAACAACGGGCCCGGAAGCGAAATAATGCGGTAACATATTAATGTTTAACGCAAAAGCCCTATGTTTCACGTGAAACATAGGGCTTTTGTACGACTGCGCAATCTATTAAATGATTGGAAAATCAACCCAGGAGCTTAGCTCCAATATGGGAAACAAAAGACCGTACCGCCCGAAAAGCAGCGACCATGTCTCTAAGATCCTGAATATCCTCATCTGTCAACTCATCTGAAACGTCGACTGTCGAGGCTTCGCTAGCAATCTGGACAGGACGCGGCGCAACAATCGCCGGTTTAACTACGGGAGCGCTAACTGGGGTGGGTTTAACCTCGGCGCTCGGCTTAATTGGCTCCGCAGGTTTTTCAACAGGTTTGGGGATTTCGACCGGTTTAGGAGTTGGTTTCGGAGCTTCCGCAGGTTTGGCCGCAGCAGCGGCCTTGGGAGCCTCTTTGGCCGGCTCGCCTGATAAGCTCAAATCAACTCCCATTGACGCCATATCGGTCTTCTGGGTTATTGAGCCTAAATACTTCCGTACATGCTCCAATGTCTTCGGACTGCGTAATATCAATAGATCCGACCCAGCCTGCAACGCGCTCAACGCTGTCACACACTCCAGGTTCACTCCCCGTAACGACGCGTCGCCCAACTTTGAGTCGGAAGGTAATTTGGCCTCTTTGGTCTTCCAGACTTCCTCGGCTATATTATTTATGATCGGATACTGCAACTTGTCGTCATTCTGGGTCAACGCCGCTTGACGCAATCGCTCCATGATCGAATAACAATATTCCATCCCGTATCCTACGGACCCTGTCGTAGGATCTATAAGCACCTTGTCTGATGGAACCCCAAGATTCTCCAGCAATATATTCAATTGCTTGGCCAAGTTTATATCTATCGGTGAATTGGCCGCCACCAACTGCTTGTAAGCTATCGCCGCCGCGCCTATCTGCTTGTAATTTCCCTCGGTCACAGGACCTAATACGATGTTGTGACCGGCGCAGGCTTCCGCTACCGCCTTGAGAACCTCAGTGTTTTTCTGCTCGTTGGATACTCCCCAAACTATCAATGGAACATCTATGGCTTCCGCTACCTTGCGCGCTATCTCAGCTCCATGCTCCGCAGATAAATTCTTACCATTGGGATCCGTGCCGGCTAACCACAAACAAACCAGGTCCGCCTTATACTCTTCCACACACTTCTTGGCCCATGCCACAGGATCTCCGGTAACTCCCTTAAAAGGCTCCAAAGCCTCATCGGCCCACTCTTCAGGCTCTATATCCAATACCTGAAGCGCCAGCTTGGGTACATGCGGCCCTTCCCCTTCAAAACTATAAAAACTGTAGCCGGTTTCACCGCCTACCACTACCTCCTTGCCAGGCTTGCCTATCTTCACCTCGCGTATCTTACCCGAATACTTCACTTTCGGCAGTTCAGCCATCTGACACCTTCCTTAATAAAGATAAAGTCAGGAACGAGCGACCCTTACACAACCCAAGGATCGCCGTAATTCGCTAATAACTAAGGGCTATAAATGGATTGTTTCACCGACTACAATAACGCCCCGCGTCGGCTTTTCGCAAGTACTTTCAAACATGAAAATTTTGTAGACGGTAAGAGTCACCAATGGAGACAATTTTAAAAACACAGAAAACCTTATTGGAGGCTATTTATTGACAAAATTTCGTTCGATGCGTATAGGAATCAAGGTATGTCTACAACATTCCATTTAAAGGTTTTGTCATGGAAAGCAGCGACCTGGAAATAATCAATATCTGGAAAGAGAAAGATCCTGAGCTATCAAAATTGTGGCAAGAACATCTTGAGTACGAGGAACAACTCCAAAGCTTCAACAAAAGGCTCTACCTTTCTCATTCCGAAGAACTGGAACGCAAGACATTACAAAAAAAGAAACTTCGGGGCCGAGATCAGATAGAGAAAATTCTCGTCAGGTATAGATAGTCGGAATAATCTACACAAACTATCAAAATCTCGTTTCCTGATCAAATGGTAAGAAATTGAAAATCAGTGGAGCGCAGGTGTTATTACGTTCTCTTAAAGCAGAGGGCGTAGATACCATTTTCGGATTTCCGGGCGGTAGTGTTATCGACATTTTTGATACGCTGGCTCGAGAATTTGACGATGATTTCAGATTCATTTTAGTTAGACATGAACAGGCGGCTGTTCACGCGGCTGATGGGTATGCCAGGGCTACGGGACGACCAGGAGTATGTCTGGTAACGTCGGGACCAGGCGGCACCAATACGGTGACCGGTTTAGCGACAGCCTATATGGATTCAATTCCTGTCATAGTTTTCACCGGTCAGGTCCCAACCCCTCTAATTGGCAACGACGCGTTTCAGGAAGCTGATATTGTAGGCATAACCAGGCCATGCACAAAACACAATTATTTGGTTTCAGAAACAGCAAAACTAGCCATTACGATCAAGGAAGCTTTCTATATCGCGACCACCGGTAGACCGGGTCCAGTGTTGATTGATCTACCCAAAGATGTCATTCAAGAAAAGGTCAAATTCGAATATCCAGATAAAATTGAAACGCCCAGTTACAAACCCAATGTTAAGGCCCATCTACCGTCTGTCAAACGGGCTGCGGAATTAATCCGCCAGGCGGAGCGTCCCGTAATTTATGCCGGCGGGGGAGTCATAACGTCAGACGCTAGCCCAGAACTCTTCAAGTTAGCCACAATGCTAAATTTTCCGGTTACTACCACCTTGATGGGGTTGGGCTGTTTCCCTGCTACTCATCCTCTTTTCCTGGGGATGCTCGGAATGCATGGAACCTACAGGGCCAATATGGCGATAGACGACTCCGATCTTTTGCTCGCGGTAGGGGCTCGGTTTGATGATAGGGTTACTGGACGGGTGGAAGAGTTCGCTCGACAGGCGAAGATAATTCATATTGATATTGATCCTACATCAATTCAAAAAAACATAGTTGTTGAGGTTCCAATTGTATGTGACGCCAAAGATGGTCTGTCCAGGCTTGTAGAAGAACTCGAAAATAAGGGACGATCAGCAAGAGCGGACGAAAAAATTAAAGAATGGCATTCAAAACTAACTGTCTGGAGAAACGAGCAGAGGTTGCGCTTTGACAGAACATCAGAGGTCATCAAACCACAATTTGTAATCGAAAAACTCTATGAATTGACTGAAGGCAAGGCGATTATCACCACTGAAGTGGGCCAGAATCAAATGTGGACAGCCCAGTATTATCTCTTTGACAAACCTAGAACCTTCCTGAGTTCAGGGGGCCTCGGAACAATGGGTTATGGCTTTCCTGCAGCCATTGGAGCCCAAGTGGCTTTTCCCGACAAAACAGTAATTGATATTGCAGGAGATGGCTCGATACAGATGAATATTCAAGAACTCGCGACAGTTGTTCAATTCAAGCTCCCAGTCAAAATAGCGATATTGAACAACGGTTATTTAGGTATGGTTCGGCAGTGGCAGGAACGCTTTTACGAACGAGTATACGCCCATACCGACATTACAGTGGCCCCTGATTTTGT
This sequence comes from uncultured delta proteobacterium, assembly GCA_963846725.1. Lineage (GTDB taxonomy): Bacteria > Desulfobacterota > Desulfomonilia > Desulfomonilales > Desulfomonilaceae > CAJBEZ01. The sequence continues at coordinate 202,165 of CAWJXP010000039.1, read as the reverse complement.
GAAACTGGCTGAAGCCTATGGGGCGGTAGGATTGAGAGCAACCAAGTCTTCTGAAGTTGAAAATATCATAAGGAAAAGCCTTGAAATTCCGGGGCCAGTAATCATCGATTTTGTGGTGGACAGAGAAGAAGGAGTTTACCCGATGGTTCCAGCAGGGGCCCCGATAAAAGAAATGATTTTGGTCTAAATGGAAAATAGAAAAGTAATTTCAGCTCTGGTCGAAAATAAACCCGGTGTGCTCGCGTGGGTAGCCGGAATGTTCTCTGGCAGGAGTTTCAACATTGATTCCTTGAGCGTCGCGCCAACGATGAATCCTGAGCTTTCGAGAATGACGATCGTCACCCATGGCAATGAGGCGATATTTGAACAAATTATAAAGCAGCTAAGAAAGCTTATAAACATTTCCAAGGTTCAGGATCTGACCAGAGGGGATTTTGTAGACAGAGAACTTGTATTGATCAAAGTAAAGGCTTCATCTGTAAAGAGGGCTGAGGCTCTGCGTATTGTAGAGATTTTCCGGGCCCGTATTGTTGATGTGGCTCAAGACAATCTCACCATAGAAGTTTCGGGCTCTCAGGGCAAGATAGAGGCAATACTTGAACTCTTGTCAAGTCTGGGAATTTTAGAAGTAATTAGAACCGGGACGGTTGCGATACCTAGGGGACGGAAAAGCCCCAGAACGGGAGACAGCCCAGATTGAATTCAAGAACAGGACATTTCGAACCTATAGCCCGTGAAGGACTCATTATTCTAATGATACCGGCTTTCTTGTCATTCATGGCATGGTGGTTCGGTTTTTTTGGGCTCTCCTTGTTTTTTCTCATCGTCGCTGTGGCTGTCGGTTTTTTTTTCAGAAACCCTGAACGGGTATCCAACTCGGATGAAGCTAGCCTTCTTTCTCCAGCAGACGGCGTTGTCATGGAAATCACTGAAAACGCAACTGCACCTTGCCTCGTTCAAACGTCACTCACCAAGATCAGCGTCTTCATGTCGGTTTTTAACGTGCACGTCAACCGATGGCCGTTTTCCGGCGTAGTCGAAAACATGGCTCATAGGCCCGGTCAGTTCCTGGATGCAAGGGACCCGTCTAGCTCGATCTTGAATGAAAATAACTCAATCGTTGTAAAAACGGATTACGGCCCAATTGAGATTGTCCAGATAGCTGGCAAAATAGCCAGAAGAATAGTCTGGTGGGTTCGGGTAGGAGATCCCGCGATTAAAGGCGCCAGATTCGGGCTGATAAAATTTGGTTCCAGAGTTGATGTTTACCTCCCAAAGACCTTTCTGGTTTGCACGACTGTAGGGTCGAAAGTAAGGTCGGGCATCACGGTAATAGCTCAATTGAAGTCTGCCACCGATCAATAAACGCATAGTCCTATCTTGATAATCTTTGTCTATTTTTCCAAGAAGTTATAGAATAAAAACAGTTCGGTAGGCGTTTTGGCGTGCTGCAACATCCGAGTTGGAGGCAACATAATGATAACTCCAGATTTTCGTAAAAACAGATCAATACTCAGGCGCAAGAGATCTTATGAAAGCCCTGAAGACGCATTCAACGCGTGGCAAAGAAAAAATAACCGAATCAATAAAATGAAAAGGGGTATATTTATCCTCCCCTCCCTTTTGACGCTAACAAGTATTTTTTTTAGTTTCTATGGTTTGATTTTAGCTATCAAGGGACAATTTCTGTGGTCTGGCGTATTGATTCTGGTTGCCGGTTTTTTCGATGGTATTGATGGAAAAGTGGCCAGACTAACAAAGACAAGCACAAAATTTGGAGTAGAACTAGATTCGCTTGCCGATGTAATTTCGTTCGGAGTAGCTCCGGCGATTTTGTTTTATACCTGGACTTTAGAGCCTTACGGAAGGCTGGGTTGGGTAGTGGCCTTTGTTTACGTGGCTTGTGGAGCCCTCAGGCTTGCAAGGTTTAACGTTCAGACCTCAATAATTGACCCTAAACGTTTTAATGGTCTTCCCATACCCGCTGCGGCAGGGATGTTGGCTACTGCGGTTATTTTCTTTGAACACCTCGAAATTAACAAAGATCACTATGCGATATTTCTCTTGATCCTGACGGTGTCCCTGTCTTTCTTAATGGTCAGTTCAGTCAAATTCCACGCCTTTAAAGATTTGACGATTGTCAAAGAAAAGCCGTTCAGCTCAACTGTAGGATTTGTGCTGTTGATGTCCCTGATCGCTGTCGCCCCTTTTGTGGTGCCATTTGTGCTTTGCGCTGCGTACGTTTTATCGGGACCCATTATGACGGCGGTTTTTTATATCAAAGGACGAAAAAATGTTAAATCCGCGCCGGTCAGTAGCAACGTCACCAATTTGGCGGGCGGTCCGGTAGATGTTGAAAAGTCCTAAAACGAACATAGAATCGTTTCAAGGCATTTTCGGAGGAAAATTGTATGACAGATCAGGTTTGGATTTTTGACACAACATTGAGGGACGGCGAACAATCTCCAGGCGCAACCATGAATCAACATGAAAAATTGCAGTTGGCCAGGCAACTTGAACGACTGGGGGTCGATACAATTGAAGCCGGATTTCCCGCGAGTTCCGAGGGAGACAAAGAAGCGGTTCGCCGTATAGCGTCGGAAATAAAGAATTCTCGCGTAGTAGGACTTTCCCGTTCCCTTGCGGAAGATATAGAAGCTGCGTGGTCCGCAGTTGAAAAAGCCAATAAGCCAGGGATTCACACCTTTATTGCTACAAGCGATATTCATCTGAAGCATAAGCTTAACATGGACCGGAATGAAGTTTTGGATAGGGCGGCTAAAGCCGTTAAATTAGCCGCGTCACTTTGTGATTGGGTTGAATTTTCTTGTGAGGACGCCACGAGAAGCGACAGAGCTTTTTTATGTCAGGTAATAGAAACAGCCATCAGGGAAGGCGCTAAGACCATCAATGTTCCGGACACTGTCGGTTACTCTTATCCTTCGGAAATAGCAGAACTGATAAAATTCCTGCGATCTAACGTGAAAGGGATAGAAAACGTCATCTTGTCGATTCATTGCCACGATGACCTAGGACTGGCTGTAGCAAACTCTTTGGCCGCCGTTGAAGCTGGGGTCAGACAGGTTGAATGCACGATAAATGGAATTGGTGAAAGAGCCGGCAACGCTTCTTTGGAAGAAATAGTGATGGCTTTGCAGACCAGGCGAGATCATTTCGGGCTAAGGACGAATATCATTACGGAGCAAATATTCCACACAAGCCGTCTTGTGACGACGATCACAGGAATTCCAGTACAACCGAACAAGGCAATTGTCGGCGCAAACGCTTTTGCGCACGAATCTGGAATACACCAGGATGGTGTCATTAAAGAACGCTCCACGTATGAAATTATTACCCCTGAATCAGTGGGAATTTCCAAATCTTCACTGGTATTAGGAAAGCATTCCGGTAGGCACGCCTTTCGGGACAGAATGCAGGCCCTTGGATACTACCTCGCGGAAGAAGAGATAAATCTGACATTTAAAAGATTTAAGGACTTGGCCGATCGTAAGAAAACGATTTTTGATGAAGATCTCGAAGCGATAGTGGCTGAGGAAGTGCTACGAACAACCGAAACCTACAAATTGCTGTCTGTAACAATCATGGGTGGTTCTGATGTAGTTCCTACGGCGACTGTCCGTATGATTGTAGATGGGGAAGAATGTCATGGGGCCGAACTAGGTAACGGTCCTGTTGACGCGACATATAACGCTATCATAAGATTAACAGGTCGAAGGCCAAAATTACTACGGTTTGCCATCAGCAGTATTACCGGTGGCACTGACGCATTAGGAGAAGCCTCAATCAGGTTGGAAGAAGACGGCAACATAGCTGTAGGAAAGGGCGCTCACGAGGACATTTTGGTAGCTTCAGCAAAGGCCATGGTGAACGCATTGAATCGTTTGGCGTATATGTCGAGGAGGCCTCATCCTTCAGTCAGGCTGTAGGTTTGGCTGATAGCCGCGCTATTTTTAGTAAATCGTGCTATCTATCTCAAATCACAAAAAAAATATTGCTTTACGGTGGACACTGCTCCATAATAGCCGGGCTTACCCATCAAAACCCCTTTCCTAGGGAAAAGCTAAATATCGGGCAGTTTTTGATCGTAGCGAAAAAATATCTCAACTATAGAGAGGAGTCTGAAGTATGGCAGGCGAACACTTCGAGGAAAAGGAGAGGTTTGACGGTCAGAAGGTTAAAATCTTGATGCCGGATTATGTGACCGGACCAGACGAGGACAGTTATCAATGGCGTAAAAACATCACTTATGTGAACATGGACCAGAAAAGTGACCCAATCAAGAAATATCTGACCACGGCCGAGAGATACTTTTATTCTAAAGAATGGTTTGGCAGCGAGAAAAGGAAAAATCCCGCCTGATAATCCATCTGTTTTTAAAAACTTAATATACTGATTCTATTTTAACTCAAGAAGGTGTCAGATGGCTGAACTGCCGAAAGTGAAGTATTCGGGTAAGATACGCGAGGTGAAGATAGGCAAGCCTGGCAAGGAGGTAGTGGTAGGCGGTGAAACCGGCTACAGTTTTTATAGTTTTGAAGGGGAAGGGCCGCATGTGCCCAAGCTGGCGCTTCAGGTATTGGATATAGAGCCTGAAGAGTGGGCCGATGAGGCTTTGGAGCCTTTTAAGGGAGTTACCGGAGATCCTGTGGCATGGGCCAAGAAGTGTGTGGAAGAGTATAAGGCGGACCTGGTTTGTTTGTGGTTAGCCGGCACGGATCCCAATGGTAAGAATTTATCTGCGGAGCATGGAGCTGAGATAGCGCGCAAGGTAGCGGAAGCCATAGATGTTCCATTGATAGTTTGGGGAGTATCCAACGAGCAGAAAAACACTGAGGTTCTCAAGGCGGTAGCGGAAGCCTGCGCCGGTCACAACATCGTATTAGGTCCTGTGACCGAGGGAAATTACAAGCAGATAGGCGCGGCGGCGATAGCTTACAAGCAGTTGGTGGCGGCCAATTCACCGATAGATATAAACTTGGCCAAGCAATTGAATATATTGCTGGAGAATCTTGGGGTTCCATCAGACAAGGTGCTTATAGATCCTACGACAGGGTCCGTAGGATACGGGATGGAATATTGTTATTCGATCATGGAGCGATTGCGTCAAGCGGCGTTGACCCAGAATGACGACAAGTTGCAGTATCCGATCATAAATAATATAGCCGAGGAAGTCTGGAAGACCAAAGAGGCCAAATTACCTTCCGACTCAAAGTTGGGCGACGCGTCGTTACGGGGAGTGAACCTGGAGTGTGTGACAGCGTTGAGCGCGTTGCAGGCTGGGTCGGATCTATTGATATTACGCAGTCCGAAGACATTGGAGCATGTACGGAAGTATTTAGGCTCAATAACCCAGAAGACCGATATGGCGTCAATGGGAGTTGATTTGAGCTTATCAGGCGAGCCGGCCAAAGAGGCTCCCAAGGCCGCTGCTGCGGCCAAACCTGCGGAAGCTCCGAAGCCAACTCCTAAACCGGTCGAAATTCCCAAACCTGTTGAAAAACCTGTAGCTGTCGCGAAGCCGAGCCCTAAGCCCCAAGTGAGCCCGCCGACAGTTATTTCCGCAAAAGAAGAAACCATAAAGCAAGACATAGCGAAATCGCCCGTTGCAGAGGCGACGAGCGAGGAGGAGGAAGCGATTATGGGTCAATTGACCAAAGACGATATTCAGGGTCTCAAAGAAATGGTTGGCGCTTTTAAGGCGTTGAAGGGCCTTACATCCGTGATGGCAGGTTTAGACACCTTGCTTTCAGGAAAAACAGCGGCCCCAACTGCTCCGGCAGCGCAAGCCGCCGCTGCTCCTGCGGTTAAAGCGGAGGCAGAGGTTGTTTTCGCGGCCCCAGCAAAGAAAAAAGAAATAGGTCCTGCGGACTGGTCGGAATATACGGCTTGTGATGTGACTCTCGAGGGTTTGAAGTATGCAGATACCCAGGGTTACAAAACAGCTTTTCACCGCGCTAGAACTATGACAGCGTGCCCAATAGGTAAAGGTGGGACCTGTTGCAAGATATGTAACATGGGACCATGCCGCGTGTTGCCCCCGAAAGGCAAAACAGAAACACCGGAAGAGCGCAAACTACGGACAGGCTTATGTGGAGCCACTCCGGAGACTATTGCGGCAAGAAACTTCGCCCGTATGGTAGCGGCAGGCGCGGCTGCGCACAGTGATCATGGTCGCCACGTGGCTCATACCTTCCTTATGGCTGCAGAGGGTAAATTACCCGATTACACAATAAAAGATGTTCCCAAAGTTTTAGCTCTTGCCATGGATTACGGTATAGAGACGGAAGGCCGCGAATTCAAGGATGTAGCCATTGACGTTGGCAAAACTGCACTCGCTGAATATGGTAAACAACACGGGGAAATCCTGAATATAAAACGAGCCCCTCTCAAGAGACAGGAAATATGGCGTAAAGAAGGTGTTATCCCGACAGGGATAGACAGACCTGTTGTAGAAGTCATGCATATGACCCACATGGGCGTTAACCAGGAGATGGAACATATCATTAGACTTGCCACAAAAGCGGCGCTGGCCGATGGTTGGGGCGGTTCAATGATCGGCACGGATCTCTCCGACGCGCTCTATGGCACACCAGTGCCGATTTTGGGCAAGGTCAATCTCGGCTGCATGAAAGAAGACACGGTCAACATTATCGTTCACGGGCATGAGCCTTCATTGTCAGAAATCATCGTTCAGGCAGTTCAAGATCCTGAAATGATAGCCTACGCCAAGAGCAAAGGCGCTACAGGCGGAATCAGTCTCGGCGGAATTTGCTGCACGTCAAATGAAATATTGATGCGTCACGGTATACCAATCGCCGGAAACTATCTCCAGCAGGAACTAGCCATTATCACAGGCGCCCTGGAAACCATGGTAGTTGATGTGCAGTGCATCATGCAGGGTGTCGCCGAACTCGCCAAGTGTTTTCATACGCAGATCGTAACCACCAGCCCGATCGCGAAAATGCAGGGAGCTTACAAACACTATGCTTATGACGAACGATACGGTCTTGAAACAGCCAAGGCTATTGTGAAGGAAGCAATCGATAATTTCCCGAATCGTGATAAAGGCAAAATTCATATTCCTACTGAACAACAGGACATGGTCGTAGGTTTCAGCCACGAAACCATAAGTTATCTGTTGGGAGGAATGTTCCGAGCCTCTTATCGTCCCTTGAATGACAATATCATCAATGGACGTATTCGAGGACTCGCCGGAATAGTTGGATGCGGAAACGCAAGGGTCAAACAGGACTTCCTTCATGTTGAATTAGCCAAAGAGCTAATTAAGAACGACGTGCTGGTATTGACGACTGGATGCTCGGCCATCGCCTTGGGCAAGGCAGGCTTGCTCTCGCCGGAAGCCGCTCAGAAATACGCAGGACAAGGACTGGCGGAAGTCTGTGAAACCGTAGGTATACCACCATGTTTGCACATGGGGTCGTGCGTGGACAATACACGAATCCTGATGGCTGCTACCGCGGTTGTGCGTGACGGTGGTCTCGGTGATGACATAAGCGACATCCCGGCCGTAGGTGTTGCGCCTGAATGGATGAGCGAAAAAGCAGTATCCATTGGTCAGTATTTTGTGGCGTCGGGGGTCTACGTCCTCTTTGGCGCCGGGTTCCCAACAATCAACGAAGATGTATGTACCAATTATCTCTTCAAGGATATTGAGAAGACATACGGCGGGAAATGGGACATGGTAGAAAAGGATCCTTATGAAATGGCTAAGAGATGCATTGCGCACATTGACGCCAAACGTAAGGCTCTTGGAATAGACAAAGCTCGCGAGCGTGTTCTTATGGATATGGCCATGAGAAGAGACATAGCCGGTTAAAAAGGAGCTTTAGTTGAGAGCTGCGGAAGGAACCCAGCTTTCTCTCGACCTCACGAATACATTAGCACAAACGTTTTTAGAGGAGGATATATACAGTGTCCAAGATAATTGCAGCTAATGTCATTGCGGGCGCTCACAAAGTGTACGAGAAAACCCGTAAGCGTTTTGAACAGGCGGTTCAAAAGTATGGTGAGAAGCAAGAAATTAGCTTTCCCAACACAGGCTATTACCTACCGGTCATTTACGGAATTTTGGGCTTCCCAGTAAAAAATCTGGGCGATGCGGGCCAAGTTCTTGCCAGATCTGAAGAATTAATCCCACCGCTAGTCCGTGAAAAAACGCATTTACCATACCTAGGCCCGGTTTTGGACGCGGGAATGGCGACTCTTTTCAATTTTGAAATTCTTGAAGCCATAAGGTATCTTGAAGACCCCGATTTCTATTTGCCGGCAGAAGATCCCACTGATGACAAACTTTGGCTTGGAGCGGCGGACGACATCATCCTGCGTAAAAGAGGCGTTGAATTCGTTGACGGAACAGCCCCTGGATTTGCAGCGATCGTAGGTTCAGCCCCTACTAAAGAAATTGCCGCCGACATGGCTCTCGAATTGCAGAAGAAGAACCTGTATGTGTTTATGGCCGCGAACCACAATGGAACAACGTTCAGCCAGCAGTTGAAAGAAGCCGGCGTACAGGTTGGATGGCCTACACGACTTGTTCCATTCGGTCCGGATATTTCGTCAGCTATTTTCGCGGTTGGATTCGCAACAAGAGCAGCCCTGAGCTTTGGAGGAATTCAGCCTGGTGATTTCAGAAAAGTCCTGATCTATAACAAGGACCGCGTATTCGCTTTCGTGTTGGCCCTTGGGGATGTTTCCGACGAATGGTATGCGGCCGCGGCCGGCGCTATTAACTATGGGTTCCCGACCATCGCAGACACACCAATTCCACAGATTCTTCCGACCGGTGTCTGCACGTACGAACACGTCGTTTCGAATATTGCGCACAAAGATATAGTAGCAAAGGCAATTGAAGTTCGAGGCCTCAAGGTCACGGTAACTGAAGTTCCGGTCCCTGTCGCTTACGGTCCCGCGTTCGAAGGCGAAAGAATCAGAGGGGACGATATCTACATGGAAGCTGGTGGCGGTAAAACCACTGGTGTAGAGCTAACAGTGATGAAAGACATGAATGAGATCGAAGATGGTCAAGTTGACCTCGTCGGACCAGATCTAAAAGACATCAAGCCAGGAACCAGATTGCCAATCGGTATTTATGTGGAAGTAGCCGGCCGAAAAATGCAGGCCGACTTCGAACCAATTCTTGAACGTCAGATTCACCACTTGATCAACTACGCGGCAGGGCTTGATGCATATAGGACAGCGCGATATCGCCTGGGTCCGCATCGGAAAAGGCGCGGTGGAAAAAGGATTTTCCTTAAAACATATCGGATCGATATTGCATGCCAAATACCATCAGGATTTTGGAGCGGTTCTTGACAAGGTCAAAGTTACCATTTTTACAGACCAGGAAAAATGTGATGAACTGCTTAAAAAAGCCCGTGAATCATATGCTGTCAGAGATTCAAGGGTTCAGGGCATGAAAGATGAGGACGAAAACACTTATTTTTCATGTACCCTATGCCAGAGTTTTGCTCCGACTCACGTTTGTGTCGTTACACCGGAGCGAGCTGGTCTTTGCGGCGCGTATAACTGGCTAGATTGCAAAGCGTCCAATGAAATTAACCCTACCGGCCCGAACCAACCGATTGAAAAAGGGAAAGTTGTGGACGGCAGATTAGGCCAATGGGAAGGCGTTAATGATTTTGTGAGCAAAGCCTCCCGAGGCAAAGTTACGGGATGTAGCGCGTATTCCATAATGGAAAGCCCTATGACATCTTGTGGATGCTTTGAGTGTATTGCTGCAGTGCTCCCAGTGGCTAATGGAATCATGAGTGTAGATCGTGATTACAAAGGCATGACTCCGTGCGGCATGAAGTTCACGACACTTGCCGGCAGCGCAGGTGGCGGAAATGTCACCCCGGGCTTTGTTGGCCACAGCAAACTTTATATAGTTTCCGACAAATTTATTTCCGCCGAAGGTGGGATTAAACGCATGGTGTGGTTACCCAAAGGTCTGAAGGAGATGCTCAGAGATAAAATTGACGCTCAAGGCGAAAAACTGGGTATTTCGAATATGACGGATAGGATAGCGGACGAGACCGTCGGCGTGACTGAGGATGAAATACTGCCGTTCCTTCAGGAAAAGGGACACCCTGCAATGTCGATGGATTCGATCGTAGGGTAATAATTCTTAGTCAAATTCAATTTTTCATTTGACCCTTCCGAAGGCAGGGGGTTAATGTAAAACGACCCCCTGCTTAAGTTATATTTTCTTAGGAATCGTCACTTTTTTGACAGGGGATTTTGCCTCGAGAGGGAGGTTTTTATCGATGGCGCTTTCTGGAATTCAGATCTTTAAAATGATGCCGAAGAAGAATTGTGGGGAATGTGGTGTTCCCACATGCTTGGCCTTCGCCATGAATCTGGCCGCTGGAAAAGCGGAGTTAGCCCTGTGCCCGTACGTCTCCGAAGACGCAAAGGAAAAGCTGGCTTCAGCTTCAGCCCCCCCGATTAGAACGGTTCAAATCGGAGTAGACGCTGCTGCGGTCAAAGTCGGCGGAGAAACAGTGCTCTTCAGACATGAAAAAACGTTTAATAATCCAACCGGCCTGGGTTGCCTTATTTCCGTATCGGAATCAGACGACTCAGTCGCCGCGAAGCTTAAAGCTTTCAAAGAACTTAGATATGAGCGAGTCGGGTTGACACTCAAACCTGAACTGGTGGCGATAAAAGATGATGGAGCCGCCGACCGTTTCGCAGCCATAGCTAAAAAGGCTAATGAAGCAGGCGCTGCTATTATTTTGATTAGTGATAATTTGGATACGCTGAAAGGCGCTTTGGCCGAAGTCGGGAAGAACAAGCCATTAATCTTCGCCGCGACCGAGGCTAATCTTGACGCAATGTCAGCGCTGGCCACGCAATATGACTGCCCGTTGGCGGTGAAGGCCGGCAAGGTAGGCGAAGTGGCCAAACTTGCAGCGAAACTTGTAGCCAAGGGCCACAAAGACATAGTCCTTTCAACCGATAACCTGAGTCTGGCTGAACAGCTTAGAGATCAGGTTATGATGAGAAGACTGGCGTTGGAGAATCTTTATCGGCCACTCGGTTTTCCAACTATCGTTTTCCCATGCGCGATGTCTGACAACGCTATTGACGAAACTATTGTCGCCGGTACTTTTATATCAAAGTACGCAGGTATTGAAATTCTGAGTGATCTAAAAGGGGAAGTTTTATTTCCACTGTTGTTACAGCGACTTAACATCTACACCGATCCTCAGAGACCTATGACGACTGAACAGGGAATCTACCCGGTCAATAATCCTGACGAGAAGTCACCCGTCCTTATCACCAGCAATTTCTCTCTGACCTACTTCATCGTTTCAGGTGAAATTGAATCTAGCAGGGTCCCTGCATGGCTTTTGGTTTTGAATACAGACGGACTGTCCGTTTTGACCGCATGGGCCGCGGGTAAATTCGTTGGTGACGTTATAGGGCCTTTCGTAAAGAAATGTGGGATCGAAGATAAAAGCAAACTGAAAAAACTTATTATACCAGGAGCAGCGGCGATCATCAGCGGTGATCTGGAAGAAGAGCTTTCAGACTGGGAAATCGCCATTGGCCCGCGTGAGGGCGCGCACATTCCCGCTTATTTAAGGCAAAACTTCGCTTAGTTTTCTAGCCTCTTTTACATGTCCGACCCGACTGGAGGAAACTCCCTCCAGTCAGGTCCAACGTCAGATAATTGCGCTAAAAAACAATAACTTCTTTGATATTCACACTGGATATGCTAATTTTCTATTTTTAGAACTATAGTTCCCCCATGGAACAGGAGATAAATTAGGAGGTACTCGTTCGATGATAAAGGTGGTGGCTGAGAACATCAACATTATGTCGAAGTATACGGGCAACGCCATGCGAGAAAGGGATCCAAAGCCCATACAGGAATGGGCTGTTAAGCTCACCGAGAGGGGAGTGGATCTGTTGGACCTGAATCTTGGACCGGCACGCAAAGGCGGTTCAGAGATGATGCAATGGCTTGTAAGAACTGTACAGGAAGTCACAGACTTACCTCTGTTTCTGGACACCACCAACAATGACGCCGTAGAAGCCGGTCTCCAGGTGTACAAGCAGTTGAAAGGGCGAGCCGTGATCAATTCTATAATGGCTACCCCAGAGCGGATGACTCTCCAACTGCCGCTTGTGAACAAGTACGACTGCGAAATGGTTGGGCTTATGTGGGGACCGCAAGGTATTCCCAGAGACGAAAATGAAAGAGCCGTACTTCTGGACAGTATGATGACCAAGACTGCCGAAGAGGGAATTGGACTCGAAAAAATCTGGTTTGATCCGATTGTGGTTCCGGTTTCTTCACAGCAACAAGAACTCCAGGGCTGCACAACATTCATGCAATGGCTGCCCGACCTCGCTCCTGGCTCACAGTCAACATGCGGCTTGTCCAATTGTTCGAATGGATCGCCCGATGAGCTTCGAGACATTTTGAACCAAGTCTATCTTTGCGTGCTCAAAAAATGCGGAATTACTTCAGCCATCCTTGATGGTTTTGATGATGTCATAGTTAACATTGCCCATGATAAAACTACGGACCTGGAAAATCTGGTTGGCAGAATTGTGGATGGAGAAGAAGTAGACACTAGTGGTCTCGATAAAAAAGAACTCGATTATGTGAAAACAGCCAAGCTACTGTTAGGGCATTCTTTGTATTCACATTCATGGCTTGAACTATAGTTTTGATCTGTTAACCAATAACAGTCAATTCCTCGCTCTTATTCAAAAGGCAGTGTATTACGCTGCCTTTTGAGTTTCTCTCAATCATTAGAAAACTGGCTGCTTGACGAGTAAGACTTCTCCTTGATTTCAAAGCTGACGGTTGAAAGAGCTTTTAGGATTCTGGCGATCAAGGTGTTGAACTCGTCGTCTCTTCGCATGGATGTAACAAAGCGGGGGCCCCAGGGAGAAGGCGATTCGGAAAGGGATCTTGCCCAAGAGATTCTAGCGGAAAACTCACGAACCCCCTCAGGGTTTTTCACCCAGTGAATAAGGTCCTGCTCCGGACCGGACAACTCCACCCACTTTCCGTCATCTGAAATGGCGGTGATTCCTGACGATGCACCGTCATCTTGCCCCAAGGTTGATGACGTCTCCGTGTTAACAGGCGGTCGAAGATTGCACTGGCAAGAGATCAAGCTGGACTCAAATTGACTTATTTCAAAAATGGTTCGAATCACTCTGACAAAATGGAAAGAACCGAATATCAGCAAACACGAAAACGCTATGCCTGTAACAATTTCAGGTAGATAACGGCTAAGAAACAGGGGGTAATGACTAACTGGCACGGCTGAGATGTTTATCAATCGGGAAAACCCCCAGACAATACTGAAAGTAACAACTGGGATCAGCAAATAAACCAGTAAATTTGCAACCCTGTAAATCTTTAGAGGATAACTCTCAAAGAGAGTAGCTAATGAGTAGTTGTTACCATTTCCTTTGGTTTGAAATCGGGAAGGGGACTCAGCCGAGACGTTTCCTGGATTAGTGAGAGCGCACAATTCTTCGAAAAAAGCCAAAAAGAAAATGATAGCGCCATTCCCGGACACCGTAAATTCACGACTGTCACTACTTAAATTTATGCGAGAAAATGAAGTAAAACTGGCGACTATTGTGAGATTAATGACCACCCACACGGTAAGCAAAATCCATAAATTACCCATGTAGGGGGTTGTAAGGACTACTTTGGCTCCAAAAATCCTGTTTACATACGAGGGAACAATCGCTAAAAGCGCTGCAATCAACCATAGAAAGACCATGAGACAGGCCACTTTGAGAGTGGATCGCAACACCAGATTGATGGTTTCATGAGAGACAGGAGGAAACCATCTGGCCAAAATGTTTCTCCGCCAAAAACTTCCTTCACGCGAAATTCCGTTCAGAGATGGCCTGATGTTGGATGTCAAGGACCCCAGAATGCATTTTTTGTCGCTCAATTCTCCTGAAAGATTGGTCTGCGACCTTGACCGGAGGATCTCAGACAAGCCGGAAAAAATCCACTGGACGCCAAACAATAAACCAGCAAGGGAAGAGACAAGAGCCACAAAAGTAGTAAAAACTGAAGGCGCTGAATCCAAAATACGATCCAACACATCCGGCGGCACGGAAAATGGCAAATAAGTCACGAAAATAACAGCCAATTCCCGGATCTTGGAAATTGCCAGGAACAAAACTGATGAACCCATACATAGATATATGGTTCCCAAGACTAACAACCTATTCTCCCAAAAACGAGGTTTCTCAATCAAAATCAAGCTCCTGTAGATGCCAGGCAGTCAAAAAGACGCAAATTGCGAAATACGAACGTACGAACGGAAATCTATCATAGACAAATAATTTAACACAAAAAATTAGATTCCTGCGATTCACCTGATTTTCTAGGGAAGTCGATTTTTTGGACTTTATCAAAAGATCATGTTGCCGGGGAACTAGAGCCTGTGATAACATTTTTTATGTTGTGGCCCTCGGAAATTCATTTCAAGACTTCAAGAATTGACAGGCTAATAAACTAAGAGGAATCTTCAGGTGACCGTAGTACGCCTATTGTTGACAGCGCTATTGGCTGTCGTTATGAGTGTTTTTTTCCCACCGATTTACGCGCAAGTGGAAAAGCCGGCTACCAAGTTAATCCTAGATAAGGATTCCGCACAATTGGTAGGTCGCTGGGAAATCTATGAGACCAAGGAGCCCGGGAAGCCCTACTTACCGTCATATAAAGGCCGGCCTTTTGTGGCCAAAGGAGCCAACGCGTTCACCCTAATCCTGGAATACCATGGCGACGGGACTTTCAAGAGAGTAGCTAGAATAGGCGAAAACGAAACAGTGGAAGAAGGGACATGGCGCTTGTCAGGCCACGAATTGCGCCACAAGAGAAAAGGAGCTTCAGAAGAAGAGATAATGTACATAAGGTTCGATGGAAAGGACCGCTACGTTTCAACGGAAGTTTTTGAAGATAGCTCAGATCCAGGGTTATTCGCGAAATTCCACCGAATAACATAGTAGAATACTTGTGTCCTCTCTATGAGATGTAAACAGGCATCCCTCTAACCAAGTCTTTACGATCTGTCAGAAATATTTACAGCGCAACCGAGTAGTTAGAAGATTCAAGAAACTTTCCACGTCAGAATTACTCCCCCAATAGTTCTTCTCCCCAGTCAGTTCTCGTTGGCACGGCCATTGCTCTCATGAATTTGAGTATTTAAAGATTGGAAGGCCATGCCGAGTATATTCACCATCCTCATTGCTGACAAAAACAAAAATGTGAGAGAATTTCTGCGCCGAGAATTTGTAGCTGACGGCTACGATGTAAAATTGGCGAAAGACGATCGAGAAATGGTCGCATTGAGCACAGAAGACCCTGCGCCTGATTTACTTATTTGCGATTTGGAGGTTCCTTACGCCGACGGGCCGGACAGTTTGGAAAAACTGGAAAACGCCCTGCCTCTGCTCCCAATAGTGGTTTACACTTTGTTGACTGAACATGCGAATCATAGGGCGGTCAAAAAGGCTGCGGCGTTTCTTGAGAAACGTGGAAATGATATTGACGATCTAAAGGATACGGTGACCAAGGTGTTGCAAAATTATTATCCTTCACGATTTTAGCAAGCTCAAATGGTAATAATCCGACCGCAATGAATGACTAATCATTTACCTGCACGAACCTTCACTTTTTCAAGTATCCACTCTCAGCATTGTGATTGAACCGGGCTGCTCGACGTTCCGTTGCTTGACCGGATTAAGGGTCGAAGCGCTCTTGCCTTATCGCAGGCGAAGAATTAACGAATATGCCGAAGTCAAAACTTGAGTCTCACAATTGATGTCCGTAAGCTTGATTTTGTGGTCCTAAGGCCTGGTCACTAAAGAATATTTTTCAACCAGATGATCAGGATAATAAGACTCCTTTGCTTTCCTCAAACCTTCCAAGCCCAAATCCTGCTCCCTATTTATATATTTCAGGTCGGACCAGGCGTTCATTGCAAACATCTGATTTATTAGCGTGTAAAGTTCTGGAATCTCGGGATTGGCTTTTTCTATATGAATCACTGCTGTGTTCGTATTCAAACGTTCACCAAACGAGAAAGCTTCTACTTTGTCGTTGATCAGGATGGCTCCTCCCTTGAATCCTAGAGCCTCATAGTTTTTTAGCGCTTCATAAACCGCTTGATCTTCATACACAAGGTCCGGGCTTTCGCCACAATCCTTGATCTCGCACCAATCCTCCTGAAGCTGCAAGACTCGATCGATCAAGCCGATATCAAGATCCCTATATTCAAAATCCCATTTCTTTTTGAATCTGTTCAAATGGTTTTTTTTCTTGTGATACTTGTTTCCAGGCAAGCGTATCAAGTCATCTGACAGATAAACATAGTCCGAATTGTCTCGGTCAAATTCCACCGTAAATTGAGAAGTATCAACAAATTTTTCAAGCATCCGGGACTCTACCCTGAATATTCGTGACTCTTCGAAATTTTCAAGCATCATTTCATTCAGAACTTTTAGCGCAGCCCGCTTGTCCCCGGGGCCGATCGGAAATAGGGCGAAGGGAAGATCTCCGATAGGGTCCATAACTACAACCAGACATTCTTGAGATATCATCCACTTCGGATGATATTTTCGTCGCCACATAAAAAGATTTGTAAATGTATATTCCGACGCCTGAGGAGGGTCACCACGTAGATAACCGTCAAATAAGGACTTGTCTTCAATACTCAAGACTTTTGTGCCCTGCATCAATCAAACCCCTTTAATTGTAATTTCTTCAAATCGTGCGTCTTAAATTCTGAAGACTTTTTGAAGAGGTTTCCAAAAAGCAAGAACCTGTTTTAGTATAGGGTATCATAAATAATCGAAAATGGAGTCTAAAGATGAATGAATCTGAAGCTAAAGAAATAATCCTGAAAAAAGCTCCCAACAAGAAAATGACTTGTCGTGAAGCTTTTGATATGGCTGAGGAAATAGGTATTTCCAAGAAAAAAATGGGTCAACTATTAAATGATCTGGATATTAAAATCCAATCTTGTCAACTAGGGTGCTTCAAGTAGGCGGTGCCCTATTTTTTTTTGTCGTCGATTTCAAAAATATAGATCGTTTCATCGGTCCGAACCATGCCCAACTTGCGCTTGGCGACCTTTTCCAAAGTCTTTGGGTCCGATCGTAGCTTTGAGATTTTTTGTTCCAAGAATCCTATGTCGTGTTCAAGTTCGGTGTTTTGTTGTTTGAGATCATCTATCTTTGATTGAAGGGCATTTTTTTGGACGTTCCCATGTTCTTGTAGATAAAGGAAACATACCAGAATAATCCCGATGGCAGCGCTGATTTTAAGAATCCGCATTGTTGTAAAAACCTATTACAGTCATATCAATCAGCCAACCGCCGCAATTATATAACCCAAAACCGTATATAATGCTCATATCTATAATTGATATAAGGATAAGTATCAAGACAAAAATAATAAAGAGGAGTTAAGATCTCAAGGCCTCCATAGGTCAAACGACCTTAAAAGACGCTTTACAATTCCAGCGTCTTCGCCGGAGAATAAACTTAAGAGAGCATAGGTTCCTCCGAGTGGGGACAACCACTTCGTGCCCAAGGAGCTGGAAAAAAATTGTTGGGCGGGCCATGAAATTCTAACTTTCCCTCATGGCCCAGAAAAACAACTCGGTCCGATGCGGCTATGTCCTCAGCCCGATTGGCGATTTCAATCACAGTCAGGTTCGCAGTTTTCCTTAAATTGTTGATGACGTCACGGATGTTTCGCCTTGAAAGACAGTCCAACATGGAAAACGATTCATCCAGAATCAATATCTTGGCGCCAATTGCCAGAATCCCGGCCAATGCCAATTGTTGTCTCTCTCCCCCAGACAATGTGTTGGTAAGCCTGTGCTCTGATCCGTTCAGTCCGGTCCAGTTTAAGACCCAATGGAGCCGTCTTTTCATCTCGGTCCGCGGTGTTTGCAGATTTTGCATTCCAAAACAAATGTCGTCGAGAACAGTGATCCCAATTATCGCACTGGACGCGTCCCCGGAGATATAACCGATTTCTTCATTTCTGACGCCGCCGTTAAAGTTAAACGAAATAAAACCCACTGATGGGACAAGGATTCCTTTGATAAGTTTGGCAAGAGTAGATTTACCTGCCCCCTCTGGTCCAGAAATAACTGTCCATGATTGACGCTCGATCGTTAAACTGAAATCGGAAAAGATGAAGCGTCCAGTTGGGTATTTAAACGACACATTGTTTATACTGATCATTTAGACATCATAAATGCCACAAATATCGGCGCTTTTGAAACAGAAAAGCCGAGATTTGATCTCGGCTTTTCACTCTAATGACTGTCACACCGCCTGGATAATGATATCCAGACGATTACTTTGATTTTATCTTGTCCAGAAGTTTATCTTTCAGACCTTTAGGTTTGGAAGCTGCGCCTTTGGCGGCGGTTCCGCTAGCTTCCTTGGGCTTTTTATCGACTAATTCGATAATAGATACTGACGCCCCATCCCCGGGTCTAAAACCCTTCTTGATAATTCGTGTGTATCCGCCCTGTCGATCGGCGAACCTGGGGGCTATATCGCTGAACAAGTCGTGTGTTACCTGCTTGGATCTAATTACAGCCAAAGCCTGACGTCTCGCGTGGAGATCGCCTCGTTTTCCGAGGGTTATCATTTTGTCCGCCAGAATTCGGAGAGCTTTGGCCCGGGCATCCGTGGTGACTATGGATTCATGCTCAAGTAACGAAGTGACCATGTTCCTGAGCATTGCAACACGATGGGAAGTTCTCATGCCTAATTTGTTGTTGGCTTTTCGATGTCTCATAAAAATAATCTCCAAATCAATCGCTAATGGCGTTTTCTCTTTCTTTTCTCAAGCTATCGAGTTCTTCCCTTGACGGAAAGTTGGGAACCGTCATCCCAAGCTGTAGCCCCATATCGGATAAAATCTCCTTAATTTCATTAAGTGATTTTCTCCCGAAATTCTTAGTCTTGAGCATCTCCTGCTCAGATTTTTGAACAAGCTCACCAATATAGCGTATGTCTGCATTCTTAAGACAATTGGCCGACCTGACGCTCAACTCCAGTTCTGCGACACTCCTGTGAAGATTCTCATTGATCTGCGGCTCAGGTTGAGTTTTTTCGTCTTTCAGCATCGGCTCTTCAATTTCCGGACTCAGGAGGTATACCTTAAATTGTTCACGAAGAATGGATGACGCTCGATGTAAAGCCTCTCTGGGCTTCACAGACCCGTTAGTCCAGATTTCAATCGTCAATTTGTCATAATCGGTTCTCTGGCCAACTCGAGTATCAGTAACTTTGTAACTGACCTTGCGGATGGGAGAGAAAACGGCGTCCAACGCGAGCGTTCCAATAGCGTCTTCACTCTCTTCCGCCGGAGCGTATCCCTTACCCCATTCTACAGTCAGTTCAACAGACAGACGCCCTTCCTTCGATAGTGTCGCCAGAACTAACTCGGGGTTGATTATCTCGACCGCGTGAGAGGTTTGAATGTCACCAGCGAGGGCTTCGCCCTCTCCGATTGACTCCAGTTTGATTGTTTCAGGACCGTCTGTATAAAGTTTCAGACGAACCTGTTTCAGATTGAGTAGCAAATCCGTAACGTCTTCTTTAACGCCGGGAATAGTAGAAAACTCATGCAAGACGCCTTCGATTCTGGCCTTTGTAATCGAGGCTCCGGGTAAAGACGACAACAATACTCTTCTTAACGAATTGCCTAAAGTAATGCCGAATCCTCTCTCAAGAGGACCGATTACATATTTACCATATTCAAATGTTTCATCCCCATCAATCTCTAATCGGGCAGGATCAAGATTGGTCCAGGGGCGGCTCATCAGGGTTTGCCCTGTATCACTCATGGCTTTCCTCTCGTAATCTGCGCCGTCGCCGATCTGAGCCTCAATAAGGCGGCTTCTAGTTGACAAATCAAGACATTGCAGAGTAAAAAGCCGTTTCCGTATGCCTGATTCCGGGCAAACGGCCGATCCTTACTCGCACGCGTTGAATACCAAGCGCGCGAGTTGCTATTTGGAATAAAACTCGACGATAAGCTGTTCTCGGATCGTCGGAGGCAATTCCTCACGCGTCGGAACACCTTTAATGGTTCCCTTGCAGTTTTCTACTTCTACTTCTAGCCATGCGGGAACCGGTCTGCGCCCAACAGCGGACATGGAATCTTCGATAGACCGAAGTTTCTTGCTCTTTTCCTTGACTTCGATGACCATACCGGGCTTAGTCAGATAAGATGCGATATCGACTTTTCTTCCATTGACCATGAAGTGGCCATGATTTATAAGCTGCCTAGCCTCTGATCTGGAAGAAGCAAACCCCATTCTGTAAACGATATTGTCCAGTCTGGATTCGAGCAACAGCAACAGGTTCTCGCCTGTCACTCCACGTCTCTGTTCAGCCAGATGCGCATAATTTCTAAACTGTTTCTCCAGTAGCCCGTATATGCGTCTAACCTTCTGTTTTTCCCTGAGCTGAACGCCGTAATCTGTATACTTCGCTCGCCCCTGGCCGTGTTGGCCGGGAGGATAATTTCGTCTCTCAACAGAACATTTGTCTGAATAACACCGGTCACCTTTAAGAAACAACTTGGTTGTTTCCCGCCGGCAGAATCTGCAAACTGAATCTCGATAACGCGCCAAGCTAAGACTCCTTTATTCGAGAACGGAAATTCCTAAATAGCCACACTAAACACGTCTTCTCTTGGGTGGTCTACAACCGTTGTGTGGTATAGGTGTAACATCTTTAATCAACGTAATCTGAAAACCCGCGGCCTGTAAGGACCGCAATGCCGCCTCTCGGCCGGCTCCCGGTCCATTAATCAACACTTCCACACTGCGCATGCCATTTTCCATGGCCTTGCGAGCAGCGTCTTCAGCGGCCAGTTGCGCCGCAAACGGTGTAGATTTTCTGGAGCCTTTGAACCCTTGGGTTCCGGCGGAAGACCACGCCAGCACATTTCCTTCAAGATCAGTTATTGTGACTATCGTGTTATTGAAGGTCGATTGTATGTGCGCGACCCCTCTCGGAACATTTCGTCGTTCTTTCTTTTTCCTAACTATCCGCCTTCTCGGCATTGATCACTCCGTTACAAACCAAATATCAGTAATTATGCTATTAAAGTTGTTACAGAATCTAATCTAGATCCTGAACGATTAAGAATCCAGAAGACCAGCCTCAATCCAAAACTAGAAGGGTTAAAGAAGATGACTATTTCTTCTTTCCAATCTGCGTTTTTCTGGGACCCTTTCGAGTCCTAGCATTGGTGTGGGTCCTTTGGCCTCGAACGGGTAAGCCTCTCCGGTGACGAAGACCACGATAGCAACCAAGGTCCATAAGCCTCTTGATGTTCATGCTAATATCGCGACGCAAATCGCCCTCAACCTTGTACCGAGCGATCAATAGCCTCGCGAATTTTCGCGACATCAACCTCGGTTAGCTTGTCTGAGCTCATTCCCGGATCAAGGCCGGATTCTTCGAGTATCTTCAGAGCAGTAACTCTACCTATACCGTAAATATAGGTTAGAGCGATTTCCATTCGTTTATTTTTGGGAAGGTCAATCCCCGCAATACGCGCCACGATATTCCTCCAGGCGTTATAGCCTTGCGATCACAGGGTTTAACCCTGTCTTTGCTTGTGTTTGGGATTTTCGCAGATCACTCTGACTATTCCCTTACGTTTAATTATCTTACATTTGTCACAAATACGTTTGACTGATGCTCTCACTTTCATGAGCGCCTCCTTAATTCTCCGACGGAAAACAGGCCGGTTAACCTATGGCCTTTTCGATCCGGGAGAAGATCTCTTCAATTGGTCCTACACCTTCAATTTTTCTGAGAAGGCTTTTTTGATTGTAATAGTCAACAAGAGGAGCGGTTTGGTTGTTGTAAACCCCAAGCCTCTCACGTATTGTCGTCTCGTTATCGTCATCTCTCTGGTAAAGCTCCGATCCGCAGACGTCGCAAATCCCATCTTTTTTGGATGGATTGAACATCACGTGAAACATCGCTCCACACGCGGAATTTTTGCACGTGCGCCTTCCCGAGAGTCTTTTTATTAGTTCTTCATCAGGGACATCGACCAAAACCGCGTGAGAAATAGACTTCCCCTGAGTTTCAAGGATTTTGTCCAAGGCTTTAGCCTGTGCCAAGGTTCTTGGGAATCCGTCAAGCATGTAACCCTTGTCCAGGTCCGGTTTCGCAAGTCTTTCCTCGACTACTCCGATGACAACATCGTCAGGAACCAACTCGCCCTTATCCATGTAGGTTTTGGCTTTCAGGCCCATCGGAGTGCCTTCTTTTAAAGCAGCCCTAAAAATATCGCCGGTAGAAATCTGGGGAATAGCAAGTTTTTCAACCAACATTTTAGCTTGAGTGCCTTTGCCGGAACCCGGTCCTCCCAACAATATGATCCTCATCTTTCCCTCCTTGACCTAAAAACTTCTCTAGCGTCGTCCCTTAATACGGCCTGTCCGGATAAAACCTTCATAGTGTCTTTGAATCAAATGAGTCTCTATTTGAGACAATGTATCCAGCGCAACACCTACAACTATCAGCAATGAAGTCCCACCAAAATAGAAAGGAGCATTAAAGCGACTAATTAATATAGAAGGCAGCACACACACAACTGAGATGTATATGGCGCCTCCAAGAGTAATCCTGGTCAAAACCTTGTCGATATACTGAGCCGTCTTCTTTCCGGGCCTTATTCCAGGAATATAACCACCGTATTTTTTCATGTTGTCTGCCACGTCAACGGGGTTAAACGTAACAGCAGTATAAAAATAACAAAAGAATACGATCAACGCTACGTATACAAGTTCATAAACAACTGTTCCGGGACGAAGCCAATCAGTAATTGAGGTAATTATCGGAACATTCAGGAATTGCGCGATTGTTGCAGGAAAAATGATCAGCGATGAGGCGAAAATAGGCGGTATAACACCAGCGGTATTTACCTTCAGAGGCAAATGCGTAGTCTGACCTCCGTAAATCCTCCTGCCTACGACCCTTTTTGCATATTGGACAGGTATTCGGCGCTGTCCACGTTCCACAAAGACAATAGTGCCGATTACGCCAATCATTATAGCTATTAATAGAAGCAAAACGAGAAAACCGAGATCACCAGTCTGAACCAACTGAACAGTGCTCCCGAGGGCGGAAGGCATTCTGGCTACAATGCCAGCAAAAATTATTAATGAAATACCGTTCCCTATACCACGTTCAGTAATTTGCTCTCCCAACCACATTATAAAAGCTGTTCCGGCCGTTAACGTGACCATGGACAAGAGAACAAAGGCTAGTGGGGGCATATAAACAAGATTCTCAGTTTTAGCTAGCCCGATACTTATTCCCATACTCTGGACAAGAGATAAAACAACTGTTCCGTATCGGGTGTACTGGGTGATCTTCTTTCTACCGGCTTCTCCTTCTTTAGAAAGCCTTTCAAGATGCGGCACCACCACAGTAAGAAGCTGAAGAATAATGGAGGCGCTGATATATGGCATAATGCCCAAAGAAAATACGGAGAAGTTTTCCAGAGCGCCACCTGTAAACATGTCGATAACACCAAAAAGAGTCTGCGAATAGCGGCCGAAAAACTCTTTCAACGCGACGGTGTTAATTCCCGGTGTTGGAACGTGAACGCCCAATCGATAAACAAGAAGCATAAGGAGCGTGAAAATCACCCTACGCTTCAATTCCGGAATCTTGGCTATGTTGGCGATGGAACCTATCAAGAAAGGTCTCCTACTAATAACGAGTCTATTTGGCTTCTCTTGGAATCAAACATCTAAAATATCCGAGGCTGTCCGTCATTCAATGGCGCCGCCTGCGTCTACGATTTTGCGGCGAGCGTTTTCACTTACTGCTTCCAGTCTTATGACATAGGCGGCGGAAATATCTCCGTCGGAAAGCAGCTTGATCGGACCAACTCTCTTAACGATGTTCTTTTCCCGCAGTAGATCGCCGGTTATGGGTTCCGATGGATCGAGCTTTGAAATCGTCTCCAGGGAAACGACATTGTATTCAGTTCTAAAAATATTGTGGAAGCCTACCTTGGGAAGTCGTCTTTGCAACGGCATCTGGCCGCCTTCAAAGCCTCTCCCTACTTTACCACCGGATCGCGACTTTTGACCTTTATGACCTTTTCCACAGGTTTTGCCTAGGCCGGACGATTCTCCTCGGCCAAGCCTTTTGCTTTTCCCCGTTCTAACAGGTCGTTGTAAATTTGACAAATCCATAAACAGCTCCGTTCCTAACGAGGTTTGACCTATTGATCGATGTTCTCCAAAACGACAAGGTGACAAATCTTGTTTGCCATACCTCTATTCGCCGGAGTATCCTCAAGTATTCGGGAAGAATTTATTCTGGTCAAACCCAGTCCACGAATTGTTTCTCTCTGACTCTTGGTCGCCTTGATCCTACTTTTTTTGAGGGTCACTTTAAGCATTGCCCAAGTTTTCCTCTCCCCTTTCATTTTCTTCCTCTGCTTGACCTACTTTGCCAAGTCTCCTGGCGATTTGAAGAGGCGTTCTGAGGCCTTTCAACCCTTCAAATGTGGCCTTAACTACGTTATGAGGGTTGTTGGTTCCAATACACTTTGTGAGAATGTCACGGATGCCTACTGCTTCCATGACGGCTCTTACGGCGCCTCCGGCGATAACACCAGTCCCGGAACCGGCCGGTTTAAGTAAAACCTTTGCGGCCCCATATCGACCAATGATTTCATGAGGCACAGTGCCGTTTACGATTGGAACTTCAACCATATACGCTTTGGCTCGTTCTACACCTTTGCGAATAGCCTCGGGAACTTCATTCGCTTTGCCCAAGCCGAAGCCTACACGGCCCCGACCGTCGCCAACGACGACCACTGCGCTAAAAGAAAATCTTCTTCCGCCTTTTACGACTTTGGCGACGCGACTTAAATGTACCACTCGGTCCTTAAGTTCGCCTTCGGTAGACATCTCTGATCTACTCAGCAACGGGCAATTCCTCCTTCAACCAGAATTAAAAGTCTAATCCAGCTTCTCTGGCGCCATCGGCCAAAGCCTTTACCTTCCCATGATACAGGTAAGGGCCTCTGTCGAAAACCACCTTGCTGATGTTTAACGCTAACGCTTTCGCTGCGATTCGTTTTCCAACTTCTCTGGCAAGATCCCTGTTAAAAGGTTGCCCGGTCTGCCGTCTGAAGCCCTTATCGAGGGAGGACGCCTGAGCCAGAGTAGATCCGGCGTCATCGTCTATGATTTGCGCAAATATGTTTCGATTGGATCGAAAAACAGTCAAGCGTCTTCTTTCAGCATTCCCGGCGATTCTAAATCGCACACGTTGAGTTTCCTCTTTTTTTGGACTCAGTTTTTTCCGAATTCTTGCTCATTTCGGATCCTTCTTGACTCGATAAACTCTTAAAGAATAAACTACTTGGAGCCCGCTTTTCCAACTTTTCGTCTTATCAGTTCACCTAAATACCTTATACCTTTACCCCTGTAGGGTTCGGGTTTGCGGACTCTTCTAATTTTAGCGGCCATTTCTCCGACCTGTTGTTTGTCGATCCCTCTCACATGGATTACGGTATTCTTCTCGACCTCAACTGTGAGGCCTTCGGGAATGGGCATAACCACTGGATTGGAATAACCTACATTTAGCGTCAGGTTGAGTTTGTCAGCTTCGGCCTTGTAACCGACACCGACAATTTCCAATGATTTGGTGAAACCGGTCGTCACGCCGGCTACCATGTTATAGATAAGGCTTCGAAACAAGCCATGCATGGCTCTGGATTTTCTATCCTGTCCCAGAGCTATCACATTGATCACTGACGGTTCCACATTCAGACCCACAAGATCCCTCAAATTTAACTGAAGGGATCCCTTCGGTCCTTCAACGCTGACGGTCGGGACATCGAAAGCGACTTTTACAGTATCCGGAATAGGTATCGGGGCCTTGCCGATTCTAGACATTACTTACGCTCCTATAAAACACATACAGGCTACCAGACGCTGCAGAGCACTTCACCACCAATTCCCCTGCGCTGCGCTTCCTTGTCGGTCATAACCCCCTGAGACGTGGTAAGAATAAAGATCCCTACACCGCCATGACTCTTGAGGCTATGTTCTTTGCCAACATATAGCCGCCTTCCAGGAGATGACATTCTGGATAAGCCCTCAATTGTGCATAGGGTTTCGTCATCAAACCTCAAGGTCAATTTCAATACACCCTGTTTATTTTTGGCTGACCGTATGACCTTATACTTCTTTATATACCCCTCCTCTTTTAGGATTTGCACTACACCTATTTTGAGGTTAGAGGCGGGTATGGTCACTTGATCCTTTCTCGCCTGCCTGGCGTTGCGGATTCGTGTCAGCATATCAGCTATCGGATCGGTCATACACATGAGAATAATCTCCCTACCAGCTCGATTTAATCATGCCGGGAATGTTTCCCCTGAGGGCTTGTTCTCGGAGGCATATACGACATAGCTGGAACTTGCGATAATATGCTCGTGGTCGTCCACAAATCTGGCAGCGATTATATGCCCTCACTGAAAATTTTTGGGGCCTAGCGGCCTTTACTATCATAGATAACTTTGCCACGGTTCCTCCTTATAAGGAGACAATGTCTATTTCCTGAAAGGCATTCCCAGTTGTTCAAGAAGCTGTTTGGCTTCCTCATCAGTCCCGGCCGAAGTAACCATAGTTATATTCATGCCTCGAGTCTTTTCAATCCTGTCATAGTTGATTTCGGGGAAAATGATCTGTTCCTTGATTCCCATCGAAAAATTTCCCCGTCCATCGAAGCCCCTGGGATTAATGCCTCTAAAATCCCTAACTCGAGGAAGCGCCACATTGATGAGTTTGTCGAGGAAGTGAAACATGTTGTCTCTTCTAAGGGTCACCTTACAACCAATAGTCATTCCCTCTCTAAGCTTAAACGTGGCGATTGACTTGCGGGCCTTGCGCATCACAGGCCACTGACCTGATATAACCGCCAATTCCTGCTGTGCGCTTTCCAACGCCTTGGCGTTTTGAATAGCTTCGCCCAGTCCCATATTGATGACGATTTTGTTCAGGACCGGAACCTGCATAGCATTCTTATACTTGAACTGCTCCCTTAACGCGGGCACTACCGTTTTAAGGTAATAATCTTTAAGTCGAGACGCCATCAGAAAATTCCTTCTAGTTTTCCAACTGCTCTTGGCATTTCTTGCAATATCGAGCACGCTCTCCGTCAACTTTACGAATACCGACGCGAGTTGGTTTAGAGCACTTAGGACAAATCAGCATCAGTTTAGCCAATTTGATGGGCGCCTCTTTTTCGATGATTCCACCCTGTTGACCCACTTTACCTCCAGCCTTGGTGTGTCGCTTTACCATATTGATTCTCTCTACCAAAGCTGAGTCCTTTTCCGTGAAAATCTTCAGGACCCTTCCTTCTCGACCGGCGTTTTTGCCGGAGAGCACCCTCACTCGATCATCCTTCTTAATCTTGGACATGATTAAAGAACCTCCGGAGCGAGAGACACGATCTTCATAAATTTCTTGGCTCTGAGTTCTCTGGCGACCGGTCCAAAGATTCGGGTACCGATAGGCTCGAGCTGATTGTTAATAAGAACCGCGGAATTGTCATCAAATCGTATGTAGGAACCATCGGCGCGTCGGACAGCCCGTTTAGTCCTAACCACAACGGCTTTATGGACTTCTCCCTTTTTTACCTTGGAGTTAGGAATGGCCTGCTTAACCGAGACAATGACAACATCTCCCACACTGGCGTATTTTCTCCTGGTGCCGCCGAGAACCTTGACGCAAAAGAGTTCTTTGGCGCCTGAATTGTCCGCGACATCCATCCGAGTTTGTTGTTGAATCATGCGGAGCCTCCTGGCATGGCCGCTTCCCTAACTATTTTCTGAACACGCCAATTCTTGTGGCGGCTCAACGGCCGGGTCTCCACGATTGTTACCTCATCGCCGATATGGCAACGATTTTCCTCATCATGAGCCATAAAACGTTTTCTACGACGAACGAATTTTTTGTAAACCGGATGCAAAACCGTACGACTTACTTCAACTACGACGGTTTTATCCATCCTGTCACTAATTACAACACCGGTACGGACCTTGCGCTGTTTACGTTCATTAGAGGAGCTAGTCATGCAGACCCCCTCTTCTCCCGAATTATAGTTTGAACCCGAGCTATTTCCTTCCTAAGGATGCCGAGCCGGGCGGTTTTCTCCAGCTGACCGGTGGCCTTCTTGAAGCGGAGCTTAAATTCCTCTTCTCGAAACTCTTTCTCTTTGACGGTCAATTCTTCAACAGAAAGATCCCGCAATTCTCGGGGCTTCATGTCAACTCCTCACGAATAACAAAACGAGTTTTTAATGGAAGTTTTCGGGCTGCAAGCCGGAAAGCCTCACGGGCCACTTCAATGGGAACGCCTTCCATCTCATACATAATGATGCCAGGTTTGACTACTGCCACCCATTCTTCCGGAGCGCCCTTTCCTTTACCCATACGGGTCTCGGCCGGCTTTTTGGTTATCGGCTTATCCGGGAAAACCCTGATCCAGATCTTGCCGCCTCTTTTTACGTGGCGTGTCATGGCGATACGACCGGCTTCGATTTGCCTGGAGGTAACCCATATCGGTTCCAGCGCCATTAAACCATACTCCCCGAAAGACACTTGCGTTCCTCTGAGTGGCGTGCCCGTCATTCTACCCTTTTGTCTCTTACGATATTTGACTTTTTTGGGCGCAAGCATTTTATCTTTCTCCAACAGAGCTTTTGATCAACTCGCCCTTAAAGATCCAGACTTTGACGCCAATAACTCCGTACGTCGTAGAAGCCCGAGCGAATCCATAGTCGATATCGGCCCTCAGTGTATGTAGCGGAACTCGACCTTCCCGATACCATTCACGTCTGGCCATTTCTGCGCCGCCCAGCCTTCCGGCGGTGGCGATACGAATTCCTTTGGCGCCAGACTTAAGAGCGCTGGAGACCGATTTTTTCATGGCTCTCCTAAAAGCGATCCTTCTTTCGAGTTGCTGGGCCACGTTTTCAGCTACAAGCTGGGCGTCCACCTCTGGCTTCCGGATTTCCTTGACATCGACAATGACGTCCTTGTTGGTGACCCGAAGGATTTGCCTTCTGAGCTTTTCAATCTCTGCTCCCTTGGGGCCGATCACCACTCCTGGCCGGGCGGTGTGTATTATCATTCTGATCTTACCAGCCGCTCTTTCAATTTCCATCTTGGATACGCTCGCCTGGGCAAGTTTCTTCTTTACGAATTGCCTGAGCTTGAGGTCTTCAATCAGAAAAGTCCCGTATTCCCTCTGGGAAAACCACCTCGAATCCCAAGTCCTGGTGACACCCAATCGAAAACCGTGAGGATGAACTTTTTGTCCCAAAATAACCCTCCTGAGGGTGAATCAATTTGTCCGCGTTACACTCTTAACATTCATTAAGCTGAAGCTCAGCTCAAGAATTCATTTATGCGTCGATCATTTTTCTTGCAGGGCAATCGAAATGTGACTAGTTCGTTTTCTAATACGAGTAGCTCTACCCATAGCCCTGGGCATCCATCTTTTTGCAGTGGGGCCTTCATCGATCATGATTCTGCTGATGTAGAGGTTGTCCTCATTCACCCCACTGGATTTAGACGCGTTAT
This sequence comes from uncultured delta proteobacterium, assembly GCA_963846725.1. Classification (GTDB taxonomy): domain Bacteria; phylum Desulfobacterota; class Desulfomonilia; order Desulfomonilales; family Desulfomonilaceae; genus CAJBEZ01. The sequence goes on along the minus strand of CAWJXP010000039.1, from coordinate 172,446 downwards.
CCAATGCTGACTGTAAGGCCTTTCTTATAAGCTCAGCAGCCTTCTTCGGAGTAAATTGCAATGTGCTTAGAGCTGCTCCGACAGGCATCCCTCTTACAAGATCAGCCACAAGTCTAGCCTTCTGCGCAGATATGTGCGCATGCGTTAACCGGGACTCCCATTCCATCACTTTCTTCCTTTCTTGGCTTTTCTGTCTCCAGCATGCCCGTGAAAGGTGCGGGTAGGGGAGAATTCGCCCAACTTGTGTCCGACCATGTTCTCGGTTACGAACACGGGTATGAATTTCTTCCCATTATGCACGGCGAAAGTGATCCCCACCATGTCAGGAATTATCGTTGACCTGCGTGACCAAGTCTGAATGACTTTTCTTGACGATGTGTCCTTGGCCTGGACGACTTTATTCAAAAGATGTTCATCCACAAAAGGCCCTTTACTGACTGAACGAGGCATCAGACTCACTTCCTCCGTTTAACGATAAATTGATCGGATGGTTTTTTACCCTTACGTGTCTTGAAACCTTTGGTAGGAACACCCCATGGGGTGACCGGATGACGACCGCCGGAGGTCTTGCCTTCCCCACCACCGTGCGGATGATCAACCGGATTCATGACCACGCCTCTGACTTTTGGGCGACGGCCGAGATATCTGGCCCGGCCCGCCTTACCTAGAGATATTTTTTCGTGTTCCAGATTTCCAACTTGCCCGACGGAGGCGCGACAGCGGTCCAATACCATACGAACTTCGCCGGAGGGCAGCTTGAGCTGAACATATCCCTTTTCTTTCGCCATCAACTGAGCGTAAGTTCCCGCAGCTCTAATGATCTGCCCGCCTTTGCCGATCTTCATCTCAACATTATGAACCATGGTGCCGAGCGGTATGTTCTTGAGCGGCAAGCAGTTTCCGGGTTTAATGTCGACCTTGTCACCAGCCAGGACCGAGTCGCCGACTTTCAGCCCGTTTGCATACAGAATGTACGCCTTAGCCCCGTCAGCGTAAGTTATCAACGCGATTCTAGCGCTACGGTTCGGATCATATTCAACGGTCGTGACTGTGGCCGGGATGTCGATCTTGTTTCGCTTGAAATCGACAAGACGAAACAGTTTTTTGTGTCCGCCGCCTCGTCTCCTGACCGTAATCCGCCCATTATTGTTTCGACCGCTTCCGCTGACCTTACCTCTGACAAGAGACTTCAAAGGTTCGTCGGTGGTGATCTCGTCAAATGAGTGACCGGTCTGGAACCTTATTCCTGGCGAAGTTGGTTTGTATTTCTTTATTGACATAAAACGAATCCTTACGAAGTTTGGTCAAAGACTCGGGTGACGCAACAGTGCCCTCAGGCGCCTGGCGCCCTGACTAAACGCCCTCGAAGAAATCCACCCGATCCCCTTGTTTCAACGTCACAATCGCTTTCTTCCAATGCTTGCGGCGACCAAGGAAGCGTCCCACTCTCTTAGGCTTGCCCTTCCTATTCTGAGTTTGAATAGCAAGTACCGTGACTTTAAAGAGTTTCTCGATCGCCTTCTTGATTTCCGGTTTGTTGGAATGTCTATCAACCTCGAAAATCACCTGGTTGTTGTCGTCCTTTAACGTAGAACCCTTCTCGGTCACTATGGGCCGCCGGATAATTTTAAATTCCTCAAACATTAGCTCAACCTCTCTGACAATCTGGGGAGAGCGTCTTTCAATATGGTGAGACGTTCAAACCTGAGAAGGTCATATACGTTCATGCCCTCTGTTGGAAGAACCAAAGCCCTGTAAAGGTTTCTGGACGCCCTGGTCAGATCCGGATTCTTCTCCGGCACTAGAAAGAGAGTTTTTTGCTCCACAACGCCAAGCTTTTTGAGAATTTCAACAAAAAGCTTGGTTTTAGGGGCCTCCATCTCGATTTTGTCCAAGACGGTGAGTTTATCATCCCGTAGCTTTGCGCTCAAAACAGAGCACAGAGCGGCCTTGCGGACCTTCTTAGGAAGAGAAAAAGCATATGACCGTGGATGTGGTCCGAATACCGTTCCACCACCGCTCCAGACGGGGGACCTGCTTGTCCCCGCTCTAGCGCGCCCCGTGCCTTTCTGACGCCAGGGCTTTTTGCCACCGCCGCGTATCTGCCCACGGGTTTTTGTAGAAGCGGAGCCAGACCGACGTTTGGCTAACTGCCAAACGACAACCTGCTGAACCAGACTATCACGAATCTCGGCCTTGAAAATACGGTCCTCAAGCTCTATTGAATCGACCTTTTCTCCGTTTTGGTTAATCACGTCTACTAGAGCCATTATCGTTTCCTTATCAACACAATCGATCCACGGGGTCCGGGAATGGGGCCCCTGAGGAAAAGTAGGTTCTCGTCGGGCCGAACTTCAACGACCTGAACGGTAGGAGCGGTTACACTCTTTCCACCCATTCGCCCGGGCATCTTTTTACCCTTGAAAATTCTGGAAGGCCAAGCGCATTGTCCAACGGACCCGGGAATACGATGCGAACGGGAACCGTGGGTCTCGCGGCCGCCACCAAAATTCCATTTCTTGATAACACCGGCAAAACCTTTGCCTTTACCAACGCCGACCACCTTCACTATTTCCCCGGGATTGAAAATATCCGGTCCAACTTCCTGTCCGACCTGCAGTTCGTCTACGTTTTCGGCAGCGAACTCCCGGAGGACTTTACAGGGGGGTACTCCGGATTTCTTGAATTGGCCTAAGACCGGCTTGGACAACCGACTCTCCTTGGCGCTACCGTATCCGAGCTGAACTTTGGAGTTGGGCTTTTTCTGAACAACCCTACATGGTCCAGCCTGAACCACGGACACCCCCAAAGAGTGACCGGCTTCATCAAACATCTGAATCATCCCAAGTTTTATACCTATCAAACCATTAACCATTAGAAGCTCCTGGACGAAAATGTTTAATCAGAAACATCACGCCTTAATTTCAACATCCACTCCTGGGGATAAATCCAACTTCATCAGTGCGTCCAGTGTCTGCTGTGTTGGTTCCAATATGTCTATTAATCTCTTGTGGACTCTGATCTCAAATTGTTCACGCGATTTCTTGTCTATGTGTGGCGAGCGCAGAACGCAGTACTTATGTATCCGAGTGGGAAGAGGTATCGGACCTGCCACCTTTGCTCCCGTTCTCCAGGCTGTGTCGACGATCTCGGCTGCCGACTGGTCCAAGAGTTTATGGTCGTAGGCTTTTAACCTGATCCTGATTTTCAGCGCTTGCATATCCATGGAAATTCCTCATCTATTCCTAGAAATCTACTCAATAACTTCAGAGACGACGCCTGCTCCGACGGTTCTTCCACCTTCCCTGATAGCGAAGCGGAGTTCTTTTTCCATAGCGATTGGGGTGATAAGATGCGCTTCAAGAGCCACATTATCACCGGGCATCACCATCTCGACTCCCTCAGGAAGCGTTATAATGCCTGTCACGTCGGTAGTCCTGAAGTAAAACTGAGGCCTGTATCCGTTAAAAAATGGAGTATGACGTCCACCTTCCTCTTTACCCAGGATGTATGTCTCGGCCTTGAACTTGGTGTGGGGAGTAATCGATCCGGGTAACGCCACTACCTGGCCCCTCTCAACATCTTCTCGCTTTATGCCTCGAAGAAGCAGACCAACATTGTCTCCGGCCTGACCGGAATCCAGCACCTTGCGGAACATCTCAACACCAGTGCAAACCGTCTTGCGGGTGTCCTTGATCCCTACTATCTCGACTTCTTCTCCAACCTTCACCTGACCACGCTCGACCCTGCCGGTAACGACCGTGCCTCGTCCGGAAATGCTGAACACATCCTCTATCGGCATCAGGAAAGGCTTGTCCACGTCTCTTTGAGGCACAGGTATATAAGAGTCTATAGCGTCCATTAACTCAAGTATGCACTTGCAGTCGGGATGCTTGGGATCGCCGGCCTCCAGAGCCTTTAACGCGCTGCCTCTGATAATCGGTATATCGTCTCCCGGAAAATCATAAGAACTCAACAGCTCTCTCAATTCCAACTCAACCAACTCTATGAGTTCCGGATCGTCAACCATGTCGACTTTGTTCAAAAAAACCACAACGTAGGGAACTCCAACCTGACGAGCCAGCAGTATATGCTCTCTTGTCTGGGGCATAGGACCATCGTTTGCGCCCACAACAAGAATAGCTCCATCCATCTGAGCCGCGCCAGTGATCATGTTCTTGATATAATCGGCGTGTCCCGGACAATCCACATGAGCGTAATGCCTTTTGTCCGTCTGATACTCCACGTGAGCCGTAGCTATCGTAATGCCGCGCTCTTTCTCCTCGGGCGCCTTGTCGATCTCCTCGAAAGGCACATACGAGGCCAATCCCCGCTTAGCCAACGTCCGCGTTATAGCCGCTGTCAACGTCGTCTTGCCGTGATCGATGTGACCTATCGTCCCTACGTTCACGTGTGGCTTCGTACGCTCAAACTTCGCCTTGCCCATGGGCTCCTCCAGATTGTTTAAATTGTGCGACAACCTTTTCCGTAACGGATTGCGGCGCCGGTTCGTAGTGTGAAAATCTCATGGTAAATGTGGCGCGGCCTTGCGTCAAGCTTCTCAAGTCGGTTGCGTATCCGAACATACGCGCCAAAGGTACTCGAACTCCCACAGTCTGTACTCCAAGTCGGCTTTCCATCCCAAGAATCCTGCCGCGCCTTGAGGTCAAATCGCCCAAAACATCACCTAAGAACTCTCCAGGCGCGACTACTTCGACATCCATGATAGGTTCGAGCAAAACTGAATTGCCTTTTCTACACGCATCTTTGAAGGCCATGAACCCCGCCATTTTGAAAGCCATTTCCGACGAATCAACTTCGTGGAACTTCCCATCAAACAGGGTCACTCTAATATCGACCACTGGATAGCCAGCAAGAACCCCAGTTTCCATGGCCCATCTAATTCCGTCTTCTACGGGCTTGATAAATTCCTTGGGTATCGTTCCGCCTGTAATTTTATCAACAAATTCAAATCCGGTGGCGCGAGGAAGAGGCTTGATATCCATTGCCACTTCTGCGAATTGACCCTTGCCGCCGGTTTGTTTTACGTGCCTGTAATTAATTCGGACGTCCTTGGTGAGCGTCTCCCGAAATGCCACCTCAGGTTCACCTACCACTGCCTCGACCTGAAATTCCCGGAGTAGACGATCGACAATAATCTCCAGATGCAATTCCCCCATACCGGAGAGTATCGTTTGTCCGGTTTCTTTGTCCGTCCTTACGCGAAGTGACGGATCTTCTCTGAGAAGTCTGCCTAGGGCTCTTGAAAGCTTGTCCACGCCGTCTCGTGCTTTAGGAGTCAAGGAGACAGAGATGACCGGTTCAGGAAAATCCATGGATTCCAACAGAAGAGGGTGATCTTCATCAGTGAGAGAATCGCCGGTTTTCGTGTTTTTCATTCCTACAAGAGCGATAATTTCACCGGCGGCGGCGTCCTTGATTTCCTCCCGTTGATTCGCGTGCATCTTGAGGCATCGTCCAACGCGTTCTTTCTTGCCGGAATTGACATTGAGGATGCTGGAACCTTGGGAAAGTTTTCCCGAATAAATTCTAATGAACGTCAGGGTCCCTGTATATGGGTCATTCATGACCTTAAACGCCAAGGCCGCAAGTGGTCCGTCTATTTCACGTGTAACAGGGGAACCGGAAGTATCTTTGCCTTCTACCGGTGGAACATCCATCGGTGACGGTAGGAAATTGATGACCGCATCCAGCAGTTGCTGTATCCCTTTGTTCTTGAAGGCGGAGCCGATTAGGACGGGTGTAATTTTTAAGTCCAGAGTGCCCTGTCGAATGGTTTTTAGCAGTCTGTCAGCGGGAATGTCGGTATCGCCCTCCAGATATTTTTCTAGGAGACCGTCATCAAGTTCACAGACCGACTCAACAAGTTGTGATCGAGCGGCTAGCGCCTCATCCATGAGGTCATCAGGGACATCATCGATCACGAATGTTACGCCCATGGACGCATCATCGAATTTAATCGCCTTTAAATTGACAAGGTCAATGACCCCGGAAAATTTATCTTCTTTGCCGATGGGGATCTGGAGCGCCAATGGAGTTGTCCTGAGTCGACTTTTCATCATATCCATTACTCGTTTTTCGTCGGCGCCTACTCTATCCATCTTGTTAATGAACGCAATTCTTGGGATGCTGTAACGATCCGCCTGCTTCCAAACGGTTTCCGATTGCGGCTCAACACCGCCAACTCCACAGAAAACCGCCACAGCGCCATCCAACACTCTCAGGGACCGTTCGACCTCGATAGTGAAATCAACGTGTCCGGGTGTGTCTATGACATTGATTCGGTGGTTTTTCCACTGGCATGTTGTAGCTGCGGAGGTGATCGTAATGCCTCTTTCCTGTTCCTGTTCCATCCAGTCCATGACGGCTTTGCCATCGTGGACTTCTCCTATCTTATGCGAGACTCCAGTATAATAGAGAATCCTCTCAGTCGTGGTAGTCTTTCCCGCGTCTATGTGGGCCATAATTCCGATGTTACGAGTAGTAGTTATCGATTCTAAATTCATCAAATGATCTCAGTCAGAGGACTACCACCTGTAATGAGCGAAAGCTTTGTTAGCTTCTGCCATTTTGTGAGTATCTTCTTTTTTCTTGACGGAACTGCCCTTATTGCCTGAAGCATCGAGAAGCTCTCCTGCTAGTTTATCCATCATGCTTTTTTCACCGCGGCCACGCGCATATTGAATGAGCCATCGTATAGCAAGGGCCTGTCGGCGTTCTGGTCTGATTTCAACGGGAACCTGATAAGTGCTTCCACCAACCCGCCTAGATCGTACTTCCAGCACGGGCTTAACGTTGTCAACAGCACGCTCAAACATTTTTAGGGGATCTTCGTTGGTTTTTCTTGCGATTACGTCGAACGCGCCGTAAAGAATGGCTTCCGCTACAGCTTTCTTGCCTTCCCACATTATCCCGTGAATGAACTTGGACACGAGCTTGCTATGAAACTTTGGGTCCGGCAAAACGTCTCTTTTAGGAACTTTCCCTTTTCTAGGCATTCAAGCTATCTCCCAAAAATTGTTCCGCCGCCATAGCTCCAAGCGGCAGAGTCTAGAACGAACTTAACCGGGCGCTTTCCGGAACGGCGTAGTTTAGAAGACGTAGTGAATTAATCTCACGTTTTATTTTGACGTCTTATCTCTAAATTCGCCCCGCCTGGATTAGGCGGTTTATCCGGACCCGTAAAAACAATCCTCCAACAATGGCTAATGGGCTGTTGGGGGAGCGCAAGGTCGATAGACTTTCGCTACGACCACCGTGCGTTCCATAAACGAGGATTATTTTGGTCTCTTTGTTCCGTACTTGGACCGGCCTTGTTTCCGATCCGTTACTCCGTAGGCGTCCTGGGCTCCTCTGATTATGTGGTACCTGACGCCCGGCAAATCTTTGACACGTCCCCCGCGGATTAGGACCACGGAGTGTTCTTGAAGGTTGTGACCAATGCCGGGGATGTAAGAAGTGACCTCATAACCGTTAGTAAGTCGGACTCGGGCTACTTTTCTCAAAGCTGAGTTCGGTTTCTTCGGTGTAGTTGTATAAACCCTTACGCAAACACCACGGCGTTGGGGGCAGTTGGTCAGGGCAGGAGCCGATGTTTTTCTTCTCGGCCTATTGCGTCCTTTTCTGACCAGCTGATTAATCGTGGGCATTCGCCATTACCTCCAAACATGTATCTAAGTATTATGGGCAAGAAGTGTAATTCTTGTCAAGGGATTTTCTGATGTTGCAGGCCGACGCAATGCCTCGACCTACAACAACATGACAGTGAACAGCCAGCGATTCAAGCTGGTTATCCTGATTAACGCCATAAACAAAAAAACGGTTCCGCTCTAATAAAAACACCAGGGCGCGTCGCGCTTCCAATCTAGGCTATTTCTCTAGCTGTGTCAGTATCGCCAACCTGTGGAACTGGCGTTCGTTGACTGGGTTCGTCACCTTCGTTATGCTTCAGTCTCAGGTTCTTGTACTGGGACAAGCCTGTGCCCGCCGGGATGAGACGCCCCATAATGACATTTTCTTTTAATCCTCTCAAATAATCTATTTTCCCGGATATAGAAGCTTCTGTAAGCACCTTGGTGGTCTCCTGAAAACTCGCGGCGCTTATGAACGAATCAGTAGAAAGAGAAGCTTTGGTAATTCCGAGAAGCAAAGGTTCCGCAACGGCAGGTACTCCACCAACTTGCATAACCCTATCATTTTCTTTTTGGAAAAGAGATCTTTCAATCTGTTCCCCGACAAGAAAATCAGTATCGCCGACTTCTTTGACCTTAACTCTCCGCAACATCTGGCGAACTATAACTTCTATGTGCTTATCATTTATTTTGACACCCTGAAGTCGATAGACTTCCTGAACCTGGTCGACAAGGTATCGTGCAAGTTCTTTCTCGCCTTTGATACCTAGGAGATCATGAGGATTAGTCGATCCTTCCATCAAGGCGTCACCCGCGTCAACCCAATCACCTGCATGAACTGATATATGCTTGCCTTTAGGTATGAGATATTCACGCGCTTCACCCACATCAGGTCTAACCACAACTTTTCTCTTACCTTTTGTATCTTTGCCGAATTCGATTTGTCCTTCAATTTCAGAGATTATGGCAAATTCTTTTGGCTTACGCGCTTCGAAAAGCTCTGCCACACGTGGCAGACCGCCTGTAATATCTTTTGTTTTAGTGGTTTCACGAGGGATCTTTGCTATTACGTCACCTGCATGAACTTGCTCACCCTCTTTAACCATTATGTTTGCGCCTACCGGGAGAAGATAACGAGCTTCCGAATCGCCGATCTTAATGGTTCTTCCTCGGTCATCTTTAATTGATACGCGCGGTCGTATTTCCGAATCACGGTCTTTATACTCAACGATGACCTTTCTAGACAAACCAGTAACTTCGTCAACCTGCTCGTTCATGGTTACGCCTTCGATAATGTCACCATATTTAACAATTCCAGAAACTTCAGTGATAATGGGAATAGTATATGGATCCCACTCTGCAAGAAGAGTTTCACGGTTCATATGTTCGCCGTCTGACACCCGCAATTTGGCGCCGTAGATGACCTTGTTGCGCTCGCGTTTTTGACCTTTTTCGTCAAGGATCGCTAGAGAACCGTTCCTGTTCATGGCTACAAGTTCTCCGTCTCGGTTGACGACCGTTTTGAGATCAATAAACTGGATTTTCCCCTCATTTCTGGAAAATAGCTGGGATGAACTAGACCCGAGCCATTCGAGAAGCACCTGCCCTTCAGAATCTATTTGATCTTTGTCCTGAACTTTTACATTCATGTAATCCATAACAGGGTACCGTTCATACAACCGATAAAGGTACTCACCATTCTGCTCGCCAAGAATTTTGAGTATCCCACCTCTTTTTTCCGACTCGGACATCCGTGGTTGATTGACGGCTTGATCGAAAATGAAGCTTTGGGGTAGTATTTGTGAGTTGGTTCTTACTACGAATCTACAGCCATCAGCTAACTCAAACCTCTTTTTGGTTCCTTCTTCATCCTGAAGGGAAAAAGATTTTTTATCAGGAGAAATAGTAATTTTGCCCCCGAGGTTTTCAGCTTGGGCCGGAGAATGGTTTTTACCCTTATAGAGAAAAGAGTTTTCTCTAAGAGTCTGGCCATGCTCCACCAACCATTGATCCACTTCGTTTTTCGGGACTGAAAAATCTTCGTATACAATTATCGCCTTGATTTTTTCCTTTTCTTTTTCCAAAAGGACGGAGCCTTTTTTCCTGGCTGAAATAATGTTCCTTTTCAATGAAGCCGTTCCACCAATGTGAAAGGTTCTCATCGTCAACTGGGTTCCGGGCTCACCAATGGATTGAGCGGCTATTATGCCGACAGCTTCGCCTATATTAACCATTTTCCCGTGAGCCAGATCACGGCCATAACAAAGGCTGCACACACCCCTTTTGGCCTGACAGCTCAGAACCGACCTGATTCTGACCCTGTCAATACCGGAGTCTTGAATTTTATCACGATGTTCTTCTTTGATTTCTTCATTGGCCTTAACAATTATCTCTCCGGTATACGGATGTTCAATATCTTCCAGCGCCACTCTACCAAGGATTCTGTCGGCAACATGCTCGATGACTTCGCCACCCTCTTCCAATGAAGCCATTTCGATTCCATCAAGAGTTCCGCAATCTTTTTCATTTATTATCGCGTCCTGCGCGACGTCGACCAATCTCCTTGTAAGATAACCCGAGTTGGCTGTTTTTAGAGCTGTGTCTGCGAGACCCTTACGGGCCCCGTGGGTGGAAATAAAGTATTGCAAAACGGTGAGACCCTCCCTGAAGTTAGCTTCTATGGGGGTTTCAATAATCTCACCAGTCGGCTTTGCCATGAGCCCGCGCATCCCGGCCAACTGGCGAATTTGCTGAGTGCTTCCTCTAGCTCCTGAATCCGCCATCATATAGATTGGGTTAAAACTCTCTACCTGTTTCTCTGATCCATCTGGAAGATTTATAGATTCCAAACGAAGCCCATTCATCATCCGTTCTGAGATGTCTTCGTTAGCGCGTGCCCAAATGTCTATTACCTTATTATATCTTTCGCCGTCGGTAATAAGACCTTCTTTATACTGGTCCTGGATTTCAAGGACTTCTTTTCGGGCCTTTTCAATGATCTCTTTCTTGGATTCCGGGATTCTCATGTCGTCGACGCAAATAGAAATCCCTGCTTTTGTAGCGTAGTGATATCCGAGATCTTTAAGTCTGTCCGCAAGGATGACAGTCTTTTTGTCTCCGCATTTTCGGTAGGCTTCGTCAATAAGATTCGCCAGTTCCTTTTTCTTCATAACCTTGTTGATCGAAGCAAAGGATATTTCCTCGGGAACGATTTCTCTGAGTATAATTCTCCCCGCAGTGGTTAGAAGCATTTCACCATTTTCCCGAAGAAGGATTCTGTCATGAATCCCAAGCTTCCCTGAATCGTGGGCTACCCTGACTTCCACCGAATCTGAGAATTTCTTGGGCTCTATTTCTAGATCTACGGGTTTTTCGCGGGTAAGATAGTACAATCCAAGGACGATATCCTGCGTTGGAACTATGATCGGTTTTCCATGAGCAGGGGAAAGAATGTTGTTGGTGCTCATCATGAGTACCCTGGCTTCAACCTGCGCTTCTATGGATAAAGGAATATGAACGGCCATCTGGTCCCCGTCAAAATCCGCGTTAAACGCTGTGCATACTAGAGGATGAAGCTGTATGGCCTTTCCTTCTACCAGAATGGGTTCAAAAGCCTGAATGCCGAGTCTGTGGAGTGTAGGCGCACGATTTAGCAGGATTGGATATTCTTTGACGACGTCTTCGAGTATATCCCAGACCTCAGGAGTCTCTTTTTCAACCAGTTTTTTGGCGCTTTTTATAGTGGTGACATATCCGCGCTCTTCAAGTTTGTTGTAAATGAAGGGCTTGAATAATTCCAAAGCCATACGTTTCGGTAGGCCACACTGATGCAAACGGAGATCCGGCCCGACGACTATGACGGACCGACCCGAATAGTCAACACGTTTGCCCAACAAGTTCTGTCTGAAACGTCCCTGTTTGCCTTTGAGCATATCTGACAGTGATTTTAGGGGTCTCTTATTTGGACCGGTGATCAACCTTCCACGTCTACCATTGTCAAACAGGACATCAACAGCTTCCTGGAGCATTCGCTTTTCATTACGAAGGATGATTTCTGGGGCGTTAAGCTCTTTGAGCCTTTTGAGGCGATTGTTTCTATTAATAACCCGTCTGTACAAATCATTCAGATCAGAAGTAGCGAAACGACCTCCGTCAAGTGGGACCAAAGGTCTTAAGTCAGGTGGAATGACAGGAACAGTGGTAAGTATCATCCACGCGGGATTCTGCCATTGTCTAAATTTCCCAAGGCTCTCGGGATGCACTATGCGAGAGCGCCCGAGGCGGTCGATTACATTCTTAATCTCGATGAACGCTAGCTGCTTTCGAATCTCCCAATCCTCTGACTCTCGCCATTTGACCAGGATTTCTTGAGCAGCCTGAATAAGTTCAGCAACAAATCGGCCCTTTTCGCTGTCGGGATCAAATGACTCGGACATAGAGGAAAGCTCTGAGATGAGGATTTCAGGGTCTATGCCTTTCAAGGATTCAAGAAACCCGTAATCTCTTGGCAAGTTTTTTTCTCTTTGCTTCAGAGGCTGAATCCTTCATCTCTTCCCTGACTCGGACACTTTCCGAAACGAGATCCAATCTTTCGAGCATCAGCCTAACGGCTTCGCCTCCCATGAGGGCTTCGAATGTCCCTAAATCTTTTCCATATTCTTCTCTTAATTGATGGTATCGCTCTTCATTGATGAGTTCTCCCGGGCGAAGATCCGTATTTCCAGGAGAAATCACAAGATAGGACTCAAAATAGAGAACTCGTTCCACTTCTTTGAGTGTAAGGTCCAGAAGGGTTCCGATTCTGCTGGGCAAGCTTTTCAGAAACCATATATGCGCAACCGGAGTGGCTAGTTCAATGTGGCCCATTCGTTCCCGACGAACTTTGGATTGAATGACTTCAACGCCACATTTTTCACAAATTGTGCCACGATGTTTCATTCTCTTGTATTTTCCGCAGTTGCACTCAAAATCCTTAACTGGACCAAAAATTTTGGCGCAAAAAAGGCCGTCACGTTCAGGCTTAAAAGTACGGTAATTTATGGTTTCAGGCTTCTTGACTTCACCATGACTCCACTCCCTGATCTTCTCGGGAGACGCTAGAGAAATCTTGACAGCGCAAAAATTTAGAGGATCTTTGGGTTTTTCAAAAAAACTGTAATAAACATCTTCCATGCTTCCCTCCAATTTGTTGGGAAAACCGACATTAACGGTTTTGAGGGATTGAAACGGCCACAAGTGGTCAGGCCGTTTCACCAGTAACTTGCTGTTAAAAGCCAGATTGACTTTACAAACTTTTCAAAAGTTATATTCCATTAACGCTTATAGAGCGCCATTTAGCCCTTTCTACGCAGCAGTGCCCGGATCGCTTTCCAAAAGCTCAACATCAAGACCCAGGGATTTGATTTCTTTAACCAGGACGTTGAAAGATTCAGGCAGCCCCGGTTCGAGAACATTGGTCCCTTTCACGATGCTTTCGTACATTCTCGTGCGTCCTGTCACATCGTCAGACTTAACAGTGAGGAATTCCTGGAGAGAGTAGGCCGCTCCGTATGATTCCATGGCCCAAACCTCCATTTCTCCCAATCTTTGACCACCAAACTGAGCCTTCCCACCAAGTGGCTGCTGGGTAACAAGCGAGTACGGCCCTATGGCTCTCGCATGTATCTTGTCGTCAACAAGATGATGCAGCTTCATCATATAGATGATCCCGACGGTGACCATCGTGTCAAAAGGCTCTCCTGTACGTCCGTCATACAGTTGGGTCTGACCAGAACTTTGTTTTCCTGCCTCTTGAAGGATGTCTTTAATTTCGCTCTCACGGGCTCCATCAAAAACCGGTGTAGCTATCGGGACTCCAGGGCGAAGAGAAGCCGCAAATTTCCGCAACTCATCCGCATCCATTTCATAAATAATATTACGGATTTTCTCCCGTCTCTCCACTTCTTTGACATCATAAATTTCAAGAAGTCTAGCTCGAAGTATTTCCGGTGAACACTGTTCCTTGAGGAGCTTGTCTAAAGCTTCTCCCAAGCCACGCGCCGCCCATCCAAGATGTGTCTCAAGAACCTGGCCAACATTCATTCGGGAAGGCACGCCAAGCGGATTCAACACTATTTCTACCGGTGTTCCGTCGTCAAAATAGGGCATATCCTCTTCCGGCAGAATACGTGAAAGAACGCCTTTGTTACCGTGACGTCCAGCCATTTTGTCCCCGACCGAAAGCTTACGCTTGATAGCGATGTAAACTTTGACCAGTTTGATGACACCTGGAGGCAATTCATCGCCCTTTTTTAAACGGCTTATCTTTTCGTCGAAGTGCATTTTCCAGAAATGCTTCTGGTCGCTGAACCTCTCTATGATTCTTACGACTTCATCTTCCACGCTTGATTCAGAACTCTTTAACGAAACATTTCGGATCGCTTCCAGCGGGATAATGTCAATCACGTTCCCAGTAATCGTTTCATTCTTTTTGAGAAAGGAAACCCCGGTTTCGGGATCCGACAATGCCGCGGCTACTTCCTTGCCAAGAAGCATATTTCGAATTCTTTCCCTGGCTCCTTCTTCAACTATCCTGAGTTCATCGTCCCGATCTTTGGTTAACTTCGCTATTTCCTCATTTTCAATTGAAATGCTTCTACTATCTTTATCAGTTCCTTTTCGGGAAAAAATCCTGGCGTCAATAACTATGCCCTCTACGCCTGGCGGAACTCGCAAAGAAGTATCCCTTACATCTCCGGCTTTCTCACCAAAAATGGCCCTTAGAAGCTTCTCTTCAGGGCTGAGTTGGTTTTCGCCTTTTGGCGTTATTTTACCTACGAGGATATCGCCGGGTTTAACCTCTGCGCCGATTCTAATGATGCCGGCTTCATCCAGATTTCTTAGGCCTTCTTCACCGACATTTGGAATGTCTCTGGTGATTTCTTCTTTACCTAATTTTGTGTCGCGAGCCATGACCTCAAATTCTTCAATATGAATCGAGGTAAAAATATCTTCTTTTACTATTTTCTCACTAACCAGGATGGAGTCCTCATAGTTGTAACCCCCCCAAGCCATGAACGCCACGAGCACATTACGACCTAGAGCGAGTTCTCCTTTATCCGTCGCAGGTCCATCAGCTATGACTTGGCCTGCAACGACCCTATCCCCTTTTTTGACAATCGGACGTTGGTTTATGCAGGTGTTCTGGTTGGATCTTTGGTATTTCGTAAGGTTATAAATGTCCACACCCGGGTCCAAATCGCCCTCTTCAAATTCTGTAGCCTTCACAACAAGTCTTGTAGCGTCTACAGAATCCACTACTCCGTCCCTACGGGCCAGAACGGTGACCCCGGAATCAACCGCGACGACCTGTTCCATGCCTGTGCCCACCAGAGGAGCCTGCGTTGTCAGGAGCGGCACAGCCTGACGCTGCATATTAGAACCCATAAGCGCACGGTTCGCGTCGTCATTTTCAAGGAATGGGATTAATGATGCGGCCACCGACACCAATTGATTGGGTGATACGTCCATGTAAGTGGCTTCGGAACCGCTCCCCATAGCAAACTCGCCGTCTTTTTTTCGGACAGACACAAGATCTTCAACCAATTTGCCATTTTCGTCGATAAGAGCGTCCGCCTGAACTTTTACATGCTCTTCCTCATCCAAAGCCGTCAGGAACTTTATTTCGCGACTGACGACCCTGTCGTGGACAGGGCGGTAAGGAGTTTCAATGAAACCAAATTCATTTACTCTTGCATATGTAGAAAGAGAAACTATCAGTCCAATGTTCGGACCTTCAGGAGTTTCAATCGGGCATATTCGGCCGTAATGGGTTGGATGGACGTCTCTAACTTCAAAACCGGCTCGCTCTCGTGTGAGACCGCCAGGTCCCAATGCTGACAAACGCCTTTTGTGAGTGATTTCACTTAATGGATTAGTTTGATCCATAAACTGTGAAAGTTGGGAGGAACCAAAAAATTCCTTTACTACCGCGGTCACAGGTTTAGCGTTAATCAGGTCGTGCGGCATTAATGTTTCAACGTCCTGAAGACTCATTCGCTCTTTTATGGCCCGCTCCATTCTGACCAGACCGATTCGATATTGATTTTCAAGTAGTTCTCCGACGGATCTGACCCGTCGATTCCCCATGTTGTCTATGTCATCGATTTCATGGCCGGATTTGCCCTCTTTTAATTCAAGAAGGTACCTGACCGCCAACATAATATCCTCGGGTCTTAGGGTTCGTAGAGATAGCGGGGAATCATGCTCTAAAATCCCAAGCTTACGGTTCAGTTTTAATCGTCCCACACGAGACAGGTCATAATACTCAGTCCTAAAAAACAAGTTGTTGAAGAATGTCTTGGCGATTTCAACTGTTGCCGGATTGGAAGGCCTGAGCCTGCGATATATCTCGATCTCAGCATTAAGGGTTTCGTTTGATGTCGAGTCATCCGGAAACTGACGCTTGTATTCCTCAGTAACTCGATTTGGCCGGTCATCAATCTTGTCTTCCAGTAAAGTGTCTCTCAGGGAAGAAGAGGCGATCCTTTCTTCAATGAACAACGCCTCAAACTGATCTATATTTCGACTTCGAAGCTCTTCAATAAAACTTTCGACCTCATCTGGAGCTATTTCCTTGTTACAGGCGGCTACAACCTCTCCAGTAGTCTCATCGATGATGTCATGCGCTACAACTTTGCCTGCAAGTTCAGGAGGCTCCATCATCAAAGGAGCGACGCGCCTGTCTCCCAAACGTTTGAGAGCAGCCCGGGAAATTTTCTTGTTCTTTTTTACCAACACCTCACTTGATCCCTCGACAAAAACGTCGGTGGACGCATGAGTTCCGACCAGAAATTTGAGGTCTACTTTTCTCCGCAAACCGTCCGGAGTGATCATTATCGTTTGTTTATTATAGAAATAATTGAGAATCGTTTCGCTAGAAAAACCAAGCGCTTTCAGTAACACAGTAACGGGAAGTTTTCTGCGGCGATCTATTCTCACATAAAGGCGATCTTTTAAATCGAATTCAAAGTCAATCCACGATCCTCGAAGAGGAATGATTCGAGCAGAGTAGAGCAACTTGCCGCTCGCGTGTGTTTTTCCTTTGTCGTGATCAAAAAATATGCCTGGTGACCTATGAAGCTGGGAAACGATTACTCGCTCGGTGCCGTTGACTACAAATGTCCCATATCTCGTCATAATGGGAATTTCACCGAAATATACTTCCTGTTCCTTGACGTCGCGAATGGTGCGAGAGTTGGTGTCCGGGTCAACATCCCAAACAATCAACTGCACCGTAATCTTTAACGGAACAGAATAGGTAACACCTTTTTGGAGGCATTCTTCCACTGAGTATTTTTCTTCCCCAAGCGTGTACTTGATGAATTCAAGCGACGCTGTATCGGTGAAGTCCTTGATGGGGAAAACTGAGCGGAATACTGCCTGCAGGCCAATATCTTCCCTTTCTTCAGGCGCTTTGTCCATCTGAAGAAATCGATCGTAGGATTGACTTTGAATCTCGATAAGTTTTGGGATTCCAGCTATCTGAGGAATCCGCGCGAAATTCTTCCTGAGCCTCTGAGAGTGCACGGAAAAAGAACCCATTTTCTCCCTCTAAAATCAGGTGATCTTTGCAGGTGGGGACGGTGGTAGGCGTTCCAAATACTCAGGCCGCGCTCGCGCGGTATACGCGAGTCAGCGGCCGATAAAAAATAAATTTTTTATGAGTTCAGACGATTTCTACAACGGCTCCGACTTCTTCTAGAGCAGCCTTCGCCTTTTCAGCGTCTTCTTTGGAAACACCTTCTTTAACCGGTTTCGGTACACCTTCCACTAAATCCTTGGCTTCCTTAAGGCCAAGATCTGTCAGAGATCTGACGACCTTAATAACCTGGATTTTTTTGTCCCCGAATTCTTTTAGGATCACGTCAAATTCGGTTTTTTCCTCAACCGGGGCTGCATCTCCCGCTCCCGCAACCGCTCCAAAAGCGGCTACGGCCACAGGCGCCGCCGCAGATACCCCGAACTCTTCTTCCAATTCTTTAACTAACTTGCTGAGTTCCAAGACTGACATATTTCTTATGAACTCTTTAACATCCTCTTTTGTAATTTCCGCCATTATTTCCTCCATTCGCTGTAGAGCAAAAAACATTTAGAGTCCGTCTGCGGGTTAACCCGCCACAGGAGCGGACTCAGCTTTCTTGTCCTCGATAGCTTTGAGCACGGTCAGGAACGACCTGGGCACCGCCGCGAGAGTACCCGACAAAGGCGCTAATAGGCGCGATCATGGTTCCTAGCAGACGGCTAAGAAGTTCCTCTCTCGATGGTAGCTTGGCTAGACCTTCCAGGTCAGACGCATCAAAAACCTGACCCTGGAGTTCGCCCTTGACCAGTCCAAGATTAGGATGAGTCTTCGCGAAATCGACCAAGGTCTTTGCAAGAGCTGGAACGCCTTCATCAGAATGCGTCCAAACAGCGGCTCTAGGTCCGACTAGGTCAGGGCCCAAACACTCAACATCGGTATCACTATAAGCTAATCTAACTAAAGTGTTTTTAAGGACCTTAAGTGACCCCCCACGCGCTCTGACTTCTGAGCGTAGGGTGTTCATTTCGCTGACGGTCAGACCCTTGAAATCAATGAGAAAAACCGCCCTGACTCCCTGAAACTGGTCTCGAAGCCACGCTACCTGTTTTTCTTTTTCATCTTTCTTCAAATCTAAGCTATCCCCTTTCCATCGGAGGGATTACAGCGAATCGAGGCAATGCGGATATGAGGATTCAGTCTTGGATCACCCGTTTCCGGCCCGTCTCGGCTGGCCTCAATTAAGCGCTCACGATCAGCGCGCCCGCTGTCTCCGACATGACCACAGAATTAATTCCTGATTTTGTTGACGTACGTCTCCTAAAAAGTTAAAAAGTTGTGTTATTTTACTAAGTTTCGCATTTCCTGTGGGTCAAGCTTCAATCCAGGCCCCATGGTCGTGGAAAGAGCTATACCTCGTAAATAAACACCTTTTGAGGCTGAGGGTTTCAGTCGAAAAATACTCTCTATCAGAGCTTTGAAATTCTCAGCAAGCTTGTCAAAACCAAAAGACACGCGTCCTATGGGGCAATGAACAATACCAGCCTTTTCCACTCTGAATTCAACTTTTCCACCCTTTAGCTCAGAAACCGCCTTACCGATATCGAAAGTGACCGTACCAACTTTTGGGTTAGGCATCATGCCACGTGGTCCCAGGATCTTTCCTAATCTACCCACAACAGCCATCATATCAGGGGTGGCGACAGCCTTATCGAAATCAAGCCATCCTTCCTGAATCTTCTTAGCTAGGTCCTCGGCGCCCACATAATCGGCGCCGGCGTCACGAGCCTCTTTCTCTTTTTCCGCCTTGGCGAAAGCCAATACTCGAACAGTTTTTCCCGTGCCGTGCGGAGAAACACACGTTCCTCGAACCATCTGGTCGGCATGCCTAGGATCTACGCCAAGTTTCACCGCTACGTCCACTGATTCATCGAACTTTGCGTAGGCTGATTCCACTACGGTTTGCAAGCCCTCAGTCAAAGAATATTTCTTTGAACGGTCTACGTTTTCTCTGGCCGAAACTTTCTTTTTTGCTACGGACGACATATCGTTCCTCTATTCAACTTCTATGCCAAGGCTGCGCGCTGTTCCCATTATTGTCTGAACAGCGCCAGGCAAATCTTTGGCGTTAAGATCAGGCATTTTTATCTTCGCTATCTCTTCCACCTGTTTAAGCGTTAGCCGGGCAACTTTGTTTCTGTTGGGCTCCGGAGAGCCTTTGTCGAGACCGGCCGCCTTTTTAAGCAAATAGGACGCTGGCGGGGTTTTGAGTATGAAGGTGAAAGACCTGTCAGCATAAATAGTAATCAATACCGGGATAATAACTCCCTGTTGTCCCTGGGTCTGCGCGTTGAATGATTTGCAGAACTCCATAATATTTACACCGTGTTGGCCAAGAGCTGGGCCTACAGGAGGTGATGGCTTCGCTTCGCCGCCAGGAATCTGAAGTTTGACATAAGCTGTAATTTTTTTGGCCATAAAGACTCTCCCAAAGAAACAGAGTCACAAATGATATAAAATGTTTCTGACTCTATTCCGTGTCTAAAAACTAAAAGGCCTCAAGATTAATTCTTGGTAACCTGAATAAAATCCAATTCCACCGGAGTGGGCCGACCGAAGATGCTTACCAAAACTTTCAATTTACCTTTGTCTGGTCTGACTTCTTCCACCGTGCCGTTAAAATTGATGAACGGTCCGTCCACGACTCTTACGGAATCACCTTTTTCAAATGAGTATTTTGGCTTAGGTTTTTCCCTTCCCTCGGCCATCTGCGCCTTGATACCGTTAACTTCTTCGTCCGGAATAATAGCCGGTTCCGTCCTTGAACCTATGAAACCCGTAACTTTAGGAGTACTTTTAACGTGATGCCACGTGGTATCATCAAGCTCCATACGAACAAGAATGTATCCAGGGAAGAACTTTCGATTGGAGGTTTTTCGCTCTCCTTTAACTAATTCCACTACAGACTCTGATGGAATAAGAAACATCGGTAATCCGATCATCTAACCCCAAAGTCTTAATCTTTTCTTCCAAGGCGGTCTTGACCTTGTTTTCATAGCCGGAATATGTGTGTACAACGTACCATCGCAAAGCCACGAAGAGGCCTCCTGCTATCTGGAAAAACGATAATGAGACAAAATCCTGAACAAATCAGACCTGTAGAAGAGCTTTCATAATTCTAGCCAAAGCCCAATCGCTAAATCCTAAATATATGCCGACCAAGGTGGTCAATACCAGCACTACAAGGGTAGATCCGAGGGTTTCCTGTCTCGTAGGGAAAGTGACCTTCAGAAGTTCAATCTTGACTTCTCTAAAGAATTCGACGCTTTTTTGGAAAAACTCTTTTACTTTTTCCATCATACTTTCCATTGCCCGAACAATCCCTAAGCGCTGAAGCTTGATGTGGAATGGCAGGCCAGAAGGGATTCGAACCCCCAACCCCCGGTTTTGGAGACCGGTGCTCTAGCCGTTGAGCTACTGGCCTACTGATTTACGCCCTTCACGCTACTTGGTTTCCTTATGAAGCGTGTGGGTCCGGCAAAACTGACAGTATTTCTTGAACTGCAATTTGTCGGGGGTCGTCTTTTTGTTTTTCGTGGTGGTGTAATTCTTACGCTTACACTCACCGCACGCCAAAGTAATGATGTCTCTCATCTATGTCCTCCTCCACCGGTTTAAGTCCCGAATGGAGCCAACCGGAGAGAGTCAAAAACCGACCTGAAATCTACTCAATAACTTCAGAGACGACGCCTGCTCCGACGGTTCTGCCACCTTCCCTGATAGCGAAGCGGAGTTCTTTTTCCATAGCGATTGGGGTGATAAGATGCGCTTCAAGAGCCACATTATCACCGGGCATCACCATCTCGACTCCCTCAGGAAGCGTTATAATACCTGTCACGTCGGTAGTCCTGAAGTAAAACTGAGGCCTGTATCCGTTAAAAAATGGAGTATGACGTCCACCTTCCTCTTTACCCAGGATGTATGTCTCGGCCTTGAACTTGGTGTGGGGAGTAATCGATCCGGGTAACGCCACTACCTGGCCCCTCTCAACATCTTCTCGCTTTATGCCTCGAAGAAGCAGACCAACATTGTCTCCGGCCTGACCGGAATCCAGCACCTTGCGGAACATCTCAACACCAGTGCAAACCGTCTTGCGGGTGTCCTTGATCCCTACTATCTCGACTTCTTCTCCAACCTTCACCTGACCACGCTCGACCCTGCCGGTAACGACCGTGCCTCGTCCGGAAATGCTGAACACATCCTCTATCGGCATCAGGAAAGGCTTGTCCACGTCTCTTTGAGGCACAGGTATATAAGAGTCTATAGCGTCCATTAACTCAAGTATGCACTTGCAGTCGGGATGCTTGGGATCGCCGGCCTCCAGAGCCTTTAACGCGCTGCCTCTGATAATCGGTATATCGTCTCCCGGAAAATCATAAGAACTCAACAGCTCTCTCAATTCCAACTCAACCAACTCTATGAGTTCCGGATCGTCAACCATGTCGACTTTGTTCAAAAAAACCACAACGTAGGGAACTCCAACCTGACGAGCCAGCAGTATATGCTCTCTTGTCTGGGGCATAGGACCATCGTTTGCGCCCACAACAAGAATAGCTCCATCCATCTGAGCCGCGCCAGTGATCATGTTCTTGATATAATCGGCGTGTCCCGGACAATCCACATGAGCGTAATGCCTTTTGTCCGTCTGATACTCCACGTGAGCCGTAGCTATCGTAATGCCGCGCTCTTTCTCCTCGGGCGCCTTGTCGATCTCCTCGAAAGGCACATACGAGGCCAATCCCCGCTTAGCCAACGTCCGCGTTATAGCCGCTGTCAACGTCGTCTTGCCGTGATCGATGTGACCTATCGTCCCTACGTTCACGTGTGGCTTCGTACGCTCAAACTTCGCCTTGCCCATGGGCTCCTCCTTAAATATTCGGAAAGAAAATAACCGTTAAGTCTCTATTCATTTTTTAAAAATATAACTACAAAATCTCCGTAAAAGGTCGTAGTCAAAACGAGTCAAAATCTTATGGAGCCCACGACCGGGATCGAACCGGTGAACCTCTTCCTTACCAAGGAAGTGCTCTACCGACTGAGCTACGTGGGCAAACTTAAATTTCGTAGGTTTAATTTCTACGTGCCTACGTATTTTTCACAAAGCGCAATACTGTGTCTAGAGCGCTTTGAGAAATGTGGAGCGGGAAACGGGACTCGAACCCGCGACGTTCAGCTTGGAAGGCTGACGCTCTACCAACTGAGCTATTCCCGCCGCGCCAATAAAAAGGACCGCGCAATTGGATGGTGGAGGGGGGAGGATTCGAACCTCCGAAGGCGTCGCCAACAGATTTACAGTCTGCCCCCTTTAGCCACTCGGGAACCCCTCCACGACTGGAGCTGGCGATGGGACTCGAACCCGCAACCTGCTGATTACAAATCAGCTGCTCTACCGGTTGAGCTACGCCAGCAAACGGGTCCTCTATAAAAACAACTTTTTTACCCCAATTGAATACCTGTGTCAAGAAAAAATTAGGTATTTTCACGCGACTACCCGATAAATCAAACTGACAACTCCTGCAAAAACAAAGTTCCCGTCAATTAGACCTTCATAAATAAGTCGGTCAACAAGATGACCTTTCTTGTAAAAATCAAACAACATCTTGAATACTAATACATTTATTAGCAGCACATATCCAAACGACGTTGTCCAATTCCACATGCTAGAAATGAACAGTAAAAAACACAAGAGAATAAGCAGGATATTAAGAATTTTTTCTGTAACTCGACCGCCGAAAAGTATTGGAATTGTGTCACGCCCGCCAATCCGATCACCCTGGATATCTATAAGATCTGAAAGGGCTGTTCTCCAAAATACCATTAACGCGGCGGTAACAAACGCCACAATGAGCCCCGGGATTTCGTGTGTAGCGTTTATAGAAAAAAAGGGAATAATGACCGCCGCCATGGCCCAGCCCAAAGCTACCAGGGGAGTCTTTGAACCAGGGATATCTTTGAGCGATTTCCATTTCAAGTTAGGTATTTTAAGCCACCCTAAGATTGGAGCAGGATATAGGATCCCCGTAACTAGCATTCCTACTAGGAGCAAAGTGGAAATTGACCCAATCGAATGAGCGGCCACGGTTGCTATAAGAGCTGATAAACCTGCCAAACTCGCCAATAGGACGTCATGTCTGGAGTAAAATAACGCTATTTCAGGCGTGTTGAATCGGAGCGCGCTGGAACGTTCCTGAACTCGATTTGAAAGGTGCATGGAAAATACAAACATGGCCGAGACTACAACAGAAGGAGCGCTAATGGGAGCGCCTTGCATTGTAGCGCAGACCATAGTAAGGCCAGCTCCACCAAGCGCTGCCCAAATGTAGGTCATAATAGTAATATCTAGAAGACGTCTTAGTCTGGGCCAAATTCCAGATCTGGAAGTAAGATCTATTTGTTTTAACTTTTCAATTACCGATCTGATCTGCCAATTTGGAGTGCTGGCGCCGGCCGTTACTCCTATCAGGTTGATTCCTTCAAGATCAGTGACGGATATTTCATCGGCCGTCTCCACATGAAGCACTGAGATTCCTGTCTCTGCAGCAACTTTTGCGAGTCTTCCTGTATTGCCGGACCCCTTTCCACCGACAACAATTACCATGTCTGCTTCTCTAGCTAACTCTCTGGCCTCGGCCTGCCGTTTTCTTGTAGAGTCACAAATGGTATTGTAAATACTTAATTTGAAGCCTTTGTTCCTCAATATTTCGACAACTTGCTCAAACTTTTCAGGTTCTTGAGTTGTTTGGGCGACAACGAGCAAAGATGTGCCCGGTGGGACAGAAGCAACCCTATCTATCATTTCGGGGCCTGAAATTGATAGAGCCCCTGCACGGGCGAATCCAATCAAACCTCTGACTTCCGGATGATCTTCGTCCCCTACGATGACACAAAAATCACCCATTTTGGAGTGCTTTGTAATTAACGCTTGGACTCTTGTAACGCGTGGACAGGTAGCGTCAACAATGTGGACCCCTTTTGATTCCAAGAAGTTATATTCATCTGGTGAAATTCCATGGGCTCTAATTATCACTGTGCCCGCTTCTATGTTTTCTATTGAATTAGTTTTGTGTATGCCTCGTGTCTCCAGCAGGCTCACAGTCTGAGGATTATGGATCAGCGGACCGTACGTCATTATAGGCAATGGTAATTTTTGCCGATTCAAATCAAGAGCGAGATCGACTGCTCTTCTAACGCCCATACAAAATCCGGCGGTTTTTGCGATTCTAATTTTCATGAATCCCTGATTAACTTATCCCCTTGATGAGACACCTTGTAATAGTCAGACTGAGTGTCCACATCATAGTCATCATATGCTTTTCCCAATTCTACGGTTTTAATTCTTGTCCTATATAACCGGAGGATCTCCCTTCCTCCTCTATCTCCTGTTATCTCATTTAACGCAGGAAAGAATTCAGAGGGGAATATCACGGGGTTTGTTCTTCTACCTCTGACAACAGGAGCGATAATCTTGTCTGGATTATCTAAACTGTTCGAAATCAGAGTGTTGATCACTGAAAAATTGAGGTAAATCTGATCAGCCAGAATAATCATTACAGAGACTGATTTCTGAATGATTACCGACAAACCGAGTCTTATGGAGTAAGACATCCCCAATTCCGGGGAATTGTTAATCATATTTACCAATCTGGAATGATTAAATTGAGACTTCCCACTAAGTTCATAGCCGTTCAGAGGACGGCGGGTCACCGCAACGATGGTGTTTAATCGGGACTGAAGCGCCTGAATGAGTACTCTAGACAAAATGGTTTCCCCAGAAATTTTAAGGGCCATTTTGTCAGAGCCCATCCTTGTAGACAAACCTGCAGCTAATACAAGAGCATCGACCATTGAAATGATTTGAATACTCGTCCTATAAATCTTTTTAGACTAGGTGACTTCCTGTCAAAAGAGCATGGTGCGTTTCCGGAAACGGCTTGAAATGTCATGAATCCCTCATCTACGACACTTTCAAGTCCTGCACCTTGGTAACCAAACCACCGCGCCCACAATAATATCTCTTACCGCTCCAATCAATACGCTTTAGAAAAATGGACCTAAAACACACAAAGGTGGCTACCATTATGAGAATAGGAAAGGAGTAAATCCACTTGAAAATGGGAAGTCTAGGTTGGTTGAGATAACGTAAGGCAAATACCAAAGTCAAAATCACCAACCCAGAACAGTAGTCCAAAGACAGCATATTCAGGTCCGACATAGCCTAAAGAGTACAGAAACAAACCACATGTAGACAAGATCAAAGACGCGCAAATAGAAATATGCCAAATCACAGTAAAACCCCAGATCACGGGATTGGTAAATTTCGGGAAAAGAATCTGCCTGTCCAGAAAGGCCAGCAGGCCACTCAGGGTCTGATTTTTTACTGGAGTGGAAAGAAAATTTTCTGGGGACACATGAACCTGTATCTTTGCTTTCGTCAGAATATTTCCTAGAACCAGATCATCAACAACTGTCTCTAGCCAAGTGTCGACTACTTTCAATCTTTCGAAGGTCTGTCTTCTTATTAGAGTGCCACCACCCCACGGTTTAGGTGTCACGGTGAGAAGGGCGAAAACTGTTGTCGCGTAAATAGCCTGGCAAACTCCCGGAATATTAATATCTTGAGGAGAGAATGAGCGAAATGTTGTGCAGACCTCGAATTTGGTCGATCTTACAGGCTCACTTATTCTGGTCAGCCATCCTGGATCGGCGGAGTTTGAGCTATCGCAGAATGCCAGAATTTCTACATCAGGGTCTAAATCTGATATCGCTTTTGCCAGTCCAAAATTCTTCTGACCACAGTGATAGCTCTTGCCACAAAAAAAAATTCCGACATGTGGATATAAGAATCTAAAATTCTCGACCAGTTCGATCGCTGGGTCTAATTGATCCTCCAAAATGAAGAGAACTCTATAGTTCGGATAATCTTGGGTTAGGAGTGATGATAGAATTTTTTCGGATTGCGGGGTTATCCCTTTGAGTGGTAACAAGATTTGAATAAGTGGGGTTGGAGCTTTCGAATCGACAGGTCTACGGGATGATCGAGCCCTCCTTATGCGGCTTATGCCGATCCATAGTAACAACGAAGCTGAAACTAACGAAAATACAATAGGTAGGCAAAAAAGCCCGAAATACGGGCCAAAAGAGAACAATCTTGTTAAAAATTCAGAGTGAATAAAATATAGGTCCTTATAGAAAGTGAAGAAATCAAAGACCAGCGCATAAGTCTAGATCAACCTATTGAGTGACACTCACTCTAACGTTACAGGTAAGGCCATCTTTTATCTTTCCATCGCCATTTTCAAGCAGACACTCTATCTCGTAATCGGCTGGAACCTCTAAGGCGGGATTGCGGCTTACCCAAGGGATACGACTTACTCTACAGGGATATTTCTTGTCGGGGATGGCGTCAAATATCACAGAGCCTCTGTCCCCAATTTTAAGTTTAACCAAATCGAGTTCATGAACCTTGCATCTAACCACCATTGGGTTTGTAGGAGCTATCGTTAGGGCGGGAAATCCTGCGGGTTGCTCAGCGTCGACTCGGAGATCGGGAGAAAGCCACAAGATCTGACCAGTTATGGGCGCTTTCAAAAAAGCTATGTCTTGAGGAATGCTTGAATCCGCATAAGAGCGTCTAGTTTGGTACTCAAGCAAGTCCATGTCGCGTCGTTGCTTATCTTCAAAAAACTTCAAGTCTTCTTGGGCTCGCGCCAACCCTTCTTGCGCCTGTTTAATAGATTCCTTGGTTTCTAGAAGCTGCTTTTCTGCTGTTTCGAGTTTTCTTTCAGCGTCTTTGACCGCTTCAAGCTCCGCCAGATTTTTAGCGTGTAACTGACGAATATCGTTCAAGTCATTTTTGGATTTTTCCAGGTCAATATTTTTTAACTTGAGAGAAACATTTCGTAGCTTATCAAGCGTTATTTTCTGGTCATAAACAGCCTTTTTCAAATCCAGAACTCTTGCTGGGTACAATGTCCCTGTAATTTGGATCATTGACTGGCGGTCGAGTTTATATTTTATTAGCGTGTCATTTTCGCTAATAGGCTGCCCTTCTTTAACGTCAATTGAGACGATCTCTCCGCCGTAAGGCAGAACAATTTTTCTCTGGAATACGGAAAAGCTCTTGCCTCTGAAAATGATTTCAGCCTCAGACTTTGCGTCCGCAATTTGGGGCACAATAGCGGCCTTAACCGGCGGGGGACTGGACTCGGCTTTCTTCGGTTCATGGGTCACGACCAAAAGCGCTAAAGAAACCAAGGCCACAAAGCTCGCCAATGTAACGCCCAAGACCCTAAGGCGGGGCCTGAGCCTTTTAATATCGAATTGCGGCATTGTACTTGTTCAAACCTCCAGAAATCGTAGCCAATTCAATTAGATCGTTAACCCGCGGCTGAAGACTTTCCGCTGCATCCAAGTGAGCCTGAGTTTTCTTTATCCTCTGATCCATGTAATCGTCATATTCTATGCGTCCGGATTTGTAGTTAGTGAAAGCTTTTTCTTCGGCTAAATCAGCCAACTTCGCCTTTTCACGAGAAAGGCTTTCTCGTTCGCCTGAAAGTCCCATACCGCTTCTAAGCTTCTTGAACTTCATATACAATTCTTGGGAAAGTTGCTCACGATCAAGGTTATATTTTTGAGCCAAAAGTTTTTGGCGCTTGACGTCGCGTACTCGACGAAACCCATCCCACAGAAAATAGTCCAGTCCCAAGGCAAGATTGAGTCCCGACGCGGCATTAGGAGTATTGCTGTTATCCTGAAATACAAATGCCGGTTGAGGAGCTAAAGCCACATACGCTCCAGTCACAGCGTTGGATTGCATCTGTTCCTTTTTGGCGGCGATCTTCAACCGCAAGTTACCTCCCTGTATGTCGGCGAAGGTAATCCAGTTAGGTTTAAATCCGTTCAAAATCTGGTTTGTCGCGTCCCGAGTATCCAGAGGCAAAAAATAATCTGGATGATAGCCGATGAGAGCCTTAAGTTGACCAGTCTTTTCCTGAAGATCATTTTCAAGTGACTTAACCTTGATTTGTTGGGCGCGATAATCGTTTTGCATAGTCTGAAATTCCAGGGGATCAATTTTGCCCTGATCGTTTTTACTTTTGGCGAAGTTCAGCTTGTCTTGAACGAGCGCAAGAATTTGCTTGGATCCTCTGATTGATTTTTCAAGACAATGGATACTGTAGAAAATTCTGGCAATGTTAGCCGTAGTATCTGAAATTTTGTCAAAGTGCGAAATCTTTAGCGATATCTACCATGATGCCCTGACTCTTAATCTTCAAAAGAGCCAGGTACGGATTCCAATTTGTCATATTGAATTGAATTTGCCATTTACTCCCAGAGCCGGGAATAGACGTCATCGGTTCTGAACAAGATAATACCGGGTAACTAATTGAACCGTGGGTAGAATTTCAGAGTGGGCGTCTTTAAGGTCTATGGATTTCAATTGGATATCAATTCTGTTTTGAGTCAGAGCGTCAGAATGAACCAAAGCGTAACGCACGCACGTTGGGAAGTCAAAATACCCGTACGATTCCGGTTTGATCTGCGTTTGAGCTGATACGCCAGATGCTCCAAGAATTGTGAAAAAGCTGAGAAAAGTACACAGGGCGGCGCAGCGCAAAACTAACCACGGTTGGGTCTTTAGAACAGCCAGACCGAGCAACCTGGTTGCGGAACTTTTTTCAGCTTTCCTCGTGGCAGAAGATATCACGTGATTTCCATACCCTAAGTCCCATAAGATTTAACTTTAAGGACGACTCTCAACACGTTACAAATATTAACATAAGTTAAGTCGCAATTTAAGGCCACGGTGATGGAGTCAGTATATCGAAATGGTCAAAGATTGTCAACGAAGATTTCGGTTGAACGGTTATGGGCATATTTCCAAAGAATATTATTTTCAATGAGTTATATTTGGTGAACGTTCAAGGTAATGCCTGGACTTCAAATGTAGCCAATGAAATTTGAGCTAACGTATAATTAATCAAGGCAAAAAAGCTAATTTTCCAAAAAGCGGCATATGGTTACTTAACTCGTGACCAAAGCTGATCGACCCCATCCTTGACTGGAGAGCGGGTGACCATGAAATCATCTTTTACACCATAAACAAAAAATTCGAGTCGGCTAGTTCCATTTAATGTTATCGACATATGATGATTTTCATAAATCCATACCCCATCGATACCTGACGGATTCTGTCCGTCAAAAATTCTGCACGTCCCATCTTTTCTTAAAGTCATTAGAGTACGGAACTCCAACAGAGGGCCTTTTCCTGATTTTTCCGCTAAAGGATTTACTTCAGGAAGTTTTTCCCAAGTCCCAAGTAAAGCTCCGGGCTCCAGGGCTTGTTGAAAAATTTGTTCAGGGGTAATTCCAACGGCAGGACATTGGGTAGTTCCGAAGTAATAAATAAGGCAAAAAGCCCACAATAAAATGGAAATAGTTCTTAAGTTTGAGTGGGCCTGTTGTGACATGATCGGTCCTAAGAATTCATTGAGAAAGCTGATAAAGATCTTCAGAGTAGCGTTCAAATTATCCGGGGGTTCCAACAATGAATGCCATGGACCCCGCCAAATGACGGATGCAGTCTCGATCAATAACCCCTGGAGGTCAAGTGATGAATGTATGCCGACATCATTGAAACAAGACATGATCAATATAAACACAATAATCATTAAGTATTACAGTTTATTATCATCACAAACTCTTCTGGTTTGTAGACTCATTTTTAACTATCATATTTCACAATAAATCTAAATAACACAATAAATTAAATTCAAACAATAAAATATATTTCATTATATAAAATATAACATTGCAAGATCAAATATTTTACTTGACAAGATAAATACGCCATGATAGCTCAGCGCTCCAGGATTGAGACGGTAACAATCCTTTAAAGTAATTTGTAAGCTTACACACCTATGATGTGTAGAGACCTATCCGAAAAAAGGAGGGTATAATGGTCAAGAGAGTTTTTGGAGTCATTACCTGTTTTGTTATACTAGCTATGGCATGTGTAGCCATGGCCGGAGGCGCGGTAGCGCCGGCGCCTGTCGCCCCTTGCGCTCCAGCCCCTTGTGGTCCGGCAATGGGTAACCCATGCGCCTATTGGGGTGACGCCCCATTCCCAGGACTATGTGGAGGAGTAGTCGCCTTGCCGTTCCTGGTTGTGGGCAGCCTCCTCGGTGGATCGTCAATGGGCCCTGGACCGGCTCCTGTTGCAGTGCCAGCCCCATATGGCCCACGACCTTATTATGGCCACCCAACGCCCCTATGGCGGCTTGTGGTCCCCCTGCCCCTGCCGCTCCCTGCGGTCCTGCCGGCTACCCGGCTACCGGTTTGCTAAGCGGTGGATTGCCTTGTTTGGAACTGTGTTCCAGTATATTCGGAAGTTTCACCGGCGCTGCCGGCTTGGGCATGTATTAGGAAATAATTATTTAATGAGTTTGAAAAGATCATTGGACTTATAGAATCTTAGTAAAGCTAAATGAAAAAAAACTAACGCAGAAAATGTACAAAATCCTTCCATTCCTTTTGGGGACGAAAGTCCCCAATTTTTTTGTTTTCAGTTTTGAAGTTTAAGACCCCTTAAAGCATATTCGCAGGAAACCCCAGGCTAGGCTAAGGCGGTTCCTGCAATTGACGATCGACCTCAGTCGCGAAACTAGATTGAATTTAGATATGTCTTTCTATCTGCGACGGCCCTTTCGTACAGAAGAAGGTACTCCTTGGCGGAACGATTCCACGAGAAATCATTAGTCATGCCCCTTATCATAAGCCTTCTCCATGCCTCAGGATCATCTCGGAACATTCTTAGGCCCTTCACAAAAGCCTTTTCCAGTTCCAAGGGATTAGCGGGATGGAATTTAAATCCTGTTCCAGTGTCATTCTGAACGTCGACTTCTTCCACCGTGTCGGTCAACCCGCCCGTTGCCGTGACAATTGGCACAGCCCCATATTTCAATGCATAAAGCTGATTTAATCCACATGGCTCATACCTCGAAGGAACGAGCAACATGTCCGCTCCCGCAAAAATTTTATGAGCCAAAGCGTAGTCATATCTCAGAAACGCGCCCACATTGCTGGGAAACTTTTCTTCTAGCTCCCTAAAAATTGTTTGGTATCTTGTTTCACCGGTTCCGAGTACAACCATCTGAACATCGTTACGCATAAAAGTGTCGAAAGCCTCTGCCACGATATCGACACCCTTTTGACTCGATAACCGGCTTACCATGGCTACCAATGGTCGGTCAGGATCCAATGGTAAATTGGCAAGCTCTTGAAGCTCCACCTTGCACCGGGATTTACCTCGAAGATCATGAAAAGAATAAGGGCTCACCAAACATGGGTCGGTTTGAGGATTCCAGATTGAATAATCAACACCGTTAAGAATGCCCCAGAGTCGGTCCTGTTTTTCTTGAAGAATTCCTTCAAGCCCGAATCCGAACTCGGGAGTTAGTATTTCATTTCGATAACCGGGAGAAACCGTATTAACTTCATCGGCAAAAACGATTCCACTCTTCAAGAAATTCAGCTTGCCGTGAAATTCCATATGCTTAGGAGTAAAAAATTCCCAACCGACGCCAACCAGAGGCATATCAAGATGCCAGAATATTCCCTGATAGCCCAGATTATGGATGGTCATTACTACAGCGCTGTCCCTAAACAGAGGTTCTCCCGCGTACAGGGTTCTCAGATACACAGCCGTCAAAGCAGCTTGCCAATCATGGGAATGGAAAATATCGTAATGTTCTCCAACCTGCAGAGCTAATTCAAGAGCAGCCCTTGTCAGAAAAACAAACCTTTCAGCGTTATCTTCGTAATCACCTTCAGGTGTTCCATATAGATAATCTCGGTCATAATAGTCGTCACATTCGAGGAAAAAGTAACGCGCGCCATTTTTTCCAATATGTCGCCAAAGGCCGGCTTTAACATTTTTTGCATTCAACGTAATTTCTAAGGTGACATCCAGTTTTGTAATATCGAAATTCTCTGCATTTATGCCTCTATATTTCGGCATCAGGACATCAACTTCGACTCCTAGGGACGCCAGCTCAACCGGAAGGGCTGATAGCACTTCGCCAAGTCCTCCGGTTTGAGCAAATGGAGTAACCTCTGGAGTGACCATAAGGACTCGCACTTGAAAAATCCTCCCTACAACAACTCAGGAAATGGGATTTCCCCCAAAATAATCCTGCAAATCCCAATCGTTTAATATAAGACGTTACACTAATCTTTTTCTAATCATACAGTATCAGAGAACCTTTTTACAGAGGGATTTAGGGTTTCAAAACCCAATGTCATACATTAGAGTTAGCTCCATTTTTTTTAAAGTGAGCGATAAGTCCTCCGTCCTCAACTAATTGTTTCATGAAGACTGGAATAGAAGCGACCTTAAATATTGCGCCAACGCTCAAATTTCTTATTATTCCTTCGTCCGGATCTATTTCTACAGTTTCTCCTTCTTTAATTCCTGCAGAAGCCTCAGGGCTTTCAAAAATTAATAAACCCATATTAAAAGCGTTCCTGAAAAAAATACGCGCAAAGCTCGCAGCGATTACGCAAGCAATCCCAGCTCCTTTTAAAGCTACAGGAGCGTGTTCGCGAGAGGAGCCACAACCAAAATTTTTGCCGGCTACTATTATGTCTCCCGGCGCCACTTTTGATGGAAAGTCCGGGTCGGCATCCTCCATCACGTGTTCCGCCAGTTTGACTGGATCTGTAATATTAAGGTACCTGGCTGGTATAATTTCATCTGTATTAACATCGTCTCCAAACTTCCAAACTTTCCCTTTAAACGTCATTAGTCCTCCATCAAGTTACTTGCTAGGTTTATGAACATTTAAAAATATTCCGATCAATGATAATTATGCGTGATTTTGAAATTGAACGCATAGCGAACTTTTTGTGGCATTATTATAAATTCTTTGCAAGCTGCATTTGGCTGAGGAGAATTGTTGGATGAGCATTTTTCAAGGTGGAGGGATTAGCCTCCAGATTGTTCAGGGTATGCCCCTGACTGCGTTGATCAGACTACTCGCAGGAAATCAATTTCGAGTGGATTCCGAGCATCTGGGGAGGCTAGCCTACCTAATAGGAATTGGTGTTTTGAATTCAATTCTGGGAGCCTGTGAACGTTTTTTTGATGGTCAGGAAATTAATAGAATAGAGTTGAAAAAAACACCCTTGTTCATACTCGGGCACTGGAGGAGTGGAACTACACATTTGCACAACCTCTTAAGTCTGGACTCAACATTTTGCAGCCCCAATGTCTACCAATGTCTTTTTCCGTATCATTTCGTTTATTCTCAGGTAGGTTCTGTGGCTATGAATCTGTTGGCGCCACGTAAGCGGCCAATGGATAATGTGTCTTTGTCATGGAATGCGCCTCATGAAGATGAGTTCGCATTGGCGGCTCTATCTCTAGTGTCTCCATATTTAAGAGTCATTTTTCCAGTCACCGGCCAAGAATGGCATACTGGTCTCGATTTGGACAAAATTCCGGAGCAATGGAAACAGAGATGGAAAGATTCGTTTCTTCTTTTTCTGAAGAAGCTCGAACTTTCAGAGGGAGGAAGACCGCTCTTGAAATCGCCACCACATACGGCCAGAATAAAACACCTTCTGGACATTTTTCCGGGGGCTCAATTCGTTCACATCGTAAGGAATCCGTATACAGTATATTTATCTACTCTAAATCTTTGGGAAAAATCTTTCGCCAAAGCAAGACTCCAGGAACCTTCAAAGAAGCTCGTGAAAGACCAGATTCTTGATTGGTACGTTGAGATGTTTGAATTGTTCGAGCGCGACAGGGAGCTTATTCCTGAAGGCGCTCTACATGAACTCAAATATGAGGAACTCGAAGAGGAGCCTTTACGAGAGCTTGAAAAGATCTATTCGACTTTGAATTTACCTGATTTCCAGGATTTTTCCGGACAGGCTGACTCATACCTTCAAAGGGTAAAATCGTATAAGAAAAACGTTTTTAGTCTGGATAATGAATCCAAAACCCTGGTGAACTCGAGATGGCGAAAAACCTTTGAGAAATATGGATATGAAATCGTTGGACAATGAAGAAAACATTACCCCAATGATGCGTCAGTACATGTCGCAAAAGAAGAGAAATCCAGATGCCTTACTTCTTTTTAGAATGGGGGATTTTTATGAAATGTTCTTTGAAGACGCCAGAAAGGCCTCTAGGACCCTGAATATAGCCTTAACAAGTCGGGACAAGAACAAGGAGAGTGGCATCCCGATGTGTGGTTTTCCTCACCATTCCTCTTCAGCCTATATTTCCAAACTGTTGGCTGCTGGTGAACGAGTTGCAATCTGCGATCAGGTTGAAAATCCGAAGTTAGCCAAAGGACTTGTTAAACGGGAAGTTACAAGGATCGTGACTCCGGGTCTAATTGATGACCCCGACGCACTAACCTCAAGCGAAAATCATTTCATTTCTTCCATATCAGAAATCAAGGGGAAAATAGGTCTTGCCTCACTGGATCTAAGCACTGGAGAGTTTTCAGCGACGATCACTTCAAATTTAGCGCTTGCGGCTCAGGAACTAAGACGCATAAATCCCAAAGAAACGCTTATCAAGACTGATCTTCCTTCCACCGATCCTATAAATCAGGTTCTGCCGGAAGACTTCTACACGCACGAATTGGAGAGCTGGTTTTTTGACCCTCAGACGCAGTGAAACTTTTTTGAGAGATTATTACGGCGTCCAAAACCTGAAAGGCTTTGGTCTTGATGATCAAAAAGCGCTGGTTTCTGTGGCTGGAGCGTTGATCCAATACGTAAACGGAACAAGATCTGACAAACCGACGCACATCAAGACGCCACGAGTGTACCATCTCGACTCTTTCATGGTTCTTGATCAATCCAGCATGAGAAATTTGGAAATTTTCAAGAACCTCAGAGACGGATCTTCCAATGGATCACTCATAAGTGTCTTGGACAAAACCCTTACACCAATGGGGGCTCGCCTCTTAAGAAAGTGGCTTTCTTATCCTCTTATGGATGTTCACGAAATCACCAGGAGATTAAATCTTACCAAAAGTTTCTTGGAAGACCACGCCGTGAGGCGAGAGATCCGTGACATTTTAACTGATTTTGGTGATTTGGAACGGCTCGCCGGAAAAATTTCGTTGAAAACAGCTACCCCTAGAGATCTCGTCCAGTTGAGGGTTTCTTCAGAGAGTATTCCTTCAATCATAGATCGCCTAAAGGCTCTTGAAGTTCCTTACGCAATGGAGTTAGCTGAGATCGATGATTTGTCATATGTCGCCCATGCGATACGAGTTGTCATCGTTGACAGTCCTCCTGCAAGCATAAAGGATGGGGGAGTGGTTCGCGAAGGATACAATCAGGAACTGGATGAGCTTAGGGAGATGGGGAAATCTGGAAGGACATGGATAGCAGGGATAGAATCGAGAGAAAAACAGGCGACCAACATTCAGAATCTGAAAGTGGGCTACAACAAGGTCTTCGGATATTTTATTGAAATTACTAGAAGCCAGTTAGACAAAGTTCCTCCAAACTATGTTCGCAAACAAACTCTTGTAGGTTCTGAACGATATATCACCGAAGAACTGAAAGAATATGAGTTAAAGGTCCTGAACGCCCAAGACAGAATTCTGGAGATGGAGGAGGAAATTTTCTTGCGGCTTAAGGACAAGTTGCAAGAAATAATTGGTAGAATCCAGAAAACAGCAGAAGGTATCGCAACCATTGATGTAATCAGCTCGCTAGCCGAGTTGGCCGCCGTACACAACTACATTCAGCCTGATGTTACAGATAGCGATGTTATAAGAATAATCGACGGGCGTCATCCTGTTGTAGAAGCTTTTGTCTCGAGTGAGAGCTACGTCCCTAATGACACTCTCCTTGATGGAACAGCCAATCAGATACTTATTATCACAGGGCCAAATATGGCGGGCAAATCCACCTATATGAGACAGACAGCGCTCATAGTGCTACTGGCTCAAATAGGGAGTTTTGTGCCTGCCAAAGAAGCTTCCATAGGGGTAGTGGACAGGATTTTCACGAGGATCGGAGCGTCTGATTATCTCTCGTTCGGTCAGTCGACATTCATGGTGGAAATGACAGAAACGGCCGAGATATTGAATAGCGCCTCAAACCGGTCATTGGCTCTATTGGATGAGGTTGGGAGAGGCACCAGCACGTTTGATGGGCTGGCTATAGCATGGGCCGTCACAGAGTTCCTGCATGACATGACTGGAAATGGTGGGCCGCGGACATTGTTTGCGACGCACTACCATGAGCTGGTTGATGTTGCTCTCATTAAGGAACGGATAAAGAATTATAATTTTGAAGTGAGAGAATGGAATGACAAGATAGTTTTTCTGCGGAAAATAAAACCTGGAGGATCTAGCCGGTCCTACGGTTTGCAGGTCGCTAGACTTGCAGGTATACCAGAACTGGTAATCCAAAGGGCCATCGAAATACTGGGCAATCTTGAAAAGGAAGAGATCGATCCCAGGGGAAAGCCGAGGATTTCTAGGACCAAAGGGTCGCGATCTAAGGCCTTACCTCAACCAGGACAAATAGAACTTTTCTCTTCGCCTGCCGAAGAGCTTATTAGACAACTAAGGACGATGGATATTGACAATATGAGTCCCGTTCAAGCCCTCAACCTTCTATGGGAACTGAAAAGCAAGTATTCAAACGAGTGAATAAAAGCGTTTCAGCATATTTCATTTTACAGATACGAGTTAGGGATGAAATTGAGGTAATGTTAGTTTATTAAGTTCAGGGTGATCAGAATTCCTCTAAGGACTCAAATCAGTCACTTCTATAATCGATAGGGTTCGACAATCATGTTTCTAGAAGACTTAGCGACAGTATCATTAAGGCAGATATACAGAAACAGACGACGTTACAAGAGCGTCATCATAGGAATTTCGGTAGGAATTGCAGGAATAATCGTGGTTCTTACCATGGGTGATTCAGTAGAACAGAATCTTGGTCAGAATCTTGAATTACTGGGAAGCGCAACGATAGTAAAGGCAAGTTTTGACTTCACGAAAAGCAAAAGAAAGCACGGGGGACAATATTTCCCCAAAGATGTTGAGGATATAAAAAAACTTCCTGGCGTAAAATCAGTTTCTCCAGTCGGTGCTTAGTTTTCCTACATTTTCTTATAAGCTTAACAAGATAGGGGGGCGACTGATGGGAGTGGAGGAGAATTTTTTCGACACGATCCATATCCCCGTGGCCAGGGGGAGGAGAATCGACTCAGATGATGTCGCATGGTTTAGCAGCGTATGTGTAGTTGGTGACGAGATAGTCCGAACTCTTTTTCCAGACGATGAGGACCCTTTAGGAAAGAAGCTTTTTATTGGTGGTCACTTGTTTAGAATCGTAGGCATTATAGGCGGAGTTGAGGACCCTTCATTCCTGAACACGATTATAATTCCTATTTCTGTGGCTCGGTCACGGTTCGCGGACATGTATGATGTGAGAAACATTTATGTGCGGGCCATTAATTGGGATGCGGTGTCTCAGCTCCATAAGGATTTGTTAAAACTTCTCATGGCCAATCAACCGGGCTATGCTGAATCGATGGATGTCAGATCTTTTCCCGAACGAATCAAGACGATCCAGCACGCCGTATTACTGGTTAAGGTCTTTTTATATTCCTCATTAATGGTAACAGTGATCCTTGGTGGAATTGGAATTATGAATGTTATGCTATCTGCCGTGAGAGAGCGGACAAAAGAAATTGGGCTCCGCAAATCCGTTGGAGCCACTGAAAAAATGATATTATCCCAGTTTCTTTTCGAATCTATTTCTATAAGTTTGACTGGGGCTCTGTTGGGAATATTGTTGGGATTTGTTTCCGTTCAAATTCTTAAGGGAGTTTTCCAGACATCTCCAGCTTACGGGGTGTTTGCTTTGAGTGTGTTGGGAGGAGTGCTTTTCGGTGTTATGCTCGGAATCGCCTCAGGGATTCTTCCAGCAGTAAAAGCCAGCCGCCTTGACCCGGCAGAATCAATGCGTTTCGAATAGTAGTGGTTGAGATCCTCTCTCAGTTTCGTAGAACGATCGAGCGAGGATCTCAGGAGAGTTAAGCCAAAGCTGAGGCCACTAGCTCGGTAACATCCAGGACCTTTATCTTGCCTTTCTTTTCTTTACGCGCCTTTGCCGCAGCCTGGTTGAACGTGCCTTTGCACGACGGACATGCGGACACAATGGCGTCGGCCCCTAGATCTATGGCCGAGATAAGCCTCTTGTAACCGATATCCGAAGCTAAATGATTGTCAAAGCCTTTAAGCCCGCCACCACCACCACAGCATTTTGCCAAAGCGCGGTTCAGGGGAAATTCGAGAAGCTCTACGCCGGGGATAGCCTTCAGCACATTTCTAGGCGGTTCATATACGCCCATGTGTCTACCCATGTCACATGGGTCATGATAAACGACCTTTAAAGGTTTCACGTCATCCTTAAAGTTCAGTCGGTTGTCCGCTATCAACTTTTCGATCATTTCAACCGCATGAATTACCGGATATCCATTAAGAGCGCCATAGTGGCCGTAAATATCCCGGAAAGTTTTAAGACAGCCGGCGCAGGTGGTCAGTATTTTCTTGGGCTTATATTTCGAAACAATTTCTGTATAAGCGCTCATGGCCTTCTTGAATGTGGGGGTATCCCCAACCAGGTACGCCAAGTAGCCGCAGCAACTTTCCTCTTCTCCAAGGGCCCCGTAGTTTACCCCAGCCTTTTCCAATATTTCGATGATCGCAGGGATAATTTTGATATCCTGAAAACTGGTGACACAGCCCATGTGGAGAAGAACTTCGGTTTCACCTGCAACAGCTTTTCTGAAATTTGACGGATAACTGTCCGCCCTTTTTTCTTTGGGAGCCAAGAGGGGGTTCAACGAGTCTATCATTGAAGAAAGAGCCGGTTTAAAGGATTCCGGCAAAAATCCTTGTTCTACCAGGCGCTCTCGGGCGCTCCGGATTATATCCGACACTTTTACCTGGGCAGGGCAGACTGACTTGCAATTGAGGCACAGCATACACTGGTAAAGTCTTTTAGCCAGCTCTTCAGACGGTTCCAGCTTTCCGGTCAACATGTTGAACGCCAATGTTACCCGGCCTTTTGCGTTGAGGGATTCCAGTGTTGATTCGGCAAATGTAGGGCAGCCGGCCCTACAAAAGCCACACTGGATACAGGCGATAATTTCGTTATCAACCCCTTCAGGAAAACTCTTCACGGAATCTGGGGCCTTTAAGAATGGATCAAAACTGTTTTCATCAAGAATGTCCCGGATTGCGTCATCAAAGCCCATTTTACCGGGATTCATGATATTGTTGGGATCCAAGGCATGCTTAATCGCCTTCATCACATTGATGGATTCGCCTAATTGTTTCCCGATGTAGGGGGATTTTGCCATACCTATCCCGTGCTCCGCAGACACTGTTCCACCGAGTCTAAGCGTCATGTCGATGAATTCAAGGGCTATTTCTTTGACTTTTTTCCATTGTTCCGGATCAGTAGGATTCATAATGAATGTCGCGTGAAGATTGCCGTCACCAATATGGCCAAAAGTCGCTATTGGAAAGCCAAATTTCTCTCCAATTCTTTGAATTTCCGAGATTGTCTCCGGTATGCGGCTGATTGGAACTCCAAAGTCTTCTGCCAATGGAACAAGCCGATATCCAGGCTGAAGTCTACTCATGGCAGGAACCAACCCGCCACGCGCAGCAAACAGCTTGGCCTTTTCCACCGGGTTGTCAGACCAGATATTTTCAATGCCTCCAACCGATTTGCAAATCTCGTTAACTTTTTCTATCTGTTCTTTAACAGCCCCCTTGGGTCCATCCAATCCCATAAACAACTGGCAATTGACGTCTTTCGGGATATTCATTTTCAAGGCGTCTCGCGCCACATCCAAACAGACATTGTCCAAAAT
Source organism: uncultured delta proteobacterium (assembly GCA_963846725.1). Lineage (GTDB taxonomy): Bacteria > Desulfobacterota > Desulfomonilia > Desulfomonilales > Desulfomonilaceae > CAJBEZ01. The sequence goes on along the minus strand of CAWJXP010000039.1, from coordinate 132,236 downwards.
CTCACAGGTGGCTAGCTCCAGGCCTGACGTAAAGATTTTTTCAACGGCCCTGCCGGCCGTTGGCACATCGGGGAAAGAGGCTTTTGCAAAGGCTTCATATTCCGGCATCGGTAGAATTTTCAAAGTAGCCTGAGTAATTAATCCCAAGGTGCCCTCGGAACTCGCGAAGAGCTGAGTGAGATCGTATCCTGCTGTGGTTTTCGGGGCGAGGTCACCGGTTTTTATTATCTTTCCGTCAGAAAGAACCACGGTCAAAGCCTTCACGTAATGCTTGGTAGTGCCGTATTTGGCCGCTCGTACACCGCTGGCGTTTGTAGAGATCATTCCGGCTATTGTTGCGATGGCCGCGCTTCCTGGGTCGGGCGGAAAGAAATGAGTAGGAGCGAGTTTTGCATTCAACGCGTTGCAAATGACACCAGGCTCAACTACCGCATAACCGTCAGCTTTGTTAATCTCTATGACTGAGTTCATTCTGGTGAAATCCAGAACCACGCCACCTTTGATAGGGAGCACTGCGCCGGTGACGGAGGAGCCCGTTCCTCTAGCGACAACCGGGATTTTTTCCTGGTTCGACAGTTTGACAATATTACTTACCTGCTCGGTACTCGAAACAAAAACAATAGCTTGAGGAATACCAGCGTGGATAGACATGTCTCTGGAATAGGCCAAACAATCCACATGAGAGGTAGACACATTCTCTGGTCCGACAATTTGGCTTAACTGGTCAAAAAAGCTCATTTTGAATCTTCTCCTGACGGGCCTTGTTTAGTTAGTTAATAAAACCGGTATGTTAAAGGTCATTTATCTATTGATGGGGATAAAGTCGGTATCGATGCCTTTTGTCAATATTCTCTTCTGATAATAGCTCATCTTGAGAAGCAAATCAAATAGTTGAGGCTCGTGAACTCAATTTCCCAGCGAGTAAGTCGGGAAACATAAAGACCGTAACTGCCTAATAAAATGATATAATCGTGAGAATAACTACAGGAGACCGTCAGGAGCAATCCAACAGGAATCACACCCGCCGTCAAAGTAAGCGCCATTAGTTCATCATACAGAACAAGAGTAGGTGTCGAGAGAAAGAAGTGAAAAACCAAAGGAGAAACTTTTTTCAACAATGTGAGCTAGTCACTCGCTTACATTTTTCAAGCGCTTTGTCAGACTTTACATTGAATAATGCGTGTGGTATTAATTTTTGATTAACTTTGTGAACCTAGAAAAATTGCGCAAGAGGAGATTAGAAATTGGCGTTCCAGAGTGAGAAAAAGCAATCGATCATCGAAAAATTTCGGATACACTCTTCAGATACTGGCTCTCCAGAGGTTCAAATCGCGTTATTAAGTGAAAGGATTGGATATCTGACAGAGCATTTCAAGGTCCATAAAAAAGACCATCATTCTAGAAGAGGGCTTCTGAAATTGGTAGGACAAAGAAGGCGCCTGCTTGATTATTTGAAGTCAAAAAACGTTGATAGATACAAAACCATCATTACTGAATTAGGAATTCGAAAATAGCCGGTGTCTTGCCGATCAAACGGTTTTGGACATGCGCCTGCATTTAGGGAATTTCTAGAGAGGATCAAAAAGCGATATGGCGCACAGAATTAGCTGTACTGTGTCGGGAAAAGAAATGACTTTTGAAACTGGACGCTTGGCGAAGCAAGCTTCTGGTTCAGTCCTTGTCCAGACCGGTGATACGGTTGTTTTAGTTACTTCAGTAGCTGAAAAGCAAGGTAGAGAAGGTATCGATTTCTTTCCTTTAACTGTGGATTATCTGGAAATGACTTACGCCGCCGGGAAGATACCTGGTGGATTCTTCAAGCGTGAGGGACGACCTACCGAGAAGGAAATACTTACCTCAAGGTTCATAGACCGGCCTATAAGGCCTCTGTTCCCCGAGGGCTTTGTCTCAGAGACTCAAATCATCGCTACAGTTCTGTCATCTGATGGAGAGCACGAGCCAGACATGATGGCTATCAATGGCGCGTCAGCGGCCCTGCATATCTCGGAAATACCTTTCAATGGGCCTATAGGAGCTGTAAGAATTGGCAGGGTTGAAGGCAGTTTCATCATCAATCCCGCTCCTCTCGAGGATTCTTACTCAGACCTTAATCTGATAGTGGTTGGATCCAGACAGGGAATAGTAATGGTTGAAGGCGGAGCTGACCGTGTTCCTGAACAGGTTGTGGTAGACGCCATTTACAGGGCTTACGAAGAGGTTCTTAACATAGTAGAAGCTCAGGAAAAACTGCGTGAAGTCGCTGGAAAGCCAAAGCGTGCGGTGACACCCAAATTCAGGGACGATGACCTATTCAACAAAATCAAGGCTGACTGGGGTGACAAAATTGATAGCGCCCTGACGATTTCAGCCAAACTGGAGCGTCGAGCCAAACTGAACGAAATCTATTCCGAAGCGTTAGAATCTTTGGGAGATGAATTCAAATCCCGTAGACAAGAAATTCTGTCATATTTCGAAGAAATTGAACGCCATTTTATTCGGAGCATGATCCTCGATAAAAACGTAAGAATCGGGGGACGGGGCTTTAAAGATGTCAGGGACATTAGCTGTGAAGTCGGCGTGCTGCCTAGAACCCATGGGAGCGCGTTGTTTACCCGCGGGGAAACGCAGGCCCTTGTGGTCGTAACTCTGGGAACGTCTTCAGATGAACAAAAAGTGGAAGCCCTTGAAGGATCCAGTTACAAATCCTTTATGCTTCACTACAAGTTCCCTCCATTTTCTGTTGGGGAGGTAAAATTTCTGAGGGGGCCGTCGCGCAGAGAAGTGGGGCATGGAGCCCTGGCAGAACGCTCAATCGCTTATCTTCTGCCCAATGATGACGATTTTCCCTACACTATAAGAGTAGTTTCAGAAATTCTGGAATCTAATGGTTCATCTTCGATGGCCTCAGTATGTGGGGCGTCGCTTTCACTTATGGACGCTGGTGTTCGATTGACTGAACCGGTGGCCGGAATCGCCATGGGGCTCCTTAAGGGAGAAGACCGCACGGCTATTCTGTCCGACATCATCGGGGACGAAGACCATCACGGTGACATGGATTTTAAAGTTACCGGCACTAGGCAAGGCGTAACAGCTCTCCAGATGGATATAAAGATTGAGGGTATTACCAGGGAAGTGCTCGCGGAGGCTCTTTTCCAGGCGAAACAGGGACGTGAACATATCCTTGACGAAATGAGCAAGGTGATTCAGGAGCCAAGAGAAGAAATTTCGCCGTACGCTCCCCGAATATACGTGATGTACATCAATCCTGACAAAATCCGTGACATTATCGGCCCTGGTGGAAAAATTATTCGTGCTATTCAGGAGGAGACCGCCACCAAGATTGAAGTTGATGACACTGGTAAAGTTGTAATAGCATCGGTTGACGTTGCTGGAGCCGAGGAAGCCAAAAAGGCCATCCAGAGCCTCACCCAACAGGCGGAGATCGGAAAGATTTATGAAGGAACCGTCAGGAAGATCACTGATTTTGGAGCGTTTGTTGAGATTTTTCCGGGGACGGACGGCCTGGTTCATATTTCACAACTCGCTCACGAACGAGTAAGAAAAGTATCCGACGTTGTCAGGGAAGGCGAAACAGTTTTGGTAAAGGTAATAGGGATAGACCCTCAAGGGAAAATCAAACTTTCACGCAAAGACGCCCTGAGTAATGAATAGAAGTAATTAGCGCGAATGGAATTGAGATACTATAGTGAATGACTCTAGTGTTAGACTATGTTTACCTGATTCGGTCTTTCAAAAAACTCAACTTGACAACGGCATTCGAATTCTAACGGAAAGACTGTCCTACGTTAAATCAGTTTCAGTTAGCATATACGTAAAGTCAGGTTCCAGGGGAGAGACAACAAACCTAAATGGTATAAGCCATTTCCTGGAACACATGTTTTTTAAGGGAACCCAATCCAGAGACGCTCTCCAAATCGCCAAAACCGTAGATTCAGTGGGTGGAAATCTAAACGCGTTTACCAGCAAAGAATTAACATCCTTTTATTGCAAGATGTTAAGCAAGAATCTCACCCTGGCTACAGATCTTTTGACAGATATTTTTTTAAACTCCTATTTTCCCGAAGAAGAAATAGAGAGAGAAAAGCAGGTCATTTGTCAGGAAATACGCCAGGTTCAGGACACCCCTGAAGATTTTATCCATGAAATGGTTACGGAAAGATTCTGGCCAGATGATCCATTTGGGAGATCAGTGCTCGGAACAATGCAAAATGTTCTGAGCTTTGATCGGGATACAATGCTGCAATATATGGCTGACAACTATGTTGGCGCCGAAACAATTGTATGCGCGGCGGGCGATGTAGAACACGAAAAGTTCGTGGATCTCATCAGGGAAAAAATGCATTGTTTAAACCAAGGATCCACTAGAGAAAAACAGGAGAAACCGAAGAGTTTTCCAGGAGCGCTAATTCGTGAGAAAGACCTGGAACAAGTCCATGTATGCGTCGCTGTTGAAGGTCCCAGCGCCTCGGATGGAGATAGATACAAAGCCTATCTTTTAAACACACTTTTCGGTGGGGGAATGAGTTCAAGACTTTTTCAGGAGATTCGTGAAAAACGAGGACTTTCCTACAGCGTTTATTCATTCCTAACTTCATACTCCGACACAGGTATCATGGGGATCTACGCGAGTACCGAGCCTGAAAGGATAGAAGAATTACTCGATGTGATGGGTACAGAAACCCTAAAAATCTCTGCCACCATAAGGTCTGAAGAACTCGAAATGGCAAAAAATCAACTTGCAGGAACCATAATTCTGAGCAATGAATCCACCGACTCGCGTGTCAGTCGAATAGTCAAGGGTGAAATCCATTTCGGAAAATACGTTTCTCTAGACGAAATTATTGATGACCTTGAAAAAGTTACACTCGAAGAAGTTCAGGAATTCTCGTCCCGATTTTTCAGACCTGAAAAAATGCTGATCACCCTCTTGGGACCTGCGTCGGAATCTATGGACGTTAAAAGTTTCTTTGACGGATCCCGGATTTGAATTGATTCTAGTCGGCGGTTGAATTTGTAAACCTTTGTTTGCCAGATTCTGAAGACGATTTTCTTCTAATTTCAACCCGCTTTTTTGATGTGTCGATGAGTATGGATAAATTTTTTAGACTCCCGGCGCCTAGTAGATTGAGACTACGCTTGTTTTTCTTGTCCATAGTTTGGACCTGAATTGGGCCGAGCGGCATTTGATAAAGAAACGCGCTATTCAACGCTGTATCTGGTTACAGGCGCAGTTGATCCATCAGCGAGATGCACGATTCCCTTGCCTATTTCCTTTATACGAGTCTCACGCGACAATTCCTTTAACAACGATTTGTCTATCAAACTATGCGTAGCTCCGGTGTCGAGCAGAAAACGGTGTGGTCGCCCGTTCTTGCCGAATTTTAGCTGAACGAAAATTTGTCCATCTTCGTTGATTTTTGCTACGATGCAATCTTCATCTATTTTCTGAAAACTAAGTTCACTGAGCACAGAACTTGCTAGACGCCATGTCTGATTGTCCGGGCCTAATGTCATAGCTGTTTCACTATCTTTTTTCGCCTGTTCCACTTTGTCGGTTCTAAGATTGGCAACTGCGCGCGCAGCGTAATTGAAGCCTGATTTAGGATCAAATTCGATCGCTCGATCAAAATCCAGAATGGCTTTTCCAAAAAGCCCCATGTTCAAATACGTTATCCCACGATTCGCGAATGTGACTGATTTGAGAGACTGATTGTTGTGCGGAGTGATGACTGCCGAGCTATAGTCTTCCACTGCGCGACTCAATTTGCCCTCTCTAAGGCTCAACAAGGCTCTCAGGTTTAAGCTTGAAGCGAGTAACTCCCCCGACAATCCTGGATAGTTGAAGACTTCCCTGAGGTCTTTCCAGGCATTTTTAGTGTCACCTTTCTGATAATATGCCTGTGCTCTGGCAAGCAGCGCGGTTCGAGCAAAATCATTGTTAAGGGCCAAGACCCCAATCGCCTTTGAAAAAGACTGAATCGCCTCTTGATACTGACCCGATTTGAGAAAACTTTTCGCCTCCTCAAAAAAAAGTTCCTGTTTTTCTAAAGCCAAACCTCTATTCGGAAAAAGAACCGATAGAAGACAAAAAATCAGGACTAGATATATAGTCGGTGAAATTAGGCTATACACTACACGCTCAACCCTTGTGGAGGTCAAAATTAAATGTCATCTTCACAACAAGCTACACCAGAAGTTTAGATACTATTAGTATCCATTTCAAGTATTATTTATATGTTATTTATATCATAAATGAAAGGAGTAGGATCGACTATCTGGCGCTAAACTTCATTCTGTAATAATAAATTGTTTTGGAAAGTCGTCCTGTAGCCACGAGGAATAGGATTATTCCTACAAGAACAGCCATATTCGCTATTGACTGCGGTAGAATGTCATGAAGTTTATCTTGGGCCCACTCAATCAATTTGCTGAATGGTAATATGAGTATGAGAGCAGCCACGGCGCGATCCAAAAGCGATACTGACGGTTCGTCTATCTCGGAATCAATTTGATTTTCCTGCGGCGTAACTTGCCCGGCCAATCCCGCGCTCTGCTGGGATTGATTGCCGATCTCTTGTATATTATCTTCTTGTTTCATAAAAATCCTGTATCCTCACATATTGCAAGATTTGATTTTATGGATCAAGGCAATCAAAAGATTAGCATTCTTTAGCCATGAATGTTTAAGTTTTTCTCGGCAATGTTTTAAACCAATCGAGTATCTCCTGAAGCTCGGCCAGTTCACGCCCAGAAAACTTCCTCACCAGGGTTATAGCCTGCTGGGACAGCCAGAAACGCTCTTCACGAGACGCTTTTCGGGTCACGCTGATAAACTCCTGCAAGAGTTTTGAAATGACGTCAATCTGATCGATGATGGAATCCGCGACGACTGAATCAAGCTTTCTCTGACGGGCCTCTATGATAGTTACGACCTTGGCTGCCGAGTTATTTTCTCTGTTCTTGGACAGGCATTCGCTCTTCAGAATAACCGCCGCCGTTTCTTCTGAGAGCTTGAAACCTCTTGCAAGTTCAGTAGGATCAAACGCAGGGTAAATATCTTTCAGATGCGTCCCAGTTCTCACATCAAACAAATCATAACAAGAATCTGAGGCGCCAGATCCTGGTTCGTCGGCAGTTTTGACTAAAATGGCCGCGTCTCGGATCAAATAGTAGTGGTATTGTTTGGATACACTCATAATAAATATTATAATACCCCTTTTGAATTTGACAGAGTGGTCAGAGCAGAAAATCTCTCATGAAGCTTAAACGATTAGAAATAAATGGTTTCAAAAGTTTTCCCGGAAAAACAAACATAGACTTTTGTGATGGAATTACCTCCGTTGTGGGACCTAATGGGTCAGGAAAGAGCAACATAATGGAGGCCATACGCTGGGTAATGGGCGAACAGAGAACCAAGTCTCTTCGATGCAAAAAAATGGAAGACGTCATCTTTAACGGGTCAGAGACGCTGAAACCGGTAGGAATGGCCGAGGTCAGGCTTACTCTGGGTAATGACGGCAAGTCATTCCCTCCTCCAATGTCTGACTATGATGAGATCATGGTCGCTAGACGACTCTTCAGGGACGGAAATTCCCAGTATGAACTTAACGGTGTTCCGTGCAGGTTGACCGACATCATCGAATTTTTCATGGACACCGGTATTGGTAGAAATTCCTACGCGATCATAGAACAAGGACGTGTTGAACAAATCATAGCTGCAAAGCCGGAAGAGAGAAGAGTCTTTCTCGAGGAAGCGGCAAGTATAAATCGATATAAAGCCAGACGCGAATCCACTATAAAAAAGCTTGAACAAACCAATCAAAATCTACAGCGAATTAAAGATGTCGTTTCGGAGGTTAAGAAACAGAGCCAGGCGCTCAAGAAACAGGCGTTGAAGGCCCAACGCTTTAAAGAACTCAAGAGCCAATTAAGAGAGCTTGAAATAAATTTTGAAGCTTTCAAATGCCGAAATCTGTCACTTGAATTGAATCAACTAAAAGGTAATTCCGAAAAGTTTAAAGATGAGCTTGCAGAAAAGGAATCAACTCTTGGCCAGGTAGTCGCGGAACTCGAATCTGACCGCCTCAAACTCTCTGATACCCAGCGCCTCTTCAACGAATTAGCCGAGAAAATGCGCTCTGCCGAAAAGGATCTTAACTCAGCCGAGCATAATTTGAGTCAAATCCTGAACCGAGAGAAAGAAATGGTGGGAAGAGGCGAGAAAATCAAGTCGGATTTAGTAGCCCTCAACCAAAGGATGTCCTCGGCTCAAGAAAACCTTCAAAAAACACAAGACAAGCTTTTGGAATTCACCTCTCAAATGTCACATTTGAATGAAAAATTAACAACTTCCAAAAGTTTGATTGACAGTTTGGGACTACAGGCCAAGGAACAGACTACAAGATTGGAAGGTTACAAAGATCAGCTTTTTGAAACCCTCCAGAGCCTTTCCCAACAAAAAAACAGGTTCGATCACGATTTGAAGAGAAAAACAGAAACTTCAGGCTCGCGTTGATAAATACGAACAGGATTCAAAAAATCAAACCGAAATACTCGCCCAAAAACTTGAAGAATCAGAGACAACTCGAGCGAAGAAAGAGCACATTCAGCAATCCTTGCGTTCAGTTGAATCAGAACTTCACGCTGACCAAGAACAGAGATCAAAACTCGCAGCAGAGATAAAAACGCTGACAGAGAACATGAGGAGACTTGACAAAGAATTTATTTCTATAAGAACGCGGATAGAATCTTTGCGGGAACAGAACAGAAACTACGTTTCTTACGGTTCTGGAACCCAGATGGTGATGAAAGATTTCGCTTCTTTGAGAGATGGAACTGTTTTCAAGCCCTTAGCCGAAATCATTGAATGTCCACCCGAATATCATACGGCCTTGTCTTCAGTCTTGAACAATCAATTAGGGACGGTAATTGTCAGAGATTTTGCTACGGCGCTTGAAATGGCAGACAAAATCAAGGATCTGGAAATCTCACGAGTGACATTGACTTCGCTCGATTCATTCCCACGGCATAATTCGTCGAGATTGTCTTCAGACCACGAACCGGTTACCAAATTATCTGATCACGTAAGAGGCGCCGAAGGTTTTGAAGTGATTGTTAATGACTTGCTGGGAGATTTCCATGTCGCTGATGACTTGACTCAAGCTAGAGAGCTTTCTCTTAATAGTGACAATGAGATGAATATTGTTACGCTAAATGGGGAAATCCTCCGAGGAGGACGCACGGTATCCGTAGGATCTCTTGACGCGCCGGAAAGAGATGTTCTCACAAAAAAATCGGAACTCGAAAACCTGATTACACAGGAGAATTTATTAGGCGAAAACATTCAAGAAATGAATTCGATAATCAATGCCGCCGAATTGGCTTTTCAAGATTTGATAGCCAAGATTGAAAAAAATGGACGGGTAAGATCAGAGCTAAGTATAGAGCAAGTTAAGCTCGTCAAAGATTTGGAACGATTGGAATCAGAAATCAATAGGGGCCGAAGCGGAATTAGGGCGACGGATTTGGACCATAGGAGAATTTCTGACGATCTCAATCTGCTCTCAAAAGAAGACGAGGACATCAAAATACGGATCAGATCCTTAGAAGAACAAAGAGATGCTTTGATAAAAGACAAAGAAGTGTATGAAAAATATTCCAAGGAATCAAAGTCACTTTTGGATTCTGAAACAAAAAGAGTCAATGAGACTAGAATCAAATTAGCGCAAATAGAGGAACGGGCCAAATCCGCCCGGAGAGACGCTGATTCAACCAAAAATTTTATACGGAATTGCGAACATCAAATCTCAGACTTGGATCGGGAACTCGAATACATGTCCCGACAATCTCAATATTTGTCTGAAGATAAAACCAAATACTTGACTCTTAAGAATGAAATGTTCGCTCTTCACCAAAAGCTTAGTTTTGATCAGTCAAACTTGCAGGAGTCATTTAATAATTTAAAAACTAAGGTGACCACCCTGACTAATCAGGAAACGTCCTTGAGTAAACTGGTCGAAAGTCTCAGGAACGAAATTCACAAAAACGAAATAGATTGTGCGCGGCTTACGGAAACACTTCGTAACTCTATTGAGAAAATCATGGAAAAACACAACGTGGATCCTCGTTCGATTCAGTGCCCCAACGTACAGCCGACAGAAGTGGAATTGTTGGAAACAAGATCCGCAATCGAGTCAATGGGAGAGGTTAACCTGGCCGCCATCAATGAAAGTCTGCACGTAAAAGAACGACTGGATTTTCTCATGGAACAGGAAAATGATCTAAAGACAGCCGTAAAGTCTCTTTTTTCAACAATTGAAAAAATTGACAGAACCACCAGTCTTCGTTTTCAGACTACGTTTCAGGAAGTAAACACTAAATTCAAAGAGATTTTCGCTGTTCTGTTCAATGGAGGAGAAGCATGGTTGGAATTAATTGGTTCTGAGGATTCCCATGATCATGGAGTTAACATAATGGTAAAGCCACCTGGTAAGAGGCTGCAAAATGTTGATCTGCTTTCCGGAGGGGAAAAGGCTCTAACTGCCATAGCTTTTATCTTCGCGATTTTTTTGTACAAACCTTCTTCCTTCTGTCTTCTGGACGAAGTGGACGCTCCTCTGGATGATTCAAACGTGGATCGTTTTAACCGGATGCTAAGCGATCTTTCAAGGAATACCCAGTTTGTTGTAATCACTCACAACAAAAAGAGCATGGAAGGATCTGACAGCCTGTTCGGAGTGACTTCTGAGGAGATGGGAGCGTCTACTTTGGTATCGGTCAAACTTTCAGAATAACCTTTTTTTCTAGCCCCCATAAAACTAGCCAAGCGACCTACCTTTATTCAGAATAGTCTTGACAATATATCATATAAAATATATATGTTACGCAGAAAACATAAAGTAATGCATTAATTATCGCCTATTTTGAGTCACGTCCTATGAAAAAATTCACCCTAGTAAGCAGTATAATTATTCTCTCTATCTTAATGATAGAGCAGGGATACGCATGGGAGGTGCCTAGCTACATCCGGGCCAACGCCGGGGTTCGCATGTGGTTCACCAATATCGAGGGTGACCTTATTCAACGAGACAGGACCAAAATCGGTCTTGGCGAAAACATGGGACTCACCAAAGAAAAATTGGCTTGGGAATTTTTCGCTTCGGCAAGGTTTGACAATGCGCATGTTTTTCGTCTGAGGGTAGATCCTCAAACTACTTATAACCAATCTTCGACAGACTCCTATCTGCAAATTAGAGACTGGCGTCTAGGATATGACCTGGATTTCTACATGACCCCTCAAATTCTGTTTGGCGCTAATATCGACTTAGCCATTGATGGATATGACACCAAAGTCAGTAATGTCCTTGTGGGTGGAGCGCCTTACAATTACAGAATTGAAGGAAACAAGGTATTTCCGATGCTGGGAATTCATGGCACTTTTTATCCAATAGTCCAAGGAGTAGCTCTAAGACCTAATATCGCCGCTAGAGTCAACTGGTGGAATTACAACGACTTTGAAACCTGGGAGTGGGAAGCTCTAACAGGTGTAGACATCCCCATAAACATGTACTGGACCTGGAACGTAAGTGGGGGTTACCGTTATGACCACATAAAATTCAAACGCGAAATAGATACAATGGATCTTAATCGAAGCGGTTTCTATCTCGAGACATCACTATTGTTTTAGGCGCTGCAACTCAATTCAAATTCCTTTCGGAGAATGGTCAACCTCTTTTTCAAGTTCTTCTATCAAACTTGACATAATTTCTGAAGCGCTTCCTGTAATAAGAATGTCTGTTACCTGTTTATGAAGCGACGAAGGTTCACGATTAATTTCAATTACTGTGGCAGGGGGGATCTTAACTTTCACATTTATGGGGATCTGAGCCGCCGGAAACACTTGTAGGGATGTTCCAATAACCAACAAGGCGTCGCATTTTTGAGCTTGAATCTGTGAAATCATCAAAGCCCTTGAAGGAATGGCTTCGCCAAAGAAAATAGCGTCTGGTTTAAGAATGCCACCACACTTAAGACACCTTGGGGTTTCTACCTCGCCGGACAACAGTCTTGTTTCAACATCTTCAATAGGTTCTAATGCCTTGCATTTCAAACAGACAGCTCTAAGAAGGTTACCGTGAAATTCTACAACTTCTACAGACCCCGCCCTTTGATGCAGGTTATCGACATTTTGAGTGATCAGGCATTTAAGCACTCCCAGTCGTTCCATTCTGGAGAGCGCATAATGGGCGGGATTTGGAGAGGCTGACGATAGGTCAAATTCTCCTGACTGTTTCAAATTAAGATTCAGACGCCAGAAACGACCGGGATTTTGCAGAAAGCGATCTATGGAAAATTCCCCTGGGTCCACTTTTGACCATAGACCTCCAGGGCTTCTAAAATCAGGAATGCCTGACTCCGTGCTGACTCCGGCTCCGGTGAGGGCCACCGCGTTTTGGGCTTTTGAAAGTATTTTGGCTACTCGTTGTATCTGTTCTTGCATAAGTCTTGTTCCTTGAAGTAACGAAGCTGGACCATTAGGGTATATAACATGTGGCGAACAATTTCGGTATTGGATTGTGATGACGGATGTTCAACACTCGTACGGCCTTGACACAAAATGGTTGCCAAATTATCTGTATTCAGACAACATAATTTCTTTAGGAGTATTTTTTCCTGAGATCAATGTCGCTCAGAACCGAGATTTGGTTATGGAAGAAGATCTACAATTTGTTAAAGATACCCTACGAGGGAATTTCAATTCATTTGAGCGCTTGGTTGACAAGTACCAGGGAAGGATTTACAGACACCTACGTAAAATGGTAACTGACGCCTCTTTGGCCGAGGATCTTCTGCAGGACACGTTTCTAAGCGCATATCGGGGTTTGAGTGGCTTTACTGGGGCTTCATCCTTCTCAACATGGCTTTTCAGAATAGCCACAAACGCCGCCCTTATGTATCTGAGACGGGAGCGACCGGAAACAGTAGAATATGATGACAAAATCTTTAGTGAATTATCTGAGGTTTTAACCCCATCTCCTACGTTTGTCGCGACACCTTTGGAAATTCTGTTATCTATGGAAGGAAAGGCCAAGATTGAAGAAGCCATAGATCAACTTCCAGTAATATACAAATCGGTAGTTGTGTTAAGGGATGTTGAAGGATTTTCCCTGGAAGAAGTCGCTAGCATTGTCGGAGCGTCAATTCCGGCGGTAAAATCGAGATTGCATAGAGCTAGGAATATTGTTCGAGAGACATTGACGTCCTATTATATGGAAAAGGGCTTATCCCGGAATTTGTGAGAATTGAGAGGCGAGGCCCATGAAGAAATGCAAAGACTTTTGTGATCAGCTTTCTGATTATTTGGACAACGAACTTGGAGCAAATGAATGTGTTCTGATTGAAGAGCACCTGGAAAGGTGCGCTCCTTGCGCCCTGATTTTCGAAAGTCTAAGGACTACCGTTTTAGTCTGTTCAGAGGGCATATCGGACAAAGTGCCTGACGAAGTTAGAGTGAGATTGAAAGAGTTTTTGCGAATCAATTGTAGGGCTGATTGAAATAGTAATAATAATGCGAGAGGAGTTAAGAGATGGCAGATAGTGGCGCTCTATTACATGTGACCGATGCGGACTTTGACCAGCAGATATTGAAATCGGAAGTTCCGGTTTTGGTGGATTTCTGGGCCGCCTGGTGCGGACCATGTAGAACTGTTGGTCCTGTTGTGGAAGAGTTGGCTGGAGAATACAGTGGGAAGGTAAAAATAGCGAAGCTCAACGTGGATGACAACAAACTAACTCCGGCCAAATATGGAGTTAAAGGAATTCCGACGCTCATGCTGTTCAAGAATGGAGAAAGAGTGACAGAAATTGTAGGAGCTGTGCCCAAAGCAAAAATAAAGGAAATGCTTGATAGTAGGATAAGTTAGTATGCAAACTGATTTAATCATCCTGGGGGGTGGCCCGGCGGGTTTGACTGCGGGTCTGTACGCCGCTAGGGCAAGGATAAAGGTGGTCTTGATTGAAAAAGGCGCGCCTGGCGGTCAAATGGCCGCGACTGAGCTTGTAGACAATTATCCTGGCCAACCAGATCCTATTTTGGGGTATGAACTTGCCCAGAGAATGGAAACTCAGGCGCGGAAATTTGGCTTAGAAATCCAACAAGCAGATATCGTTTCAGTTTCAAAAACTGATTCAGGATTTGATCTGAAGAATGAGGATGGAACGGCTTACTCTTGTCGAACTCTTATCCTGGCCACGGGAGCTAACCCGATAAAACTAGGCGTCCCTGGTGAACATAAATACGCAGGAAGAGGCGTTAGTTACTGCGCTGTTTGTGATGGCCCTTTTTTCAGGGATGTTGAAGTCGCTGTTATAGGTGGCGGAGACTCAGCTGCGGAAGAAGCGGTATATCTTACCAGGTTTGCTTCAAGAGTTCATCTTGTTCATCGGCGAAATCAATTGCGGGCGGTGAGGGAAATTCAGGAAAAAGCCTTTGCAGAACCGAACTTGACAATCCATTGGAACTCGGTTCCAGAAGAGATTGTTGGAAAGATAGATGTTGAGGCTTTGATTATTCGTTCAACTCTGGATGGAAAGATTTCTAAACTTCCAGTTGGCGGAGTTTTTTTCTATGTTGGCATCAAGCCGACTGATGAGACTTTTAGAGGTCTAGTGGATTCGGATGAACGAGGTTTTATCTTAACCAATGAGAACATGGCGGCCTCAGTTCCAGGAATTTTTGCCGCAGGCGACATTCGGGCAAAAATCCTGAGACAAATATCCACGGCTGTGGGAGACGGCGCAATAGCGGCGTACAGCGCCCAACGCTATTTGGAAGGACTTTGAATTAGCCGCCTTTATTGAATATGACCAGGGCCTGTTAGTGAAGAATTGATTGGCTACCAAAGGGTGGAACAGGCCCATTGAACCAAAAGGGATCCGGGTCAAAACAATCATCTGGACCAATAAATTGGTCGGGAACTTTGGGGGCGGCTAAATGTGGCTGCGTGATTTGAGGTTTCCAGAAAGTGACCGCCTGTTTTAGCCCTGTGTTTACTTGATTCAGCATTGAAGCGAATCCAGTGACCATTCCCGCGAGATAACCAGCCGTGGCTCCTGAAAGATAACCTGAAAGTCCTGTAGCGCAAGATCCTTTGTAAGCGCCTTCGGTAGCGCTGTTGATCATTGAGGCGCATACCTCATAGGGAGCGAATAGAATACTGGTTAGTCCTTGACCGAAGTTCCACGCTGCATGTTCCAGACCGGAAACCGGTTTGTAACAATGTTCAGCTACTCTGGAAGCCCCTGCATTTAGGCTTGAGAGCGCAATTAGGGCGAGCGATAAAGTAACAACGGTTCCTGTCTTCATTTTTTCCCCCCGTTTTCAGGATAACCTGGGCTTGATCAGATCCAAGAGTCAACAATACACAGTTATTAGAAACAACTCCGGCGATTACCTGCTGTCAGCGGACATTATTATAGCCCAGACTGCCATCTTGTGTCAATAAATTAACAGCGCTATTTCAATGTATTAGCTCGTTTTGCTAAATATAAAATGATGTTTGATGTCTTGATTGCTTTAATCAATTAGTGTATTATTGAAATGACGTATTATGTCCAAGCGCAAAGCCAACAGACGCCAATGTGAGACTGTCATGAAAAAATGGTTCCTGATATTGATAGCGACGTTTCTGATATCAAGCTGTTCTTTTAATCGCGCCTGGAAATGGATAGAAGATATGGATTGGGAAAGGGACGACCAGACTGTACGAATAGTTGACATATTTTTCAGATAGAGTTCTGACATAGGCGTTGTTATGTTCTTAACAACTGATTTGTCAGTATAACAAACCAAGGAGACACTATGAGGGGTTCATTAGATTCCTCTACGATAAATGAAATAGACTTCGAAAAGGGAGGCGGATTAGCGCCTGCGATAGCACAGGATGTAAAAACGGGTAAGGTTTTGATGATGGCCTATATGAACCAGGAAGCCTTGGAGATCACACTCAAGGAGGGCAGAGCCTGCTATTGGAGCAGGTCCAGGAAAGAGCTTTGGCGAAAAGGAGCGACTTCTGGAGACATTCAGATAGTTAGAGAAGTTCTCGTAGATTGTGACATGGACACCATTCTCTTGCTAGTGGATCAACAGGGCGAGGGCGCATGCCACACCAAGAAATGGAGCTGTTTCTTTAGACGAATCAACCAGGAAGGAGAGATAAAAGAAATTGAGTCGTAAAGACCCATTGAAGCTTGTAATTCCAAAGGGAAGCCTGGAACAGGCGACAATTGATTTATTTCGTCGCGCTGGCTGGAACATAACAGTTTCACCCAGAAGTTATTTCCCGACTGTTGATGATGACGAAATTGTTATGGCTCGTTTGAGGGCTCAGGAAATATCCAGATATGTGGAATCGGGTACATTCGACGCGGGGTTGACTGGAAAAGATTGGATCCTTGAGAATGAGTCGGATGTCAAGGTAATAGATGATTTAGTTTATTCAAAGGTCTCTCAGAATCCTGCTCGTTGGGTTTTGGCGGTAGATGGGAAATCAGGTTATCAGGTTCCGGAAGATCTTGAGGGAAAGCGTGTAGCTACCGAACTGGTTGGAGTCACCAAGAGGTTTTTTTCTGATCGAGGAATAAAAATTGACGTTGAATTTTCGTGGGGTAGCACTGAAGCGAAAGTCCAGGAAGGCGTTGTGGACGCCATTGTTGATGTTACGGAAACTGGAAGCACATTGAGAGCCAACGGCCTTAAAATCATTTACAATATTCTAACAACCAACACCCAGTTCATAGCGAACAAGAAATCATATCAGGACTCGTTCAAGCGTGAGAAGATGGAACAAATACATCTGATGCTTCAATCAGCGCTTGAAGCCCGAAAGATGGTTGGTTTGAAAATGAATGTTCCAAAAGCGGAGGTCGATATTGTCGTTGGTTTACTTCCTTCTCTAAACGCTCCAACGGTCGCTGGCCTGTACAAATCAGACTGGTTCTCTGTTGAGTCGGTTGTTTCAGAAGAAGTTGTCAGGACTCTGATACCTAAACTCTTGAAGGCCGGCGCCAGGGGAGTGATCGAATATTCACTAAACAAGGTTCTCTGAAATCAATAGATGTCTCTACCGAAATAATTTTGTATTTCAATGGGAAACAAGATTTTTGGATATTTGCTCAAGAACTACCAGAGAGTTTAGCGCTCTCCGGCCATTCGCAGTCGGGGAGCTATTTGTTTTTATGGAGCGCAGAAAATCGTCTATTTCAGCTCTTAAGGGCTCCTTTTGGGCTTGAAGAATTTCTTCGACCTCGATATCACCCATTTGACAAACGCCGCCTGACAGTGGATTTACATCTCTGGAAGTATGTATAGTCAACGTTCTGGTAATTGAGTCCGCCTGGTAAAATCGGGTTTTCGTAGTGACAGCGATTTCCCGGATTTTTCTGGGAGAGCACTTTGAGGTCCAAAAAACAGCAGTGATTCCATTTTTGAATCGCAATAGCGTATGGGCGTCGTCAACTAAATTTGAATAAACCTCTTTCCCAAAGGAGATAATGTTCAAAATCTCAGAATCCGCTATTTCCAGCGCCAAGTCCACATCATGAATCAAAAGATCATATAGAACATCAACATCAAGGCATCTTGTTCCATCAAAAGGGTTGAGTCTCCTGGCCTCAAATGAGATCACAGGCTCTTTATTTTTCTTTATGTTGCTTATCATGAGGCTTATGGCAGGATTGTAACGTTCGATATGGCCCACCATTAAAATAACCCCTTTTGCTTCTGCAAGTTTGACGAGACTCTCAGCTTCAACCACACTTGCAGCCAAAGGTTTTTCCATGAGCGTGTGTTTCCCGCGGTTGAGGCATTCCGTCCCTAGATCACCGTGAAGAAAGGTTGGCGCAGCTACAACCACAGCGTCTATTGAATTCAATATTGAGTCTAAATTTCCAAAACCCTGACAACCGTACGCTTCGCAGATTTGCGCTGCCCTTGCCTCATCCACATCGTAAATTCCTATAAAATCGCAATTTTCGTTTTGAGACAAAACACGGGCGTGATTACGGCCCATGGATCCCACTCCAATAACACCAATACGAATTTTGTCTGAATTTGTCATCATGACGCTATAAATACACTGGCGTTAGACGTGCGTCAAAGGTTAATCAGGTTTACTTTGACCCATATTAGTGCTTTAATAACCGCCATCTGAAATTCAAGTCTTTTTCCGACAACTAACGCCGGGTCGATTTAGTCATTATCAAACGGAGATTCAGAGATAACTATCTAAGGAGGTGCTTTTATATGCCTCGACTTTTGGTGGTGATCACGGCTTTGTGTTTAAGCATGATCTCATGGGCCATGGCTGCCGAACCGATCAATATAGGCGCGTTGTTACCTATGACCGGCAGTGTGGCCGCTTTCGGACAAATGGCCTGGGATGGGATAAATACGGCTAAGCAAATAGAGCCGGAAGCCCTAGGACGACCCATCGAAATCAAACTTGCCGACACCAAGTCGGAGAAAGTTGACTCGGCGAACGCTGTTTCCAGATTGATCGAAAAAGATAAGGTTGTCGCAATAATCGGGGAGCTTATTTCCGGAAACACAATAGCTGCCTCGGATCTGGCAGAGAGAGCAAAGATTCCAATGGTTAGTCCGACCGCTACCAATCCTCTCGTAAATCAAGGCAAGAAATACGTGTTCAGGGTATGTTTCATAGATCCCGAACAGGGGCGCGTGGCTGCAAAACTGGCGCTGGGTCAGCTTCACGCCAAGACTGCAGCAATCATATATGATATCTCCCAGGATTATTGCGTGGGATTAAAAACGTTTTTTCAGCGGGAGTTTACCCAGGGTGGTGGAAAGATAATATCCGAAACAATGTATAAGATGGGAGATAGAGACTTCACACCACAACTGAGCAGGATAAAGTCAGCTAAACCTGATATAATATATGCCCCTATTTACTACACGGAATGCGCTCTTATCGCCAAGCAGGCTCGGGAAATGGGCTTGAATACTCCAATATTGGCAGGTGACGGGGTGCAGGCTCCGGAACTCATACAATTGGGAGGCAAAGCTGTAGAAGGATTGTATTTCACGGCCCATTTTCATGTTGATACTATTAACACCCCATTAGGAAAGAAATTTTACGAGCTTTTCCAGAAGGAAGTCGGGAAAGAGCTCGACTCATACACGGCTCAGTCAGCGGACGCGTATTTCATAGTTGTAGAAGCCATTAAAAAAGCGGGGTCAACCGATCCTGAAAAAATCAGGGACGCCATTAGCGCAACCAAGGATTTCGAAGGCTTAACTGGTAAGATAACGATCAAACCCGACGGTAATGCGATCAAACCTATGGTGGTCAATAAAGTTGAGAACGGGAAATTTGTTTACGTAACCACAATCATGCCATGAGTCGCCAGAACCCTCAAAGGAGCTGAATCCACTATTGGATTTTAGTTTTTTCTTTCAACAACTAGTGTATGGACTTACGGTAGGCTGCCTATACGGGCTGTTAGCAATTGGTTACACCATGGTTTACGGAGTCTTACGTCTCATAAACTTCGCTCATGGTGACCTGCTGATGGTTTCCGCTTATGTTGGTTTTTTTGGAATAGTCATTTTTAATGCGCCCTGGCCTTTGGCTTTCGCTGGTTCCGTCCTGTTCACAGCCCTTCTCGGGATCCTTATCGACAGAGGCGCCTACAAACCCATTCGAAAAAGTCCTAGAATCAATGCTCTGATAACAGCGATCGGAGTGTCTTTTTTACTAGAAAACCTAGGATTGGTGATAATAGGGGGGAGACCAAAATCGTTCCCAATGCCAAAACTTTTTGAGGGGTCATTGAGTTTGGGTGGAGTAAGTATTGCTGCCCTTTCAATCTGGGTTCTTGTAATCACACTAGCTTTGTTGGGTCTTTGCATAGTTGTGGTCAAAAAGACCCGGATAGGTATGGCAATGAGAGCCCTTTCGAGGGATATGGAAACAGTCATGCTCATGGGGGTCGACAAAGATCGGGTAATATCTTTTACGTTTGCGTTGGGATCGGCGCTAGCCGCTGCTGGAGGAATCCTGTGGTGCATGAAATATCCCGCTGTTGAACCGTTTATGGGGGTAGTTCCGGGGCTAAAAGCTTTTGTAGCGGCCGTGCTGGGGGGCATAGGAAACATCACTGGAGCAGCTTTGGGTGGTCTGATACTAGGCTTGGCAGAAGTGCTCATAGTAGCTTTTGAACCGGACTGGTCAGGCTACCGTGACGCTATAGCGTTTTTTTTGATGATAATCATTCTTTTGACTCGTCCCACAGGCATCATGGGCGAGCGTCTTCCGGATTGACGCGTGGTGGGACCAGGTTCCAACACGATGGAGAAATCCGTGATGGGGAGAGCCTCCCGCAACCGGATTCTTACAATTGCCGGCTTGACGCTGCTTTTTGCGTTTCTCTTCCACGCGGAGCAAAATTTCAATCAATATTCAATTCGTATTCTGGAAAATATAGCCATATTTATAACTCTTGCCGTAAGCTACAACCTCATCAATGGTGTAATGGGGCAATTTTCCCTCGCTCCGAACGCATTTCTGGCAATAGGCGCATATACAAGCGCAATTTTAACATTATCCCCTGATGAAAAATTGAGATCATTCATAATTGAACCGATGTTGTGGCCTTTGTCCGTGATTTCGCTCCCTTTCGCTGTCTCTTTATTGTTTGCGGGGATTGTTACGGCCCTGATAGCCATATTAATGGCTGTGCCTGTCTTTAGGGTTCGCGGGGACTATTTGGCAATTGTAACTTTAGGGCTCGGAGAAGTGATCCAGGTATTGGCCAATAATTCTCTTTCATTGACCAACGGCTCGTTAGGATTGAAAGGCTTGAACCCATATACAAACCTGTGGTGGACTTGGGGGGTCTGTGTTTTCACGATTTTTTGTACTGTCAGGCTTGTGAATTCATCTTATGGAAGAGCCATGAAAGCAGTCAGAGAAGATGAAATAGCGGCCGAGGCTATGGGAATAAACGCTCTCCGTATAAAGACATTAGCATTTGCTTTCAGCGCGTTCTTTCAAGGAGTTGCAGGAGGATTGCTGGCCCACCTCATTACAACAATTTCTCCTTCTCTTTTTACATTTATGTTCACATTTAACTTGCTGATCATCATCGTTATAGGAGGTCTTGGAAGCACCACCGGATCGGTTCTGGCCGCAGTGCTCATTACCTGGGGAGGGGAAGCGCTTCGAGTGTTCGAAGAACCTTCAAGTTTGTTCGGATTTCAATACGGAGGAATTCCAGGGATGAGAATGGTCATCTTCTCGCTCATCCTTATTCTGGTTATGCTTTTCGCTAGAAGCGGAATAATGGGAAAGTCCGAATTTACGTGGAATGGTTTTCTCGGCTGGTTTGTCAGAAAATTTGGCGCTATGAGAGCCTGAATTTACAATGGATAAACTGCTGGAAATCCGAGATTTATCAGTTTCTTTTGGAGGCGTGCAGGCCCTGAGTGACCTGTGTCTTGAAATACAACAAAATCAAGTCATAGGATTGATAGGTCCAAACGGCGCGGGGAAGACCACCGCCTTCAATGCGGTGAGTGGTAGAATAAGGCCTTCATCGGGGTCCATCTTTTTTTGTGGTCAAGAGATTACCGGGTGGCCGCCATCTCGTATCGCTCGAAACGGTATAGCCAGGACCTTTCAAAACATAAAACTCTATGAAGATCTTTCCGTGGTTGAAAATGTCATGATCGCCGCCCATTCATCAATTTCCTATTCCATTGTTGAAGCGATAATGGGTTTCGGGCGATTCACAAGAGATGAGTCAAGAATTAGATCTAAAGCTTACGGCCTGTTGGAACTCATGAACCTGGGAAGCCTTGCCCTAGATCGAGCCAATTCGCTCCCGTATGGGAGCCAGAGAAAACTTGAAATCGCCAGGGCTCTTGCCCTTGACCCGAAGCTGTTGCTCTTGGATGAGCCGGTGGCTGGTATGAATCCGACTGAAACCAGGGAATTTGGAGATTTTTTATTAAGACTTCGAAAGGATTTGTCTATTGGAATAGGACTGATCGATCATGACATGAGTTTTGTCATGGGAGTATGTGACAAGATAAGGGTGATAGATCACGGCCGCCCAATAGCCTGGGGAACTCCGTCTCAGATAAGAAATGATGAACAAGTAATAGCCGCATACTTAGGACCTGAATTTGGCGACGTAACGGAAGACCATGCTTCAAATTGAAGACCTGCATGTTAATTATGGTGGAATCCATGCCTTGAAAGGCGTGTCTATCGAAGTGGGCGCCAAAGAAATCGTTACGCTGTTAGGGGCTAACGGGGCAGGCAAAAGCACGACTGTCCGCGCAGTTTCCGGGCTGGCTAAAGCCCAAGCGGGAGCGATTCTATTTGAAGGTAAACCTATCAAAAATATTGCTCCCGATAAAATTCAACGACTGGGGTTGGTCCATATTCCTGAAGGAAGGAAAGTTTTCGCGAACCTTACCATACGTGAGAATCTTCTCATGGGGGCCTACTATACAAGGGAAAAGAAAAGCCTGAATAGCTTGTTCGGGCAGGTTTATGACATATTTCCTGTGCTCGCTTCACGCGGTCAACAGATGGCCGGAACTTTGTCAGGCGGGGAACAGCAGATGCTGGCTATTGGTAGAGCCCTGATGTCGCAACCCCGTTTGTTGATGATGGATGAACCTTCTCTCGGGCTGGCCCCTATGATCGTAGCGGATGTGTTTAGAATTATCGAAAAGATAAGAAGCGAGGGAGTGACTGTGTTTTTGATTGAACAGAACGCCAATGCTGCGCTCAAAATTGCGGATTACGCGTTTTTACTGGAAAACGGGACAATTATGTTGGAAGGTCCAGGTTACGAGCTACTACGGAATCCTAAAGTGAAACAGGCCTATTTGGGCGGAGTTGCCTAGTTCTCTTGATAACAATCTTTTTCCGCGCCTTCATATTATGGGTTCCCCACAAGTATACCTATTGCCGCTTATACTTAAAAGGTCAGGTTTTTTGTGAATAAATAGCTGATACATACAAGAATAACTTGACTATTGCGTATTATGGTGATAGCAAGGTCCCGGCCTCAACCTCGGGGGAGGGAGGGGCCTGTTAAACCGGTGGACCGGGGGGTGAGGAAAAACTTCTCCCCTCCGGTTTCATTTTTTTGGCAGGGGGAATGAATCCGTAAATGAGGTTATCTACTGAAATTATTGATAATATCTTAAATAACGCAACCAGCCCAAACCGTTTTTTAACGCCCCATGCCCTGTTCCCATTTACACCTGCAGTAGCATGTCCTATATAATTTCATCTTGGCGCTTATTCGAAAGCGGATCAGACTGAAAGAGAAAAAAATGGCTCAACCTTTAAGTGTTCCAGAACCTCACAAAAAGTCCCCAAGGACGACCTTTCAAGAATACAGCGAAGCTCTAGTAGTAGCCATAATTTTGGCTATAATCATAAGGGCCATATTTGTTCAGGCATTCAAAATTCCTTCCGGCTCTATGGAGCCCACTTTACTCATCGGTGACCATATCCTGGTCAACAAGCTGGTTTATGGTATTAGGATTCCGTTCACCAGCTATAGATTCCCGGATCTTTTCCAGCCGGAGAGAGGGGATGTTATTGTTTTCGTGTACCCCGAAGATCGTACGAAGGATTTTATAAAGCGAGTAATCGGGGTCGGAGGGGACACCGTTGAGATAAGAAACAAAAAAGTTTTCATAAACGGAAACGAATACAATACGCCTCAGGCGAGATTTAACAGCAATGTGACTATGCCGGGAGACCTCAATCCAAGAGACAACATGCCACCTCTAAAAGTCCCGAAGGATTTTCTTTTTGTAATGGGAGACAATAGGGACTTCAGCCATGACAGTAGATTCTGGGGCTTTGTGCCTTTGGAAGATGTGAAAGGAAAAGCTTTCCTGATCTACTATTCAGCTCCGGATACTGCGCAAATCAGATGGGATCGGTTCTTTAAGGTAATTCATTAGCGCGTCAATTTCTTGATTGAAAATACGTAATTATTGAGGTTTAGTAGATACTTGGCCCCTGCGGTTAATCGCGTAAGTTCCGGGATTACCGAAAAACGGGAGTACGAGTATCTTTGGAAGAGTTAAGCGGTTAGGGTCACGAAACTGATTCAAGCCTATGGTCATAGCCTCATGTCCTAATCTGGGTTGGGGTCTGTAAGTCCCAAGCAACCTATCCCACCACGGGGAATTAAAACCAAAATTACTGTTTGTTTCATTTGGAAAGACGGAATGATGAACTCGATGCATGTCCGGGGTGACTACGAAAAGCCTCAGAATACTATCCCACCGCTCAGGAAGCTTTATATTGCTATGATTGAACATAGCTGTTCCATTAAGCAAAATCTCGAAAAGAAGCACACCTAGAACCGGCGGACCTAAGGCTAATATGGCTCCGGATTTTATTATCATTGAAAGCAGAATTTCAATAGGATGAAATCGAGTACCGGTAGTAACATCGAAATCCAGATCAGCGTGGTGAATCATATGTAAACGCCAAAACGCTGGGGCCGCATGAAACAACACATGCTGAAGGTAAATTATGAAATCCAGTACGAGAACACTGGCTATAACATTCAGAAAATAGGGAAGCTTGAGAAAATTCATGATTCCCCATCCGTGTTGATCTACCCAATACGCCACACCTACAGCCCCCGCGGAAAAGAATATCCTCAGGGCAATAGAGTCTAAAAAAACAATCCCCAAATTAATTATCCATCTGCCGGTTTTTGAGACGCTCAATTGTCTTCGAGGGAGCCTGGTTTCATAAAAGGCGACCACAGCGAATATGGAAATGAAGAAAAAGAACCTTATGGAGGCCTCATGTTTTAGAATAAAGTCGGTCATCGCAGGGAAGCTATTCCTGAAGAGTCCTACGGCCGAAAAGGACCTCAATCAAATTCATACCCAGGGGCTCATTAATTCCAGAATCGGCGGCAGCCCTTTCGGTGAACTTGGCTTGTTCCGACCCGGCTGATTTTCTCCACGAGTCAGAATCCAGTAACACGAACGGGATTGGACCTGAACTGTGAACTCTCTTTGCGACTGGGGTCTGATGATCCGGGGCCAATAATATCCGCCAATTTTCAAATGCTTCCAGTTCCTTCAGAATGGGTCCCACGACCCTTTGATCGAAATCCTCGATTGCTTTTATTTTAAGGTCCATCTGGCCGGAATGGCCTGCCTCGTCAGGAGCTTCAACATGCAACAAGACGAAATCATGGGATCCTAGAGCGTCAATAGCGGCTTGAACCTTTCCTTCATAATTTGTGTCAAGATATCCGGTAGCGCCTGGGACATCTATCACGTCGAGACCAGCGTACTTACCAATGCCGCGTACCAAGTCAACCGCTGCGACAACTGATCCAGTAACCCCAAATCGTTCCTTCAAGGTTTTTAATTGGGGTGGTTTGCCCTGACCCCACGGCCATACGGAATTTGCAGGGCCCTGTCCACGTTTCAGTCGGCGTTGGTTAACATGATGTTTATCGAGAATCCTCCATGATTTGACAATGAGCCGAAGCAATTTTTCAGAACCTTTTCCTGAAGGAAGATAATGGGCTATTGGTTCACCTGGAAAATCATGGGGAGGATGAGTGACTATGTCATCCGGTCCATCCGCCCAGACCAACAGATTTCTATAAGAAATCCCAGGGAAAACCTCAAACCCGAGTGACTCAATTTCCAGAGCCAGTGATCCGATAAGGTCTTTAGCTTCGGGCGTCGAGATATGATCGCCACTGTGATCGGCCATAATGGTGAAATTTCTGTCCAGAGTAACCAGATTTAAACGAAAGGCCAAGTCACCAGGCTTCAGCTTGATTCCCATGGAAGCCGCTTCAAAAGGCGCTCTTCCCGTGTAAGTATCGGCTGCTGAGTATCCCATCAGGGATAATGTCGCGACGTCACTGCCAGGGGCCATACCATCGGGGATTGTTATTGACGTCCCGATCTTTCCGTTTGAGGCCATTTTGTCCATCCATGGGGTGTTGGACGACTCCAATGACGTAGGATCCGAAGAATCATCAAACGAGTCAGCCATGCCGTCAGGAACAATTATCAAGTATTTCATGTTAGAATCCGAGGACATTTAACACCTTCTTGGTATCCGGCTCGCAGGTTACCGGTTCAGTAGAAACTTTAATTGCGTTGTCGGGGTCTTTCAAGCCATGCCCCGTCAAGGTGCATACGACCCGTTCTCCACCAGCGAAAAGCCCTTGAGCGCTCTTCTTAATGAGACCTGCTATGGAAGCGGCGGACGCAGGTTCACAAAAAACTCCCTCCAGCGATGCGACCATTTTGTAGGCTTCGAGTATTTCATCATCCGTAACGCTGTCAATAAGGCCGCCAGACTCATCCCGAGCCTGTTCAGCTTTCTTCCATGAAGCCGGATTGCCTATTCTTATCGCAGTGGCAATGGTTTCCGGTTTTTCAAAGACTCTACCCTGGACAATTGGAGAAGCCCCTTCAGCCTGAAAACCGATCATTTTGGGAAGACTCCTGATCTTCCCACAGTCAAAATATGCTTTGTAGCCAGCCCAGTAGGCCGTTATGTTCCCTGCGTTTCCAACTGGCAGGGAGTGATAATCCGGGGTTGTTCCGAGTGTGTCGCATATTTCAAAGGCCCCTGATTTCTGGCCTTCAATCCTGTGAGGATTCAAGGAGTTTACTAAAGTTATAGGATGTTCCTCAGAAATTTTTTTCACTATATTCAGAGCGTCATCAAAATTTCCACGAATCTTTATCACTGTGGCGCCGTGGATCATGGCCTGAGCCAGTTTACCCAGGGCAATTTTCCCTTCGGGTATTACTACGAAAGCCTTGATACCCGCTCTGGCGGCGTAAGCAGCGGCGGAAGCGGAAGTATTTCCGGTTGAGGCGCATATTACCGCTCTTGATCCAGCTTCTACTGCCCTGGAAACAGCCATGGTCATGCCTCGATCTTTGAACGAGCTTGTTGGATTAAGGCCTTCAAACTTCAGGAAGATCGATATCCTCGGGTTTATCTTCTCCGCTAGCCGCGGGGCTGGAATCAGAGGCGTATTTCCCTCGAGTATGGTTATGACATGTTTATCATTGGAAAAATTAAAAAAGTCGGGATACTCTCTTATAATACCTTTCCACATCATTTATCTCCATTGACCCTGAAACTTTCCACAATATCTTGGATTGAGGAGAATCAAATACAAATCCGGTTCTCAATCAAGATCTTCATCTTCGATTCTTATGATGGTCGGTGGCTCAGTAACTACATCCAAATTTCCGATTTCGTTTTTTGCAAGCCTTACATCGGCTTCTTTGGCGGAATGTGTTATGAAAACCACAGGAACCGCCCCAGCGCCGGAGTGGTCACGACGCTTTTGAACGACTGAATGGATACTGATGTTATGGTCGGCCATGATGCCGGCTATTTTGGACAATACTCCAGGTCGGTCAATCGCCTGGATTCGGATATAGTAATTGGTCACCACTTCATTCATGTCCAGGACAGACTCCATTGACGCCAGAGCGCCAGGGTATCCCAGAGGAGGAACTCTTCCAGCTTTACCAAGAGTCTTGTTCCTAATCAGTTCAATTACATCACCCATTACTGCTGATGCTGTAGGTTCACGTCCTGCGCCTCTACCATAAAACAATTGATCTCCAACCATGTCGCCACGCAAAAAAATGCCATTAAACACGCCATCGACCTGAGCAAGAGGGTGAGTTTCGGGAAGCATTGTCGGGTGCAGTCTGACCTCAACCCTGTCCCCGTGACGAATGATCATAGCGAGTAATTTGATCTTGTAAGAAAATTCACGCGCCATTACTAAATCAAAAGATCCTATCTGAGTGATTCCCTCAACGTGGATATTTTTTGTGGGCGCATAAATCCCGTGAGTAAGAGCGAGAACGAGGGTCAACTTGTGAGCCGAATCAATACCCTCTATGTCTAATGTTGGATCCGCCTCTGCATAACCCAATTCTTGAGCCTTTTGGAGAGCATGGTGGAACTCGGCGCCTGGATTTCGCGTCATCTCTGAAAGGATGAAGTTACAGGTCCCATTGAGAATCGCGAGAATCTTGTCAAATTTATTGGCTATCAGACCTTCTCTAAACGACCTTAGGATAGGTATTCCGCCTGCCACGGCCGCTTCAAAAGCTATGTCCGTAGAGTTTTCCCTAGCCGTCTGAAAAATCTCCGGGCCGTGTTCGGCTAATAATGCCTTGTTCGCAGTAACAACGGATTTCCCATTTCGCAGAGCTTCGAGGATAAAAGTCCGCGCAGGCTCATAACCGCCAATGAGTTCGATTACAACAGATATCTCCGGATCCCGGAGTATTTCATAAGCGTCAGTTGTAAGAATTGACCTGTCAATCTCCACTCCCCGATCGGCGTCAACATTGAGATCGGCGATTCGTTTAAGATTGATCCGAAACCCTGTTCTAGCTTCAATGATCCCCTGATTCTCTCTCAGGATTTGAGCTACGCCACTACCGATGGTTCCAAAACCAATTAAGCCTATCGAAATCTCGTCCATAAAAGGCACCCGTTTAAATAATCCATAACGAATAGTTAAATTTAAATTTCTACCTGAATATTGAAAAATCAGCCTGGAATGTGGATTTCATTTTAAAGCCCAACTGACTGCGGCACTGGCGTCTGTTCTTCCTGCGAGTCCGTATCATTCTTGTTGAGAAAATGTCTGATTCCACGAACAGCCTGATGGATACGCATGCGATTTTCCACTAGCGCAAATCTTACATGCTCATCTCCAAAAGGTCCGAAGCCAATACCGGGACTTACCGCCACTTTTGCTTCTTCTGTCATAAGTTTAGAAAACTCAAGTGATCCCAGATTTCTAAACTGTTCAGGTATCTCGGCCCACACGAACATCGTGCCTTTCGGTGGAGTTATAGGCCACCCACAATCCAAAAGACCCGAACACAGCGCATCTCGACGATCCTTATATTCCGAAACGATTTCAGATACACAATCCTGATTTTCATTCAGAGCTATGATTGCGGCAATTTGAATTGGTTGAAACATCCCATAATCTATATAGCTTTTAAGTCTTCTAAGAGCATGAATCATCTGAGGGTTACCCGCAGCGCAACCAACTCGCCAACCGGCCATTGAATAACTCTTTGACAATGAGAAAGTCTCGATTCCAACTTCCTTGGCTCCGGGAACAGAAAGAAAGCTTGGAGCCTTGTACTCGTCGAAAGTCAAATCAGCGTAAGCAAAGTCATGAATAATCATGATCTTGTACTCGTGCGCAAACTCAACAATGCGTTTGAAGAAATCCTCGTCTACAACCATGGTTGTGGGGTTGTGAGGGAATGAAATGATCAAAAGTTTTGGCAAAGGCCAGGTCAAACGAGCCGCAGCCTTAAGATCTTCAAAGAAATCACGGTCCGGTCTGATCGGTATATGCCGAAGATCCCCACCGGCTATAACCACTGAGTAAGGGTGGATAGGATATGTAGGGGAAGGCACAAAAACAACGTCTCCTGGATTAACAATAGCCAGGACAAGGTGAGCCAAAGCGTCTTTCGCTCCCATGGTGGCCACGATCTCCGAATCAGGATCCAGTTCTACGCCATATCGTCTCTGCCACCAATTGGCAAACGCCAATCTTAATTTCGGTATACCAGCGGACGCGCTATATCGGTGATTCTTGCCGTTTTGGGCGGCCTCAATTAATTTGTCGACTATGTGATTTGGAGTTGGAATATCAGGGTTACCCATACCCAAATCGATTATGTCCTCACCAGCTCTTCTGAGCTTCATCTTAAGGTCATTGACAACCTGAAAGACATAGGGAGGTAGCCTTTTGATTCTACTAAACTCTTCCAAATTCGCCTCCTGAAAAACCGGAATCTTTCCACTTATATGTGACAAAACGCCATTACCGAAATATGGCGATTAGAACACAAATTCTTCCCCGGCAAGAATAGCCTCCGCCTGAGGAGTCCTGACATTATTAGAATGGTATAGACAAATCCTGTCTTCAGTCAAATAATTGTCCTCAGTTGATTGACACGCCTCCACGCACAAAAGGACAGGTTCCGACTCTTCGTGAGTATGAATCCATAGTCTGCGATTTATTTTCAAACCCGAAAGAGCCGCTGCCCTATCTAGTTGATCTGACCCGTTGGCTGGATAAATCAGGCAAAATCTACCTGTGGGTTTCAACAGACGCGAAGAAACCAGAAACAAATCAGTCAGTGGCATCATTATCTGATGTCTGGAGAGAGCCTTTTCACTTAATGAACTTACTCGTCCGGATCCTGATTGATAATAAGGAGGGTTGGACACGACCATGTTGAATGTGTGAGGACGAAAGAAAAGATCCGCTTTTCTGAGATCTCCTCGCAACATAAATACCTTTGAGACAAGGTTGTTGAGTATTACGCCTCGTTGGGCCCGGCCGATTAAACCTTCCTGAATTTCCAGACCGACGACTTTAACGGATGGGTTTTTCATGACCAGACCAAAAGCAATAACACCGCAACCCGCCCCTGCGTCAAGAATCAGATCTCCTTCCTGCGGTCTTACAAACCAGGTCAGGAAGATGGCGTCCTCCGATACTCGGTAACCTTTGGACGCCTGAATAACCTTTACCTTATTCCGAAAAAGGCCATCAATTGTTTCTGAGTGCTCCTGCAAAATCAATCCCGATTCATAACCACACTAAGGTGATTCATGTCATTCAACCCACATCCAATCCAATCAGGATCAAAATACGTTCAACACCAATCCGGATGAGATCTTGGGATAAAAGTAAGTGGATTTGTGAGGCATTTTCTGCCCCAATTCCGCTGCCTTACGCATTTGGTCAACCCGGGTTGGATTGAGGATAAAACTTATTTGAACATCCCCTCGAAGAGTTTCTGTTTACAGCGTCGAAAATTGAAGGGGTGTATTCTATATGATCTTCCGAGTTTTCTTTGTCCAATCCAAACACGTGCCCTAGAATAAACTCGCGAAGTATGGTCACATCCAAATTGGCAAGGGCTTCAGGAAGATCATGTGCGATCAAGGGCTGTCCACTGCTATCATTTTTCATGCTTAACAGAAAAAATTTGTTATCTCCGTGGACAACCATTCCAAAATGTCCGCCCACGTCCAGGTATTGATGCAACTTCAGCGCAAGTTCATGAGATGACTTTTCCAGGTCATTAAGATCACAGTCCATCTCATGAATATCAAAGTGATCTCGAAGTCTTGTCGAAAATTCGTCCATGAATGAACTATCAATGTTTCTTGAGCATCCGGTGCGCGGGAAGTATTGTGAGGCCAGGGTGAGACATGGACGTGAGATAAGCCATCACGTATTCGTGCGGATGCTCAGGCCCGGGAAGGTTGAGATTTTCCATTTCGTTACAGTAGGCTAAGGACGTCTCATATCTATGATGCCCATCGGCTATGAACAGGCTCTTATCTCCCAAGAATTCGGTAATCTCTTTAACTGTTTTTTCATCACTCAGGTTCCAGGTCCGGTGAACTATGTTGTCCGAATCTTGAACTTCCTGCTCCGGTTTTGTTCTCAAAAGAGATTGGTACAATTGCATGACAACTTCATCATGATCGTCAAACATTGCGTGGATGGGAGTGAAATTCGCCCGGCAGGCACGCAATAATTCCAACTGATCCTTTTTAGGTCCCAAATAGGTCTTTTCGTGAGGCAGAACTTTCCCAACGCCGTAATCGCCGACCTTAACCAAACCGACCAAACCGTCCAGTCTCCTCCATTCGCCTTCAGGTTCCCTGAAATCCATTTGATAAAGAGTGAATCCTGGTTTTGGTCGTCTGACCAGAACATTATCACGCATCCATTTCCTGAGCGTACTTGCGGCTCTCGTATACCTGTTGTTGTCCGCTGTGTCACTGGCGAATTGCTTGCCAAGAACCAGCCTTATGATGTTATGAGGGCAGGTATTGTAGAAGAACTCCTGTTGTTCAGGAGATATGATGTCATATGGAGGAGTAATAAGACAACTCAGGTCTTCTGAGCGATCCGGGTTGTAATGCACCATTTTGAAAGGTAAAACTTCGGCCATGAACGGGGTCCTCGACGAGTCAAATCTTAACGACGCGTACTCTTATTTCAGATTTTAGGATTTCTTAAATGAGGTTGAAGAAAAACCTTTATTCAAAAAATATCTTTATAGAATAACATATCATGAGCCCTAAGATCAAATCCCAATTCGGAGCGCAAAAAAAGGGAGCTTTTCTTTGTAAAAGCTCCCTTTCAAATCAGGATTTGTCCCAAAAAATCTATTTCTTGCTGTCTTTTACCTCTTCAAAATCAGCGTCAACCACATCTTCTTCATGTTTAGGGCCTGACTGAGATTGGCCAGATTCAAATCCGGCTCCAGCCTCAGGGCCTGCGCCACCAGATGCGGACGCCTGATGATACATAGCTTCAGCCAGTTTGTGGGACGCCTGCTGTAGCTCTTCCGTGGCCGTCTTTATTGCTGGGGCGTCCGAACCTTCCATAGCTGTTTTAGTCTTGGTTATGGCCGCTTCAATAGCGGTTTTAACGGATGAATCAACTTTGTCCCCGTGTTCTTTTAATGACTTCTCAGTCATGTAAATAGTGGAGTCAGCCTGATTTCTCGCATCTATCAGTTCACGTTTGTTTCTGTCTTCTTCAGCGTGCAATTCCGCGTCTTTGACCATCCTCTGAATCTCTTCTTCAGTCATTCCACTAGATGCGGTGATCTTGATGGACTGTTCCTTTCCTGTTCCGAGATCTTTAGCGGAAACATGGACAATGCCGTTCGCGTCTATGTCAAACGTGACTTCGATTTGCGGCAGCCCACGTGGCGCAGGTGGAATTCCAACCAGTTCGAAACGGCCCAGAGTCTTGTTGCTAGCGGCCATTTCACGCTCACCCTGCAATACGTGAATTGACACAGACGGCTGGTTGTCCGACGCGGTAGAAAAGGTCTGGCTTTTTCTGGTTGGGATCGTGGTATTCTTTTCGATAAGTCTTGTGAATACTCCTCCCAATGTTTCGATACCAAGAGACAAAGGTGTGACGTCCAACAAGAGGACATCCTTGACTTCTCCTCTGAGGACGGCTCCCTGAATCGCGGCGCCCACGGCCACAACTTCATCGGGGTTAACCCCTCTGTGAGGTTCTTTTGCGAAAAGCTCCTTCACTCTTGCCTGAACAGCCGGCATCCTCGTCATACCACCGACAAGGATAACCTCATTTATTTGATCAGGAGTCACCCCTGCGTCCTTCATGGCGGCCTTACAAGGCCCAACAGTCCTTTCAATCAAATCCTCAACCAATAAATCGAGTTTGGCCCTTGTGAGCTTCATCGTAAGATGTTTAGGCCCGGACGCGTCCGCGGTGATGAATGGCAGATTAATATCGGTCTCCATTGAGGAGCTAAGCTCTATCTTGGCTTTTTCCGCCGCTTCTTTGAGTCTTTGAAGAGCCATCTTGTCATTGCGTAAATCGATTCCCTGGTCCTTCTTAAATTCGGTAGCCAGGTAATCCATCACTCTCTGGTCAAAATCTTCTCCACCCAAATGAGTGTCACCGTTTGTTGATTTGACTTCAAAAACTCCATCCCCGATCTCCAGGACTGAAATATCGAAAGTTCCTCCACCTAAGTCAAAAACAGCGACCTTTTCTTCTTTCTTCTTGTCGAGCCCATAAGCGAGTGAAGCGGCAGTTGGCTCATTGATGATCCGGAGAACGTTGAGCCCGGCTATGCGGCCGGCGTCTTTTGTAGCCTGTCTCTGAGAATCATTAAAATAGGCAGGAACGGTGACAACTGCGTCTTTCACTTCTTCTCCAAGGTAATCCTCTGCCGTCTTCTTCATCTTTTGAAGAATCATCGCGGAAATCTCCGCCGGGGTATAATCTCGGCCCCTGACTTCTACCGCTGCTTCATCGTTTTTACCGCGAACTATCTTATAAGAACAAACCTTGATGTCGTCCTGAACTTCTTTGGAATCGAATTTTCGACCAATCAGTCTCTTTATGGCAAATAAGGTGTTT
Organism: uncultured delta proteobacterium; assembly: GCA_963846725.1. Taxonomy (GTDB): domain Bacteria; phylum Desulfobacterota; class Desulfomonilia; order Desulfomonilales; family Desulfomonilaceae; genus CAJBEZ01. The sequence continues at coordinate 98,156 of CAWJXP010000039.1, read as the reverse complement.
TCCGGATTCGTGATGGCTTGCCTCTTTGCTACCTGCCCCACGAGCCGTTCCCCTGAGTCTGTAAACGCTACCATCGAAGGGGTTGTACGGCCGCCTTCGGAATTCGCGATAACTACCGGATCGCCACCTTCAAGAATCGCTACACATGAATTCGTGGTTCCTAAATCTATGCCAATGACTTTTCCCGCCATTTTAACCTCCTCGCCGTTTTGGGTACTTTGGATAACTTAAATTTGTTGAAAAACATCTCAATTTGATTTAGCCGCTGTTGATACTATAACTTTCGCCGGTCTCAACAATCGGTCTTTGTACATATAGCCTTTCTCAAGTTCTCTGGTCACCAAGTTGGAGGGTCCATTTGCTGAAGGCTCTTGGGCGATGGCCTCGTGAAACTGGGGATCAAAGCTCTTGCCTAAAGCTTCAATTTCAGTTACGCCATACTTTTTCAAAGCTTCCGCAAACATTCTCAGCACCATTTGGACTCCTTGGGTCAGAGGATTTTCCATGTCATCTTTAGGGCTGTTGCTGAGCGCTCTTTCCAAATTATCAACCACAGGTAAAAGCTCTCTGAGTAAATCTTCGTCCTTATATTTCAACAACTTAGATCTTTCCTGCAAGGAACGCTTCTTGAAATTTTCTAACTCAGCCACCGAACGTAACCATCTGTCCCGGTTTTCCTCAGATTCTTTCAGCACTTTGTCAAAAGCGCTCTCTTTCGAATCATCCAAGTCCGATTCCTTAGATAGAAGATCGTCATCCACCGCTATCACGTCAGTCGAACCGTGCGGTTCAAGTGGCCCTGCGACATCGGTTTCAACAGTCTTCTTAATATTGTCGTTTTTTTTACCAACCACGTCCGCCTCCGGCAATTTTACTCAAACACTATCCTTCAGCATCATTGATAGTTACTCTGTTCAATACTAATTTTTAACTTTTCCGTCCGCCTTTCAGTCGGTTTAAGCGCCTAAAACGCTTCTTCGGCCACTTTATTTGCGTAAATAGCCCCGGATACTTCTTAAAAAACTCGAAATACCGGTCAAATAACGCAAAATACTTTATCTGAGTCTTTCAGATGGGCGCCATGCGGTACTTTGTCAAGTGTCACGAGAACAGGAGAAGGGCCCATGCGGGAACTCGACTTGGAACTTCAAGGAGACCTTACGGCAGGTCAGGTCCTGCTTCAGAATGCACCCAAATTTTCAGATCACGGTGTTTTAAGGCGCTTTTTTTCGGCTTTTAATTTCTCACGGTGGAAGGAGAGGAGGTTTTTCTTGACTCTGTAAAGTTTTTCAGAAAGGGAAACTTTGTATATATGGGGGTTGGAAAACCTCTTGAACTCCTGTTCAAGCGCTTCCAATTGCTGTAAAGCCCGTGTTCTGATTTCCGAAAGAGGAGGACAATTGTAAACTTGCCGACCATTTCTAAAAATCGGAACCATAAGCTCCATTGTTTTAAAAGGAGGCTTGTAAACCTTTTTCATGTAATCGTACATGGGATGATGCGCCATAATCGGTCTTGAGTGGGGAATCGGCTCATCAATCTGAGTCAACAGATCCCCAATCATGCGGTTCCCCCCGTTAAAGAATCGGAAAATGTTTCTTGACACCCGGGTTGGTCACCTTATTCGGATTGTGGGAAATCTTGATTCTTGGCGTGAGCTTCCCGTCTCCGCGATCTACCGCCATTAGTTTGTATACGACGCCCAACGCGGGGGTTTGATAAGATGTCATGAGTCTGGTCCCGACACACCAGATATCGATCTGCGCTCCCTGTTGTTTAAGGCTTTCAATCAACCATTCATCCAGGTCACTACTCGCCAGGATTTTGGTTTCTCCAAAGCCCGCATCGTTGAGCATTTGTCTGGCGACTTTGGAGTAATAAGCCAGGTCGCCGCTATCTATCCTGACGCCACTGAGCTTCTTACCCTTTAGGCCAAGCTCACGGCCAACCTGAATAGCGTTTCTGATTCCTTGTATTGTGTCGTAAGTATCTACAAGCAGGACACAATTATCTGGAAAAACACTACCGAACCCTCTAAAGGCGTCTATCTCATTTTCAAAACTTTCAACCCAACTGTGAGCGTGAGTGCCCTTGACAGGGATTCCGAATAATTTACCCGACTTCACATTGGACGTCCCGTCGCATCCTCCAATATAGGCCGCGCGGGCTCCGTAGAGGGCTGCTTGTGTTCCATGAGCCCTCCTCGTGCCAAAATCGACCACAGGGTCTCCTTTGGCTGCCGTACAAAGCCTGGCGGCTTTGGTGGCTATGAGCGTTTGATGTCCAACCAACGCCAGTAGCGTGGTTTCCAGAATCTGAGCCTCCGCGATTGGCCCCACGACTCTAATCAGAGGCTCGTTGGGAAAAACCACGGTTCCCTCAGGCACCGCCCACACGTCACCTGAAAAGGACACTCCCGATGCAAGAGCTTCAAGGGCTTCCTTGGAGAAAATTCCAGTGCTTGCCAAATATTCAATATCGTCAGGATAAATAGCCAGGTTGTTTATATAGCTGATGACACTTTCCAGTCCGGAGAACACACAAAACCCCCCGTCATCGGGATTTTGCCTGTAATACAAATCAAAACACGCCTGGTAATTGCCTCGACCCAGTAGACGGTAACCGGCCGACATGGTCAGTTCGTACAGATCCGTATCAAGTGTCAGGTTTTCCCTTCTCAGCGAATTTATGACAGGACCGGCATCTGATGAAGAGATAGTTTTTCCGGAAGCTGCGTCCACTATTTGCAGCGCGTCTATTTTGTTCTGTGTCTTCTTATCTAAAATTGAAAGATTCATGGAATTCAGGAAATTCCTTACGAGAAAAGGATAGCGATAGCATCTGCAAGTGGCTTTGTCGCTATACCTTTTTCGGTGATTATGCCAGAAATGAGTTCCGCTGGTGTTACATCAAACGCTATGTTTCTTGCCGCCACCCCTTCAGGAGCCACCGGAACTCCACAAATACTTGTAACCTCGATCGGATCGCGCTCCTCAATGGGTATAAATTTTCCTGAGGACAAAGAAATGTCTATGGTAGACAAAGGAGCGGCGACGTAGAAAGGTATGCCATGTCGACTCGCCAAAACCGCTACAGAGTATGTGCCTATTTTGTTGGCAGTGTCGCCGTTGGCGGCTATCCTGTCCGCTCCGACTATAGCCTTTGTTATCTCACCGGATTGCATTATTGCCCCTGCTGTGTTGTCTGTAATTACAGTCACGGGTATTCCGAGTTTCATTAATTCCCAAGCTGTGATTCTGGATCCCTGATTCAAAGGCCTGGTTTCATCAGCATAAACCCGGATTTTCTTGCCCGCTTCAAAAGCGGCCCGGATTACTCCCAATGCCGTTCCGTAACCAGCGGTGGCAAGGCCCCCGGCGTTGCAATGTGTCAGAATAACATCCCCATCCTGGAACAGATCTTGGCCGTGCATTCCTATCAGCTCACACAGCCGTCTGTCTTCGGCTTCAATTGATACGGCTTCTTGAACGAGAATCTTCTGAATATTAGGCAGGGTTGATCCCTGGTTTGTGTAAAAGACTTTTTTCATGCGTTCCAGCGCCCAAAAGAGATTTACCGCTGTGGGGCGGGTCTTGCCAATTTTAGAACAGACAAGTTCAAAATGATTAGGCGCGTCTTTAGCTCTCTCGACTCCAATCTCCAGCATACCCAGAGCGACCCCCATGGCCGCCGCCACACCTATTGCAGGCGCCCCACGAACGGAGAGCCTTTTAATAGCTTCGCAGAGAACATTTACATCATATATTTCGAGGTACTTTTCTTCCCTGGGTAGCAATGTCTGATCAAGAAGTCTTATATGGTCTTCCCGCCATTCTATGGTTCTAAAAGGATCTTGCACCTTAGTCCTCCAGAAATGGGTTCAAGTAAAAGTCCGTTCATAACACTATAAAAATAGCACGCGAAAAGCGACAAGCCAAAAGGTTTGCGTTCAAAGCGGAAACTTTACTTAACCATGATATATTAACAATTTAAAAAACAAGAAGATATGTATAAAAGATAACAAATTAGTTGCATTATGTGATTGATGGTGCTATAGATCCTTAAAAAACACGAGGTGACAGAATGAGCCTCAGATTCATAGCATTGCTATTATTGGCCATTTCTCTTTTAGCTTTTCCTAGCGTTACCAATGTCTATTCAGATAACCTGATGGCTTTAAATGTCTGCCAGGAATTGGTAAATAACGCTCGAGCTTATGAATCTCGGGCCACATGGCACAGTAAAGTAGCGCAAGGCTTGATGCAGCAAATACAGAATATGGCTCAAATGCCGAAGAATCAGGGGACCATCCAGGCCATGGATAACCTGTTTCAACAATATGACCAGAATCGTCAGATGGAAAATCAGATGAGGCAACTCTTCCGCCAGCTATCTGATCAGGCCCAGCAGTGTATGAAAACCGTAAACTGACGCTTATCCAATTTTTTCACAAATTTTATGCGCCTCAATCTGATTTTTACAGATTAGGCGCATAAACCTATTTCACCTCGATACTAATCTTCAATATCTTCATATTTCGCCCAAACTCTTCTAAAACTTTTTTCACAGAGCGATCGACAAATTTCTTAAGCGGGAACCAAACATGCCGGAGACTTGGATCACATTGGAAATAACGGTTTCGAACAACGCGTCTGACTCGGTGTCGAATTTTCTTTTTGATATCGGCGCGGGCGGTTGCATGATTGAAGATCTAAACCTGGATCTTGTAAAGGTTGTGGGCTATCTCAGGACTGAACAGTGGCACGCCTCACAGGAGAAAGTAGAAACCTTTCTAAAGGGCCTTAAATCCTTTTTCCCCTCTATCCAGGAACCCTTGATTCATGTAGGTCCACTAAAACATGAAAACTGGGCTATAGCTTGGCAGGACCGATTCAAGCCTATGAAAATAGGAAGGAGATTAATTGTAGCCCCTCCATGGGACCAACCTGAAGACACTGAAAACAAGATTCTAGTTACCATAGAACCAGCGGAAGCATTTGGCACAGGCACTCACGAAACTACCCAGGGCTGCTTGATTCTTCTGGAACAAACAGTTGAAAAAGTTGTCCGTGACTCGAGAGAGTGTAGTGTGCTGGACATTGGTTGTGGCTCAGGGATTTTGGCTTTAGCCGCTGTGAAATTGGGAGCTACCCCGGTAGTTGCTGTGGATAGCGATCCCGTGGCTGTAGAATCCGCTAAAAAGAACGCCGGTCTCAACGGGGTGGCAGGGTTAATCGAGATTAGGTTGTCAAGTCTCGCCCAACTTTCAGACAGCGCAGATGTGGTAACAGCGAATCTGGATTTTCGCGCCTTAACAGAGGCAGCCCCGAAATTAGCGGAGCTTTTCCGGAAATATCTGATAATTTCAGGTGTAACTAGCGCTGATTGGCATGAAATGAAAGAGACATTCCAGAAAACAGGACTGAAACTTGAGAAAGAAATTGTGGGGAAAGAATGGGGTTCCGGCTTGTTTTCTCATGCCTGAAGGGCCATATCGACCCTATAGTGTTTGAAAGATGTGTGCAAAGCCCAAGTTAATCATTCTGGGAGGCCCGACGGCCTCAGGAAAAACATCCGTGGCGCTCGAATTGGCGCGTGGGTTTAAATCTGCGATTGTTTCTGCGGATTCTATTCAGGTCTACAGATTTTTGGACATTGGCTCAGCCAAGCCGTCACGATCTGAACGAGAGAGAGTTCCCCATTACATGTTGGACATTAGATATCCGGACGAAGATTTCTCGGCGGGAGACTACGTCAGGGAAGCTAGATCGGCAATTGCAAAAATTGTTGAAAAATCGGTGGTTCCACTTGTGGTTGGCGGTACAGGTTTGTATATTAGATTATTAAGAGGAGGAATAGCCGATCTTCCTCGCGCTGACTCCAAATTGAGGTCCAGACTTCATGGGATTGAGGAAGCGGAAGGTAGCGGAAGTCTATTTCGCCAACTGGAAGTTGTCGATCCTTTATCGGCTCAAAGTATAGGCCCCTGTAACTACACTCGAATTTTAAGAGCCTTGGAGGTATTTGAATTAACAGGTAGACCTATTTCATATTTTCACAAGCAACACGCTTTGAAAGATTGCCCTTACGAAATTCTTTACCTGGGGCTCAGTCCCGAGCGTGAAAAGCTCTATCGGTCAATTGATAATCGTGTAGATAGTATGTTAAATGATGGTTTGTTAGATGAGGTAAAGAATTTATACGACAAGGGATATTCTCGAGATCTTAAATCCCTGCAATCTCTTGGGTATAGACATGCAGGGATGGTTCTTTCCGGAGAAATGGAAATTTCGGAAGCAGCCTTGGTTATGAAGAAGGATACTCGTCATTACGCCAAAAGACAGTTAACATGGTTTAGATCAGAGCCCGATGTTAGATGGTTTGATCCTCAAGAAATCTCGACTATCGGGGTTGAGGTTGATAACTTTCTCGGACACTAATAGTGATCCGAGATTTTCCCCAACGAGTGAAAAACGTTTTAAACATAAAATGGTCACTCGAGGGATTATTATTTAGGGGGCGCTCAGATGCCAAAAACTCATTTTAATATTCAAGACCAATTCTTAAACCAGGTCCGTAAAGCCAGAATTGAGATAGAAGCCGCACTGACTTCAGGCACTTCAATAAAGGGCTTTGTCCGAAGCTTCGACAGTTTTTGTATAATTGTAGAAGACTCCGAAGACACTTATCTTGTCTACAAGCATTCGCTCTCGTTGATCAAACCGGCGGAGAGGGGAGTCAAAATCCCGGGGCTGGTCTGATAATAAATCAACAAGAGTTTGGTCGAAAATGACTTGGCCCGGATCATCTCGGGTATGGGATGTTCCCCGGAAAATGGGAAACCGGATCTCAAAGAAAACTAGCTTAAAAACCAGTCTGAGTCTCGAGTTCTATGCCAACCGGACAATGGTCCGAGCCCTCGACGTCTGTCAATATAAAGGCGCGTTTGACAGATGTTTCCAGATCAGGGCTGACAAAGACATAGTCAATTCTCCAACCTATATTTCGACTCCTCGCGCCGCTTTTCATATCCCACCAGCTATACTGAACCAGATCGCTGTTTAACGTTCTAAACGTGTCCAGATAACCTGCGGTTATGGCCTTGTCGATCCACTGTCTCTCTATAGGCAAGAAACCGGAGACTTTGGAATTTTCTTTCGGTCGAGCCAAATCAATCTCATTGTGAGCTGTATTTACATCACCCAAGAAGACTATTTTTCGCCTTTGGGCTCGTAGTTTCTCTATGTAATTGAGAAAGGCGTCGTAAAAATCGAGTTTGAATTTTAGCCTTTCAGTATTCATCTTTCCGTTCGGAAAATAAACGTTCAGCAATATAAATTCCCCGAAATCAAGCTGAAGAAAGCGTCCTTCGGAGTCGAATTCAGGAATGTCCATTCCATGCTTCACATCGAGAACAGGAATTTTGGAGTAAGCCGCAACGCCGCTGTATCCTTTACGGGACGCGCTGCTCCAGTATGAAGCGTACCCATTTGGAGTAAGAAGATCCTTCGACAACTGGTCCTCGGTGGCCTTGGTTTCCTGAACACAAAGGACATCAGGATTTTCCTTCAGGAGCCAATCCACAAAACCTTTTTTGTGAACAGCCCTGATGCCGTTGACATTCCAGCTTAGTATCCGAATCAGCCTTCGACATGGGATGAATCCTCGGAGAAAAAATGAAAAACCCGGCGCAATGTGGCCGGGATCATGGTTAGGGTTTGGTGCCGAAGGCCGGACTCGAACCGGCACGAGCTTTCGCCCGCCACCCCCTCAAGATGGTGTGTCTACCAAGTTCCACCACTTCGGCTTGAGCAGCAGTATATTTATCAAACTCATTATCGTCAAGAGCAAAAGATCATGACAGATGTCCGACAGGAAGATCAGCGATCTAAAGTTGAATAAATATAGTGAGACAATAAAAACCAATCATTTTAAATAAAAAGATAAAATATTTCAAGTAAAAATCGCTTGACATATCAACCATAACTTTATAATCTTTTTTTAAGACGTCTCAGATTTACGTTTGTAGAGCAGTCAGTCGGTAATGTTGTCTGATATCCAATGAGTAAAGTCAAACCGATATGGATAATTGTTAAAATTGACGTGTCGCTCAGTCTGGTCCAATAGCGACATTAATAATATCACCGGCAGACCTTGAGGAAACAGACGTTGGAGAAGAAAATTGCATCAGCCCGTCCTTATAAAAGAACTCATCGAATTTCTGGCTCCCCGGCAGGGAGGGGTCTATGTGGACGGATGTTTGGGCGCAGGAGGTTATGCTGAAGCTATTCTCGAGTCTTCGGGGCCGGATGGCAGACTATTCGGCTTTGATATCGATGAAGAGGCGTTAAGCAGAGCCCGGGCTAGATTGCAAAACTACGGAGAACGTTTTACCTGCTGGCACGCCGGATACCAAGACGCACAGGCAATTCTGGAATCAATCGGGGTAGAAAAAGTGGACGGAATTGTGGTCGATTTAGGATTGAGTTCGGACCAGTTGGATGACCCCCTAAGAGGTTTCAGTTTCAGGTTCGCCGGTCCGTTAGACATGCGTTTCGATCGGGACGCAGGAGAGTCTGCCGAAGATTTGTTAAAAAATATAAGTCGAGGAGAACTCGAAAAGATAATTCGCGAATACGGTGAAGAGCCTAGAGCGGCAAGAATTGCTCAGAGACTTAAAGAAAGCGCTAACAGTGGGGTTTTGTCAAATACCCAGGAACTATCTAATATTGTGCTAAGAACCATAGGCCGAAAAAGAGGCAAGATCCATCCCGCCACGAGAGTCTTTCAGGCACTGCGAATCCTTGTCAACAACGAGTTGGGAAACCTCGAAAAGGGACTCGAAGAACTCCCTGAGATATTGAGCCAACACGGTCGACTAATCGTTGTGTCATACCATTCTCTAGAAGACAGGATGGTCAAAAGGTCATTTAAGGAAAAATCCCGGAAGAGCGAACGCTGGCAAATTCTTACCCCCAGACCTTTACGACCTTCCAGGGAGGAATTGCGAGACAACCCTAGGTCAAGATCCGCAAAAATGCGGGTAATCGAGGCTCTGTAAACTTCTGACAAATGCAGGACAATCAATGGAAGAAACTCGACACTGGATCAGCCTCTTCAGGTGGATCAACAACAAGCAAGGAAACTGTTTCTCAAGATCAAACCCCGACATCAAGGATGTCGAGGATTATTCTATATTCTCTGGTGGGGGTTCTACTGACTTTACTTCTCGTTGGTTTGTTCAATGTATGGACCAGAATGGCCCTTGTTCAGTTGGGATACGAGATTTCAGCGTTGGAGAATAAAAACAAAGAACTGAAGAGTCGTGCCCGAGAGCTTAGTCTTGAATTGTCATCTTTGGAATCGCCTGTTGAGCTTGAAAAAAAAGCCAGGAAGCAGGGACTGAGGTTACCGTCTGTTGGCAGGATAATCCATGTTCCGGAATGAAAAATCAATAAACTGGATGGTTGTGAGAATCGCCATAGTAGCGTGCGTTTTCGCTGTTGCCTCAGCGGTGCTGATTGCGCGTGCGTATCAGCTACAGATAGTAGATTCCGATACCCTCAAAAAAAGGGCCGAGAAACAAAGGGCCATGAACATCCATCTGGAGGCGAGAAGAGGCTTCATATTTGACAGAACTGGCGAACAACTGGCCGCAAGCCTTGAAGTAGACTCTGTTTACGCGCGTCCGAGAAAATTGCTGGATCAGTCAGAGAGAATCCAGACCGCTGATACACTTTCCAGAATCCTCGATATGGACAAAAAGGAAATTCTCAATAAACTTGATGAACCTAAACCTTTTGTGTGGATCAAAAGAAGGGTATCGCCTATCACGGCCGAAAAAGTTCGCAAGAGCAACCTGTCGGGAATATATACTGATCCGGAATACCAGAGATTTTATCCGCTCAAAAATCTGGCCTCTCACACAATCGGGTTCGCTGGGATCGATTCAAGAGGGTTGGAGGGACTTGAATTATTTTATGACAAGTTTCTCAAGACGGCTCCGATTCCTGTCACAGCGCAGAAAGACAATTTGGGACGACGAATTATGTTCGCTGCCACGGACCGCTCTCCTGAACGTAATGATGTTCACATTACTCTTGATCGGAACATTCAGTTCATAGTGGAGCGCGAGTTAGAAGCGGCGGTGAATCGTGAACACGCGAAAAGCGGTGTCGTGATTGTATTGGATGAAGATTCAGGGGAAATCTTAGCTTTAGCGGTTCGTCCTACTTTTAATCTAAACGTCTTTGAACAGTCCGCTGTGGGTTCCCGTAGAAACAGGGCCGTGGCCGATATTTTTGAGCCGGGCTCCACGTTCAAGGTCTTTCTAGCGGCTACTGCGCTGGATCTGGGGAAAGTGAACCGGTCTGACGTATTTTTTGTTAACAATGGATTGTTTCGTTACAATGGATCCGAAATTCACGATGTAAGTCCTCACAAGAACCTCACCTTTGATGAAGTACTAATTAATTCCAGCAACATAGGGGCCGTGAAGGTTTCAGAAAAAATTTCAAAAACCGAATATTACCACATGCTAAAAGAATTCGGATTTGGTTCGTTAACTAATGTTGATCTCCCTGGTGAGAGACCAGGAATACTGCCGAAACCAAGCCACTGGTCGGTTCTTACAAAAGCCAACATGGCTTTCGGGCAGGGCATCAGCGTTACCCCGATTCAGCTTGCGATAGGATTCGCGGCTGCGATCAACGGCGGAAAGCTCTACAAACCGCGTCTCCTCAAAAGTATTACCAACGCTTTGGGTGAAACAGTCTTCGACAACCCCCCACTTCTTCTGAGAAGGACCGTAAGTGAAGAAACTTCTTCGGCGCTGGTGGACATTTTGAGAAAAACCGTGGTTCAGGGCACAGGAAAAGGGGCCTCAATTCCTGGAGCAGACATTTTAGGGAAGACTGGAACGGCCCAAAAAGCTGATTCAGCAGGTGGATATTCTAAAGAGAAATATCTCATGTCCTTCATAGGAGCTATTCAGAGCGCCAAACCTAGAGTAGTCATCCTCGTTATTATAGACGAGCCTGCCTCGGGAAATGATCGAACTGGTGGCAAAGTTGCCGCTCCTGTATTCAAAAAAATCGCAGAAGGAATTCTGGCTTTATCTGGAAGCTCTCCCCGTTCCACGGGTCAACTGGTTGAAAACAAGGAACCAGCCGGAAAGGTTATTGACGCCTGTCTGGCGAGTTCTGATCCAAAACCTGGAGTGAAACCCGGTGAATGGGTAATGCCTGATCTAAAGGGTTCTGATATCAGAGAGGTCGTGGACGTTTGCGGTAAAATGAAATGCGATCTTTCGATTGAAGGCGTGGGCCATGTGGCCCGACAAAACCCGAAACCCGGTGAAACAGTTCGTGAAGGGGCCCCAATAAAGATTTCGTGTTCCGGAGGAATATATTGAGCGTGACGCTGGCAGACATCCTGAAAGTTATCGAAACCCTGGAGATCTGGGGAAACCCGGATATTAAAGTTAAAGGGGTTTCTCATGATAGCCGAAAGGTGATGCAGGACTATGCGTTTGTGGCAATTACAGGAGACAAGTCCGATGGGCACGATTTTGTAGCTAAGGCAGTCGAGAGAGGGGCAAATGTTGTCATCGCTCAGAAGTTACCCCCGAGAGATTTTGATTTTTCGAAATGTGTATGGGTAAGAGTTGAGAATTCCCGTCAATGTTTGGGACCACTCTCTTCATGGGTTTACGGAAGGCCTTCAGAAAACATGAAAGTGGTTGCGATAACCGGGACCAATGGAAAAACTACCACAACTTTTTTGCTCGAGTCGATCCTTAGAAACAGCAAACTGTGTCCCGGGTGTTGTTGGCACAATCTCTCACAGATGGCCAGGGGTTGAGGTGTCTGCCGCCAATACCACGCCGGAAGCATCGGACATCCAGAAAATGCTTTCCGAAATGAAGAATTCAGGTGTCACCCATGTAATCATGGAGGCGTCATCTCACGGTCTTTTTATGAGACGTCTGGATGGCTGCAATTTCGATGTGGGCGTTTTCAGCAACTTGACCCACGACCATCTCGATTTTCATCAAAATATGGAAGCTTACTATGAGGCCAAAAAAATTCTCTTCACAGAACTGTTACCCCTGTCGACCAAACAAAATGTATGTGCGGCAATAAATATAGATGATCCCTACGGTTTTAGATTGGCGAACGAGACAGCGTCAGTTTCCACAATAAAATTTGGTTCGACAGATGATCCTGACATCTGTCCCACGCAGACCAGAATTTCTCAAGAGGGAGTCAAAGCGCTTGTTCAGACTCCTGAAGGACCAATTGAATTTGAGTCATCACTTGTTGGAGCATTTAATCTGTCCAATATCCTGGCTTCGATTTCAGTGAGCCTCAAGCTGGGCATTCCCAAGGCTACAATTGTTCAAGGGATCAAGGATCTGAAAACGGTGCCCGGTCGCCTTGAACGGGTGGATTCAAGACGAGGAGCCATATTTGTGGATTATGCCCACACCCCTAATGCGCTCAAGAATGTCCTGCAAGCTTTAAGAGAGGTTTGTTCAGGCCGCCTGATCACCTTGATGGGGTGCGGAGGGGACAGAGACAAAACAAAACGTCCGGTTATGGGAATGGAAGCCGCCGGAGGGAGTGACTTTGTAATAATTACTTCCGACAATCCTCGGAGTGAAGATCCTCTGGAAATCATAAGCCAGATAGAACAGGGCGTGTTGAGTTTTGGCTTTAGTAAATCAGTGGATGGCCCAGTAAAGACTGCCATCAAAAAAGGCTCCTATATTGTAATACCCGACAGGAAAGAAGCCATCAAGTGGGCCATGAACAGGATGGATCTTCATGATACGTTACTCCTGGCCGGCAAAGGTCACGAAACTTATCAAGAGATTCATGGAATTAGATATCCTTTTGACGACAGGCAGATAGCTCTTGAAGAGTCTAGAGATCCGGAAGCCGTTGTTTCCACGGATCATGACTCTCCAAGACCGTTTGAAGGGACCAAGGCTTAGCAGATGAGATCTGAAGCTGGACCATATACAGTCAACGACATTTTGGAATCTACCTCTGGGATCTTACTTCAGGGAGGAGCGAACACCGCTTTTGACGGTATTTGCACTGACACTAGGGAACTGGCGCCAAACGATCTTTTCGTTCCTTTGACTGGTCAGAATTTCAATGGAAACAGTTTTGTGATTCCGGCCCTCGACGCCGGGGCTGGAGGCAGCCTGGTTAATTGCGATGTTCAACTGGAAATTCCTTATCATCTCTCCGATCATGTCCTGATACAAGTTCAGGATACCTTCCGATCTTTGACCGACCTTGCATCAACCCACCGAAAAATATACCCAACCCCACTCATCGCGATTACCGGGTCCTCCGGCAAGACTACCGTGAAGGAAATGATAGGGTCCGTACTGCGAAACCACGGGCCTGTGAGGATTACAGTTGGAAACCTCAACAATTTGATAGGCCTGCCTATGACAGTTTTGGACATACGACGTGATCACAAATTTGCGGTGGTGGAAGCAGGAATCAACCGGGTCGGAGAAATGGATCTCCTCGCAAAAGCCGCATCGCCAAATGTCGCTGTGATCACAAGTATAGGACAAGCGCATCTGGAAGGTCTTGGATCTGTGGAAAATATCGCCATTGAAAAATTTAAACTCGTTCAGGGGTTGGCTCCTGGTGGTCTAGGGATCATTCCTGAAGACAGTGAACCCCTTAGAAAGCTTATGGAGCGATTCAGCGGACGAATAGTGACCTTTGGTCAATCCAGGGGAGATTTCAAGGCTGATAATATAAAACTCGGAGCGGAAACCTCGTTTGAAATAGTTGGGCCCTTTGGACGAACGGAGATCAAATGGAACGTGCTGGGGCTTCACAACATTTTGAATTCTTTGGCGGCCTGCGCCGCTTGCCTGGAGTTAAAAATTCCGATTGAAGATATTCGAGAGGGCCTTCAGAAACTTTAGACCTCCTGCATTGAGGATGGAAGTTAAAGACCTGAGTGACTCAAGAAAACTTATTCGTGACTTTTACAACGCTAACCCGCTTTCAATGAAAGCAGCCTTGGAAGCCTTGACGAATTATCGTGAACAACGGTCCGCTATAGCTATTTTAGGAGACATGATGGAATTGGGGGATCATGCCCCCGAGCTTCACGAAGAAATAGGAGCCTTGGCCGGCAAAGCCTGTATAAACAGTATTGTCTATATTGGAGCTTTCAGGGATGATTTTGCACGAGGATTCCTGTCTTCCGGAGGCGATGACAGCACGCTACGGCTATTTTCTGATAAGAAGCAGGCCTGGGAATTTTTGAGAGGGTCGATCAGCGATTTTCAACTAATTCTGGTTAAAGGATCTAGGGCTATGAAGATGGAATTGATCGCCGATCAAATCGAAAGGGAGATCTAGAAAATGCTGTATCACCTCCTTTATCCTCTAAATGCTAACTTAATCTTATTTAACGTTTTCAGGTATATATCATTCAGAGCCATTATGGCTACCCTGACAGCCTTGATGATCAGCTTTCTCTTGGGCAGACCACTTATAGATTACTTAAGGGAATTTCAGATTGGTCAGATGGTTAGAGATGATGGTCCTCAGACACACCTTGAAAAGACAGGCACCCCCACTATGGGTGGAGTACTCATCCTTTTTGCGATGACATTTTCGTGTCTACTATGGGCAAGGCTGGACAACATCTATGTATGGGTTGTGCTGGGTGTCACTCTTTCTTATGGCGCTATTGGTTTTCTGGACGATTATTTGAAGATCCGCAGGCAGAGTCACAAAGGCCTAAGCGGCAAGCAGAAATTGGGACTCCAGCTACTTATAGGCGGGCTGGTCGGGTTGTTTCTCTGGATGGATCCATCATTCAAGACTACTCTCGCAGTCCCCTTTTTCAAAAACTTTCATCCAGATCTTGGTTTTTGGTACCCTATATTCGCCGCCCTGGTAATCGCTGGGGCTTCAAACGCTGTAAATTTGACGGACGGGCTTGATGGTCTAGCCATAGGGCCTGTAATGATATGCGCCGCCACCTACCTTTTATTCGCTTATATTGCCGGCCACCTGAAACTGGCCCAGTATCTTCAGGTGCCATACATTCCTGGATCTGGGGAACTTTGTGTTGTTTGCGGAGCAATGCTTGGCGCCGGAATGGGGTTCCTCTGGTACAACGCCTACCCGGCGGAAGTCTTTATGGGCGACGTAGGATCATTGTCTCTGGGCGGATTTCTGGGAGCTGTGGCGGTAGTGACGAAACATGAAATCTTACTAGCTATTGCTGGTGGGGTCTTTGTGATTGAAGCAGTGTCCGTGATTCTTCAGGTGGCGTCTTTCAAGACCACGGGCAAGAGAATTTTCGCCATGGCTCCTATTCATCATCATTTTGAACTCAGAGGCTGGGCTGAACCAAAAGTAATTGTTCGTTTTTGGATACTTTCAATCGTGTTCGCGCTCATTGCCATGAGCACGTTGAAACTACGGTGACAGATTACACAACCCGCTCAAAATAAGCCGGATCAAATGGAAGCCGGTTATCAAGAGCATTGAAAACAAGAAGTCGGAATTAGACGTTAATGACAATTCAGAGTCAAACAATTGCGCTAAAAGGGAACAAGTTATCGTTCAGTGATCCCGTATTGCTATTTGTTACCATACTAATACTCACCTTCGGGATAGTTATGGTGACTTCCGCGAGTTTCATGATAGCTACCGCAAAGTTTGGCGATGGTTTTTATTATACGAAGAGACAGGGATTGGCAATGATTGTGGGATTGGGCTTGATGTTCCTTTTTTCCAGAATCAATCCCTTTTTCTGGCGGGATTCGGCCTCTGTCGGCCTCGGCTTATCTCTTTTGCTGCTGATTCTGGTTTTTATCCCAGGAGTAGGAGCTGAGCTTGGGGGATCACGGAGATGGGTTCGTCTTCCTTTGGGATTTTATATTCAACCTTCTGAAATAATCAAATATGCAATGATAATATTCTTTGCTCGTTCCCTTGCCAAGAAGGGCGAAGGAGTGAAGAGTTTCGCTATTGGTTTTCTCCCACATATATTGATCATGGCCCTGGTCGTAATGTTGGCGCTAGCGCAACCGGATTTCGGCCTGGCGGTAATTATTACAACTGTGGGTTTTCTGATGATGTTTGTAGCTGGAGTCCGTCTACAGCATCTTATTGGTTCAGCCATATTGTGCCTGCCTTTTCTCTTTCAAATCGGAATGAGCGCTCACTACAGATTTGCGAGGGTAAAGAGTTTCCTCAATCCTTGGGCGGACCCTTTGAGCACGGGATTCCAGGTGATTCAGAGTTTGGTAGCTTTTGGGTGCGGAGGAGGTTGGGGAGTTGGCTTAGGAAAGGGGATACAGAAGCTTTTTTATTTACCCCAGCCTCATTCGGATTTCATCCTGGCGGTTGTTGGAGAGGAACTGGGCCTGACCGGCGTGATTGCAATAATTCTTTTATTCTATCTGCTTATATTCCGGGGGTTGATGATAGCTATCAGGGCTCAGGACACATTTCTAAGGTGTTTAGCCTTTGGCATTACCGCTTTGGTAGGGATTCAGGCCGTAATTAATATGGCCGTGACAATGGGGCTCACTCCGACAAAAGGGCTGCCTTTACCACTTGTATCCCTCGGTGGAACTTCACTGATCAGCAATCTTGCAGGGATCGGCATCCTCATGGCCATAAGCGCCACAGCTTCGGCCAAAAAAGAAGGAGAACGCCGATGAAACTTGTTCTTGCCGGAGGAGGCACAGGCGGCCATCTTTTTCCTGCTCTCGCGATAGCTGAAGCTCTCAAATCGGAAGATCCTTCATCTGATGTCTTGTTTGTTGGAACCAAAAGAGGAATTGAAGCAAGGTTGATTCCACAGACAATTTTCCCTATCAAGTTTGTCTCCGCTCGAGGAATGATGAGGACAGGGATTTTCAATTTCTTTCGCGCTGGTATTGAGATTCCGATTGGGATCATTCAATCCTTCAAAATCATCAGTGACTTTAAACCAGACTTTGTCCTGGGAGTTGGAGGATACGCATCCGCACCCACTTTGGCGGCCGCCCTGATTTTGAATATCAAAACCGGAGTCCAGGAGCAGAATTCCATCATGGGCGCAGCCAATAGAATGTTAGCCAAATTTGTCGATAAAATTTTCATTTCATGGGAAAACACAAAACCTTCAACCCCGTCGGAACGAACATTTTTGGTGGGTAATCCGGTCAGGCAGACTTTGCTTGAGGAGCCGGAGTCCATTCCAGGGAATTCGGACAAATTCAAAATATTGATCTTTGGGGGCTCCAGAGGAGCAAACAGTCTCAATCTGGGTATTATTGAACATTTGAGTCAACTTAAGCCAAAAAAGGATCAAATCAGAATTGTTCATCAAACGGGATCCGAGTTGTTCGAAAAAGTCAGGGAAGCGTATCAGGAAGCAGGGATTGAAGCAGAGGTAAAAGATTTTATAACAAACATGGGCTCATATTATTCCTGGGCTGACCTTGTCATTTGTCGAGCCGGAGCGAGTTCCCTGGCTGAAATCACTGCAGTAGGCAAGCCCGCGATAGTAGTTCCTTTCCCGTTCGCTGCGGAAGACCATCAAACTAAAAACGCTCAATGGCTGGAAAGCCGAAATGCGGTCAAAACAGTTAAAGACGCAGACCTGAAGGAGGGCGCTCTGATTACTAAGATAATAGAACTGATGGAAAGTCCTTCAAGTCTTGAATCAATGGCCAAAAACGCTCGAATACTTGGAAAACCTAACGCCGCAAGGTCCATTGTAATTGAAATACTCAAGGATAAAAGGTTAGCTGCGTGATTGGGACATTATTCAAAAAGGTCAGAGATGTTCATTTCGTCGGCATCGGCGGTGTAGGAATGAGCGGAATCGCAGAGATTCTCCTTGCGCTCGGATTCAACGTAAGCGGATCGGATCTGCAGGAGTCTCCGACGGTGAAACGCCTCAGATCTCTGGGAGCGCAGGTTGGCGTAGGCCATCGTAAAGAACATCTCGATAAGGCCGATGTGCTTGTCTATTCATCAGCCGTAGCCGAAGACAATCCTGAAGTAGTAGCGGCCAGGGAAAGAAGAATCCCGATCATCCCCAGAGCCGAAATGTTGGCTGAACTCATGAGGATGCAAACATCTGTAGCTGTTGCGGGTATGCATGGGAAAACAACGACAACTTCCCTGATAGCCTCGGTAATGTCACATGCCGGTTTGGATCCGACCGTAGTAATAGGGGGTAAGCTTAATGCTCTTGGAGGAGGCGCTCATCTTGGTCAGGGTGATCTCCTTGTCGCTGAAGCTGATGAATCCGATAAATCCTTTCTCAAGCTCTTTCCGACCATAGCTTTGATCACAAACATAGATCTCGAGCATATGGACTGCTATTCGTCCATAGAAGAAATAAGATCAACGTTCCTGGAATTTATAAATCGGATACCATTTTACGGCTGCGCTATCGTCTGCCTGGACGACCCACAGGTGCAGAGAATCATCCCGTTAATTTCCAAGAAATTCCTGACTTATGGGCTATCTTCGCAAGCGAGAATCAGGGCATCCAAACCCAGGCTGGAAAAAGACGGATCGGTTTTTGAGGTCTATCGGGAAAATTCCTTGCTGGGTGAAATACGACTACCTATGCCCGGACTGCACAATGTCGTGAATTCTCTCGCCGCCGTAACAGTAGCGGAACTCTTTGACGTTCCTTTCGCCACTCTGAAAGAAGCTCTGGAGTCTTTTCCGGGAGTTCAAAGAAGATTCACGAAACGGGGCGTTGCCGCTGGAGTAACTGTAATTGACGATTACGGGCACCATCCCGCAGAAATCAAGGCGGTGCTACTCGCTGCAAGACAAATGGCCGACAGACGCATCGCCGTTTTGTTTCAACCACATAGGTATTCCCGTACTCAGGCTTTGTTTGATGATTTCCTTACAGCTTTTCACGATGCCGATCTGCTCTATGTCATGGATATATATCCCGCAAGTGAAAAACCGATCGAAGGTATTACTGGAGCGAAACTGTGTGAAGGCATTCGGTCCAGAGGCCACAAGACTGCCCGTTTTTTGGGAGAAAGATCCGAAATCGCCGCCCAAATAGCGGGGGAACTTGAACCTGGCGATATGCTGATCACATTGGGAGCCGGAGACGTCACAAAAATCGGCCCTCAGATTCTGGAACAACTTGAGAAAAAAAGAGGCGCTTCTAGTGAAAACTAGCGAAATCACAATTCAGCAGATCAGCGCCATATTGGGAGAACCCCCTTTGACCGGAGTTCCCCTGAAACATCTGACCTCCTTTCGTGTGGGAGGACCCGCGGACATAGTTGCGTTTCCTCGAGATCCGCAGTCTCTGTCTCGTCTGTTGACCTTCTGCGAGACAGAACGCATTCGGCATTTTATGCTTGGGGCCGGCACAAACGTGTTGTTCCATGACGACGGTTTCCGCGGATTGGTAGTGTCTGGGCTTCGACTGAAAACTCTGAGTTTTGAAGAAAAAGAATCCGGCAAAAATAAAATTATAGCTCAGGCAGGAGTACCTCTGCCGCTAGTCGTTTCAAAGGCATGTCGTTTAGGTCTTACAGGTATGGAGTCACTTTGGGGTATCCCCGGTTCGGTCGGGGGATCAGTAGCGTGTAACGCCGGCGCAGGTGGCGTTTCCATGGGGGATCTAATCACAGAGCTTAAATTGGTGGATGCGCTAGGTTCGAGAACAAAGCTGCAAAAAGGTTCTTTTTCCTATGGTTACAGGAAATTCAATTTACCGTCCAGCTCGATAGTGTTAGAGGCGGGATTTGAACTCAGCCCTGGAAAGTTTGATGAAATTGGCAAAAAACTTTCCGAATTTAGGGCTCACAGAAAAATGTCTCAGCCTCGAGGATTTCCGAATGCAGGCTGCATATTCAAGAATCCTTCAAATTCAATGCCGGCAGGCGCTCTTATTGAAAAACTAGGATTCAAAGGCTTCGAATGCGGAGGCGCTTCGGTTTCAAATGTTCATGCGAACTTTATTGTAAACAGGAGCAAGGCGAAAGCCTCAGATATTATTAAACTAATAAACACAATCAGTGAAGCCGCTCAAAAAAAAGCGGGCATTGATCTTGAACTCGAGTTACGAATCGTTCATTCGGATGAAATAAATGTCTGAAGTAGCGCTTAAGGCGAATCCCCAAGCCAACGAGTATTCCCGCTTCTGAGAAGAGCAAACCCCCTCTGCTCTGGAACCGCGTGGCTTTGAATGCGCTGTTTTGGACTGGTATATGTCTGGACATATTTATGGCGCTCGTCCTGACATATCTTGTTGTAGTTCGATCCTCATACTTCAACCTGAGCAAAGTGGACGTTTATGGAAACCATAGACTGTCAACTGAAGAAGTTATTGAAACAACGAAAGTCGAGAAAGGCGTAAACCTTCTTGATATCGATCTTGAATCAATAACACAAAGGTTACGCCATCACCCGTGGATTCGGGAGGGAGCCGTTTCCAGGCGATTCCCCGGCCAACTCGTTGTCGAAATTGAAGAGAGGATTCCCCGAGGTATAGTTGCCAGCGAAAAGCTGTATTACATCGATGAAAACGCCAAAATATTTACACGGATTTTACCCGGTGATTTGGTAGGGCTACCTTTATTTACCGGTATAAGACCGGATGAATTGCGCTCAGCCCCTAAAGAGGTTCAGGAATCACTGCTGTCAGGGCTTAAGCTCACAGAGCTTCTCGATCGGTCCGGTTCGGAAATCAGTATCAAGGACATAAGGGAAATCAATATTAGTCATGATGATGGACTGACGTTAAAAATGAATTCAGGACAGGTAATTATTTTTGGTAACTCGGGTTTTGAGACCAAAATAGCCAGATATGAACGACTGAAGAGATTTCTTAAAAACAGGGGTCAATGGCGAAACGCACGGATAATTAACCTGGATTTTGAAGATCGAGCGATTGTTCGGTCTTCTGAAGATCCGCTTCTGCAGGGGTAATAAAATGTCAAGAAGCGATAACATCATTTGCGGTCTGGATGTCGGGACCACAAAAATTTGCGCCATTATTGGAGAGTTAAACGCTGATGGCGTGGTGGACATCATAGGAGTTGGAACTTCTCCATCTAGAGGTTTACGCCGTGGCGTAGTTGTCAACATTGACCTCACTGTTTCCAGCATAAAAAAGGCCGTTGATGACGCCGAACTTATGGCTGGTCGCCGAGTGGAGACTGTGTTAGCGGGAATTTCCGGCGGACACATCAAAGGCATAAACTCCCATGGTGTAATAGCCATAAAAAACCGGGAAGTGACCACTCAAGAAGTATCAAGAGTAATCGACGCTGCAAGAGCAGTTGCGATACCTCTGGATCGAGAGGTAATTCATATTTTGCCGCAGGAATTCATGGTTGACGACCAGGGCGGCATAAGAGAACCGGTAGGCATGGCCGGTGTTCGCCTCGAAGCCAAGGTTCATATCATAACTGGAGCTGTTTCTGCGGCGCAAAACATCGTGAGATGCGCTCACCGCAGCGGTCTGATAGTGGATGATCTGATCTTGCAACAGATGGCGGCTTCTGAAGCGGTACTGTCTGCGGACGAGAGAGAACTGGGGGTCGCCTTGATCGACATAGGGGGCGGAACCACTGATATCGCTGTCTTTATTGAAGGAGCGATTCAACATACTGCTGTCATCCCTGTAGGAGGTGACCAACTCACGAACGATATAGCCGTAGGCTTGAGAACTCCGACAGGAGAAGCTGAGAAAATAAAGAAGCGTTATGGTTGCGCCTTGGCCACGCTTGTAAATCGCGATGAGACAATACATGTGCCAGGAGTCGGAGGCCGACAACCTCGGGTGTTGGCAAGATCAGTCCTAGCTGAGATAACCGAACCCCGTTTGGAAGAAATAATAGGGTTGGTAAGAAGAGAACTTGAAAAGTACAACCTGTTGAGCGCCGTAGCGTCCGGAATAGTGCTCACCGGGGGTAGTGTCGCCATTCAAGGTATATCGGAACTGGCGGAACAGTTGTTTGATATGCCGGTAAGATTGGGCTACCCAACCGGCGTGAGCGGGTTGGTGGATGTTGTGAACTCTCCGGTGTATGCAACGGGTGTTGGACTGGTACTCTGGGGAGCGAGGCACGGATGCGCTGATCTGAGTTCCGCTTATGAGTCTGGTAAGGTTTTTAACAGAGTTTTTGAAAAGATGAGAAAATGGTTTACCGAAGCTTTTTGAATCTGAATATCATGAATTTTCTGGCGAAAAGTCTTGGCTCGTGGTATGCGAATTCCGGTCTGTAATGTCCTGACCGGACCGAGCGTCACCGTTCGGGTTCTTGAGAATTGGATTAAGGCTCGACGGTCTGGAAGGTTTTGGTTGATTTTAAATAGAGGAGGCGCCGGCTTATGCTGGACTTTGAAATTGAATCTAACCGCAGCGCATTAATAAGGGTTGTTGGAGTTGGCGGTGGTGGTGGAAACGCCGTTAATAACATGATTCGCGCCGGTTTGAGTGGAGTGGAGTTTGTTGCGGCGAACACCGACGCTCAAGCGCTCCAGCACAACCAGGCTCCACTAAAGTTACAGATTGGCAGACAACAAACCCGAGGACTTGGAGCCGGAGCGGACCCAGAAATTGGCCGTATAGCGGCCAATGAAGATTATGAAGCCATAAGAGACGCTTTGGAAGGGTCCGACATGGTCTTTATCACAACGGGCCTTGGCGGTGGAACAGGTACAGGCGCGGCCCCTATAATAGCCCGAATCGCCAGACAGGAAGTAGGCGCTCTCACCGTAGCGGTGGTGACCAAACCGTTCCTGTTTGAAGGTAAAAGGCGCATGCGCCAGGCGGAAGAGGGCATAGAAACACTCCGCAGAGAAGTTGATACGCTGATCATTATTCCCAACCAGCGGCTGCTTTCACTCAAAAAAGACATCTCATTTCTCGAAGGCTTTAGAAGAGCCGATGATGTTCTTATGCAGGGCGTGAGAGGAATTTCAGATTTAGTTACCATAAACGGTCTGATCAACCTTGATTTCGCGGATGTTAAGACCATCATGCAGGAAAAAGGTGTGGCGCTCATGGGCACAGGCTCAGCCACAGGCGAAGGGCGTATTGAAGAAGCCACAAGAATGGCTATTAACAGTCCGTTGCTTGAGGACGTTTCCATGTCCGGGGCCAAGGGAGTATTAATAAATATTACCGGGTCATCAAACATGTCTCTAACTGAAATCAACGACGCTGTTTCCATAATCCAGAGCGAAGCCCACGATGACGCAAATATAATATTTGGAGCTGTAATAGACGAAGACATGGGGGACGCCGTAAACGTAACAGTGATCGCCACCGGTTTTGGTCGCAGCGAGAGTGGCTTGATGGACAAAACAGATTCTCTCCTTTTTGCGAAGTCTCCAGCCCCGTCAATGGACGAAAACAAAATTGAACGATCAGTGGCCAGGACGATCATTCCCAACGAGCCCAGGGATTCCCAGATTCCCGCTTTCATTAGAAAGAGCCAGAGAGAAAAGGGGAGTCGGCATTTGAACGTAGTTGATGATTTCTCAATTGACGGCGAAGAAGATCTTGATATTCCCACCTTCCTACGAAAACATGCCGAATAGGCTATCAAGAGTCTTTAATCATAAGTCAGGGGGGAGTCCTATTCCCCCTGACAGTTCGGAAAGTTTTTCTCCGGGCAATCTTCATTTACCAAACATTTGTCGTCATCAAAAATGAGGCAAAGAATTACTACTAAGCCTAAACGCCATAAATTTGGCGACCGTTCGCCTATAGCGCTGGTTTTCCCGAATACGCGAAAAGTTGGGTTGAGTAATCTGGGGTTTCAATTCCTGAAGAGTATATTGGAGCAATCAGGAATATTCGCCCCTGAGACTTTCTTTGTAGACGAACAGTTTTTGAAACGGTCAACAGACTTGACTTCCCGGGTTTTGGAAGGAGATCGGGCTTCACTGAAACGCTTCCCGATAATCGCTTTCAGCATCCCATTTGAAAATGATTACTGGATCGTGCCCAAGGCCTTGATCAGCGCCGGTATCCCTCCGTTAAGAAAGGACAGAGGCCCTCTGGACCCTCTGGTCTTGGCTGGAGGCGTTTCGGTATCGATGAATCCTGAGGCGCTGGCTGAATTTCTCGATCTTGTCTTTGTCGGTGAATTGGTAGGGGCCGTAGATGATCCCAATGGCTTATGGGTTCTGCTAAAGGAGTTTTGCGAATCAAGGTCGGCCACAAGAGACCGACACGAATTTTATAGGAATTTTAAGGACGTTCAGGGGGTATACGTTCCCGAAGCCTACAATTTCAGGTACAAAGATGATGGAACAATATCAGTTATAGAGCCGGAGTCGGGGTTTCCAGACAGAATAACCGCAGTGAAAAGATTGTCTCAGCTAGATGTTCCTCCTCTCGTGATACTGGATGATTTCCACACGGAGTTCAAAAATTCCTGTTTGGTCGAAATCAATCGTGGGTGCGCCAGGGGTTGCGGATTCTGTTCAGGAGGTTGGATTCATCGACCGGTGCGCCATTTCAGGTATGACAGTGTAAGAGATGGCCTTGTCCAAGCAATCAAGGCTAACAAGACCATTGGACTGATTGGTTCAGATCTGGCTTCTCATCCGGAACTTCTAACTATGCTTGACGACATCGCTGATCAGGGTGGAAAATTTTCACTTTCATCAATACGGCCCGAAGGGCTAAATGATAAAATCATAGAACGAATTGTGGAATCAGGCCAAAAAACAGCTACGCTCGCGCCCGAAGTGGCTTCGGAACGCTTGAAACGGGTCATAGGAAAACCAATTCCCAACAAACTCTTTTTTGATCTCATAGAAAAACTGGTTTCGGCAGGCGCTCCCAATCTTAGATTCTATTTTATGATCGGTTTACCTACTGAAACAGAAGAAGACGTGAAAGAAATAATAGAATTTGTACCTTGAGTCCAGAGAAATTTTTCTCAACTCGTCCAGAAAGATGGGGAAAATAGGACGAATAGGTGTCCAGCTCAACGCGTTTGTGCCGAAACCATGGACTCCTTTTCAATGGATCGCGGCTCTATCCAAAAAGGAATGGGATCATCGCATAAAAATAATTGAGGATGGATTGCGGGGCGTCAAAAATGTTATCGTCAGGCACGAATCTACCCGTATGTCCGAGATCCAAGCGGTCCTGAGCAGGGCCGACCGCAGAATTTCCACTGGAATAAAACTCATGGCCGAACAGGGTAAGTTAGGTATGTCATGCTTTGCAGGAGCCGACCCCGATGTTAAATTTTACTCTGAACGTCTGCGAGGACCAGAAGAGATTTTCCCGTGGGACGTAGTAGACCACGGGGTTCCCAAAGAGGTCCTTCGAGCAAGATTCGAGAAGGCCATTTCATCGGAAAAGGTTATTTGACATGTACTTACCGAAAATTGATCGAAATAGATGCAAGAAACATTACTCTTGTGTCAGAATATGCCCTAAAGAAGTTTTTGAGATCGAGAACGAGGAAGTTCAAGTGTCAAATCCGGCTGCCTGCAACGGGTGTGAGGCCTGTGTCGCCGAATGTCCTGAAGATGCTATAATCGTGATTGAAACGTGATAGAATATTCGATGGTTCTTAATTTGATTTAGTAAAAACACCTAAACAGATTAATGAGTCACAGCGATCGATAATCAACAAAAATTTTTATGTGCTGGAGCTTAATCATGGAACAAAAAAATTCAGTTGTGGGAATTTACAAAAGCCACCTGGAAGCTGAACAATCGGTAAAGGAACTTCAAAAAACAGGGTTTGACATGAGCAAGCTATCCATAGTGGGTAAAGATTACCACACTGAAGAGCATGTAGTTGGTTATTATTCCGTCGGTGACAGAATGAAAGCGTGGGGGAAACTGGGAGCCTTTTGGGGTAGTTTGTGGGGGCTCCTGTTTGGGGCGGCGTTCTTTTTTGTTCCAGGTATAGGTCCGGTCGCCGTAGCCGGTCCACTGGTGAGCTGGATTATAGCAGCCCTGGAAGGAGCGGTTGTTGTTGGAGGTCTCAGCGCTTTGGGGGCTGGGCTTTTCAGCATGGGAATTCCCAAAGACAGCATCATAAAATATGAAACTGAACTTAAAGCGGAAAAATTTTTGCTAATTGCTCACGGGAACGTAGAGGAAATCAAAAAAGCCCAGCAGGTTCTGGAGAAAACGTCTGCTGAAGAAGTGCGCCTGCACACTTCCAATCAAGCCACCGAGTGAGGAGATAATGTAATTAGATATGGGAGTCGTAACCCGTAATAATTTCAGTGACCAATTATTTATTAGTCAACTCTGGTGGAACTATTCTGACGCATATCAGGATATTGGCGCATGTATTACTCTTGATTTTTGTGGTGATGGCGCCTTCCGTAAATGCAGAGTTTCTTCCGTGGAATATTCCTGTCAACTCATCTTTTAGGGCCGGATATCTATAAAGCTTTTAGGTCGTGAGTAGCGTCTCTCACCAAGATTCCGGCAATCCTGTTCAACTTGATGTTTCTTTTGGATTTCCCATCCTTTCAGGGGCGAAAGAATTGTCGGACGCATCAGCGCTGTAAATGAATAAACGTGAACACTGAATTAAAACGGCCAAATAGTTTATCCCTTGGCCCGATGGCTAGTCCACGAAGAGAATGCGAATCAGCTTGAGTGTGGACAAGAGTGAGTGAGACAAAGGAGGTCAGCATGAGCGTCAACATGACAGCAGTTCTTGAAACTACCGCCAAGCGTCTGTTTCCTGACAAAACGCTGGAGCAGGCGCTCGCTCAATTGTTGTTAGAGCGTGCTCAGAAGAATCTGATCAAGTATCAAAGCATGTCGCGTCAGTTTGAGGCGAAGTATAACGAGAGTTTTGAAGACTTTAGGCAGACGAGTCTTGAACTCCGAACCGGATTTTGCTGCTGAACAGGACTATTTTGATTGGGAATTGGCGATTACAGGCATCAGCGATATGAAAAAGGAAATCGAGCGCCTACATGATCTTGGAGAGCAATGATGAATGTCTCCGATCTGCTGGTTACCTTGCGGCAGGAAAAAGCGCTTCGAGTTTATATTCGCCGGGTGGATTTACTTGAACAAACCCAGAGTTTACTTAAGGCGCGATTACACATAGCGCCTGAACTCTTTATCCAGGTCTATCGCAATGACCAGTTTGATACGCTGAATTTGGTTCTGATTTATAATGGGCAGCGGCTATACGGTCGGGATCGATTGGGTGGTGTATGGCATCGTCATGACCATCACTGCCCCTGATCAGCACGACAAAAGTCCTGAGGGACAACGGCCACTTACACTACCCGAGTTTTTGGACGAAGTGGAAACTATTCTGGCGGAGATGGGATTGCCATAGCCAGACTTACTACAGGCTGGATCAACAGCAACTGGCTTTCGAGAACCTGGCCGGACTGATCGTCATCGACGAAATCCAGCGCAAGCCGGACATATTCCCACTACTATCAGTTATTGGAAATTTCTCTAAGTAATTCGATGTCTTCGAGCATCATGCCTGCGCCTCTAACGACAGTTGTCAATGGATCGTCAGGCACGACAACGGGAACTCCTATTTCACGCTTAATTCTTGCATCGAGGTTTTTCAACAGAGCGCCCCCACCCGTAAGCACTATTCCCGTATCAATTATGTCCGCCGCCAACTCCGGCGGACACTGCTCGAGAGCCGACTTGACACTGTCCACGATCGTGTTCACTGAATCCATGATTGCCATGGTGATTTCACTGGAGTTTATTGTAATGGTCTTGGGTATTCCGTCCATCAGGTCTCGACCTTTGATATCAATTTCATCTTCCTGATCATCTTCAATATAAGCCCGACCAATGAGCATTTTGATTTGTTCGGCAGTTGATGTGCCAATCAGTATACTGTAATTTTTTCTTACAAAGTTCAGGATGTCCGAATCCAGTTTGTCGCCCGCAATTTTGATCGAATTGCTATAAACGACTCCAGTAAGGCTGATAATTGCGACTTCCGTCGTCCCTCCGCCAATATCCACAATCATGTTGCTCATTGGTTCGGTAACAGGCAGGCCTGCGCCCATTGCCGCAGCCATGGCCTCCTCTATCACAAAGACCTCGCCCGCTCCCGCATTCAATGTAGCGTCCCTCACAGCTCTTCTTTCTACAGGAGTTACACCGGACGGAACCGAAATTATGACTCTGGGGCGGACAAAAGCCTTTCTACCATGAGCTTTCTGGATAAAAAATTTCAGCATAAGGCTTGCGATTTCAAAATTGGCTATGACACCGTCCCTCAACGGTCTGTAAACCTCTATTGATTCCGGCACCTTTCCAATCATCTTCTTTGCGTCAGCGCCGACCCAGACTTCCGAGATTCTCTTGTCTCTTTTTCTAATAGCCACAACTGAAGGTTCATCCACCACTATGCCGGAACCGCGGCTATAGACCAGGGTATTGGCTGTACCCAGATCTATGGCTAAATCTCTTGAAACCCTTGCGGCTATAAAGTTGAACAGCATCTAAATTTCAATCCGGACATTCCAGACAGTAAAATCATAAAAAAGACAGGGAAGCTCCGAACGCGGCGTTATTCAACCAGCCGGCGGGACATTCCCTAAATTTTGCAAGAAAAACGAATTGACACTTTTTCAGAGCTTGACTTCGATTATCGAATTGCGTTTGAGTTCGTCAATCCACTCTTTCATCCGTGATTGTATCAATTCGGTTCTTAGAATGGTAATGACTTTATTGCGAACCTTTGAATAATCTTTGATTTCCTCAGGGGTCAAAATACCCAAAGAATTAATCTTCTTTGAGTCTTCAGGGGAGATATTTTGATTAACTTCCGCATTCATACTCTCTTGTTCGCGTTTTTGAGTCGTCTGCGATTTCTTGGCCGCTAGTCTTTTTTCATATTCCTGTTTCCAGCGCTTTTCGAGTTCCTTGCGCGTTTTCTCGGGAATCGGGAGACTCTTTTCCTGCCGATTCTTCGCGTCATCAAGGTAAAACATAAGAACCGAATCCGCGGTCCTCAATGGAGGGGTCATATCTCCGACTTTCATGTGTTGGACCATTTTCTGGAGTTGCGGAACCATGTCCTTGTAATCCATGAACCCGAGATCACCTCCATTTTTGGCCAAATTATCCTGAGAATATTTCTTGGCCAGTTTACCGAAATCCTCTCCAGTTTGAGCTTGTTGGTATACTGTCTTGGCAGTCTCCATGACTCGCTGGACATCTTTAGGTTTTTTCTCGCCTCCCACTTTCAGGGTTATTTGGCGAAGCCTAACCTTTCCTCCAAGAAAGACCTTTTCTTCGGTAGGAATATTAGGTTTGGATTCTTCTTCCGGCGGAGCAGGGGGAGCCATGCTCTCGAGAAGCTTTTGGTACTCCTGATTAATTTCAGATTCATGCTTCTTGTAATATTTCTCGGCGTCTTCCTCGCTAATGGGTGTTTTTCTCGTGACCTCCGAATCAATCAGTTTGGTCAACCGGTATTGACGAGTCATCAACTGTTTGTAGTCCGCGAAACTAAGCCCGTTGGCCGCGAGGAAAAGCACGAACTGTTCATCCGTAAGGTTGTTACGTTTCTTTATGGAATCTATGCTCGCGTCAACCGCTTTATCATCCAGAGTGATTCCTTTTTTCGTGGCTTCTTGTTCCAAAAGGTGAATGACTACGAGTTCATCCAGAATTTCTCTTTCAGTCGGCCATTTTCCAGGGGGGACAATACCAAGAGGTAAATTCACCAAACTTCTTATTAATGGCTGTTTCTGCTTTTTTACATCAGATTCCAGGATCACGTCTGAGTTTACTATAGCTGCTATCCTATCCGAGTAACCAGCGGCGAGAACCGTTTTCTGAAAGACGAAAAAGCCCAAAACGGAATAAAGACAGACGAGGATAAACTTAGATTTCATTGTTTTGTTCCAAAAGCTCTTTTTTTAAAAAATTTATATTTGACTTTAGATTCTCCAGGTTGCGCCATCATGTTAGCGGAATCAAGCTCCGGTTCGTTTGTCAAGCTGATTAAATCCCGCAGCACGCTCAAACTTGCGTTAGCTCTTTCCGAAGACTCAATAGATCCTATCTGATACAAGATTTTGTCTCCGGGCGCCAGACGAGATTGTGGTTTTTTCTGAACCCATTGAATAAGAGGTTCCGGCTTCACGATAGTTGACGCATCGAAAGATATAATCAACTGTCCCTTACTATAGTCCAGTTTAGAGACGCGAAGTTCTTTCATGATCAGCCGAATAGCCATAATGATCAACAGCGAATTCACCTGCATAGGTGTTCGGCCGTACAGATCGACTATTTCTTCCTCGATTCCATCAATCTCGTTTTGACTGGAAGCTCTGGACAACCTCTTGTAAAAATTCATCCTCTGGTTGGCTTCAGGTACATAATCATCAGGAATGTACGCCTCAATTTTGAGATTTATCTCCGGATCAATCTTGATTTCCGGTTCCTCACCCTTTATTTCTAGAACCGCTTCTTCGAGGAGTTGAAGATACATTTCATAACCGACTTGATTAACATGACCGGATTGAGAAACCCCGAGAATATTGCCGGCCCCTCTAATTTCCATGTCTCGCATAGCAACCTTGAAGCCTTGTCCCAGTTCTGAGTGTTCCTGAATTACCGCTAGTCTCTTCACAGCGTCATGGGTCATAAGTGTTTCGGGTGGTGTTAGCAAGTAGGCGTAAGCTCTAACATTGGAACGGCCAACCCTGCCTCTCAACTGGTACAAATCCGCGAGTCCGAAAGTGTCGGCGCGCTCGATTATTATAGTGTTCGACCTGGGGATGTCCAAACCAGATTCAATTATACTTGTGCATACAAGAACATTGATTTTGCCAGTGATGAAATCTAGCATGACCTTCTCAAGTTCATTGTCCGTTTGTTGCCCGTGGGCCACACCGATCCGGGCTTCAGGAACCAGTTTCTGCAGCGCTGAGGCCCGTTTATAGATGCTCTGAACCCTGTTATGCAAATAAAATACCTGGCCGCCACGGTTCAATTCCTTGATTATGGCTTCCCTAATGACTCCATCAGATTGCTTGAGAACATGAGTCCTGATTGCGTGCCGGTTTGTAGGGGGAGTCTCTATTATGGACATATCTCTCATTCCGGTGAGAGAAAAATTCAGTGTTCTTGGAATTGGGGTAGCAGTGAGAGTCAAGATGTCTACATGAGCCTTGTATTTCTTGATACGTTCCTTATGGGCGACTCCGAATCTCTGTTCTTCATCCAGCACCAATAAACCGAGATCTTTAAACTTAACATCTTTTTGAAGGAGTCGGTGAGTTCCGACGATCAGATCGACTTTGCCGTGCTCAAGTTTTGTCAAAATTTCTTTTTGTTCTGTGGTGGATCTGAAGCGAGATATCATTTCCACATTTATTGGATAACCTGAAAAGCGCCTGGAAAAAGTGTCGAAATGCTGTTGAGCGAGTACCGTAGTTGGAACCAGCACAGCAACCTGTTTTCCGTCCATCATGATTCGGAAGGCGGCTCTTATGGCTATTTCCGTCTTCCCATAGCCAACATCGCCGCATATTAGACGATCCATCGGACGATCTGAATCGAGAGATTCCATTACCTCCTGGATGGCTTTGGCCTGGTCGGGGGTTTCTTCGAATTCAAAAGACGCCTCAAATTCAGCCAGACTCTGGTCACAAGGAGCGTAAGGAGGCCTCGACGTGACCTGTCTCCTGGCGTAAATTTCAAGTAATTCCTTGGCCATTTCACGAATAGATTTCTTGATCTTGGCCTTGGTTTTTTCCCACCCTTTGGTCCCAAGTCTGTCCACTCGCGGAGGCGCTTCAGCTCCGGATATGAATTTTTGAATCGACTGCAAACGTTCAACAGGATGATAAAGTATGTCTCCGCCAGCATATTCAATGACCATTACCTCGCCGGCGATCCCATCAAATTCCTTGCAGGTCAGTCCTCTAAAAATGCCAATCCCGTAATTCTCGTGAACAACCGCTTCTCCTTCCGAAAGATCAGTCAGCGAAGAAACAAACACGCCTCTAGCGTGCTTACGTACTGAAGCCCTGACTCTCGGACCAAAAATTTCTTCTTCAGTGACCGTAACAATTCCGATTTCCGGAATTCTAAAACCGGTTGCCAGCGGCCCCACGTAAAGATAGATTCCAGGAGCCGACGAGGATTCGAGGCTCGGCATCTCAAAGGCCGTTCCCTGATAATTCAGATTGGCCTTGTACGGCTCTAACAATTTGATTAATCGCTGGGCCTGACCTTCTGTGTGACTCACTATGTAGACTTCATTTCCAAGGTTGCGCCAATCATCCATCATGTGAACGAGTCCGGACATGGCTCGGTCATATGCTTTTTCTTTCATAACGGCCGGTCTTATGTCGGCATTGGAATCGCAAACAATACGAAAAGTTGGACCGGCCTGTTTTTCTGTTTCAAGATCGGCCATGACAACCGTCCGAAAGAAATCGAGCAACTCCTGAAAGTTATCCCTGGAAATGTATAAAGAACCAGGTTCCGGAACAGGTAGACCACTGCTCACGGCTGATTCAAATCCGTGAAACACCTCCTGTTCATGATCTTCAAAACACCGGTTAATCGTTTCACTGTCCGGAAGCAGAATAAGAGTTTCCATCGGCAAGTAGTCAAGGAAAGTTTGAAGACTCTCTCTGAAATATGAGGTGTAAAGGTCAACTCCAGGAAATCTTATTCTATGTCTGAAATCGTCCAGTAATCCCTGCCGAATCCTCTTTTCAATACCTCTAGACTCGCAAACCTGAACAATCTCTTCGAGTCCTTTTTCAAGAGCTTCTTCGTCGGGTGGAGCCATTTGGATAGGGCAGATCATTATTTCGGATTTGGAATCAAGAGATCTCTGACTGGATGGGTCAAAAAAGCGCATCGATTCAACAAGGTCACCCATCTGTTCGATTCTTACAGGATTCGAATATAAAGGAGAATAAATGTCGAGAATTGAACCTCTAACAGCAAAATCTCCCACATCTTCGACAAGAGGGGCCCTTGAGTACCCTGCCCGAACAAGATTTGCGCACAGTAAATCTCTGTCAATTTCATGACCCACTGAGATGCTGAAACTGAGAGATTCAAATTCTTTTCTAGGTATAATTTTTCTGAGCAAAGAGGGAATACTTATGGTTATAACCCGGGGGATCGGATATGACACGAGACGAAACAGGCATGACATGCGCTCGGTCCATACATCCGATTCAAATGCCCCGGAAGAATATGGCATAGCAAGTGTTTCGGGATAATGGACGACCGGATCACTGAGCCGATTCAAATTTTTTTCATCAAGACCGAGGTAAAAACTAAGATCATTGGCAGAACGCGACGCTGAATCGTCATCAGCATGTACCCATACGATTGGCCCAACGTTTCGCTTAAGAGCCGACGCAATCAAGAAAGCTGAAGCGGAACCCTTCAGACCGTAGATTCCGCCTTGCTCTCTGGATCCACATAAAAAATTGACAGTATTGAAAAAGATGTTATTAGGGGTCAACGACAACGGGACTTTCTTTATAGGCCAAAATCACATTCCAATCATCAAATCTAGCATATCAGAAATCATAAAAAAAGCTCCGACCGTTTACATTGACTTCAAGCGCCATATCAGTTATCCATGGTTGTCGACTTGGTGGCGTATCGCCGAAACATGAAAACGGGCTAAAGATGAGGTGAATTGTGGCCGAAAAAAAGCCCAGAAGAAAAGAACTACTAAAAGAACCCGATGAATTTATAACCTGGTCCGCTCGCGCTGTTGCGTTCGCTCGAAACAACCCTCGAACCATAGGTCTTGCCGCGTCTATAGTAGTGGTCGTAGCAGTGGCTTCGCTGGCCTACTATGGCTATCAGAACCGACGACAGTCGGCTGCGCACGAGATGCTGGAATCCGCCGTTAGAACGTATGAAATTCTATCGGTTTCCGAAAATTCAAAAAGCTCTCCTGAGCAGGACAAGGTCCTGGCTGAACTGGATACGATTTCCAAGAATTACGGTGGGCTACCCAGCGGAGAAGTCGCAGTCCTTTACGAGGGACACGTTCTTTTCAACAAGGGAGATTATGAAGGGGCTCTAAAGCGTTACAATCAGTTTCAGGCTTCAGCTTTAGCCAGGAAAGGGTTGGGGCCTTTAGCGCAGTACAATATCGCTGAGACCTATATGGCGCTGAAGGATTCGGAAAAAGCTATAAGTGTTTTTGAACAGCTATCGCGAGACATAAATTCTCCCTACAGACGTGAAGCCTATTCGTCAATCGCCCGAATATACGAAATGTTGGACAAGAAAAAAGAAGCGACTCAAGCGTATAAACAGTATTTGAAGATTTTTCCGGAAGCCCCGGACGCTGACTTTGTAAAAGCTAAAATCGCTCAGCTTTCTATTCAGGGTTAGAAAAGTTTTCCAGGAGTATTTTCACAATACTTCATCAATCACTCACGCCTTATGATAACCTCCATTTCAATGACCCATACATTGAATTGGGTAGGGCCGCACGTGAGACAATAAGAACCCTCTTCCTGTTGTATTTGATCGTCAAAGGCGTTTCTAGCGAGCAACTGGTCCAGGATAGACCTAACTTCAGTAAAGGCCAAATCATCCTCAAACGTTATGGTGAAAATGTTATTGGCGTGTAAAAAGGGCATTGATTCCAACGAATTTCTC
The DNA here is from genome assembly GCA_963846725.1 of uncultured delta proteobacterium. GTDB lineage: Bacteria > Desulfobacterota > Desulfomonilia > Desulfomonilales > Desulfomonilaceae > CAJBEZ01. The sequence continues at coordinate 63,509 of CAWJXP010000039.1, read as the reverse complement.
CAAATCTTCCGTTTCTGATCATAGTTTAGTTCAATCGGTTTTCGAGGGCAAGCGTCCTAGATGCGTCATTATTTCAAAGTGTAACAGCCTAAAGATTTGTGGGCAAAAGACGATTCAGGAGGAAAAGTGGCGATGACCAATAAGGATCCGTGGGGTCCATTTTACGAAATAAGTCAAAATCCATGGCCCAAGTTAAAACAAATTAAAGCCGAAACCGGTAAAAAGGTCATTGGCCACATCCTGCCGGATGTTCCTGAAGAGCTTATTCACGCTGCAGGAGCGATTCCGGTCGCGGTAGCCGGCGCAGGTGTTTCCATAAGTCTGGCTCAAACTCAAATCCCCAGCTACTCATGCAGCCATGCGATGGGGGCCCTGGAGCTTCAATTGACAGGAGCTATGGACGTGCTCGATGGTATGGTAATACCATATGTTTGCGATACTACGAGAAACCTCTATCACCTTTGGCGTCGTCTGTTCCCTGATGTTCCGTGTGAATTTTTGCGGCTGCCCAAGAAGATTGGAGATCCTCACGCCGGTCTGTATCTGAGGGAAGAATTCCTACGGCTTTCCACCTGGTTAAGTCAAGTTACAGGGAAAGAGATCACCCAGACAAGTCTTGCGGGGAGTATCTCCCTTTACGAAAAAAGCCGGAAAGAACTGAAATCAGCGTACATGAAAATGAAAACCTCTCCAACGAGCTGGAGAGCTTCTCGCGTTATCCCCTTGTTTGAATCAGCGCTGAGAACCCCGAGAGAAGAACATTTGGATCTGATGAGTCTGTTGCCCTGGGATTGCGCCAAGGAAAGCCCATCCAGTGGTCCATTTGTTTATGTTCGAGGCAAGGTCTGGGATCCGCCTGAGATTGCCGTCTTATTTGATGAACTGGGGTTAACCCTCGTGGGTGATGAAATTGTTACCGGATTTCGATCGGTGGCGGCTGAAACCCTCGTGGGAGAAGATTGCTTTAAGTCCCTCGCCGACCGACATATGTCCCTGGTCCCGTACACTGGGTATCATGTGAACCCGATAAAACTGATCGACGATTTCATCGCCAGAGTTCGACAATGCGGCGCCCAAGGGGTTATCTTCCTGAACCCTAAATTTTGTGAGGCCGCTGCCTTTGATACTCCTGATTTTGTGAATGCCCTCAAAAAGAATGATATCCCTAACCTTGTCCTTGAAACATCCAGCGGTGGGGCGTCTTTAGGGCAGATCAGACTAAGGTTGGAGGCGTTCAGGGAAATACTGGCGGGCGATTTTCCAGAATAACCAGCATTTTCATGTTTTACAGCCACCTTTCCAAAAGGACGCGTATAGGCTGAATTCAAGACAAACAACACATAATCATAAGGTTTAAAACATGGAACCGATTAAGGCCTTAAAAGAGATCAAGAAACTTACCACCGATTATTTCACGGCAGCGCACATGGCGCCTCATAACAACAAACCAGTCGTGTACTGTAATGTCTTTACGCCCGTTGAACTCATTTACGCCATGGACATGTTTCCTGTTTATCCTGAAAATCATGCCGCAATCATCGGCGCCAGAAAAATGACCACCGAACTTTCTTCAGCAGCCGAAGGCATGGGCTATGTGATTGATCTATGTTCGTACGCAAGGTGTGACATCGGGTGGACAAAAGCGGGTATCAGCCCAACGTGGGGACTGCCGAAGCCTGATCTGATTCTTGTAATAAACTGCCAGTGCGGAACTCTTACAAAATGGTTCGAAGTTTTAAGTCGGCTTTACAACGCGCCTATGGTTCTTATTGATATCCCCCACTCTGGAAACGGTGAAGCAGATCCCGCGGCCGAAGCTTACGTGAAGCGGCAACTCGAAGAATTGGTCAAAACTCTTGAAACTATAGCGGGAAAACCCCTTGATGAAGCCAAACTGAAAGAGGTTATAGGTCTTTCGAGACAAGCCTCTGAACTTTGGACGAAAATGTTAGTAATGGGAGAAAACATCCCTTCTCCAATGACTGTGTTTGACCAGTTCATTTCGATGTTTCCGATAGTTTCTCAGCGAGGAACGGAAGCTGCGGTCAAATTCTACGGAAACCTTGTCCAAGAACTGGAAGAACGCACAGCAAGCAAAATTCCCGCTGTACCGAACGAGAAATTCAGATTATTCTGGGACAATTTGCCTATTTGGTCCGAACTGGGCAAACTATCCGGTTTCCTTTCCGATCGTGGCGCAGCGGTGGTAACGTCAATCTACACGTGGGCATGGAGCCAGTTGGCGGTAAACGAGCAAGATCCTCTGTCAGACTGGACTCGTCAGTACCTTTACACTTTCAATTTGAATCTGGATTATCGAATAGAAAAATACATCGAGCTTGCCAAACTTTATAGCCTCGACGGGTTTCTCTTTCATTCCAACAGAAGCTGTAAGTGGATTTCCCAGGATGTAATGGCTTTAAGAGACGCAATTACTGAACGAACCGGTATCCCCGGGGTCATTTTTGAAGCCGACCAGAACGATCCAAGATTGTATTCCTTTGAGAACCTGGAGCGGCACATTGACAGTTTTCTGGAATTGCTCGCATCGAGGAGATGAAATCAAAAATTCAGTTGGAACAAGGTCGGGAATAGATGGTGTCATTGTCTCAGTCTTCTCCCTGTTCAACAAGGGGATTCCGCGCCATTCGACAGGAACAGTTTCCTTCATCACCGCTGTTCCATTCGCGAATTTTAGAACGTCAGGTCTTCGCGACTGAGATTTAAATACTTTTTGACATCACCTTGAGTAATTAACCTCATCTTGTAGGCGAAAAAAACCGCTTCCTCAAGTAATCCGGGTGAAAATGGAAGCCGCTCCTTCAAGAGGCCGCGGCGATCCAAGAGATCCAACATTTTATCATAAGAATTTTCAAGTGATAGATTTTCTGAACGGATTTCCATTTTACAAAAACCCTAATAGTCCTATTCTTAAGGTTGCGAATTGATCTCAACAGGATCTATTCTCAAAATATAATCTCATATTTCAATTCCGGGAATGACACCATGAGAACAATACTGACGGATGATATCACCGCGACGGTCCGAAATCTATGTATCCAGGCCTGTACCATCCTGGGCGAGGATGTTATCAAACGTATCACTGATGCGCTGGGGGTCGAACAATCCCCTACGGGTAGGATGGCCTTGGAAAAGATAATTCAAAACGCACAGATTGCCGCCGCGGAAAACATCCCATTGTGTCAGGATACAGGTATGGCGGTCATATTTCTTGAGATAGGCCAGGACATCCATGTTACCGGCGGCTCACTGAGCGACGCTATAAACGAAGGGGTCAGACAGGGATACAGCGATGGCTACTTGCGTAAATCTACTCTTGATCCTATCACCAGGATAAACCTTGGAGACAACACCCCTGCGGTTATCCACACTGAGATTGTGCCTGGGGACAAATTCAAGATAACATTTGCGCCCAAGGGGTTTGGTTCGGAAAATATGTCCAGAGTGATGATGTTCCCGCCGTCAGCGGGGATTGAGGGCGCAAAGGATTTTATAGTCCAGCGAGTAATAGAGTCCGGTGGTAATCCGTGTCCCCCGATAGTTGTGGGTGTGGGGTTGGGTGGTACTTTTGAAAAATCCGCGATCATGGCGAAAAAAGCCTTGTTGCGCCCATTGGGATCACGAAACCCCGACCCGAATTTGGACGAGCTTGAAAAAGAAACTTCTTAAAAGAATCAACGCGACCGGTATCGGTCCCATGGGTTTGGGAGGTAACACTACCGCCCTGGCGGTTCACATAAATTCTTATCCAACACACATAGCGAGTTTACCGGTCGCTGTTAACATACAATGCCATTCCTGCCGTCACGCGGAGGCGATACTATGAACTCAGAACCAAAGAAAATTGTGGCTCCACTCAATGATATCGTTCTTAAGAATCTCAACGCCGGCGACACAGTTTTACTATCAGGTGTGATAATCACTGGAAGAGACGCTGCCCATAAGAAAATGGTAGACCTGATCAGCTCCGGGAATGACCTGCCTTTTTCTATCAAGGGAGAGGTTATTTATTATGTGGGGCCGACTCCCGCTCCTCCTGGAAGACCTATAGGGGCTGCCGGGCCTACGACCAGTTATCGGATGGATCAATACGCTCCTATTCTAATTGAACGTGGTCTCAAAGGAATGATTGGGAAAGGCCGCCGTTCAGAAGATGTCAAAGAGGCTATGAGAAAGTGGGGAGCAGTCTACTTCGCAGCCATAGGAGGCACTGGCGCTCTTATGTCGCGCTGTATAAAAGAGGCGGAAATAATCGCCTGGGAGGATTTGGGACCAGAAGCGGTTCGTAGGCTCGTGGTCGAAGATATGCCTTTAATAGTCGCAACTGATATTTACGGCGGTGACCTTTATGTGACCGGACCGGAACAGTTTGGTAGTAGAGAATGAATCCAGGCGTCGAGCTACATATCATGACAGTGAATGGGAGAAACGTGATCTCATCCATGTCTTTGGGGCTCTCTTGGGACGGTCACCGTCCACTATCCTCAATTGTTTGGCCACGTGAGGTGAATGAAATACCCTGAGCGGAACTCGTGCCAGCCATTACTCCTTCGACAATGGGTTGACACACTTTAGTTGTCGATGCCCATTTCACGAGAAAGGAGGCTCCGAAACCACCGGTGGTATCAGATTCGCTCACAAAGAACTCCGCTGACGCCAGGGAAGTGACGTCCCGAGGCTTCTCCAGGAATTCCTTGACCAGCTTTCCGGTCGAATCGTGATAGGCTACCGAAGAGACTACAATGGGCCTGTTTGGATCAGTATTGCGAATACTCAGTGATATGGCCAGGTCGAAACGATAGCCTTTGATCCCAATGTAGATGTGTGAATACACTGGAACATAGACTGTCGCTCCTTGTGAAAGGTTGACGTCTGAGGCCGAGCAGCAGGTCACGCTTAAAAACACGCCGATCATGACAGTTCCTAGAGCAATCACTATTTGCAACAGTCTGTAAGGGTTCATCGGATTTACCTTCCAAAATTCAGGGTTGACACTTACACAATGGTCATGGCGTCCGGACCAACATAAAGGCGAATTTGTTCTCCAATATGTAAGCGGCTGGTCTCCGGGGACACTGACGTGTGGATCTCGAATTTTTCACCAGCGAGCGCCTCTATCCTGACAACATTTCTGGAAAGACTTATAGAGACCGTGTTTCCGTAAAAAACATTTGGTAAATTATCAAATTCTTGTCCAGTTGAAAAAGATATCTTGCAGGGATCTATCAATAGGGTTGATCCCTGCCCTGACATTCTGGATATGTCAAATTGAATGGAACCAGCGTCAAAGACACAGCCTTCATTAATGATACGGCCTCTGAAAAGATTATATGGAGCGGTGGGAACTACATGTCCTTCGAACATATGAATGATAGAATCCGTAAGGTTCTGGGCGAAGGATAAATTGTGTGTCGTAAAAATTACGGTCTTGTTCTCATTACGATTCAAATCTAGAATCATCTTTTCTGCCCGCCTCACGCTTTCTGAGTCAAGATGATTTCCGGGCTCGTCGAAAAGGAACACATCAGGATTCAACGCCAATGTTCTTGCAAGCGCGATTCTTTGGGCTTCTCCTCCCGACAGCGAATTGGGCCAACGAGATTCGTATCCCTCCATTCCAACTTTTTTCAGGGCTTCTTGTGCCATTATATTGGCTTTTCCACGTGGGACGCCTCTTAACTTCAATCCAATAGCGACATTTTCAATTGTTGAGAATTTTAAAAGATATGGATTTTGAGGCAGGAGACCAACCTTCCGCCTGAATTTTATAAGATCCGAATCAGAAAAGTGATCTCCGAAAAAGGAAATTGAACCCTTTTGCGGGGTGATCAGGAAAGCGAACAAATGCAGCAATGTGGTTTTGCCGGCTCCATTTGGGCCGACTAGAGCTACAACTTGAGATGCTGGTATGTCCAAGGAATCAATAGATAAAATGGGTTGATTCGAATAGGAAAATTCAAGATTTCTAATCGAATAACTGAAAATCATAAGGATCTTTCTCTTTGAACCAGGAAAAGGAGCCCATTGATAATTAGCGCTACAGCCATCAGGACAAAGCCTAGAGCCAACCCCAACTCAAATTCTCCTTTAGACGTTTCAAGGGCGATCGCGGTAGTCATCGTCCGAGTGAACCCACGAATATTTCCACCCAACATCATCGCAATCCCCACTTCAGAAATCACTCTGCCGAAAGCAATGACTACAGCCGCCATAACTGCAAACCGGGCTTCTTTCATTATCAACCAGAATTGCTGCACTGGTGTTGCGCCCAAGAGCCTGCATGTCAAGATGAGGCGCTTATCCAGACTCTCTATTGCGGCTACAGTTAGATTGGCGGCAATAGGAGTGGCCAATATAGAAAGCCCGATTACCATTCCAGACGGGGTAAACAGAAACCCCAATGAGCCCAATGGTCCCATACGACTAAGCAGGATATAGCCAAAAAGGCCTATGACAACCGTGGGCAAGGCCATACATGTATTCAGCAGCAAAACAAGAATAGATTTGCCCCTGAAATTCTGGAGCGCCAGCATAGCGCCAATTGGAATTCCAAGGCAGGCTGAAAGGGCGGTCGACCATAAAGATACTGATATAGAGAGCCATACAATCTGATAGACTTCGGGATCAAGATGCAGGATTAGGAGAAAGGCCTTATAGAGTGAATCCAACAGAAACTGCAATGTTTTAAGCTCTTCAAATACCTCATAAGTAAAGAACAAGGGTGGTTAATCCCTTGTTCTTGGTTCAGAAAACTCTTTTTTGGCTTTTTAGCAAGATCTTTAGCTCAAAAAACCGGGAGCGCTTCCTGGATTCTAAAATTAACTATTTCTTGGCATCCGGGAAGAATAACTGTTTACCATTTAGTTTGTAATCAGCGATTATTTTCTGGCCTTCCGGACCGGTTATGAAATCAATGAATTTCTTTGCCAAATCGTACTGAACATTCGGATGTTTTTTGGGGTTTACAGCGATGACCCCGTAAGGATTGAGAAGTGTTTTGGCTCCTTGCACAAGTATGGGCAAAGCTATCTTGTCCTCATAGGCAATGTATGTTCCTCTGTCGGAGAGTGTGTATGCGTTTTTCTCATTGGCCATCTGCAAGACTGCGCCCATGCCTCTACCTGCTTCTATATACCATGATCCTTTAGGAGTTAGGCCGGCCTTCTTCCAAATAGCTTTTTCCTTTTTGTCCGTCCCGGAATCATCACCTCTTGATACGAAAGGCGCTTTTGCTTCATCGATTTTCTTGAAAGCTTCCTCAGCGGAATTAAGACCCTTAATCTTCGCCGGGTCGTCCTTTGGGCCTATTATTACAAAATCATTATACATTACGTCGCGTCGATCTACGCCGAAACCTTCAGAGACAAATTTGTCCTCAGCCGGTCTTGAATGAACCAGCACCACATCAACATCACCGTTCTCTCCAAGCTTGAGGGCTTTCCCAGTGCCTACCGAAATTACGTCCATTTTAAGATTATTCGCCTTTTCAAAGGGCGGTAACAGGACTTTCAATAGTCCTGAGTTTTCGGTGCTGGTCGTGGTGCTCATCCGCAGGTGAGTTTCCGCCAGTCCAAATGAGACGAATGAAAAAACCAACAGAAATGCTGAGAACAGTCTTGTAAAAATTTTCATGTAAAAACACCTCCAATCGTTTATCTAAAAGCTATCAATCGTCGTATTTTTTCGCATATTCAGCGTCATCGTAACAGAGATTCCCCGATTTTGTCCTTTCCATAATTGCGTATGATTTCCTGTCCTGCGGGAGAAGACACAAACTGAATAAACTTGGCGGCGGTTTCAGCTCCCTGGGTAGCGGATGGGGGCTGTGAGAGGGTGTGATAAGTGTTAACGAGGAATTTGTCACCCTTAAACAATATTTTCAGATTGGGCAAATTTTTCTTTTCGGCTGCCCAGGTGCTGCTATCGGTCATAAAATAACCTTTGTCATCATTAGCTTTCTTCAGGGTCGCTTTCATGAAATCTTTGGTAACCACGTACCAACTGCCTTCAGGTTTGGTTCCGGCCTTGGCCCAGACGGCGATTTCTTTCTGGTGTGTTCCCGAATTATCTCCTCTTGAGAAAAACTTGGAGCCACTGGCTGAGATACGTTTGTAAGCGTCAGCCGCGCTTGTGGCTTGCGCGATTTTAGCAGGATCATCGGCTGGGCCAACGATGTAGAACTCATTGGACCCGATCAAGAAACGATTTACAGCCCAACCATCCTTGATCGCATTTTTCTCGGCGTCAGGAGCGTGAACCATGATCATGTCCACGTTTTTGTCCTTGAGTAACTGTAGGGATTTCCCCGACCCTGCCTTGACCCAACAAAGCTGAGCTTGATTTTTAGCGCAAAAGACTTCCGCCAATTGTTTCAACAAACCGAGTTCTCCGGGACTGCCGGTAGCTAAAGAAAACTTGTTAGGGCCTGAGCCATATTCTCCAGGTACATGTTGTGTCAGCCATTACAAAGTAAGAACTTAAACAAAGCAGGAGAGACAAAATCAGAATTAAACGTTTCATCACATAACTCCCATTTAAAGTGTTTTTGAGATTTCGGCTGATTTTTCTTTAGAGATAGGGAATGATTTTTCACTTAGAGTAGATTTGCAGGGCTTATCCTTGGGGAAAAGTATTCTCCCACATTGGCTCAGATCATAACCTTTAAGCTTCTCCGCCGAGTCCAGAAATTTCTTGTCATGAAGAAGATTTATCAGAAGCTGAACCGCCTCATCGAAAAACACGTCCTTTGTAATTAACAAATCAAACCGTTCCCATCGAACTGGCAGAAAATCAAGGTTTAGCAACCCTGCAACAGCGGCGATACCTAGACCAGCGTCCGCCCGGTCTGCAAGAATTTCAAGCCCGACATCCAGATGCCTGTCAAATTCGTCGGCGTAACCATCAATCTCCTCGCCATTGAGACCGGCTTTACGCAACTCACTGTCGAATAACAGCCTTGTCCCGGTACCTAAAGGCCTGTTGACAATTCTAATTCCTGATTGCCCCAGGTCCTTAAAACCCTTTATCCCTTTTGGATTCCCTTTAGTCAGGAGCAAACCCTGTTCGCGTCTACAAAAATTCACTATTGCAGGAACTTCGGCAGAATTCCTGCGCAACAACACCAAAATTGTAGTCTTCTCCGTTTTCCTGCATCAAATGGCTGGAAGCGATGTGACACAAGCCAGACCGTAGACTTTTCAATCCACCCAGGCTTCCAACATTTGCAAAGACGGCAAGATGATCGGGATACAATTTGTTGAAAAGCGACAGGGATTTCTCGAGCAGTATGTCGTTGCTGCCCGCCAGGATTAGCAAATTGTCTCTGAGTTGTTCCCCTTACAGGTAATTTTGGGTAATTTATAGTTTGGATTTCGATCCATTGTTCGACGAGATGGAGTGGGAATAACCACTTGCCGGTGACCTTTGTAGCGGGCAAGCCCTTCTCAGCAATTAGACTGTAAACGATTTTCTCGTTAACTCCTAAAAGCTTGGCGACTTCCTTAGTTGAGAGCAGATCGTTAGGCATCTCAATGCATCAGTTTCCTTTAGGTATTATTAGAAAGAGAATACAGCACCAAAACATGTAATGTCAATTATGGTAACTAATAATGACCTAAAGTGACTATCAATCGGGTAGGTTTCGGCCGAGTAAACCAAAAATAGGAGGGGCTTGTTGCTTGAACCGAAGAAAACAACTCATGAAGCAAGAATCGAGGCTAATGGCCAATCATCTCTTTCATGAGCTGAAATGTTACAGACTAGTCTAACTATAAGCATTGTAATAATAGCCGTTTGCGTTGTGCTGACCACTGACGCTTGGGCCTTTGCTTCTCAAAGGCCCAAGCATTTATCCGTCAGTAAGTGAGAGCGCTACACCGACATAGCGTCTCGAACGGGGGGATCTACTAAAATCTGATAAAATACAGGGCCTTATTCTCTATAATTTTCCTTCTGTTTATATAAGGGTTTTGGAACCAACTCGAAAAATCAGGGACAGTTCCAGCCATTCTAGACGCTTGCGCTATCCGTTTGCATTCCGGACAAAGTCTTTGTTCAAAGGAGTCTTCAGTAGCCTTGATAAGTTTTTCAACATGACGCACCATGACTTTGGTGACATAATCAGCGCCACAGCCTTCGCATTTCTCAAGTTTAATCCGGTTAATGACCGTCCCACTCATCAGCAGTACCCGTTCTCCATCTCTATCTTCAAGTTGTAATGCTCCTGTAGGACAAATGTTCACACAGGAACCACATCCTATACATTTTGGCAGTCCGTGAACATAGTCTTTCAAGATCAATGAACTTTCCCCGGCGTGAAAGAAACGAATAGCGGAAACCCCCAGACGATCACGGCAGACTTCAACACATTTTCCACATCTTTCGCAGATGTCACAGCGCATGCAACGCTTCGCTTCTTCTCTGCCGGCTATTTCATCCAACCCAAGTTCGACCCGATCAAAAGAATGCATGCGTCTGTCGAGATCTATCAAGGGGAATTTCCTGTCTCTGTATGAAGGATTTCTGGTGGTAATCAAGCACTGTAGGCGGTATCATGGATCTTGGTCTGGGAGGTAATTTCTCCGGCAATGGTTCGTGTCTTAAAAAGGCGTGTATAGCGAATGCAGCCCTTTTCCCGCCGCCTATAGCCTCTACCACTGTAGCGGGCCCTGTTACCGCGTCTCCACCTGCAAACACGTCAGGGAGGCTGGTGTGCTGGTTATGGGATCTAACCCTAATGGTTTCTTTTCTTGTTAAGTCCAGATCCCCGAGACCCGGATAACGCATGATGGCCGGTTTCTGGCCTATCGCCGCTATAACAGCTCCTACAGGCATCTTATACTCTGAGTCCGGGACAGGAATCGGTCGCCTTCGGCCGGATTCGTCAGGCTCACCCAAGGAAGCCATAACGCATTCCAGAAAATCAATCTTTCCGTAGCTCCCCATTATTTTGGCTGGAATCGTCAACTGGTGAACATGGATCCCTTCCTCGGCCATCTGTATGATTTCTTCAAAATGGGCCGGCATTTCAGACCTGGTTCGTCTGTAAACAATACTGACCGACTGAGATCCAAGACGCACACATGTACGAGCGGCGTCGATAGCAGCGTTTCCTCCTCCTATTATGGCGACGCTATTCGCAGGTTTGATTTTTTTGCCGAATGAAACATCTTTCAGGAACTCAAGGGCGCTGAGAACCTGAGGGTAATCATGTTCACCCTCTATTCCGAGCTTTAGGCCATCCCAGGCTCCAATTCCGAGGAAAAACGCCTTGTATCCCTGTTTCCTCAAATCGTCCAGGGAGACATCGGCGCCAATAGGAGTATTCACCACTATCTCCACACCCATGTCCCTGATCGCCTGAATTTCCCGGCGAACAAAATCCCGAGGCAGCCTAAATTCGGGGATACCTGCGATCATCAAGCCACCGGGTTCGGACATGGCTTCGAAAACTGTTACCTGGTAACCTTCCCACGCAAGGAAATAGGCCGCTGTCAAGCCGGCGGGGCCAGATCCAATTACAGCGACTTTTTCAGAATACCTGGTCTTGGGTTGGGGTATCACATAGCCTTTTCCCTTTTCCATGACCATCTTGGCCGCTAATCCCTTGAGGTCCTTGATACAAAGCGCTTTATCCAAATACCGTCTTTGGCACCACTGTTCACATGGATTTGGGCAAACTAATCCACAAACCCAAGGGAATGGATTGTCTTTACGGATAAGTTCAATTGCCTCGTCGTAAGCTCCTCTGCCCACTAAAGCAATATATGATGGAATATCGATCCCGGCAGGACAATTTAACTGACACGGCGCCGAAGACTCACGTTTAAGACCATCATCTTCGTATACCACATGGTCGGGATCCGCTCCTGGACCGGGGGGAAATAAGAGGTTTCTAGCCATGATTAACTCCGGTTACATCAAATATCAGTTAAGGGATCTGTGATCCCTGGGACATTTTCTTCGCAAATTGCTCCCTTCTTATCGAAGAAGACTCAGCCGGTGAAACCCATTTTAGCGCCGCTGTAGTGCAACCAGTAACGCAAGCGGGCTCCAGGCCTTGATCGACTCTGTCCTTACAGTAATCGCATTTGAATACTTTTCCTGTTTCTTTGTTCCACTGTGGCGCTCCCCACGGACAGGCCGTGATGCAGGCTTTGCAGCCGATGCAGAGTGACGGCTCGACAGATACGATTCCGTCCTCTGCCCTTCTCTGCATTGCTCCAGTGGGGCACGCCAGGACGCACCATGGGGTTTCACAATGAAAACAGGGCATAAAGATAAACTTGATTCTCGGAATCCCATCCTGGACATGTGGTCCCACTGGAATAATTTTACAAAAACTCGGTCCTACGGGAACATCGTTCTTGGTCTTACAATGCACTTCGCAGGCTCGGCACCCGATACACCTTTTCTGATCCTGATATATATAATAATCACTCATTGATCGAACTCCTCACAATAATTGATCATGAAAGTTTGCGAATCTTGACGAAACAGTCGGTTATAGGACAATTTCCACCCACAGCCACAGTCAAGAGTCCTTTCATCAGCGTGTTGTCACGCATCCCTTTTTTAAAGGCCCTTGATTGAAGAGGAATCTCCCGTCCGTACCCGTGCAGAGTGTATACCACCTTGGGATGTATAAAATCCGTCACATAAGCTTTGATTGTCTGAACCACGCCGTCAGACGATATCTCCACGGTGTTCCCGGTTTTGATCCCCAATTTTTTGGCCTCTGCGCTATTGATCCAGAGTGAGTTCTCAGATTGGATTTCATTCAGATAGGGATTGTTAAGAGAAGTGCCCTGAGTATGAACAGCGATTTTCCCGGTGGTCAATCTGAAAAATCCTTCCGGTGGTTCCTTGGGGCTTTCATAAGGCGGGAAGGAAGGAATCCCATTGTCTTCGAGCATGCTGCTTACAAATTCGATTTTCTTTGACGGTGTCTTGAATTTGAGACCATCTTCCCGATCCCACAAGATCTGATCTTTTGAAAGAGAAACAATCCCTTTTTGGTCAAAATCTTCCAACTTGAGTCCCATGTCCTGCAACTGGAAAGAGATGATTTCCTCAACTGAATTCTGCGGAAAATACTGTCCTAGTCCGAGACGGTCAGCAAGCTGTTTCAATATCCACCATTTGGGCTTGGTGTCAAACTTTGGGTCAACGGCTTTTCTTCTCATCCAGAGGGCCGGCTTGGGACCACCTTTTGCTATGACTGGGTCTGTCCTTTCCAGATATGTGGATTCGGGAAGGATAACATCGGATACCCAGCCAATGTGGCTATAATTGACATCTATGGTTACAAGCAGATCAAGTTTCTTGAGCCCTTCTTTATAGGCCTCCGGGTCCGGAAACGCCGATAGTGGATCAAACCGGTAGTTGATAAACGCTTTGACCGGATATGGATCTTCGTTCTCGACGGCGTAAGGTACCATTTGGGCCAGTCCATAATCGGCGGACAGATGTTTGTACTTCCAGCCGACTCCGTCGAATCTCTTCTTGTCAACCTTTGGAACGAGATCCACAAATTTCTTCAGAGGTTTATAACCTGCGTGCGTCTCGTTTTTGTTAAATATCATGCCCCCTTTGGCTTCGTAACCACCAAGGAGCGCATAGATCATGTAGATTGACCTTCGGAAGTAGTAGTCTTTTTCAGTCCAGGCGGTCATCCAACCCGCGTATAGAATGACCGACGGCTTGGCTTCCGCCATCTCATGGGCTATCGCCACTATTTCCCTAGCGGGAACCCCGGACTCTTTCTCAGCCCATTCAGGAGTATAAGGTGTTATAAATTTCACAAGTTCATCAAACCCCAAGACCCATCGATCAACAAAATCAGCGTCATAAAGTTTTTGATTTATGAGTGTGTGAATAATGCCAAGATTGACAGCGTAGTCCGTTCCGGGGTTAACTATATGGAATCTATCGGCTTTGGCTGCTGTATAATTCCATCTGACATCAAAGAAAGTAAACTTCATTCCACGTTCAAGCCCGTCGATAAAATCTTTAGCCTCTTTGGTGCCTATGGATTCGAGAATATTTCGTCCATATAGAACAGCGTATTTACAGTTTTTCCAGTCGTAGGAAACAGTATTTCGCCGCTGACCAGTCATGGCGTTGTGGGCATTATGGACGCTGTTCGAACACGATGCATGATGGTTAAAATAATTGGGTGAACCGATTGCCTTTATAAACGCTTTTTGCATGTCGGTAAAAGCCCCGCCGCGATCTCCCAGAATAACGCTTTCCGGTCCATACGTTTCAATGATCTTTTTGAGTTTGTCAGCCACATAATCTAGCGCTTCATCCCAACTGACCTTTTTCCACTGACCGGATCCTCTTGCGCCGTCCCTTATCACCGGGCCCTGCAATCGCTCAGAATCGCTTTGAAAAACTTTCCCGGCCGCTCCCCTTGGGCAAAGGTAGCGTCCTCCCAGTACATGAGGATTACCCCAGATATGTTTCACAGCCCCATGGTCGACCTCAACCTCTATGGGGCACCTTACCGTGCACATGCTGCACACGCTGTAGACTTTTTTTTCTGATGTCTCGGACATTTGATTTCCCCTTGCAACAACGTTTATGGTTGATCCAATGTCAATTTGAATTTTAAGCGCAACCAAACCGTTGCCATTTTACGTATTTATAGGTCAAAAAATTGGATCCTCTATTTTGTGAATTGAATTCGGAAAAACAAGTTTAACTAAAGTTTTTTGGTTTTCTGTGCGAGATCTGCGAAGCTCTTCATATTCCTGTTTTTTTCTTTGTAGTTATCTAATATTTTGCTCACTTTTTTGAAATAGGGGATTCTATTCCTGATTGGCTTGAAAGCAAAGTAAGCGGCCACGTAGAGAGCTATGAAAATTGGTATGAACCCGATAGTCCATCCAGTCAACGGAATTGAAAAATCAACGTCATTAAATCTCGTATTCATCCATGCGACAGCAAAAAAAGTAGGCCAGACACGCGCAGCGGAAAGACCGATCTGCATAAAGAAAGTTCTTCCAAAAGCGTCATTGGCGAGTTTGTTGGCCGCTGAATACGATTCCTTGTCTTTGGCTGCCAGGGCGTCAATTGACAAATTCTGGTAGTTGACCATCTGGTCCTGCATATGTTCAACGCTCTTCCGTGTCAAAAGGAAGGCCACAGAGATGGTAAGCTCCCCTATAACAACCGAGATAAACGCGAGAACAAATGTTCCTACAAAAAAATCTATCAGCGCATATCCGGTTAATCTGTAAAACGAAATAATAAAAGAATCCACGGAAAGGAAAAGCTGATTCATGGATACTTCACAAGAAGGAATGATAATATCGTGCCTAGAATATAGTCATCGGGGCTAGCTCAATGGCATTGCCCCAATGACATCAAAAAAACACTGGACTCTAGAATATGTTACATGCCTGGGAACACCGAATGTCCCAGAAAACCTTTGGTAGTGTAACCAATTCCCACATATAGAGCCAAGACCACGAACAATCTTTTCAACCAGACTTCAGGGATATATTTTGAAGTGGCCGGTCCCAAGATAGAACCAACAAATATTCCAATCAACTCAGAGCCGATGAGAGCGAAGTCAACAGGAACACTTTTTACAAACATGTAGGTGAAAATCGATGTGATCATACTTACGAGCACTGCAAGAGCCGATGTGCCGGCGACGATGAACATGGGCAACCGGGCCACTGATGTCAAAAACGGAACATAGAGGAACCCACCACCTACTCCAATGAAAGCCGAAATGGCGGCAATTACGAAGCCACCTCAGAACCGGCCACAGCGGATTGAAGGAAAATTCGACGCCGTAAAAAGTAAAGACTATTTTTGAGAATCCCCAACTCTTTACCTGAACCCCTTCATTTCCAGACGATGCGCCGCCTTTGCTTTTATGAATATTCGCGTCTTCGAATGCCTTGGCGGCTGCTTTCGCTCGTTTGCGGCTCGCTTGTCCGGCCGGTGTGGTTTCGTAAAAGAGAACACCAGCCACAGCAAAGACCACAATGCCAAAATAACCGATGTAGCTACTGAGATTAACTTTTCCGGCAGTCAGCATTGGAATCAGATAAGCACCCAGGATTCCGCCGCCAGCCAGGCACAGGGCCAAAGGCATTACGAGTCGTCCCATGCGCCAGTAAGTGATAGATGAAATAAGGGCTGAGAGAGCAACGAGATACTGATTACAAACTCGTATTGAGTCAGTAAGTAATTTATTTAACGTAGGGTTGGTGTCTTTGAAGGTTTTACCGTAGTCAGCGAGTCCAAACACCGTGATGTGACCAACTCCAGCCATTATTCCACCGAAAGCTCCGACTGATGAAAAAATCCAACCGACCCAGATTCCCCAGAGAATATACCACAACAAAAACGAATGTGGGGCGCCTGGTATACCCATGAATCCTGGAGGGGCTGAAGGGTCAATCATCCCAACTCCGGTCCCTTTCGGTGTCTTGGCTATCGCATCCTCCAATTTGCCGGCATGCGCCGGGTCACCGAGGAGAATTGTGGCGGTAAAGGCGACCACAATGGCCACGCCTAGAATCAACCAAACTTTCCTATTCATTCAAACCTCCTGTATGAATTTATAAACATCTCACAAGAACCGGTTTTGATTCACCGCTTGCGGAAGTCTTAAATCCTGTCGCAATGCTGGTAAATATCAAAGGCATCACCAGAATCCGGGGTGAGCCGTGATGGCGAACTCCAAAAACGGCACAAGCCCTCTATTGCAAGGCTGCGGATATTCCTGATTCAAGGTCATCCACATCAATGGGCTTGGTAAGATATGCGTTGGCGCCAAGGTCAACAGCCTTATTAGCCGTTTCTACCGTCGGATACCCAGTAAGTAAAAGGGCCTTGATGTTTGGATTGGACTCCTTGAGCTTTTTCAGGACATCCAGCCCACTCATCTTCTTGAGTTTCAGATCGAGAATCGCCAAGTCCACGGGATTAGCCTCAGCGTAATTGATGGCTTCGTCTTCATCATCGAAGGCAACGGTCTTGTGATGCAATCCATCTGCGATACGTTTCACAAGATTGCAGGCGTCTTGCTCGTCGTCCAACACGAGTATGTTTGCCATCTCAAAACCTCTGGTTTTGTCGATCGATTTTGAAACCACCACGAGATCAATGAGCAATTATGGCGCCACCGTACTGGGGGAGCGATCCATAGGCAATTTGTCGCTGAAATCATTGAACATAACCTGCGCTGGTTCAGTAACTGGGCGTTTTAGATCAAGCCATGTGTCGGGAGAATAGCAATAAAAGTGTTGCACAAAGCGTGGAGGGCATATCAAAATAACAGTAAATTTAGATTGTTATGATGGTGATAGAATAAAATGGCGCCGCAATAAAAATACTGCGGGTTACAAGCATGGTCAACCGGTCTTCAATATCAGGAAAACTGGGATCTGGATGGAAGCCGGCGCTAGGATGGTCTCTTCGCTAGATGCTGGAGGCTACAATTTAGGTGGTCATGCCGGTTCTCGTTCGAAGCTTAGCTGAGACTCTTCAGATAGAGGCAGCAGGATAGTGAAGGTAGTCCCCACGCCTTCTTCGCTTTCGACTTCGAGACGACCGCCATGGGCTTGAATGATGCCATAACTAACCGAAAGGCCCAATCCGGTTCCTTCTCCCACTGGTTTTGTCGTGAAAAACGGGTCAAATATTTTTCCGGCGGTTTTCGGGGACATTCCGCATCCATTGTCCGCAACGGATATCAGGATTTCATGTTGCTCAGGATCAAGCCTCGCGGCCATTGCGATAATTCCATTTCCTGAAATAGCCTGTTTGGCATTTACAAGGAGGTTCACCAGAACCTGTTTAAGTTTTTCACTGTCAGCGAAAACTTTGGGTAAACCCTTTTCAACCCGGCTTTCCACTGTGATACCTTCCTTCTCAAACTGACGGCCGAAAAACGATATAACTTCATCGAAACACGTAACCAAATCAACATAGGATTTTTTAGTTTCCGAGTTCCTTGTGAACCTGAGCAGGTCCTGAACTATCCGTTTGCAGGTTCTGGTATGTTTCTCTATGATCTGAAGGTCTCCGTACGCGTCGTCCGACTCCCGGCAATTCCTTAATAGCAACTGGGTATAGCCTAGAATTATGCCCAGTGGTGTGTTGAGTTCATGAGCTATGCCAGCGGCAG
Organism: uncultured delta proteobacterium; assembly: GCA_963846725.1. Taxonomy (GTDB): domain Bacteria; phylum Desulfobacterota; class Desulfomonilia; order Desulfomonilales; family Desulfomonilaceae; genus CAJBEZ01. The sequence continues at coordinate 45,334 of CAWJXP010000039.1, read as the reverse complement.
TCTGTCCAAGAGAGGCAAGTCGATCAGCTTGCTGAAGTTGTCGTTCCATGCGTCTTCTGGCAGTAATATCCTTGCCGATTCCAACATAGCTCTTTTCTCTTCCTGAATCCCCAATGGCTGCCGTAAGGCTGAGGAGAATTAAGACCTCCAATCCCGACTTTTCTCTGACCCTACATTCCCTGTCCCTTATGGACCCTGAAAGAGAAAGATCCCGAAGCAGATCGTCGTAATCAGACGATGAGAAGAAGATTTCGTTCAAAGACACTAACTGAACAAATTTGTCGTTGGAATCATAACCCAAAGTAGCTAGGCCCGAGGGATTCATGTCCTGGAAGTTAAATTGTTCATCGAGAACAAAAATTATGTCCATCGAACCCTCAAATATTCCCCGATACTTCTTCTCGGAGAGGCTCAATTCACGCGTGCGCTTTTCGACTAATCCTTCCAGGTCTCGATTGAGAAGCCCAATGTCCTGGGTGGCATTTTCCAGGGCTATTTTATCAGCCAAAATTTGTGCGTTGATTTTTTGGACCTGCTGAAAAAACAGTGTTACGGCGGCTACCACGATGAAAGCACTGGAATTGATCGCGCCGGTGTATGGTCGAAAAAGCTCCCAAAGATAGGTGTGCCCGGTCATAAGCATGACATGCTTCGCCAGGTGAGCGACTGATCGGGAAATGGAAAATCCAGCCAACGCCACTGACAGAACCAGCAAGTACATCCACATGACATTGGATGGTTCGGCTTTCTTTAAACGAGAGGCGTACCAGACTGCTCCAAAAGAAATAATGATCATCAGGGTGGAGCCGACCACATCTGAAAACCACACCGGAGCAAGGGAATAATAACCCATCACTTATCCCGCGCTGCTCATTAATGTACGCTTGTAGAGATCACGTATTCCGAAAAAAAGGCATAATATCGCCGGAACACAAACCGAATGATCCAGTTTCAAAAAATAATAGACCAAAGTAAGAGGATCGCCTTCCATCAATATTTTCTGATTCCAGGTACCTACTCGCCCCTCTATCAGATTTGGCGGGATTTTTACCTCCACGTAATGACCTGTAAACGCAACAAGATTCCATAGCAGAAAAAGTAGACATGATATTTGGATCAGTCGCCAGCCTCTCTCATCGACAAATCGGTTAATCTCTAACCAATAAGCTAGCACTGCCATGCTAAACGCAAACAGGATGTGCGCCAGTTGGTGGACGTATAGACCTTCTGGTGAACTATGAACTTGCAGAGCCCACACCTTGTCTGGGGCTAGACAAACCACGAAGCAGGCGATTAAAAAAATCGCGTAGGCCCCAACATTGCTAAGGGGCTTACTTTGCGCTTCAGGTGAATCGACACGTGTCATGCTTACCTTGTCTTGCAACCACCAGATTCGAGAAGTGATTAACATCTTTCAGAATGGCCAACGTTAGCAGTGTGCGTAATTCGGACAAAGTCAACAATCTGTTCAAAAATCATGTTGGACATAAAATTTCAACTTATTCCCAACATCCATGATCCGTTTTCATTCCTCCATGGCCTGTGAATCCCTGGCTTTCATTCCGTAGCGCCGCATGACTTGCTGCAAAGACTGCCGTTCAAGTCCGCAGTCCCTAGCCGCTCTGGTGACGTTTCCGTTGTGGCGGGACAGTAACCCCGTAAGGTACTCTCGGTGAAATTGTTCCAGGACTCGCGATTTGGCTTCCTTGTATGTTAGGCCGATTACTTCAGACGAAACCAGGCAATCCCTGTCGGGAGAAGAAGCCCAATCGATGTCTTCCAGCCTTACCTCGGCGCCAGGGGCAAGGAGAACACAACGGCTTACGACGTTTTCCAGTTCACGAACGTTGCCTTTCCAGTAATGCGACATGAAACGGCTCATCAGGCCCGGTGAAATAGTTTTCAGCGGCTTGTGAAACTCTTTGCAGTATCGTTCGAGAAAATGCTGCGCCAGAAGGGGAATGTCCTCGGGTCTCTCTCTGAGCGGAGGCAGGCGGAGCGACACTACGTTCAGACGATAGAAAAGATCCTCGCGAAACAGGTTTTCTTTTATTCTTCGCTCCAGATACTGATTGGTGGATGCGATAATCCTCACGTCTACCTTCAATGTGGAGGTTTGTCCTAAAGGCCGAATCTCTTTCTCCTGTAAGACCCTGAGAAGTTTCGTCTGAAGTGTCGGGGAAATTTCACCGATTTCGTCCAGATAAATTGTCCCCCCCTGGGCTTCCAGAAAGAGGCCCTTTTTATCCTGGGTCGCGTGGGTGAATGCTCCCCTGCGGTAACCGAACAACTCACTCTCAAGAATATTCTCTGGGAGATTGGGGCAGTTAACGGCAACAAAGGGTCGAGCGCTGCGATCGCTGTACTTATGGATAGCCCTTGCGGCCATGTCTTTCCCTGTTCCCGATTCACCAGTCAGCAGCACGGTTACGTCGGCCTTGCCTATTAGCCGAATTGTCTCGAAGACCTTTTGAATACTGGCGCTAGCCCCGACCATCTCCTGGAAACTTTCCTGTTCCCGGATACGACGTTGCAGGGCCAGGTTCTCACGTACCAGATGGCTGCGTTCCAGGGCTTTTCCCATCAAAAGGACTAGTTTATCGTGATCAAAGGGCTTGGCTATGAAATCGTAGGCCCCTTCTTAATGGCCTGGACTGCCAAGTCTATACTCCCGTACGAAGTCATCATAACCACAGTAAGGTCAGGACGATCGCTCTTGGAGCGTTCCAGAAACTCCATACCACTTATGCCTGGCATCCGTATATCCGCCAGGACAACATCGAAGGGAGGGCCCTCCAGCCGCCTCAGAGCCTCAGCCGCATTGGGAGCTGTTTCGATATCACATTTGAGATCTTCCGAAAGGGTCCGCTTGAGTAGTCTGAGCATGTCTTCTTCGTCATCAACGATCAACAGCCTCGGTCTTGAAGATTGGGTCATGGCCTGTATGTTTATTCCAATCTTTATTGGAATCCTCTCTACGGACTTCTGCCGAATTAATGCGTATTTATTCTACAATTTCTTATTCGAACTGTAATACTCTAATACCATTTTCTTCGAAAACAGGAGGGAAAACCGATTTGTCAAGAATTGCAAAGTGCGGATTCGAATTCATCAGGTACCAGATGTATCCATTGAATGGTTCAAAATAAGGCGGTCGATTTTTAAACCTGCTGGGTTCAAAATCTTCTGAACGTACCACAAAGTATCTTATATGGTTGGTCTTGAAGAATCGTTTTATTTCATCGGGGCTTGAAGAATAATAGGCTTTGAATAAATCGAAAGTCCGTTTTTTCACCTCACTCCAGTACGGCTCAACCCATGTATGGGAAAGCTCGTAATTTACAAAAACCGGACGTTTCCCAAAAGTAGTAACATTATCCATTAGCTCCGGCCAGCCGGCGACAAGGCTATTCTTGGGTGTAGTCCCAAAGAATTTATACAGGTTGTGGTGCTCGGAAAAGTCTACAAATTCGACGTGTCGACCTTTTATACAGGCAAAAGCCAACAGGGCTGAAATGATACAGAAAAGCTTGATCCTTCTTGATCGTATTCCGTCCAAAACTATCCGGAGAGCAACAGCGAAACCAATACAATAAATCAGACTCAAAGTGTAATAAAGGTATCTTCTTGGCACGAAAAGCTTCACGAGAAACAGGCGTGCAAGGATATAGAGGAAAAGTGAAGCGGGCAAGATCAAAAAAAGTCCCCTCAAACCTTTCCATTTTATAACAGGTTTGTAATTTCGGGCAGCATAAAAAAACACACCCACTGTCACCAGCGCCATGATCCAGCCTGCGATAGGCCCCCAATAGGGAAAGGACAAATTGAAAATCCATGGCCTCACAAGCTCATAAAGGAATGATGGAACAGGAAATAGCTGGTAACGCCCGAATTCAGTATATTCGCTCTTACCGATCATTTCTTTCCAGCTTATTAAGTGGCCGACGCTTGATTGATACCCGATGACATTGAATAGTGTAAAGATCAGGCCAATTATTACCGGAACGTTCATGATCAAAACTGTTTTAAAAATTTTGAATATGCTTCTTTTCGATTCTCTTGCGGGATTTACCCTTCCACTTGATTCGTCTCCAAAATTGAAAAAAGCTACAAATCTTGATTGAAAAATGGAGGCGAGCATCGAGTCCAGGCCATGGTAACCGCTTGGCGGAAGTTCCGGCCCAAACCTGATGAAAATAACCAACGCATGAGAAATCAGACACAAGAGAAAGACATAGGGATTAAATAAGGACTGGATTAACAGAACAACACTTGCGAGGAACAATTTTCCCTGGGAAATACATAGGCAGTATGCGATCAACAGGGGAAAAACAAAACCTCGGGATAATCCTCCGGCTATTTGAGCTTCAAATCCAGAAAAGAGCAAAAAGACCACTACAACCAGAAAGGCCGTAAGATCGTCCCCAAAGCAGCGTCCCCACACGAACCACAGACCTGCGGTAAGTACGATCAATATAGCTGTCAGGATATTCGAGAAAACTACTGGTTCGAACCAAAGCGAGGCCATTCGATAGATCAATTTTACGCCTGCAGGAACATATGTCTCCGCATAACGTGTCAAGAAATCATTTTGAAACAATCCGGGATCACGCCATCGCTCCATCCAGAAAATTTGTTGACGCACATCATCGTTGATTATGTAATGGTTCGAAAAAATATCGAAATTTCCAATACAGAAAACACTTGCGGCGCTTACGACAGCCAGCAAAAAGAAGAACATGGTCTTTGTGGATTTGTTCAAGTTTTTGCTTAACCCCTTAGCATTAGATCGAATCCCTCTGATGAGGGCAAACCTGGAAACTGAGGTGTGACTCTCACGCCGTAACCGTAAAGCCCTGTGCCAGTCAGCGGAATTTCTCCCTTGAAGATGAAAGCGCCGTTATCGGAATCGCCATTGATCGGAGGGTACAGTCTGGCAATATGTCTGACTTTGAATCTGTCCCATAAGTCAATTGGGCCGTGCAGCAATTCAACCTTGAATTCATTGGGCTTGTGTCCTGCAGTGTCAATCTTGACCTGAATTTCGACGCTTTTGCCTTTTAGCCTCTCAGAATGATTGGAAACACTGATATCCAAAATTGAAAGTTTGTTCCAATCGACGCCAATTGTCCTTTTCCATGCGACAAGATCTTTTAGAAGGCTGTAGTTGGCTTCCGACAATTTCTTGAAGTCACTAGCGCACGGAACATACGAGGATTCTACATAGTCTGTGACCATTCGATGGGAATTGAAAACAGGACAAATTGTACTCAAAGACCTTTTGGCCATCCTTATCCATTCACGAGGCAAATCGTCAGATCCCCGTTCATAGAACAATGGCACGACGCTCTGTTCCAACAAGTCGTAAAGCTCCTTGCTTTCTATGTCGTCCTGATAATCCGGGTTGTCATATTCTTCACCAGAGCCGATAGCCCATCCATTATCACCTGAGTAACCTTCATCCCACCAACCGTCAAGCACACTTAATGTGAGCGCCCCGTTCGCCACAGCCTTCATTCCTGACGTTCCGCACGCCTCAAGAGGTCTTCTGGGATTGTTAAGCCAAACGTCAGCGCCCTGAACCAGATATCTGGCGACATTGATATCGTAATCTTCAATAAAGACGACCCTTCCCCTAAAAGGTTGGGACTTGATAATTTGCACTATAGTTTGAATAAGCTTCTTCCCACCATTGTCTGCTGGGTGGGCCTTTCCGGCAAAAATCAGTTGGACCGGTCTTCCTGACTGGCTAAGAATTGCGGCGAGCCGTTCAATGTCGCTAAAAATTAAGGTTGCGCGCTTATAGGTGGCGAAACGCCTGGCAAAACATATAGTTAAAGCTTCGGTATCGAGAACGTTGGAGGCTTCCTCAATTTCGACGGCTGACCCTCCTCTGTTCTTCAGTTGTTCTATCAAGCGACGCCGGGCAAAATAGATTAATCGATTGCGGCATCGTTCGTGAGTTCGCCAGAATTCTGTATCTGGAATCTGTTCTACTCGCTCCCAGATTTTCTCGTTATCTGGGTCTTCCGTCCAGCCCGGCCCGAGATACCTGTCGTACAACCGCAACAAATCCCTGGAAATATATGAAGGGATATGCACTCCGTTGGTGACATAACGTATCGGCACGTCTTCACCATCCACTGTTGGCCACACTTCACGCCACATATCGCGTGCTACTCTGCCATGAAGTCGACTAACCCCATTAGCCTTGGACGTCAATCTTAGCCCGAGGACCGGCATCCAGAACGGTTCATTACGATCACCGGGTATTTTCCTACCGGTAGCAAGGAATTGATCAAAATCAACCCCGGCCTTCTCTACCGAAGGACGAAAATACTTTTCCATCATGCCGCGTTCAAACACATCATTGCCTGCCGGCACTGGAGTGTGGACAGTTAATATACTTTGACTCGTAACAATTTGTTTGGCCTCTTCAAAAGTCAGGCCTTCCTCTTCAATAAAATACCTAACCCTCTCCAATAAAGTAAAAGCCGCATGCCCTTCATTGAGATGAAAAACAGAAGGAGTAATGCCTAGCGCCCTCAACGCCCTGGCGCCACCGATCCCCAAAAGTATCTCCTGTCTGATACGGGTCTCCGTATCACCACCATACAATCTGGCAGTCAAACCTCTGAGCGAAGACGGATTTTCAGGTATGTCCGCGTCCAGAAGGTACAACGGCACTCTGCCCACATTGACTTTAAGAATTCTAAAATAGAGAGGTTCTCCAGCAAGATTGACTTTGAGAATCAGGGGATTTCCATCTTTGTCGGTCTGTTTTTCGAGTGGTAAAGTATCAAATCTTGTCTTGGGATAGATTTCCTGTTGCCAGCCATCCTGCGAAAGTCGTTGTTTGAAGTAACCTTCTTGATACATCAATCCTACCCCAACCAGAGGCAGGTTAAGGTCGCTGGATGATTTAAGATGATCTCCGGCCAGAAGTCCAAGCCCGCCTGAATATATTGGAAGGGATTCAGTAATTCCGAATTCTAAGGAAAAATACGCGATAACGAAATCGACAGGTCGGGCTAACCGATATGTGTACTTCTTGGAGCGTTTGATGTATGATCGAAATCTCTGGCAGACCTTTTCAGCGTGAGCAAGATAACCTTCATCCTCTCTAATTTCTTTTAACCTTTGTCTCGATAAACGTATCAGGGACCACAGAGGATTATGGCCACCCTCTCGCCAGAGTCCTTCGTCGAGGTGATCAAAAAGTTCGACCGCGTCCAGATTCCAGGAAAACCATAAATTGTTGGCAATTTCTCGAAGATTTTCCAGGTCACCTTCCATCGGGGGCACGACAACATATTTCCGTAAGTTCATAGGGCATCCTCGCCTAGAATTGGCTATTGTTTGTCATGATACGGAACTGAACTCAAATATTCAGGCCACAAAAATATAAAATTGGATATTAATTACAAAACATAGCATTATAGTGAATGAATCCAAATATCAAAATCCTATTTGTCAAAACATCACGAAAAAGGAATGTTCAAAGTTTCCGACTGCCAACTTTTTCTTAACCGGAAAACAATTTTCGAAAGTGGACACTCGCAAAAAAGTTGACTGAAAAGCCTTGTATGAGTAAGCATAGCAGGAAGGAAAATTGGAGAGCTGTAAATAACGGCTGTCCAATCTACGGATTAAGATTTCATTCTGTGTCCAAGCTAACTACTAGGTAAAATCAAGCGGAATCTCTTTGAAAGATTACAAAACTCAGGGATTTACGATAAACAACATCCCGGAAAAGGGGACTACCAAAATGGCCGGTTCTGAAATCCTTCAAGAAAAACTGATTCTTGCCGTTGACGACGAAGAGGATGTCCTTGACATCATTGAAGAAGAACTCTCCGAGTCAGCGAATGTAACCCTGCATCGAGCCACTACCTTTGAAAAGGCTCAACAATATTTGGTTTCCTACACTTATGACCTAGTAATTTTGGATATCATGGGAGTCAGAGGGTTTGATCTTCTTCAGATCGCTGACAACGCTGGATTTCCAACTGTCATGCTTACCGCTCATGCGTTTACTCCTGAAGCGCTAAAAAAATCCATCGAGCTTGGAGCGCGCGCATATTTACCAAAAGAAAAACTCGGATCTTTAGTGCCATTCCTTGAAGACGTCCTGAAGCTGAATTACACATCAGCGTGGAAGAAAGCTCTGGACCAGGTAGGACATCTATTCAACAGGAAATTCGGGTCAGACTGGAGAAAATCTGAACATGAGTTCTGGGAAGATTTTGAAAAGAAAATGACGGTGGATGACGCTGCAATAATCAAATGAGCCTGGTTTCTAAAGCGCGCTGATATAAATCGCCCAAGTCATTACTGGAGCATTATTTTTTTCAAATCAAACCAATGCTCCTCGCCCGAATCTTTGTAGATTTTAAGCTACTTGTTGTTGCTCCGACGGTTGGTGTCGGAGCAACTGTTTCAGGCTCATTAAAGCCCCAGCTACAGCCTCACTCAAATCAAGAAACATTTTCATCAGGGCGCGTTGATTAAAACCAGACTACATTCATTACGAAGAGGCGCAGAGAGCGGAAAAGTTGTTTGACACGCGAGTCAATTTAGGGTTTTGTTTACAGATAAATTGAGGGCTTAATCAGGAGATATTCCATGAAAGAAGTAGTAGTAGTTTCCGGTTGCAGGACCGCCATAGGGACATTTGGAGGTACGTTACGCGATATGCACGGCTCAAGTATTATGGCCGCTCCAATGAAAGCCGCCATTGAAAGAGCCGGGATCGACGCTAATACGATAGAGGATGTACGTTTTGGTTGTTGCCTCAATCCTACGGACGCCATGAATGTGACGCGTATTGGGGCGCTTATGGCAGGTATCCCCGACTCGGTGCCCGCTGTGACAATCAACAGGGTCTGTATCTCAGGCATGGAGGCCGTACTGTCAGGAGCCGCCATGATAAAAGCCGGCGAAGCCGACACTATTCTCGCCGGTGGTGTGGAGCATATGTCCGGAGTCGCCTACACCGTAGAGAAGGCCAGGTGGGGCGTCAGAATGGGCAACGACGTTATAACCGACGCCATGACCACGGGTCTCCATTGCGGTTCCCACATACTTCCGTATCCACAAGATGGGCCTGTAGAATTTTTTAGAGGCAAACCCTACATAATGGGACATACGGCGGAGTTCGTCGCCTTGAAGCTTGGTATATCACGCCAGGAACAGGATGAAATAGCTCTTAGAAGTCACAACAATGTTGAGCGGGCCACCAAAGATGGCTCATTCGCTGAGGAAATTATTCCTTTGAGCGTTCCTCAAAAAAGAGGAGAACCCAAGATCTTCGACAAAGATGAACATTTCAGACCTGGCCTGACTATGGAAGCTCTTGCCAGACTCTCTCCCGCTTTCATTCCGAAAACTGGCACCGTTACGGCTGGAAATGCAAGTGGAATCAACGACGGAGCCTCTGCGCTGGTCATCATGTCCTCAGAAAAAGCAGCGTCTCTGGGGTTGAAGCCTTTGGCGAAGATCAAAGCTGTTGGAATGGGAGCATGTGACCCTACAATAATGGGATTGAGCCCTGTGCCGGCGGTTCAAAACCTTTTGAAGCGATCGGGCATGAAGCTCAGTGATTTCGAGTTGATAGAGCTTAATGAGGCCTTCGCTGCCCAATATCTCGGCTGTGAGAAAGAACTGAAGCTTAACCGAGATATTACAAATGTGAATGGTTCAGGTATCGGTCTCGGACATCCGGTAGGCAGCACAGGCTCCAGACTGATAGTTACCCTAATTTACGGGCTGAAAAAGCAAAACAAGAGTCTGGGTATGGCCACCCTTTGTGGTGGCGGTGGAGTCTCCATGGCGTGCGCCATAGAAATAATTTAACCATTAATTAATTGCGCAGGAGATCTTTCTCCTGCGCTTTGAACCCGACTAGAAGAAAAAATAGACAATAATTCTTATTGAGTAAATTATTACAATGGCTACGGCTAGAGTCCCTATCACCGAGTGAATCCTTTTCCCCAACTCTTTCCATCTGTCCACTATTGAATATTTCTTTCCTATCTCATTCTGTTTAAGAAAGAACTCATCAATTAACAGCCAAATCAGAATTATCGTAAGAATGGAGCTTAAATATTTCATGGGGTATCTCTGAATATATTTTAGTTATGATATATCTTTTCCATGTCATTTGCGATCCATTGTTTAGAAGGTATTGATATGAAAATAGAATTTCAAAAAATGCACGGGGCCAAAAACGATTTTGTAATATTCGACGATATGAAAAACTCTGTTTCTCTCTCTGCTGCCAATGTGGCCCATATCTGCAATCGAAGGGAGGGAGTGGGGGCTGATGGTCTGATTGTAGCCCGACCTTCAGAACAAGCGGACTTTTTTATGGATTATATGAATGCCGATGGCTCTCTCGCGGAGATGTGCGGCAATGGCATACGGTGTTTGGCGAAATATGTTTTCGACAAAGGACTTACGGATAAAACCAGCCTTAGCATAGAAACCAGGGCAGGAATAAAGGTCGTGGACCTGCTTGCCGACGGAAATGGGCAAATTGGTCATGTACGAGTCGACATGGGAGCGCCCATTTTTGATCCAGCGAAAATTCCTGTGGGTATCGAAGCGAAGTCGTGGCCTATTCTGGATTACGCGCTAAAAATCGAAGGCAGAACATTTCTTTGTTCATTCATATCCATGGGAAACCCTCATTGCGTAATCCTTTATGATGGCGCCGACCTGGCGGACGCTCCCAGGAAATATGGTAAAGTGATTGAAAATCACCCAATGTTTCCTGCTAAAATCAACGTTGAATTTGTACAAGTTCTTGATAGAAAAACAGTGTTGATGCGAGTCTGGGAAAGAGGTAGTGGAGAAACCATGGCATGTGGCACCGGCGCTTGCGCGTCAGCGGTAATTACAATCCTCAAAGGACTTACCGACAATGAGGTTTCCATAAAACTGTTGGGAGGTATGCTAAGTATTGTATGGAAAGGCGCTAATAATTCAGTTGTTATGACTGGGGCCGCGTGTAGGGTCTACGATGGTATCATAACAATTTAATTTTATGATATGAATAACTTGACACGAATCAAATGGTGGAATAATTTTCGACACGATGAAAGCCGAGTGAGCGTATTGAGGATTGACATCAACGGAGCAGGCAAACAATGAAACTCGAAAAAGGAAACGCCGGTTTTACGATTCTGGAAATGACTACGGTCATCTTGATCATAAGTGTATTAGCGGTCATTTACTTTCTCGAGATAGACTCTTACAGGGAGCGGCGTATGAGCGAATTGGCCGCCAAAACCCTTATGCTGGCCGCCAAAGCGCAGGAAGATTTTTTTGCTAGCGAACATCAGTATTTTGACGCGAGAATCTCGGGTAACGGAGCCGATTCTACGCTAACGACTCCGAATGGAATAAAAACCGAAGTGGTAGCGCCGGCCGGTGTTGTGTTAAGTATAAAGGCAAAAGGATTTGAAAAAAGGTCGTTCACCGGGAGCGCGTATTACAAGGGCAGCAAGGTAACGCATGTATATGATTCTGAAACCGGGAAAATGACCACCGTCCCGCGATCGCAGGAAGAGCTGGAATGAATCGGCGTCTCATCAGCGCAATAAAACGTAATGAAGTTTATCTGGTTGCCATCATTATAGCGGTTGTATTTGTTTCGGCGATGGTTGTGGTAACGTTTTTACTGCGTGGATCATTGGTTGCCCAACCATACGAAGCATTAGGTCCATCGGACCTCAAACGGGTTTTTGTCACCGGTTACCTGAGATTTAGAGAAGAAGACGGGAGTCCCTACCTGAAAGTCGAATTGCACAACGGCACTCTTTGGTGGATCAAGTCCATAGAATTTGAATTTGCAGGCAGGCCGTACATTTTAAGTGACTCAAGCGCGTTTAAACCTCTTCATTTCGGCGCGGTTAGACTTGACCTGACTGACGCTCCCCAACGGAAGAACTCGACCGATTATGACCTTAAGATTGTGAAAGCCTCGGGGTATCCGCCAGCGGAAGTCCAGTGGGAAAGGGGCGCGAGCAAAGTCACCGAAGCTCCGCGATCCGCGAAATCAAAAAATTACTAAATCATCCGATCAACATGCAAAAAATCAAACAATAATGGAGGGTGTCATGTCAGCAAAGTCAGTTTCGACCGTGGATTATGAAAAAGCTTTACGCGTCGGGCGTCCACCAAACGTGGCGCAGCTTTTCCCCAATTCCAAAGCTCTACTGGTAAGCGGGAAAGTTATCGACCGCGCGATGATAAAGAAAGGGAAAGCCATAGCAATCGCAGCTAGCGTCCGCAACTCCTTCGCCGCTTATGGAGCCCTCAGAGCCGCACAAAAGGCCAATGCCGCCATAATAATAGAAATTGCCAAATCAGAAGGAGGCTCAAACGCCTATTGCGCCGTCAGTCTATGGAACATGGCTAGGCTGGTGGACTCCATTTGCAATGAATTGGGGATTACGGTTCCTGTAGCGATACACGCTGACCATTACGGCATAAAGAGTGAAAAGGATCTTGCTACGGCCAAAACGGAAATCCCCAGCATTTTTGACGCAGGCATAACATCAATAGCCATTGACGCTTCGCATCTACCTGATGTTGACAACCTGCTGACCAATATTGAACTGTCAAAGTTTGTTCCGACATGGTCAGGTTATGAAACTGAAGTTGGGGAAATAAAAGGGAAAAGTGGCCTATCGACAGTTGAAGAAGCCCTTTTCCTCATACAAGGGCTAAACGCCAACGACATTTTTCCCGACTGGATCGCTCTGAATAACGGAACCACTCATGGCCTCGAAGCATCAGACGCTGGCATTCAAATTGATCTTACAGCCAATATTCATAACGCTCTTCAGCCGTATCATATCTCAGGAGCCCAACACGGCACCTCAGGCAACAGCTTTGAGCGACTACGGGCAATAGCTCAGAAGACACACACAACCAAGGCCAACGTGGCTACCGCTCTACAGATGGTGTCCTGGGGGCTGAAGGTAAATGAGTATGGTAACGCCATTCAAGACGCTGACGGCAATTTCATAAAATTACCTGACGCCGGTCCGTTTGACAAAATGTGGGAGCAAATGGTTGAGTTCGCCAAAGAAAAAGGCTGGAAGGGTGGAGATTACAAGAAGCTGAACCTGCCATTTGAAAACAGACTCCTGGGTTTGACCGCGGTGGAACGGGAGCGCATGATAAAAGGAGTTGAAGACTTTGTGTATTTACTGATTTCCGAGGTCTTCAACGGTTCCGATACTGCGCCGCTAGCGATAGAGGAAATTCTAAAGGCAGATTCATATGACCTTGGGCCAAAATCATCCAGGATAGAGAACCCTGCTGAATGGACCCCTGAAAAAATTCGGGAGAAAGGCGCGAGGCTGGTTACAGACAAGGGAGCGAAAGGCAATTTTGACGACTAAATAGCGATCATTGAGCGCACGCTCCGGCAAACAGACAAGGAATCTTTGCTGGAGCGTGCGTCAATTCATCTCAACAACGGTCAGTCGCCAACCCCCAATCGATTCATTCCTACTGATTCTCTACTTCCTGAGCTTTTTTCTCGATCATTTCCCTTTGTTCCGCTCTGTAATCCAGCAGCTTTTTTCGCAGGTCGGTGTCGAAACAGGCCAGCATCTCCACAGCGAACAAGCCTGCGTTTTTTGCCCCGCTGGAGCCTATGCCCATACATGCGACGGGGACACCACCTGGCATCTGGACAGTGGCAAGTAATGAGTCAATTCCGCCGAGCGACGATGAGTCCATGGGAACGCCTATAATCGGCAACACGGTGTGAGCGGCCAGGAATCCCGCCAAATGAGCGGCCATACCCGCTCCAGCGATCAGAACTTTCCAGCCTTCAGTCTCCGCCCGCCGCGCGATCTCGATTACCCGTTCGGGGGTGCGGTGCGCCGACGCTACCGTCATGAAGTAACTGACCCCGAACAAATCCAGGACCTCAGCCGCCTTTTTCATCTTGGGAAGGTCTGAGTCGCTTCCCATAAGTATTCCGACCTGAACATCAACCATAGAGTATTTCACCTTTAATCTGGATCTCCAGCGCATTACTCATCGACGTGAAACAAAAACCAGCCTGCAAAACGATCATCAAGGTTTGATTGATTCAAGATACGTTGCGATAGCCCCGTCATATTGATTGGTGAGTCTGAAAACCTTCTTGGCCAGCCTGAAATTGGTCGCCTCCGAAACTGAGCCTCCCATGGCTTTCATCTCGTCTATTACTCTGACATAATCATCCGGGTCAGTAATAACTGTAACGAAAGGGTAATTCTTGGCCGCCGCGCGCAATAGTGTCGGCCCTCCGATATCAATATTCTCTATTGCGTTTGCCAGGGAACAAGACGGATCTTCAATGGTTTTCTCAAATGCGTAAAGGTTGACGACCACCATGTCAATAGGCTCTATCCCATGCTTTTTCATAGCTTCAGCATGATCGGGATTGGATCGTATACCCAGAATGCCGCCATGAACTTTGGGGTGTAACGTTTTTACCCTGCCGTCGAGCATCTCTGGGAATCCCGTAAACTCTGAGACTTCCTTGATTTTGATTCCCGAAGCGGCGATGGTCTTGGCTGTGCCCCCTGTGGAGAGAATTTCCACGCCAAAGGCGTGGAGGTCTGAGGCAAATTTCGATACTCCACTTTTGTCCGTCACGCTGATCAGGGCTCTATGAATCTTGGGCATTTTCGACTCCTTGGTTGCTAAACATTTTATTTAGGAGAACATCTTCGGAATTATAAACTTACTTGTTTTCCCGCTTTTGCTTTGAATTTTCGCCTATTATACGCTTGGCCTCATTGCCGATTTGTCCGTCCGGATCATTTTTTACTACGAATTCAAGTTTCTTTACGGCTTCTGATTTGTCTCCTTCATTAAAGAGAGACTCACCCAACTTCAGGTGTCCAACCAGGAATTCCGGATCAATCTCGACCACTTTCCGAAACGCTTCAGTCGCAGCGGGGTAATCTTTTCTTTCCTGATAAATCAACCCAATTCTATACAAAGCCTCTTTGAATGAAGGGTCTACCGCAAGGGCCTTCTTGTAATCTTCGAGGGCCCTGTTGAAATCCTTTTTTTCCTCGTAGCAAAAACCAAGATTGAACAACGCGTTGATATTGTCATCTTTGAGCAGGGCCGACCGTTCGTAATTGATGATGGCCTTGTCGAGATCGTTTTTCTGATTATACGCTACGCCAAGGTTATAGGCGGCCTTTTCCGGTGTTAAATAGGTAGGGTCCTTCAAACATTCTTCGAATTTCTTTATGGCGTCATCCGTCATCCCTTTGGCCAAATAAGCGGTCCCAAGATTGTTCTTGGCTTCAGTTAACTTGGGATCCTTTTCGAGAGCTATTTTGTATTGAGTCACGGCTTCGTCGTACATGCCCTTTCGCTGATAAGCCAATCCCAAGGCATGTTCAATGTCGCCGTTGCCCGGCGCCAGCATTTGAGCCGCCAACAATTCTTTTATGGCTTGCGGAGTTTTGCCCTCATTCAAAAAATTTATGCCCAACTGATAATGGAGTTCGACAGTCTTCTGGACCTTTCCTGGCGACTCCGACTTCTGGGGAACACAGCCTGCCAAGTCAATAAAGCGACCAGAAGTGAAAGCCATGGTAAAAACACTCTTCTTGATTTGGTATTCAAAACTTCGAACAAATTTTTTCTCTGGTGTGACATGAAGTGGAAAAGAAACATTAGAATCCTGGTGGACAATTTATTTGCGAAGGTCATACCTGTTAAAGGAAAGCCCTATCAACAACCGAACGCGACCTGTCTGGTAATAGGAGCCAGAAACTCATTGATATCCAGACTAGGGTCATATTTTACGATTGCGCCTTCATCAGCGCCTATGTCCTCAAATTCGGTTTGTTGCCTGTGATACAAATCCCAACGACCGTCGGAAGGTTCATCAGTCTCCTCGATTCGACGAATAAGCCTGGAATGAATGACATCTTCCGTGGTTTCACAATAAATCAAAAGAAAATCGGCATTGTGGTTTGACGCCAGATCCCTTGCAGCAATACGGTCTGAGCGTTTGATGAACGAAGCGTCCAGTATGACGGTCTCGTTCTTTTCCAAATCAACGCCTGCCTGTTCGAGCATGAGCCGGTAAATTCGGTCAGACGACTCGCGTGTATAGATTCCCTCGCCGAAGTTGTCAAGCCGATGTTCAATTGGGGATATCCCCATGATTAGCTTTCTCGTGACATCGGAGCGGATGGCCTTGACTCCCAATCTTTCAGCCAATCTGGAAGCCAGAAAACTTTTGCCTGATCCCATCAGGCCGCACATGATCACCAGGGTGGGTTTGGGCGGGGGTTGAAAATAAGCCCTGGCGAGCCCAAAATAACTGGAAGCTGTCGAAGCGGATTTCGTTCGGACTTTTGCTTCAATTTCAGGCTCACGTGAAGCGAAGCTCTGTACCTTCCCCCGAACATAGGCTCTATACGACTTGTAAAAAAGCAACAAATCTTGAGCGGCTTTTTGTCGCTCATCCCCCATGTATCCTGACAGGACCCGCCTTGAAAACGCCGGATAACCTGAAAAATCAAGGTCCATAAGCAAAAAGGCAATATCCGCAAGGGAATCCGAATACCTGAACCGATCGTTGAACTCTATGCAGTCAACCAACATAATTTTGTCAAAAAGAATCACATGATCCAGATGCAAGTCTCCATGGCAGTCTCGAATGTGCCCTTCTTTTACTCTTTGCTCGAGGTATTCCCTGTTTTCTTCAAGAAATGTCAGAGACGCGCTTCTAACCGATTCAAAAGTTTCACCGGAGATTGTCTCCCCAATAAAATCCTCGGTCTGATAAAAATTTTCCTGTATGTTTCTTGTTATTACTTCGGGGGCTCCAAAAATTGATATTTGGGATCCACCCACCGCTTTCAAATGAAAGTCTTTTATGCTGTTCGAGACCCTGTCGATGGTACTCTCATTAACCGTGCCAAGAGCGAGCGCATTGCGTAGTACCTTTTGCTCGGGGATATATCTCATCAAAACAGCGCATTCGATCTCAGCCCCTTCTTCGTTTAAATTGATTCTTCCCTCTGACGATTCGCAAATTGGAGCCACTCCAAGATAAATATTCTCTGAAAAACGAGAATTTAAACTGACTTCCTGTGAACAGAAGAATTTTCTCTTCTCGAGAGTGGAAAAATCCAGAAAACCCATTGATAAAGGCTTCTTGACCTTATAGACATAAGGGCCGGCCACAAAAACAATAGAGATATGAGTTTGAATGACCTGAACAGATCCGGGGCGGTGAGGATAAACTGAAGGATCGGACAGGGCGTTTATCAGCCGCTCTACATGTTCATTCAACAATCTCCCCCACTTTCTGAAGCAAGTTGGCCGCAGGCCGCAAGTATGTCGCGACCGCGGGATTTGCGTATTATAGCCATTAACGATTTTGACATCAGTATGTCCTGAAAAGACGCCACCCTTTCAGGCGTCGGGCTTTTGAACTCGTCGGACAATTCGTCATTAAACGGTATGAGGTTAACCTTTGTCCTGATTGGATTTAGGATCCTCACTAATTTTCTAGCGTCATCGTCTGAATCATTAAGACCCTTAATCATGACATATTCTATTGTAATTCGATCCCGTTTGGGTAAAGGAAATCTTTTCATCGCGTCAAGGAGTTGATCGAGCGGATATGTTTTGTTCAATGGCATGATCATGCTTCTGACGTCATCGCTGACCGCGTTTAAACTGACAGCCAGCTTTACTCGAACCGTTTTCCCAAGATCAGGTATAAGTGGAGCCAGACCGGCAGTCGAAACAGTAATTCTCCTCCAGGAAATCTGAGGTCCGTTGGGGTTCGCCATTATGTTTACGGCTCTGACGGTATTCTCGAAATTGGCGAGGGGCTCACCCATTCCCATGAAAACGACATTTGTAATGGATGAACCCGGGATCTGCCTTCGTACTTCGAGTAACTGTCCTACGATTTCACCTGCCGATAGATTCCGGATGAAACCCATCCGCGATGTTCGGCAGATCTTGCAACCCATTGCGCATCCTACCTGTGTAGAAACACAGAGAGTGTCATGATCCTCTGTGGGTATGTATACGGATTCAATTTGTCGGCCGTCCCCCAGACCGAAGAGGAATTTTCTAACCCCATCCTGGGATTCCATTGTCTTGATCTTGTTGAGACGCTCTATGCGTGCAGCAGCGCTAAGCAGCTCCCGCAATTTCTTGGAGAGATTGGTCATAGGCTCAAAAGACACGCAGAGTCCCTGATGTATCCATCTCAGAACCTGAGCGGCACGGTACTTGTCCTGATTCAACGCAATGAAAAATGACTCCGCCTCATCCAGAGTCATCCCGGCCAGATCCGGCAGACGGTCCGTCGCAATATTGGAGAGACTGGTCGTCAAAATATCTCGGTGCCACTGAAGAAGTAGCTGATCTCAAACTTTGCGCTTTCTTCCGAATCAGAGCCGTGTACGATATTATTCTGTTTGCTACCGGCCCAACGGGCTCTAATTGTTCCGGCCGCCGCCTCCGAAGGATCCGTCGCTCCCATCAACTCCCTGTTGCGTTTTATCACGTCCCCGGCCTCCAGAACCATTATGACCACTGGCCCGGAGGTCATGAATTCCACCAGTTCGGGAAAGAATGGCCTTTCGCTGTGAACATAGTAAAATCCTTCCGCCTCTGCCTTGCTGAGCCTTTTCATTTTCATGGCCGCTATCCGGATGCCTTCTGATTCAAAAATTCTGACCACTTCTCCGATCAGCTTTTTCTCCACGCCGTCCGGCTTGATTATCGAAAGAGTCTTTTGCATTTATGATTCCTTTTCTGACTGAAAAATACGTCTAAACAATAAATTTAACACAGCGCCCGTTGTGTTTCCAGATTCAATAGGATAATTGTTGGCAGTATATAAACGGAGAAAGACAAACCCATGAAGTCGATAAAATCGTTGCTGTTTTGCGTAATCGCTCTGGTGTTCGGCCAGTTGTTCCAGGAACGCGTCTTTGGAGCGCAGGAGTTTAAGCTTCCCAAACCAGGTTTGACAGGAAAAATGTCTGTTGAAGCTGGAATGTTGAAGAAAAAATCAGTCAGGCATTTCTCCAAAGAGCCGTTGACACTGGAACAGATTGCTCAATTGCTATGGGCGGCGAATGGCGTCCTGCCTGTAGACGCTATGAGTGGAGCTACAGCCAAGACCGTGCCGTCGGCAGGAGGGAATCTATCCTTTAGAAATATTACTGCTTACAGGAAATCAAACGGTAAAAGGATTACCGGCCGGAGTGTTTCAGTACAACTCATTTAATAACTCTCTACTTCAAATTTCCGAATCGGATTCCAGGGCAGCCCTTGCTCAGGCCGCGTTATCACAAATGTGGATCGCCGCGGCTCCTGCTGTCGTGGTTATTGGAGCCGCGTTTGCCAAAACCACAGCCAAATATGGGAACAGGGGGATTCAATACGTCTTCATGGAATCGGGCGCTTCGAACCAGAATCTCTATCTTCAGGCAGAAGCATTGGGCCTGAGGGTCGGGACAGTGGGCGCTTTTGACGACAGTTCGGTTTCCTCAGCCATAAAAATTCCGGCAGGGGTAAGTCCGTTATTGATAGTGCCTGTAGGGAAATAGATTTTGGCGATTTTTGAGGTCATGAAAAACATTCTGTTAAGCAGGGTTTGTTGTTAAAACGATTGTTCCAAAAATTACCTTTCCTGTGGCGACTTATAGTCATCAATGTCGGAAGTAATCTGATCGGTTTTTTTCTTGTCCAGGTTTTGCTTCGGTATGCTCAACCCGTCCAGGACTGGGGCAGGCTTCATGATCTGGAAAAGCAGACTAATTTCTTTTTGCTCTCCTTCCTTATCCCCGCAGCTATACTCTTTCTTTGGTGGGTGTCACGCCCTGTGGCCCCGATATTCGATTCGCTGACAAATGGTCGGGAAGTTGACAGGGATAGACTTGTCATAGCGCGACGACGGGTAATAAATCTACCGTTTTGGGTCGCCGGAATGAATCTGGTCGCGTGGATTATTCCTACGGTTACGTTTCCCGCTATCCTTCGGATGCAACTGGACCTTTCAGCGGCAACGACAGGCGTTTTTATCCTCTACAATTTCATAAACGCCCTGATGATAACGCTCTGGGCCTTTGTCACGCTTGAATACTCATGTCGCAAGCATATTATTCCCCAGATGTTTCCCGATGGTCACATACGTGAACAGAAGGGAGCGATTACGCTAAGCATCCGTCATAGGCTCATGATCATGTACATGGCCATATGTCTACTCCCCATGTTCCAGATCACATTGATGACGAAAACCTATTCTTCATTTTCCAAAAATCCGGAAACCATCGGCAATCTGCTTGACGATCTCGGGGACTTCTCGCTGATCATTTTCGGATTCACGGCAATTTACGGGCTCTGGCTTGCTGTCTTGTTCGCTAAAAATTTGGCGGAACCGGCCGGTGAAATCATGGCGGTTACAGAAGAAATCAGAAACGGACACTTCGACGGTCGTGTAAAGGTAGTGAGCAACGACGAGATAGGGTACCTTGGTGACAGGGTAAACGAAATGGCCAAGGGACTAAAGGAGAGGGAAGAGATCAAAGAAGCCTTTAACCTGTTAACCAGTCCGGAAATCGGCGCCGAAATCTTATCGGGGAGAGTTCACAGGGGAGGCGAAACCAGAGTGGTCACCCTGCTGTTTTCGGACCTGAGAGGCTTCACAGGCCTTGCTGAAAGACTTCCGCCAGAAATGACCCTAGAAGCTATCAACAGTTATTTTGCGGAAATGACTGAAGCGATTATCAGCAACAATGGTGTCGTCCTGCAATATGTTGGAGATGAGATAGAAGCCGTTTTTGGAGCCCCACAAAACGATCCTCAACACGCTGAACACGCTGTTTCGGCTGCGATTGCGATGAGAGAGCGTCTAGCGAGACTCAATGAAATCAGATCACGGGGAGGAAAGGAACCGCTTCGTCACGGCATAGGGGTGCACACCGGCCCCGCTCTGGCCGGGATTGTAGGTAGCGCTTACAAAATTTCTTACGCCATGGTTGGGGATACCGTCAATATTGCTTCACGAGTTCAAGATCTAACCAAGAAATTGAATGCAGATATACTGATTAGCTCACAAACGCGCGACCTGCTAAAGCACACTCCTCCGTTGTCAGATCCGGTGAAGATGTCGCTTAAAGGCAAGACTACGTCTGTACTAGTCTGCAGAGTCCTCTAAAGAGATGTAACCAGGAGTCAGATAAGCAAATTCCTGACTACACGCGTCACTATTTGTCCTTGACATAAACCCAAATCTATATAATGTTCAACAATACATTAGTATTTACAATTATAAAGTGTTCGCTAAACATTCTAAGGAGGTAGGTGGATGGACTGGGTTGTTTATGTCGCCCTATTATGTGGGGGCGCGGGAGTGGCCTATAGCCTAATTACCGCGGGTTGGGTCTTTAAGCAGGATGCGGGCAATGAGCGAATGCGGGAAATATCCGGCTATGTCGCTGAAGGCGCAATGGCTTACCTTACTCGCCAGTATAAGGTCGTGGCTATTATCGCGGCTATTTTGTTCGTTATCCTCTGGGTAGCCCTCGGTATGATGCCGGCAATCGGCTTTTTGGTCGGTTTAATTGGTTCAGGTCTCGCCGGTTTCCTGGGGATGAAAGTTTCCGTGAACGCTAACGTGCGTGTGGCGGCTGCCGCCAGCAAGAGCCTGGCTGACGCTATGGACGTCGCGTTCAAAGGTGGGTCTGTAACCGGTATCGTTGTTACTGGTCTTGCTCTGCTGGGCGTCGCTGGTTTTTACATGGTCGCCAGGGGACACAGCGCCGACGAACACCATATTTTCACCTCGCTCGTAGGTCTTGGTTTTGGTAGTTCACTCATGAGCGTGTTCGCCCGTGTGGGTGGAGGTATCTATACCAAAGCTGCGGACGTCGGAGCCGACCTGATTGGTAAAGTCGAAGCCGATCTTCCGGAAGACGATCCTCGTAACGCGGGCGTCATAGCGGACAACGTTGGTGACAACGTGGGTGACTGCGCCGGCATGGCCGCCGACCTTTATGAAACCTACACCGTTACCATAGTGGCGGCTATGTTGCTCGGCAGCACCATTTACGGTATGGGGACTCCCGCTTTCTTTATGCCGCTGCTCATTGGTGGTGTGGCTATTATTGCTTCCATTATCGGCACCTTCTTCGTTAAGATTAACAGGTCCCAGAACGAAAAAGACGTCTACATCATGGGCGCTCTTTACAAAGGTATGGCCGTCGCTGGTATTCTGGCCGCAGTGGCATTCTACTTTGTAGCAGGATATCTCCCATTGGGTAAACCGCTTGCCACAGCCCACGTAATCCAGCCGATGAGCATATTCTTCCTGGCTGTAATTGGTCTAGTGCTGACAGGTCTGATCGTTGTCATCACCGAATATTTCACCGGCATGTATGGCCCGGTTAAGTATGTGGCTCAGGCTTCGACGACCGGTCACGGCACCAACATCATCGCCGGTCTCGCTATCAGCATGATCTCGACAGTGTTGCCTGTTCTTGTCCTTGCAGCCTCCATCATGATTGGATATGCGATTGGCGGTGGCTTCACTGGAAGCACCGGAACCGGACTTTACGGAATCGCCGTTGTCGTTGTCTCCATGCTTTCCATGACTGGTATAGTCGTCGCAATCGACTCATACGGGCCCATTACGGACAACGCCGGTGGTATCGCTGAAATGGCCGAATTGTCGGAAGAAGTTCGTAATAGAACCGATCCGCTTGACGCTGTTGGTAACACTACAAAGGCTGTTACAAAAGGATACGCTATTGGTTCCGCAGCTCTGGCGGCCCTTGTTCTCTTCGCCGAGTACACAAGAGCAATAGAAGGTTTGTCAGGAAAGGCGGTAGCCTTCGACCTGTCTGATCCGAAAATCCTTGTCGGCCTGCTAATTGGAGGCATCATTCCTTACTTCTTCGCGGCCCTCTGTATGCTCGCAGTTGGTAAAGCCGCCGGGTCAATCGTCGAAGAAGTGCGCAGGCAGTTCCGGGAAATCAAAGGCCTCAGAGAAGGTCTTCCCGGTGTTAAAGCCGAATATGGCAAGTGCGTGGACATCGTCACGGCCGCAGCGCAGAAAGAGATGGTCATCCCATCCCTGCTACCGGTTGTGATACCTCTGGTTGTAGCGTTTCTTCTTGGTAAGGAAGCCCTTGGCGGTATGCTCATCGGTAGCATCGTCGTAGGTCTGTTCCTTGCCATTGCTATGACAACGGGTGGAGCTACCTGGGATAACGCCAAAAAGTACATTGAAGATGGATATTTTGGCGGCAAGGGTGGTGAAGCTCACAAGGCAGCGGTTACCGGTGATACAGTAGGTGACCCGTACAAGGATACAGCCGGCCCCGCGTTGAACCCGGTTATCAAGGTCGTCAACATGGTAGCGCTGTTGCTGGTTCCGTTTATCGTCAAGTAGTCCAAAACGTTTGAACACGTCAGACGTTTAGAATCACAGGGGCGCTTCCCAATCGGAAGCGCCCCTTAATCGTTCTTGTCAATTTGTCTGGAAGTCTTCGTCAAATTAAATGATGTCTTGGCGAGCGGGCTTCATCCCCCCACTTCCATGGAACGGTAGCGCGAACATGTTCCACCGAATGTCGCCCGTTTCGCCAAGGTAATTGCGAACCCCCTTGTTAAAGTTGATCTCGCAATTTCGAAAAAATGGCGTTCGACGTCATAGGCATCCCCTAACGGCAGGATTTGTATCTTTTTGATCGAAGCCGAGCGCCCTGGTCCCCCCCTGAGGGATGTTGGCCTGATATAGAATTTGGTGAGACCGTAACCGGTTGTTTAGAACAGGGTTAATTGATCTCAGCCTCGAAAGGTATCCATGAAATTTCTTGGCGGTCACAAAACCGGGCAAATTCTATCAGTTTGATCTCTAGCGCAGGCAAAGACCGGACCTCAAGTATTTTCACGGATTATTCCTTCCTTAAACCAAATCAGGCCGATACTGACCAGCTTTCTTTAAAAACCGTCGTTAATGCCGCGCCTTTACCTGGCTAAGCCCCCCGAGATCAAATTTGTTCTCGGTTTTGTCTCTCAATATAACAACGCTGAGTTCAATGCAAGCTTCTTTTTAAAAAGTGAGTGAAAAAAGTGTGGATATCGGGGGAAGGCTGGAGTCCTGGCAATAAACCTCATTGATAACAATGAGTTGCTGCACTCAAAAACTCACTTTCCAAACAGGCCAAAGAATCGTTTGCGTTTCTCGGGCTTTTTCCGAGGATGAGAACAGACAACATCTTCATTTTCAATAATGTTTCTAGGCCAGTCAGTTGTCATCTGAACAGTTTTTTCACGGCCTACCAATGAAGATACAAGTTCAAAAGCGTTCCGTATTCTAGGGGCTCGCTGAATCGGAGAATGAGCGTCAGTAGCGAGTATATGGGCCAGACCGTTCTCCAGCAGCCACTTCGAAGTTGACAGGGCGCGAAGTCCGGCGTCTCCCGATATGCTATCCGCTGTAATCTGAATTAACAAATCTCCGGGTCTGAACATCGTGACAAGTTTATAAATAGTGTCTGGATGAGTCTGCATTTCCACGTTTTTTTCAGGGTGAGCCAGGACTATCTTCCGACCGGAATTTATCATCATGCGCACAAAGTTTTCGAAACCAGCCGGGACCTGAAGAGCTGGTAACTCAAGCAGAATGTACTGACTGTCATTCAGCGAGATAACCGAGCCATTCGATAGGGAGTTCAATACATCCGCGGTCAGACGGGCTTCCATCCCCGGATAGATAGTCAGATTTAGATCTGCTGACGCGATCTTCTCGTTGAGTTCATTTACGCGCCTCCTGACTTCATTGGCGTCACACGAGAATAGCCCGCTGCCAAAGTGAGGTGTGGCGACTATCCCGGAAAACCCTTCTTCAACTGCGATGCGAGCCATCTCCAGGGCTTCGTTGATATCTGTCGCTCCGTCATCTATCCCCGGAAGTATATGATTGTGCAGATCTATCATGCGAACTTAATCTTGTCTGGAGTAAATTACTTGAGTTACTCTAGCCTCGAAAATAACAAAGTTCAAGGGCGTTAGATACCTAAGCCCGAACTATAAGTAGAGAAATTACGTGGTTGTTATGTGACATGATCTATCCCTGGTTCTTCATTAAGAAAATCCTGAGCGTAGCGATCTATCCAATCGGGCTAACGTTCATTCTGGTATTCGTGGCGCTTATACTTTCCTGGAATCATAGAAGACGCGCCGCCCGGATACTTTTCATCGTGGCTGGTTTAACATTGTTCGTTTTTTCACTTGGATGGACTGGACATACTTTGGTGAAAGCGTTGGAAGACGAGGCTGGGCCATACGCCGATCCGGCGAAATTGCGGGACGCGGGAATAAAATTTATCGTCGTTCTTGGCGGAACTGCCGTGAAACCTGATAAAAGCCCGGCCGACCGATGGGGTCAGTCTGTCCTGAGGCTACTGGAAGGATGGCGGTTGTGGCGGGAGATACCAAACTCAAAGCTCGTGCTCTCAGGGGGCGCCGTGAGCTATGCCGACGCCATGGCGGTTCTGCCTGAATCGTTAGGTGTTCCCACGGATGCCATGATTCTCGAGACGAGGGCCCTGGATACCGACGACGAAGCTCGGCTGTTTCAACCGATTGTTGGAGATCATCCGTTCGCTCTGGTGACATCGGCTACGCATATTCCGAGGGCGATGAGCATGTTTCGTGGACGGGGAATGAAACCGATCGCCTGCCCATGCGATTTCAGGGCGACAAGGACTCCGCCATTGTATGAATTGTGTCTTCCAAAGGCTGATTGGTTGAACGATTCCGAGATTGCTCTACATGAATTTTATGGAAGGCTGTTTTACTGGTTGAAGGGTTTGGCTATGTAAGTGGGTGTTCAGGAACATTGACCTTCACATCGCCATTTCATAAGCGAACACAACGCTGCGGTATCCAGTGATGCTTTGAAACAACATGGGGTTAACCAGCGCCAGCACAAGCGAATTCGTCCCTTCATTCTTAAAATCAGCGATCAGGTAATCCGCAATCATCCCAGGGCTAGTGACAGTGCGCCAGTTTTCGAAAAACTGACTCCCATTCCACCCCAAAGCCTCCACCGCTGAACCGGCTTCTGACTGCTTGATGACAAGGATTTCGTTCTTACCCATTCCCTGAGCGTTGCTGATAAGTATCCGACCCGGCATCGCTATGTCTAGGGGGGATTGGCCCTGCCTGTACAATCTGACACGCCTCCTCAATCCATAGATCCCGTCGGGTTTGATTGCAAGGAGCCTGTTCTCCTGGTCGAAGGCCATCAGACGCTGATCCTGGTTCAAGATTATCCTCAGGAACTGATTGTCCGGCCCAAATCTACCCGAAGAGTAACTCAACAAAAAAGTTCCCGGTGGAAGGCTGATATCGCCAACCTTCTGGAGCTTCCCTTCTTTAAATTCATATCGTCTCCGCCCGGCCACTGAAAATATTCGACGAATCAATCCGTTGTCCGACCAGTATCTCCTTTTCTTTTCCGTCGACCGGTTCCGATATTACCTTGAGCACTACATCCTGGAGCTTGTCCGCTTCAGTCAGGTTCATCCCTTTGTACTGCATGATCGAGGACTCAAAGCCTGACAAGTGTTCGATAGCACAGGATCAATTCCGCTATACCGTCCCCGTCGAGATCCTTCGCTTCGGCGCTTACGTAAATCGCTGGAGACTGAGAGTATCTCGTAAGCGGTTTGAGCCCCCCCGACTGGAACCTGCTGATGGTAAGGCCATTTTCATCAAGAAACACCGTCTCATTCTTGCCGTCCCCGTCCAAATCAGCAATGGTAATCGAAGAAATACCCACCGATATCTCAGGACTTCTCCACGGCACGGAGTATTGAGCTGAGCGGCTGGGCAAATTCACGAGAGCGGGATTGCGGCCCGACTGAGTAGCAGCCGTGGACATACCTTCCGACTTGTAAAACTCGAGTATAGGCGCGCCGGTCAAGCGCCTGTTAACGGCATTGGAAAATATGTTGAGAGCGCCTGATAGAGAATGGATATTCTCCACCCTTACATCGGTGGACACGCATGGTCGGTTCGCTCTCATGTCCCACATTATTCCCCGTATCCGGTACTGGCCGCCTTCACGGGACAAGAAACCGAAAATCGCCATATCGGCGTCCAGTCTGTGCGCAAGGTCAACAGCGCCTTTGTCATCAATTGTAACCGGCGCCGCCATTCAGGAACTTCTCATAGGACTTAGTTGGAATAGCGCTCACGGACTGGCCCATGGATTCAACCGTCGACTTGACCGTTTCATTGGCGTGGGCGCCAAATGACACCAGCTCTTTATCCTGTTGTGATTCCAGTGACAGGTTAAATGGCAGAATAAGAATCTTGATGGGACGAGGGTTTTCCGGATTCTCACCGGCGGACCCCAAAAATGGGTACAGAGTGAGAATGATCAGGAGAAGCGCGAAGGTGAGTCTCGAAGCGTTGGCTCGATTCATCACAATAATTTTGATGCTTACCAAAAAAAATACCAACTGACACTGCAGTTGGCGTAGGAGGAAAAGATTATTTTCTTGACCATTCCTATAGCAACTGCCGTGCCAAAATTATATTTTTGTAGATAATAACCCATATCAGTATTTATATTATACGCTTGGAATCATTTCCTTTCAATTATTTTATGTTTCTAAAACAGCCCGGAATCATCAGCTTTGTCCAAAAATTTGAACACAGAATCCTCAGAAATCATAACCTGATGATATAACAGCTTTTGATGAGGTTTAAAAAACAGGCGGCGCCTGCCGAATTTTTGAACATGCGTGAAATTTATTGGCGCCTTTTTCACAGTCATAAACGGTCTATTGGATCAGAAATGGCCGCGCAAGCAGGGCAGATAGGCCAACAGCCTAACATCATTGACTAAAATAATATAGCGCGCTTAGATGCTCCTCAAATAACTTTTTATCATCTGAAAATTGGTCTGAACATTCGCTGCGCCTTGTATAGCCGGACCGTGTCCCGGCAGAATCAAATCAATCTTGAGCCTTGAGAGTCTTTCCACACTCTCCTTGAGCTGCCGCCCATTACCGCCCGGTAGGTCGACCCTCCCTATGCTGCCTCGAAAAATTACATCACCGCAGATCAGGGTTTTAAACTTTGTCCAGTAAAGGCAAACGCTCCCGGGACTGTGGCCCGGCGTGATGAATATCTCGAATTCATGCTTACCCAGTTTTAAATCGCCCTCTTTCAGATAAAAATTGACTGGCGTTTCAGGGGCCTGTTTGTTCTGGGAAGCGTACCATTTCGACCCCTCATCGATCATGAATTTTTCCTCTTCCCTGGAAAGAGCTATTTTGACCTTGGATCCCGCGAATTTGCTTGCGCCTGTGAAATGATCCGGGTGGCAATGCGTCCCAATAATCGCCTGTATACTGGATGGATCAAAGCCATCTTCTTTCATGCGGTTGAAAAGATTGTCAACGTGGTTTTCAAGTCCCGGATCGATCAGGACCGGAACCTTACCGTCGATCACATAACTGTTGCAGTTGTTCTCTCTTGGGTTATTCCAAAGATAGATATAGAAATTGTCCGCGATTTTCATTTTGCGCAGCCCTTACAAACCATGGAATCGCCATGTTTGATCATTCTCGAAATCATCGTCTGTTCCCCACAAACAGCGCAAGGAGCGGTTTCCACTATTTGAGCCATCTCAGGAGGAGTCATCGATATTTCTTTTACATCGAAGAACTTGGCCGGTTCGGATATTAGGGCTTGGGTATACTCATTCCTGAGCCTTTGCATTTCTTTCTTATCCGCGTCCGTCGCTTGGGCCGCCTCAATCTTTTTCCTCAGTTTATGAATCTTGTCGCGATTGGGAGAGGACTCTCGCAAAGCGGCCCTAACCGCCTTTCCCGATTCACGGTCATAGAAAGTGAAAACCTGCTTTCCCCAGTCGCGAAAAATAAGATTTCCCTTGCCAAAAGTGCATCCTAGAAGGACCTGCACCGCGTCTACAGAACAGGAGTTATTCTCAACAATGCATACTAATTCTTCGTCTTCGGACGCGGATGCGCCAATCAACCCTGACGCCGCCTTTACAGCCGCATACCCTATCGCCAGACCCGGGCAGACATGCCCATGAAATTCCGCAGCTTTTTTGAAATCATCCGGATAAGTGTCAATTGAGTTCATGTCCGTTCTCCTCTGATTCTATCAACTCAACGAGATGTTTGAGAATCCTGGCTGTAGCTCCCCATATATTGTGGCCTTCCCATTTATAGGAAACCACGGTTACAGGCTCGCCTCGAAAAATCCATGTATCTTCACTCCGCCTCGACGGATCGAAAAAGATCTCTAGAGGTGGGTCAACAATAGCCGCTATTTCTCTGGAACTTAGACGCAGTTTATAAGGGTAGGGGATCACGCCCACGAACGGAACAACGTGGAATTTTGTAGCCACCGTGTAAAAGTCGTCTAGTTCCTCGATGACCTTAACATCATGAGGCGGTATCCCAAGTTCTTCATGGGTTTCACGGAGGGCGCACGATCTGAGGTCGGGATCTGTAGGATCGAGTTTCCCGCCAGGGAAGGAAATCTCCCCTCTGTGATGTTCCACCATTTCAGATCTTTGCGTAAGCAAAACATGCAGGGAGCCATTCTTTTGAAAAATGGGGGCCAGCACGGCCGCAGTAATCAGGCCGTCCGAGGGAAGCGTTTTCTTCGGGTTGAGGCGTCTCGCCCTGAGAAGGCTTTCTTCAAATCCCGCAAGGCTAATGTGTTTCTGGAATTTTTTATCTGACAAATAGATAGTCCGGCCCAATCATTATTTTAACGTCTTATACGCTAAATATGTGGAAGAACTCGAACGAGCGAAAACGTTAAGCGATCCTCTCGCGGATTTACCTTTTCCACTCTGGCCAGCGCCCTGTCATAGGGATTCAGGGACACGCCCGGGGGGGTATGGAGCACCGTGTTGCAGCCTAATGATTCAATCTGTACCAGATAAAATCTGGGAAAACGATTCAGCACAATCACTTCGAACTCTTCGCCCTTCTTCTGTTCCATATACTTTAAAAGATAATAACGGTGACGTTCCCTTTCAACAATGGTGGCTCGTTCCAATTTGTAGGATATTTCAGATAGAAGCCTGTCCATAGTATCGGCGTCAATCGGTCGAAGGCGCTCATCGAGCATAGCCGCCAACTGCCTCTGTGTAAGCAGGTCGGTGTACCGCCTCAGAGGTGATGTCCCAGTGGTGTACACATCCAGCCCCAGTGTCGAATGCGGTTCAGGGAACAGGCCGAGGCTTCCACGGGAAAGGGCCTTTTTACACCTGTAAGATAGCACCGGATCATACCGGGAACCGAGTTCAATCTTTTCAAGAGGCGGAGGCTGGCTGCGAAAGACGCAGGGGATCTGACTGTCCTTGAGCGCCTGGGCAAAGAGATTGTTTGCGAGGATCATGAACTCTGAAACAAGTATTTGAGATCCTGTCTCTCTCTCCCGGACCGCCAGTTCAATGGCTTTGTCTTCACTAACTTTTATGGATAGTTCAGGATCCTTGAATATTATGGCGCCCGAATTTATTCTTCGACGTCTCAAGGCCAGGGCGATATTTCGCATCTTTGCTTCCGGCGAGTCAGGGTCCTTGATTCGCCGATCCGTCTCCTCATAGGAGAGCCTTTCGCCAACCTTTATTAAAGACCTGACGATGCTGAATTCAATCATCTGGAAGTCCGCGTCAAACACTGCGACGGCGCTTATGGCCGGTCGAAACTCACCCTGCACCAGACTGGCTACCTGTTCCGACAGAACCGTCGGTATCATAGGCAGAGTCAGGTCCGGCATGTAGATTGAAACTGCCCGTTCCCGGATTTCTTTATCGAGGTCGGAATTATGCTCAACATAAAAAGCGGCTTCCGTAATGTGTACCCCGATTGTAGTGTTTGCGCCCTCCGCGCTAAAGGAAATAGCGTCGTCTATGTCCCTTGTAGCGACCGAATCAATAGTCACCACGTTGTGTTCAAATATCTCCCTTGGAGCGTCATCCAGGGGTTTGGACGCCGCAAGCTCGGCCGCTTCAAGCGCCGCGGACGAAAATTCTGTCGAGATGTGTTCAGCTTTTAACCGGATATTTTCGTCTTCGGACCATACTCCAAGTTTCACCAGAACCTTGAACGGATCCCATTTAGGCGTCAATGCGCCGCGCGAAAATATCTCCTTCACCTTTTTGTTGGTAATCCAGTCTGTCCCCAGTATCGCCGCCTCTTCGAGAAGTTCCGTCAAACCATCGGGAGCGTCCGCCATGTCAATTGGCTCATCAGTCTTCAATTTGGACAGAAACTCCGAGCACCGAGTCAGGAACCTCCCTCGTTCGGCTTCTCTCCGCCTCCGGATTTCCTCCTGTTCAACCTTCTCAGCCGGAACAGCCTCGACGCCTTCCGGTCGAATCTTGAAATAAAGGCGGTTTTCAACAATCGCTCTCACCAAAGCGGCCTGAGAATCAGGACCGTCATTTGATCCGAAAAACAGTTCGCTTAAGTCCTGAATGGAAATGTGGGTCGTCTCCGGCCCGACAACTTCCCACAAGTCCTTAAGATCGATCGTCTTTTTTATCTCGTCGCGCAGGGCGCACAATTGCTTGAGTCGGCCCGTCTGCTGATCCCTGGACGCGGATAACGGAAACTCCGGGTCTTTTCCCCTGATTAGCGCCCTATGGGCGGAGATGTTCATTTCTTTGCCCTGATCGTTGAGCACACGCAGTCGACGATCGTCGACATCCAGCACGAAAGCGCAGGAAAGGCGGGAATCATCAAAAAAATCGACTATATCGTTTTTCTGAAACATCATTTCAGCCTCTGAACTTTTCAGATATAAGCCAAAAAGCTTCTAAAAGATAGAGGGAAAAAGCGATTCGAGCAGCTTCGGGTTCGGTGGTTATCCCATTTATTTATGCAATATTGGCGAATTATGTGATAAATGAGTAATAATAACTTGAGCGGAGTCTAGTTTATTCGACCTAACAGAGGCGTGAGAAGACTTGAAAAACGAAATTCGGGCCATTTTTCAGGAAAGCGCGCGTGTCAGGGATGAGTTTTTGGCTGACAACGTGGAACAAATTGTCGAAATCGTCCATCAACTTATTAAAGTAATAAACAGGGGCGATAAAATTTTGCTTTTTGGCAACGGTGGATCCGCTGCGGACTGCCAGCACATAGCCGCGGAATTTGTAAACCGCTACCGCATAGAACGAAGGCCATTGCCGGCTCTTGCGCTGACGACGGACACATCCGTGCTGACTGCAATTGGAAACGACTATGCTTTTGAGGATGTTTTTGCAAAACAGATAGCGGCCCTGGGCCGAAAAGGTGACGCGGCTAATCGGAATAAGCACGTCAGGAAAGTCGCCCAATGTCAACAAGGCGCTTGCCGGCGCCCGGCAATCAGGCCTGGTGACGATTGGTATCGGAGGCGCTCCTGATAGCCCGATGAAAGGTTTCTGTGATTATTATCTGGCCGTACATGGCTCTATAACGCCTCGAATTCAGGAAACACACTTGATTATAGGCCACACTATCGTCGAAATGCTCGATATGAAGCTTTTCGGCTCAGTGTAGGTAACGATAACAAAAACTTATACAGGAAGTCAGAACATGAGTGACCTCAAAGAACAACTTGAACTGAAACCGCAGGATCTGACGTGGGCTACTCCACCCGAAGGTCTGATATCGGGAACAACCGCATCAATTGAGGCGCCTGAGGATATAGTCGGCCAGGATAGAGCGATAAAGGCCATCAGACCGCGGTTTGGCAATGAAGAGCCATGGATACAATATTTTTGTTTCCGGCACGAATGGAACAGGCCGTACCGCAACTTTGAAAAAACTTCTCGAAGAATTCAATGTCGGTGGTCCTGTGCCGGACGATCTTTGTTATGTCAACAATTTCAAGGACTCCGACCATCCGAGGCTTATTGTGTTGCCTGCGGGTCAGGGCACGGCCTTTAGGGATCAGGTCACGGAACTCATAAATTCTCTGAAGAAAAAGATCCCGGCTATCTTTGAAAGTGAAGAATTTCAAACGGCGCGAAACGAAATCGTCAATCGTCACATGGGCGCACAGAAAGCCCTGTTCAAGAATTTTGAGAACAAAGTCACTTCCCAGAATTTCATGATGGTTCAGGTTCAGGTCGGCCCGTTCACAAGACCGGATCTGGCGCCTGTTGTTGTTGGCAACCCAATGAAAATAGAGCAGCTCGAAGCGCTTGTGGATGAAGGCAAATTTTCCGGTGATGAGCTGACCAAGATAAAAGCCACGTACAAAGAGCTGTCTCAGGAAATGGAGAAAATTTTCAAGGCGGCTCGAGACATTGACAAAACGATACAGGAAGACCTGGAAAAACTTGGCAAGGAATGGACAGAACCACTAATTAAAGACCTGATGACGCAGATCCGGGAGAATTTCCCGAGCGACGCGGCAAAGTCCTATTTTGACGAGGTCGAGGCCGACATAGTTGTTCATCTGGATCGATTCCGGCCCAGACTGGTGCCATCTCCGACAGGCGGCGAAGGCGGCTGGCCCGCCAATGCTGATGCCTCCGGACCCAACCCAGTTTAAATACTATGAAGTAAACCTGCTCATCGACAACTCGGAGACCTCCAAGCCACCGGTAGTGATCGAAACCACGCCGACATACCGCAATCTTTTTGGAACCATAGAGCGGGTGATAGATCAGAGTGGCGTGTGGTACTCGGATTACAGGCACATAAAAGCCGGCGCCCTGCTCAAGGCCAATGGCGGATTCCTGGTTCTTAATTCCCGGGATATGATAATGGAGCCGGGAGTATGGCCGACTCTTAAGAGAAATCTCAGGAACCGTGTCGCCGAAGTCCAGGCCGAGCCTTTTGGATGGTTTTTCAACACGGCCCTCAAACCCGAAAAAATACCGGTCAATCTTAAAGTCATAATGATTGGCGACGCCGAGGTTTATGATCTGCTCCACTGGTACGATGAGGATTTTCGCAAGATTTTCAAGGTCAAGGCCGACTTTGACACCGTTATGAATAATACGGACGAAAACCGTAAAAAAGTAATTGGCTTCATAGCCCGTATAGCGTCTCAAGAAAATCTTTTGCCTTCCGACGCAAGCGGCGTGGAGGCTTTGACGCTGCTCGCCGTTCGATGGGCCGGCCGCAAAAAGAAGATCACGATTCAGCTTGAACGTATAGGCGACGTATTGCGTGAAGCTGACCTGATTGCGTGTGAAGCCGGTTCGGATGTAATCAAGGCTGAACACATAGAGACAGCTAATGCTGACCGCATCGAGCGCGTGAACATGTATGAGGAAAAAATCCAGGAATACATTGAAGACGGGATCATCATGATCGATACCGACGGCGCGAAGGTCGGGCAAATAAACGGGCTCAGCGTATATTCGCTGCCTGAGATATCATTTGGCAAGCCGTCACGTATAACGGTGAAGACGAGTATGGGTAAATCGGGCATCATTAGCATTGAAAAAGAAGCTGAGCTGTCCGGTTCCAGTTATGACAAGGGTGTTTTGATACTGACGGGATACCTCCGGGACCGTTTCGCCCAGGACAAACCGCTCAACCTGACGGCCAGCATAACTTTCGAGCAGTCTTATTCGGGTGTGGACGGCGATTCCGCTTCCTCCACAGAGCTATACGCCTTAATGAGTTCTCTTTCCGGCGTGCCCATCGATCAGGGGATCGCTGTTACGGGAAGCGTGAACCAGAATGGGGAGGTGCAGGCCATTGGAGGCGTCAACCAGAAGATCGAGGGCTATTTCAAGGTTTGCAAGGCTATGGGCCTGACCGGACGTCAGGGAGTCGTCATCCCCAGATCAAATATTGGCGATCTCGCTCTGATTCGCGAAGTTGTTGAAGCGGTGAAGGATGGAAAGTTCCATATCTGGCAGGTGGATCACGTTGATCAGGGAATAGAGCTGCTTACGGGCATGCCTGCTGGTTCCAGGAATGATGATGGTGATTATCCGGAGGGCACAATTAATTTCCTCGTGAATCAGAGGCTCGAAGATCTCGCCCAGGGTATCAAGGAGTTCGAGGAAAGCCACGAAAATGAGGCCGAAGAGGAGCAGCACGAGAAAGAACACAGTCACCCTGAAGAACAAAGTTAAATTGAAACCTTTTTCCCCGATAGGCATCAAATATATTGTGGCCAATTAATACCGGGGAGGTCAAAATGAATTATTGGACTGAAGCCGACGAATTGAAAACTTACCTGAATGAAATAGAGCGCTATCCCGTGCTTACCAGAGAGCAGGAGCTTGAACTGGCTAACAGGTACAAGGATGGCGCCGATGATACGGCTGTGAACGACCTGATAACCTCTAACCTACGTTTTGTCATAAAGGTAGCGTTAGGGTACCGGAACTATGGTATAAAGGTCATGGATTTGGTTCAGGAGGGAAATATAGGCCTGATAAAGGCCGTTGAAAAATTTGATCCTGACAAGGGCTACAGACTGATATCGTATGCGGTCTGGTGGATCAAGGCATACATCCAGAACCATATTATCAGGTCATGGTCCATGGTAAAAATGGGCACAACACAGGCGCAGAGAAAATTGTTCTACCGCGTCGGCGACCTACCCGAAGCGACTGATTTTGATATTCATCTGGATAATGTGTCAAAGTTGGCGGACAGGATCAATGTGACAGACGATGAAGTAATCGATATGGCCGCCAGACTTAAAGCCAGAGATCTTTCTCTGGATGAACTCCTGGGTGACAGTTCCCACGATTCATTCGCGGACACGCTCAGAGATGAGAGGGCAGACCAGGAGAGGGACCTTGCGGAGAGGCAGGAGCTTCAGAACTTGAAACGATGGGTAGATGAGGCTGTGGATAAGCTGAATCCACGTGAAAAATATATAGTTGAAAGACGGATACTGTCCGACGAACCTGAAACTCTGAAAGAATTGGGGAAACACTTCGGTGTTACGAGGGAGCGAGCGCGACAGATTGAACGGGCCGCGTTACAGAAGTTAAAGGGTAGATACCAGGCGTCGGAACTCGTAGCCGCATAAGCCTAATAAATAAGGCGAAAAAAATGATTCGATGAGGGTCGGTCTAAAAAGGACCGGCCCTTTTATATTTTAGCCGCTAATCACGGTAAGAAGGCGCCTGGATCGGTTCGTGCTGATTTACCTTGGGTTTGAATGGGCTTTCTTTGCCGTCTTTGGCGACGAACTGACCGTCCAGCAGGCTTGAGCATCCACCAAGGAAAAATGTAAAGATTAGCAGGATTGTAATGAGAGCTTTCATCGTTAGGCAGGTTGAACCCTTTCCTTGAATTATTTGGGCTCATTATATCATTTCCGGGAGCCCGAATAAACCACCCAACGAAAGCGCCGCCTAGACAATTCCTGTTCCGTATTCAGGATATAATCGATATAAAGAACAGAAATGTGATTTCAATTGGCTTCTTTGAGTCCCAGACCTCCGAGGAACGCAATGGCCTCCGGTAAAATGCCTTTGTTCGTCTAGAGAATCTCTACAAAATAGATTAGGGCTGTTCCAGTAGAAACCGGCCTCCGTGCCGCTTATTTTATTTTGACCGGGGAGCTTTCAATCCAGTATTACGGGGTCAACCTCTGTGGCGAAAGAATAAGCGATTATCCCGAAATGATTGATATAATACCGGGCGTTATCGTCTATCATCGGAGAAATCAGGACGAGAGCCATCGCTTTTTTGTTGTGTCTTTCCTGATAAAATTCAGCCTTTTTCGCAAACAGAATGACGTCTGCTCTACTCAGGCTAGATTTAATTTCCATAATCAGGAATTTGCCTTTTTTAATACGATATCGAGTTCAATCTGTTCCGGCCGACCGAAAACGATTCCGTCTTCATCAGGTTCAACAACGTGCAGTACCTTTCAAGTCCGTATTTTTTTCAAGAATGCCCCTCAATGAGTTGCGGAAGGATTGTTCTGATCTGATCCCCCAACGGGCGCCAAGGGCCCCGACTTTCGAATTAAAAGGGATAAATCAAGTTCACACACTGGTGGTTACTTTATTCTAATAGGCTTGACCGGGTACATACTGGCTAAGATTTTAATTTGGCTACGTGACTAGGTTTGTCACCATTAGTGTAAGCTGCTCTAAACGAATTATGGCCCTTTCGCCAACTTTGGGAATGATCCCCTTGCAAGTAGCTGAAATCACGAAGGCGCTATCTTGATTACGAAAATCCGCTTCCGCTCTCACGCGACCTTTTGGGTCAATATCAATGAAAGTCCAGACACAAGCTATCGTGTCTCCAAAATACACCGGCTTTTTAAATGAAAAACCATACGCGAAGCTAATACTCAGATTTGCCTCCCAATTTCTGTAAGCATGCTCCTGACGAGCAGTCCATGACATATCCGTCCTCTGATATCTTTAGCTTTTGAGAAACGGTCGTCAAAATGGCCATGATTGTAGTCACGCGTAATGGCCGCAAAACTCAACATGTCACTGGAAATCCCCGGAATCCTGCATTGCTTGGTCTACAACAATTGGTTTTTATCAATCAGGGTTTTGCGCCCGGTTCGGCTATACGCCAAAGCGCAACTTCCGCTTTGAACGCAGTGCCGTAATTCTTTCTGTTTTCCTTCGCCATTTTAACTGCCCCTTCTATTGTGACTAAATTTAGAGCAGCTTATGCGCTTAAACCAGTGTCCTTTTTTTCAGACGAGGAATTTCTGGAAACCATATGTCTTGCTTCATTTATTCCTTCCGTCACTCAAAAGTATTCCCGTTTGTGTCCTGGTATGTTGCGGTATCCTCGTATCGGTCTGAAGTTCCAAAAACACTATCGTCAACGTCACTGAACAAGCTATCGAACAACGTCAGCGTAAGGGCGACAATGAGGGCTATGGTAATTATTAATAGAGCAAGTATTAAATTTCTCATCGCTTGTCCTCATAATTGGACTGTTTCAGACATTTCAACAGAAAAAAGTTGTAGTTTCTGATTATCAAGTAGCCACTGCTGTCTTCTTTTCTCCTTGGCCTTTTCGACGTTTCGCCGATAATCTTCCAAGAGCGCTGATCTTCTTACCAGTGCAGTGCACCTGGGCTGTGGCGGATAACCGAACAGCGCCTGGTGAGTCCTGACTTCATTTGAAGACGTTTTTGTTTAAGCTTATTAGCTAAGTCGCCTGGTAAATTTGGTCCCATTTTTTGATCGGATATCAGCAAATATAAAATTACATGAATTGACAACTAGCTGGGAAGATGAGCGAAAATCAATGCAGGTAACTAACTTTGTGGGATTTATGATCCGCAGGTCGCAGGTTCAATTCCTGCCGGGGATTACCAAAGAAAACAACGACTAATCCATAAATATCCCCACAAACTGACTTTTGAAACAAGGGTTTTTCAAAAAAGGTAACACTGGCCGGTTTTCAAATCCTAGTTTCCAGCGTTTGAGGCAACTAGAATTTGGGTTTCGGCCACGCCACCCTGTCATGAAGGTCATCCCGTAGCGAATTCTATATTTTTCATCCTTCTTTTTGCGCTTCTTGTCTTCAAATTGGTTCAGCGCAATTAGCGAACAAGCCACTGCCTTTTTGCCGGCGTCACTGGTATCCAAGATAGGCCTGAACAAGAAGTGATCGACGCGACTACATCAACATCCACAATTAATTTTTTGAGAAGCTTTGGCGCCCTCGTGCAATTCCCGGTGGAGCCTGTTAGCGATAACTTATTGAATGCTTGGGACAGATTACTCTGGGTTGATGGCGTAGTTCGCGTAGAATCCTCCGAGATTGGATTTTTCAGTTTTGAATACTGGCCTTGACTGAAATTATTAACATCAGGGAACGATGTTGATATCAGCGAGCAACATGGGTTACTTTAAGTGTCGATTTTTTCCCGGAGAACCGGACACTCATCCATAACCTTCCGAAGCCCAATCAAAGCCTCCACCCACTCTGCGTCAAGTTGGGTCGATTCCTTCACGAACTGTCCGCGGCGCTCTTTTCCGATGTCCGCTTCTTTTAAATCCGCCATCAAGTTCTGCCTCTTTAGGTGAGGCCCAACGGCCTTGTCAAAAGCGATCCGGACCGGATCTAGTGGATTACTCATTGTGACCTCCGATTTAGCGCTCAATTGAAACAATTGAAATAAACGTCTGCCTGTCTTTGAGATCGCTCGTCAATAATGGCCATAAAATGTCTAAGCTGCCTTTTGTTGCTCTTTGGCTTCACAGTCCTTTGATTGTCAAAATTTACATTGTTTAGTGATCTACATCAATCGGAACGAAAGCCTCTTGGGCCAAACATTTCAAATAATTTCAATAGCCGGTTCTTTTTTGAAAGCTAAACCTATTTTCTTGAACTTTTTCCATTGAAGCCAGACTAATCTTTATAGTATATTGTTAGTGTAGATGGAAACATGATATCTCCGAAAGGAGCTAATGTTATGAGAATTGGTAGACCAAGCCTGGGATTCACCGGCATCAGAAAGTTGACTGACATTGAATGTAGGGTTACCGGCCTGGAACCCAAGACTTTTATTATGCGTGAGACGCGCGAGGGACTCAGTTTTTGGGATGTGAAAACTGACGGAGGCCTTGTCCGCGTGAACGTTGATCGAGAAACGACTTTTAAACTCCAACGTCTCTGGGACTAAGTCGCCACTGGAAGATAAAAGCCACTAGAATCACGACCACTTGAGTGGCTGTTTTGAAGGTCACCTGAATTACTATTGGATAGGGCTGTCTTTAAGAAAGTCTAATACGTCACTCAAACGCGCGATGGCAATGGCTACACAACTGTCTGCGCCTCCGTAATAAACACGCAACTCATCCCCCTTGAGAATCCAGCCACACGGGAACACTACATTACCAACGTCGCCACTCCGTTCATAGGACTCTTCAGGGCCAAATATCCACTGATCAGTCCGTTTTAGCGCTCGGCTCGGGTCTTCTCGGTCCAGCAGGGCGAACCCCAATCTGTAAATGCTCCCACTAACAGTCTCTTTTACGCCATGATACAGGATCAGCCAGCCCTCAGAAGTCTCGAGCGGTGGCGTTGAAAGCCCAATTTTGTTCGCGTCCCACTTCGCTCCGGTCCTCGCAGCTATTAGGACTTGATGATCTCCCCAGTGCTTCAAATCGGGTGAAAAAGAAATCCAGATGTGTTTTCCCGAGCCTTCAATCGACGGTACAGGCCTATGGAGCATTGCATATCTGCCTTTAAACTTGACGGGAAAAATTTCGGCGTCTTTGTTCTCGGGAGGCATGATAGGACCAAGCCTCTGAAAGTTAGCAAAATCCTTGGTTGTGGCAAGGGAAACCAGAGGCCCGGCTTCTGAATAGGCAGTGTATGTGACAGCCCACAGTCCGAGATCCTCTAGCCACGTAATTCGAGGATCTTCTATTCCCCATGTCTCTTCTGGGTATTCTTCGGGCTGCGGCAAAAATGTCGGCAGAGGATCAATTTTCCAGTCAGTAAGTCCATTTGGGCTTCGTGCAGCGCACAAATGTGAGAATCCCCGACGATCTTCCACTCGCGCCAACAGCAGGTTCTGGCCATCAACCATTGTAGCGCCCGGATTGAACACCGAATTTATGGGATATGGCCGAGTTCGCGATGGGTAAGGATAGGGTTTGCCTCATACCTTTTAAGGAGTTGTTGATGGCAGCTATCCGGAACGTTTCTCATATTTCACAATCCCTGGATCTATTCATCAAAATTCCATCGGTAGCTCGACCGCTCGCCCGGAAGCAACGGATTGACGAGCCAACTCGTATGCCTCGTTGTACTGGTCGGCTACCAGTTCCCAGGAAACCACCTCATCAAGATATTGCTTGAGGTTTTCTCCGAGTTGTAACCGGAGTTCTTCGTCACAGGCCATCTTGATAACCTGGTCCCTCAACATTTTCTTAGTGGTAAATAGCAGTCCGCCTTTGCTCTCAAGTGTCTGAGCGGTCAGTCCTTCCATAGGGGCCGTCGTTATATATGGTTTGTTGAGGGCAATGATTCGTGCAAGCGTTCCGGATTGTGTTTCATCGGTCGAAGGCAAAACTATGAAGTCACAAACCGCCATAACTTTGTAATATATTTCTCCGCGTGGGATAAACTCAAAATAGTGAGCCAGCCCCTTTTTTTCCAGGGCTGCAAGCTGCTCCAGATAATTTTCGTAGTCTGTCAAGTGGTTCGGATCCCTCATGGAGCCTGCCGCCAAAAGGTCCCAGTCTTGGCCGGTTCGTTCCATTATTTCCGAATGAATATCTTCCCACATGGAAGTCAATATGTCCCAGCGCTTGTTGGACTGTATCCATCCGACCATGCCCACTAAGCGGTTACCCAGATATGGGATCTGGTCCAGGAAACTAACTCTTCCTTGAGGAGCGGCACATCCTTGATGGCCCAGCGTCGATCGGGCCTAGCCCCATGAGGAATCACCATTACGTTTCTGGGGGTTCGCCAGCCTTGCCCAACGAAATTCCAATCCAGGCGCCATTTCTGATAATGACACTTGAACGGTCCTACCCTTGCCCGTTCACACATCTGGTAGATGAAATTGGCCTCAAAACTCGTCAGCCTACCGTGGACGGTATGCGGTTCAACAATAGTGGGAAAATCATTGATTGCGTCGAGTAGGTCCAGGAACCCTTCGTTTCCATCCCCATGGCCTCTAGAGTCATAATACTCATACAGACCGTATTCGTGTTCCAGATGGACTGCGTAAGGGCGCAGTCTGTGCACTTTTATGGCCACAGTCTTCCACCAGTCCCTTTTGGACATGTCAATAATAGGAAACACGCCTTCTCCCTGGCCATCGGTGTGGCTTATTACAAGGACTTCCCTGTCAGGATTATGCTTTTGTATGAATTCCCTTGCTTCCTCGGCAAAAGTCGCTATCCCACACATGCGTGGAGGATAGCTGGAAATCATGACTATTGGGCCTGAATCACTCATCTAAAATCCTTTTCTTGCCGTCTTAAGGCACGTTGATGCATCCAAGCTCAAGTAAATACTTAGCTGGTTTTACCCGGGACGTCTTATGCCTATTGCAGCTAACTTATCCGTTCACAGGGCTTTTACCTCAACGAATGCCCTTTTGCAACCGGCAAAGATTGTGAGCATTCGTCAGAGCAAGTTACCTGATTGGGCGCAAATCAGTATAAGAGGAAAAAATACGGACAGTTCTGAAGCTCCAGGAATAACTGTATTGAGACATGCAATCAGCAAGACAGCGTCAAGATGATTCGGTTCTATTTGGGAGGAAGGATTCTTTGAGCCTTGAGTTCGGAAAGACCTAAACTGCGAGAAGGTAGCACACAACCGATTCTGCGCCTTGGTTGGCGCTGATTCCGCTGGAGTCGATCCCGTCTGCCACCGAACCGTCAGCAAAATCATAGAGAGCGGTATTCAGCCTATTTCGGCCCAAGAACCATTCAAAAGCAAGCCGAGCGAGTTCCAGGTACCTGAAGTTGTTCGTTATCTCTGAAGCCGCAACATAGGCTTCCACCGCCAGATATCGCTGCGTCTATGGGCTGTTGTCCAAGAGGGCCTTTTCCCCACCTTTGGGGTACCAGCCTTCGTTGCCAACAAGGTCAAAATAGACTCCATTCATTTGCTCCCTGGTAATGAAGTCAAGCGATTCCAGAGCAACCTTCAGGTATTCTTCGTTTTGAGTTACCTGGTAACCGCGGAGCAGCGCTTCAGGGATTTTAGCGTTTCCGTAGGCTAACACGTCCTCAAACCACTCCCAGTTCACGCTCCTATTTTCTTTGTACAGGCTAACCAGATCATCAGCCAACTGGATCAGAAGCCGCTTAAATTGACTTGCTCCGACGAATTTTTGCAGTAGATGGTACATGCCTATAATGGCATCGGCTTTGGCCCTCGGAGCGTCAAGTTCGAGTATTTTCGGAACGGCCTTTGCCATCATGTTTTGGGCTAGGGCCCTTACTTGCTCTTTTGGACCCCATCTCACGAGAGTCCCGAGTCCCAAAGGACTCTACCCAACGTCTCATCGCTTCCTTGCTCATCCAGAAATCTTCGATCATAGGACATGAAATTGTGGAAATGGCCTGTTTCAGTCTGCGAGTGATTCAAAAAACTTACGTAGGTTCGGATCAAAGGAAGAATCTGCTCGTCTTTTTGTTGACTATAACAGGTCATTAG
Source organism: uncultured delta proteobacterium (assembly GCA_963846725.1). Classification (GTDB taxonomy): domain Bacteria; phylum Desulfobacterota; class Desulfomonilia; order Desulfomonilales; family Desulfomonilaceae; genus CAJBEZ01. The sequence goes on along the minus strand of CAWJXP010000039.1, from coordinate 2,150 downwards.
CGCTGCAAGTCCTCGACCAACGTCGTCGGCGCTGTACCAGTGGATCGCGATCCGGAATGCCAAAACTTGCGTGTTGGAGCAAGCCGACGTCGTCTGATAAAGATATTAAATGATTGAGGTTGATCTCTGGGAGGGTAATCAGGGGAAGCATCTTTTGCTTCCAGGAAGATGTCGCGTCCAAGTCCCTCCGTTCGCTGAGCATTTGTAAAAACATTTCCACGTACTGACGCCCTACCTCCCGCCACACCATCGTGCGCCCGTATTCGTATGCCGCCTTGCGAATTCTATTCCGCCGCAAGGAATCGCCGATCAAGTCGTTCAGGGCGTTGGCCATACCTTTCGCATCGCTGAAATCTACCAATATTCCCCGTGAATCCGAGAGCAATTCTTCCGCATACCAATAGGGCGTAGACACTACAGCCTTGCCCATGCCCACGGCGTAAGCGAGCGTTCCAGAGGTTATTTGTTCCTTGGCCAAATACGGAGTCAAATAAACATCACAACAAGACATATATTCAGTTAATTCCTGCAGATCAACGAACCTGTTCTGGAACACCACATTGTCCGCTATCTTCAGGTCAATAGCTTTTCGTTCCAGTGATAAGCGGTACTGCTTCACCGTGAATCTTCTTAACTTCAGGATGCGTTGCGCCAAGGATGATATAGACAGTGTTCGGGTATTTCTCCACAACATAAGGTAGGGCTTCCAGGGCCGTTTCTATGCCTTTATTGGGACTGATCAATCCGAATGTCAGTAGGACCGTCAGACCTTCCACGTTGAATTGTTCCTTATAGAAGTTAGAATCAACAAAAGGAACGTCGGGAACACCATGATGTATTATTGAGATCTTGTTCTGTGGAACGCTATATATCTCATGGAGCATCCTGGCCCCCCTTTGACTCATGGTCACAAGTCGCTGGGAGTAATTTATGACGTCCTCTAAGGCTTCCAGGTAATCGCTGGGCGGATTTTCTAAGATCGTGTGCAGGGTAGTTATTATGGGCTTTTTCAAATGAGACAGCAACACTGAAAGGTACTTGCCGGCATCGCCCCCATAGATTCCGAATTCGTGCTGGAGGCTGACTATTTGTGCCGATGAACCGTTAAGATATTCGGCGGCTCGAGCATAATCACGAATTACGTTCTTTCTGATCTCAAATGTAACCTCAGGCGGGTAATTGTACCCTCCCGCTCGATCGGTAATGGCAATGACGCGATATGGCTTGCCGCCCATTTCTTGAGCGATTGAGGAACCAAGGTCATTTGCAAAAGTCGCAATTCCGCAAGTTTTTGGCACGAATGTCCCAACGTAAACTACGTCGAGATCTGATACCAATATAGGCTTTTCCATTTTGATTCTTCTCACTCCTGCTCCTGCATACTCTGATCGTCTTCTCGGAAAGCCCCGATGGTTGTTTATTGAGTCAATGGATTGATTGGTCCTGGGGTAACCCTTGCTAGAGATGTTTCATCGTGGAGCATTGAGCAATTATTGTCAAGCTACGGTCATCACAGAGTGCAACAACCCTATCGGCTGTGTACGACGATGGACAACGTGCAAGTCACTCCCTATTAATGTTTCCCCCGGTACCGCAGGCATTTCATCTGTTTGAGATGGTTAGTCGAATGGTTTTCGGTTCTGACAGCTCTTTTTAGTGATAATTGATTTATCGGACCTTTTACGCTTATTCGACAATCTTACGCCCCTTGAGGCAATATCCCAAAGAAGGCCTCTTTAGCCACGTTTTTCCATTCTATTTACTTTTCATAAAGTGACCCATACATATATAATATTGACCAATTTTTTAGACCAGGTGTGCCCTAACAACAGTATCAGGTGAGATAAATCAGGAGGTATGTCACGTGGATCAAAAAAGTAGAGAACAAAGAAAGAATAACGTCATTGACGTCTTGAACAAGGCACGTGGTATGGAATTACTCGCCATTGCCCAGTACATGAACCAGCACTACAACCTGGATAACATGGACTACGGAGAGATGGCGGCAAAGGTTAAGCTCATTGCTATCGATGAAATGAGACACGCTGAGCAGTTTGCCGAACAATTTAAAGAATGGGCGGAGAACCCACCGCAGAGCCTGAAGGGAAAGCTGAAAAAGGTCAGGAAATCCGGTCAATCTTTTCCTTTGA
>CAWJXP010000038.1:0-93303 GCA_963846725.1 uncultured delta proteobacterium | reverse complement strand
CGGCTGAAGTCCTCCTGGAACGGCAACTTGCCACTGTAAAGGCGCTCAAGGAAGCGGGCATAATCGTAAAAGTGAATACAGTAACCATTCCTGGTATCAACGACCATCATGTGATCGAAGTTTCAAAGAAGATGGCTGAACTGGGAGTTGATATTCAGAATTGTATGGTAATTTTTCCCAACGAGGGGACACCTTTTGAGAATATTAAAGAACCGTCTCCCGAAGAAATAGGCGCTATACGCAAAAAAGCGGAAGAACATCTTCCACAGATGCGACATTGCACCCGTTGCAGGGCTGATGCTGTGGGACTTCTCGGAAAAGACCTGAGCCCCGAAAGAACCAATGAACTTATGAAACAGGCTGCCACCAGTGGCGCTGCGCTTGAAGGACGTCCTTATGTAGCGGTAGCGTCTCTCGAAGGCATGCTAGTCAATCAGCACCTCGGCGAAGCCTATAAGTTTCAGATCTGGGGAAGGCAAAATGATGACTTTGTGTTGATTGAGGAAAGGGAAGCTCCCGAACCTGGCGGAGGAACGGAACGATGGAATCAGATGGTTGGGACTTTCAAGGATTGCAGGGCCGTGCTTGTGAGTGGAATTGGAGAAAGCCCCAGAAGGGTCCTTGAAGAAAACGGCATCGTTCCAGTTGAAATGAACGGTTTTATAGCCGAAGGGTTGGAAACGATTTTTGAAGGAGGCAATCTGTCCAGGCTGAAATCCAGACAATTGGGCAATAGACAGGGTTGCGGATGCTCGGGAAACGGTCTTGGCTGTGGATGAACTCAAAAGGCCAATGTCACGATTAGAGTCTCGGATTTTTCCACAGTATCTTAAGAAACAGGTTCTTAAACAAACCGCTGTCTGATTTTAGGACCCGGATCGCTGCTTATCAATGACTTTTATTGTCGCTTTGCCCTTTTTGGGGTTAACTTCTATGACAGTAGCGTGGCCGGATTTTATTTTTACATTTGGAATGGCCCTATGGGAGTCTGCTATACCTTTAATTTTAGGAAGCACAACTGTATAGCTTCCTGGGGCCAGAGCCAGATCAACGTCGGGCGTAACACTCACAATTGCCTTGTCAGTCCTAATTTCTATTTTTTCGAGCGTTGATACTCGGAGGGCCTTTTTATAACGAGCCAGGACGTTTTGTAACTGGGCCGGTGTTTCCACTGACAGAAAAAGCCCACCTGACTTCTTTGCCAGTAATGCGTAAGTAGGATGTCTCTTTATAGGCGCGCCTATCGCCAGAAACGTCAATCGTAACTTTGGACCCTGGACTCTGATGATCCAATGCTTTCTTGGATTCTTTTGAAGGACATTTTGCCTGGCCGCACGTTATCAGCAACAATCGGGGTACGTGATTACCGACTCCTATAAAGTCTTTTTTCAGAGAGCTTAAAACGGCTCCGCAAGGGTTAGTGATCTTCCCGGGTGTGAGGCTGTTAGCTTTTTCTTTCAACCCCTTGAAAGGATATTCGGACCAGTCATAGATTGTTTGAACCGGACAGGGGCCTTTTTGCTTTGCAGAATCTCCCTTACACAAGAAATCCTTCATAGCGATTTTCGAACCGGGTGTAATGGCCTCCATGACGGATAGTATCGATTCCCCGGCCATCTTTATCCTGGCAGGTTTCCAGATTTTTGATTCTTTACTCATGATTTCCGAATTGTCTACGATTATCATGAGGGACCATTTTGTGTGAGCCCCGGCATAGTCATGAATTTTGACCCGTATGGAACCAGGAAGTTGAAATTCTTCAGAAAGCTTGGATTTAACCGCCTTTTCCTGATTTGACAGATCCGCGGCGTTAGCCTTGGATGAAGTTTCCGGCGGGGCCTCTTTTTTGGGAATCCCTTGATCGCCTTCTTTTTTACCAGGCTGGACTGACGGCGTCTCGGTAGATGAACCGGAACTTGTGGATGAAGAAATGTTTCCTTCTGTTGGGGCTGGAGAACCGGAACCAGTTGCGGCATACTGTTGGCCGGTTGGAGCGTTGGAAATTTCCGGTTTAGTGGTGTTGTGTTCCGAAAGAACCGGCGCAGTAGGGTTAACCTTTTGGGTCTGCGAGGCATCCTCGGAATTTAGGGCCAACTTGTCAGATCTTTCCGGATTGATTTGAGCTGTCGGCGATGGAGGGACTACTGCGGAGACTGCCGGCTCCTTTTGAGAAGTCGCTTCATGGTTCGCTGCTCCATCGGCGGGACGCCGGGCTGTCTGAATTGAAACCAGCCCAGTCGACAATTTACGAACTGTCGAGATTAGCTCATTTCGATAAACCGAGACGATAGCTGTAGTAAAAATCACCAAAACCAGAAGTAACGTCAAGGTCAGTCTGGTAATCCCTCTACTGGAATTGTCCGTTTTAATCAATTGCTCGGAAGCGCCTCTTGAATCTTTGGATCGATTGTCGGTCGCGCCCATTTTCAGCTCCTTTGAAGGTAGTCCGGGGTGGACAATAAGCCGAATTCTGTTTCCGGTGACCCGGATGACGACCATTCATCTAGGATGACGGTTACCCGCCACCTCCAGCGACCAACCCGGAAGCTTCGGGCGGGCCACCCTCAATCGCTTCCCTATTTGGTCTTGCTCCGGATGGGGTTTGCCTGGCTTCCCGTGTTACCACGAGAACCGGTAAGCTCTTACCTCACCGTTTCACCCTTACCTTCTTTTCAGAAGGCGGTTTGCTTTCTGTTGCGCTTTCCTCAAGGTTACCCTCACCGGGCGTTACCCGGCATCCTGCCCTGTGGAGTTCGGACTTTCCTCCCGCGCTGTTTGCGCCGGCGGTCGTCTTGTTCACCCCAGACCATTTGGTTTATATAGCGGGAGTCCTCAAAAAGCAAGATGTGTTAATTTCAATAAAATCGTTGAAATACTAATGATTATAGTATATAATTAAATAGATTTGTTATATATGCGCCGGAGCCCCTTAATGATTCGTTTTTGCGTCATCATTTTAATATGTTTTTTCCTTAACGCGCAGTGCTTATTTGCGTCGATACACGTAGACAATATCGACCAGTTGAACCATGCTTTGAGGGGCACAAACTTCCACGCTTTGAATTTTCTCGCTCCAGCCAATGATTTGAAGTTCACTACAACAACGGGTCAAAAAACAGATTTAAAACAGTTCCGGGGCAAACTCATCATTTTGACATTTTGGACGGTTAATACTGCAAAGTGGTCCGAAGAGGCCCTAGCTCTTGAGAAACTTCATTCAAAGTATTCGGAGCGGGGACTCGAAGTGATAGGGTTGAACCTGGTTGATTCTATCGATGTGATAAAGACCTTTCTCAAAGCTAACCATCTGGATATACAGGTCGGTTTTAATGAGCACGCTACATTGTCCGTCAACCGAAAAAACTTTACCGGCAACGAGTCTACAGCTTTTGTGACGGATCGAAACGCTGTGGCTATTTATGAGATTCCAGCGTACCCAACAACCTATATCATTGACAGGAATGGGCGAACCTTGGGGTTTTTCGTTGGTAGAGTGGATTGGGATTCAATCCAACTGCAAAGAGCTCTTGAGGCTGTCCTCGAACCTACCAAAGTTGAACTGGCTCTCCAGGAGGATTCAGCGTTTCAATCGGACGCAGGACAGGGGATCACTTTACCGCCTCAACCGCAAGTCATGGGAGGGCCAACAAAAAAAGGACCGACGCAAACTCCTTTAGGACCTCAGGCGCCTATCCCTGATTCTGAAGAAAAACCCAAAGAGGATATTAAGTCCTTACCTTTTCACCCATCCGCTGAAACTCGCCCAAAGAAGAGTCCCAGCCCCAAGAGGACAACGGGTCAAAGTAAAACTCCAGGTAGAAAAAGTACAAGTTCCTCTCCTGGCGCAATATCTCATGAATCATCCGCCCCTCATTCCGCGCGCCCAGCGCTTCCAACGACCGGCGAAAAACCCGGTCTGCATGACGTTTCCGGCAATCTCAAAAGCGCCCCCAGGAACATCGGGCAGTTGCCTCCCGCAAAGCCTTATTATCCATCGGGGAGTTCTGCGATTCCTATTCAACCGGACAACGCAGGAAAGGTTACGGCAACGATTCCTGGCGCTGGACCTAAAGCGCCTCCCTCAGCGGCCGGTTATCCAGTAACAGGGGCTTCGGAGTTGCCTGCTGCCCTACCTTTGCCCAACCGCAATCAGATTGGGGTATCGATACTCGATTCATTTGGTTCTGCAGAAAAAGCTCTTCCTCAATCACAACAAACAACTTCCGAACGTACAGGCTCGGAAACCCAGCCTTCAAATATTCTCGAACAAATAGGTCAGGATGTCATGTCGTTGGGAGAAGGGATTCGCGGAACATTTTCCAAGCTTTTAGGATCACGATAACCTCACCAAGAATCAGAATCATCACGTCTCGCCCCTTTGCACGGACAATAATTATTGTTAAATATAGAAGGTGAGTTTCTTCAAAGAGGAAATAGAGAGAGGGAACACGTTTATGATCGTTGGGCCGTCAATTTGACCAAAGTTTCACGAATAGAGGCTATAGGGCATTGTGGCTCTGTTCTGGCGCGGTTGACGCCTTTTTTGTTGACTCTATTGCTTTCATGCTGCGCATCTACAAGCAATCTGATTCCAGAATCTGACCTGCATTCCCTTTTGAAAATTGTTGAAAAGAAAGCATACGTCGTAGGGCAATTCCAGGCGGATTTCCATAAAGTCAGAAAATCCAATTTGTTTGAGCACGAAACTCGAATGAAGGGGCGGTTAATTTTCCAAAAACCTGGACGGTTTCAACTGCGCCTTACGGGTGATGTCAATCTTGACATTCTCTCCGATGGGGATTTTGTGGCCTTGATCCATGACAACAATGACGTTGAATTCTACAAGACCCAGGGAGAGAGAAATTTGTCAAGGTTGGCAGACCCGATGATGATGATTGTAAACAGCCTGGGTAATGGAGATACATCCAGATTTGCCGAGATGAAGCAACAAAAACTCAATAACGCCATGCTACTGGAAATCGATCCAGGCGATATCAGCGAATTTGAATCTATAAAGAAGGTCAACGTGAAGTTTTCAGAACAAGGAACTATTGAATCTATAGAAATATTCTTTCGAAACGGAAACGTTGAAAAAACTGTTTTTGACTCATGGTCACTTCTCACACAAGATGATCCAGAAATAATTAAGATGAATCAAAGGCTAAAAAAGCTCTCAGCGCTTAACGAGTCGATCTCTAATGGAGCCATATATAAACTGAAAACCGGGGAACTCCTGTTCGCCGATTCGTCGAACAGGAGCGGAACCAACCATCTCTCAACCTCATCACTTTCATCCAGACTGGATTCACAGAAGAATAACCCTTCCGAGTGATCGGATGCGGTTAATTTCTCTTCGGAAGATGAGGTCCGGTGGCTTTCAAATGTTTTTTGGTAACAAACGCATAAGCGGTCAACGGAGAAATAAGCGCCAGGACCAACAGACAAAGCGCTGCGCTAATGATCACAAGCGGAATCATCGCGAACAAGAACCATATAGTTCTTATCTGCTCGGCCCTTTCTCTCCATGAACCTGACATACGCCCCCGACTTTTTATCGAACGCTGTAGATATCAAGGGGGATACGGTATCCGTTATTGGTCTCCAGTATTCCTGACATTTTCCCTTCGGAGACAACTTTGCCAACGAATTTGTGGCCCTCGTGATGCGCAGCCTGAATATTGGCGCCATGAATCGTTCCATTAAAATGCCAAGTGGTCTTATGTCCGAAAGGATCATAAAGGTAAGCCACTCCAGACACGTTCTGTCCCTTTTGTTCAGCCACGGCTTTTACCTGATGGCCCATTATGGAAGCCTCCCACCTGCCGGTTATATTTGCGGCCATGGCATCATGCCCCATGAATAAAATCAAGGAGATGAAAAACATAGCAAAGGATTTTTTGTTCATTAAACAAACCTCTATATTAAAGCGCCTTATCAAACCAATTTGTCGTTAAATCGAAACCCTCTCAGGGCACATCAAGTCTTATTCTGCCTGTTAGGCTCCTGATCGCCTGGCGGGCCAACTTTCGGGCTCTGCCGCGATCCCCCAGAATGAGACATACAAATTCTCCAGTCTCGAATCGTGCAACCATGAGCGCCAAATTCAATTTTTGAATCCTGCCGCTTTTTTCGATCTCAATGTCAGCATGATTCATATATTCCAGACTCTGGATGTCATTCTCCTCTATTGCAAAAAGCGCCATTTCTGCCAGACTGACCAGAAAATGTCTATCCGGCTGAGACATCCCTTCTTCATAGAAGACCCCAACTTGGCCGTCTGGTTCCATTCCCATAACAATTTGTGGATTCAGTTCAAACAGGTTATTTCCTGGTCGAGGGTCTACAAACAGTTTCATAGCCAAGCCTGTTCAGGGAATTAACGGTTGAGGAAGTTTTACTACGTGATCAAAACTTATTTGGTTTGTTTCGACGTCGTCCTGTGGAAAGCTTCGGCCAGGATTACTGAAGTAGCGTTTGACACGTTTAGAGATCCGATCGGTCCTGTCATGGGAATTTTGATCATGATATCGCAATTTTCTTTAACCAACCTCCTGAGTCCGGACCCTTCCGCTCCCATCACAAACACCGCTTTGTCAGATATTTTCGTCTCAAAAAGATCTTCTCCTAAGGCAGCGTCCGCTCCGTAAACCCAGCAACCAGATTTCTTAAGCGCCTCAAGGCTTCTGTTAAGGTTCGTGACAATACAGATACACATGTGCGCGGCTGCGCCTGCGGACGCTTTCTCAACCGAAGCCGTTACGGGAACAGCCCTATCCCTGGACAAGACAACAAGGTCAACGTTAAAGCAGCAGGCGCTCCTAAGAATGTTCCCCAGATTATTGGGATCCTGGATTTGATCCAGGACGAGCACAGCGCAATCCTGATTTTGACTTAAAACAGATAGTTGAGTGTCAAAATCGGAATAAGGAAACGGCGCAACTCGGGCAGCGACACCCTGATTTTTCGCCTCAGGGGTCATCGAATTTAATTCAACCCCCGACATAAACCTGACATTGACTCTTATTTTGTCAAGCTCTGATCCTATACGTTTCTCTGCGTCGGATCCCTTTACAAGGAAAACTTCATAAATTTTCCTTCGGCCTGCCCTAATAGTTTCGATCACAGGATGTGATCCATAAATGAGTGTTTGTCCGGTATCGGTTCGACGTTGGTTACTCAATCGTTCTTTATTTCCACTTTGATTTCACTTTGGGCCTTGGCCGCATGCGCTGGCGGTAGTGATCCGCCTACCTTGCCTGCAGCTATTTCACGTAAAGACATGACCACTTCGCGGTTGTCCCTTGTGCGAACCATAAGCGGCGCTCCCCTTTTTAATTCTTTGGTCCTTTTGGATGCCAGGACTACAAGGGCAAACCTGTTTTCAACTCTGTCCAGACAATCTTCAACGGTTACTCGAGCCATACTTTCACCTTCTTTATTGTTTATACGGTCATTCGATATTCTGGGTTTGTTCCCGAATTTTTTCTACTTCCGATTTTATCAGGACTACATGTGTGGAAATATCTGTCGACGCGGATTTTGCGCCTAATGTGTTAACTTCTCTGTGAAGCTCCTGTAATAGAAAATCCAGTTTCCTGCCTAGAGGTGATCCTTCTTTCCCAAAGTTAATGAATTGTTCCACATGGCTTTTCAACCTGGTCAACTCTTCACTAACATCCGACCTCTCAGCTATCAGCGCCAATTCCTGAAGCATCCGGTCATCATCGATTTCCAAGCCGCCTGTCAGTTCTTTAACCTTCTTTTCCAGTCGGTTTCTGGCTTCTGAAGAAACTTGTTCAACTAACGGACTTATATGGTCTATCGTTGCGCTAATAGACATTAGTCTAGTTTCAATATCTTTCCAGAGTGTAGCTCCCTCTGTTTTTCTCATTTCGTCCAACCTGCTCAGAGCGGACTGAACGCTGTTTTCTACGAGGTCCCATTCCTGTTCAAAACCCTCAAGATTCTCTGCGGAAGATATGATTTCTTTTAGTGTAAGCATGTCCGAAACTGTAATATCACCGGACAAACCAAGGCTGTCCTTTAATTCAAGCAGGCATTTGTGATAACGATCCGCAAGGTCATGATCAACCGAGAGATCTATAAGAGCGCCTTTGGCCCCGGAACGAGTGACCGTAATCTCAAATTTGCCTCTGTTGCTCCTGTCTGATACGATTTTTCTAATCTGTGGTTCGAAACAGGTATATGTCTTTGGAAGCCTGACAAACATGTCAAGAAACCTGTGGTTAACCGCCCTAATTTCAGTCACTACTTCTACATCCCCTGCCGTGTGAGCGCCACGACCAAAACCCGTCATGCTTTTAATTGATTTTTTGTTCAACGCTGTTTCTCCAGCTTAAGCTTATAATCTTCTCTGATCCGGTTAAGGATATCCAAAAGAACGGAATCGGAGTAATCAGGGTATGTCCACTCCAGAGGGCGATAGCTTGCTTTGCGAAAAATTAGTGTCAAATCGCCAAATATTCCTTTTTTCAGATAAATTCGATGAGCGTTATTTTTCCCTGTCGCCAGCACAAAATTGCCGAGAGTAAGTAAACCAGGATCCAGGTTGAACTGTCTTCGACCCTGACGGCTATACTTTCTTTCTATCTCGTTCGTCAACAGTTTGATTTCAGACAAACGTTCAGGATCTACGAGCTTTTCTGCTGTAACGATCCATCTTCTAATGCCGGAACCCATCTCTTTATCATAATATTTTGTAAAATCAAATTTTAGAGGACCAGAAACGTCACTTATCGGCCCGAAATGTTTTTCAAGATCCCCCCGCAACGTTTCGACTGGACTGTCCTCAGCGCTTAAAACGCTTATCACCAGTTGAACCAAATCAGGAACTAATGGGACACTCAACTTTACCGCCTCTCAATTTCTCCCGATTAAGAAGTGTCCAGATCAATCAAGCTTTCCTTATCTTCTCTTCTTCTTCCTCCGATGTCTTGCATTCTATGCAATGGGTCGTAACCGGCCGAGCTTCGAGTCTTTTGAAATCGATCGGTTCTCCACAGACTTCGCATAAGCCAAAGCTTTCATCCTCGATTTTTGTCAAAGCCTTCTTGATTTTGTTGATCAGCTTCCTCTCCCGATCCCTTATCCTAAGTTCAAAGTTTCGGTCGGATTCAAGTGACGCCCTATCAGTTGGATCAGGAAAAGCGGTTTTCCCATCTCCTTCGGTCATGTCATCCACTGTACGGCCTGCTCCACGCACCAAATCGTCAAGCTGTCTTTGAAGAATGCCTCCAAAATATTCGAGGTCCTCTTTTTTCAATTTCATTACGCCCTCCGTCGGTGTTTCCTGACCCGAGAAGTTCAAGAAAACACACTCTATCTTTTCCGGCGCTGTTCAACAAACCGGAGAAACAATTGTATCCTAGAACTATAACCCTGCAGCATTACTGTTAACACACGTCTCATGACGCAAAACGAACCTGTCCCTTTCCCAGCAAGTCATGTAAATGAATTATGCCCAGCCATTTACCTTCAAAATCTGTAACGGCCAGAGCGGTGATCAACTTGTTTTCCATTATTTCCAAAGCCTCAGCCCCTGTTCTGTCGGCTCGAATACTTAGTGGATTTTCAGTCATTATGTGTCGGGCTTCTTTTTCGAACAGGTTGGTTCCGTTCGCTAAGGCCCTTCTCAAATCACCGTCGGTTATTATACCGAGCGTAGCGTCTCCTCGAGTGACCATTGTCAATCCGAGGTTCTTGCTGTTTATTGATTCGACTATCTCCCCAATTTTAGCGTCAGGAGAAACTTGAGGGACAGAGGCGCTATCGAGTCTCAAGTCCTTCACTTTTGAATTCAACCTTTCACCCAGGCTTCCCGCTGGATGACTCCTGAGAAAATCCTCCCTGTTAAATCCTCGCCTGACCATCAACGCCACAGCCAATGCGTCACCTAAAGCCAGGGAGGCCGTGGTGGACGCTGTGGGAGCCATATTCAGGGGACAGGCTTCACGTTCAACTCTGCAATCCAGAGTTGCCTGCGCCATGCGAGCCAGTGTGGACGACGTATTACCAGTCATGGCCACTATCCTGGTGCCCCATTTTCGGACAGTAGCGGCTAATGAGGTAATTTCTGTCGTCTCCCCACTATTCGATATAGCTATCAACGCATCATCACGACCAACTATACCGACGTCCCCATGTAAACCCTCCACCGGATGTACAAAAATCGCAGGCGAGCCCGTGCTGGTAAATGTTGCCGCAATCTTTCTACCTATGATGCCGGATTTCCCTACACCAGTCACTATAATGCGTCCTCTCAGAGAATACAAAAGATCAACAACTGTTTCAAAGCTCTCGTCCAGCCTTGAGATCACGGATTTGATCCCTTCAATTTCAATTTCAAGAGCTTCCCTGGCAATATCTAAAGTTGATTTAGGCTCGTTAAATGTTTCTGACAAGGGCTTCAGACACCTCCTCGACAACCTGCCGAACCAGTTCCTGATCTTCTCCTTCTACCATGACCCGGCACAGGGACTGAGTCCCTGAATATCTTACCAAAATCCGACCTGAGTCGCCGAGCCGTTTGCGGCATTCGTTCATAACCTCGCGTACTGCTGGGATTTCTTCAAAATTAACACGGCTGTTAACTTGCAGATTCTTCAGAATCTGTGGATATTTTTTGATCCATCCCGTTAATTCCGACAGCGATTTAGAGGATCGCTTCATGATTGAAGCTACTTGCAATGCCGATAGCACTCCATCTCCAGTAGTTGAATGATCAAAAAAGACCAGATGACCAGACTGTTCACCTCCAAAATTGAATCCTTCTTTGAGCATCCTCTCGACAACGTATCTGTCTCCAACAGGAGTCCTTACTAGCTTTATGTCCCGCTCTTTCATAGCCATTTCCAAACCGATGTTACTCATAACCGTGGCCACAAGAGTGTTGCCCTTCAATGAGCCACGTCGGTTCATGTCTGCGGCTACCATACCCATAATTTGATCGCCATCGACCACATTTCCACTTTCGTCTGCAAAGATAGCGCGATCGCCATCACCGTCAAGGGCCACGCCAATGTTTGCCTTGTGCTTCAGTAGTTCGCGGATCATTCGTTCCGGATAGAGAGAACCACAATCAAAGTTAATGTTTTTACCATCCGGTTCAGTGAAGATGGGAACGACGTCGGCCCCTAACTCACTCAGGGCTAGAGGCGCGGCCTTGAATGCGGCTCCGTTGGCGCAATCCACAACAATTTTTAGGCCCCTTAGGTCTGAACCTTTGGGAAGACTACTTTTCAAGAAGACCAGATAGCGTCCTAAAGCGTCATGCAATCTGTGAACTTTTCCCAATTGATGTGAGATGTTGTTGTTCGGTTTAATCTCATCTGAGACAAGCAGTTTCTCTATCGCCGCTTCTTGGGAATCGTCAAGTTTGAGCCCTCTATTGTTAAAGAATTTGATTCCATTATCCTCAAATGGGTTGTGCGACGCCGAAATAACAGCGCCCGCGTCGCACATCATGTCGGTCGTAAGAAACGCTACAGCCGGCGTAGGTATATCACCAACTAATATCGTGTCCATTCCCATTGAACAAATACCTGCGGCAAGCGCCATTTCAAGCATGGATCCGGACAGACGGGTATCTTTTCCTATCAGGATCTTTGGACTGCCTGCGCTGCCGGTTCCCAAAACTATTTTAGCCAAGGCTTTTCCCAGCTTTAGAACTGTTTCAGCGGTGATAGGCTCTTCGTTGGCCACTCCCCGGACTCCATCGGTTCCAAAAAATTGTCTGTTCATGGCCACTGATCGCTTTCATGGAATTTGTTCTTGTTGCAAACGGCGTGATTGGCGAGGGTATTTGTGGAAGGCATTAGAAAATGCGCGATGAAATTTTGAGGCTTATTGTTAATTTGATTCTTAGAGAAAATCATAACATTTAATTATAAAAAATATTATGATTTTTTTCAATGTTTTAATCGTCTCAACTCGATAAATATTGATGAGAATACTACATTTAATAATCTGTGTTATGTTATAAACTTCTCATGGCAAGAAAATCTAAAAAACTAGTGGCGCTAGTGGGACGTCCAAATGTTGGGAAATCAACCCTGTTCAACAGGCTGGTAGGTTCAAGGAAGGCGATTGTCCATGATACTCCCGGACTCACCCGTGACAGAAACTACTCGGATGTTACTATTGACGGAAAATCTTTCGTCATAGTAGACACGGGAGGGTTTGAGCCAAGCACTGCTGACGAGGTCCTGGCTCAAATGAGAACCCAGACCATGGTGGCCGTTGAACAGGCGGATATTATAGTGTTTCTGGGGGATGGTCAGGTTGGGTTGACTCCCTCGGATAACGAAATTGTTAGGATACTCCAGAAGACTGACAAGAAGGTCTTTTACGTAGTCAACAAAATTGACTCTGAAAAATCCGAATCCTCATCGGTGGATTTTTTCCGACTTGGGGTAGAACCTTTATATACCTTGAGCGCTACCACAAAATATGGCCTCAGCGATTTTGTAGAGGCGCTTTTGGAGGAAATAGAGTCCGAACCCCCTGATCCAGTAAGGGATACCCTCGAAGAAACGGTTATTCCCCGGGTGGCGGTCGTTGGCAGACCTAATGTAGGCAAATCTACCCTGATCAATTTACTTCTTGGAGAAGAACGCCTGGTAGCAAATCCTACGCCAGGCACTACCCGTGATTCAATTGACACCACTGTAAGAAGAGAGGGCCGGGAATACCTCTTTATAGACACTGCTGGTATTAGGCGAAAAGCGCGAATTTCCGACAGCGTTGAAACCTTCAGCGTTATAAAAGCCTTCAGAAGTATTGATCGAGCAGACGTCGCGCTGGTTATGCTAGACGCCCATGAACTTGTGACGGATCAGGACGCTCGCATCGCCGGCTATGCTCATGAAAAGGGAAATTGCGTTATACTGGCAATCAACAAGTGGGATACAATTCAGAAAGACTCAAAAACTTTTGACCATTGCGTCAGTGAAGTCAAACGATGTCTCAAATTTCTTGATTTTGCGCCGGTAGTCTCGATTTCCGCTTTGGAAGGAACCCGCTGCGTTAAGATTTTTGATCTTATTGATGATTTATACAACAGGTATCGAAAAAGGGTCTCTACCGGAACGCTGAACAAGTTCCTTGAGACAGTATTGAATGAGCATCCTCCCGGCATGAGGGCCAAGTATCGCAAAAATAAAATTTATTATGTCACGCAGAGTCGGGTCGCTCCTCCCACGTTCACCTTTTTCTGTAATTACCCAGAGGCGATACATTTTTCTTATCGAAGATATCTGGAAAATCGTCTAAGGGAATATTTCGATTTTGGAGGATCGCCTCTTAAACTCATATTTAAGAAGCGAGTAGGAAAGACTCGTGTTTGAATTGAACCGTAAAAATGCTTGAATCCAAATATCATCTCAGCAAATAACCTGGAACATGGAGCTTAAAGAAATACGAATAGTTCGTTTCGGCGAAATAAACGACATGGTCAAGTCCTATTACCCGGACGCGGACCTTGATCTGATACGTGCGGCCTATGTCTATTCGGCTAGAGTGCATCAGGGTCAAACCAGAATGTCTGGTGAACCGTATTTGACCCACCCCGTGGCTGTCGCCGCGATTCTCGCGCAAATGAGGCTCGACGAAGCTTCTGTCGCGACTGGTTTGCTGCATGACACAGTCGAAGACACGTTAAGTACTTTTGAAGATATCGAAAGGTACTTCGGTACGGAAATAGCGACCCTGGTGGATGGGGTCACCAAAATCAGCAAGATTGCCTTCCAGTCCAAAGAAGAACGCCAAGCTGAGAATTTCAGGAAGATGATTCTAGCAATGAGCCGCGATATTCGCGTGCTTTTGGTGAAACTTGCTGATCGCGTGCACAATATGCGCACGTTGTCCCATATGCCTCGCGAGGCGCAGACAAGAATTTCTCGTGAGACTATGGAGATTTACGCTCCCCTGGCTGCGCGTCTGGGCATTTACTGGATGAGAACCACGCTTGAGGAGCTTGCGTTTAGATATATCGAACCTGACCGGTATGAATACATTCAGAGACGGCTGGAAGAATCTGTCAAGGAAAGAGAAGTCTACGTCAATCAGGTTCTACAAGTAATCACAGAAAAGCTGGAAAAGGAAAATATCAAAGCTGTTACCAAAGGTAGAAATAAGGACGTTTACAGCATCCACAAAAAAATGATTTCCCAGAAACTGGAATTTGACCAGTTGCATGATCTCACAGCCTTCCGAATAATTCTTGATTCGGTTAGTGAGTGTTACACAGTTCTCGGGCTAATACATGCCGTTTGGAGACCGGTGTCGGGACGTTTCAAGGATTACCTGGCCATGCCGAAAAGCAATGGTTATCAATCGCTTCACACAACCGTGATAGGTCCCGATGGACACAGAATTGAGATCCAGATTCGAACGCATGAAATGGATCTCATAGCCGAAGAGGGTATAGCTGCGCATTGGTCGTATAAAGAGGGCAAATCGGTCTCACCGGAAGACGCCAGGGTGGTTAACTGGCTCAGACAGATGATGGAGTGGCAACAGGATCTTGATGACCCCCGGGAATTCCTTGAGAATGTCAGAGTCGATTTGTACCCGGATGAAGTCTATGTATTTACTCCTAAAGGCGATGTTAAGGAATTTCCTCGTGGCTCAACTCCCCTGGATTTCGCCTATTCAATACACTCGGAAGTCGGGAACAGTTGTATAGGAGCTAGGGTCAACGGGAAAATGGTCTCCCTCAAATATGAGCTTGCTACCGGAGACACTGTTGAAATAATCACATCAGCCCACCAAAAACCGAGCAAAGATTGGCTCAAGCACGTAAAGACCGGTAGAGCAAGAACCAAGATTCGCCATTACCTTATGACTCAGGAGCGAGAAAAAGATATTGAAGTTGGGAGAGAATCCGTCGAAAAAGAGCTTCGTAGATGGAAAATCGACCTAAACCGTGTAGAAAAGGATGGTCAAATCCTTAAAATCGCCCAAGAGTTCAATTTCAAGACAGAACTCGAGCTATACGTAGCCATTGGACATGGACGCCAGTCAGCCAAGATAATTGTCACAAGATTGGTTCCGTTAAGCGAACGAGAACAGCCAAAGACTATATCCATCGAAGAAAAGCTCAAGACACCCAAGCGCCCAAAAGGAAAAAGCGGGGTGAAAGTTCAGGGGCTTTCAGACATGTTGGTTCATTTCGCGAAATGCTGCAATCCTCTACCTGGAGACCCGATACAAGGTTTTATAACAAGAGGTAGGGGCGTGACGATTCACAAGATGGACTGCGGAAATCTTCCTGACGATGACCCCAAAAGGATTGTTGAAGCAAATTGGGATGATGAGCAATCACTCGAACGTACTGTCAGGATTGGATTAGTTTCGGAGAACAAACCCGGAATGTTGGCGGCTATCAGCGGAGTCTTTACATCCAACGACTCCAATATCATTCAGGCTACCGTTAACACTGTAGATAAAACAGACGCTCGTGGGATTTTTATGGTAGGTGTCCGGAACGTCGAACACCTGACTCGCATCATCAACGCGTTAAAGAAAGTCAAAGGTGTCCGTGAAGTAGAACGATTGGGAACCGTCTGAGTCTAAAAGTTGAGACGCTCTCAGAAATGACCGGTTCCCATTTTGTTTATCAGTTCAAGGGGCCTTTGAAACCATGTTTGCTCGGATGCATCGGGTGCAAACCTTGGCTCTCCGGACACGTCCTGATGGTTCAATGATTCGCAATTTCTGAAGGTTGGGCAAAGAGATTTTTTTGGTGCGGTTGTGAGCATGGCTAACATTGTAGCCCCGCAATGGTTTCTTACCGCACACTTCACAGACTCTGGACATATCATTTCTCCTGTAACTGGGTCTTTATTTTCATAAGATCATTTTGAGACTTCGACAAAAGCCATTCTTAACTGAAAAAGAGTATCATCTATAAGTTTCTTTTCTTGTTCCGTAAGATTTCCCTTAGTTTTTTGTTCCAGTATCGCTATCAAATTTATTGTCTGTTTTGCGCCTTCCAGGTCCGGCTCAATCGGTTCCTTCATATCCGGTGTACGCATTAGCCCCAGTTGAAACAAAGATGATTGGGCCAGACTAGCGATCAATGTTGAGAAATTAACATCAGGCAGCGGCGCTGTCCGTTCCTTCTTTCTTGGCTCTTCCTTGAAAGAATCGTCTGGTTTATATGCTTCCTTATTGTCGCGAATATCTCCGAATCCTGATCTTGGCTCTTCTCTCCTTCGGGAGAGAATCGTCTCTTGTCACTAACTTTGAACCCTTGGGTTTCTTCGTTTTCGTAATCGGCCATTAGGTCTCTCCTCCTTACATGGGTAATTTGGGGAGTTCAAATTTAACCCTGTTATGTTACAAAATTAAATTTATCTTTTCAAGAAATTATTACGAGGACGCATAGGATTGAGCTTTTCGAACTCTTCTACAAGTTTCCGGGACAAATTGTCAATTTTATCAGGCAATACGACATTAACTTTGACAAGAAAATCTCCTCGGACTGGGTCCCTCAACGAAGGAAAACCTTTTCCTCTAAACCGAAATGAAGTTGAGCTTTGGACTCCCGGGGGTATTTTCAGAGCTACGTTCCCATCTGGAGATGGAATTTCAATCCTGGCTCCAAGAAGGGCCTCTCCGAGAGTTATCGGGACATCAAGATAAATGTCCTTATCCTGACGCCTGAAAAACCTATGATTTCTGACCGAAAGGTTCAAAAAGAGATCTCCGGCTCTACCTCCTGTCCGAGGCGGGTAACCTTGACCCCCTACTCTGATCCTGGAGCCGTTGTCTACCCCGGCTGGGACATATACCTCAATAGTCTTATAGGGTGTAGTCACGGCCTTCTTCACTCCCGAGTAGGCTTCCAGGAACGACACCTCGAGACTTTGTTCGAGGCCGGACTCTTTGGGATTGTGATTTTTGGTCGGCTTTCTTCTGTGGGAGGGCCCAAAAAACTCCGAGAACCATTCCTCCGCAGGAGACGGACCTTTAGAGCCGTAAAATCCTCCCTGACCAAAGCCTCTTCTTTGATAGGGACCAGCGCCAAAACCGGTTCCGCCGGTGAAGAACTGTTCAAATCCCGCCTGAGAGAAACCGCCCTGTCCAGATTCCGCCATATCATATTGGCGTCGTCTCTCCTTGTCACTTAGGATCTCATAAGCTACTGAAATCTCTTTAAATCTGGATTCGGCAGTCTGGCTGCTACCATTCAGGTCGGGGTGAAAACGTCGAGCCAGTTTTCTATACGCCGATTTTATCTCAGCGTCAGTCGCATCACGCGACACCCCTAATGCTTTGTATGGATCGACAGTTTCCATAACATACCAATTTAACGGAAGTTAGACGATTAGTCTTTACACTCAATTTTAAAGCAACGGTCGGGTTCTTCTTCAGATTTGGGCAAGTAAAGATCGAGGATTCCATCCACGTACCTGGCTTTCGCTTGTTCCACATCAACTGGTCCCGGAATATTGAAACTACGTTCGAAGTAACCTTCAACGCGCTCAATTGTATGATAGGCCGCATAGTCTATCTCAGCGTTCTCAACGCGTCGACCTGAGATAACCAGTCGCCTCCCCGAAAGCTCTATGCTTATATTCTCTCTACCTACTCCGGGCAATTCTGCCCGAATTATGTACGCGTCGCCGGTCTCAAGAACATCTACGGCCGGAAGCCAGCAAGCTCGACGTTTCGACTGAGGTTCATCAGAAGGCAAAGCGCCAAAACGACTGACCCGCTCCTGAAGATTTAACAGGTCTCTCAGTGGATCCCATCTAACCAGAGTCATTCGAAAACCTCCGACGAAAAGCTCTAACGTATTGATGTTGTTAAGTCAATTCTCTAGTTTGAACAGTAAGTCGTTTTTTTAACATAGTCAAGCACAAACCATTCAGGGTCTTGGTATCGTATCACTAATAAGAATAAAACCAACTTTTTTACTTCCTGTTCCCAGGCGCCAAAAAGCCTGATTCCTCTAACTTTTTCAACAATACATGACCAGATCCGGATGGGACCGCTATTGAATGGCTCAGTTGACGTCCGTTGTCTCTAGCTGGAAAAACACCGCTGTTAGGCTTTATTTTGGGATTCAGTTCAAGGATAAGACGGGGAGTCACCTTTACGAACTTGGCGATATCCCCAACTGAAAGATCCTTCGTCAATTCTATTGAAGTGAGATTGTCGTAAACTAAAGGAGCTGGCTCTCCTGATTTCAGGCCGTAAAACGATCTATGAGTTCCTATTATCTTAAATGCGGCCCACCTCGACAGCATATCCTCCGAATTGTCAGGCAATGGAATGTCCCACACATTTGATGAGTTCCATTTTTCGATCAAATCCTTGACCGTTTTTGTCGATTGAGAATAGGCTACGGAAGCCATTAACCAACCCGCTCCGACTTCCGTGTTAATGCTCTTTATTCGGCCGGAAAAACAACGTGTCGCCAAGTGAATGTCCAAACGATCATCCCGCCATGAATCCGCGCTCATCTCCACCGCTTCAGATGAACCACACGGTCTGTCCAAAGCCCAGACTCCGACAGGGGAAAGACGTGAATTTGATGACCTGCTCATCCCAGCCAGTATAGGTGACAACCACGCAAAATCCTTTGGAATCCCTTCCTTTGAAAAGATCTCTTCAAATATCCAGGAGTATTTCCGCCTCTCGTTTAGCCATTCGGCGAGAACGCTACGAGCGTCGAGCAGCAAAAAATTAATCTGGAATTCTATGCGCTCTTTCACGTCAGACCTGCTGATCGGCACTTTCTCACCACCGAGATCGAAGCCGCCAGTCACAACTGAAGGGGGTATAGAAAAATGAGGACAAGGAGTCACCCCGACGTTTTGGGCCTGAGCTTGCGCCAATTGCATTTCGCCACTGGATGACCAAAGAACAAATACTGTAAGACAGTATACTAGGAAAACGCCCCTAAGATTGGGGCGTTCCCGGAAGATGTTCAAATCGTTTCGTTTCAAATCAGAAAGCCCTTCCGACCTTCCGTCCATTCTATTTTTTTTGATCGGGCGTCTGAGGCGCCTTCAGCCTGCCGAGTTTTTGTTGAACCACCACATTGTAGGGATTTATGGCCAGGGATCTTTCATAGGCTTCCCGAGCCTCTGGAAGGCGGCTCTTGGCCGAGAGCACGTCACCAAGATGTTCAGCGATAATCGGATCACTTTTTACTTTCTGGTTCGCTTTTTCAAGGTATTTGAGAGCTTCGTCGGTTTTACCGGCTTTGAACAAAACCCAAGCCAGGGAATCCGCTATATATCCGTCATCCGGCTTGATTTCCAATGCCCTTCTGACAAGTTTCTCAGCACGATCCATGTCTTTTCCCATGATTGCGAGGGTGTACCCTATGAAATTCATGGCGCTCGCATCATCAGGCTTGTCTTGGAGAATTTTCTCCATTGTAGCCATACTCAATGTGCGCATACCACACTTTTCGTAACTGTTACCCAACGAATACAAAAGCTTGGCATTCTCCGGCGCAACATTTAGACCTGACTTGTATTCTTTTATCGCTTCATTGTAACGATACAGCTCTTCAAGGATAGAGCCCTTGATATGGTGGATCTCAGGGTCTTTGGGATCTTCTGCAATCGCCTCATTAATGTATTTTAGAGACTTGGTGAAATCTTTCATGTTCAGAAACATGAGAGTCAAAAGGATTCTTGAATTTACGTAAGACGGTTGGCCCTTTTGAATCTGAACAAATTCCTTTTCCGCCTCCTCAGGTTTGCCTTGTTCCCTCAATACACGTCCGAGGTGGAATCTGACCTGATCCCAACCAGGTTTACTCTGGAGAATTTTGTCAAACAGTTCCCTGGCTTTGTCAAATTGCTTCTGCTCGGCCAGCAGCAAAGCCATTTTGATCTGGATTCCCAGATTGGATGGAGCCAGTTTGGACAACTCTTCAAGAGTTTCATAGGATTCACTATATTTTTTTTGACTCGCCAATACCTGGGCAAGATTCAGCCTTGCTGTAAGGTTAAAAGGATCTAGGGTCAACGCCTGTCTGTAATGCTCTTCAGCGGTTGAAAACTGTTTCTGAACTGCGTAGATGCCCCCTAGCTCCACATGAACCTGAGCGGCGCTTTCACCCTTTCTCTCGAGAAGACTCTTGAAGATTTCGATGGCCTTATCATACTGCTCATCTTCGATGTAGACTTTACCAAGATAGAAATAGCCCTCTTTCTCGTCTGGAAAACGCTCTATCATGAGGTTAAAAGTCTTTTCCGACTCCTTGAGCATTCTATGGGACGCCTGCAAAGATCCTAGAAACACATATAGATCCCTGTCGTCAGGTCTAAGATCCAAGGCTCGATGGTAGGCCTCAATGGCTTTATTAGAGTCACCTGTCACCGTGTAAATCTTACCTAATATGGTATATGCCTCCGAAGACTTAGGGTTAAGAGTGACAGCGTTTTTGGCCATAACGATCGCGTCCGCAATTTTGCGGTTTCTTGCCAGAATGGCGGCGATTCTCGTGTGCAAGTAGTCTGACGCAGGGTCCAGGTCGAGAGCGCGTTTGAAGTAATTCAACATGCTTTCGCTGTCCCCCTGGGATTCAGATTCTTCCCCAACAAGAAAAAAAGACCTGGATCCTTTTCCATGTCCGGCGAAAGAATAGTCTTCTTATGCCCGGTGTCATCCACTCCAATGAGGGCCATAGTCGTAGACGCCATTATAAGCGCAAAGAACACACTCAAAAGAGCGGAATAGACAAAGGGAATTTTTCTTTTCATTTTCGCCTCTACTGCCGGTAACAGCTAGAACCTGACTTAATAACAACCATTCCTAATGTTCCGTATTGAGGAAACGTAAGGAGGTCGGCCGAAAACAGCGCTCCCGGCCACAGAACATTTACGCCCGCTCCGATGAGTTCAGTGGAATTCTCTGGAACCACCCCGCCATCGACTTCGAGCAGGATGTTATAACCTGATTCATCGATCAGTTTTCTGATGCTTTTGATTTTAGGAATCATGGTAGGAATAAAAGACTGACCTCCAAAACCGGGGTTTACAGTCATCACCATGATTACGTCCAGTTCCGCAAGCACGTTTTCTATTGAACAGACGCAAGTAGAAGGGTTTAAGGCTACCCCAGCTTTCATGCCCATTTCACGAATCTCGACCAGCGTTCGGTGTAAATGGACACATGCTTCAGGATGCACGCTCAGAATGTTGGCGCCGGCCTTTTGAAAATCCTTAACATATCGATCAGGATTGGCAATCATGAGGTGAACGTCAAGAGGAACACTTGCATAACGAGTCAATGAACTCACCACAAGTGGACCAATCGTAATATTAGGAACAAAATTACCATCCATTACGTCAATATGAAGCCAATCGGCGCCCGCTTCCTGAACTGATTTGATTTCTTCTCCGAGACGTGAAAAATCCGCGGACAAAATGGACGGGGCTATCAAAATATTTGATTTACTTTTCATGAAGCGCCTCCGAAAATATTAACGGCGGATTCAGATCAGAGTTCAAGTCCCTCGACCTGGTATCCACACTTGGGACACCGACCTTCCTTGATAGCGTACTTTTGTATGGTGTACCCTACTCTATCAATCAACAAATAGGAACAACCAGGACAATAGGTTTTCTCCCCAGACTCCCAGGGTAAATTCCCGGTATACACATAATAGAGGCCTTCATCGATCCCCATTTGACGAACACGCCTGAGAACCGACGCGTCTGTAGGGGGAAGTCCAGTTTCCTTATAGCGTGGAAAGAATCTACTTACATGCCAAGGAGTTTCACGGCCTAACTCGCTCTTGATGAATCGAGCTAAATCCCTGATTTGAGAGTCGTCGTCATTTAATCCGGGGATTAGTAAAGTGGTTACTTCGAGCCAAATACCCATCTGTTTTATATACTTCAGAGAATCCAGAACTCCCTTCAGACGCGCCTGGCAGTACTGCGTATAGAACTTGTCGTCAAAGGCCTTCAGGTCCACATTTGCAGCGTCAATAAGGCCTCGTGCGTCATCCAACATCTCCCGACTCATATATCCATTAGTTACAAACACATTAAAGAGGCCGGCTTTCTTGGCCAGAATCATCGTGTCACGCGCCAGCTCGTAGTAGACTGTGGGTTCCGTGTAGGTGTACGCTATACTCTCACAGTGCGACTCGACCGCCATGGAGACCAGTTCGCTGGGGAGGTAACTCGTTCCGGAAATGGTTCCTTTCTCGTGAGGGGTTTGGGAGATCGAAAAATTCTGACAAAAAGTACATCTGAAGTTGCAACCCATGGTAGCGATCGAAAAAGACTTGGTTCCAGGGGCAAAATGAAAGAGAGGTTTCTTTTCGATAGGATCAACATTAGTTGAAACTATCTTGTCATATACCAGCGTATAAAGGATTCCCCCCTTGTTTTCACGAACCCCGCAAAAACCTCTAGAACCATCTTCGATTTTACAATTTTGCCGGCACAGTCTGCACCGTACAGCGTTCAAATCGATCTTTTCATAAAAAGCAGCTTCTTTCATGGGCCTAGATCCTCCAATTTTTTGGACAACCTCGGAATCAGGTTTTCAAAACTGCCGTTAGACATAACTATTACAACGTCTCTTGGTCTAAGTTCACTTGAAAGGAAATCTATTATAGAGTCAGCGTCCAAGAAGGCTCTGGCTCGTTTTCCCCTGGATTCAAGTTCACTGCTCAGCAAGCTTGAACTGAACAGATCACCGTCAGGGGCTTTCCATGGATCCGGAGGTTCCCGCAAGACTGATAGATCCGCCGGCAAAAAGGCCTCAACGTAATTATCCTGAAATATTGATCTGCGACTTGTGTTTGTTCTAGGCTCAAAAACAGCCACCAGCCTTCTGTCCGGAAACCTTAGACGAAAACCGGCGAGAGTCTCCCTTACTTCCGAGGGATGATGGGCAAAATCGTCTACCAGAAGTATACCTGAACAAACAGGGGTAACTTGCTGACGTCTTAGAACTCCTTTAAAATGTGTTAATGATTCAAATGCCTTACCAGGCTCAATTCCAACTTTTTCCGAACAGGCTACAGCCGCCAGCGCATTTAGGGCGTTGTGCCTACCTACAACAGGCAAAACACCGGACGCCACTCTAGATCCGCTGCGCATAAATTCGACGCCTATGCCTTTCCCTGTGTCTTTAATTTCCGAAAGGTTCCAGGATGAATCGGGACGGAATCCGTACGTGTCCGCTCTGAAATGGTTTCCGATAATTATTTCACGGACTAGTGGATCATCGTTACAGGCTATTATGGCCCCTTCTTCAGGAACAAGGGTCAAGAAGCTTTCAAACGCCTGTCGAATTTGTCCCAAATCACGATAAATGTCGGCGTGGTCAAATTCACAGGACGTGAAAATTCCGACAAACGGCCGGTAGTGAATAAACTTGGGACGTTTGTCAAAAAACGCGGAATCGTATTCGTCCCCTTCAAGCACAAACATTTTGCCATGCCCGAAACGGGAACTTTCATTGAAGTTCGAGGGAATGCCTCCTATCATAAACCCAGGATCAATTCCATGATCATATAATATCCACGCGATCATGGAACTCAACGTGGTCTTTCCATGTGAACCCGCTACCACCAACGAAAGTTTGTCACGAAGAAAATATTTCTCGATGGCCCCTGGCATCGATGTGAATGGAATGCCTTGGCTAATCACTGCCCCGGCTTCAGGATTCTCTTTACGTATCACATTGCCTATTACAACGAGATCAGGAAGAGGACTCAAGTTCAAAGGAGAATATCCTTCTTGAGTTTTGACTCCCAACCGGGCCAAATATTCGCTCATGGGGGGGTATACGGACTGATCGGAACCAGTCACGGTGGCTCCTGTAGACAAAAAAAGACCCGCAACACCTGCCATTCCAACACCACAAGCTCCCATGAGATGAATCCGCCTGGGATTGGACGGCAACAAAAAAGCCGAGTCGATTATGTCAGACAATCGGTCCACCCCCAATCAACATGTCCGCCGGGAATTTCGCACTCAATCTCTTGATCCAGATCTTTCCACATTTTACAATATTCAGTTGTTGGCCTATTAACCTTCGGCCGGAGAGTAATAGCACCGCTTCGGAGAAATCACCAGCCCCTTCTTTTTCAATGAATCAATCATTTTTGATACTTCTTTGGAATCCATACCGGCGGCTTTGGCCAAGTCACCGGGGCGGACGGGTTTGCCTGCGCCTTTCATAGCGTCCAAAATTACTTTCTCCTTTTCGTCCATCACGTAACCTCCAACTTTCTATTATTCTTCGGTATATCCTTCAACGTGTCGATTTCTAACCACCAATTATCAGACCTAAGGACATATGTCACCCTGTTTTCTATACATCGTTGCGCTTAAACTCGGCCTCTGATAAGTATTTGAAATAATCGACAGGGCTGTCTTCAAGGAGAACGGAAATGCTCGAAGATTACGCGGAACGTCTGGAGGCAAGGGACGGCGCCTCAATTATGTTGCGCCCCCTAAAGTCTTCTGATGAACTACTTTTAAGGGATTTTCTCGCTCGTATACCGGACCAGGAAAGATGGTTCCTACACGACGACACGGCTGAAACCAACACGACTACCGAATGGATTCGTAATCTTGATTATGGGAAGGTTGTGCCTCTGGTGGCGGTCAACGCTGAGAACGGCGCAATAATAGCGAATATACAGTTGCATAGACCGATTGCTGAATGTTTGCGACATATCGCTCATGTCCGAGTGATGGTGGATCCGTTTTATCGCCGTCAAGCCTTGGGCCCCAAACTCTTACAGAGCGCCGTGAAACTTGCCATGGACATGGGGATAGAGAAGTTGGCGGCTGAGTTCGTCTCCGGAGTTCAGGAGCCGGCAATAAAAGCTGCTCTCAAACTGGACTTCTTTGAACAGGCAAGATTAAAAGACTATGTCAAAGATCGTGATGGCGCCTATCATGACCTCATAATAATGGTCAAGACTTTACAAGCGGATTGGGATGAGTTCTAACGTGACATTGTCATCAGATATCCCTCAGTGGAATATTGACAAATTGCTCGACGTTGCGAAACTTGTCAGAGACCACGCTTCGGTTCCTTTGAGTCGGTTTAGGGTTGGAGCGGCTGTCCTTACAAGAGGCGGGACAATATTTGAGGGTTGCAATACTGAATGCCTCATACCAGTGTTGGGAGTGTGCGCTGAAAGGAACGCAATTAATCACGCTCTTATTCATGGTCACAAAGAGTTTCTGGCGGTTGCGGTCGTTTCAGATCTATATGCTCCCCTGCTCCCATGTGGAACATGCTTGCAGTACATACAGGAATTTGCGCGACAACAATCACGGGACGTTCTCATAATCTCCGAGGGTAGGTCGGGGGAACGGGTTGTTAGCAGTGTGGATCAACTTTTTAGAGGCGGATTTCCTCCTGATACTTCGGTAAAGGAAATTCAGGAATCATTCAGATGGTCATCTGAATAAATTGCTAAGCTTTACGGTATGTTATATTGCCAAAACTCGGTGAATGACTTATCATTCATAGTGTGGGCTTTTTACAATCTGTGGAGATAAAATGACTGATCATGCCTCCTCATCAAAATTTTCGACTAGTGACAACCTGTTCACCGTTGCGGGTCTGTCATCACAAGGTCTTAAGTTTGAACGAGTGTTCTCGTCAGAAGACAGAGAGCCGTTTGACCTTGTCGATTGGAGGAAACGATCCGTAGTTATTCAAAACGACAAAGGGGAAAAGATTTTTGAGCAGAATGATGTTGAAGCTCCATCATTCTGGTCCGACATGGCTGTTATAGTAGTAGCTTCCAAGTACTTCAGGGGTCAGCTCGGAAGCCAGGAAAGAGAAAAAAGTGTCAAGGAGCTTGTTTTTAGAGTAGCCAATACCATTGCGACCTGGGGGGCGGATCAGGGATATTTCGCATCCGAACATGACGCTCGGGTATTTCGAGACGAGTTGATAATGATACTCATCACCCAGCGTGCTGCTTTTAATAGCCCGGTATGGTTCAACGTAGGCATCGAAGTTGCGCCCCAATGTTCCGCCTGTTTTATCCTGGGAGTTGACGATACTATGGAATCCATCCTCCAGTGGTATGCTCAGGAAGGTGTGATATTTAAGGGGGGCTCGGGTTCAGGGGTAAACATTTCGAAACTCCGGTCCTCAACAGAGCCACTCAAGGGCGGGGGTACGGCTTCCGGTCCGGTATCTTTCATGAAGGCGGCCGACGCTTCCGCCGGAGTTATCAAATCCGGTGGTAAAACTCGTCGCGCAGCTAAGATGGTCATCCTCAACGCTGACCATCCTGACATTCTCCATTTCATTCGTTCAAAAGCCCTGGAAGAAAAGAAGGCTCAATCTCTCATTGATTGCGGCTATGACGGTTCTTTTGAAGGGGAAGCGTATTCAAGCGTAGCGTTTCAAAATTCAAATCATTCAGTCAGAGTTACCGATGAATTTATGGAAGCGGACGCCAGAGACGGGGAATGGAGTACAAAATATGTGCTAACCGGGAAAACCGCCAACACCTACAGGGCCCGTGACTTGATGAGGGAAATAGCCGTCGCGGCTCATGCATGTGGAGACCCGGGATTGCAGTTTCACACAACTATCAACAGCTTCAATACCTGCCCAGAAACAGGACCGATTTCGGCGTCAAATCCGTGTTCGGAATATATGGGCGTCGACGATTCAGCATGCAATCTGGCCTCTATAAAACTCACTTCATTTATGCAGGCTTCGGGTTCTTTTGATACGGAGGCCTTCCGCCACACTGTAGATGTAATGATCACAGCTCAGGATATTGTCATTGACAGATCGTCCTACCCAACACCAGCAATAGCTAGAAACGCCAGAAATTTGAGGGCCCTTGGGCTTGGATTCGCGGATCTTGGAGCCTTGATCATGGAGTTGGCTTTACCATATGACTCTGAAGAGGCCCGCGCTTGGGCCGGCTCAATTGCAGCGCTTATGACAGGCGAAGCTTTTATGCAATCATCCAGGATCGCAGGGATACGAAGGCCCTTCAGAGAATTTGAACGAAATCGCTCGGCCATGTTAAAGACGCTCAAAAAATACAGGAAAAGCTCACAGGAGATCGATGATAATCTAGCGCCCAAGGAGGTCATGGAACCGGCGCGTAAGACATGGGACCTTGTTATTGAAAAATCAAAAAAGGGCGGATTCGCCAATTCCCAGGTTACAGCCATCGCTCCCACGGGTACTGTTGCGTTCATGATGGACTGCGACACCACCGGTATCGAACCTGAACTCGCTTTGGTCAAACGAAAATCACTTTCTGGTGGCGGCAGCCTGACAATAGTCAACAAAAAGGCGCAGAGGGCTTTACAGCATCTGGGATACGAGCCTTTGCAAATTCAGGAAATGATGGAGATCATTCAGGAAACTGGATCAATCGAACGCTCTGAGGAAATAGCTCCTGAACATTTACAGATCTTCGATTGCGCTTTCAAGTCTCCTGATGGAGAACGCGTTATTTCCGCAGAGGGACACATCCGGATGATGGCAGCGGTTCAGCCATTCATTTCAGGGGCTATCTCCAAAACCGTTAACCTCCCCAATGAATGTACAATAGAGGAAATTGAAGAAATATTCAGATTTTCGTGGAAAATAGGACTTAAATCCATAACGGTTTATCGCGATGGGTGTAAGTCCGCCCAGCCTTTGCAGGCTGGATCGAGTCATGCCGCTCGAACCCACTCTCGACCGGTAAGACGCCGACTGCCTGTGGATTGTGAAAGTGTAAGGCACAAATTCGAGATAGCGGGACATAAGGGCTACATTCACACGGGTTTTTACAATGACGGGAAGGTAGGCGAAATATTCATTCGCATGTCCAAGGAAGGAAGCACCATCTCCGGTCTGATGGATACGGTCGCTACCCTTACGTCAATAGCCTTACAATATGGCGTCCCCTTAGAAGACCTTGTAAATAAATTCAGTCATGTAAGATTTGAGCCGTCAGGTTTCACCAGCAACCCCAACGTACCAATTGCCAAATCACTTACAGACTATATTTTCAGATATCTTGGAACAAGTTTCCTGGATGAGCAATCCCAACAGGCGGCTGGCCTCATAGCATCCCATTCCGAAATTTCACCAAATCTCCCGACTCTTGAAGAGAATTTGGAAAAGGATCGTTTGATAAACGACGCAAAAAGGATAAGGCTACCATTTGCCGCGCAATCCGACGCTCCGGCTTGTCCTGATTGCGGAGCTATAATGGTGCGCAATGGATCTTGTTACAAATGCTTGAATTGCGGGTCCACATCAGGGTGTTCCTGAAACTTGCCTTGATTCTCAATCATCACAGACCAGGCAGTCGACGACTACCTCACCGCGCTGTCTCAAACAGTCAGACCTGTTCGTTTGAATACATTGCGGCTTTTTCTTGACTCAGAACACGATCTTATGCAGCAGTCAACTTCATCGTCCAACGAAACAACCTGCGCTGGAGGGATAAAAATTGAAAGCGTCAGGGCTAGGCTGACAAGTGTCTTTTTCATGCTGAATCAGTTTCCAGTGTTTGTTTATGTAATACTATTCACGGGTTTCAAACTAAATTATAGCATAATTTCAGCAGAACATTAATCGGATCAAATAATGAGGGGGCTTTTTTACGTTTCAACTTTTGAAACTATTGACGAGTTCGCCTATTTCATATTAAAATTGATTTTTTAAGAGAGGCGGCTTAGCCAAGTGGTAAGGCGACGGTCTGCAAAACCGTTATTCGGCGGTTCAAATCCGCCAGCCGCCTCCAGCGTAGTCGCAAATCGATATCGCCTCTCTTTTCCTTCAAAACCCAACACTCCATCCTTTGACTCATCACTGTTAGGTGGTCATTTCGGGGACCCCAATCCACTGATACAATCTAGCCTCTGATTTTAATCATCTGGAGCCTAGCCCAGGTTTCCTCGGAATACCAAATGTCGATCATTTCGGACCGATATTTATAATCCTTGTCCCTCATCAAATCGGCCGTGTCAGACCTGAGCAGCTTCTTGATGCTCTCAAAAGCAGGACCATAACGTCCCACATAGCCAACCGCAGCCTTCATGGCGTGGTCATCGAGAGAATCTTCCGTCGCCACTTCGTCGATAAGACCGATTTCTCTGGCTTGTTCAGCGGAGTACATGTCACCGGTAGTAGCTATTAGTTCTGCTTTTCGATCTCCCACCAGATATCTGAGCATTTCAGCGCTCCCAGGGAACAGTGAAGATCCAAATGTAATCTCATTTAAACTCATTCTGGCTTTCCCGGTAACCATTACTCTGTAATCACACGCAGTTGCCAACATGAAGCCCCCAGCGATCGTGTGCCCGTTCAACGCGCCTATTACCGGTTTGGGAAATGTGAAAATATAAGTGTACAACTCGGCGAATTTTTCCACAAAACGGGTGAAATCTTCCTTTGAATAGTTGAGGAACTCCGGGATATCCAACCCAAATGAGAAAAAACCACTACCTCCTGTTATCAAAACGGCTTTAATAGCCTTATCGTTGAGAATATCTTTAAAATTGTCACGTAGTTCCTCAGCGACGAGTTCGTTTATAGCGTTTACTTTACCTCGACTCAGGGTCAATTTTGCGACAGGACCTTCGAGCGATTTATTGACAAAACCCATATGTGTCATCCTCCCTATAGATTGAGCTAAATATTAACAGAATCGTTGTCTAACTCCGAAGAGAATTCAGAATCTTCAAGATCCTTACTCTGTTCGTTGTGTAATGATATTTTTCAGGAATAAACTAAAATCGATTTTAAGAGCCAGCTTCCGTTTTTAAACATGATTTTGAATCGCTAACTCTACAATTCAACGGTGGGCCCCACGTGATGTTGGGTCGCGAGGATTATTGACCCTCTCTGAGCAAGGAAGGCCTGCAAACTTTCCTGGGCGCATTCTCTAGCAAGTTGTTCCGTGTTGTTAGTCTCTGACATATGGGCCAGGATTACAAATCTGAGTTCATCACTCACGATTCGTTCCAAAAGGCTTGCGCTCTGTTCATTTGAAAGATGCCCCAACCTGCTCCTAACCCGCTGCTTGAGTTCCCACGGATAAGGGCCGTCCCTCAGCATCGTGGGATCATGGTTGCTCTCTAAGATTACGGCCGTCAAACCGGTCAACAGATTCCTGACAAGGCCTGTGACCACTCCTAAATCTGTAGCTACGCCGACACTTGCCGCTCCGTTTGAGATTCTAAAGCCTACAGGGTCAGCGCAATCGTGCGGCACCGAGAAAGGATGAATCTTGAAGCCGGCGAATTCAAAAGCCCGCCCCGTCTGAAACGATTCTCGCCTGCACAATTTACCGAGAGTTTTCTCCGCAGCGTTAAATGTCTTTTCATTGATAAAAACAGGAAGTTTAAATTTACGAGATAAGACTCCGACGCCTTTAACATGATCAATGTGAGCGTGAGAAACAAGTATTCCTTTCAAAGAGCACGGGTCAACTCCAGCGTCATTCAATCGCTCAACAAGTTGTTTTCCGGATAAACCCGCGTCAATCAGCATAGATCCTTGACTGTTGCGAATCAAAAATGAATTCCCGGAACTGCCGCTTGCCAAAGGCGTAATCTGTATCAATTACTCCAAACCTCTTTATTTAATGCCAACAAGAAAATTTGAAGCGGAAAATATCCCCAGAACACCATCGTGTCAAGATTTTTCAAGATACCCGAGGGATGTCAAATCAGCTTGCAGAATTCATGGGCCGGGGGGATGTCTTTTTTCAACGATCCGTGACGTAGCGCGTAGACTCTAGTCATTTCCGCCCCAAAGAAAAAAACTTGAGCGGAGTAGTAGACCCATACAAGGAGCATAACAAGTGAGCCTGCAGCGCCGTACAAAGAGCTGATCCTGGTGAGATTCATATAAAGGGTGATGACGGTCTTGCCCAGAATCAGTAATAGGGAAGCCACTATACACCCAAGCCAGATGTCCCCCCACGCTACTTTTGTAGCGGGAATAAACTTGTATGCTGAGGCAATAAGTATAGGGATTATTGCAAGGGATATGAGAGAATTTATTTTGTATAGATGGTTTGCAAGAATGGGAAATGTTTCTGAAATTATGGTTTCCACAGCGGACAGGAGTGTTGTAGAAGCAAGAGAAACCAAGAGCAGGATACCTATTCCAAGCACAATTAGAAAAGATATTGCCCTGGTTTCTATATATCTGAGAACACTTGATCCTCTCTGAGCGCTGACATTCCAAATAGTGTTCAAGCCGCTCTGAAGCTCTGTAAACACACCGGTCGCAGCGAACATTGCGGTGATCACACTTAAAGCCGGAAAACCTGTCCCCGATATTTTTCCTTTGGCCGATTCTAGCAAGGAAAAAACATAGGCCGTATCCATCGGCGCAACAAGTCGTTCGATAATATTGGTTAGTTCAAGTCGCGCCGCCGCGGCGTCAACAATTGTTTCGGCTACCGACAAGGCTATCAGGAGAGCCGGTCCGAGTGAAAATATTGTGTAAAATGCTAAGGCGGCGGCCATCCGAATTGCATTGTCGTGGATCCAGGCTTCAACAGTGTCTTTTAATAAAAACCATATCTCTTGGAGGACGCATAGCGGTATTCTCCCGAAATGCGAAATCTTGAGACTTTTCATGCGACCAGAGATTGATCTAAATACATTTGGCAATGCTTGAGCCTTGAAACAATCTGAAGATCATTATTCGAGAAATTTCCCGACCATCACGGCGAGAAAGATGAGGCACACCAACCAAGCCTGAATTATCGGCCAAAGTTTTTTCGGAGTTGATCCGGAAATTTCCCGGGCAGCTTCCGTCACCTTGCCAGCAGGAATCCTTTCCATTATGCTGTTGACCAGATCAGGGAAACC
Organism: uncultured delta proteobacterium; assembly: GCA_963846725.1. Classification (GTDB taxonomy): domain Bacteria; phylum Desulfobacterota; class Desulfomonilia; order Desulfomonilales; family Desulfomonilaceae; genus CAJBEZ01. Next base: position 61,465 of record CAWJXP010000038.1, on the reverse strand, counting down.
GGAAATCGTATTTGTGATCAGAACAGGTCGATGGGCTTCCGTTTGAAGGATCAAAAACGTTTTACCGCCAGATCTCACGGCGTCTACGTTTTGAATATCTTTCCAGCCCAGTTTTCTGGACCTCAGGAATTTGTTAATTGTTATTCCACTTGAATCGAGGACTACTCGTCGCGCCAGTATCTCCAAACCTAAATACATAAATGGCGTAAGTACGATAAGAAAAAGAAAGCTGTGGGTCTTGACCATTCCCAGAATAATCAGCGCCGTCGCAAACAACATTGCCAGGATTATCGGCGGAGCCATCCTTGAATCGACCTTGTACAACCGGTTTTCCATGCTTTGGTTCCTCAAGTCTCGTTATAAAGTCTTTATGATCTGTTAGGTTTATGGTATCATTTTAAGATTATAAGATGGAGTCGTTTTTTAGAAACTTTTCAGATTTACTCCGTGAGGTCTTCTAATGTTGATACGGAAACCGGTTAGATTTACTTTTAGTTTAATTCTTTGCCTAGTGTTCATCACAATTGGACAACAAAGTTTTTGCGCTGACTCAGGCTCGAAGTCTTCTCCGGATTACAAAGAGCTAAAATTGTTCAGGCAGGTAATGGAGATAGTTCGCAAGAACTATGTCAAGGAAGTCACCGACAAGGAGCTTATTCAGGGAGCAATTAGTGGAATGCTTCAATCCCTGGATCCTCATTCCTCTTACTTAACGGAGGATATGTTCAAAGAGCTTCAAGTTGAAACCAAGGGGGAGTTCGGTGGCCTTGGAATCGAGATTACTCTTGACGGTGGGGTTTTGACGGTCGTTTCCCCGATCGAGGATACTCCAGCCTTTAAGGCGGGAATAAAACCCGGCGACAAGATCATCAAGATAAATGGTGAACCTACCAAGAGCATCACCCTCCACAGCGCTGTTCAGCAGATGCGAGGTCCCAAGGGTACCAAAGTGACCTTGACGATAATGCGTGAAGGATTCAAGAAACTTAAGGATTTCACAATTACGCGGGATATCATCCACGTCCACTCGGTAAAAAAGGAAGCGCTTGAACCCGGTTATGGTTATGTGAAAATCGTAAGTTTTCAGGAAACCACGGATACGGATCTAATGGCCGCTATCAAGGACCTAGACAATAACGACACGAGCAAATCAGCGGACAAAAAAGGCAAAAAAGAGGATACCCCCATGAAGGGTATGATTCTTGACCTTCGGAATGATCCAGGGGGACTTCTGGACCAGGCGGTCAAAGTGGCCAACCTGTTCATTGACAAGGGCCTGATTGTTTATACTGATGGTAGGGTCAAAGATCAGAGAATGGAGTTTAGGGCTTCTCCAGCGGGAACTCATTACAAATTCAAGCTGGCGGTGCTTATCAATGAGGGAAGCGCGAGCGCTTCGGAGATCGTGGCTGGGGCTCTGCAAGACCATGATCGCGCCCTGATTTTTGGTACAAAGTCCTTCGGGAAGGCCTCCGTTCAGACTATTATACCCCTGGACAACGGGTCTGGCCTCCGACTCACCACCGCTTATTATTACACTCCCAAAGGTCGCCATATACAAAAGACCGGGATCCTGCCGGATGTAGATCTGAAGGCTGAGATTCAAAAACAGGAAGAAGAGGAGATAGCGGCGGAAGAATGCAAAGATGGGAAAAAAGTCGAGAAGAAGCAGACTCCAGGAGCGAGTCGATTTGGTAAAGAAACCAAGGCTGATCTGGAAAAGGACCTCGTAGTGAAGAAAGCTCTGGAATGGTTGAAATCAGATGTGTCGGTTAAGAAATTTAAACAGGAACATGAAAAACCAGCAGAAAGCACTACAGCCGCAAAATAGATCCAATTCTGGTCTGAACCGATAAAAACCAAACAACCGGATTGGTAATCAAATCAATCCGGTTGCCTCTCAGCCCCTCGCAAGCCGAATTTCCCAAGTTCTAATCATACATAATCAAACCTGGACAATAACGGGACTTGGATTGAGCCTGCATGAAATGCCGCTTGACGCTCAGAAACCTACACGAAGCGTCTCTTGATGGCCTGTATGTACTCCGGTATTCCACCCGGTAATTCATTTTCGATTTGGAGTTTTGCAGCTTCCAGGCGAGACCTGACACCAGGCTCAAAAAGATCGTCAATCGTCCTGAAAGCTCCGCCTCTGCGGCCTAACTGGAACATCAGGCGATCTGCTTCCGAAAGATTGAGATACCTATCAATCACCGCCAGAATCTTGGGCTTGTCTTCGGGCAGTTTGCCTTCGACTTCCTCCAATAAATTCAGGACATGATCGCTGACAATAGTGGTCGTAACATTCTCCAGTCTGTCTATTATATCTCTAATTTCCCTGACTATGTGATCTTCATCGGGAGGGACAAATTTCCCCTGATCCACCATTTCCGCAAGAGGAGTATTGTAACGAACATACAGGGATCTAAATCGCACATAAGCTGGATTGACTCCGTTTATTACACGAGCCGTTTCTCGGGTATGGTCGCCTGAAAGCTCGAGCCCTCCAATCCCCGGTATCACATACAAACAAAGAGATATTCCGGCCTGAACGGCTCTTTTCCCGCCTTCCAGCAACTGCTCGGATTTGCAGCCCTTGTCTATTAAACTGAGAACTTTGTCTGAACCGGACTCCATACCCACATGTAGTCTGGATAGACCACATTCTCTGAGTCTGATGTATTCATCGACCGTTTTGGACTTTAGCGTGGATGCGCGTGCATAGGAGGTGACTCTTAAAACGTGGGGAAAACGACTACGGATATGATTCAAAATCTCAATCAGTGAATCCGTGGACAGCATCAAGGAATTTGCGTCCTGAAGAAAAATCGTTTCACCTCCTGAAGCAATCCAGTACGCTACTGACCGAAACGAATCAGGAAGCCTTGAGTCTTTGAACACCGAGGAAATCACATTGTTGGTAAATTCTCCTGATTCCCCCATTTTTCGGGATATTTCCTTGATCTCACGATATATTTCGGCTACCGCATCGATGTCCTTCAACACTTCAGCCACTGGCCTGCGGGAAAATTTCTTACCCTTATATGTGGAGCAGAAGGCGCATCTGTTCCAGGGGCAATTCCTGGTTACCCGCAAAAGTAAACTTCCTGCTTCACTCGGTGGTCTGATAGGACCTTGTTCAAAATCCAGTTCTTCTTTTTTCATATTTGAACGCCACAATCTTTGGAAATAAGAAAATTCGCTTTCGCGATTTTTCTGAATCATTCCCCCCGTATTCAATCTCTACTATTTGTTATTGATTATTAGATGACTGGTTGTCAATTGAGACAATCTCATTGAAATTCTCGGATCAACTTATTTCATACAATGGGGAATAACAAGTCCTATCCGCAGGCTGCCCATGTCTGATTTTCACCTGATTCGCTCACAAGCAATTCACGGTTGTCGCCTTGTTGCCTCAGCGCCTTCAAAGTTCGGGCAAATGAGCGGCAATGCTCACAGGGATTGTAAGCGGATTCATAATGCTGTACTCCGCCTCTCGCCCTTTGAGCCATCTCGATCTTAAGGTCCTTAATCTCGGAATAAATCCTTATACAGTGACGGATCGACCAACGGCCCTTAAAAACTCGACACGTGACGGCGTATTTGTCCAACCAATTATCTTTATTTCTTTCCACGGTCGCGCCTCCCCTCGAACCAGCTATGAAGCTGAGTTCCCGAATATGGAACCATTGACCCGGTTACAATCCAAAATCCTTTTTGCAATTTTGGACAATGACTCCCTTTTTATGTTCCATAAAACGGAATCTCGATCACCCAGTTTTGTTCGATTTGAAATTCCAATTGACTAAAGCTGCTTTTCATGCTAGTTTCGCGAGAATTGGAGGTATGGACGTAGGCTATGGCTGATACCCGTGCCGGTTCGATAAAATTCCGTAAGCCGAGAAACCGACTACCGATCAGACTTCTGGCGTTGGTGGCGTGCGTAAGTGTGGTCTGCGTAGTAGTTTTCCTTGGCCCAAAAGTCGGACTCAGCATCCCGCTTTCTTGCGATATCAGAAAGACATCCTCTAATCCCGAATCCCCTTCCTCAGAACCAATTTGCGCAATAATAAATGACAAGTCGACCCAGGAAGATGTAGATCCCTCTGTTAACGGATCGCAGGAAGCCACAGATGTGACAGCCCCTGGAGATACGTTAATTTCCGTGCTTACGGATAACCTGTCGGACGAACGGTCCATCAAAGAAATAGCTCAGAGTTTAGCCGCCGCAATTCAGACTTCCCTTAGCGCTCCATTCACGTCTGAAACTGTTTTGCCGGCGGGAAGACGCTACAGCATTACTATAGACAGCGAAGGGCGCTTCCTTCAGGCTGTTTTAGAAGCTGGAGCCCGCGCATGTTTTCCACGTGGCTCGGGACGATGGCGGTTTTCGGTCCTGGAAAGAAGAAGTTGTACTCGACTTCAAAACAGAAGTGGTCTGTTTTAAGATGAAGGGAAGTTTGACCGAATCTATGCTGAGCGCTGGTGAAAACTTGGAATTGGCTCTAAAATTGGCCAATGTTTTCAGATGGGATATAGATTTCCACTCAGAGTCCGTTAAAGGAGACTCTTGCCGGGTCTTGTTCGAACGACGGTATGCAGATGACAGGCCATCGGGCTACGGCCGCATTCTAGGAGCGGTGTACGACGGCAAGAAGACTGGGACGAAATGCGCCGTGTTATTCAACAATGAGTATTACGATGAAAAAGGCGTCGAGCTCAAAAAGAATTTTCTTAGATCTCCCCTCAGTGTTATCAGAGTTACATCAAGATATGGTTATCGATTGCACCCGGTTCTCAAGGTTTGGCGCAAACACAACGGCGTTGATTATGGGGCCAACCAGGGCACACCTGTATGGGCCGTCGCTGGAGGGGTCGTTACCTTCGCCGGATGGAGCAACGGCTACGGAAACTATGTTTGTATCAAGCATGACAGCGGTTTTGAAAGTCGATATGGACATCTGCAGAGATTCTTCGTCGCTAAGGGACAGCGGGTTAAACAGCGCCAGAGGATCGGCTTAGTGGGCATGACAGGAATAGCCACAGCCCCGCATCTTGATTTTCAACTTCTCGTTCATAACAAGCATGTTAACCCTTTAACAGTTACTATGGTAAAAAGCCTCAAGACGGTCCCTACTCCTTTAGTTTCACGTTTCTCTTCTCTCACGGAAGAGAGATTGAACGTCTTAAAGGGCATTATGCTCACAAAGGGCTCAGATCAATTGACCAAGCTCATCTTGGAGTGAGCTCATACTTAGATCCCTCCATCCTTTCAGTCCACACAAGTCATAGTTCAATTCAACCATAAGCTACCGATTTGATAGCGCGACACTGTAAGAATTAGACATATCATGTCCGAATTCTTGACCCATTCAACTCGACCTAGTATAATGGGTTTGATGTAAGTCGTTTTGAACGGAGATCGTCATAAATGAAGAAGATTTTTGTCGCTATCGTGGTTATCGTTTCACTCTGTCCCGTTACTTCCAGCTTTGCATTCTTGGACTATTTATTTTCCGGCTCATCTAGCAGAGACGCGATAGACAATTCAGCGGTTGGCGATCTGCGCGCATGGTGGACAGGAAACCCAGCCTATACCTTTAATCCCTATTACTCGGGCGCCGGAATGCCTCAGGGTCAACAGCAACCCGGTCAAGCTCCCCAGGCAGCCCAACCTCAGCTTCAGCAGCAACCCACAGTCAATTATTACCCGCCTTCTCAGGGGGGAGCGTCTTATCCATACGCTCAACAACAGGCTCCGGCCCAACAGGTTCCCCAGCAACAAATGCAATATGGCTATGGACAACCTCAACAACCTTACCAACCCCAGGGAATGCAGCCTCCGGTTCAATATCAGGCAGCCCCTCAGTCTTATCAGTATCAGCAAGCGAACCCACAGCAATGATATAGGGTTGAAAAGTTTGCCGTCTATTATGATGTCGGATGGAATTGTTTACTTAGAACTATTCTGAGGACGCCGTAATGGATTTTAACCTCGCGGCGGCTAATCTGCCGTGAACTGTATGCGGGAAATTTTTAACTATTTTCTGGAAGATAATTTTTGCAGATTTGGTGTCACCCATTTTCTCAAATGCCTGACCTTGTTTGAATTGGGCGCTAAGCTCTTTTTTGGAACCCGGGTATTCCTTAATTACTCGGTCAAATAGGAGCACCGCTTCTTCAAAACGCCCCTGTTCCAGTCTAGCTTCTCCTATCCAGTAGATTGCGTTGGGAGCAAACTGGCTCTTTGGATACTTTTTTAAAAAATCCTCAAAATGTGATACCGCACTCTCCAAGGCTCCACTCTTGAATGTCGAGTACGCTGCCCTATAGACCTTCTCATCGGCCGTTAAGGGCATGTTCCGCACATCGGTTACCTCGTCTGACTGACCTAGAGCCGCAGCATCGGCAGAAGATTTTCGAGCGCCCCCACTACCCGCCTTGGCGTTGTAGTCAGACGACTGAGTTGACGAAGTCTTTTGGTCACCATCTACTCCAGCGGGCTGATTTTTTTGCGTGTCGATGCCTAGCTGTCGCTCGACTTGACTTAAACGGTCCTGAAGGGCTCTCACTGATTTGTCTCCACTGGAGGCTTCGAGCCTTTCTAGCGTGTCTCTAATTTTCTGGAGTTCAACCTCGAGATCCTGAATTTTTGTTGAAGTCACTGCTGCATTGGTGTCTTGGGGATTCGACGAATTCGCCGGCTTAACATAAGGCAGAGTAGGATTGGAGGTCCTGGTTAAACAGCCACCACTTAAGAGGACAAAGAAAATTGGTATGACATAAATGAGGCGCGTCATCTTGCTTTTAGCCTCATCTTTAGGGCTTTTTTTACACATGGATCATGTTCTTTAGATCATTTAGCGACACGTAGATACACCCTTCGATTCTTAGCCCAGGCTTCTTCGTTGTGATTCGGATCAACCGGCAATTCTGAACCAAAGGACACAGGTACTCAATCGGTTACTTGGGATTCCGAGCGCTGTCAATCTTGCAACCACGGAACCGGCTCTTCGTTCGCCAAGGGCCAGGTTATATTCCGCTGTTCCTCTCTCATCGCAATTACCTTCAGCCACAACATTCAAATTGGGATAACGTTTCAGGATCTCAGCGTCATAATCGATAGCAGCCTGGGCTTCCGGACTTAGTGTGTAATTGTCGAAATCGAAGTATACCGTTCTCAGAGTGGTTTGCACACCCTGAAGCTCACCTTCCGCAATGGCCCCTGGTCCCGCCAGGCCAAATCCAGGGACAGGGCCTTCGTTCTGCTTCACTATCTTTCTGGCGCATCCACTGTTGAAAGCAGCCAATACGACTAAGGCCACTGCATAGATTATAAGGCGCCGAATGTCCATCGCTCTTCTTCTCCTTTTCTCCAAGAACAACTCATTTAAGCCTCGGAGACCACGCCGGACTACGACCGGGAATACCAGAAACCTTCGCTTGAACCGTTCCTTTGGCGTCCATCACGCTGATTCGCTTTGTTCCGTCTAAATTCGACGTATAAGTGATCATGCGCCCATCCGGTGACCACGAAGGGTCCTCATTGGAGCCCTTGTTAGTTAGAACTCTAAAGTCGCTTCCGTCACGCTTGATCACACAGATTTGAAACCGACCGTCTACCTTGGCTGTAAATGCCAGTTGGTCACCCCGTGGGGACCAGTCCGGGTCAGTATTGTAGGAGGTAGATAAAGTAACCCGTTTAGGTTCTCCTCCATTGACCGGAACAGTATAAATTTGGGGGGTTCCTGCCTGGTCCGAAACATATGCTATGTTAGCGCCGTCCGGCGACCATGTGGGTGAAATATCATTTCCCAAACCGTTAGTCAATTGTTTTATTATGTTTCCTTGGGTATTTATGATAAATATCTTAGGTATTGATTTAACACTTAGCGATATGGCGATCATGGATCCATCAGGAGAAAAACGTCCCGACGCATTCAATCCTTTCCTTTGGGACACGGGGACCACTCTTTGTCCATCCGAAGTCACGTACCAGAGATCGGGATTTCTATTGATATATGAAGTAAAAATTAGGCCTTTTCCGTCTGGAACCCACGATGGAAAAAGGTTTATCGTTCGGGTATTGGTCAGTTGACGGAGATTGGCGCCATCATAATCCATGGTGTAAATTTCTCGCGTTCTTGAGTCATCGATAAAGGCGATCTTTGTTGTAAAACAACCTGCAATGTTGGTTATTTTCTCCATGACTCGATCATCGAACATATGAATCATGTAACGATAATCCGTGATTGCGCCGGTGTACCTTTTGCCCAAGTCCAGCTTTTGCAGCGCAATATCATAAAGTTTCGCTTCAATCGTCAGTTGATTCCCAGTCACCTGAAATGAACCCATGATGAGAGCCTGGGCCCCGGTCTTGGAAATAGCGTTAATGTCGGGATCACCGTTTTGACTCATCGGAAGGGGTTGGGGCGCCGGAATGATTTCAAACAAGCCACTTAATGCAAGGTCATTCTTAACGATTGAGGCCATGTCCGCCCCATTTGGAGAACCTGGTTGACTACTGTAAAAGTCCGCTACCATAATTGGCATTTTACCCAGGTTTGGGTTGTCCAAATCCAGCAGAAGCTTTGCTGTGGCGGGAGAACAAAATAGAAAAGAGAGGATAGACACGCCCAGCAGAATTATTGTCGTGAAGCAATTACCGGCGGAATTATTTGAAATTCGGTTAATTTTTTCAAATATCATTGTAATCCACCGGGAGTAAATCTAAGAGCTAGGCCGCCGGCTGAGCGAATCTTGTCAGAGACTTCGGCCGACATTGGAGGAAACGGAGAAGCCTGGTGGATTGCTCTCATCGCTGAACTGTCAAAAAACCTGTCACCCGAACTGGTGTCTATATTCGCTTCGAGCAGCCGACCATCATCCGCTAGCTGAACAGAAATTATGGTAACTTTAGACGCTCTCTGCTCATCACCGAACACCGACCATCTGGAGTTAATTCTGCTTCTTACAGCGTCAAACCAACGCGCAATTTCCACATCGCCTGACGAATTGTTTCCCGCCATCTTTCCACCGGAGCCAGCCGGGGTATCGAGGCCTTTGGCGCTTTTGTTAGTGAGCTTGTCAGATTTCTTAGAATCCAGATCCTTTTTTATCGCTGCCAAACGCTTTTCCAGGAAATCGCTTGGGTTATTTTTTTTCTCAGGCTCGGTTTTTGGCTTCTCGTTTTTTGGTTTTGTCTCCACAAGTTTTTTCCTGGGTTCGATCTTCTCTGGCTTTTGTTTCCTCTTTTTCATCTGAATGGGAGTAGGCGCTTCGGCTTTAGCAAAAACGGTTTTTAGCCGCTCTATTTCCAAATTCTGCTGGCGAGGCGGTTCTGCGGACTCAATTGAGGGCTCGGGAACAGCGCTTGAGTCAAGTTGTTCGGGAGCCTGTGCAGCGGAAGCGTTCGATGCCGGTTTTGACTCGATTAACTTCACACTGGTTACGCTAAAGTCAGGAATTTTAGCCCTGACTGCGAAGTACTTCGCTCCTACAATGAGTAAGAGAATCGCAATCAGGTGAACGCCCGCCGATACCGCCAGCATCGTGGGCGAAGCTCCACTCTCACGTTTCAGAAGTTCCGTGGTCATTTAGTGGATTTACCAGAATCCTCCTGAGGGGTGGTGATCATTCCGAGGTTAGCAATTCCTGCGGTTTTCAGGTTTCCCATGATTCTAACGACAATGCCGTAGGGAACAGTCTTATCCGCTCGCAAAAAAACTTCCCGGTTGGGTTTATCTTTGGTAGCCTCCTGGATACGCGAAGCTAACTGATCTTCTGTGACCGCCTTATCATTAACGAAAATCGATCCGTCCCCAGAAACTGATATAATAATTTCATCATGTTGCTGAGCTTTTTCGATCGGCTCTCCTTTGGCTGACGGTAGTTCCACTGACACCCCTTCCTGGAGCATAGGGGCCGTTACCATAAAAATGATAAGCAACACGAGCATCACGTCGACAAGCGGCGTTACGTTTATGTCCGCCATGGGAGCCCGATTACTTCTATTTAGGCTGAACGCCATTCTGAAGCCTCCTGAAAATCAACAATGTGAAGCCCCAAGGTTATTTGCGCTTCCAGTAGATTCGTTCAATTATGTTAATGAGTTCTGACGAAAAGTTGTCCATTTCTGTAGATATTACGTTTATCCGGCCCAGAAAGTAGTTGAAGAAAATGACAGCCGGAATAGCGGCGGCCAGACCGGCGGCAGTGGCGATCAAAGCTTCTGCGATTCCGGGCGCCACAACGGCTAGAGAAGCGCTTTTCATTGCGCCTATGTTACGAAATGACTCCATGATTCCCCAAACAGTCCCAAATAAACCGATGAACGGAGCTGAAGATCCCGTAGTGGCCAGAAAGTTTACACCTCTCTCTAACCTGGCTCTCTCCGCTGTTACCGCTTGTTGCAGGGAACGTATGATGTTGTCCATTCCGGTCCGTTCATATTCTGGTTCGCCGTTCGCGTCCGTCGACCCCTTTTGTCCTCCAGCTTGCAGGCGAGACAGACGGCTTAGTTCCGCATACCCGGCTTTGAAGACGTGCGCTAAAGGACTATGCGTAAATTGTTTTGCTTCAGTGTAAAGTGTTGAAAATTTGCGGGATTCCCGGAAAGCGTCAAAAAAAAGTTGAGTGTGTTTCCTCGCTCGTGAAAGCGTAATTGCTTTGGTGAGTATTATTCCCCAACAAATAACCGAGAATACCAACAATATCAGCATCACGCATTTAACGACAATACCGGCCCCCATTATGATAGCCCACATGCTTTGATCATTCAAATTCTGGACCGGAAGCGCCGTCAGATAAGCGTTGAGCATAGGTAATTCCCCTTTCAGTCAGTCCATGACTAATTAATCCATTAGACCATATATGTCAAGTTTTACATGTATTTAGTATATGTTATACCATTTTATTAAATCATTTTATTATTTAAGACAGCCCAGTCTTGAGAGAGTTCCAAAATCCCGTCGATCTTTCACCCAATATTTCTTTGTAATGAGCCATGGGAACCAGAGATGGTTCGGGAAAAGAAAAGTGTTCCTTGCCCGAATCCACCTGCGGATTGGACCGACGGTTAGTTGATTCCGAGGATGAATAGCGGTTCGATCAGGCGGGACTTGGCTTACAGTATTTTCGAAACAATCAACCCAAGACCTTTATCTCCTGAAGCATACTGCGTACAGCTAGATATGCTATGGAATCAGATGGAATTCCTACTAATGGCTTGCCTTCAAGGTCCAGTGCTACCAGTTGTTCATCATAAGGAATCAGGGCTAAAGGAGTCGCAGGCAAGGCTTCAATTTCCTTGCGGGTAGTTTCCGGTAGATCGGCCAATGTTCCTTGTACCCTACTCAATACAATATGCTGATTATGAATTCTGCCTTCCATTTCATCAATCAACTGGTAAATTCGTCCGATTGTCCGCACACTCCTCGGAGATGGATCGGATATTATGAACAGGTGGTCTACTTCTTCTTCCGTGCGCCGCGAAAGGTGTTCCATGCCCGCTTCATTATCAATCACAACAAATTTGTAGTTTGTGGTCAATCTGGATATGACATCTCGAAGTATATTGTTGGCCATACAATAACATCCGGGACCTTCTGGACGTCCCATTGACAGAAAATCCAAATCCTTGGTTTCTTCAAGGTTAGCTTGTATCTGGTAATCCATGAAGCGGTCCCTAGTCATGCCTCCAGGGATATCCTCACCCATCTTCCTGGCGTCTTCCCGAATGCATCCTACGCTTTTAGGTTCGCGGATCCCAAGGACTTCATGAAGGTTCGAGTTCGAATCCGCGTCAATCGCCAATAAAGGCCTCTGACCCGCGTCTATAAGGTTTTTGATTATTAGTGATGTAATAGAGGTTTTTCCCACACCACCCTTCCCCGCTACCGCAAGGGTAATTCCCATGTCTTTTCCTTTCCAATCAAAATATTGCGCTAGTTGTTAAAGATATTTTCAAATCTCAGTTGGTCAATTTCTGATAGTATCGCATAGACTTTTTGTGTTTCCTCGACAGTCAGGCTCGAGCAGCCGCAGGCCGGCGTAATAATAATATTGTTCAGTAACAGTTCCCTGTTTATGCCTTTTTCCTCTAATACCAGCACGCCTTTCCGAAGCCTTTCCAATATCAGATCTGTGCATTCCTGATTTATCCGGGAATCGTTCGGAACTGCGCCCCACGCAAGGACACCGCCACGCTCCAAAAAATTCGAAACTTGCTTCGGATAGATCGCTAAAGATTCCAGATAATCTACAGCGTCAAAATTTATAATATCCACTGTTGTTTGCATCAGCAACGACCAGTCCGTGTTTCCACAACAGTGGACCCCAGTGATTGCGCCAACGGAAGATGCAAGAGAAAAAACGTCGTTGAGAGACTCAACGACATCCGAACAAGAAACCCCCAGAAACGCCGAAGAACCATAGGCGCTGAGACTCGGTTCGTCGAAAAATAAAATTACATTGTCGGAAAAGCGCTTCAATTTCTCAACCAACCACATTGCCTTTAGTCCCATTCCTTTAACCGCGACATCTCTGAACACTGGATGGTAAAATATCGGTTTGCCATTTTCATCAGTAACAGACAGGGCAAAACTTAATGGGCCAGTAACCTGGGCTTTTAGGAAGGGACGTTTGGAATTCTCCTTAATCAGCTTCTCTATAAACAGTTCGATCCCTAACCCATAATCCCTCGTAATTTCAAAAGCTTCGCTGGGAGATCCTTCTAGAATTTTAAGATACTCTTCGTAAAATTTCTCAACGGAAGCGGATGATTCGTCAGAAGTGTCAAAAAAATATTTGAGATTCTCTAAATCAACCTTAAAACCAGGGAGCTTTTCAGAAAATTGAATCCACATCTGTTCACGAAGGTCGCGCCTTGAGAGTTGAGGCAAATGGGGAGCTGTTTTCAATGAATCCAGTATAAGATCGACGGCTGCTTCAGCGTCCATATGGGGCATACTGCCAATAGCGCTGGTAAGAAGCCTGGGAAGCGCTCCTGTCATACAATTTCCTGCCATGTTTTCTCCTCAATTACTGTATCCGTTCTTTATCAGATTGTTTTTCCGAGATATTCCAGTGACCCTTAATTTGATCCGAACTATCGCTCTTGATGGGAAGTACGCTCAAATAGTCGGCAATCGGTTTGTCTATGAATCTCAAATCTTCATGAGATATCTCTATGTCTACCGCTTGTTGTTTCTCAGCTTCAGAAAGCTCGAGTTCACCACTTTCAGAAGGGAGAATAATTCGGGAGGTTACATCAATGCGACGTTTGACTCTTTCAGGAACTCCAAACCCGTAGTTTAGATGGCCACTACCTGCTATTACTACCAACAGCCTTTCCTTTGTGTTCACGTCTTCGAGATATCGCGTTATGTTCGCAGCCATTACGGTGTCTCTCAAAGCCTGAGCAAAAATAATCCTCTCAAGGGATTTCTCTTGAAATGCGCGGTGAACTTTGAGCTTGAGTGACAGAAGTTTGGCATATTGCGGATTTATTGGTTCTACGTCGGGAGGGACGAGAGTTTTTTCGGCTTCGGATAATGATGCCAATCCTCCTCGTGAGACTTTGCGAACAATACTGTTTGAAATATTCAAACCAACTACCGGAATTTTAAGATCTCGAACTGCAAGAAGAACCGAAGCATAATCCATAAGGTTCGTCCATCGATCTTCACCTAAATTATCAATTAAAACGGACACCGATTCCTGAGAAGACAACCAGCTATCGATAATCGGTTGTTGTTCCGACGTGAACATTTCCATTCCAAGTGAGATATTGGGATGACGTTGGGCGAGACCCCGTATAATATCGACCTCAAGTTCATGGTGGCGCATTATGGTATGAAACTCGCCCACATAGACTATCCGCGTTCCCGACATGTCATCTAGCGCTGTTTCGATAGGGACCGGTTCACCAAGCAGCAAGTCAACTATTATTGCGGGGCATGACATGGATGCGCTAATCGCCTTTGTTTCGTAACAGCAAAACGCCATGGTCCAAATTGAGAGAAAAATTAAATTGAGGATTCTAGCGGACACGCCAGGATTCCCACGTGTCGAAAGCAATGTCAAAATCTACAAAGCTTCCAGATGGCTTTTCCTCGATGATCACGACGTCATCCACGCGGCTGTAAGGACTCCCCTTTTTTAGCCACGCAAGCATGAGCCCTACGCGCTCTGGGTCCCCTTCCAAAACAGTTTCGACAGAACCATCCGGTAGATTTCTGACCCACCCCAATACTCCTATTTCTCTCGCAGCGGACCGGGTATAGGCTCGAAACGCCACTCCCTGTACTCTGCCTTTAACTATGACTCTGCGCCTGATCTTCGATGTCATTTTTTAAAACGCCCGTGAATAAATTGCCGCCCTCATAGAGCGGTTCATACAGGTTATTTATCCGTCACTCCCGTCAAGGCTATGAACTCATTTTCAGACAGAATTCGGATTCCAAACTCTCGCGCTTTTTCAAGCTTTGAACCCGGATCCTCTCCAACAACTACAAAGTCAGTCTTTTTTGACACCGATGATCCTACTATTCCTCCTGCTTCTTCAACCATCTTCTTCGCCGAGCCCCTGGGAATTGAGATAGATCCGGTAAAAACTACCGTTTTCCCTTGAAGGATACCGTTGTCTACATTAGCAAGCTTATTTTCGTTTCCAGGAGAAACCCCTGCTGCAAGTAGTCTCTCTATCATCACCATGTTTCTTTGTTCGGTGAAAAAAGACACTACACTTTGCGCTACCTCCGGACCAATTCCGGGAATTTTCATCAATTCGGTAGAGTCCTTAGCCGACAATGAGTCAAGATCCCCAAATGATTGGCTGAGCAATCTCGCTGCGCTGGCCCCAACTAGAGGGATTCCAAGGCTGAAAATGAAACGGTCCAAAGAGACCTGCTTGGCCCTGTTTATAGCATTGAACAGGTTGTTAGCCGACTTCTTTCCCATTCGTTCCATCGCGGTCAGAGTATCTACATTAAGGTAAAATATGTCTGCGGGGTCCTTGACAAGACGCTCATCAACCAGGCGCTCAACGAGTTTTTCTCCAAGCCCCTCGATGTCCATGGCGTCCCGAGAAGCGAAGTGTTTTACGGTTTCCTTCAATCGAGCTGGACATGAAGAGTTGACACACCTTTTCGCCGCCTGTCCCTCCAGTCTCACGGCGTCCGAACCACATACCGGACATTGCTCCGGAATAGTGTAGGGCTGGCTGTGGGTGTCTCTGAATTCGGACTTTACCCTCACAACTTCGGGTATCACATCGCCGGCTCGCTGAATCACGACTATGTCGCCTTCTCTTATGTCCTTCCTGTCTATCTCGTCTTGATTATGAAGTGTAGCTCGACTTACCGTCACTCCGCCAACGGTAACCGGTTCCATGATGGCCACCGGAGTTAGAACTCCTGTTCTACCAACCCCCACTTCAATACGAACGACCTTTGTCTCCGCCTGCATGGGCTCGAATTTGTAGGCTACGGCCCACCTTGGCGACCGGCTCTTTGTCCCGAGTTCAGATTGCCAATTCAGTGAATTGACTTTTATCACAGCTCCGTCAATTTCGAATTGCAGATTGTCCCGAATTTCATTCAACGTCCTGTAATGATTCAAAACGGCTTCGACTCCGTGACAAAGCATCGAATGTTCCAGGTTCGTCGGTACTCCAAGATCAAACAGGGCATGGAGCAACTCGATCTGGGTTTTTACTGAAGCGCCTTCAATCCTTCCAACTCCATGAGCGCGAAAGCTAAGCCTTCTTTGCGCGGTTATTCTAGGGTCAAGTTGACGCAATGACCCAGCGGCTGCGTTTCTTGGATTTGCGAACGAGGGTTGTCCCATTTCATCTCTTTCCTTATTTAGAGAATCAAAATCCGATCTTGTCATGAAGACTTCACCTCTAATATCCAAGAGAGACGCCTCAGAAAGAAGTCCCAACGCTCTAAGGCTTAATGGAATCGCCTTTATCGTTTTCACGTTGGATGTTACATCCTCCCCTGTCGAGCCGTCCCCGCGAGTGCCAGCAGAAACAAGCAGCGCATTCTGATAAACTAACTCGATTGCGACTCCATCCAGTTTTGGCTCAACCAGATACGATACGACATCGATCCGTCCAAGTAATTTACGTGTCCTCGCGTCAAAATCAATCAGTTCACTTTCGTCAAAGATGTTTGATAGAGAGAGCATGGGCATAGCATGCGATGTCTGATCAAATTTTTCTAAAGCTTTGCCCCCTACCCGGACAGTCGGTGAATCAAGTGTCACAAATTGGGGGTACTCATTTTCTAACTGTTCCAGTTTTCTGAAAAGGACATCATATTCCCTGTCCGAAATTTCTGGAGAGTCCATGACGTAATAAAGGTGGTCATGTTTCCTAATGAGGTCCCTTAAGCGTTCAATTTCAGCCTGTGCATTGTTGGACCGATCAGTTGGAAAATTTATTTCACTACCCATCTTTTGGCTCTTGGAATATGGAAGATCTGTTCATAAAAATGAACTAAACAATTTGGAAGGATTAATTTGCCACAAACCCTTGAAAACGGCAATTGTGAAAAAAAAAGGCCCAATAAGGGCCGAATACACTAAATCAAAAATGGAACTTTCATGTTAGATAGCCGAGCCGTAGTTTGTACGACTCGGAAAAGAATCTGAACGGCATATTACTTCTTGGGAAACTTGCCCGTGAAGGTAACTCTCAATTCTTTTCCCTTTTCATCTTTGAACAGGGCTGTTCCTGCGGTAACCTCGATTGGGAATGAGAAATCACCAACGGTTTCCCACCATTTTTTCACAAGCGCTCCTGCTGAGGTCTTCTGTTGCTGGATTTTCTCGGCGTTTTCAGCTCCGACCATCAAGCTTGTAATTGTCGGGAGCGTTTCATTGGTGGTGACAACCTTAAGTTGATTGGTTTTTCCTCCAGGAATCCAGCTATCTTCATAGGAAAAAGCGGTATTGATCTCGAAACCTTCAAATGCCGTGCTAAATGTCAGTTCATCCAGCATGACCGGGGTCTTATTAGGGTTCTTGATGTTGAAAATGTATGCCATGTTCAGGATACCGCCTGCAGGCAACTCTTTTCCTGGTTCTTTTTCATTCTTATATTCAACTCGCGGTTTAACGAAAAAAGGTTGAATACTTGCGACTTCAACTCTGTCCAGAGTAACTACCGGCGCTTCGAAAGCCAAACATAGCGATGCAAAAGCCAATGAAACCAACAAAGCCGTAGCGCCTAAAAATGCGCCCTTTTTCATGTTCCCTCCTCATGATGCCTTAATGGCGAGGTTAAGAGAGCCACCTTTTTCTACGTTTATAGTGTTTAACATCACGAAAACTCTTTCGACCCCCAACATCGGTCAAACCTAAATAGAAATCACGAATATCTGGGTTTTCTTTGAGTTTTTCCGAGGTGTCATCCATTACTATACGTCCATTTTCCATCACATATGCGTATGGAGCGACGGTCAGGGCTAGTTTAACATTTTGTTCAACCAACAGGATCGGAATCTTTTCCTCTCTGTTGAGACGTTGAATAATCTCGAAGATTTCCTTTATGAGAAGTGGAGCTAACCCCATAGATGGTTCATCCAAGAGCATGAGCTTTGGTTGGGCCATCATGGCCCTTCCAATAACGCACATCTGCTGCTCTCCACCGCTAATAAATCCCGCCATTAAGTTTCTGCGTTCCTTAAGTCGCGGGAAATAATGATAAACCATATCGAGCCTGTCTTTTAAACCTGATGGCCGCAAATGACCTCCAACCACAAGATTCTCTTCAACAGTCAGGTGCTCGAATACTCGTCTTCCTTCGATAATCTGAAAAACACCCCTTTTGGCTATCTCTTCAGCGGGTAGCTTATGAATCCGGTCGCCCAGGAATTCTATAGCTCCATCTGTAACTTCGCCGTCTTCGTGATTGAGCAGCCCTGAAATCGCTTTTAGAGTTGTGCTCTTTCCGGCTCCGTTGGCCCCCAGAAGAGCGACTATCCCACCGTGCGGGACCTGTATCGACACTCCCTTGAGGACAAGAATTACCTCATGGTACCTGACCTCGATATTGTTAATCTTCAAGATGCTGTTGTTCTCAGCCACAACCGTCTCCCTTTTTCGCCATGTTGACCCGCTTCTTTCGCTGCAGGTCGCAAACAGAGGAGCGCAAAGCGCTCCTCAATCACTAGTTTACCAGCCAAGCCATTTGGCCCATTGTTCTGGAAATTGCTCTTTCATGTTAATCTTTTCAAAGAGAACGATCTTACCGTCTTTAATAGTGTAAAGACTTGCCACTGGTGTGGGACGATGATCTTTATCAGTTATAGTGTAAGGCCCCACGCCGAGGGCGTTTTTGGTGTCAAAAGGATACCAGTCCGTCAGGCTCTCAAGAGCGGCCTTGATTCCAGGTCCATCCAGTTTACCCGCTTTGTCGGCTCTTTGCAGTCCAGCAGCGCCTAGAGACACTTTCAACCATCCCTGTACGGTTCTGATATCACGTTTGTCCAGGGGAACGCCTGGGTTGACCTTTTTGGTGTACTCTATAACCTTGTCCATGTATGGGACTTTCATATCCAGGAACGCGCATGACGCGGCTCCGATAGTTCCCTCACCGGCCTTTCCGGTTATCCGCAGAAGGTTGTGATCCAGGCCCCAGTTATTGGTAATGTTGTCTGCGTCGAACTTTAGAGCGTAGGAATCTTTGATAGCCGTGGCAACCGACATGGCCGTGTTTCCATGCCACACCACGTTCGCCCCGTCTTCTTTAGCGGCGAGGACCTGGCTCTTCGCGTCAAGAGCTGTCAAAGACACGTCCTGATCTTTACCGACTTCCACTCCCAACAACGCAGCCTGATCTTTGATTGCCTTTATGGGGGCGCTGGAATACGGGGAAGCGAACATGTAAAAGCAGACCAGTTTAGGTTTTTTGCCGGCATCTCTGGCTTCTTTCCATTTGTCGCTCTTTTTCCAAACCTTTTCATACCACGCGGTAAGCGCGGCTCGGGCGTTAGTTGAATAGTCCGTGCTGTAGATAAAATTGTAAGGTGTCTTTGCTGGATCGCACAAATGGCCGGACAGCGAGTCAGAAATTGTCACCATCTTGTCCTTGTTGACAGTAGGTGATAGCGCTTCCGTGTCACCGGTTCCCCACTGCAACAATAATTTAATTTTGTCCTGATCCCTGAACCGCTTGTAGATCGTTATAGCTTCCGGAACCCTGTAACCATAATCAAAAAGATGAAGCTTGATTTTCTTTCCATTAATTCCACCGCTGTCATTTATGTAGGTCACACATTCCCTAACTCCAAGGGCAGCGTCCTTGCCAACGTCCGACGTCGCTCCGGTCAGGTCGTTGATCGAACCAACCGAGATCTCTTCTGCCGCATAGGCCATCGAACAAGCCAGCGCCAGAACCAAACTGAAAAGAAAAATCCTCTTACTCATTCTAAACCTCCGTTTTGTTTTTCATCAGTTGTGAATGAAGTGTTTGCCTGCGACCTGGTCTATCTCTGTTTTCCGCACCTCCTCTCAGATAAACAGGCAGCAAGAGTCTACTTACCGGTGTACGAGAATGGCCAAAGATTAAAATAGTTTTTTAGTTGCCAGTATCTGTACGAAAGTCCATTGGGTTCATAGATGAGGAAGAAGATTATTGCCAATCCAAAAGCGGACTCCTTGAAAAAAATTATTTTCGTTGTGACCCAGCCCCACTCCGGGTACGAAGTCATCAGGACATCGCTGAGACCGAGGACCGACATTTCCAACAACTTGAATACCATAACTACAAAAGCTGACCCAAACACAATCCCCTGTATGCTACCTACACCACCGATCAGAATGATCCCTACCCAGAGGAGAGAATAGAACCATTCGTAATTTTCAGGGCTTACAAAGAACAAAGCGCTAATCCAGAAGGCCCCTGCTATGCCCGCAAAAAAACCTGCCACGAAGAATGCCAGCAGCTTATACACGACGATATTGACCCCCATTGTCTCGGCGGCGATATCGTTGTCTCGTATGGCTATCCAGGCCCTGCCCATTTTGGAGCGAAGCAGATTACCCATCGCAATGAGGCATATTAGAACAAGTATAACCGAAAAATAATAGATTTTGTCATCGCTATCTATTACCCAAGGTCCGATCTTAATGACACCTGGAGGGAGAGGGAAAGACTGCTCCCGACCCCCTATCTTGCTGAGCTGGGTAATCACCAGGCGCAGTGTTATCCACTGGGCCGCCATCGTGGTCATAATCAGGTAAAAACCTTTGACCCTTGCGGAAGGCAAACCGAATAAGACCGACCAGATGCCGGCGGTAAACCCCGCGCAAACGATGCTGATCGGATAGACGAGGCCGGCGTCCACCATGAACTGGGGCCACGGGAGGAACAGAACCATCATGGCGCTGGTATATCCTCCGACAGCGACAAACGCAGCGTGCCCCAGCGTGATCTGCCCACAATAGCCAATAAGAAGCTGTACTCCGAGCGCCGCCAGGATGTAATAGTTGATTGTGTAGAAAACGCTGAGCCACTGGGAACCGACAATGTATGGGGCCACCACCAGCAATACGACCATAAAGATCATCTTGCCTTTAATAAAATTTGTCCGCCACCACTTCTGATCATCCGCGTAGGACTCAAAATAAGTTCCACAAGGTAGATAGCTCATCGGTTAAACCCTTTCTATGCGTTCCCAGCCCCACAGGCCGTATGGTTTGAATAGGAGAAAGATTACCATGAAAACAAATGGCGCAACCTCTTTGGACCCTGGGACAAAAGCCTCCCCATACCCGCCTGCCAGGTTTTGTAAAACTCCTATCGTTATTCCGCCTACAATGGCGCCAGGCACGGAGTTCAATCCACCTAGGACTACTGCCGGCAAAACCAATAGACCAAGACTACTCACCGAATAGTTTAGACCGTTGATGTTTCCAAGAAGTGTCCCACCAACTCCAGCGGCCATGAATGCTATCGCCCACGCGAGAGCGTAAACGAATTTTGCGCTTACCCCCAAGGATAGAGCCGCCATTTCATCATCTGCGCAGGCCTGCATGGACAAGCCCCAGCGAGTGTATTTAAAGAAACATATAAAAACCACCATGAGAATCATTGCAGCGATAAAACTCCACAGGTAAACCGCTCCTACGGCGATGCCTCCTACCACAATAGGTTCTATGGAAAAGATTCTGGGCAAAAAGACCTGGGTATCTGTGTCCCAAATCATGAAAACTAATCCCTTGAAAAAGAAGGAAAGCCCGACAGTAACCATGATCACGGCCAGCACCGGCTCACCTATCATTTTCCTGAGAAAAACCCGCTCAGTTAATAACCCTAAAATCAGACCGATGATGACAGTGCCGAACAGGGCCAGCAGGAATGCGTAATTGACCGGCATTATGGTTACCAGATTCTGATAAAAGGACAGACAAACATAGCCCCCGATCATGGTCAACTCACCCATGGCAAGGTTTAAGACTCCGGAACATTTGTAAATGAGCACCCAGCCTAGTGAGACTAGTGCAAAGATCGATCCGAGCATCACTCCGGTAACTATTAGTTGAAGAAAGAGTTCCATTTACTTGCCACCTCCTTCCTTAACACTCTGAACTCGAATGTCGGCTTTGATCTTAGCGACCCTGCCATCTTCATAATTTATGGTAGTGTCCATGTGCATCATTTCATTGTCAGTGTACATGGTGTCTATAATTTCTTTGTACCGGTTCTCGACGAAAGCTCGACGAATTTTCCTGGTTCGAGTCAACTCGTCGTCATCAGCGTCAAATTCCTTGTACAGATTCGCGAACCTGTGAATCTTGGCAGCTTCCGGGATAGATTTGTTAACGTCTCCAATGGCTCTCATTATGAGATCGTAAACTTGCGGAATCTGCGTTAACTCAGTGTAGCTGGTGTAGTTTATCCCATGATCCTCAGCCCATTTTCCGACAGTGTTGTAATCGATACATATTATTCCAGTTACATATGGCCGCTTATTGCCGACGATCAGCGCCTCTCTGATGTAAGGACTGAATTTTAACCGGGCCTCAAGAAATTGGGGCGAGAACTTACGACCATCATTAAGGATCATTATGTCTTTGGATCTGTCGAAGACCACTAGGTGCCCATCGTCATCAATGAATCCAGTGTCCCCCGAGTAAAGCCAGCCATCTATTAGGGCCTTTGTTGTTTCCTCGGGCGACTTGTAATAGCCCACAAAAACTGAAGGGCTTTTTGACAAGATCTCGTCGTTTGGGCCGATTTTGATCTCGGTTTCCGGTATAGGCGTGCCCACCGTGTCGAATTTGATGTCACCATCACGATGAACCACTGAAATGCCTGCTATTTCCGTTTGTCCGTAAATTTGCTTAAGGTTGACTCCAATCGCGTGGAAAAACCGAAAATGATCAGGGCCCATGGCCGCTCCACCTGTGTAGGCATGTCGCACATGACTTAACCCCAGTTGATCTCTTACCTTGGAAAACATGGTCCATTCCGCCAGAGTCCATAAAATCTTCCAGTAAAACGGCACAGGTTTCTTTTCAAATTTTAATTCGGCGTTGTGATACCCGATCTTCATTGCAAGAGTATAGAGATTACGTTTCAACCAGGTCGCATCGAGGTGTTTAACCTGAACTGTCCTGGTAAACTGCTCATATAACCTAGGGGGCGCAAACATCACGTGCGGCCCAATTTCTCTCACGTTGCTCTGGGAGGTCTCAGGCTCTTCAGGGAAGTTGATGGTATAACCGATCTGGAGACCACATGAGATTGACATCATCTGTTCCCCGATCCAGGCAAATGGCAGGTAAGAAACGAAGTCATCCTCAGGACCGCACGGATCAACCCTCATAAGGTTCTGACCCATTTTGAGCATGTTGTAATGAGTGAGGAGAGCGCCTTTTGGCAGGGACGTGGTTCCAGATGTGTAAAACAAAAGAGAAATGTCGTCGCCTGTTCCTTTTGAAACCAAGCTTTCAAAAAGATCAGGCTCCTTGGCCATGCGCTCCCTGCCGAGCCTCATCACTTCTTCAAGGCTAATCAGCATAGGATCGTCGTAATGGCGCATGCCCTTCGGATCGTCCCAAATAATCTTTTTTAGTTTCGGGCATTCATCACGGATCGCCAGAGCCTTGTCAACTTCTTCCTGACCTTCGGCCACATAGAATTTGGAGTCTGAATGATCGACAATGTACTTGACCTCATCCATCAAGCAATCCTGAAACAGCCAAACCCCAACGCCACCGCCGCACATAGCGGCCATTTCGGTCCATAGAGCTTCAGGCCTGTTGTCACCAATCATTATGACCTTATCGCCAAACTCAAGCCCGAGAGACACCAGACCAAGGGTTATCTGTTTGACATTTTCGAGGTATTGACTCCATGTTACAGGGAGCCATACGCCATACTCCTTCTCCCTCATGGCGACTTTTGCGTCTCCAAACTTTTTTGCCTGAGTCACAAAAAGCTTGGGCAGTGTAAGGTCTTGCGTAATTTCTATTTCGCTCTTGAAACCCCGTTCATCTGCGGCTGACATACAGATCCTCCACCTCGCCGAGATAGGCTTTAATCACTTCTGGGTTTTCCTGGATTTGCGCCGGAGTTCCTTCTGCTATTTTCACCCCGAAATTCAAGGCCATTACACGATCCGACAAATCCATGACCACTCCCATATCATGCTCCACCAAGATACATGTGATGTTCCACCGTTTGTCTTCGTTTATATCAATGATAAAACGAGCCATATCCTCAACTTCCTCAAGGTTTAGACCCGCCAGTGGCTCGTCCAATAAGATTAGTTCCGGTTTTACCGCTAGGGCCCTTGCCAGTTCTATCCTCTTCTGAAGACCATACGGAAGCATTCCAGTAACCTCGTTGCGCACAGCCTCAATCTCCAAAAGATCTATTATTTCTTCTTCAATGAATTTTCTCGTTTTGATTTCTTCTCGAGAAGTTTTACCCCAATAAATGCACGAACTCAAAATACCGGAATTAAGATGCAGGTGTCGTCCCAAACGTATGTTGTCAAGAACCGTCATACCTCCAAACAACTCTATCTTTTGGAAGGTTCTTGACAAACCCATTGACGCCCGGCGATGCGGCGAAAATTTGCTTATATCAACTCCTTTAAAGAAAAGTTGACCTTTTTTGGGATGATAAAGGCCATTAACACAGTTCATCATGCACGTCTTGCCAGCTCCATTAGGGCCTATGATCGAAAAAATCTCACCTTTGCGTACCTCAAAACTGACGTTGGTTAGCGCTGCCACCCCATGGAACGATAGAAAGATGTTCTTCGCCTCAAGTATGACTTCCGACATTCAATATCCCCTTTGTGAATCGCGTAAGAAAATTGAGAGCCCTTGCGACGGAACAGGTAATTTTCAGTAGCTTAGTTCCAAGCAAACTTAGAGTGTTTCAGCCGATCAGCCGACTGAGCTACCTACCTGAAGACCAGAATATAAGGCTACCAAAAATAGCTGTTACGATCAACCTATTGTTGATCCGACTACTCGACGCGACTTTTATCAGCCAAAAACATGTCTTGAATCAAAGAAACCGGGAAGAGTGGTTTCCCACGGCTCTGACATGGATCTATGTTCATGTCACCAGTTATACGCGGACAAGGAACCTCTAACGGCTCAGAATCCGAAGTATTCAAATCAGAGGCCACACCACTTACTTGTTCGACGCTGTACGATCGTAGCGTGCAGCGATTAGAAATGTTCATATGGTTAGATTGTATATTAAATCGATGTGTCATTACTGGACTGATCATGAATAATCAGGGGTTGAAAAGTCAAGACCAAAAATGTTATAGGAGGAATGTTTTTGATTTCATCCTGAATTTTCTCCTAAATAAAGTCGTCTTTTTTTTGACTGCATCTGGTCTTCCAAGCAATTTTCCTTGTTGAAATTGGAGCTGACAGGATTGGAAAATTCAAAGTGATTGCGTCAACGTTGCATATCGATTTATTCACCATGATGAACTCGGTGAATATTTTATCTTGCCAACTCCCAGTTAGCGCATGATGTAATCTTTGACCATCCAGCCATGGAAATACAAAGTCGTTTCCCGCGTCATAGGCTGTGAGGCTTGAGCCGAAGACTATGCGAATAAAACAATAAGTCCCCTTATTTACTTCTCGATGGAGGAAAAACACATGAGTGAAGAGAGCGCCCTCTTGAAAGAGTCGCGCGACGGCGTGTTAATCTTGAAAATAAACCGACCCAACGCGTTAAACTGTTTCAACATGCCTCTCCTTGAGTCTTTTCAAGCCACGGTAAACCAGATCGCGTTTGATCAATCAGTCAAAGTGGTTGTGATCACGGGCTCTACTGAAGGCAAGAACGCATTCAGCACTGGCGCGGATTTGAAAGAACGCGCCGGGATGACGCAGGATCAGGTTAGATTTTATATCCGCACCATTCGAGATTTATTTACCTCTGTGGAGGAACTTCCCAAACCGGTACTCGCAGCCGTAAACGGATACGCTTTTGGAGGCGGACTGGAACTTGCCTTAGCCTGCGATATAAGGATCGCATCCAACAATGCGGTTGTGGGACTTACTGAAACATCACTGGCCGTCATCCCCGGCGCTGGGGGCACTCAGCGCTTACCGCGAATCGTCGGAATGGCCCGAGCAAAGGATATGATTTTTAGAGCCAGAAGAATCACAGCTCAACAGGGCCTAGAGTATGGACTTTTTCTGGAGGTGGTAGAACCTTCAGACCTACTTGCCAGATCTATGGAGATTGCTTCTGAGATAGCTCACAACGGTCCGGTAGCGCTGGCGCAGGCCAAATACGCTATAAATAAGGGCACAGAAGTAAGTCTTCCGGTAGGACTCGCTATAGAATCAAACGCATATGCCGTCACCATCCCAACTAAAGATCGCGTAGAAGGTCTAACCGCCTTCAGAGAGAAACGTAAACCAGTATACAATGGAGAATAGACGGAGGACCACAAATGAGCTCTCACCAACTCAACTATCCAAAAAAAGTTCAGATCAACGACATCACTGTTCGTGACGGCTTCCAACATGAAGAAATCTGGATTCCTACGGAAGCGAAGCTGTTTTATCTGGAAGAACTGATTCTTTGTGGAATTAAACACTTGGAAGTGACCAACTTGGGGAACCCTCGGTCAATGCCACAGTTTAAGGACGCTGAGGAATTGCTCAAGAGTCTCAGAGGTTCTAAAAAGCTCTCCAGGGCTGGAGTGAATTGGGATGACATCACGCTAACGGCCATCACAATCAGGGAAAAGGCGGTTGATCGGGCCATAGCCGCTAAAAAGGAAGGATGGGGACCTGACCGAATTCTAATGATGGTTTCCACTGACGAAGAACACCATTTTGCAAACTCTGGAACAACTCTCCCTGCATACTGGGATGAAGCCAAGAGGTGCATTGAAAAAGCAAAAGATGTTGGTATCAAGATGAACGGCACGGTTTCTACAATATGGGGATCCCCTATTTCCGGACCCACCAGACTGGAAGACGCAGTAGAGTTTACCAGGAGATGGTTGGAGATCGGGGCCTACGACATAGAGCATGCCGACCACGACGGAAGCGCTCCTCCGAATCAAGTTTACAAATATTATTCGATGATCCTGGAAGCCATACCTGATCGAAATCTTCACATTGCGCATTTTCACGTTACCCGGGGATGGGGAACAGCCAACTGTCTGGCCGCCTTACAGGCAGGCGTTGAGATTTTTGAAGCGACTCTCGGAGGCCTTGGAGGACAACCTGCAAACTTTCTTGATCGTGTACCGGTATCTGGGACGGGATCATATTATTACCGGGACCCGAACGTGGTGGGGTTGCAGTGCATTGAAGACATGACGGTCATGATGGATGAAATGGGAATTGAAACAGGGATTGACGTAGACAGATTGTTGGATCTTGGTACCATGATGGAGAAAACCATCGGCAGAAGACTCAGATCAGAATCTATTCTGAATCGTAGAATTCCAAAGGAACCTCGTCCGGAATACAAAAGGAAGGGGCTATCTGAATTAAAAAAGAAATTTGGAGAAGCTCCTGACCAAAAGATACCATCATCTTGGCCGGAAAAATCCGTTTACAAATCTCGGGAGGACTGAAATGAAGCCTCTGTGGACTCCATCGGCAGAAAAGATACAGCATTCGAACTTGATGAGCTTTATCAATAGGGTGAACGAAAAATATACCCTGACAATTTCCAATTACCATGAACTGTACCAATGGTCAGTTGACTGTCGTGATAGCTTTTGGGAAACAGTTTGGGAGTTTGGGAAAATAATAGCGTCTCAGCCCTATCAGCAGGTCCTTAAAGATGCGCCTGAGATGATTGGCGCCAAATGGTTCCTTGGGGCGAAGCTGAATTTTGCCGAAAATCTTCTTAGGTTTAGGGATAATAACGTCGCCCTGGTATTTAAGGGTGAAGGGCAACCAGTTCGAAAAATGACTTACGCCGGAACTCTACGACGCTGTGGCGCGAATGGCCGCGTCACTCAGGGCCGCAGGAGTTACTGTAGGTGATCGAGTAGCGGGTTACGTGCCTAACATGAGCGAGACCATCGTAGCAATGTTAGCGACTACGAGCATCGGAGCAATTTGGTCGTCATGCTCTCCGGATTTTGGGATAAAGGGCGTTCTGGACCGCTTCGGACAAATAGAACCCAAAATTCTTTTCACCGCTAATGGTTATTATTACAATGGTAAGAGCCACGATTGTCTGGAAAAGATCGCCGGTATCATCAGCACACTTCCCAGTATCCAGAAAGTTGTCGTCATTCCCTATACTCAGGAAAGTCCCGATCTAAGCATGGTCCCCAACGCAGTCCTTTTCGGGGATTTCATGTCTAAAGAAAAAGGGCTAAACATCACATTCGAACAACTCCCTTTTGATCACCCCCTGTACATAATGTATTCGTCGGGAACCACCGGCTTGCCCAAGTGCATGGTTCACGGAGCCGGCGGAACCTTGATTCAGCATCTCAAGGAGCTTCTACTGCATTGTGATCTCAAGCGAGAAGACAACATTTATTATTTCACTACGTGCGGTTGGATGATGTGGAACTGGCTCGTCAGTAGCCTCGCTGTAGGCGCCACAATCATTCTTTTTGATGGTTCGCCTTTCTACCCTGATCCGGGCGTAATCTTTAAACTCGCTGAAGAAGAGAAAATGACAATTCTCGGAACAAGCGCAAGATATATTTCAGGTATTGAAAAAGCCGGCCTGAAACCGGGAGAGAAATATGACCTGGCGCCGCTTCGGCTCATGTGCTCGACAGGTTCTCCTCTGGCAGAGGAAAGTTTCAGGTATGTTTATCGAGACATCAAGGAAGACATAGACCTTGCCTCCATATCGGGTGGCACTGATATAATATCGTGTTTCGCTTTGGGGTGCCCAATCCTGCCGGTATACGAAGGGGAGTTGCAATGTCGCGGACTGGGTATGAAGATCCAGGCTTTTGATGGTTACGGCAAACCTGTGTTGGGCCGCCAGGGCGAATTGGTTTGCACGGCCTCATTTCCTTCGATGCCCATCTATTTCTGGAACGATCCGGATTTCAAAAAATATCGGGCGGCGTATTTTTCTGTTTTTCCAAATGTTTGGCATCATGGGGATTACGTTGAGGTCACAGCCCACGGCGGTGTCAAGATATATGGCCGATCCGACGCCACTCTTAATCCTGCTGGAGTCCGGATAGGAACCGCCGAAATCTACAGGCAAGTAGAGTCACTGGAAGAAATCGCGGACAGTATTGTGGTGGGTCAGGATTGGGATAACGATGTCCGAGTTCTACTATTTGTGAAGCCTGCCGCCGGCGTGGTTTTGGATGACGCTCTCAAACAGAAAATAAAAAAGACAATTAGAGAAAATACTACCCCACGTCACGTGCCTGCGCTGATTCTGCCCCTGGATGAAATTCCTGTCACACTTAACGGTAAGAAGGTGGAATTAGCGGTGAGAAACATGATTGAGGGAAAGCCTGTCACCAACAAGGACGCTCTAGCCAACCCACAAGCTCTGGATCAATTCTTGAATATTTCCGAACTGAAAAGCTAACAAGCAACCTCATTCTTTAGCTTTCAACTGAGCCTGTGGTCCTTTGTCGATCACAGGCTCAGTATTTAATGTGTCCGTCGGTTTATTCCGCCGCTGTCGGGAGTGCAGCGTCTATGGATCCAGTCGTAGGATCAATGAGTGCCCAAGGCGCAGAGAAAACCTCTAAAACCGTTGTATAGGGACATCAGGTTTCTGGGGTGTATCTTAGAACCATAATTGTGATATCGTCAGATTGCGGGACCCCATCGCAAAACTTATCTACTTCCAAAAGAACTTGTTCCGTAACACCTCTGGAATCTATTTTTCCAACCCTATTAACTGTCTGAATCAGTTTTTCGTCGGAAAAGACTTCGTTACGAACATCAAAAGCTTCTGTGACACCATCGGTGTATATGAGTATGGCTTCCTGTGATTTGAAGTTAATAGCGCCGATTCTGAAATTGCCCGGTTCCACTATGCCAAGAATGGGTCCGCCGATGGCTTCGAGAAATTCAGCTTTTTGCTCGCCTGCCCAAATAATTGGCGAATTATGACCAGCATTGGCATAAACCATCTCTCCAGTTTTCAAATTCAAGACACCTATAAACACTGTCACAAACATGCAGGAATCGTTATTCTTAACCAGGAGAGAGTTTACTTTCTCCAAAGCTCGGTCGATAGTCGTCTCCAGTCCAACCGAGGCTTCGATCAAATACTTTGTCACCGCCATAAAAAGAGCGGCAGGGGTCCCTTTTCCCGAAACATCTCCGACCGAGACGCACAAGTGATCAGAATCCAGAAGGAAGAAATCGAAAAAGTCTCCACCCACTTCCTTAGCGGGACGCATCACTGCATATATGTCGAAATCGTTTCTTTCCGGAAACGCCGGAAAGTTTGAAGGGAGCATGCTACGCTGTATATCCGCCGCTATTCTGAGTTCACTTTCAATCCTTTCCTTTTTTGCAGTAGCCTGAGTCAGATACTCCATGTAGGTTTTAAGCGAGTCAGTCATAGCGATGAATGACCGCGCAAGCTGTCCAATTTCGTCGGTACGATCTTTCTCTGCAAAATCGACATCAAATTTACCTTGACCGATTTTACCCGTGACTGAGGCTACACGTTTCAAAGGAGCCGTAATAGAGCGGGAAACAATAAAGCTTGCAGTAAAAAGCAACAGGATTCCAGCGACTCCCACTAGGAATAATATCCTTTCGAGCATATAAGTTTCGGCGAACAACTCGTCCTTTGGAATTACCACGCCCAGTCTCCAGCCAAAGGTAGGTAGACTGGAAAACGCGAGAAATGAGTCCTTACCGTTCAGACTCGGTCCAGCGTCGAAAAACCCGACCCTGTGATTCAACATCTCTTCCCCTGCGGCTGTAAGTCTCGCGTCATTTAGACGTTGAGCAAGGCCGAGAATCGTTTCACGCATGATCAGGTCTTTTTGAGGCCAGACAATTAATTCACCTTTGTTCGATACCAGGAATGCATAACCCGTTTGCTCGAATTTGATCTGTGAAACCATCTCGGTCAAATGATCCAAAGAAACATCCGCTGTAATCACACCTTTTACCGGTCTCTTTTCGTTAACGGCGCGCGTTTCGAAAAAAGGACACGAGTAGGTGATCATAAGGGTTTGTCCACCGCCTTCATCGAAGTATGGGTCACTCCAAAATGGTGATTGAGTCTCAAGTGGTTTCTTGAACCACTCCCTCTCGAAATAGTTGTAAGAATCCGCAAGTTGAACAAAGGTTATTCCCTCTGTTCCTTTGTAGTAATAAGGAGCATATGCCTTGATCCTGGAATCAAATTCGAAGGGAGCGAAAGATATAGTAGATCCAAAAATATCCCTGTTGTTCTGGACGATGGTGATCAATAGATGGTTGATTGACCGCTCGTCCCAAGTTCCCGTTTCAATCGCATAGGCCAGGTTTCTCGTGGCTGTGGCTACACTCGACAATTCATCGGCAAGAGCCTCTGCTGTCGTGGTCGCCATTTGCCTCGCTTCGGTCTCAGCGCCTGATCGGACAAATGAACGAGACAAAATTGCAGTAATGCTTAAAACCAGCGAGAGAACCAGGCTAGTTGAGAGCAACACTACTGCGGTAACCTTTGCGTCTATGCTTGAACGAAACCAATGAAGCATGTTCAAAATTCTTTCCGGGATTTGTCCAAAGACTTTAGCCCCGCTCCAGAGCATCTTCCAGTGAATCGAATGTTGGAACTATTTGAGCAAACTTGCTTATTTCAAACACCTTTTTGACAAGGCCCTTTAGCTCGCAGCAGACTACCTGACCGTTTGCGTTTTTTGTCTTCTGAGCTATGATCAAAGTCGAACGCAAGCCAGCGCTGCTAAGGTATTCAAGATTGGAAAAATCCAGAACTATTCTAGACATGCCCCGTTCAATCAGCTTTTCCATCGCATCCTGAAACTCAGGAGCAGAAAAAGTGTCCAATCGTCCTGTTATACACACGATCGATTTTTCACCCTGTTGTAGTATCTTCACGTCCACTTCATCCTCCTATGGAGCAATGTGCCCCGCAGTCATTGTTTTCGCTTCTGTATTTGGTAAATATGGATTCTCACTACATGGTCACGACTATGAGGAAAGAAAAAACTGGTGATTAGAGCATAAGTTAAATCTTCAGAGCGCAACGGTGGCGCTAGACCCGAAAAACCTTGGAGCGGAGGGCTCCGAATAGATCCATGATTCCTTTAATTTTTTTTTGAAAAATGTGGAAGAATTGTATAAGAAATGGCATTGGGTCATCGCAGGCAAACCAAGCTGCTTCTTTCACTCCTCTGAGAGATCTCAGCCATTCCCCTATGGTAAGCGTATTTTCACGATAATAAGTGTAAGACGAACGGAAATCTCGGTCCTCAACAATCCATTTTCGGCCATCAGTTTCAATGTCTTCGGGAATTTTCTGCCCCGTCCTGTCCAAATACATGGCTCGAACTACATCCAGCCCATTTCTACACACAAACAGCCTAAAACTGGCTCCAATTCTGGCGTTTACATCGAGAATTTTGTAAAGACCATCCTTGGGGTCAAACCGAAAATCCATATCAACCGGGCCCTTATATCCTATTTCCCGCAAGAATTTTATCGAAGTTGACTTGACTACCTCATTTGTTGAGCACTCAGCCAAAGAGGCGTAACCTGTACGCACCGGGGCCTGGCGAGTCTTTTTTCCAGTAAACGCCAGGAGACAGTCCGAATGATCATCAAAGTAACCATTGAATATCCAGTCCTGGGTTCCTTTTCCACAAATATACTCTTGGAGAATCACATGAGGACATTCTTGCTGTTGAAAGATTTCACACTGTCGGATCAATTCCTCAGGGGAGTTTATTATTACCATTCGGTCGGATGGCCTGGTATCGACATCCGTCCACTCGCTAGCCTTGAAAAGTAATGGGAATCTAGCGTTTTCCAAGAATTCCTCAACCTGTTTCTTCGTCTTGGGAGCAACCGCTTTAGCCGTGGGCACTCCGTGCGTTTCAGCCATGAGTTGCATTTCCCATTTGTTACTAAGATTTGCGACCAGAGCGGGGTCCATTTCAGGCAGAATGAAAAATTCTCTTAAAGCCTCATAATTTTTGGCGACCAGGCACGCAAATACATCAACCGTGATTAACGGAACTGAGCGCCCGATTTTACGTGCCACGCCCAATACAAAATTGACTATCTCCTCGTCGGGAGTGTTGGAGTCCATGTCGTGGACAAACCAGTCTCTGACATATCGGGAACGAGTCGATGGGATCCGTCGAGAACCGCCTATACCATAGACTGGAACCCCAAGACGCCCCAAGCTTCTGGCAGCTCCCAAACCAATGTGTGAATCCTCAACACATTTCAGGATAAGAGCGGGAGTAGAAAAATCCAAACCTTTGAAAATTGAGTGTTTAGTCCTCATCTACACACGAGATCTTTCCCGATTTAATTAATGTACAATAGCGTTTACCCTACTCCATCGGCACGACTTTTTCAACCTATGCCCTGTCGAGCGACGGTATGCTCACTTCTGAAACCTCACAATAAGCTTTACGGCTGACAACTATTCGCTGCGATAGTCTAAGGCCAAAATCCGCCCTGACTTGTCACAACTCCGGCAGGTATCGCTTCTTGACTATGACGCCGTCCTGTTCACTAAGTGTTGATTGGTACTCTTGATCGTTCCCTTCTTGGGAAGTAATGCCAATCCCCCGATAAGGAAGGCCCGCCGGGGCATAAAACCGCTTGTCTCCAAAACCCAAGTAGCAGGAAGTTACCCCAGTGATGACTCCTTCTGCTCTTCCTAGACGAAATTCGACCGGCATGTTCAAATTCGGCGTAACCTTGGCTTCATCGACATCGGCCTGGAATTCAGCTTTTAGCCTTTCTTTGTCCCAGAAAAACGATACCCAAGCGTAAGTCTGTTCATTTCCGTCCACCAGCGCTCTATAGCTGTAACGCAACGAGCCTGAGCCCGTCCGTTCGTCCGTATGAACCTCCGCATTCTTGTCTTGGCGCAGCTTTCCCAACGTAGTGGCATAATAGCCGAATGTGAAGCCTCCCAAGCGTAATATTGGGACAGTATCATCGCCGAATGTAGAGAAATCTCCCCCCATTTCGGCGTTAATACGGCACTTCCATTTGGCGGCAGGGGCTTTTTCATTACCGGGACCATTTGAGGCTTCCCGATAGACTTGAGAGAATTGGATAGATCCAATTCCTCCAGGATTCGATTCTTCCTGGAATGAATCACCAAATAGCAATCTCTGCGGAATGTCACGAAAGGAGGTTACATTCCCATCGTGCGAAGAAAAATCTATTAACCACACCCGGTCGTAAGTTTCATGAGGCCAAACGGCCTGTCTGATATTCGGAACGCCGAGGGCCTTGGCGATGGGCACAATGTCTTGATGTTGGGCGCAAATTAATACGGACCGTGAATCACATTCCCGGCAAGACCTCAACCACTCAACCAACTGCGCCACATCACCGTATGCGAATCGGTTAATTATCTTGTATCCCAATGCCTGAGCCAAGGGCTCGACCGTTTCTTCACATCGAACCGATTTTTTCTTTTTCGCGGGCGCCTGAGCTATTATGATGGCTGGCAGCCCGTAATCCAGAACTCTGGGATCAGACTGGAAAAACTGGGCCAATGCCTTGGCTCTAGTCAGTCCTCGAGGGTTAAGATGTATTTTTTGGCGATCTTCATATTTCTCAGCATGTCGGATAACCATTACCTGGGCAGGCATGGCCTGAACTGGTATTGCAATCGCCATGAGCCATATTGTAAATATGACGATAAGCGACCCCAATCTTTTCCATACCTGTTGGCGCATGCTCAACCTCCTGCCGATGGTCTGTCAGTATTCGCTGTCCAGCGTACGGGAATATATAGTATGGGAGCGTTTGATGTATACAATATTGTAGATTGGCAATGAGCGAATTGAGGAAACCAACAGCGGATCTGGTAAGAGTCTTCTTCCGCAGGCGCATAACCTTAATCAAGGTGTTTACAATATTCACATGCGCACTTGCCTCCAACCGTGGAGGCACAGGGCAGTACGACGACCTTCACCTACCTATCGGTCATGGCAGGGTCGAATTCAAACCTATAATTACTTCACTCAACGACATAGGCTATCACGGAACAATGACATTTGAGGTGAAGCCGGAGTTTCAGGAGGCCGGGAGGATTCGTATTCAAAATTTGGTTTTATAGATGCGACTGCACAGAGATAGTCTATTTTAGGCGCCGGTCGTATTCGAGTATCGGCCACAATTGGGACCCCACATCTTTCTGTGGGCGCGGAAAACAAAAACCGCCGTGCGACCGGCGGTTAATTATTGGAAATTACTTAATCTTTTAT
This sequence comes from uncultured delta proteobacterium, assembly GCA_963846725.1. GTDB lineage: Bacteria > Desulfobacterota > Desulfomonilia > Desulfomonilales > Desulfomonilaceae > CAJBEZ01. The sequence goes on along the minus strand of CAWJXP010000038.1, from coordinate 26,564 downwards.
GGTGGAGCTGGACGGGATCGAACCGACGACCTCTTGAATGCCATTCAAGCGCTCTCCCAACTGAGCTACAGCCCCGGGTAATCTTTATTTATATAATTTACTCAAAAACTCCTGTCAAGAACATTGTCAACCATCTATGTTCAGTGTAAACCCGAGGACTTCAGCCGGATCGCTTATCCTAAGAAGGCGCAGAGGTGGATCCGACTTTATTTCACCCTCTTTGACCCTGTGCATCACATCTTCTATGTCCTCCACTTTGATAGTGGGCTTGGCTTTAAGGTCTTCAAGTTCGGCAATCTTTCGTAGTGACAGGAAAACATAGAGCATGTCTCCGGCGTTCTTAGGATTGTAAGCTATTCCAGTCTTTCCAGTGGGAATAATGACAGGCTCGTAGGCCGTCACCTTACCGGAGTCTCGCATTAACGGTTCAGGGTTCTTGTTACGCTTGCCTTTTATCAGTTGGGCAGGATACAACATCGCAACACCCTTGACCCCTTTTCTAAAAATATAGAGATTGCCATTTACGTTTGTTTCAAACCGTAACCTATATTGATCGCCCTTCTTAAATGGGGTCCCAAAGTTCTCCGGCTCAGAAAAATCTTTGGATCCTTTGGACTTTATCATGATCTGGCTACTTACCCCTATTATCGGGTACGGAACAACCACTTTCTCTCCTGGACTGATGCTGTTAGGCGATGAAAGCTTGTTGAACGTAGCCAACCCGCCGGCCAAAGACGGATTACCCATCATGCTCTCTGCAATACCATCCAAGGTTTCACCCTCTTTGACGGTAACAGTCGTTGTCTCCGGATCGTTGCCATCCTTTTTGGGACTTTGTAGCTCCGACCATGGGAAAGTCTTGAAGTATTCGCTTTTCATCGTAAGAGGCGGTTTGACCTCTTCAATAGGAGGCAAAGGAGGAGGTTCATCCTTCTTCTGGAAGTAGGCGCACCCCGTAAATAGAGCAAACACCAATACAATTACTAAGAACGAGAGGAATCGGTTCATGAAATCCTCCTGGAAAAGGTGACCGACTTCAAAATTTATCTCCGCCCTGGTGGCTCAGCAGCATTCTCGGGAGTCATTAGCTGGGCTCCGAACTTGGGCGAGTCTTGCTGAGGACTTTCTTGCGAAGCCCTCCATCTCAAAATCATTGTGTTAACTTGGTTCCTGGTCTCTTGCGGCACATAAGCCAACAACTTATATGTCATGCCCTCGATCGGCATGGCCAAAACTGAAGACTTAACCGCCTTCCATTCAGGGGCCGCTATCAATGCTATCTGTACAGAGGCGGCGGCGATCAGTAGACCTGTCACAACGCCCATGGCCGCCCCTAAAATGCGATCCAACCAGCCAAGCCGTGTGAAATCCAATATTGCTTCTAGTACACGCCTTATGACTACAAAGGCCACCTGAGTGAGAACGAAAACAAGAACCATAGAGATTATGACCGATATCTGCGGATTAAGAGACGATATCTTGGTCAGCTGGTTCTGAATCAAAGGATAGTATGCCGTCGCCGCCCAGACACCTACGGCCAAGCCCGTTAACGCAGTGAGTGACCTAACAAACCCCTTCCAGAAACCAAGGATGAATGTGATCAGAAACAGTAGCAAGAATGAAAATGTCTATGGGATTGCTAGCTTCTAAAAAACTCATTTCCGCTCACAATGGGAACATTGACCGATACGAAGTCTCCTGAACAGTCAATCTACACGGTGAAAAGGACTAAGCGCATACGGCGATGGATAGTGATCGAAGTCTTTGAGCCCAGTCTATATCCAACTCATAGCTGTATCCGTCATCTCTTCTATTATTATGTGATAATTTTGTCAATAATAATCGGTATATTTTTAATAAAACATAACTTAGTAATTTAACTAATTGAGATTAGTGTTTTGATTAAATAACAATGACTGCAAACCTTGCTTTGTCATGGATCGTTATACTGAAATAGTGAAACCCAAAACAAAACACGACTACCGGTGTCCCGTTTGATTCTCAGAAATCACGGTCTCCAGATTTTTTTTACCTCTCTTTATTATCTCCTTCGACGCGGATCGTTCGTAGGCCCAGAATTATTTCTTTCTGAAATCTTGCCCGGTTCAGATTCATTAGTGGGCGTAATCGCCACACCCTGATTCGTCAGAGCCACAATCTTTTGATTGATGATTTCCTTAGCCTTTTCGTCGTTTGTCAAATCCAAAGCTTTCCTATAGTCGTCCGCCGCTTTTAAATTGTCACCTTTGGCAAGATAAATGAGGGCCCTATTCTCAAAAAAGGAAGGATTGGACTCATCGAGGGATATTGCCTTGGAATAATCTTCCAACGCGCGATCCAGGTTACCAGTTTCATGAAACAAAAGACCGCGATTATTATAGGATACCGAATCACTGGGATTCATGGTTAAGGACTTGTCATAGTCTTCGATCGCTTTTTCAGGCTTTTTCAACTTATAGTAGGTGTCCCCACGAACCCTAAGTATCTCTTCTTTTCCAGGATCAATTTCCAGGGCTCTGTTGAAATCCTCCAGCGCTTTCTGATATTGCGCCAACTTGTAGTATGTCAATCCTCGGTCTCTCAATATTTTTACATTGTTTGGATCAACCTTGAGGCCCGTGTTCCAAAAAATGAGCGCCTGCTTCGCGTTGCCCATTCTATAGTTTTCCAGCCCTTGATCGTACAACTCAGCGACATATTTGACTCTCAACTGATCAATTTTTTTATCTATGTCCCCTGAGTCCCCCTTCTTGGCTAAGGTGGCTTTCAATCTGAAATAAAGGTCCAGGGCCTTTTCATAATCTTTTTTCGATTCGTAAACCTCGGCTAGAGCCCTTTGAGGAATGATATAATTTTTGTTGATTGCGATAGCTTCTTTCAGATACTTGATGGCCTTGTCAGAATCCCCCTTCTCTTTATAAATTAGCCCTATTGTCGCAAAAATCGCTGGATCTTTTTTTCTTTGACGCGCCACTGATTCCAGATCCTCCAAGGCTAAATCATAGTCCCCCTTGCGATATCGCGCTATCCCTCGATTAACCTGGGCAGGGTAGTAGTCAGGCTTGATTTCCAGAGAGTGGGTATAATCCTGAATGGCCTTGTCAAATTCGCCTTTACGCTTGTAGGCGACTCCACGATTGTTGTACGCGTAATTGTCGACCGGATCTATTTTTAGCGCCTTGGTGAAAAGATTGATGGCGTCATCAAGTCTACCCTGGGCCAAAGCCTCGACACCCTGATTGTAAGACTCAACGGCTTCTTCCTGACCCCACGAAGTTCCAGTCATACAAATCAACGAAATTAAAATAAGTAAATACAATACCTTCTTCATGTCTTGTATAAACCTCTTAAATTTAAATGTTCGTATGAATTTAATTCTGTCACGTTAACTGCTTCATATTGCGTTTTATGACGATGCATAGTGATGCGCCATCTAACTTTCAACATTAATAATTACATAATAATGTCGTTAAAACAATATTATATCTTATCTAAGTTAATTTTAGCGTCATGTTTTTATTTAACTCCTAAAAATACATGTTTTTACTTGACAAGCAAAAAACCTCATGTTAAAGCCGCATGTCATTCAAGCTCATTAATGAGCTGAATTAAAACGCCTTCATTTTAGTCGTTAAATAACAGACGACCAGAAGGACGTTAAAAAAGGAGGATCAGGTATGGCGCTAAGAGTTGTCGCTATCTTCGCGTTTCTCACCTCGCTCTTATTCTTAGTCTCAATAAACTCATTACTTGCCGGTGGCCCTCCCATGCAAGCCGCCCCATACTGCGCGCCGGTTGCGCAACCGTGCGCTCCGCCGACTTGTGGACCCATGGGCCCTCCGTCTCCATTCGGGATTTGTGGCGCAGTCCTCGGAGCGTGCACTAACATCTGCGGGACAGTAATAGGAATTCCGTCAGCCATAATGGCGGGTATCCTGGCTCCAGCTCCTAAGCCGAGAATGTTTCGCCCCAACTATTGCGCTCCGCCGTGCCCGCCGCCGACATGCGCTCCACCGACGTGCGGACCAGTAGCGCCTTGCGGCCCACCGGTCTGCGCTCCACCAGCGTGTTTTCCAACTGGGATTACAAAATGCAAACCTCCACGCCAAACCTACATGAGGTATGGAGCCGTCCCTAACCCCTCATTGCCGTATCCCGCGATGATGGCAATGCCTGCGACGGCCCAACGTGACCTCAAACAGGATTTGCCTGGAGGCTTGAAGATTCTCGCCAGCATCATGGAAATTCCACTGATTATGGTGTCCGGCAGCTTGGTTTCGCCTCAGGCTGGCGGCTTCATGGGATCCATAGCCACCTCTCGCGATGGCCAAACGTCCTTAACAGGCCAATATTGGTAGCGATTGGAGCGACAACTCGCCACCTGTTAGCGAGCGCAGAGGCTTCATTCTACTTATGACCACACTAAGCGTCGTCTGATGATTGAAAGACGAACTATTTAATATCACCCCATGGGGACCCGGCCAGGTCTTCATTAACCCAAACAATTTTTCCTCCTTATCCTAGGGGACGTTTATCGTCCCCATTTTTTTTGACCAAGTTAGAAAGAATTAGTTTCTCTATCGGCCCGAGCTCACTTTTCGGGAAAAAAGTTGTTTTTTGAAAAATCCTCTCTTACAATTCGTTCGTCGTCTCCTCAACCTTGGAACTGCTTTCTTGACTTTCCTGCGCCACATAAAGGGGATTTCATGAGTTTGGAAAAAGATCCAAAGAAATGCGTCTTAACAGATGTTATAGACGCCCCAAACACGCGTGATGAAATTTTTGAACGTAGATCCTCTTCCGAAGACAGGGACCTTGAACAAAATGACAGTCTAACTTACCAGTTGCATTCAAGTCTTCTAAACGCGACTACCGATGCTATCGTGGTTTATGATACCGACGGAAACGTTCAGTATGTAAATGCCGCTTTCACGTCCATTTTCGGTTGGACAATTCAGGAAATTCTGGGGAAGCGAATTCCTTACATGCCGGAAACAGAGACCTCCGCCACGATGGAAGTCATAGATCGGGTCGTTGGAGCAGGCCAACCGTGTTCTGATTTTGAAACCGTCAGACTGACGAAAGATGGCCGATTGCTAAACATGAGCATTAGCGCTTCATGTTTTAGGGACAAAAAAGGTCTGACATCCGGGATGATCGTAATTCTGAGGGACATTACCGATAACAAGAAGGCGCAAAAGGAAAGCCGCCTGATATCGGAAAGGCTGGATCTAGCTTTAAGAGGAGCTGATCTTGGTTTCTGGGATTGGAATATTAAGACGGGTTCCCTGACACTCAGTGATCGATCCACTGAAATCCTGAATTACAGACTTCACGAGATTCCTCAAAATATTGAAGGCTGGCGGAGACTCATACATCCAAACGAACTCCCAGATGTCATGCGTTCTGTTAACGATCACCTGAATGGATTGAGCGCCGCATTCAAGAACGAGTACAGGATGCTTTCCAAAGGAGGCTCCTGGATCTGGATTTTGGAACGTGGGAAAGTCGTAGAATTTGACAATAGAGGAAATCCGCTCCGCGCTGCGGGTACGGTACACGATATCACGGACAGAAAGCTGTCGGAGGATGCTCTCAAGCAATCAGAGAAAAATTATCGAGCCATATTCAATGCTGTAGAAGACGCTATATTTATTCATGACATTTCATCAGGGAAAATTTTGGACGTCAATGACAGCTTCAGCAGATTGTATGGTTACGACAGAGACGAGGCGTTGAACGCTGACATTTCCATGTTCACAGCGGATGACGCTGGTTATGCGCCATCTAGGGCGCTGGATAAAATACGTAGAGCGGCTGAGGGCCAAGCCCAATGTTTTGAATGGCGTGCGCGGACTAAGGCGGGGGATCCGTTTTGGGTGGAAGTGAGCCTTCGTAAGGTCAATCTCGGTGGCGGGCCCCAGGTATTAGCTTTAGTCCGAGACATATCGAAGAGAAAAGAAGCTGAAGAAATACTGTTGCACTCTGAATTGATTAAGGCGGTAGCTGAACTGGCGTCCGGGGTGGCTCACAATTTCAACAACCTGCTGCAGAGAATTCTTGCAAGTGGCCAGTCCGCTTTGATCAAATTGGATCAAGGAGACGTGCCGTCCGCTTGTGGGCTCCTAAATGAAATTGCGCATAACGCCAAGAACGGGTCGGAAACCGTTAAACGGCTACAGAGTTTTGCTCAAATACGATCGGACATAGCTGAAGAATCGGACAAGATCTTTGATCTCTCAAGAGCAGTTAGAGACGCCCTGGATATGAGCGAACTTCTTTGTCGAACTCTCGCTGCCAAGAACGGGATTTACATAAAGACCCAGACTGACTTGACCGAAGAATTGATGATACCCGGAAGATCAAATGATCTTTTTGAGGTCGCTCTTAATCTGTTTCGAAACGCCATCGAAGCCACCCCTCACGGAGGCCTGGTTACTGTAAGGACTTATCCTCAAGATGGTTTTGCCATACTGGAAGTTCAAGATACGGGAACGGGAATTGCTCCAGAGAACTTAGGAAGAATTTTTGATCCATTCTTCACTACTAAAGGAATGCGGAGTACCGGAATGGGGCTTGCCGCAGCTTATGGTATCGTCACTAGCCATGGGGGAACAGTATCAGTGGATACCGAAACTGACAGTGGATCCAAATTCACGGTTTCACTTCCTTTAGCTTCGATAAAATCTGACGAGAATACAGATGATTCTTCAGCGCATTGCCTGGATTCTTCACTTAGACTTCTCATAATTGATGATGATGAAATCTTGCTTTCTTTATTTCAGGATGCGCTGACCGCTCTCGGCCAACATGTGCGTATTGCTTCTTCAGGAGCCGAGGCATTACAGATACTGGACCAAGAAAGTTTCGATGTTATCACTTGCGATCTAGGGATGCCTCATATGAATGGCTGGGAAGTCGGAAAAAGGATTAAGGCCATATTTGAAGATAGGGGAGAAAATAGACCGTCTTTTATCCTTCTTACCGGATGGGGAGGGCAAACTTCCGAGCGCGAAAAGATGATCGAGTCGGGTGTAGACCTAGTAATAGAGAAGCCAATCGACATCGTTGAGTTGATCGGGAAAGCCAACGATCTTGTTAACAAAACACCTGTATAGTTTGAAATTGGAGTATTAACAAATTGACCAAGTTCGCTTCACAAACCTTTTTGGATTCCTCAAGATGCGGATAGAGGCTTACAGCGTCTTTATAGATACATTCGTCCACGTCCGGCAAACCTGACATTTCGACCCAGCGCCTATTTGCCCGTTTCATCGTTAGGCCGACCTTTACAAAAAACCTCTCACAACGCTCAATCTAACTATATAGTATTACTAGGCAATAATTCAAGAGCCCTAGTTAGAGACACAGTCTCCTATGGGTCTTGACAACTTCTTTCGCGTGATCATCTGTTACTTGAGTTAAGCAAAATTCGTCAAGAAGGAAAGGTCATCTCATCGGTTCGAAAGGAGGACATTTAACAATGCGTAGCCTTATTCCGTGGAGATGGAAGGAAAATCAGGTCACTCCTGATAACACGCTGACAGAATTTAGGCGTGAGGTAGACGATCTTTTTAACCAATTCTTTGGATCATCAGGATGGTTGCCAGTCGCAAATTTTGGACGGGGCTTTACACCAGTTTTGGATGTGTCCGAAACTGATGAAGATCTACTCATTAAAGCCGAGTTACCCGGAGTGGACCCGAAAGAAATAGAAGTAAACCTCTCGGGAACAACACTCACAGTAAAGGGTGAGAAAAAGGAGGAGCGTGAAGAAAAGACTGAAAATGTGCATCGAATCGAAAGATCATATGGAGGTTTTTCACGATCCGTTACTTTGCCTTGCGAAGTCAAGGAAGACAAAATTGAGGCAAATTTCAAAAATGGAGTATTGAACCTGAAACTTCCCAAGGCTGAAACAAGCAAGAAAAAAACGATAAAAATTGACGTAAAATAGTTTCCCGTGGGGTGAGATTGTGAAATCTCTCCCCATTAGTAAAATGATCATTAAGCATCGAAGTTACGGGTTTTACACGCATCAGCCCGACAAATTAAACAGGAGGTTTAGCTATGGCGCGTTGGGACATATATAGAGATCCATGGTTCAGTGAGTTCTCGAGACTTCAAAAGAATATGTCATATTTACTTTCGGAACTAGGTGAAGGTTCTCCTCCATCGTCTGAGTTCTTGTTTAGGAAGTCTCGTTTATTTCCACCAATAAATGTGCAGAAGCAGCAGGACAATTACAAAATTTCGGCTGAAATTCCGGGCGTAAAGAGTGACGAAATTGAATTGACCGTTCACGGAGACACTTTAACCATCAAAGGTGAAAGAAAACCTGATTCCCAAGAGGAAGGGGCGAGTTACCACCGTCGAGAGCGTTCGCACGGAGCTTTTCAACGGTGTATTAGTTTACCGGAAAGGGTTGATTCCGAAAATATCGGCGCAACCTACAAAAACGGTGTTCTGACTATCACTCTCCCATTGGACAAAATTGCGGGCCCGAAAAAAATTTCAGTTGCCACCGAATGAAACTACTGACTCGGAGGAAAACGAAAATGGCTGATCAAGAGATACAAGTTGTCGAGAAAAAGGAGCTTTCTCCAGAGGGCGGTGAATTAACAAGAAACGGGGTGTACTTCACCCCGGCTGTTGACATATTTGAAACCACACAGGAGCTTACCGTTGTAGTCGATCTACCTGGTATAAACCCGGAGGATGTGGAGGTAGATTTGCGGGAGAGCGTCTTAACCATCATAGGTGAAACGCCACCCAATGTTTCGGAGGGCCAGGAATTGCTTACAGAATATAGAACTGGCGGATACTATAGAACGTTTCGAGTCAATGACCTGATTGATCATTCTAAAATAGCGGCTTCCATGTCTGATGGTGTCCTCACGCTTAAACTCCCGAAGTCTGAGAAGGCTACACCAAGAAAAATCCCAGTATCCGTAGAGTAAACGATAATCCCCACGGGTTTACCGTGGGGACCATTCATGTCCCTCTTGCGAATTAGGGTGGAGGGACTAATCCTTTTTTCCCAATTTTGACTTCAGTAACTCTCCAAATGTCCCAAACGATTTCTTGACGTTCCCTGATTTCAGGTATTCCTGAATATGGCTCAACTCGTTTGTCCGTTCCAGCGCCCTAATACTCAACGCAATCTTATTCGTTTCCGAATCTATGGAGATTATTTTTACATCCAGCATCGACCCCAGAGGAAATTTTTTTCTCATTTCTCTGGGGCTGAAATCCCCAATTTCAGCGTTTCTCAGCAATCCGGTCCTGCCTCCAGGCAAATTGACAAATAACCCGTAATCTTTGACTGCCTGGATTTCCCCGTGCACCACACTTCCCTCAGCGATTTCATCGGGAGCCACTCCGGGGCCGAACTCCTGAACATCGGGAACCAGATCAAGGCTGAGCCTTTTTTCAGTCGGACTTATGGAAATAACCCTTACTTTCAGGGATTCTCCAGGGCTGAGCGCTTCACGCGGATGATTTATCCTCCGCCCGCGGCCAAGATTGGATATGTGAAGAAGCCCTTCAATTCCCGGCTCCAATTCGACGAATGCGCCAAAGTTGGCAAGCCTTGTGACAGTTCCCACAGTTTCAAAACCTTCATGAAAACGGGCGCTAACTGTATCCCAAGGATTTTCCTGTGCCTGTTTGAGGCTTAGCCCAATACGGCGTTTTTCCCAATCAAGCGTTATTATTTTGACTGAAATCTCTTCTCCGGGCGCCAACACATCTGAGGCGGATTCAACTCTACTCCATCCCAGTTCGGACATAGGTACAAGTCCTTCGAGCCCACCGATGTCCACAAACGCTCCGAACGGGGCCAGCTTCCGTACCGTCCCGTTAATGATGTCTCCGACTTTGAGCGTTTTTTGAAGTTCTTCGACCTTTTTATTACGTTCCTCTTCGAGGGTTTGGCGCCTGGACAGCACTATGTTGCGGCCCTTTTCTGAGAATTCAGTAATTCTAAAAAAGAATTTCTTGCCTATGTAATCATCGGGCGTCCCTCCAGATACGATATCAATCTGGGAATATGGGCAAAAACATTGTCGGCCGAATACCAAAACACTGTAACCGCCTTTTTTCTCCTCCGTTACTAGCCCCTCCACTGGGACTCCACTTTGGTAAGCAGCGCGTACGGCGTCTTCCGACGCTGCCTGGGTCATCTTCACGCTCAGCAGAATATCGCCGTCTCGCTGGGCGATGACATAAGCAGTGATCGAATCTCCGACTTTTAAGTCCAGGACCCTGTTCGAGTCGAGAAGTTCTCCTTTTGAAATCGCTCCCTCTGTTTTGCCGCCTATGTCTACAAAAACCCATTCGTCTCCAATTGAGACAATATTTCCGCTTATTTTCGCGTCTCGTGTTAATGCGTCTTTATCCGCCCTATTTGACGCTTCGAAAAGCGCGGCGAAATCTTCTTCCTGATCATCATATCGGCCATTGGAGTGTAAATCCCGGTCGTTGGTATTAGCCATGTTAATACAAGAGCCTTTCCATGTATCTTATAACGTTAGTATTTAACCTTTTTTCCGGTTCCTTGCAAGCACGCGCAGTTGATGTTATGGTTATATCCATTCACACCAAAGTTCTAGAACTCTTTAGCCACAACCACAAGTTGGCGCACAAAGCGCATGCGTCAAAGCGCCATTGTTTCACGGTGATCAATTGGTTGTGCAAATGGCGCAGGATGTTACTGGTTATCGGCGCTACTCATTGATGAGGCTCTCATGCCATTTCTCCGCAGAAATGAAATAGGATGGAATGAGAAATTCCGTCGTTGTGTCTACTTTTTCCTTCGCGACGAACTTGACGGCCTTCTTATAACCGAAGGATTGATCAAATCATACAAAGCCTTCAAGGATTCCGGGGAAGAATATCCTTTCGTAGAAATGCGCGAACTCAAACCGAGAGCACGTGTTAAGGGGCTGGAACACGCCAAGCACTCGCATTTCATATTAATTTTCAATGAGGGCGTCATTCCTAATGACGCAAAGATTCACATACGTTTTTTCGATTCAAATAAAGTAACCAAGGAAAATCTTGCCAATCTCGCAATATTCGATCTGAAAGAACTCTTTAACCAAAAGATGAGGTTTTTCGAAGATACGGCCTTTCCCATATTGCTCAGGGATCTCCTCAAATCGGACTACGCGGTGCTGTTACAACAGGACCCCACAATCAAGACCAGATATAGATATGGGATCACCCATTTTCACGTGAGGGTAGATTGGCCAGTCGCCCAGGCGGCTGAAGATTTAGGGAGATACCTACGATACCTTTCCAAGGACCTCTACGAAAAAGGAGAAAAGACAGCGGAGCTTATACAGCAAAAATTGTATGAGTTTTATGGCTTCCATCACTCAGTAGGAGGACGACGAACCGCTGCGCTGGTAGCCGCTCGATTCATGGGGAGATTTGACTTCATATCGACTGTGTACATTTGTTCTTGCGAATCTCGGACTTTGTTCAGGCTGGCTGAACAGGGGATTTCTAAATATGTTCTAATCAAGTTGAGTAATGATGAGATAAGAGACCTTGCTCAAGAAACCAAAATGGAGCAAAAGGATTTCGAGAGTTCCTATCTTATCGACAGGACAAAAGATCATGGTGTGGGTATTTTTCTAGTGTCTTACGAATACAATGAACACTCATCTCCCCCACCGGACGCAAAGTTACGGGAATTAAACCCTGACTATCAGTGGCTCAAGGTAGATTTCCAGTTGCTCGTTCCTCCGCCATCAAGGGGCGACGTCAGGCCTGTGCCACTATCCCGAGTCTATTCTTGATCGAATTGACGGGAGTCAATCGATTTCCGTCCCTGTTGTGGTCGTTGTGATCTTGCCGTGTTTTACTCCCCGGGTGGATATGAGCAACTCACCGGTTTTCCTGACCTGATCGGACTCTCCTCTCAGTATCAACACTTCCAGACAATTATGAGCGTCCAAATGGACGTGTAGGGCAGAGATTATAAGGTTATGGGTCCTATGCTGAATCTCGGTCAGTTTTTGAGCGAGATCACTCTGCTCATGGTTGTACACGACAGTCACCGTGCCCACCACTTCATGACCAGCCTGACTCCATTGGTCTTCCACCAAACGATCCCTGATAAGATCTCTTATAGCTTCCGACCTATTAGTGTAGCCTTTCTTGTTTATCAATTCGTCAAACTTTTCCAGCAAGTCATCCGGTATAGACACGCCAAACCTAACAAGCTCAGGCATTACTTATTCCTTTTTTTACGCGTAAACTTGACCTCTCATATCGCTAAACAATTATAAATATATAGCATGCTCGGAATGTTTTTCAAAAAATAAACGTGGTCTGGAATTCGACGCCTTCGGGTGGGAAATAAGATTTCAACAACTGACCGGATTAGGGAAACGAGGCCAGGACTTCGGAGAATAGAAATATTATCAATCGGGCGCTTCTTCCAAAACTTTGAGCCGATTCTTTTCTATATTGTCAACAATGCACTTCGCCCATGTATCCGTTACACTGTAAACCATTTCTAATCCCTGCCGTGAGGATTGAATGATTCCACGTGTCTTCAGATGTATAAGGTGCTGTGAAACAGTAGCTTGATGGAGGCCAAGACATTCCTGCATGTTTTTCACGTTGCAGCCGCCGACCATCAAGAGTCCATAGACTATCTTCAAACGAATCGGGTGTCCGAGAGCTTTGAAAATTTCAGCTTCCCTTGAGAATTCCAGTTTCTTTATCGCGTCAAACATGGCTTCTTTATGGCTATGCTCGTCCTGCCCAAGGCTATCATTATCTACATCCATGAATGAAAAGTCTTCATCCAGACTTGACTCCAGATCTCCAGGACCCGTTTGTTTGTTGGCATGACTCATTTTAAACACCCAAAAGGAATTAACGTTTTTCAAAGTTATTCTGTTTCGTGTCATTTCCGGCTCCTCTGTTCACGGGGGAGCAACTAGGCGACATTCAAGTCGATACGCCCATCTTCGGAAGAATCCAACGATTCAAAGCGAACCAACCGACAAAAACACCAATTATTATGGCAAGTTCCATCAAAGACTCCTACAAATTGGAAACGTTTCTAGATCCCTATATATTCAAATATCTAAATATAATATTTTTGTCAAGGAACTTTTATGAACTCCTGTCTTTTTGTCAATCAAACGTTACCCCGTTTATATAAATTTGGATCTCTCCTCGTCCTTAAAGATTGAAACCCTACCATATTCGCCGTCGAAGCCGGCGTCCAGATTCACCCGCTCGTTCCTGACTCTGTTCAAAGCCTCGACTACGATTGGCGGCGCCCCCTCCTGGATGACGTCCATGGGCAATGACCAGAGTATTTCCAGTTCAGCGCCGAGATTTGAAATTAACTTGGAGTGTAGGTCCTTCGCCTTTTTTGCCTGAACGCCACAGCCGAGGCAATCGGCCACAATTTCTATTAATGGGAGCATTCTCCAATAATAACCGGCTTTCGGAGCTATATGACCGGTAGATCTGTCAGCTAGCGTATTTACTCTGTTCATAACTCCGACCGTTACAGACTGTCCACAGACAGGGCACTTCCCCCCAAACTGCTGTGTTTCTTCAGGACTCCATCGAACTCCACATTTTCGATGACCGTCCATGTGATATTTGCCCTCTTCTGGAAAAAACTCTATTGTGCCGACGAAGCTTGGCGCGCCTGTTTTAATCGATTTATTTTCCATTATTGATTGACGTGGCCCCAAAAAGTTCTCAGTGTTTCTCGAACCATTCCCGCCTTTCCGTAACGCTTCCCTGATCGCCAGATATGATGGTTGGCCAGAAAAAATGTTCACTTCTCTGCCGAGCCGGCTAGGAGAATGAGCGTCAGAATTGGACACCAAGGTAAAGTTATCAAGCGACGAAACCCGGAAATTCATTTCGGGGTCGGACGACAGTCCCGTCTCAAGAGCAAGGACGTGGTCTGTCAGATCCTCAAAACATTCTTCCATCGAATCAAAGCCGGATTTGGATCCCAAGACTGAGAACCAGGGGGTCCAAATATGGGCCGGAACAGCGAAAGACAATTCCGAAACGTCCAGAGCCAGTTCGAGTAAGTCCCGAGAATCCACCCCAAGTATTGGTCTGCCATCCGAGTTCAGATTTCCTCTGGCTCCAAGTTTTTGGCAGAATCTGTCCATTGTATTCAGATCAGGCATAAAGATAAGATTATGGACCTTTCTCACCTTACCATTTTTTTTATAAATCGAGCTGATTTCGACATTTAGGATGAAACGAACATCTTCTGGCCTGAAATCAATAGAATCAATCAGGGGGATTGGAATTGAATCCGCCTTTAACGCGAACAATCCTGGTTCACGCTCTTCGAGATTTTCGTGCAACTCTCTGCGCCATTCGGGATGGGTAAAATCCCCGGTAGCCACAACCTTGATGCCTTTTACCGCAGCCCACTGCGACAGACCTCTCAAGTCGCAATCTTTGGAGGTTGCGCGCGAATATCTTGAATGCACGTGAAGATCAGAGAAATATATCATGAATGTTCCTTAGTTTTTTCAGGCTGTTACCAGCATAGCGCCTTTGCCTGTAAAATTACTGTTAAAAATCAATAGCATAACAATATGGGTCAAATTATCTTGACTTTTTTGGATCAGAATTCTAAAAATTATTGTTATCTATGGAGTTAGACACAAAACTATTTCTAGAAAATTCGCCTGTTTTTTTGATCCGGAGGAAACTGTCGACCTTTTCGATCCAAACGCGTTTCCATTACATGGTTAGTCGGAATCCCGAAAAAAGGCTCGACCAGTGTTGTTTCAGGAAAGGCTTTTGTCAAGTTCCTTAATTTGTTTAGGGGCCGAAAAAGCTTTTTACGTTTTAACCGGGAAACACAATCAAGTTTATTGATGAATCCGGTGTGATTGTTCAAGAAGGTATTTCAGGAACTGTTGTTCGTGATGAGGAAGAGGAGATTACAATAATGAACAAGTCTGATCTCGTAAAGGCTTTAGCCAAAGAGACGGATCTCCCGATGAGGAAATCCGAAGAAATTGTAGACATGGTTTTCAACACCATGTCAGACGCTTTGGAACGTGGTGACAGAATCGAGATTAGAGGATTCGGCTCATTTGTTGTCAAGGAATATAAGGGATATACGGGAAGAAATCCGAAGACCGGCGAGCAAATTGTGGTCCAAAACAAGAGCCTACCATTCTTTAAGGCCGGCAAGGAACTCAAGGAAAATATCAACAAGTGATATTATTGGCAAAAAGCCTGTAACTCTGATAATAGGGGGAAAGGGGCCAACGACGCAGCAAGAAGGTTCCTTTTGAAATTAACCAGGAAAATCTTGAGACAACGTGAGTCTATTTGCATCAGCCCATTCCAGATACTCACGTTATTGTTTATCATCTTTACACTCATAGTTGGAGTTACTGAATCTTCAGCCTGGATGACCGAACATGGTACAGGTCCTGGGGGGTATGTATTTCCGCCCAATCTGGTCAAGGAAGGGATTTCCTTTGCCAACAGCCGAATTCCCATAGAACGGCCCGGAGTACACGAGCGGATCATAGACCAACTCAATTATCTTCTAATGGACAGGCGAGCTTCCTTGGGGGAATGGTTTAATCGGCTTGTCCTTTATGGGCCCACAATTGTGGAGGGTCTCAAGAAAAACAACGTGCCATCCGATTTTGTCTACCTGTCCATGCTTCTCAGTGAGTTGGATCCGGATCATAAGACTAGATCAGGCGGACTTGGCTGGTGGGCTCTTGGGCCTTCCAGGGACAGTTCTGCTAAAGATAATGTTCCCTGGTTATCGACCTCTTACTGGGACGACCGACGTGATCCCGAGGTATCTACCCAGATTGCGTCTCAAATGTTCCAGAACCTACATAACAAAAACCCAAAGCGCGATTGGCTGCTACTGATATCAGGTTTCATCGATGGGAACGACAAACTTGAACCTATCCTCAAGAAAACTCCCGGGTTTGGTTTTTGGGATATAGTTACTCCGCCCTCCTCGGATTCGTTGATCCCAAGGCTGGTCGCCCTTAAAATTATCCATCGTTACAAAAGCTTCTACTGTGTCACGGCTACACAAGACAAACCCCTGGCTTTCGACAATCTGGGTCGAGTGAAGTTGGTCAAAGATTTTCCTTTGAGTAACCTAGCCAAATGGACTGGCCGAATTCCAAGGGACATATGGGGATTAAACCCCGGGGTGGACATTATGAGCGGTCTGTTGCCCAAAGCAGACAAACGAGCGCCCGATGGATTTCCCCTGAGGGTTCCATCAGGGACTGGTCCTAAAATAAAAAATCTGCTTGAGTCTGAAGGGTATCTGCTGAAGTAGTTTTACTTCCACAGAATAGAATTTATTCCCGGAGTTTCGATATGTCTCCAACAGGCAGGCCCAATTCTCTAGCCAACAAGACCCTCCTCAACAGCCGACGAGAGCTTAACATTGGAAAATCATGAATAATTTCAATCTCAAGACACGGGATGTCTGCGCGCATATTTGCTTTCACAAATTTCACGATTTCGTCCAAAAAATCCGGAGATGGCAAGTGAGAATTCTTCAATTTCAAAAACGCTTTGAAACATGGTTCAGAGCCGAAAGACTTTTTAGAAATGACACCGGCTTCCCGGATTTCTGGATGTCGTAATAGAGTTCGCTCTATTTCAGGCGCGCCGGTCAGCAACTGTCCTATTTTTGTGAGGTGGTCTACCCGACCGAAGTAATAATAATAGCCATCTTCATCCTTTAGAGCGAGGTCGCCTGTCAAGAACCATCCGTCCCGGTATCGCCCACAAGCCTCAACGCCATCCGGGGCCATATCGAGGGCAAGGTTGGGGAAATCAGGCTTTAAAGCGAGCTGCCCCAAAGTCAACATTGAAAGCGCCTCGCCCTGATCGTCCAGAATTGCAACCTGGACTCCCGGCACAGGCTTACCGATGGATCCGATTTTGATCTGTTCCGAAGGAAAATTCGCCAGACAAATCATGCCCGCTTCATCCATCATCCAAACTTCATGAGGATATCTGTTGAATTTTTCCCTTACCCATTGAAACAGCTCCGCAGTCAAAGGCTCACCCGCCGTCAGAACATGTTTCAGACCGGAAAAATCATAGCCTTTCAACAAATCTTCGCCGCCCGATTTCAAACTTTTCAGTTTCAGGCTGTCCGTGAACCATACAGATACACCTAATCGTTCCAGGGTCCAGTACCAGGTAGACGCGGCGAATGAATCACCTTGGATTACAGTGGCGCACCCGCACAGTAACGGCGCAAAGATTCCATATATGACACCAGCCACGGCTCCGGGGTCCGCGTCAGTCCACAGCACACTATCCGGGCCAAGATCAAGAGCGAATTTCCCGGTAACGTACGCGCCGAGCATGTCCCTGTGGGCGTGAGTTACCTGTCGAAGCTCGCCACAGGGATCCCATACAAGTGTGTGATACAGAGGCTCATCTATTGGTACGCTATGATTGTCAAACGTCGGAGACATATCCGACAAAACATTTCGCACGTATATTCCTGAGCCTTTTGATTCGATATCCGGTTCACCGGCGACAAACACTGGTTTCCACCCCAACCAGGTCCTCATCCACGAAGCGGTCTTCCAGATCGACGTGTATCAGAATGGCCTTGGGTCTCAGCAGACTGATTGCGGAATGCAATCCCTCGATAGTGACGTTGGAACCAAGATTACAAAATCCCGCCCCCACGCGGCGCACAGGCGAGCGCTGCGAGGTGCGCTTCTGTACATGGCTTGGAACAAATTAGAAGAGTGTCTCCACGTTGGAATCCTTCACGAACAAGGAGATTGGCCATTCGAGATGACTCAATCTTCAACTCCGCGTACGATAGGCGCTGAACTTCGCCTGCATGTTCGAATATTAGGGCTGTTCTATCCGCAGAACCGGGATCAGCAGCCCATCGGTCGACTGATTCCGAGACAATGTTTGAAAAGCCTGAGTCATAGCCTGGAAATAAATCTTCAGCATAGGACCAGGAAAAGCCCCTATAAACCTCGAAATAAGACTTCAGGTTAGCTTGTGGATTTTCAGGCCTTAGCCTTGTCTTGATCATTTTCTTACTAAATAGTTTCCTGGAAGTGACAATGTTCAAAAGAGTTAACAAGGTTGCGCCGCCCGATTTCCGGCGTTCAAAGGACCACACCGGACCCGTTTCATCATTATATATTTGTGAAAGTTCGATTTACGTCAACAAGGCAAATCGACACAAAACACTAATAGATCCATACTCGATGTTTTCGGTGAGTTTGCCGTAGCTTCTGCAGCATTTCTTCCGCTCTTCTCGTTGATCGAACAGGTATCCTGTCCCGTCTTCCTCTAAACGCCAGCATATCAAGAACTTCCCTGATTGAAGCCGCCAGGGCTCTACTATCGTAACCACCCTCGAGGGAAAACAATAAAGGAGCGCCATTGCCGGCGTCTGACATTTGAAGAATAATTTGTGTCAGATCGCGATAGGCCTTTTCCGTCAATCTTGTCCTTCCCAAAGGATCTCTTTCATGAGCGTCAAAACCGGCAGCCACCATTATGAATTGAGGTTTGAACTTCCTGACAATAGGGTTTAGAGCATTCCGGTAAACATGAACTATATCGTCATCACCAAGTTCTTTTGGAACAGGCACATTTACGGTGTAACCTGCGCCTGAATCAGCGCCGGTTTCGTCCCAATCTCCCGTATTTGGGTACCATCCCATGTAATGCGTAGAGAAATACAGCACTTTACGATCATTGTAGAACAGTTCCTGTAGAGCGTTTCCGTGGTGGATGTCCCAATCAATGATAAGTATCCGATCCAACCCGTACCGTTCAATCGCGTATTTTGCAGCGATTCCCAGGTTGTTAAATACGCAGAAACCTCCGGCCCTGTCATGCAACGCATGATGCCCAGGGGGCCTCACCAAGGAAAAACACACTCGTAATTCCTCGGCCATGAGCGCGTCAACGGCGGTCACGCAAGCCCCGGCGGCCAACCATGCCGCCAGATATGACTTGGCGCTTACAAATGTATCGGAGGACAGCGGCGTGAAATCTTTTTCCGCTGTGCTCATTATCAGGTCAATGTAGGAAGGAGAGTGAGCAAGTTGGAGCTGTTCAAGTGTGGCAAGTCTGGGTTCTATCTCAACCAGACGATCCGTAAACTCCTTATCCAGCATTCTATAGACACTTCGCAAACGGCTAGGACTCTCTGGATGCACAAGTCCGGGCTTATGATCCAAATACCTTGCGTCACGAATTACACCGACTTTTTGAGCCAATGGGCCTGAGCCTCTGTATGGAGAAGAATAAATGTTCCCTGCATAAAATTTAGCGCTATTTCTGAGAATTTGGCAAGTGTTTTGGTTTTCCCTTTGGAAGAGGACCATTTGGGCCTATCCGACTCTCACCCAGGAAAGGCGGATAGGCCTGCAGTTGCCCTTACTAACACGAAAGCAAATTAGATCGTAACTCGGTCACGAACCAACTGACCCACAATAGTAGGATCAGCAAGCGTGGTGGTGTCACCAAGCTCTTCGACGCTGCCCGCCGCTATCTTCTTCAGCAGACGCCGCATAATTTTCCCGCTTCTGGTCTTTGGCAAACCATCGGCCCATTGTATGGCGTCCGGTGACGCAATGGGCCCGATCTGCGTTCGTACCAGTTTTATCAGTTTCTTTTTTCAACTCGTCGTTCTTTTTCTACGCCCGTATTTACCGTAACGAACGCATAGATTCCCTGACCCTTGATATCGTGCGGAAAGCCAACGACAGCGGCCTCGGCGACCTTCGGATGAAGAACCAGAGCCGACTCCACCTCTGCAGTCCCGAGCCTGTGGCCCGATACGTTCAGCACGTCATCTATACGACCTGTAATCCAGTAGAATCCATCCTCGTCTTTTTTCGCTCCGTCACCAGTAAAATACAGACCCGGCATACGGCTAAAGTAAGTATCGATGAAGCGGTCATGGTCACCATAGACTGTTCGAGCCATGCCTGGCCAAGGTCTTTTGATGAACAGAGCCCCTTCCTGATTTGGAACCTTGACCTCTTCTCCGGTCTCCGGATCCAGAATCACCGGTTCTACCCCAAAGAATGGGAACGAACAGGACCCCGGCTTGATCGGGCCAACACCAGGCAGAGGGGTCATCATGTGACCACCGGTTTCGGTCTGCCACCAGGTATCTACAATCGGGCACCAATCACGACCGACGTTATGGAAGTACCATCTCCAGGCCTCCGGGTTGATCGGTTCGCCTACGGTTCCGAGGAGTTTTAATGAAGAAACGTCATGTTTCTTAACGTGAGACTCTCCCTCTTTGGCGAGCGAACGAATTACCGTAGGAGCTGTATAAAACTTATCTACCTTTCTCTTCGCGACGATTTCCCAGTAACGGTCAAAGCCGGGATAAGTCGGGATGCCTTCAAACATCACACTGGTATACCCATCAATTAACGGTCCATAAACAATGTAGGTGTGACCGGTAATCCAGCCGATGTCCGCCGTGCACCAAAATGTCTCGTTTGGTTTAATATCAAAGGTAAGTTTGCACGTCATTGCGGCATAAAGCAGATAGCCGGCGTGCGTGTGGAGAACACCTTTCGGTTTACCCGTGCTTCCGCTTGTGTAAAGGATAAACAGAGGGTCTTCAGCGTCCATGGATTCAGGTTTGACGTACGAGGGTAGCCCAGGGGCGGAAATCGCTTCATGCCACCAGACTTCCTTCTTTGGATCCAGTTTGAGATCCAGACCACATCGATTAAAGACTATAACCTTCTCTATACCGGGACATTGCAATAGGGCTTCATCAACAGTTTTTTTCAATTGGAGGACTTTTCCGCCGCGATATCCGCCATCACATGTGATAACAACTTTCGCGCCGCAGTCATGAATACGACTGGCAATTGATTCTGCGCTGAAACCTCCGAAGATGACACAATGTACCGCCCCTATCCTTGCGCAGGCCAGCATGGCTACGGACAACTCTACGATCATGGGGAGATAGATGATGACCCGATCGCCCTTTTTTACTCCATTAGCGAGGAGAGCGGCGGCAAATTTGTTTACGTCCTTGTACAGGTCAAGGTACGTAACGGTTCTCGATTCTTCCGGGTTATCACCTTCCCAGTAATAGGCTACCCTGTTTTTCAGCGCATCGACATGCCGGTCCAGGGCAGTTATAACAAGCGTTGAGCTTCCCGCCTGCAAACCATTCAATGTTCGCTTTGTGGAAATCGTAATTGAGGACGGAATCCCACTCTTTGTCCCAAGTGAGATATTCCCTCGCCTGCTCGGCCCAAAAGTTGTCCACGTCGTCAAGTGACCTTCTGTACATATCATTGTACTGATCCATCCCCTTAACGTAGGCCACCTCTTTGTACCCCTCAAGATGGACGTCATACCACTTTGGGGCGTTCTCCATGATCAAATCCTCCTTTTTCAGGTTAATCCTAGGTAGAGACTAGACAAACTTATTCCCCGTAATTCCCCTAAGGTTATCGTTTTCCCCCTTTCGTTAAATTTATAAAGAGCTTTTCTGGATCGCTACCTACCAAGCCACATATACAAAACCTTGGCCAAAGGCCAAAAAAACATTAACTATTCGCAGCTAAGAAAGATATGCCTGAAGCGCCGATAACCGTTAACCAAGCTGAAGGCTACCGGAGGACCTGATTTTCCCCGAGCCACCTGGAACTACTCAGCGAATCTTATTGTCACGAAACCCTATTTCGGTCACGTATCTTATACGGACGGGATTGATGATTTGTCTGAAGTTGATATATATAGTCTCTTGTTACAATGGGTAGGCCGGTATTGTCAAGCATGTTAAGCCCCATTAGATCCTGAGTGACATGCGTCATAGCGATTTCAAACACTTAACAGTCAAGTAGACTTTATGATCGAAAATTTGCCAGCATATTCGGTACCACCTAAAATAGCCGTCCACTTCCTCGAGAGGTTCTCCCCGTTCAAGGAACTTGACTCAATTTCCATCGAAGAACTGGCCAAAGAAGTTGAAGTTGAATTCTATCCCAAGGGGGCGCTACTTTTCAGCAGCATCTAACTGAAGTCACACATCTTCATGTCATTCACAAGGGAAGCGTGCAGGTTTTTGTTCGCAGTGAGAGCGAAACTCTGACATTGAAAAATTTGGGCGGTGAAGGAGAAACGCTTGGCGCCTCCTGGCTAATTTCAGATGAAAAACCGGATGTGACCGTAGAAGCTTTGGAGGACACTTTCTGCTTCCTGATACCGAAAGCGATCTTTCTAAAGTTTCTTTCAGAACAACTTGCTTTCGGGCTCTTTTTTCGTGATGAATTTCAGCGTGATCGAATTTCACATGCCTATTCTGAGACGCGGCTTGAAGGCATGCGGTCCATCGGCATGAAGCGTTACGATTATTTCACCACCAGGGTTTCTGATATAATTCGTCCCAATTTTAATTTTGTAAATTCTAGTTCCACAATTCAGGAAGCCGCTCGAACCATGGCCAAGTTAAGGATAGGATCGTTATTGGTCAGAGATAGTTCTACGAATATTCTTGGAATTATTACCAAAAAAGACTTGCGTACCAGAGTCGTTGCGGTTGGCCTGGATTATAACCGCCCAGTATCTGAGGTCATGTCCACGCCAGTCCTGACAATTCCTGTTCAGGCCAGGTTATTTGAAGCCACCCTACGAATGGTCAGAAGACAGATCAGTCATCTCCCGGCTGTAAAAGGCTCCCAAGTTGTGGGGATCATCACGACTCACGATATCATGGTTCATCAGGCGGCCTCCCCTGTCATCCTGTTCAGGGAAATAAAATCAAGGCAAACAGCAGAATCCATGAACGAATTATCACGCAAAATTCCTGGGGTTGTTCGAAACTTGATTGAAGAAGGAGCAAAAGCCAACCATTGCACAAATATTATCAGCCTGTTTCACGACCGGATATTTGTCAGGGCTCTGAAGTTGTTTTCTGAGTCTCCTCGTTCGGTTCGGCCTTTTTTCATATTGCTGGGAAAGGCTGCCAGGATGGAACAGACCCTGCTTCCAACCTACGATTATGCGGTTATTTATAAAAACGGAATTGAACAAAGTGACAAGAAGACATCAGATCATCTTCTTGAAAAAAGAACTTTGCAACTTAATAACTTCTTTGAGAGTTGTTTTGGCGACAACCTGATTTTAAAAACCTCAGGGGCAAATCCGAGGTGGCGCAAACCCCTGGGAGTTTGGTCTACCTATATGGAGGAGTGGATATCAAATCCAATTCCTCCAGAAATAGCTGTTGCAAAAAAGTTTCTTGATATGCGCGGGTAACGGGCGAAAACGAGACGACGCTATCACTGAAGCGTTTGTTTTTTAGAAGAATTTCGTCTAGCAGGAGTTTTATGAAAAGTCTCGCTGAGGATTTCTTAAGCTTAAAACCTCCCGTATCCTTTTTGGGGAAGGCTATAGTGGAAGAAAATGGGGCGCAAAACCCGGGTCTTGATTTGGAAAACCGCGTCGGCAATCCGTTTCTCGGATTTCGCCAGATTGATGTGCTTCAAAATCGCAATTGAGTCAAACAACACTCTAGAGCGATTCAAGGCGCTGTATGATTCGGGAGCTATAAGTCACAGTATTTATTCCGAGGCTACAGAATTCTACGAATTTCAAACTCAGCTTGTGTTAATAAATCAGTTGAAAGGCCTGGACGCCAACTTGACCCCTTCATATGTTGTTGATCCATCAAATTTGTCTGAACTGGAAAAGAGAACGCTAAAAGAAACTTTTTCACTGCTTTCACAGCTCCAGGTTTTAGTTAAAAGAAAATTTCCCTGAAACGGCTGTACGAATCCTTGGTTTGAACCGAATTTAATTTTTGAAAGGGACGATTCATGCCGCAAAAGAACGATTCGCACAAGGCAGATCCAGAAGCGGTTTCGGAATTTCTCAAAGTCGTTAGGCCATTCAATGAGCTGGAAGAAGAAATTCTTCAGAGAATATCCAGAAGAATGCGCCAGGATTTTTTTGAAGTCGGCTCTCTCATATTGGAACAAAACGTATCCGAACTTTCAAGCCTCTTTCTAATCCAGAAAGGGGCCGTGAAGATAAGCCTGATTGATTCCGACAATGAATCAATTCTCCAGGACATCAGGGGAGAGGGTGGCCATTTTGGGGCCTTGTCCATCATCCGGGGTGTCAAGTCTCTTTTCAGCGTCGAAGCAATCGAGGACACGTTTCTGCTATCTTCTGGAAAAGGAGATATTTCTCGACCTTCTCAAGAAAAGTCCGTCGTTTGCCGGACATTTGTGGGAAAAATTCTCTAGCGGTCTAGTGGACAGCGCTTATGAAGCATTGCGAAGCCATCAGCTTGAACCAAGATCAGAGGAGGGATTAAGGCTTTTTTCTTCCACGGTAAAAGACATAATAAATCGCCCATTAGAAGTGGTATCAGGGTCCGATACCATTAGGTTCGCAGCAGCGCGTATGACGGAACGAGGAGTGGGCTCTGTTTAGTCTCCGACGACAAAAGCGAAATTATAGGTATCGTGACGGACAATGATCTCAGGACAAAGGTTGTTTCCAATGGTTTAAGTTCCGAAGCGCCTGTTTTCCAGGCCATGTCGTCTCCAGTGAAATCCATGGCTGCTGATACTCTGTGCTTTGACGCTCTGATAATGATGATGAATATGGAAACACATCACCTTGCGGTTACCGATGGAAATCAGATCGTTGGTGTGGTGTCCTCACATGACATAATGGTAGATCAGGGAGTGTCCCCAATATCGCTTTATCGGGAAATAGTTTCCCAAAACGAGATCAGGGGTCTTTATCCCCTATCCGAAGCAACGCCCCTGATAGTTAGAAAACTGATAACAGAGGGCGCCAAAGCCAATGATGTGGCAAAGATGATCACGGCCCTCAATGACCATATAGTGAATAGAGTTCTCGTTCTTCTCGAAAGAGAACTTGGCTCTCCTCCCTATCCATACTGCTGGATGCTGATGGGGAGTGAGGGTAGGCAGGAACAAACTTTTAAGACAGATCAGGATAACGCGCTCATATACGAGACCCCACCGGAAGATTGGGACCATGTAAAAGAAGGAAAATTGTATTTCAGGCGCTTCGGCAACCTCGCAATACAGCATCTTGAAGCCTGTGGCTACCCGTTGTGCAAAGGGGAGATAATGGCTTCCAACCCTAAATGGCGAAAGCCCTTCTCTGTCTGGAGGAACTATTTTGACAGGTGGATGAGCGCGCCGGAACCTCAGGCTGTTTTGCACGCGACTATATTTTTTGATTTCAGGTCGGGGCATGGAAAGGTCGATCTACCTGAGAAGCTGAGAGATTATGTCGCCATTCAGGCTCCGAACCGGGGTCTGTTCCTGATGCATCTAGCCAGAGATTGCATGTCTACTCAAACCCCCTTGTCAATTTTTAGGAATTTTCTTGTTGAGAAAGATGGTGAACACAAAGATCGGCTTGACATAAAAACCCGCGGCTTGACTCCTTTTGTAGATTTTGCGCGTATCATGGCTTTGCGCTACGGTCTGAGAGAAACTAACACTTTGGAAAGATTGACGGTCCTCGGCGAAGGGGGGCTCATCCCAAGTGAATTGTATACAGAGGCCAGAGAAGCCTATGAGTTTCAAACACAGATCCGTTTGGTGCACCAGCTCCGTATGCTCGAATCCGGCCAACAACCGGACAACTATATAGATCCCACGGAGTTGACAGATGTAGAGAAACAAACCTTGAAGGAAGCGTTCGGAGCGATCGGCAGGATGCAGGGATATGTGAAAACGGAGTTCAGGGTCCTGGAATAATTTTGCATGAAAATTATCGGCCTATGATGATGGGGAAATGAAACGTCCGGCTCCTGACCGCTTTCCCAGGTCAGGGGCGCATGTTGGGAACCACAATTTGAACCAGTGGCTAAAATGGCTTGGACTGTTTAGGCACGAGACCCTCAAAAAAAATCGTCAGTTTCTTTTTTGATTTCAACCGAAACCAACCGATCGAGAATTACGACTTCGTGGTTTTTGACACTGAACTGACGGGACTAAAACCTCGTTCGGATGAAATTGTCTCGATTGGCGCGGTAAAAGTCCAGAATTTGAGGGTTGCAATCGGCAAGAATTTCTTTTGTTACGCGAAACCGAGCAAACCTCTACCCAAAGACAGCACATTAATTCACAGAATTACGCCCAGCCAGATAGATGACGCCAGACCGCTTCAGGAGTCTTTATCCGACTTTGTTGATTTTCTCTATGGAACGGTAGTCGTGGGGCATTTTGTAAACATTGATATTAATTTTCTGAATCGAGCTACCAGACCAGCGCTAGGGGGAATAATAAAAAATCCCTTGATTGATACCATGAAAATGGCCCGGTTTTATGAAGACTTTAGGCGGCGCAATTATTATGAGGACGCAACGTCCGGTTTCTCTTTCAATCTAAACCAGTTGGCAAAAAAATACGGTTTGCCGCTCTTTGAAAAGCATGACGCTTTGGAAGACGCGATGCAAACCGCTTATCTCTTCATCTTTCTCGTGAAAAGACTCAGAGGTATGGGTATTTCAACCCTTA
>CAWJXP010000037.1:0-72862 GCA_963846725.1 uncultured delta proteobacterium | reverse complement strand
CGGAGGATCAATTGATCCTCCGTTTTGGTTAAACTAGGTTTATGTCTGATGGGTTTAGAATGTGCCTTCCACCTTGAATTCCATACCAAAGACAGGATCGATGTTCTTTCCGGGGATTGTGCCAAATGTCTGAGCCGTGGAGTAACTGCCCCAATCAGGTACACTTTTGTCAGCGCATGCATAGCTGAACCAGTTACCAGGCAACCAGTACCCAAAGGTGCATCGGGCAGTAAGCCCTTCGAGAAGTTTCCAGTCGAAACCTGCATCGATCTCGTAGCCAAGGGCTCCGTCGGGTATGGTGGGAGTAAACACGTTCGCTCGAGTATTGTTGACCAACGCTACCTGGCCCGCATACGGAGCTGTATTAAATGTTGCAACGGTCGCCCCCCCAAGCCAGGGGGCTTCGTAGTGGTGGTAGTAGGACCTGTGGCGGTCCCTATGGCCGGCCTCAAGCAACCCCACAGAAAACCACTATTGGAAAATCTTTCAGCCCATGCGAAGCTGCCGAATAGATTAAGGTTCGCAGCAGCAGCGTAATCAAGTCGTGCGCCGTATAAAGTCGCGTCCTGAACAAATCCGTTACCAGTGTCACGTGCGAAACTAGAGCCTAAACCGTAACCATAAACCATTAAGTAGCTATAGGGTCTGAAAACTCCCGTGTTAGACCACACATCCGACTGAAGCCCCGAAGTAACTTTAAACATCCCATTGTTACCGTTGAGTGTCCCACCCCTGTAGTCGTCCCCGGTAAACCATGCGCCGATCAATGAAATTTTTGCTGGCCCGCACAACGCTCCGAGCTCAACCGCTCCGGCATCGTGAATCGTATACGCAGGATTTATGGAAGTTGACGGCGGTTGAGTTGGCTGAATAGTTTCTTACGTTAGACTCTCTGTCAAAAATGTACTCTGCGTTGAGAAAGAATCTCCCGTTGTTGTATTTGAAATAAGCCGCCACCATATTGCTCACCGAAGTCAGTGGAATATGCAGTGTTTGCAGCCCATCGGGCAGCAGGGGTCCCTATGGTATCCTTCTCGACCTCTGTGCTTGAAAACCCAGGTCAATGAGAAAACCTGCGTCTATACGGGCCAGACCTGTAAGTTACCGTTGGGATAGTCATATCAAATACACGGGTGTTGTTTTTGTCGGGTCGTCTCATTGAACCAGCCTGACGCCTTTGCATAGTCGTCAGACGCATAGCCTCTTCGCGATGGGTAAAAGGACATTCCGATCCTGAAAGGACCATAGAAAGTGGTCAGCGACAATGAGTCTGAATGCCTGTTGTCAGCGCCATCGATATGGTAGTCCCATACCCCAACTAGACGGTCGTTTACCAATTGCGAGTTCACCCCAGGGCAATTGCGCGGACAGCCAGAGTGTTCTCCAGTAGCCTGGCGAAAAAGATCTCTGTACACCAGGCGAATCCTGAGTCAGCAATCCGGATGAAACCATCAGCCCTTGAGAAGTGCTGTAGTTGGGGAATTCCAGGAACCGATAAAGTAGTTGCCCCTGATACGGACAGCCTGGTTCATCCTGATCTGCATGTTGGTGGACATCGAATAGACCTGCCATGAGGCGTCAGACCCAGAAACAATCGACTCCCCACCGGCTAGCGATGTTCCCTGACCACCATATGCGGCAGCAGATGGCGGAACTCCACCGGCGCTTGGATTGCTACTCACCTTGTGATAGCCGCCCAAATAGAAATTGTAAGGCGCAAATGCTCCCGATGTCCATAAGTCCCGTCATACCATCCGTCTTGGGCCTGATCGATATGTGCCAAAGAAGCCATCTGTTACCCATCTGGGTCCTATACTCGTAAAGCCACGTGTAAAGTCCCGTCCATCGAGAACTCCCACGCGCTTGCGGGACCAGCCAGCAGCACGATGGAGAGCCCAAGAATGAGGGCGGGGATTAATGATTTACGATAATTCATAACCTTCCTCCTTATCAAATCACAAAGGGGACGGAGACATATCCGTCCAAAATTAACATCCACACATCATCATCGATCTGGAGCCACAATCGCCGGCCAGCGAGTGAGCCTGAAGATCAACAAAGACAATTTTCCCAAACGAAATTGATTTGACTCCAAATTTATTTGAAACTTAATGAAGTGTCAATATAAAAAAGGCCTGACAAAATAATAACTAATACAATTTTGTAACATTTCGCAACACTCGTTAAGTTTAGCTTACATTTGTGTTAGGAGTGTGATTTTTGGGTTAGAGAAGTGTTAGGTGGGCGCGTTTGTCCGAGGAACCCGTTCCACGAAAGAGGCCAATCATGTTCACGGGATAATTACGCATCGCCGACGTAGGGGTTCAAAATCTTGAACCCCTACAAAATGCCCGTCAATAGAACAAATACCAACACATAATCCCAAAATCTATTGGATCCATTGTTAGGGGTTTCAAGAGCGGCGTCACTAAATGGTCTAGAAACAACACAGACATTCTTGCTGTCTGGCAACGCAATTACTGGGAACATGTCATCCCGAATGATTTCGAGTTGAACCGTATCCGTAAATATGTTCAGGACAATATTGCGCAATGGGAAATGGATTCTCTTCATGATCAGATGAGCGAATTGAAAGAGCGTGACGTTCTGAAAAACATGTTTGGGTGAGCATTTCCATCATTCAAACGCAACAACAAAGGTCATCTTGACACATACGACTCTATTGCGTTAGATTCGATGACGCACAAACGGAGGGATGGCCGAGTGGTTTAAGGCGGCGGTCTTGAAAACCGTTGATCCAAAAGATCCGGGGGTTCGAATCCCTCTCCCTCCGCCATTCACAATTCCTGTTCTGTTGCTTCTACGCCCTTCGATGTCCAGTTCTACGGCCGTAGGGGTTCAAAATCTTGAACCCCTTGTTGGCGCATCACATTTTGGCTCCAAACACCTCATTCTAATCTGCGCTAGCCGATTCCTTCGACCCGTATTCCCTGTAAAATCTCACGAAATAATCCACACCGGACCACAGGGTAAGCGCAAGAGCCACGTAAAGCAGGATTGTCCCGATCTCGTTGAAATCGATATCAACTATGAAATGATATTTGTAATGAATCATCAAGGGGATAACAGCGGCGAACTGGAGGAACGCTTTCCATTTTCCTATACGGCTGGGCTTCAGGGTCGAATCCCATGATTTTGTGGTCGCCCGCAATGCGCTTACAGCGACCTCCCGGCTGATGATCAGCATCACTATCCATGCGTCAACCCTGTCCAGAGCTATCAACATGATCAAGGCCGATGTCACAGAGAACCTTGTCCGCTATCGGATCCAGAAAACGGCCGAATGACGATTCAACCTTCAACCTGCGGGCAATAAAACCATCAAAGAAATCCGTGAGTGACGCAATAAAGAAAAGAAGCGCAGCCAACGCGGATGGGAATCGGCCGGGGAAAAACAGCAGAACGACTATTGGAGGGACCAGCAACAGGCGTCCCAGGGTAAGAAAGTTCGGTAAATGCCTTTTCATTATTTTTTGATTGAACTCCGAGAAGACGCTCCGGTTCGCCTGGTTTCCCATGGATAGATAGATGTGACCGAACGCTCAACCGGGAGGAACACTTCAAAGGTAGAGCCTTTGCCTGGCTCCGATGATACCCGAACAGTTCCTCGATGCTCCTCCAGCAGCAAATGCGCCTTGGTCAATCCCATACCAGCGCCGGACGTTTTTGATGTAAAAAAGGGGTTAAATATATCTGAAATATCTTCCCTGTGTATGCCCACTCCATTATCGATAAAAGAGACCAGAATACCGGACCTGAGGTTCTTGATCGCTACACGCAGTCGCCCCCCATTGGGCATAGCTTCAAAGGCGTTTCGGATAAGATTGAAAAACACTTCTTCCATCGCGGCTATATCAACATTAATTTCCGGAAGATTTTTCTCCGCTTCGATACTGAAGCTGATCTTTTTTGCAAAAGATTCCGGCATTAATTGAATAGCCTTGTCCCTTGCCCGTTCCACGAGCGGGACAACATCCGTCTTTACAAAATTAAAGTGGTATAATTTGGAGAAGCGGACATATTCTTCAATATCCTTGACCATTTTTTCGAGGCGAGCCACGTCATGAAGCATGATTTCCGTATATTTCCATACGGTGGAATCCTCTTCAGACATGTTATTTAACCTCTGGGTGAACCCGCCCAACGAAGTAAGGCAGTTTCTGACTTCATGAGCCACGCCCTCTACTACCTTACCAAGCGAGGCCAGTTTTTCAGACTGCTTGAGACGTCTTTCAACCTCGTACACACGGGTTAACTCTGCAATAACGACTACTATTCCCCGAGGCCGATTGTTTTCCTTGATGATTGATGTCGAAAGATAACCCGGAAACGACGAGTTGTCTTTTTTTCTGAAATGAAATTCGCCTTCAACCTTTCCATCTCGCAGGGTGTCTCTCACAAGATCTCGCTGTAGCAGGTTTCTGGCCTCCCCGCGAATCAGAAAATGAATATCTTTGTCCTTCAGCTCCTCAAATGTGTATCCCCAGAGGTTGGACGCCGCCCGATTGATCGACTGGATTTTTCCACCAAGGTCTGTAGTGATCAGCCCTTCATTAATAAGCGTAGTAAGATGCGCAAGATATTTTTCGGTTCTACGGATTTCTTTTTTGAGCCGTATATTCTCATCACCAAAACGACGATTCTCAAGAAGTTTTTCCGCAAGGGCCACAACGTCTTCGGCTGCGAATGGTTTGGTGAGATAGTCATCCGCCCCGAGCTTCATTGCTTTTACGCCTATCTGCGGATTTTCGGCGGAGGACATTACGATTACTGCCAAACGAGGCAGCTTTTCCTTTGCGAACCTGAGAGTCTCCAATCCGTCTATTCGGGGCATGTGAACGTCTATCAGGGCTATATCCGGTTGCTCCTTAACAAGAAGGTCTTTTCCCTCTGAGCCGTCGAACGCCTGAAAAACCTCAAAACCATGTTCTTCAAAGACGTCCCGGAGCATGTTGTTCAAAATCGTTGAGTCTTCAGCGATCAATATTTTCGGATTTTCAAGCCCTGAAGCCATATCTGGAAACCTGAATCAATTATTAAGGAATCTCTTGCGGCATTCATCCGAACAAAAATAAAAGGTTTGGCCGCCTGCTCTCAACGTTTTGGCGTCGCGAGCAAGGACATAAGTTCCGCAAATTGGGTCTTTTACCATTTCGTTAATATCAGTCGGACCTGATTTCCTGTCAATACCACTGGGACTTGAGCCGGCGCCTAAGGCCTTAAAAGCCCACGTTAGAAGTCTGTATGCCACATAAATCCATATCGCTGTTATAATTAGTTTAAACAACCTGTTTCGCCTTCTGTCGATCAACGCCTTTGAACAGCCGCACTCCCATGACTTCATCGTCCCCAAGCTGCGCCAGAATTTCTCTCAAGGTCATATTTAGCGCCGGATGCGTAAAGTCGGGGGCGATTTCGACCAGGGGAACCAACACAAAAGCCCTGGACGCCATCCGGGGATGGGGCACTTCCAGCTCTTTGCCGGCAAAATGTCTTGAACCGAACAACAGTAGGTCAAGGTCAATTTTTCTCGACCTGTCGCTCCTGTGGGAACGACTTTTCCCTAGGGACCGTTCAATCTTCCTGAGATCGTAAATTAACTGCTCCGGGCTGCGATAGGTATCAATCTCAACCACTGCGTTAACGAAGTCTCCTCCACCGTCTGCCAGACCTACAGGATCAGTCTTGTAAAGGCTGGATATATTCGTAACAGATACGCTTTCCAGAGCTTCGATCTTTTCCAGTGCTCTATAAAAGGTATCTTCCGGGTCCCCGAGATTCCCGCCGAAACCTACATACGCGATTGATCGCACTTGTCCCAGCTTTCAACCCTGTTCGTCAGGGAACCTATACCTTCGATCCTCACCTCAACGGTATCGCCATTAGCCATTGGACCTATACCGGAAGTGGTTCCTGTAGCGATGACATCTCCTGGATACAGGGTCATCACGCTCGTTATGAATTCGACCAGTTTATTTGGACTGAAGATAAGGTTCGATGTCCTGGATGACTGTTTGGTCACCCCATTGAGCAAAAGATCAATCTTGAGATCCGCAGGATCAATATCCGTGTCGATCCAGGGTCCAATCGGACAGAATGTGTCAAAACCCTTGGCCCTCGTCCACTGGCCGTCTTTGCTCTGCAAATCACGGGCGGTCACATCATTGAGACATGTGTAACCGAGTATAACGGCGCCGGCGTCTTTCTCAGGGACTCGTCTGGCTTCCTTACCTATCACTATCGCAAGTTCGGCCTCATAATCCACTCGAGCGCTCTGACGTGGCATTATTACACTATCGCCCGGCCCAATCACGCTCGAAGACGGTTTGAGGAAAAGGAGGGGCTCTTCGGGCAGTTTCATGTTCAGCTCTTCAGCGTGGTCACGATAGTTCAGCCCTACAGCCACAATCTTTGAAGGCGAGCATGGGGCCAGCAATCTTACGTTGCTCAGGCGCTCTTCTCCTTGAGCGGGATTGGCGCCTCCGGGCACAATCACATCTCCTTCAATGAATCCGGAAAATATCCCTTGCCCGGTCTGGAATCGTACCAATTTCATTTTGTTTCCTTCAGGCCGAGGACATCTCCCATGTCGTAAAGTCGTCCAGCCGGTTTGTCCACGAGCCACAGGGCCGCCTGAATGGCGCCCTTAGCCAGAGCGTCCCGACTGTGGGCCTTGTGGGTCAATTCAATCCGTTCACCATTCGTGCAAAACATGACGGTGTGTTCTCCGACTATATCCCCGGCCCTTAATGACATTATACCTATCTCTTTGGGTTTTCTGGCGCCCACCATACCGTAACGTCCATAAATGCCCACTTCGTCAAGGTCCCTGTCCAGCGCTCCTGCGATAATTTCCGCAAGCTTCGATGCTGTTCCGCTCGGGGCGTCCTTTTTCTGATTATGATGGGACTCTATTATTTCGACGTCGTAATTATCCCCAAGGGTGGACGCTACTTTTTCAACCAGACTGAACAACAGATTGACACCCAGGCTCATATTCGGCGCCATTAGACAGCGGGTCTTCAGCGCGGCTTCATTGACAGCCCTTTTCTGCAGATCCGAAAGGCCGGTGGTTCCAATAACTATGGCCTTTTTCTTTTTGGCGGCCTCTGCTACGTTTCTCGATGTGGCTTCAGGCGAAGAAAAATCCACAAGAATGTCACACTTGGCGACCGCCGCCTTGTAATCATCCGTAACGGGCACGCCGATCGGGCCTATACCAGCAATGTCTCCAGCGTCTTTCCCAATGCTGGGAACATTGGGAGCGTCCAGCGCGGCTGTAATCTTGAGTTTTGGATGTTCATGGGACAAGGAGATTATCCTTCTTCCCATCCTGCCCGCGGCGCCGCTTATCGCAACCTTGATCATATCTACTCCTGAATTATATCAAATTAAATTTGGCCAGGGTCGTCCTGATTTTCTCCAAATTGGCGGCGGAAGGCATACAAAGGGGAAGCCGGAACTCCGGTTCAATCTTGCCCATTAACGATAAAGCCGCTTTGATGGGTATTGGGTTGGTTTCAACAAACATTGTCTGGCAAAGCTCGTAAATTTCAAAATGTATGGTCCTGGCTTTGTCAACGTCTCCGGCCAGCATGCTCCTTACAAGGTCGGACATTCTGTCGGGAATAATGTTCGTCACCACCGAGATTACACCTTTCCCGCCCAGAGCCATCAAGGGGAAAGTCATCTGATCGTCACCAGACAGCACATCAAAATCCGACCCGCAAAGTCTTATAACTTCACTCATTTGCAGGATCGATCCGGACGCTTCCTTAACACCTACGATGTTTGGAATCCTGGAGAGTTTCTCCATGGTTGAGTTTTCTATGTTTACAGCGGTACGACCCTGAATATTATATAGAACCAACGGTATATCAACTGCTTCGGCTATTGCCTTAAAGTGATTATAGAGTCCTTCCTGAGTGGGCTTATTATAATATGGGGAAACGAGCAGAGCCGCGTCCACTCCGACCTGTTTGGCGTGACGGGTAAGACTTATCGCTTCAGCCGTACTGTTCGATCCTGTGCCCGCAATAACTTTCGCCTGACCCGAGACTTCCTTGACAGTCATTTCAACAACACGGTTGTGCTCTTCATGAGACAGTGTCGGTGATTCACCGGTAGTTCCGCATGGGACGAAACCACTAACTCCACCATCCATTCCAAACCGGATCAGATTCTTGAACGCTTTTTCATCGACCTGGCCGTTTTTAAACGGTGTAACAATTGCTGTGAACGCTCCAGAAAACATTATTCGCTCCTTTGTTTCCCCTCGAGAATATGACCCGGGATACTTTCTCCCTTGATCAAATCTTCGTAGGTCTCTCTCCGTCTTATCAGGTAATAGTTCGAACCATCAACCAGGACTTCAGCGCAACGTGGCCTGGAGTTATAGTTCGATGACATTGAGAACCCGTAGGCCCCTGCGCTCATTACGGCGAGGAGTTCTCCCGGCGCAGGTTCTTCAATTTCACGGCTTCGAGCCAGAAAGTCCCCGGATTCGCAAATAGGGCCGACTATGTCAGCTACCATGGTCCGGCATGGAGCGCCGGATTTTTTAACCCTGGCTATCGAGTGATAGGCTTTGTACAGGCTGGGACGGATCAGATCATTCATTGCAGCGTCTACAATGACAAAATTTTTGTCTGATCCACGTTTGTTGTACAACACCCTGGTAATCATTATACCCGCGTTCCCTACCAGAACTCTGCCAGGCTCCATAATGAGAGTAATATTCATGTCTGAAATCAGGTCAAGAACCGCCGCTCCATATTCTCCCGGAGCGGGAGGTGTTTCCTGATCGTACGGGATGCCGAGTCCACCTCCAATGTCCAGGTACTTGATGTCAATTCCATCAGCCCTCAAGTTCTCTAAAAGTGTTTCTGAGTATTGAAACCGCTTCCAGGAAAGGAGCCAACTCAGTCAACTGGCTTCCGATGTGGCAGTCAACCCCTATGGGGTCTATAGCGCCGTATCGTTTTGCCTTTTGATAAATCTCTCTGGCCTGTTCAATCTGAACACCGAATTTGTTGGATTTCAAACCAGTAGAAATATAAGGGTGAGTCAACGGATCTACATCAGGATTGACACGCAGCGCTACCCTGGCTCGCGTGCCCATGGCAGTGGCTCTCTGATTGAGCAGACCGAGTTCCTCTTCAGATTCCACGTTGAACATCAATATATCAGCATGAAGCGCTTCATCTATCTCATACGCTTTTTTACCGACACCGGAGTAAACAATCTTGGAAGGAGGAACTCCCGCTCTAAGCGCTCTGAAAAGCTCGCCGCCCGATACGATGTCAACTCCACCGCCCAAATTCCCGAAGATCTTCAGGATCGCAAGGTTTGAACAGGCTTTCATTGAAAAACAGATCACGTGAGGGACATCAAGGAAAGGGGCTTCGAAAGTCCTGAAATGCCTTTCCAGTGTCCTGCGGCTGTAGATGAAAAGAGGGGTTCCGAATTCTGCAACTATTCGGCTAACTGGGGCCCGTTCGCAATAAAGTTCGTTGTCCTGGTAACTGAAATGATGCATTGGATTTCCCGTAAATCAGTAGTTATATCTCAGCGATTCCGACGCTGTTCGCGCTGATTCCTCATCAGGCTTCCCATTGGGAAAGGCGGTAACAGCGTAGCGGTAAGTTCTTCCCCTGGTAACGCGGCTGTCGAGCAACCAGGGGGCTTTCATAGGTTCAGGATTCACTTTCTGAAATACTCCACCGCCCTCCGAACGATAAACGTTGTAGCGGGTTTCCTCGTTTTCTATCTTGACCGGGTTCCAGTACACCCTTATTCCCTGGCGGGTCATCGCCACATTCACATCTTCCGGGGCGCCCCAGTAGACTCCTGGCGCAGTAGCTTCCACGACAGAGGACGGGTTGGATTCGAAGAGCGTTCCCTTGTTCGATTTCACGGACCGGATAGCGTAATAATACTTTGTGTTTTTTTCCAGGTCTTTGTCCACGAACCACGGTTCACGGTAAGGAGCTGTTCCGATTGGTTTCATCTTCGCTATGTCGTTGACGGTTCCTCTAAACAATTCGTACCTGTCTATCTTTTCGTCGCTCGGCGCTGTCCACTGGAGCCTGATGTGGCCTTCTTCAGACTGGGCCGTCAGATTTGTCGGCGCGGCCGGCGGAGCTTCGTAATAAACATCCACAGGGTTTCCGATTCGACTTTCCCGGCCTCGCATGTTGTATGCGGCTACTGAGTAAGTGTAAATCTTGCCCAGAGAAACATCTTTGTCCCTAAAGACCACCTCATTGTCTTTTATTTCCGCGTTGGAGGGCGATTGAAAATCTATGTTGGCTAACAACTCCCGCTTTTCCTGACAATCAACGCAGTCTTCATCAACGCCTCTCGATCCCCGGTATACCTTGAATCCAGACAAATCCGTCAACTTGGAACCGTCTGAATTCAAACCAGGGACAGTCCATTTCAGTTTTATCCCGTTTGGGTCCGCTTTGACGTCGACAGTCTTGATTTCCGCGGGGAGCCTGGTCGCTGTTGGCCTCGGGTTAGTCTTGTAGCCACAAGACCAGAGCGAGCCCACGAATATGAGAAAAATCACCGGTAAAGAGAACTTCTTCAATCGGGGTTGATTTTTCCCTTTTTCCCATTGGCCTGAGGATCGCGCCCGGCTTGCCGCAGGAACTCCAGCCCTTCTTCCAACTGGCGCGTAACACTCTGTTTTCCGGTAGCGCCCTCCTGACATCTTGATTCGACCATTTCTTCCGGCGTTGGAGGAATAAAGCCGGCTTCGGATGTTTTTCCACGAATAATCGCGCCGACGTGAGCGTGCGCCTCCCGAAAAGTCATTCCCTGACGGGCGAGAGAATCGGCCACGTCGGTCGCTGCAAGATAGGGCTCCGACGCTGCTTCGAGCATAACGTCATCCCTGAACCTGATCCCTTTTATCACACCCGTCATGACCTTAAGGCTGTTGATCGTCGTGTCGATGGCGTCAAACACTGGCTCTTTGTCTTCCTGAAGATCCTTGTTGTAAGTCAGCGGCAATCCCTTAAGGATGGTGAGAAGCGCAACCATGTCTCCGTAGACTCGGCCGGTTTTCCCTCTGACCAGTTCACACGCGTCAGGGTTTTTTTTCTGGGGCATGATGCTCGAACCCGAGCAAAAAGCGTCTGGAAGTTCCACAAAACCGAATTCAGACGACGACCACATGATAAGCTCTTCCGAAAAACGGGACAGATGTGTCATCACCAAGCAGCAATTGAAAACGAACTCAGCGGCAAAGTCCCTGTCAGAAACCGCATCCATAGAATTTCGGCTCAATTTGGAAAACTTCAGGTAATCGGCGGTCATCCGACGGTTGATGGCAAAGGTTGTCCCAGCGAGGGCGGCCGACCCCAGAGGCATTTCGTCGATTCTTTTGTCAGTATCAGTAAACCGTTCCCAATCCCTACGAAACATCTGAAAATAAGCCATCAGATGGTGAGACAATCTTACCGGCTGGGCCCTTTGCAAATGAGTATAACCCGGAAAAATCAGGTCAAGATTCTGTTCCGCCTTTTCCATCAAACACTTGTCAATACCGAGAAGCGCTTCCTTTATCAAAGCGGACTGATTTCTCAGGAATAACCTTATATCCAGCGCTATCTGATCGTTTCTGCTACGAGCCGTATGAAGCTTCCCGGCCAGATCCCCGATTTTAGCTTTCAGCGCTTCTTCGATGTTTATATGAACGTCTTCCAGATCTTCCTGAAATTCGAACCGGCCATGCTCAAAATCATCAAGGACTTCATTGAGCCCCTCTTCAATGCGTTTCGCTTCATCCAGGGGAATTATGCCCTGAGCGCCCAGCATACGCACGTGAGCGACACTGCCATGCACATCCTCCCTGAATAGACGTCGATCGAACGAGATTGAGGCGTTGAATTCCGCAAAAAGCGGATCCATGCCTTCTTTGAATCGGCCCTTTCTGATACCGGAAGAGCCGTCAGTTTTACCCGGGATATTCATACTCTTTTTCGAGCCCATTTTTTCAGATTTAAATTCCAGCCTATTTCCTTTTTTTGGCCATAAGGGATCCGATTCTTAATCTCAAGGCGTTAAGACGGATGAACCCCTCAGCGTCGGATTGCGAATAGACCTGATCCTGTTCAAAGGTCGCAAACCTCTCATCGTACAGCGAGTTATCCGATCTTCTGCCTGTAACCGTAACACTACCCTTGTAAACTCGCAGCCTTACGTCGCCGGATACTACGGAAGACGCCATATCTATCGCGGACTGAAGAATTTTTCTCTCCGGGGAAAACCAGTATCCGTTATATACCAGCCCCGCATAGCGAGGTATCCATTCATCCTTGAGTTTTAGGACTTCCCGGTCCAGTGTTATGGATTCCAGGGCCCTTCTGGCCGAATGGATGACCGTGCCGCCCGGAGTCTCATAAACGCCTCGGCTTTTCATGCCCACGTACCTGTTTTCGACCATGTCCACACGGCCTACGCCATGAGTTCCCGCCAGCCTGTTCAGATGATCCAGCAAAACAGCGGGAGTCATCGTTACCCCATTGACCGCCACCGGATCGCCTTGCTCAAAAGTCAGAACAATCTCCTCAGCCTTGTCAGGGGCGTTCCTGGGGTCAACCGTAAGCACAAACATGTCTGAAGGCGGTTCAGCCCATGGATCTTCCAGTATCCCTCCTTCAAAACTCAGATGAAGCAGGTTTCTGTCCATACTGTAAGGCTTTTCAGCGGTGGATGTTACTGGAATCCCGTATTTCTTCGCGTAGTCGATAAGTTCCGAGCGGGACTTGAACGACCATGTCCGCCAGGGAGCGATAACTTTAATCTCCGGGTTGATCGAGTAGTATGTCAGCTCAAATCGAACCTGATCGTTGCCCTTCCCCGTGGCGCCATGACTAACAGCGTCCGCGTTTTCCTTTGCGACTATTTCCATTTGGGCCTGAGCGATACATGGCCTGGCTATTGATGTTCCAAGAAGATATGTCCCCTCATACACTGCGTTCGCCCGAAACATTGGGAAAACGAAATACTTTACAAAATCTTCTTTGAGATCAATCACGTATATGGATTCAGCCCCAGAGGCTTCAGCCTTGTCATCCAGAGTGTCCAGTTCTTCACCCTGACCGAGATCAGCCGCAAAGGCCACAACCGGACATTCATAGGTTTCGACCAGCCACCTCAGGATTACCGAAGTGTCCAACCCGCCGGAATAGGCCAGAACTATTTTTTTTATGTCCTTCTGTTTCAATGTTCCTCCAACTGTCGTCAGCAAGCCACGATAGTGGCCTATACTCATTTCAATTGCTAAGTAAATCCTCTAGCAGCGCCTTCTGAACATGTAGCCTGTTTTCAGCCTGATCCCATATCAGAGAGCGATCCGACTCCATGATGTCTTCCGAAATCTCTTCCCCACGGTGCGCCGGCAGACAATGCAGCACATAAACAGGATCGCCGGCGTGTTTAAGTATGGCCTCGTTCACCTGATATCCCTGAAAGACCTCTTGACGGATCATGGCCTCTTGTTCCTGCCCCATGGAAGCCCAGACATCGGTTGATATCGCATTGGCTCCTTTAGCCGCTTCCAATGGGCTGCGGGTCAGCTTCACGTTCTTGAGATTGACCTTTACCGCCGGGTCGTATCCTTCAGGACAAGCCAAAACAAAGTGAAATCCAAGTTTCTGCGCGGCGTATATCCATGAGTTCGCTACGTTGTTTCCGTCACCGATCCATGCCGCCTTCATTTTTAAAATATCCAGTCCGGACTCCTGAAGGGTCAAGAGATCACCGAGAATCTGGCAGGGGTGGGACAAATCGGTCAGGGCGTTTATCACCGGTATGGTGGACCATTTTGCGAATT
This sequence comes from uncultured delta proteobacterium, assembly GCA_963846725.1. Lineage (GTDB taxonomy): Bacteria > Desulfobacterota > Desulfomonilia > Desulfomonilales > Desulfomonilaceae > CAJBEZ01. The sequence goes on along the minus strand of CAWJXP010000037.1, from coordinate 58,995 downwards.
CCTCGACTATTTCCTGGCCGAAAGTCCTTATTACAATTGCGTCGAGGTATCTTGAGAGGACTCGGGCCGTGTCCCTGATCGGTTCACCCCGACCAAGCTGAATGTCACGCGAATTCAGAAAGATGGGATGACCACCCAACTGATACACACCCACGTCAAAGGATACTCTGGTCCTTGTGGAGGGCTTGTCAAAAAGCAGTCCAACACTCTTGCCCTCCAATGGTAAATCGGGGCCTTTACCGGGTTCGCCTCTTTTCATGGCTCGGGCGCGGTGGATCCATCCAAGAATCTGTTCCTTGGAGCAATCGGCAAGACTCAGGAAATGTCGAGCTTTTTTCATGGCGCTAATCCGTGATTCTAGATAAGGACGCTTCCAGAATGATTATCATTTCATCGATTTCGTCGCCCGAAACAATCAAAGGCGGGAGGAATCGAAGAACGGTATCAGAAGTGCAATTAACCAGAAGCCCATTTTCTCTCATTATTGTAACGAGGTCGGCTCCGGCTATCTTCAGATCCATTGCCTGCATCAGGCCCATGCCCCGAACTTCTTTGACCACTCTATATTTGGCGGCTATGTCTTCGAGCCGGGATCTCAAATATCCCCCCATTATCCGGACACGATCCAGAAAGCCGGGTGATAGAATCTCTCTGACTACCGCCACACCGGCGGCGGATGATAATGGGTTCCCGCCAAAGGTGGTAGCGTGGTTCCCCGGCTTGAAAGCTCCCGCCACCCTGTTGGTAGCAAGCAGCGCTCCTATGGGAACCCCTCCGGCCAATCCCTTCGCCAGGGTCATTATGTCGGGAGCCACACCAAAGTTTTCGTAAGCGAACAACTTGCCGGTTCTGCCCATCCCGGTCTGAACTTCATCGAAGATCAGTAATACGGCCCTATCATCGCAAAGTTCCCGGACTTTCGGGAGGAAATCCGGCGGGGGAATTCGCACTCCCCCTTCACCCTGAATCGGTTCGATCATTACGGCTGCGGTATTGTCCGAAACAGCTCTCTCCAGCGCCTCGAAATCTCCAAATGGGACATGAGAGAATCCAGGCGTATGGGGTTCGAACCCCTGACGGTACTTCGTCTGCCCTGTAGCGGCCAGTGTCGCCAGTGTCCTTCCGTGAAAGGAATTCTCCATGGTGATTATATGGTATCTGTCCTTGGCGCCACTATCGTTAAAAAACTTTCGCGCAAGCTTTATAGCCCCCTCGTTGGCCTCGGCGCCCGAGTTGCAAAAGAAAGCCTTGTCAGCGAATGAATTCTCAGTGAGTAGACGCGCTAGCTCTATTTGAGGTTCTATATGGAAAATATTGGAGACGTGAATAAGTTTCGCCGCCTGCCTGGAAATCGCGTCCACAAGGACAGGATGAGCGTGTCCGAGGGGACAGGCCGCAATACCCTGCACAAAATCCAGATATTCTTTCCCTTCGCTGTCCTTGACTCGGACTCCTTTACCTTCAACCAACATAATTGGAGTCCGGCCGTAAGTGTTGAAAACATATTCATTGTTGGCGGAAATAAAGTCTGAAGATTCCTTTGCCATTTTACGTCTCTCTTTGGCGACGAGCGTCAAAACCCATCTGGTGATAATTGATAAAAGCTGAACCAGGATCCGGTTCAGAATGCGCTCTAAAAGGCTTAAAGGCCCGGCGCTTTTTCGCGAACAATTTCTGTGCCTATACCCTCATCTGTCAGAAGTTCCAGCAATAGAGCGTGAGGCACTCTGCCATCAATAATGTGGGCTTTAGGCACTCCGCCTCTGATAGCCGAAAGACAGCTTTTAATTTTTGGTATCATTCCGCCGGATATACCTTCGGTCTTGATCAACAGTTCCGCCTCTTCTTCTGAAAGGCTTGAAACAAGATTATTCTGCGAATCCAGGACACCCGGCACATCAGTGAGTAACAGTAACTTTTCGGCGTCCAACGCCGCCGCCATAGCCCCGGCGGCCGTGTCCGCGTTTATGTTGTAAGGTTTTTCCTGCGGACCTGCGCCTACCGGCGCTATAACGGGCACAAACCCCCGGTCTTCCAGTGCAGCTACCAAATCAGGATTAATCCTTTCAACTTCTCCGACCAGTCCGAGGTCCTCATCGATACCGGCCAATCGCGCAGGCCTGGCTTTTTTTGCGCGGATGAGCCGACCATCGCGGCCTGATATGCCAACAGCCCGCCCACCGTACGAATTGATCAGTGAGACTACGTCCTTGTTTACCTTCGCCACAAGGACCATCTCGACAACATCCATGGTTTCTTCGTCCGTGACGCGAAGTCCTTTGATAAATTTGCTCTCTTTACCCAGTTTCTTTAACAGCGCTCCTATTTGAGGGCCCCCACCGTGAACTATGACGGGTTTAACCCCGATGAAACTGAGAAGCGCTACATCCTCAGCGAAATCCCGTTTCAGGTCGTTGTTCGTCATGGCGCTGCCGCCATATTTTATGAGGATTCGTTTGCCCCGAAACTTCCTGATATATGGGAGAGCTTCAGCGAGTATGCCGGCTCTCATCTCCGGAGAAACAGGTTGTGGATGTCTTGTCTTTGGTCATTTGGAATCTCTCGCTTAATGGCCCAGCCCACAAATATCGAATCGGCCTAGGCTCCCACGCGCCAAAATACGCGCTAAAATTTCTATTTTAACATGAACTTCCAAAATTCGTTAAGGAAAATTATTTGTTTTCACGAGTCTTTCACGGCGTTAACAATCATTTGATGCCCCAAATTGGTAAATCGAATTGTCTCATCAATCAATTTCCTGAATGGTTGTAGAGGATGAAACGCTGTTTTTAGTTCCTGTTCAGGGTGGTACAGCTTCTTTCTCAGGTTAAAGGATCTGGTTCTTACCTGGATTTTTCGGAATCCAACCGACTCCAGCATTTTTACAATTGTGACTGGATCAAAAAGAACTATATGGTCAGAGCCGTTCAGATAAACCCACTCAGGGCCATTAATCATTCTGGACAGGGAGTTGAAATTTGTCGTTGAAAGACGCAACAGGCCCCCTGGTCTCAAACTTGAATATGCTCTGAGCAGACAGGCTCTTGGAGATCCCAGATGCTCAATCACGTCCCAAAGTCTTATTGCGTCGAATGATCCTTCGGTCGCTTCGAATTTTTCCGCCCCCGATGTGATTATTCTCCTGATGCCCTTATTAGCGAGATTAGCGATAGCCTCATTGTTGATCTCTACTGCCCAGGTCTCCCATCCCAGTAGTCCCGCCGTGCTCAGGAACCAGCCCTTGCCGGGCCCTATTTCCAGTATATGGTTTAGCTTCCGGTAATTTCCAAATATCGCCAGTTCCCGACAAATTCTATTTATCTGGCGGGTTGAAAGTTCATCCTCTCCCATTGCGCCGGTTCCTGAAACTCTCTGGTATTGTTCGTGGAATTTTAGGCGTGGATTTACAAAAACAAGGCCGCAGTCACGGCAACGAACATGCCGAAAACCTTCTTTTTCAAATAGAACGCCGTAATTATCCGCCCCACACAAGTCACAGATTGTCTGAACCTTTTCCTCAATTTGACATGTTGATTGACATGGACCCATGATCGCTTATCGCCAACAAGTGGTATTCTTGTCAAAATATTTTAGTTTGAATGAGTTATCAATATATTATCACTTGTTTTCACCGGTATCACCTTGATTACTTTGATGAGTCGTGATAAATGTCAGGCAATTATATATTAATAAGTTATTAGGAGCTTATGCTTGGAGCTTAAAGCTATTGCTGATTTCCTGTTTGAGGTCGGGATGCTCAAAAGAACTCCCCGATCTGGTTTTCAATTCCTTGGAACTGGAAAGGAAACGGTTGCGGAGCATAGTCTTCGCTGCGCGGTGATTGGTTACACCCTCTCCCGGATGTCCGATAAATCCGACACATCCAGAGTAGTCCTGATGTGTTTGTTTCATGATCTTGTAGAAGCCCGGACCGGAGACCTCAATTATGTCAATAAAAGATACGTGATTGCGGATGAAAAGTCAGCGGTCAAAGACATGACGGCCAACTTGCCATTTGGCGACGAAATAAGGTCATTAACCGAAGAATTCAATTCAAGGACATCGTTTGAATCGCATCTTGCCAATGACGCCGACCAGATTGAGATGATACTTCAGCTTAAAGAACTCGGAGATCTTGGTAACCCATATTCGCGGGACTGGATCCTGACGGCGACCAAGAGGCTCCGGACCGAAGAAGGTAAACAACTGGCCCGTAGCATAATGAATACTGATTTTTCAGCATGGTGGTTCAAGGAAAAAGATGACGAGTGGTGGATACACGCTGTCAAACCCGAACAGAGCGAAAAGTAGGCTGAATTCCCAATCGTTGTGATCAGGATCAAAAACGGTTTGAAGGTGGTTCAAAAGTGACAGCCCTAATGATTAGGATTCCCATTTTAATATCAAGACCAATGGTGTTTCTGATAATTTTCGGCGCAGCCATTATGATTTCGCTCCCCCTGCGGTCACATGCCATGACCGTAGACCCCGACGAGTGGCCGGGAATTGTAGCGGGAGCTTCCGGCGCTGGAGACGCTCTCAAACAGTTCTCGAACTCGTCCGGGCACCTGCTCAAGACCACCCAGGAGCCCAAACCCAAATATCAGTGGCTGTTTAAGGAACCACAGTCTTCGCAAACGGATGTGGATTACGACAATGCAAAACTGCTCGAAAAGCTTGACCGGGAAGTTCGGGAGGCGAGAAAGCTGTATCTTGCTGGAGAAATCGAAAACTCCATCCTGAAATACAGAAACGCTATTGATCAGTTTGAATATTTGCTCGACGATACCCCGCCGGCCCATCCTCTGTTGAAAGATCTTGAACAGAGATTCTCTCTTTTTGAAGAAGTGGCCACAAAAATTCTGGGGCCTATAACATCCGATGTCCAGGAACAGAATTCTCCCCGGATATTCCATCTTATGGAAAAAAGAAGACTCGCCCGTCGCAACCTGGCGATGAAAAAGGCTGGGTTGATAGAGCCGTTTGATGTTCCGGCTTCGCTTGATGAAACTTGAGAGCGAAACATTGAACCAGCTTGTCCAGACAAAGGGGAAAAAAATTATTCATCCATCGGAACCAACCGAGGATGAACTCAGGAACCAGATTGTAGAATTAAGACGGAAAATTCAAAAGGATTCTCCTACCTGGACCTTGTTCCAAAAAGGCTCCCCGGTGACTCTGGCGGAAATACAAAACGAAACACTGGGCCCGCATGAACTCATTATGGATTTCAATCTTCTTTCAGATCGAATGGTCGTGGGATTGATATCCAGGGAAAAAGCGATTTATACCCAGACTGCCATTCACAGAGCCGAACTGGATAAGGCGATCTCCAATCTTCAGGAAAAACTGAGGGATTACTCGACCGGTGACCAGTCCACCTTTATGGGGCACGCATGGAAGGAGCCTTGTCGTAGGGTTTATAGACACCTGATAGGCAAACTGCCGCCAATCTCCAAAGAGAAAACGACCATATTGGTCATTCCTGACAGATCATTATGGTATACCCCCTTCTCGCTCATGCTGGATTCCGAGGATCGCCCTTTTGGTCAAGACAGACTGATATGCTTTGTCCCATCGGCCGACATCCTGAAGACCATGAGAGTCAGGGAAAATAACAAATCCAAATCAACTGCCAAGAACGATCTTCTTGTCTTTGAATCCATCCCCTGGGTTTCTGAAGACAGCCTCAAGGAGAACTCCCCATCGGACAAGCCTCAAAAGAAGACAGCGGTTAAGATCACAGAAGGAGAAAAGATAGAAAGGTTGATTTTGTCAAACAGTGTTTATCCGAGGCCATCGGACGTAGTTGTGGGGGTCCAGAAAATATTTAAGAATTTTGAGGTGTTCGTTGGTCCGACAGCGACTGTTGACAGATTTCTGAGTGTTAAGCCTCGTTCCGAAAAAGTCTCCATCCTTGCTGTCCCACTGGAAATCCAGGATTTAGTCATGGACGAAAAACAGCCTTGCTTCTTCTTCTCCCCGGACAAGACAGGCGAAAGGCGTTTCCTGATAAAAAAACTTTTTTCTATGCCGATGTATTCCGGAATGACTGTTTTGCCTATCGCGTGGTTTGAAATTCGGGATCCTGAAAACTCAAATGGTGATGGCCCGTTGCTGACGTGTCTGGCCCTGCTTTACTCAGGGTCGAGAATCAGCCTGATCAACTATTCTGACCCAAACTGGGGATCAGAACAACCATTCCTGACAACTGTCCTCAAGAAAGTAGCGGCCAAAGAAACGCCCATTCAGGCGCTGGCTGACGCCCCGAGGGAACTGCCGAGCGGTATGGATTCTTCTTTTAACGGTAAGCCGCCATCCTGGTCGGGTTGGATCCTTCTCGGAGACCCGGAGAGATAAGAATCGGGAGGGGGTGGCTGGTAGCGAATCGATCTGCGCGTTGTACAGGCGGAAACGCGGGTACGGCTAACGCTAACCGGCCAGGAAGTCTATTAAGCGGCCAGTTTTTTGGATAGCCTGGATATTGTTCTCGATGCCGTATTCCTGTGAAAAATTCCCTTGGTCACACCCTTACTTAACAGAGACATGGTAGAGTTAAGAAGACTTGACGCTTCGGGAGTTTTTTCTTCAATTGCTTTGAGATATTTTTTGACGGCCGTTTTAACTTTGGACTTGTAGGATATGTTTCTCAGGCGCTTCTTCTCGTTCTGGCGCATTCTCTTAAGTGCTGACGGATGATTGGCCATTAATAGCTCCTTTTGTTTTTCGCCCTTTCGCCGGTATTTCGTTCCAGCGAATTCATAAGCGACGAAACGCGCTTGTTCATCGCTCGCGATCAATTCTTCTATATCTCAAAAAAATGCGTATCATGTCAATAGCTTTTTGATCAAATCGCATGAAATGGGATCTCTTCCATTCATCAACGAAAAAGGTTAACTTGGTTCGAGAGCGGTAAAACAATTGCCTTCCCGTCTCCGCTTGGTAGGAAGGGCTGTCAGGTTTCACATTATTTCATGCCAATCATTCGAAAGCAAATCATCCTCAAGGGAATCCTGCAGGGAATAGGTTTCAGACCTACCGTCTACAGACTCGCCGTCAAACATGGGTTGTCGGGTTGGGTTGTAAACACAACAGGGACAGTTCACGTAGAGGTGGAAGGAAATCAGGATCGATGTGAAAGATTTGTTGATGAGTTGCCACTGTCCGTACCTTTTCCTGGCCGAATAGACGAATATCGAGTGTTTGAAATATCGGCGACAGGCGTAACATCTTTCATGATTCAGGATAGCTTGAAAACCCAGCGGGATATTACACCTATCCCGCCCGATGTGGCTACCTGCCCGGCCTGCGTTTCCGAACTTCTTGACCCTCAAGACAGAAGATACCTGTTTCCTTTTATCACGTGCACGCTATGTGGTCCCCGGTTTACCGTAGTCAGATCATTCCCGTACGATAGAGACAGAAACCAGCATGGCGGATTTCGTCATGTGCGACGAGTGCCGCAAAGAATACGAAAATCCCCTTGATCGCCGGTTTCATTCACAAACTAACTCATGTCCTGTTTGCGGTCCTCGGATGGAACTGATTGGTAGAGAGGGAAACGTAATCGATAATGATCCGGTCACAGAAACGATAAAGATTCTGAAGCAAGGCAAGATCGCCGCTATAAAAGGAATTGGCGGTTTTCATCTGGCGGTTGACGCGTATAACAACAAAGCCGTTAATAGGCTGAGAGAGCTTAAAAACCGCCCTGAAAAGCCTTTCGCCATCATGACGAGAGATCTTCAAGAAGCGCGAAAACTCTGTGAAATTGACGTAGATGAAGAACATGCCCTCACTTCCGCAATGGCCCCGATAGTTCTGCTCAGGTCCAATGGCGCTGGAGTGGCGCCCGGAGTGGCTCCTTTTGTAGGTTCTTTGGGCGTAATGCTGCCATATTCGCCAGTTCATCACTTGTTGTTCAAACACCCTGACTTCAATGGAAGTGACTGCCTCTCGGCATTGGTAATGACGTCAGGAAACCATTCGGATGAACCCATTGCTGCGGAAAACGACGACGCCCTTGATCGACTCGGTTCAATCGCTGACGTCTTCCTCATCCACGATCGTCAAATCGTCTTGAGAGCGGATGATTCAATTGTAAGAGTCATCAGAGGGAAGCCTTCTGTTTTCAGAAGATCCAGGGGCTATGTCCCTATGAGTTTTAGGGTTCAGGAATCCGCAAGGTTTTCAGGTGGCGATGGCGTGGAGATGCCGGCAATCCTTGGCGTAGGAGCGGATCTGAAAAACGCCCCCGCGATTGTTAGCCGTGGCTTGATAACACCAGGTCCACACGTGGGAGATCTTGAATCGCCTGAAGCTCAGGACCATTTCACCCGATCAATTGATATACTGACAAATTATCTCGAGGTGACCCCATCGGTAATAGCCTTCGACCCCCATCCAGGTTATTTCAGTTCACGGTTGGCTCAACAGCATGACAAACAGTCAATTCCGGTCTATCATCATCATGCTCATGCGGTTAGCTTGATGGTCGAAAGCGGGCTGGAAGGTCCGGCTCTTTTTGTGGTTTTTGATGGGACTGGCTATGGAGAGGATGGAACGATATGGGGTGGGGAATTTTTACTGGCGGACAGATCATCCTTTCAACGTGTCGCGCGTCTTGGGCTATTCCCTCTGATCGGGGCCGAGATGGCGATTCGGGAGCCATTGAGAATCGCCGCCGGTTTGCTCGCCCTATCCAATGGGGGGACAATCCCGGCCGAGGCCCTCAAGCTGTTCGGCGCCACTTCGGTTAAGACTGGTTTATGGTTAGAAGCCTGGAAAAAGGGAATAAACACCCCGTTAACATCGTCCGCAGGCAGGTTGTTCGATGCGGCCGCGGCGATTTCGGGATTTAGTCGCACTGTGACTTTTGAGGGCCAGGCGGCGATGTGGCTTGAATCTATAGCCGACGAAAATGAGAACTATTTTTACGAAACAGGATTCAACGACTCGGAATTGTTGGAGCCTGACGTGGCTTCATTGACGCGTCGTCTGGCTGAAGATAAGCTGGCCGGCGTGGAGGCTTCAAAGCTGGCAGCGCGATTTCACAACTCAGTCGTGGAATTAATAGCGGAAACGGTTCGAAGATTAGAATATCAGATTCCTGATAGAAAAGTGGGATTGACTGGAGGCTGCTTTCAAAACAAGCGACTGGCTCAAACGGTAGCCGCCAGGCTTGAAAAGGACGGCTTTGACGTTTTATGCCACGGTGATGTCCCTGTCAATGATGGCGGTATAGCGATCGGCCAGGCTGTGGTCGGCATGGAAACATGGTTGAGAGAAAATCAAAAGAAATTTGGACAAAACGGAAATACACTCAAAATTTAACAGTTCCGGTCCTGTGAGGATGTGATTAATGTGTTTGGCCATACCAATGAGACTTGTTGAAATATCCGGTCCTGGCGTTGGAAAAGTGGACGCCGGAGGCGTAAAAACCGACGTGAGCCTTACTATGGCTCCGCATGCGCAGATTGGAGATTACCTCATTATACACGCAGGATTCGCCATTGAGGTGCTTGACCATGAAGAGGCCGCAATACGGTTGGATCTGTTCAGAGAGCTTGCGGAAGCCACGAAAAATGAGGCTGTAGATTGAAAGTCGAAACAGAAAAACACGCGGCGAAAAAACTTGCCGCTGATATTAACTCCATGTTGTCCGGATACTCTGGGTCCATGAAATTTATGGAAGTTTGTGGCACCCATACCATGGCGATTCATTCATCCGGTATAAAAAGCCTGTTCACAAAACGGCTTGGCCTGGTTTCAGGTCCTGGATGTCCCGTCTGTGTGACGGAAAAACTTTTTATTGATCAGTCCGTCTTCCTGGGAAAGGAGCTAGGCGTATGCCTTGTGACCTTTGGAGATTTGATCAGGGTACCCGGATCTTCAGGCTCTTTGGCTGACCTCCGATCCCAGGGCGGGATGGTCAAAGTGGTCTACTCTCCTATGGACGCAATAGACATTGCAGTTCAGGTTGCGCCTAAGCCTGCTGTTTTTCTCGGCGTAGGGTTCGAAACAACCATTCCTACTGTGGCGGCGACCGTGAAAACCGCCCGGGCGAGAAACGTACGAAACCTTTTTATATTGCCGGCTTTCAAGACTATCCACCAACCTCTGAAAATGCTGGCCTCCCAGAAAGATCTGACCGGATTCCTGTTACCCGGTCATGTTTCAGCCATAATTGGGGCCAATTCCTATAAATACCTCGCTTCGGAATACGGAAAACCCGGCGTTGTCGCGGGATTCGACGGACTGGATATACTTCTGGCTCTTAGAAGCCTGGTCCGAATGGCCATTAATAAGAAACCTGAGATCCAGAACAACTACAGAACCGTGGTTCGCGAGGACGGCAACGTTTTTGCCCGGACTTTAATAGATGAGGTCTTTGAACCCTCCGACGCTTCGTGGAGGGGCCTGGGGTTGATTCCTGGCAGCGGTCTTGCCTTCAAACCCCCGTATGAAGAATTTGACGCCTTGAAACGGTTCAGCGTCGAGGTTCGGGAAGAGCCGGATGACCCGCGCTGCAAGTGCGCCAGGATTCTCACGGGAGAACTTACCCCAAATCAGTGCGGGCTGTTTGGTAGGGAATGCGTTCCCGAAGATCCGGTTGGTCCTTGCATGGTTTCATCCGAAGGGACGTGCGCTGCTTATTATAAGTACGGAGGGGTTTCCATTGATTCCTAGATCTAGCGGTAAATCCATTGCCCTCGCCCACGGAGGCGGCGGAAAAATGTCTGGGAGACTCATTCGCGACCTCGTCCTCCCCAGGCTCAATCGCGGGAAACTGGCAGCCCTGCCGGATTCGGTAGTGTTGTCGGATCTTGCGGACAAAATTGCATTTACGACAGACTCTTTCGTGGTATCGCCGATCTTTTTTCCGGGCGGGGACATAGGATCTCTATCGGTGCACGGAACCTGTAACGATCTGGCGTGTTCAGGGGCAAGACCGACATTTTTGTCCGTGGGTTTGATCCTCGAGGAAGGGTTCCCCATGGATGACCTCACAAGAATCCTCGACTCCATGTCATCCGCCGCTGACACATGCGGTGTGGAAATAGTGACCGGCGACACAAAGGTGACGCCAAAAGGAGCCACCGATCGCATATTCATAAACACAGCGGGGATTGGAAATGTCGTTTCTCCCGTTGAGTTAACTCCCAGCCGTATTGAGCCCGGTGACATCATCATTGTTAGTGGCCAGGTTGGGGATCATGGCATGGCCGTGATGCTAAGTCGCGCGGAGTTTTCTTTCGACTTCGACGTAAAATCCGATTCAGCGGGTGTCTGGCCGATTGTAGAAAGATTGCTCGATCTTGGAGGGGCGTTGAAATTCTTGCGTGACCCCACAAGGGGAGGACTCAGCGCCACTCTCAACGAAATTGCCACAATGACGAATTTGACTGTTTCCGTGGATGAAACATTGATTCCCGTGTCTCCACAGGTTTCAGCCGCTGCTGAAATCCTTGGTATCAATCCTCTTGAAGCCGCCAATGAGGGAAAAATCGTAGCGGTGATTGACGGGCGCTACGCAGAACAGGCGTTTGACGCCCTGAAAGACTGTCCTCAAGCGTCTCAAGCCTGCGCCATAGGGACGATAACTTCGGAGACAAAACCGAGAGTTGTCATGAAAACAAGAATCGGGGGATGGAGAATTCTTGCGGAACCTTCGGGCGAACTTCTGCCAAGAATTTGTTAGCCAATCACGCAGGAATCTGAATATATAATCTGAACGTCCGAAGTTTGTTCTGTGTTCATGCATGGCATTACGAGGGTAATCAAGAATGGACCGAAGCTCTAATCCGGAAGCGTCCGAAAATCCTGGCTCACCTTGCGCAATTAACAATTCCGGAACTTTGCCTAGGAAAACAGGCGAAGAAAATCCGTATGTGAACGCGTTAACGCAATTTGACAAGGCTGTATCACATCTGAATCTGAAACGGGGAGTCATTGATATGCTTCGATGTCCGAAGCGTGAGTTGTCCGTGAATTTCCCCGTTATGATGGACAATGGGCATATAAACATTTTTAGAGGCTACCGGGTACACCACTCTGTGGTTAGGGGACCGACCAAAGGCGGAATCAGGTACGCTCCAGGTGTGACACTGGATGAGGTTCGAGCGCTAGCGATGTGGATGACGTGGAAATGCGCTTTGATGAATCTCCCCTATGGCGGAGCCAAGGGCGGGGTAATCGTCGATCCCAAGCAGTTGTCCCAGCGCGAACTGGAACGCCTCACACGTAGATACGCCACTGAAATCAGTGTCCTGATGGGGCCGGAAAGCGACATTCCTGCGCCTGATGTAGGAACTAATCCTCAGGTTATGGCATGGATAATGGATACGTATTCCATGCATCGCGGTTTCTCGATCCCTGCGGTTGTCACGGGTAAACCCGTAGAAATAGGCGGATCGCTGGGAAGGACGGAAGCGACCGGTCGTGGTGTAGGTTTTTGCATACTTGAAGCTCTGAAGCTCAGGGGAATAAGTCCTGAAAAAGCTACTGTGGCTATTCAAGGGTTTGGAAACGTCGGATCAGTGGCGGCTCGTATGGCGCACGATCTGGGAATGAAAGTCATCGCAATCAGTTCATCGAAGGGTGGGATTTGCAGATCGAACGGTATCGATCCTTCAGAAGTCTCGCGACACATTGAAGAAGGTGGGTCTGTAGCGAGTTATTCGGAGCAGGATTTTATTTCAAATGAGGATTTGCTCACTCTGGATTGCGATATCTTGATTGCGGCGGCGATCGAGAACCAGATCACCTCGCATAACGCCTCAAAAATAAAAGCGAAAATACTGGCAGAAGGCGCCAATGGACCGACTACGCCGGAGGCCGATGAAATTATCAACGGTAACGGGGTGTTTGTGATACCGGATGTGTTGTGTAACGCAGGCGGAGTTACCGTGAGCTACCTGGAATGGGTTCAGGATCTCCAGTCGTTTTTCTGGCCGGTAGAAGAAATTAACTTAAAACTTCAGTATTTGATGACCAAGGCCTTCGAAAGCGTGATCGAGGCTTCGAAGCGATTTAACGTTTCCAATAGGGAGGCGGCCCAAATCCTTGCAATTCAGAGGATATCAGACGCCATATTGATCAGGGGGATCTACCCTTAACGGAGTTGATCAGGGAATGATAGCGAGGCTCACAGCGACTCTAATGGAGTGGTCGTCCAGGCTTCCAGATCTTTGATGATACGTTTACCTATGGCGTATTTGTCAAATTTACAAGGAGCGGCTCGTGAGCCGGTCTCGAGAAAATTGATTATCCTGGGCCCGAATTCCGATTCAAGAACCTCATCTTCATTCATTATGACAAGGTTGTCCGCCAGAGCGCTCCGGGCTCGTTGTTCTTGCTCTCCGGATCCATGGCTTTCAGGGATTATAACCGCTTTTACTCCAGTCAAAAGGATCTCATTGACTGTATTGTAACCAGCCCGGGAAATTACAAGCTCGGCATGATTGAACAGATCCACGAGATCCAGTGTAAACCCCAGGAAACGGACTCCACTACCTAGAGGATGAGAGAGTATTGTGGAACTCGATTCCGGATCAAGATAAGTATCTCAGAACCACCACGATTTGATATGCGGATTTAAGGTTGAACCTGTCGATAAAATCCAGGATACGCAGGGTAACGGCCATCGCTTTCGAATTACGGCCCAGAGATATTACTATCAGCGGCCTGTCAGGGAGTCCGAATCTTTCGAGCGACTTTTCCCTGCCGGGAAGTTCTTCCGAAGTTCTATTTGTTATCTTTCCGAGATAATGAATCTTTTTATCAAGCTCCGGATCGCTTCCCAGAAATTCCTTGTTTATATCAATAACATCCCTGTCTTCAAGCACATACATGAAATCGTATAATGACCCTATGTTTATGGATTCTGAGCGATGTCTGGGATTCTGGTAAGGAATCCTAAGCAAAGGAACCCATTTCATTATGCCCCTGCAAATGTGAGCCACTGCAAAATCAACCGGACCTCCTTTTCTCATCCATTTTTTCATGAGCAGAGGTATGAGTTCACTCATTTGGCCGGTCATATTGTGCTCGATTATGAGTGCGTCCGGTTGCAGGAAATCGAAACTCGCCAGTATCAGACGTTGACGGAAATCAAAGATGTTCTCGAGTTCGAAGCCTGAAAGGTACCTGGAACACATGGGACTGTCTTTTCGATCTATGTCCAGCTTCACCGAGGGTAATTTGATTACTTCAATGCATTCCCGAAAGAAAACTTGGGGGACAGATGTTCCTGATATTACAAGAAAATCAATATCAGGACGCCATTTTTTTATGCCGGTTATTACGGCTGAAGTCCTGAACGCGTGGCCGACGCCTATCGAATTGTGAGTGTAGACAAGAATTCTTTTGATACGACGTTTCATAATTAAATTGAAAACTTTATCCTAATATACTTTGTGGATTGGTGTTCAAGGCTTTAGTTTGGTTCTCCGATTAGATCACACAACCCAATGCATCGCAACCCCGCAAATCAAGCGATTCAGCAAAATGACAAGCGGCAAAATGATTCATACCAATTTCCCGAAGTTCCGGCTCTTCGTCTGAACAGATTTTTTGAGCGTAAAGGCACCTTGGATGGAATGAACAACCTGAAGGTGGGTTAATCGGATCAGCCGGATCTCCTTTCAGAATTATCTTTCGCCCAACCAATTCAGGTCGAGTGCTGGGGACGTTGGACATTAGAGCCTCGGTATATGGATGGCGCGGCCTACCAAAAAGAGCATTGGCGGGAGCGTATTCTACTACTCGTCCAACATACATGAGCAATATTTTCTTACTAAAATGCCTTATGAGTCCCAGGTCGTGCGAAATAAACAGGTATGCGATCCCCATTTGCCTCTGGATATCCAGGGCCAGGTTCACTATTTGGGCCTGGACAGACACATCGAGGGCTGATGTCGGTTCATCAGCGACGAGCAGGCGGGGATAAAGGGCCAAGGCTCTGGCGAAACTTATTCTCTGCCGCTGACCTCCAGAAAAAGCGTGAGGGTATCTGTTCAAATACTGAACTTTTAAGCCAACCATCTCGACCATTTCCCGAACACGCCCTTCCAGCTCAGCCCCTTTGGCTACATTGTTTACAACCAGCGGTTCGCCGAGAATTTCCCGGACCGTCATCCTTGGATTCAGAGATGCGAAAGGATCCTGAAAAACCATCTGGACAAAGGGTCGATATGGCTTCATTTGATTTGGGGTCAAAGACGCGAGGTCTACTCTTGGAGATCCATTGGGAGGCTGAAACCAGATTTCACCACCAGTAGGCCGATAAGCTCCCATGATCATTCGCCCTACTGTGGTTTTTCCACATCCGGATTCTCCAACCAGACCAAGAGTTTCGCCAGGCTCTACCGTGAAGCTTACTCCATCAACGGCCTTGACGTGCCCTGATATTTTTCGAAACACTCCTTTATGAATCGGAAAGTGTTTCTTCAGATTCTTGACTTCCAGTAAAGGCCCCGTTTCAGTCAAACAAACACCTCACATGCTGAGACACATTCGTGGGCAAGCGACAAAGTGTCTATCTCCTACCTGGTTCAAGTCATAAGGATTGTCACGACAAACCGTTGATCCACCACACTCCTGGCATCGGCCCCAAAACGGACAGCCGAGAATTGTGGACATCGGGTCAGGCAAAGATCCTTCGATTGTGGCTAGTTCAGTTCCTACCGGTGTATCAATTCCCGGTACTGACCTGAGAAGCGCTTTTGTATATGGATGAAGAGGGTCCTTGAAAATAACATCTACCGGCGCCTGTTCCATGACCCTGCCCGCATAGACGATCAGCACATCATCACTTATGTCGGCTATCACACCAAGATTGTGAGAAATGAACAGGATGGCCATGCCAAATTCTTCCTGCAAGTCTTTCAAAAGGGCCAGAATCTGCGCCTGAATGGTCACGTCCAGTGCTGTGGTCGGCTCATCCGCTATGAGGATACGAGGATTGCACATTAAAGCCATGGCAATCATCGCCCGTTGTCTCATACCACCGGATAACTGATGGGGGTATGCGTCGATCCGCTTTTCAGGCTGTGGAATCCCTACCCTGCTGAGCATTTCTACGGCCCTGTTACGGGCTTCATTGTGAGATACATCCTCGTGCAGCGTCAAAGCCTCCATGATTTGAGAACCAACAGTGTGCACCGGGCTGAAAGAATTCATGGGCTCCTGAAAAATCATTGTAATGTCTTTTCCACGTATACTTCGAGCGGCGGACCCCCCTGGATCAAGCGTCACAAGATCCAGTCTGTTTTCCTGTCCATCCCCTCCATCCATGTCCAGCCAGATTTTTCCGTCTACAATACGACCAGGAGGAGGAATAATTCTTAAAATTGAAAGGCCCATAACACTTTTTCCGCTACCCGACTCACCCACAATTCCCAGCGTTTTTCGTGGTTCCAGGGCGAAACTTACGCCATCAACCGCTCGGGCCACTCCTTCGTCGAGGAAAAAATGAACCTTCAGATCCTCTACTTCCAAAATAGGTCCCATTACAAATTACCTCGAATACGGATCAACAGCGTCACGCAGCCCGTCTCCAACAAAGTTGAATGAAAGCACGATGATTATCACGAAAAGGACTGGTATCAGCAGCCAGGGGTATAGAGCCACGGTAGTGACATTCTGAGCCTCTTTAAGCAGCACGCCCAGACTGGTGATCGGGGGTCTGAGTCCGATCCCGAGGAAGGACAGCGCTGTTTCCGCCAGTATCATCCCTGGAATGGCCAGTGTCACGGAAACTATGATATGGCTCGTAAATGAAGGCAGCAAATGTTTGAAAATTATCCTGGCGTCTGAAGCCCCAATGAATTTGGCGGCCAAGACGAATTCTTCTTCTCGCAGGGCCATGAGCTTCCCACGTACCATTCGGGCCAGATCGGTCCAACCAACAAGCGACAGTATAATGGTTATGGCGAAATATACTTTGAGGGCAGGCCAATGTGGCGGCATCGATGCGGACAGCCCCATCCATAGAGGTATACTTGGGAAACAGCGGATCACCTCTATAATTCTCTGAATTATTCCGTCCGACCAACCCCCGAAATACCCTGACACGCCCCCGAGGGTCACTCCGAGGAAGAGGCTGAACATAACGCCTATCATGCCTATTGACAGTGAAATCCTGGTTCCATACAGACAGCGGGAGAAAACATCTCTACCCATTCTATCGGCGCCGAACAAAAATAGTGTCCCGGGATGGTCTACTCCAAACAGATGCCTGTCCCACTCCCATTGACCCCAGAAATGGTATGGATCACCTTTCACAAAAAATTTTATTGGAAAATGAGTTCCCGGAACATCTCTTACGAACGCCTGGTTTTTAACCATATCCAGTTCCAGATACGATTGGCGCACAAACGGCCAACATAAGGCGCCGTTTTCCTCGAACAGATGAATTTTCGTTATAGGAGCGTAGATGGCTTCTAAATGTCTTGTATCCTTGTTATACGGCGCCAGAAACTCACAGAAAAATGCGGTGAAATACATGCCGCAGATTGAGACCAGTCCTATCATGGCAAGAGTGTGCTTCTTGTAACGCCACCAGATAAGTTGTCTTGCCGAAGCGTTGAGATACTTTTGCTGCCTCGCGCTTATAGGATCCTGTTTCATAGTCCCTCGCGCGCTCCGAACCGTATTCTGGGATCAACCCATGCCAGGAGGATGTCCGAAATCAGAGTCCCCACGACCGTCAGACTGCTCAGCATCATTATAAATGTCCCAGCCAACTGCATGTCCTGACTCATTAAAGCGCTCAAGAGAAGCGGACCCGTGGTAGGCAAATTCAACACCACCGCTGTGATGGCGATGCCTGACACCAGTTCAGGAATTGTCCAGCCGATTGTGCTTACCAACGGGTTGATGGCGACCCGGACAGGGTATTTGAGAATCAGACGAATCTCTGAAAGACCCTTGGCGCGAGCCGTAACCACATATGGTTTCCGTAACTCATCAAGGAGGTTTCCACGAATTATCCTGATGAACTTGGCAGTGTGCGCCAACCCCACAATTACGACCGGAACCCAGAGATGCTTCATCAAGTCCAGAAATTTTGCGACGCTCCATGGCGCCTCAGCGAAATCCGGAGAAAACAGTCCCCCTATGCTTAATCCCAGATATGCGTAAGAAACCCACAAGAGAACCAGAGCCAATAGAAAATTGGGGGTCGCCAGCCCTATAAAACCGAAGACAGTTAGGGCGTAATCCAGCCATGAATATTGACGAACAGCGGAATAAATTCCTATTGGAACAGACACAGCCCAAGTGAACAAAAGTGTGCACGTAGATATTATGATTGTCAGGCTGAGCCTTTCACCAATTAACTCTGAGACTGGCTTGTTCCATTCGTACGAGTGTCCAAAATCACCGTGAAGAAAGTTCCAGGCCCATTTGAGATATTGCATGTACATTGGCTGATCCAGTCCGAAACGGGTTTTCAAAGACTCAAGTTCGGCCTGGTCAACTGTTTCGCCACTGGCGCTCAGTTGCGACACATAGGTCGTAAGAAAATCGCCCGGGGGCAACTGGATTATCACAAACGAGATTATTGATATTGCAATCAGGGTAGGAATCATTATAAGGATGCGCCGAATTATGTATGCAAACACAATATTTCCCCTTCGTCATCTTTTCCAAACGTCTCAGCGCAAGCTTCAGCGTCTTTTTCAATCACTACTTCATCTAGCGCCGGACTTCTTCAGTTCAAAGGAAAACTGTTCCGGATGAATCGGCCCCGGATTTGGATATATCCAGCTTTGCAGATCTCTTTCAGGCAAATTGAACATTCTTTTTGAAACCACGTAATAATCCTGCGGATCCTGAACAAGGCCAATCACCCACAGATTTTTTTCGTCGGCAGCTATTATCTTTTCGAATAATTCTTTTTGCTTATCTTTCGAAACGGTCCTGAGAATTTCATCATATATGCCCGCAAGTTCTTTTATATCTTCTGGAGGGGCTTCGCCTTTGGCGCCGTCACTTTGAAACCACTGGCCATACAAGGGAGCGTTGAGACTTTCCGAACTGTATGGAAAGTACCATCTGGGGTCAAGCAGACATTCCAGTCCACCATCTCCAGGCCATAGAGCAATGTCGTGAACAGCGTTTTGTGTTCGCTGCCTGAATAATTCCATGGTTTCAGCCTTGACTTCGGTGTCGATCCCAACTTTCTTGAGATTGGACGCTACTATTTCTGCGCTGTCCACCCAGCCCGGCATTGTGGTGACAACGTCCAGGGAAATTTGCAGAGGTAAGCCATCAGATCGGAGTCGCTTTCCTTCCCTGTTTTTTTTGAGTCCCATTTCATCCAATAGCTCGTTGGCCTTGTCAGGATTAAAATCCAGATAAGCGTTCTCATAAGACTCATTATAGAATTCTGACTCCTTCAACGGGCGCTGCTTGCCTGGGAATCCCCTTTCCCCGACAGACGATTTTATTGATTTCTGTTCGATTGACGGCGTGAGAAACAGCGATTCTGAATCTCCTGTCAGAAAAAACGCTTCTCATGACAGGGTCCTTATGATTTATATTCGGAGCCAACAAAATACCAACCGACGCTGACAGCGTTTTGGGAACAAGTCTGAAATTGCCGTTACCTACACTGGCAAGCAACAGAACCGTGTTCTGCATGCTTCCAAGATGGCGTCCCTGCATGTCGATCTCACCCGCTATGGCTTTGAGCACGATCGTTTTGGCTTCAGCTACCAGATCGTGAACCACCTTGTCTATGTAGGGCAATTGATTCCCATCAGGATCCACTTTCCAGTAATATGGGTTCCTTTCCATTACAAACCGTTTGGCGGGAGCAGGAATTTTTGTGATCCATGCACAGAGTGAGGGGTATTTCTTGCTTACGAACATAGCGTGCCTGAGGTTCGAAACATCGTGGAAAAGTTTGACCCAACTGCTTTCACGTCGCTCTTTAATCAATTGATTAAGCTTCTCTGGGTCAGCGTATTTCTTGTGAAAGCTTTTCAGGTAGTGTTTCGGTTTGGTTACCAGTTCCATGCCGTAAGGACAGGCCAGTTGCTGCAAAAAGATGCTGTACGGCTTGGAGAATTCTATACTGAAGGTATAGTCGTCTATTTTGGTGACTTTAGGAGCGCTTCCATCGGGCGACAACCATGTGGGAATTGAGGACGTCAGTTCTTTGTTAAACAGAATATCTTCAAAATAGAAGAGGATATCGTCTGCTGTGAAAGGTTCTCCATCAGACCATTTAACCCCCTTCACAAGATAAAATGTGTATTTTTTGCCCTCTTCGTCTACCTCCCACCTTTGGGCCAAATTCGGAGAGACTTTAAATTCAGGGTTCCATCTGACTAGTGGTTCATATAAAATTCTACGGACCCCGACCAAATCGGAAAGGCCAGTGTAGGCGCGACGCCATACTCCCCCGTAATGGCCTATTCTATCAAAAGGAATCACTACTACGGGTTCAGGAGGAAGTCGTTCCTCAATCGGCGGCAGAGTTCCGGTTTTTACTTCCTTCGAAAGACCGGGAGCCTCATTGAAAGCTCCTGCGCTTGAAACAAATACCAAGAAAAAACCGCATAAAATGAAGGGCAGTATTCCGGTCAAATTTTTTCGGAAAAACCACTCCGGCATAAACCGTCCTCCTTATCTTCCAGGCTCCGAAAAACTTATTGCGGCGCCTTATCCCTAGAAGGGAATGTCATCCTCAGGAGCGGAAGGGTAATAACCTGACTTGTCATCTGTCTTCTGCTTTGCGCCTCCGCCAGACGTTGGGCCGCCGGATGAATGGCTTTTCCTGCCCGCGTCTTCGGATGTCCTGGAGGGTCCAGGAGCGTTGCCTCCAAGCAAGATAATGTCATTGGCCACGATTTCGACAGTGACTCTCTTTTTGCCGTCCTGATCTTCCCATTCTCTGCTCTGTATGCGTCCCTCGACATATACCTGTTTGCCTTTGCTCAGAAATTCTCCACAGATTTCTCCAAGGCGTCCCCAGGCGACTATTCTATGCCACTCTGTTTTCTCCTGGTCATTTCCTTCTTGATCTTTCCATCTCTGTGAAGTGGCAAGCGAAAAAGTCGCTACCGCTCTTCCGGCCCCGGTGTATCTAACCTCAGGGTCCTTGCCAACATTTCCCAGAAGAAGAGCTTTGTTTAGAGACCTCTGGGCCATAATCGTCTCCTCCCTGTTCGTAATTATAAAAGTACAGGAAAAAAATTGCCGTATGCTCTCCGGAAAGGTTATCCTCTATGAAATAGCGTATACTTGTCAAGTTTAAAGGCCTAATAAAACTCGACAAGGAGGAACAGACTGACTATCAGGCGCCGAATCATAGATTTGCTACGGCAGGGGCCTATAACAGCCAAGGACATTTCCCGGTTTTTGGGGATTCCGGAGAAAGAGGTCTATCTACATTTACCTCATATCGAGAAATCATTACATACCGGCCGAAGCGTGATCGGTAATCCAGCGCGCTGCCTGGACTGTGGATTCATTTTCAAAAAAAGAGACAGGCACACAACGCCGGGCCGATGCCCCGTGTGCCGTTCCGAAGCCATCCAGCCACCAGTATATTGTTATCCTGAAAAGCTTTCCAGGAAAAATCATCACATACCAGAACCAGTAAGCAAAAATTCAACTTCTACCGACCTCATTTCAGAAAGGCAGTTTAATATGTCCGGCGCCATTTTTAACAGAGAAGATCCCGACAATATTTGTGAATTTCAGGAGGATCATTTGATCCCGGGGCAGGAAAAGCGGATACGGAACGTAATCGAGGCCATGGTAAAATCGTGCAATGATGACAAGACCGTGGATCACGTCGGAGCCGCGCTAATTCCTTCCAAGGACGAGATCATTCGCATCCTTGGAATTCTTCAGGATGTGCTGTTTCCGGGGTTTTTCGGAAGGCAGGAGCTAAGCCCTTCGACTCTTGAATACCACCTCGGCAATGAGTTGACACAACTTTATGAGGCGCTGTCCGCTCAATTGTCGAGGAGCATCAGACACGAGTGTCGGAGGACTGACAGTCTTTGCGTAAAATGCATTCAGAAAGGGCGTGAAGAGGCTGTCCTGTTCTTGGAAAAACTTCCCGACTTGAGATGGGCTCTGTCTCTTGATGTAAAGGCTCATTTTGACGGAGATCCGGCCGCAAAAAGCCTCGATGAAATTGTTTTTTCATATCCAGGTCTGTACGCTATCTTTGTCTACAGGATGGCTCACGAATTTTTTTTGAAAAATATTCCCCTGATGCCCAGAATCATGACGGAACACGCTCATTCATTAACGGGAATAGATATCAATCCAGGAGCCGATATAGGGAAAGAATTCTTCATTGACCACGGCACCGGAGTAGTTATTGGAGAAACTACCAACATAGGAGACCGAGTGCGAATCTACCAGGGGGTAACCCTCGGGGCATTGTCTGTTCCCAGGGGATCTGAGGGCGGAAACGCGTTGAGAGGCCATAAACGGCACCCTACGATAGAAGATGACGTGACGATATACGCCCAGGCGACCATATTGGGAGGAGAGACTGTCATTGGCGCTCGGTCGGTAATAGGCGGAAATGTCTGGCTTACCTCTTCTGTGCCTCCGGACACGACGGTCCTAATAGAGCCGCCCACACACATTTTTAAGGCTGAAAGAGATAAATGAACCATTCCCGGGCTCACGTCAGAATCGTCAGTTAGAAAATTTTTTCAAGTATTGATGACCAATGATGTTTTTGTTAGAATGAATAAGTTAGAATCAATAAGTTAAGTTTGAATTAGATTGTTTAGTATAATGGAGAAGAATTTTGGCAAAAATTTATTATGATCAGGACGCTGATCCCTCTTTTTTACAGGGTAAAACAGTAGCTATTATCGGCTATGGCAGCCAGGGACACGCTCATGCGCTCAATCTGTCCGATTCCGGCGTTAAAGTTATTGTAGGGCTGCACAGATCGAGCCGTAGATGGGATAAAGTAAATCAAGACGGTCTGGAAGTGATGGAAGTCGATAACGCCACAAAACAGGCCGACATTATAATGATTCTGGTTCCTGACGAACTCCAGGCCGCTGTTTATCGGGAAAAAATCCAGCCGAATTTAGGCAAAGGGAAGGCTCTGGTTTTCGCTCACGGATTCAATATTCATTTCGGCCAGATAGAACCTCCGGCTGATGTGGATGTTTTTATGGTCGCCCCCAAAGGACCCGGGCATTTGGTCCGCAGAATGTACAAGACTGGTTTCGGTGTGCCGGCTTTGCTTGCGGTATATCAAGACGCCACCGGAAAATGTAGAGAAGTAGGTATGGCTTACGCCAGGGCCATTGGGGCCACGAGAGCCGGGCTCATAGAAACAAGCTTTGGTGAAGAAACCGAGACGGATTTGTTTGGAGAACAGGCCGTGTTGTGCGGAGGCGTGACGGCTCTGATTCAGGCGGGTTTCGAGACGTTGACCCAGGCGGGCTACCAGCCTGAAATAGCGTATTTTGAGTGTCTGCATGAATTGAAGCTAATCGTAGACTTAATATATGAGGGCGGAATTGGGAGGATGCGTTATTCAGTTAGTAATACGGCCGAATACGGGGATTTGACAAGAGGCCCAAGAATTGTTACAGACCAAACACGACAGGAAATGAAAAAGATTTTGGATGAGATCCGGTCGGGCGAATTCGCTAAAGAGTGGATTCTCGAGAATGCCGCAGGCAGGCCTGTTTTTAGAGCTAAAGAAAAACTGGGAGAAGAACATCCGATTGAGAAAGTAGGCGGCGAACTGAGGTCAATGATGAGTTGGATCTCGTCCGGCTTAGAAGAAAAATGACGCCGTAGAGGCGCCTGTCGTCAGGCTCAATTGTTTAGCGCGAGGCAGGGACAGTCGATGAATCCCTGCCATTTTAGAACTCAGGATTTCAAAAGACCAAATTATCATAAGACTCGTGACGCCTGACTTCATTTAGGGTCAGGAATCGGCGTAGCGACAAATCGTCTTGTATGACGATTTATGCCTCTCATAGAGGCGTGTTGAATTTATTGTGACGTGTCTGACCGTGTGAATTTATGGAGGTTCAAGTGCTTCGACGCAGATACTAAAACTTTTTCTAGAAAGGCTCTTTCCAGTTATGATCAAGAGTATTCGAATCAGGAATTTTAAAAACTTCAAAGAGGCCGAATTTGAAGTAAAGCCCCTGAACATATTTATTGGCCCGAACGGAACTGGCAAGTCTAATTTGGGCAATTTCCTGCTCATGTTGAGTTTTCTTTCTTCAGGTCCTTTCAGCAGCGCATTTGGTCCTGGTCCTTTTACCTTTCGTCAGACTTTGAGTCGAAAACCAAGAGATACGGTAGACAATCAAGACATCGATCTCAACTTTGAGATAACACTGGAAGTAGAAGGTATAAATTACACCTATCACCTAGTTTTTTCCGAAATAAGAAGAAATGAATATTTGATCAAGGAAGAAACACTTCAGGAAGTTCAAGGTGAAATACTTTTTACAATTAATGATGTGAAAGCCAGAGAATCAAAGATGGCCCAGATGAGGAAGGGTCACGCCTGGAACGACGCTGAAAAAAGAATTAGATCCGTAGCCCAATACCTGTCAAAAATAAAAAGATATCGCTTTGTCCCAGACTTAATCAAAAAACCCTCCCCGGTTCAGGATTCCTATCTCTTGGATCATACGGGCGAAAATCTTGCGGCCGTGATTTATTATCTTGAAAAAAATTATCCGGAAAACTTCCATAAGACCATGCAGGAAGTCAAACGAGCGGTTCCGGGAATCAAGAGAATTTTCACTCCACACCTCGGGGATCCTGGTCAGGTCGGCATCGGTGTCGAAGAAGAAAGCAAAACAGGCTATTTTGTTGGGCCCCAATTGTCAGATGGATTTCTTGTTTTTCTGGCGCTTTGCACGCTCTTTCATTTGCCGGATCAACCTAGAATTTTCTTCATCGAGGAACCGGAAACATTCCTCAATCCGAACCGTCTCAGGGTTCTCTATGGTTTAATCCATCGCTACGCTAAAGATAATCCTAACAAGCAAATACTTATGAGTTCCCATTCGCCCTATTTTGTGGACTGGTCTGATAACGCGCCTGAAGAATTGACTCTAATGCTTGAAAATGATGGCTGGGCTGAACTTCGCAATCTCGCGGGCGTGGGAGACTTGAGATCCTTTCTTGAGGAAGACCCATGGGGTCGTGATTGGGTATCAAAATTTTTCAGGGCTGATTTCGCCGACGAACCACTTCCTGAGATTGATTTCAAAAATGTGGAGGACCAGGAACAAGGAACTTACGATTCTGGAATGGAAGGGACGGATCAGTAGCAGTCGCCCTCGGGAACGGCTTTGAAAGAGTTCACATGAGGGCCTTGCTTCGCAGATCCACGCATTTGACCTGATTCAATTCCAGATTCTGCTAGACAACACAGCGTGGGACATTGGGAGATGATCCGCCCTAGATTTCTACGCCGAAAAATTGTACACTTTAACACGAAACATCTAGCAGAATTATAAAGAACATGTTAATCAGTAAGTTCGATATCTTTCTAAACCGACACCCGGCAAAGATTAAATCATCATCATAAAGAGGAGCGCTGAGATGGGCTTTTTGCAGATCTTGACTTATTTGAGTGGCCTGGTTTTCGTGATCGGATTCGCCGCAAAACTGTTGAAATATGCGACGATGCCGATGCATGTGCGGTGGGAACTATATCCAATACCCCATGAAGGCAAGGAATGGGGTGGGTCATTTTATGAAGAAATAGACCATTGGAAGAAGACTCGCCACATAGACCACATGGCTCAGTACAGATTTATGGTCCCGGAAATACTTTTCATCAGGGCTTTGCACGAAGATAACAGATCACTGTGGTATTGGTCCTTCCCTTTCCATATGGGACTGTATCTCTGCATTGGCGGACTAGCTTTTCTCGGGCTGGGAGCGTTTGTCCAAATTTTCGGAATGGCGCCTGAAAACTCAGCGTTGGCAAGCTTACTTCAATCACTGACAACCGTTTTCGCTGTTCCAGGTTACATTCTAGGAACAATAGGAGTTGTTGGACTCACAGTGAAACGCATGACAGACTCAGGCCTGGCTGATGTGTCGGCCGGAATTGATTTCATGAACCTAATTTGGCTTGGATTATTATTCGTTACGGGTTTCATCGTATGGCTCCAGGATCCAGGGTTCCTAGTCTCAAGAGCTTTCTTTCAAAGCCTAATAACGTTTGGCCCGATGACCGAACCCATGGGAGCGATTCATGTTGTGAATTTGTTACTGTTCATCGGTTTCTGGGCTTACTTTCCGTTTACCCACATGACACACATGGTTTCAAAATATTTCATGTGGGACAAAGTCAAGTGGGATGATGATCCCAACAAAGGTGACGCCGGTATGGATTCCAAAATAAAGAAATATCTTGCCTACCCCGTTACCTGGGCTGCGGCGCATGTTGGGGCTGAGGGAGGCAAAAAGAATTGGGCTGACGTTGCCACCAGCAATCCCTGGGAAAACAAAGACCAGAAATAATTGGAGGATCCAATATGAGACCCGAAGAAATATCCAAGAAAACAGAGCAACTTGTCACTATAAAGACTGAGGACCTGGCTCCCCTGCCCTATCCATATGAAAATTATGAAGAGACCCCGATAACTCCTTTAAAGGAAGAGCAGGCAAAGAAATGGGAACATTCCCTGGATGGCGTAAGCGCTTTGACTCTTCCCAAACCTGAAACCCCGGAAGAGGAAGAGCGTCTTGTAAAAGCTTTTTTGAGCGGCTTGGAAAAGCTGATGACCAAGGAGAATAACTGGACCTTCCTTCAGCCTCTCATGCTGTCAATGGAATACTGCGCCAAGTGCCAAACATGCGCAGACGCTTGCCCCGCCTTTGAAATGAGTGGGCGAAAAGACATATACAGACCGACTTTCCGGGCTGATGTTGTGCGTAAGATAGCAAAGAAATATTTGAGCAAAGGTGGAAATATCCTGGCCCATTTCAGAGGCCACGACATAGATCTGAACTGGGATACCGTAGCCAGGCTTGCGGAATTATCTTATAGATGCACGCTCTGCAGACGCTGCGCGTCCGTGTGTCCGGTTGGTGTTGACAACGGTCTGATGAATCATGAGCTGCGAAAGATTTTCAGCCAGGAAATGGGAATTGCAGGACCCGAGATTCATGAAAAGGGATCTGTAAAACATCTTAAGTTTGGATCCAGCACGGGAATGACTACAGCGGCTGTCGCTGACATCATCGAGTACCTCGAGGACGATATTGAAGAAAAAACCGGTAAGAAAATCAAGATTCCTTTAAACAAAAAGGGAGCTGAGATTCTTCTGATTCACAACGCCGGTGAATTCATGGCATGGCCGGAGAATCCCATGGCCTTCGCCATACTTTTTGACGCCGCCGGCATAGATTATACTCTGTCCACAGAATTGGCGGGCTATGACGCTGTCAATTACGGGCTTTGGTATGATGATGTCCAGTTTGCCCGTGTCGCCTTAAAGCACCTGGAAATCGCTCGTGACCTTGGGGTAAAGAAGATTGTTATCGGAGAATGCGGGCACGCCCACAAGGCCCTCTCGGTTATTGCCGACAGGCTTCTGCCCGGCGCGCAAATGATACCTCGTGAAAGCTCCTACACGCTCCTTAATGAAATAGTCAAATCAGGAAAGATCAAGTTCGACCCGTCCAAGAATGACTTCCCTGTGACATTACACGATCCTTGTAATGTCGTTAGATTGATGGGCATCGTGAAGCCTCAAAGAGAAGTTCTGAACGCTATACTGCCTCCAGGACGATTCAGAGAAATGGAGCCACACGGAGTAGAAAACTATTGCTGTGGAGGCGGTTCCGGTTTTGCCATCATGAGTTCCGGAAACTTCTCTGATTGGAAACGCCTTGTCTCCGGCCGTAAGAAATTGAGTCAAATTCTTAACGCGTTTCAGGGAGAAATGGACCCGTCGATCAGAAAGATGGTTTGCGCTCCATGTTCTAACTGTAAAGGTCAGATTCGAGACATGCTCGAAAGCTATGAAGTTTTTGAAAAAACCGGAATCTGGTACACTGGCATGGTGGAATTGATGGTCAACGCAATGGTCGACCAGGAGAAGCCTTTCCTCGAATGGCCAGGGGATGAGGATGACGACGATTAGGCCTCGTTAGAAATTGAAAAAGGTCGGTTCAAAATGAGCCGACCTTTTTTTGTTTCCGGACCTTAAAAATTATTTCTCTGTCTTCTCGCCGCACTGATCAAGAAGCTTGGTCCATCTACTATTAATCTTCTCCTGAATCTCCATGGTCAGGCTTTCATCCAGGTGACGATACCGTCCCTGTCCCTTGAAGTATTCAGACACTGGTTTGAGTTCTTTGGGTTTGCGGTTCAGTTTCCACACTCCTTGTTCAACTTCGTAAAGTGGAAAAACGCCTGAATCTACAGCCAGTTGCCCGTATTCAATAGCCTTGTTAGGCTGAATTCGCCATCCGGTCGGGCAAACAGACAAAATGTGGATATAAGAAGGACCTTGGGTTTCCTTGGCCTTTTGAATCTTTTTTTGAAGATCAGTGAAAAAGGAAGGGCACGCTGTTGCCGTGTAAGGGATTCCATGAGCCGCCGCTATGGCTACCATGTCTTTTTTCCACGTCATTTGGCCGGCGGGGGCGTTTTTCCCTGCTGGCGATGTTGTGGTGGTTGCCCCGAACGGAGTCGACGATGACCTCTGAATACCGGTGTTCATATAGGCTTCATTATCCACACAAACATATATGACCTTATGACCACGCTCCATCATTCCTGACAACGCTTGGAAACCTATGTCGGTGGTACCGCCGTCGCCTGCCATGGCCACAATTGTTATGTCTTTGTCGGGAACCCGTCCCTTTGCGTCGGAGCGCTTTTAGTCCTGACTCAACACCGGAAGCGACTGCAGCCGCGTTTTCAAACGCGACGTGAATCCATGGCACATTCCAGGAAGTCAGAGGGTAGGGAGAAGAGATTATCTCCATGCATCCGGTTGCCATGGCCAGTATCATGTCCGGCCCTATCGCCTTCAACACATGCCTCACGGCGAGAACTTCCGCGCAACCCTGGCAAGCGCGATGACCGGAGCTAATATATTCTTCTAAAGAGAAATTTTTAATTGGTTTAATGACCTTCTTTTTTTCAGTCTCAGCCATATTGCTCTCCCATCAGGCGGCGCTAACTTCGCACACCGAAAATGTTGTATCCGTAGTTTGTGTCTACCAGAGCCGACTCGACCATTTTGATTACGTGGTCTGGCGTGACGTCTCTCCCGCCTAACCCTGCTATTATGTTGTGAACATTGGGTCGATCAGGTTCGTGATACATGATGGATCTGATTTCAGAGGTCACCGGAGCGTTTGCGGCTCCAAATGACACTGCCCGATCCAGCACAAGCACATCCTTGGCCCCTTTTAGGGCTTTTTTAATATCATCGACAGGTAAGGGGCGCCACAATCTCAACTTCACAAGCCCTACTTTCTTGCCTTCTTCTCTCATTTTATCAACTGCAAGAGAAGCTGTCTCGCAGATAGACCCCATTGCCAAAATGATGGTATCAGCGCCTTCTGTTTTGTAACATTCAACCGGGGAATATTTTCTCCCGGTCAATTCCGCCAATTCATCCCAGCCTTGTTTGATCACCGGGTATGAATTCCATAAAGCCTCGTCCTGCGCCTTTCTTGCCTCAGTGTATATCTCCGGCATCCCAAATGCGCCCATGGACACGACTTTACTGGGATGAAGAGTGTTCAACGGCTTGAATGGGGGAAGGTATTTCCCGACCATTTCCTTACTCCAGAATTCGATCGGCTCTATAACGTGGGTAAGGTTAAAGCCATCTACGTTAATCATTATCGGCAAAGAGACCCGTGGATCTTCCGCCACTCTAAACGAATGAAAAATGGCGTCATAAACCTCTTGTCCGTTTTCGCAGAAAATCTGAATCCAGCCCGAGTCACGAACCATCATCGTGTCGGAATGATCATTCCAAATCGACAAAGGGGCGCTCAATGCGCGATTTGCAAGGAGCATCACTATAGGAAACCTCATAGAGGACGCTATGAACACTATTTCCGACATTAGCGCCAATCCTTGCGCCGACGTCGATGTGAAGGTTCTTGCGCCCGCGGCTGATGATCCACAACAGACGCTCATTGCCGAGTGTTCAGACTCCACAGGAACGAATTCCGCGTCAAGCTCTCCGGAAGCGCATAACTCAGACAAATGTTCCACCACGTGGGTTTGCGGGGTTATAGGATAAGCCGCCACAACGTCGACATCACAAAGGCCAACGGCGTCCGCAGCAGCGATTGAAACTTCGACACCTACTTTACGGCCCATCTCTAATCCTCCTCCATCGTTATGGCGTTTACCGGACATTCGTTGGCGCAAATCCCACATCCCTTGCAGTAATCATAATTCCAGACAAATACGTTCTTATCAAAATCGGGGGAGATTGCAGCGTCCGGGCACATAACAAAACATCTCCAGCATCGAATACATATGTTCTCGTCGTAATTAGGTTTTTGTGAACGCCATGTTCCCGTATGGTAGCAGGACGCGTTTCCAGGTTCAGTTATGACACCACCGGCTTCTATATCAAGCCAGCTCATTTGTTCCATTGGTTTAGTCACAGTCGCCTCCATTAACAGACGCATTTATGCGATTCATTTTCAATTGGTTCAGTCCGGCGTCCATTATTTTTCGTAAATTTCCGTCTCTTCGAAAGCCCTTTTCATGGCCTGAATATTTCTGGCCGCGATTTTACCGAATCGTTTGTTAAAGGGTTCGATTAATGAATCTACACTCAGGACCTTCGCCGCTTTGACCAGAGCCCCGACCATCGTAGTATTGGTTATTGGCAGCCCGATTACCTCTTTTGCTATTTTGGTAGCATCCGTTACAGCCAGCCTTCCTTTAAAAGAAATCTGTTTCCGAATGTTCTCAGGACTCTCCGAAGAATTGATTATCAGAATCCCTTCTTTACTGAGACCTTCCGTCGGATTGGCAATTTCTAACAAGGATGGGTCGAGAACAATTACTACGTCAGGATTATAAACCTTGGACCTTAATCTGACCGGCTTGTCATCAACTCGAGCGAACGCCACCACGGGCGCTCCTCGCCGCTCAGGACCGAAACTCGGGAAAGCCGTAGCGAATTTTCCTGTGTTAATAGCAGCCTGGGCAACCAATTCGGCGGACGTCACAGCGCCCTGCCCCCCTCTGCCATGGAATCTCATCTCAATCATATTGTCTCCTTCTTAGTCAAAGTCCGGGTCATCTCTAAGTCTCGCTTCTCTGAAATTAAAAGATTTTATCTGTTCATTGAGGATTTCAACACAACTTATTATATTAAGTTTCGCCTGTGAGAGGTCGAGTATTTCAGAACTCAACAGATCCTTTTTCTGAAGATGAACTTCTATTCGCTCATTCAAGAGATTCAAATGTCTCAAATCAACTTTGAAAAAATCTTCCTCACCCGCTTCCACAACGTTTTCATCAGATATTGTCTGGATCAATTTGAGATCCCATTCGTCGGCTTTTTTCCATCTGGCGATAGTCGCCGGATGCACCCCCATTTTCTTTGCCATTTCTTTGTTTGTAATTCTTCCCCGGTCCTTGAGAAAATTTCTTTCGGCGTTTTTTCGATCCTGATTCTTTTTCATATGGGTCTCAGTGGCCTTTGCTTAACCGTCATTAGGTTTGCCAAATTTTAATTATTATCAAAAAATACGTCACATGATCAATTTAATAATTCAGATTTCCTGGGTCCACCTTAATAAAATAAAAGGCCTTTCATGACTATAGACGAGTCTTTTTTGAAGAATCTTCCCACCAGTCCGGGCGTATACCTGATGGAGGACCGAAACGGCAAGGTTATTTATGTGGGTAAAGCCGCAAATCTTCGAAACAGGGTTCGCAACTATTTCTCAAAGAGTGGGGACGAAAGACCCAAGGTAAGGTTCCTGGTTCAACATATTACTAATATAAGAACTATTCTTACTAATACAGAAAAGGAAGCCCTTTTACTCGAAAACAACCTTATCAAGGAACACCGACCAAAATACAATGTTAATCTCAGGGATGACAAGTCTTTTTTTTCATTGCGGCTAAATATTTCTCACAAATATCCAAGGCTTACCTTGATCAGAACACAGAAAATCAAAGCCGATGGCGAAAAATATTTTGGCCCGTACTTCGTCAGCCAGAGACGCCCGTATCACCCTTCACCTCATCCGTAAGATTTTTCCCTTGAGGCAGTGTTCTGATCGTCAGATCGCGACAGCCAAGAGACCATGTCTAAATTGTCAGATGAATAGATGCCTGTGCCCCTGCATGGGAAAAGTTGATCCTGAAGAATATCGGAGAATGGTAGAAAACATTACCCTGCTGCTGGAAGGCAAAAATGAGGAAGTGATAAAGGCGCTCAGAAGAGAAATGGAAGAGGCCTCTGAAAATTTGAAATTCGAAGAGGCGGCAAGAATCAGGGACCGTTTATACGCTGTAGATCGAACCCTACAAAGACAGAATGTCTCTTTTTTCCATTTTAAGGACGAAGACGTTGCGGTTGTTTTGGAAGAACCGCCCAATACCTTTGTGGTTGAGATTCTGTCATTCAGAAAAGGGAATCTCATTTCGGAAGAATCTTACATAGTGAGAAGTTCGACTCTGGAACAACATGAAGTCTTGACCTCTTCAATTAAACAGTTTTACCACGACTCAGCGGCGATACCCGGAGAAATAATTGTTCCAACCAGGCTGGAGCGCCAGGAGATAATAGAGTCCTGGCTAACGGATTTAAGGGGCTCAAAAGTGAAGATCAGGGTGGGACAACGGGGAGCTGCGGCCCGGCTCGTGGAACTGGCCCTGAAAAACGCGAGGATGGCCCTGGAAAGAGACAAGCAAAAGAAATCAGCCGAAAACGCCATGGATCGATTAGCTGTCAAGCTAAAGATATCGGAGCCTCTCAGGTTGATCGAATGCTATGATATTTCAAATATTAGTGGATCTGAGCCTGTAGGCGTTAAGGTCGCTTTTCTGGATGGCAAGCCTCTAAAATCGGCGTATAGGAAGTTCAAGATACGTAATTTTGAAAATCAGGATGATCCGGGCATGATCAATCAAGTCATCTCAAGACGAGTAAGCCACAAGGATGATGATCCCTTGGGAGATTTACTGGTCATCGATGGAGGAAAATCGCAACTTAACGCAGCGGTGGCCGGCTTGCAAATTCTGCCCCAGGAAAGCCGACCGGCGCTGATATCGATCGCCAAGGCTAGAGAAGCCGAGGACATAGATAAAATATTCGCGCCTAATAGAAAAAATCCTCTAACATTCCCCAGAGGGGATTCCTGTCTCTTGATGATAATGAAAATCCGTGATGAAGCGCATCGATACGCCCATTCTTTTCACACAAAAAGAAGGGATAAAACAGTCCTTCGTTCAGGTCTTGATAGCGTTGCGGGAATTGGAGAAAAAAAACGAATTATTTTGCTGAAAACATTTGGAAGCCTTAAGGGAGTGTTAGAGGCGACGGATGACCAACTTCTAGGCCTGCCAAGTATTACTTCGAGGGACGTCCAACGGATCAGGGAATATTTTGAAGAGACTGATTCAACCAGGCCGTCGGCGCCAAAGCCTTAAAATTGAGGCGCCCCTTGATCTCATGCAGTTTTGATCAGCATGCTCCCCGGCGTCATTGTCCTATTTTTTAAGACCAGTTACCTTATAAATGGAGTCGCAACATTTTGAAAACATTAAAATCCGTAGAAATTTTCTCTGATGTCATCTGTGAAAATTGTGTTTCTTTCAATGAAGGGCTGTGTCGCAAGGAATTGCCGGATATTCCGGTTGGAAAAGATAATAAATGTAGTGAAGGAGACTGGTTGTTTAAGGGAGACGTCATTAATTTCCGTCAAATCTGTTTGGAATTGGCGCCTGTTGGTTTTGTAAATGATGTCGACGACCTGGAATGTAAAAATTGTATTTACTATCACCCGTCAAGAAATGAATGCCACTTTCACAGACAAAATGTTTATAAATCGGCCGCCGATGATTGGTGTGATAATGGAATGTGGCTGTATCGAGAAAATGATGAAGAGGCTACTCTTGTTTCATTATCTTTTTTCTACCCAAATAATTAAGAGTTAGTTTTGAGGCTTTGGTCTCTTCAAATCGGTAATGGAGAATCTCATCGCAAAAAAAATGCCCGTTGCGTAACGGGCTAAAGTAAGGATTAGGGGTTATTATCTCGGCGCATAAACAAACATGCCATTGAGATGTTGTCAAGCTTTTTTAAACAATATACTCCAGTTAATTTAACTGAATGGTATATACAAATAGGCTAGTCAAACTAATATTACATAGCAAACATTTGAGATAATATCGTTTTTAGCCTTTTGGGCATGTGTCTATTTCCGCTATTCCCTGGACGGGATAACTTTGGTTTGCAGCGCTAATGACGGCTGGGGTTAATCCTCTCAGACCTAATTAGACACTGTCCAATCGGCGAAGTCATGGCCGGTTGGGGACAGCTTCGAGCAGTGAAAACCAACCACTGGAATCAGAGTACCAACGACTCACTTTCATCCCCGCCTCCCGAATCATCTTTTCTGCGCCATCCCGGGTGAATTTGCAGCAAATCTCCGTCCGAATAGTTTCCCCTTTTTCCAGGACGAAGGACGCGGCAATTGCTTTGACTTCGACCCAAATGTCCCTGTTGGCTCGAAGATGCATTTCCACGCGTTCCTCTTCACTATTAAAGAATGCGACATGGTCAAAGGAATCCGGGTTAAAATTGGCCCGCAACTCACGATTGATGACGAGCAATATATTCTTGTTGAATTCGGCTGTGAGGCTTTGCGAATCGTTGTAAGCAGCCTCAATGATGTCGATAGGTTTAACCATGTCCAGCCCAAGTAAAAAACGATCGCCAGGATTGAGAGTCGCTGCCACACTTTTCAGAAAAGACGACGCTTCCCGTTTGTTCAGGTTGCCGATGGTGCTACCGAAGAACAGAACAAGCTTGGGGCGGTCGGATTGAACGCAATGCAGGTCGCAAGTGAAATCCGCCACGATTCCATTGACATTTAGTTCAGGATAAACGGTTATCAGCTCGGCAGTGGCTTTCGTCAAAGCTGAAGCGCACATATCCACCGGCATATATCGGACATTGGTTCTGCGCTGGCGACCCAGGGCATCGAGCAATGTCCGGATTTTCCAGTTTGCTCCGGATCCCAATTCTACGAGATCGCCGTGCCCTATCCCTCGTACGATTTCCTTTGCGTGATCGCAGAGCAACCGTCAGTTCAATTCTTGTCGGATAATATTCAGGAAGATTGCATATAAGTTCAAAGAGCTTCGATCCACGGGCATCGTAGAAATACTTACTAGGTATGCGTTTCTGTTGGGCTTTCAGACCCGCCAGAACTTCGTCAGCCATTGTGTTGGTTGCGTCTTCCTCGAACCGGTTCGGGGCAGTGAGTCCCATTAAAGCAGAAGATGCGCGCATAACGGATACACTCCTTTTCAACAGTCACTATCACGAAGTCTGTGCCTGGTCTTTCAACGCTTCATTACTATCTGAATTGACTAGCGACAAGGAACGAAGCGAACGCCAGTGGCAGTATCCCTAACAATCTCTCCCATGAGGCTGATCGTATGGTCGATCTCATCTTTAGCGTTGTTCCGGCCCAGCGAAAATCTGAGAGCGCAATGGGCTTCCTCTGGAGAAAGTCCCATGGCAAGCAGGGCGTGTGATGGTTCCGGAGCGCCCGCCCTACAGGCGGACCCCGAAGAAAGAGCCACGCCTAGATGATCCAGGGCCAGAACAACCGACTCGCCGCGCATTCCGGGTAATGTGAGATTAACCGTATTAGGAAGCCGCTGCTCCAGTGGCCCGTTACGTATGGCGCCCGGAACTATTCCCCTGATCCCCTCCTCTAGCCGGTCCCTTAGAGCTCCGTATTCTATCCATTTCAGGGAATCTTTGAATCGCAAGCTCAGCAGCCTTGCCCAGCCCTGCGATACCTGGCGTGTTTTCCGTTCCCGCTCGTAGTCCGTGCTCTTGTTTGCCACCATGAACCAGTGGATCAAGCGTGACCCCATTACGAACATACAGGGCGCCGACGCCTTTGGGCCCGTGGATTTTATGACCCGACAGCGTAAGGAGGTCTACATCCAGATGCCTGAACATCGATGGGAATCTTACCGACCGCCTGCACTGCGTCTGTGTGGAAAAGGGCGCCACGTCTTCGGGCAAGCCGCGTAAGTTCGGCTATGGGTTGAACAGCTCCGGTCTCATTGTTTGCGGTCATAACGCTTACCAATGTAGTGTCCTCAGTCAACGCTGCTTCCAAATCACCTGGATCGATTAATCCTTCCCATGCTCACCGGAAGCCTCGTTACCCTAAAACCCTGCCCTTCCAGCCACTTGCATGCTTCCAGGACAGCAGGATGCTCTATAGCGGTTGTAATAATGTGGTTACCTATCCCGCGGCGAGCAAAGGCGACTCCTTTGATCGCCAGGTTGTCGGATTCGGAACCTCCACCCGTGAAAACTATTCTTCTCGCTGTGCAGTTGAGCAATTGAGCTACCTGCCGCCGCGCGGATTCAACGATGAATCTGGCTTCGCCGCCGAATCCATGAATGCTGGAAGGGTTACCGAAACATAGATCAGCGCATTCGGCGACCGTTTTAGCGACTTCCGGGTCCAGAGGGGTTGTCGCGTTATGGTCCAGATAGATGCGTTCGCTTCGTGCAGCCCTTCGCGATCTACTTTTCATCGCCGCCCACGACTGATGTTCTTCGGAACCACCGCCGACCGCTATCGGCCGAGTTTCGTCAATCTTGAGCGCTTCACACAGCAGAGCCTTGTATACTGGAAACCCGGAGATAGGATCATATCGCTTTAAATCGGTCAGATCGTTGACATTACAGTCTTGCCAGGCTTGCGGTCCTACAGGCCCGCCTCCACCCATGCTCGCGTCAACGACACCCCGCATAATGTTGTCGGTAACGTATGCCCTGAACCTGACGCTGCCCCGTGGACTGACCACCTCGACGAGGTCGCCGGTGGCAATGTTACGGTCCAGAGCATCCCGGGAATTCATGGTGACCGTCGGTTCCGGTCGTGCCTTCACCAGATTGGGAACATTGTGGAATTGGGAACGAAAATCAGTGGTGACCCTGGATCCGGAACTAAACACCAGCGGAAACTGTTCCGTAAGGGCTGGTTGCGCCATGGGGCCCTCTTTAGGATCGGTGTACACCGGAAGTGGGTCGTAGCCATGTTCCTCCAGGATTGTCGAAGCAATCTCAAACTTACCTGTAGGAGTTTCGAAGCCGGGTCGGCCATCGGCTCGCAGCCTGCCCTTTTCCCACTTACGGTATTCCATCATCACCGTGGGAACCCGCGCAAGGCCATCGGCTGCCCTTACCTGTTCCAGGGTGAACCCGGAGGGCTTCAGCGCATGTCTCAGCAGCGCTTCCTCAGTCTGAGGATACAGATGCCCATAACCCAGGCGCTTAGCCAATTCGGCAAGAATGAAGAAGCCGTGGCGCGCTTCACCCTCAGGCTCGACGACGCGTTCCCTGATCCTGAAAAGTGGGCCGTACACCATGTATGATTCAATTTCATAATATGTCGTCGCCGGAAGCACGAGGTCGGCATACGCAGCATCGGCGGTGAAAAACCGATCTATGCATACAAGAAAGTCCAGCGCGGCCAGTGTCTCGCGCCAGATATGAGGTTGGGGCCAGGCGGTAATTATGGAACCGCCTTCGATAATGAGTGATTTGATCGGATAAGGTTTCCCGTGCAACACCGCGTCCGGAAGGCAAATGGCATGCGATTCCCCGCGGTATGCGCTGTATACAGGAAAGCGATCTCGGCCGAGGGCCTTTCTCACGTCCGGGTTGGGCAGATGCCCCTCCCTGTTCATGGGGAATTGGTTCTCCCGCATGGTAAAACAACGACCGCCCGGAACGTCAATCTGACCGGCCAGCGCCCAGAGCGTCATTGCGGCCCTGATTGCCTGAACTCCGCTGTCACTGTATTCCAGCCCGCTGTACATGACAGGAGAGGCTCCCCTTGCAGAGCCCATGCGCCTGGCTAACCTCCGGATCGTGTCGGCAGGAACGCTAGTGATCGTCTCCACGACCTCGGGGCGAAAGTGCTGACAGTACCTCGCGAATTCGTCGAAACCATGGGTCCAGTCCTTAACAAAGCGCTCGTCGTAGAGTTCCTCTTCGATGAGAACCTGACACATGCCGAGCGCAAGGGCCCCGTCTGTGCCCGGCCTAATTGGGATCCACTCGGCGTCGGTCGCGATTGCCGTTCCGGTACGACGAGGATCGATAACTACAACTCTCGGCGCCACGCTGCCGGGCCTTCATGATGCGGGCAAAATCCAAAGGTGGGCAGTCGGTAGCAGGATTAGCTCCCCACACCACAATGAGATCGGCGTTCTCCAGATCCGAGAACATATTAATCATCATTCCGCCCGCGGTTACGTGCGGAGCGATCATCGCAAAAGATACGTAGCAAAGGGCGCCGACGCCCAGGGTATTGGGCGATCCAAAGGGGAACAGGACACTCGAAGCCGAAGATACCGCTACTCCCTGAGGCTGGAACACATCGCACTCAGACTGCTCGAAACTTCCTCTCCCCGTGTATATGGCGGCGGCTTCCGGCCCATAAGTTTCCTTAATGGAGTTGAGCCTGGAGACGATGATGTCAAAAGCCTCGTCCCACGTAATGCGTGTAAACTCATAACCACCCTTTGGACCGGTCCTTAGCAACGGATGACGCAGCCGATCGGGCGAATAGACTATCTGGGGCGACTGCCGGCCCAGATCGCAGATCATACCCAGTTCCGAGTCCTCGTCGGGCTCTGCCTTACAGCATTTTCCCTGCCGAATCATAGGTCACTTTGACCCAGCATCCGGCCGGGCAGATACCGCACAACGCCCGGCGCTGTCGCTCAACCCCGGTAGTCTCTGTTAATTTGCTCACAAGAACCTCAACAATAAGCGCCGTGATAGCCGGCGCTCATACCGGGTCGCCTATTCCGCAAGGCTAGAGCCTGGCCCATTGGCGCAGTCCAATTTCCGAAACGTTTCCACCAACAATTGGAATGTCACTTAATTTCCTCTGGCGTGTCAGACACTTGACGACCGGAAGTGGTTTCATTTTTTTTGCTTTCCACCCAACCATCCGGAGCGTACAAAATAGCGTAATGAGAAACTCCCAGCGGAGATCTCCAATACTCGATAAATTGACGAACCTCGTGTTTTGGCTCGATAACGCCAAAATGGCCTTCGAGAAGAAGATCGGCATCCAGGTTTATAAGTCTTGTCAAAGAATCCAGATACTGTTTTTCATCAGACAGAAATTCCGAATGGAGCGGGCCGTGGATGTCCTGACCGAAAAGAATGAGTTCACCGTCAACGCATGTAGTAAACACGAGCGAACCAGGGGAGTGGCCCGGGCAGTGAATGGCTGTCACGGCGCCGTCTGCCGACGTCAAGTTTCGATTCCTGACCCTGCAATTTGATGTCTATGGTGAAGGGTTCGAGTTGGGCCCCATACCAGGAGGCTCCAATCACACGGTTGTCGCCTGATTCGAGATAGATCGCATCCAACTCATGCGCCACGATTCGGCAGCCGTATTCGTCTCTCACTGCCTTGGCGCCACCGGTGTGATCGAAGTGACAGTGAGTCAGTAGTAGGTATTCGAGTTGCACGCTCGGTTCCAGGCATTCGGCAATGTTTTTTATCAATCGGGCGTGACCTCTACCACTTCCGGCGTCTATGAGAGCAGCTTTGTCGCCGAACCTTACAAGGTAGATGTCTGCGTCAGATGGATCAGTCAGGCCGTTCCCGCCCACGTGCCATAGATTGTTCCTGATTCTTACACTCACTCCGAACTCCTATTTGTTCGGCGCAATCATATTGTTCAGTTCACCGGAGATAATACCAACACCAAAGGCTTACCCATTAACATGCCATCATCCGGAACGTTCACTGACGGTCCCACAAACGCCAAACCGTTCCTTTAGCCGACCTGATTTGTTACTAGCACCGACATGGTTGCGGAGATGGGGTTATGCAAGACTCAATAAATTCTCGAACCTCTTGTTTTGTTTCGATGACGCCAAAATGGCCTTCGAGAAGAAGATCGGCCTCCAGGCTTAGAAGTCTTGCCAACGAATCCAGATACTGTTTTTCATCAGAAAGGAATTCCGAATGGATCGGACCGTGCGCGTCTTGCCCAAAAAGAACAAGTTGACCGTCAATGTCTGTAGTATACACGACCGAACCAGGAGAGTGGCCCGGGCAGTGAATGGCTGTCACGGCGCCGTCTCCAATAGCGAGTTTCGATTCTTGACCCTGTAATTTGATATCAATGGAAAATGGCCGGAGGCGGGCTCCATAGAGCGCT
Organism: uncultured delta proteobacterium; assembly: GCA_963846725.1. Taxonomy (GTDB): domain Bacteria; phylum Desulfobacterota; class Desulfomonilia; order Desulfomonilales; family Desulfomonilaceae; genus CAJBEZ01. Next base: position 18,548 of record CAWJXP010000037.1, on the reverse strand, counting down.
GCCGCAGTCACACGGTTGTCGCCTGATTCGAGATAGGTCGCATCCAACTCATGAGCCACGATTCGGCATCCGTATTCCTCTCTCACTGCGTTGGCTCCACCGGTGTGATCGAAGTGACAGTGAGTCAATAGTAGGTATTCGAGTTGAGCGTCGGGTTCCAGGCATTCGGCAATGTTTTTTATCAATTGCGCTTGACCTCGCCCACTTCCGGCATCTATGAGAACTGCTTTGTCGCCAAACCTTAGTAGGTAAGAGGCGGCGTCCGAGGGATCAGTGAGCCCTGTTCCGCCGACTTGCCATAAATTATTTCTGATTCTTACGCTCACTCCTACCCCTTTTCGAACAAACGTGAAACTGCGAACCGTGTTAGCCCCTTTTTGACGCCGTCATCCTGGAAAAGGTATCAACGATCTTCTGCATGCCATACTTGTCGATCATGGATTCCAGTCCTATCTCCACGTCCTCCAGCTTTACCTCTTCCTCTACTTCTTCTTCCCTTTCTTCATAGATCAGCACATTGTTGAGACACTTCTCAACACATTTCGGTTTCGATAGTGGTGGATCGCTTTGACACATATCGCATTTGAGAGGAAGACCCGAATCCGGTTCCTTGAAAAGGTCCCTGGATGGGCATGAAGCCCTGCAAAAGGAACACTCGTCGTATTCCTTTCCGTCAATCACGTATTTGTCTCTGCCCATACATTCGGCCGGCGCATACTCACCAGCGAATACCGGAAGCCAGATGTTTTTCAGCCGACGACTGATCACATGAATACGTGACCTTGCCGGATTGACGCTGCTGTATTGGGGCGTAGCATGATACGTTGAGCAGATGATCTCACACGCCCGACAGCCGTTGCATTTATCAGCTTCTATCTTGATTGTCTTGACTATCTTCTTAATTTTGGCCAACTTTCAAGATCCCCCTTTTTTCCAGTTCTTCCGCTACATACCCCAGGTCCAGTTCCATCAATCTTTCTCTTGTAGGTATGCCGTCCATATTCCATCCCTTAAATTTGTAATATGTAGACAAAAGTTGTTCTTCAAGTTCAGGGAATCTTCTTTTCCAGTGGTCTTCAGGGGGCTTTTCATCAGCTCTCCTCATGCCTCTTTTGTTGTTGAAAGCACGGTGGAGGTTCCGACTCCTGTTGACGATCTTTTTTAATCCAGCTTCATCCAGGTCCATCCCCGTCGCTGCCGAGATAAGTAATGGGTAGTTGTGTATATGATATGGAGGCTTCAGACAAAATGACGCCATCCCGGCGCACAATCCCAGGGCGTCATCAATATTGTGCAGCATCTCCATCCAATCCACAATTTCACAGCACATATCTGGAGTTGGAAAATACGGGATCGCGTTGTCTCCCCTTGGTTCCCAATCCATAACGTATTGTTTAAATTTTTCGTTTGGAACCTGGGGCCAATCCCTTACAAACGATTCTCTCTGTTCTCTCGTGGGAAAAGCCGCCTGTGGAAAATTCCCTTCAATTTGGGTAATGCTTATCTTCTCGTTCGTGGAATACATAAGGAAATAGATGGGATCCAACATTCCCAGCTTGAGGGGAAGTTGCTCGTGTTTCTTGATCGTATTATGATCAAATTTTTCCGCCCCGTTGCCAATTTTTCGAGCCGCGAAATAAACGCCGTCAGCCAGAATATCTCCGATTCCTTCCCGTCGGGCTACCCGGTCAAGTAACCAGAAAAATCTCCCCTCCTTATCAGAGGGACATCCTTTGAAGTCCTTGTCAGTCAGAATCCCCGCTTCATAGAGTTCAACAGCGAATGCCAGGATCTGCGGAGTGGAAAATGAGTCCACCCCATATTCAGTGGCGCGTTCAAGGATTTTAAAGTTGAAGCGAAGATCGTCCACATAGGCTGCCATGGAATATGTGAGTTTTCCAAAGCATTTCATCATGAATTTCCTGCCGCCGGCCACCTCGGATGACACCAGGGCTCCGCACTGTTGTGGACAGTTGAAACAGCTTATCAAGCGTTGGATGGCGGTTAATTGAGTTGTAGTCCAATTCTCTTCATTCGGCTTGCTCCAGAAGTCTCTTCTCCTGGTGCGTGCATTACCCCACATGAAGTTTTCAGTATGCCACTTCTCATCGGTATGTTTCATTTCCTGTGGCGACCCAATCCCTGACAAAATAGTCATAACGTCCGGAATCGGGTTTGTGTTTCGGAAATTTATATATTCCGTCACCTTAGCCATATGGTCCATGAATTCGTCGCCTCGGGCAAGATAAAGGTCTTTGGTTCCACGAACAGCGACGGCCTTTATGTTTTTGTCGCCCATCACTGCGCCTCCGCCAAGTCTGCTGGCGCTAGACCTGCTTTGCTCGATGGAAGCCGTGAAAACCCGATTTTCACCCGCCAGTCCAATAGCGGCCACCTGGGCTCTCGGCTCGTTCAGTTCCTCCCTTATAAGATCTTGAGTTTCAAGAGCCCCCTTGCCCTTCAAATGAGAGGCGTCACGGATTTCTACTTTGTCATTTTTTATCCATATATAGACCAACTTGGGGGACTTATTGCGAAAGACCACTTTGTCATAACCGGCATATTTCAATTCCGCGCCAAAGAATCCACCCATCATGGGGTACGCCAGAAAATCCGACTGCGGGGAAACGAAAGTAACCAGGGTACGGTTAGCGCTAAAAGCCGGGGTGCCGTTGAGAAGACCAGAGCTTATTATCAGTAAATTTTCAGGATCAAACGCTTTAGTCTCAGGGGGAACTCTATCCCAGTGCATCTTGACGCTGGTACCCAAACCCCCGAGATGAAGTTCCGTCAATTTTGGGTCCGTCGCCACCCTCTCTATGCTTCCTCGGGCCAGATCTATTTCCAGATTAAATCCGGTCTCTGCGTATCTCATGTTTGTTATCCCTTTCAGTCGACTTGCGACACGCTCATGAGCGCGTCTTCAACCATAGAAATGTTAACTCCCGCTTTTTTATCGCCAGAACTATTCTTTACCGACAATATTCCGGTTGATGCTTAGTTAAGTGACTAATACCCGTGTTCTTTTATGAACCGGATTTGCCTGCGGCCTCTTCTATCAAGGCGCTTATGTCCCTTCTGACATAAGGCAACGTACGAATACCACTTATATAAAAACCATGTCAAGTCTTTATGTATTGCGTCAATAAATTTTATAGAGTGATTGCAGTAGCTTTAGTGATGGACCTGTTTCATGAAAGAAACCGGTCCAAAAAGAAGCCGGCGACAATTTTCGAACAACAAAGAATCGCTGCTCTACAAAATCTCGAAGTGAGGTGGTTTGTCTATAAGTGTCGATCGACAATTTCTTTTTCTGAGGATTCATCCGCCGGTTTCCGGGTTGCCTTGCCAAGGAACTCCGGCAGTTCCAATCCCGCAATCCGGGCTAATTCATGTATTGGAGGAAGAACTCCCATGAAACGCTTGCCAAGATCACTCAGTCCGCCTTCACCACCACCATCCCAGACCATGACCTTCTCAATTGGCAGGTTTTTAATTGCATTCGCCTGAATTTGCATAAGTTCAGTCAGCTTCTCTATGAGAAGCAGAGACGCTGTTAATTGCGGGTCGGCGCTGCATGCCTCGACCAGGGCCTTATAACCTTCGGCCTTTGAATCGAGTTGAGATTTGACGCCTTGCGCTTCAGCCTGCATGCGAGCTATCGTGCCTTCGGCTTCCCCTTTTGCAATTAACACGCTTTTCTGCCGTAAAGCTTCGGCCTCCAATATTGCTTTCTGTTTTTCAGCTTCGGCAAAAACTACAATTTCAGCGTTCAGACGTGCCTGTTCACGCCTTGCCCGGGCTTCTTCAGCCTGCCGCTGCGCATCCTGTTCAGCAACCCGGATCGCGCCATCCGCCTGAACGGATGCGCTTTGACCTTTGGATCTGGCTTCCTCTTCGGCGACCTTCCGGGTAGCTTGAAAATTCGCTACGGAAGCGCTGGCCTGAGCTTCGACGTTTACAGCCTCAGCTTCCAGCAGAGAAACCTTCTGTCTGCGATTACGGCTGGCTTCAGCCTCGCCTACGGAAGCCTCGGCGTCAGCGGCCGCAAGAGCTTTTCGGCGGTCTCTTTCCGCTTCAGCCTCACCTACGGCAGCAGCGGCATTCGCAGCGGCCACCGCTCGTTTCTGATCACGTTGCCTCTCCGCCACCCCAATAGTGCCATTTTTTTCCTGCTCCGCGACGTCAACCAGCGCCTGATTAACAGCTTCAGCCGCGGCTTTTCGTCCAAGAGCCTTTATGTATCCGCTGTCGTCTTCAATATCCTTGATGTTAACGTTGATTACGGAAAGCCCTATCTTTTCAAGTTCTACCGACAAGGATTCATTTACTTTCGTCATGAACGCCTGGCGATCCCGATTGATTTCTTCTATCCTCATGGTGGCCATCACCTGACGCATTTGACCTAATATAACGCTTTGCGCCTGCGCCTTCACTTCCTCTATACCCTGGCCGAGTAATCTGATTGAGGCGTTTTGCATGATGCCTTCTTCTGTGCTTATTGCCACGGTTACCGAAGTTGGAACCGAAACCCGGATATTTTCCTGTGAGAGCGCATTGTTCAAATCAATAGGAACAACGAACGGCTCTAGATCCAACCAGGCGTAATCCTGAAACAATGGCCATACAAAAGCCGCTCCGCCATGAATACACTTGGCTGCGCCTTGGCCGGTTTTCCCGAAAATGACCAGAATACGGTTGGCGGGACAGCGCTGGTATCGTGAACTCAATGCCCATAAAACGGATATAAAGACAACAAACAGAATTGTGGTAATAATTATTGCAGCGCTCATTTTACTCTACCTCCGGATTCTATTGTTCGATGACCTCTACAGTGTTCTGGTTCACAACATTGATGACCTTTACTCTTGCTCCCGCCATTATAGGGGATCCATCAGAGCTTCGCGCATTTATGACGCTCATAACGCCCCTTGTCATCACTCGAATTTTACCGGTCCCGTTCTCGGGAATGTTGATATAAACCGTCCCTTTCTCACCGAGCGCCCAGGAAACTGAAACATTCCCCTGTTCCTGCATCCTCAAAAGAAAATAGAGAATCAGTGAGACCCCAAGCATCGCTATAGCCCCCCAGGCAAAGCTATATAACAGTGTGAGTAAAATCGGGGTTCCACCAGCCAGGTAGATTGCGCCGGCCCAACTGAAAAGCGTGCCGAACGCCAGGATGGATCGGGTGGAAATTAATGTAAAAGCGTCTCCGCTAAAATCGTGCGTTCCAGGGTGGCCCGGAGCTTCCACCCCAACGCTTAAGCCGGCGCCCCCTATATGGTCGGCGCCATGAGAATCCACACCCCAAAGCGTCATTATTAACTGCCATATAAAAAGAAGGGAAAATACAACAGCGGAGCACACGAAAACCTTGTTCAGGGTAGAGATTCCCTCCCACCACGTGTCCATTGGTCGACTCCACTTGCCTGACTGGATATCTTTATGTAATGAATTGGATCATAAATTAATATGATTGTCACGTAGAAACCTCATGCCAACAGAGGTCCTCAAGGCCTTTATGAGTTTTCTGGAATTCTGTCTGGCCTGGCACGAATCGCAGGAGCCAAAGACTTAGTCGGAGACTATCCTGCACGCTACACGAAACGGAAGGTGTGGATTGACACAAACGACATAGCGCCCCGGATGTAGATGAAGAGAACGTCTGTGAAGGCACGCCAAGGATCGCTCCTTCTTTTAGGGAAGCGTTCCGGGTATGGGTCAACGTCGCTTTTAACAGTTTTGGTGGTCCTGTCGGCCAGATAGCGGTTATGCACAGATATCTGGTTGAAGAGAAACGCTGGATAAGTGAGAGCCGTTTTCTCCATGCCCTGAATTACTGCATGCTCCTTCCCGGCCCTGAGGCGCAGCAGCTAGCCATATACATTGGCTGGCTCCTGCATAGAATTCCAGGTGGAATCGTAGCCGGAACGCTCTTTATCATCCCAGGGTTCATTTCCATCTTGATCTTAAGCGTCCTGTATGCAGGGTATCAAGACCTGAGCGTCGTGCAATGGCTTTTCTTCGGCCTAAAACCGGCTGTTCTGGCAGTTGTAATAGAGGCTGTCGTGCGCATAGGAAAAAGGGTGTTAAAAAACCGACTCACAGTAATGCTGGCGGGGCTGTCCTTTGTCGGAATCTTCCTTTTTGACGCTCCGTTCCCATTAATTGTTGTCTCAGCGGCCATCATAGGATACGTGGGAGGTCGCGTTAGGCCGGATTTATTCTCTGCAAATCAGGGGCATGCAACGAACCCGGATCCCTGTGATTCTCCACTCCTGGATTCAGTTCTCGAGCGACAACCGTCGGAACATATGATACCTTCGGCGTCAAGGACTTTCACCGTGGCTCTTGTCTGGACGATTTTATGGTTCAGCCCCATAGCCGCCATTCTGATATTCCTGGGATCTAAAAGCGTTTATTTTGAGCAGGCTATATTCTTCAGCAAAGCTGCTGTAGTAACCTTCGGCGGGGCGTACGCCGTTCTCGCCTACGTTGCCCAGCAAGCCGTAGAAAACTATGGCTGGCTCACGCCTGGAGAGATGCTGGATGGGCTTGGACTTGCGGAGACTACCCCCGGACCCCTCATTCTGGTGTTGCCGTTTGTAGGATTCCTTGCAGCCTTCCGGAACCCTGGCGAGCTGCATCCAATGATTGCAGGGGCCCTCGGAGCCACAATTACCACATGGGCTACATTTGTTCCCTGTTACCTCTGGGTCCTCGTGGGAGGACCTTACGTTGAGACACTGAGGGGCAACAAATCTCTACACGCTGCAATGTCTTCTATAACGGCAGCCATAGTTGGAGTAGTTCTCAACCTGGCTGTGTGGTTCGCACTGCATACTGTCTTTGCTTCTCTGCGGGATGTTCATATTCCTGGGGTCCATTTGCAGATTCCTGTTTGGAGTTCGATCAACATTCCGTCGATATTCATAGCCGTCTTTGCCGTGTTGGCCATTTTCCGCTTCAAGTTGAGCGTCATCAAAACCATAGGATGTAGCGCCATACTTGGTATCGGGTACCATCTCATTCTAGGAAGTGTGGACTAGGTCGTTTCAAAAAATGGCGCAATGAGCCACCGACGTTACGCCAATGATCGAAACTCGTTTCGTCGTGATGCCCATTTTCATTTGCAGGAGACAAATTTAGTTGGCTGTAGTTGAGTTGTCGGTAATTTGTCTATCATCCATTGTCGTCGACTCTTCTACACGTTTCCGTCTAACGTGCTGCGAGTAGACACTGGTAAAGATAATGCCCATGGCTACAAACAAATATTCCGACGCCCTGAAAGGCCATTCGGTCACGTTAGGGTAGTTGAGACGGACAACATTGACCACAGTATTTGCCAAAAAAACAAATGACCATGCCGATGTGGTTACAATGCAACTCCGGATAAAGGAAGAAGAATTCCACAATTCTTTGGGAACGTGTTCTCTTGCGTAATTTTCTGTAAACGGCCGTCCAAAGAGCATCGAAAGTTGAGTGGCCAGAAAGAGAGTGCCAGAGGCTAGGACACCAAGATGATGGATGACCCACATGTTCTTGAGCCAGACAACGGTGACCAGCGCAAAAGAAAAGAATACATAGCCGGCCCACAGGATTGCTCCCTTGTGAAGTTTGGTGATGGCCATGATAATGACCAAAGCCGCTGCTACAAAAAGCGCAATATAGAGCCGAAGGATAGAAGGGCCTGAGATGAACCAGAACGCGAGCCACGGAGCAAAAGCCAAAATAAGCTTACCCATTTCCATCATAGTCTTGTCCCTCTGCGTCAGACATTAGCTCGGTGCATTATTTATCTGGATTGTCGAGTTGTCCAACATCTCATAGGCGTATAAGAAGGATGAAGCTGATAGCTACGAGAACGTATTCCGGCTTTCCTGCAGGTTACGCCTTAGCTGGATCGCTCACGATCTAATATTTCGGTGACAATGCGTGCCGCTGCGCCAGTGAACTCCTTGCATTTGTTTGACATTCCGGATTCTTTCCATCTTTGGCGGTCCATCGCGTCGTTGAAGTCGCAACCAGTAAGGTTAAAACAGTTGCTTGAGCCAAATTGAGTTTCAAAAGTGGTCAGCAATTCCCGCACTTTCAGGTATGTGTCATCTGGGGGCATATCTGCGCTGGTTCTCCCCAATATCATTCCTAGGGCCATGACACCTCCAGTGACTGCGCCACACATCCCTTTGGAGCGTGATATCCCGCCACAGAAGCCAGTCGATATTTTGGGGATAAGCGGAGAATGAATTGCCGCGTGCTCGGCGACAGCCTGCAAAACACTTTCCGCACAATAGAAACCTGAATCGAAAAGCTCTTTCGCTCTTTTTTCAACTTCCAGGGAGTTCATCGTCACCTATCTCCGCGTTCTGAAATCGATTGAATTGATCCACCTGTCAAAGAGTAATCAATATGAATCCATGTTAAAAGAAATATGTTGCTATAAAATTACATGTCTTGTTGACCAAGAGCCTTTTACGGTCTTGTTCCAGACCAAAGAGAGCGGGCGTCACTACAATGACCACTCCAGGAACGGCGTATCTTTTCATGACCAACTACAATCTCTTTGAAAATCCGTTGCATGGAGACTGGTTAAATCAATATAAAGATCATCGGGTCCAGGAATTCGTGAATATTTCAACAAACGAAGATATTTTTAACACCCTTTCCAATCTTTGAATTTTAATTTATCATCCCGCTACAAGGTAGAATTAAATTTCCGTTTCTATAAACACAGGAATTGCCGCTAGTGAGAATTCTGTTGGCTGAAGACGATCCGATAACCCGTCGAATTCTGGAGGCGCAACTCAAGGATTGGGGAAATGAGCTTGTCGTCTGTTCGGATGGGGCCCAGGCATGGAAGGAGTTGAACTCCGAAGACGCCCCAAAGCTGGCGGTTCTGGACTGGATGATGCCCGAGATGGATGGCCTCACAGTAAGCAGAGAAATACGGAAACTGGATTCAAGACCTTATACCTACATCATATTGCTTACAGCCAAGAGCCGAAAAGAAGACATTGTTGAAGGGCTCGAAGCTGGAGCTGATGACTATATTACCAAGCCTTTCGATCCCCAGGAACTACGCGTCCGAATTAGGGCGGCCACCAGAATCATCGAACTCCAGGAAGATTTGCTGGAGGCATTAAAAACGTCTGAATTTCAAGCTACCCATGATTCGCTCACAGGCCTGTGGAATAGGTACGCAATACTCGGAATTCTGGACAGAGAACTGGCGCGATCCCACAGAGAAAGCTCCCCACTCGCAATTGTCATGATGGACATCGATCATTTCAAAAGCATTAATGACACCTACGGGCACCTGGCTGGTGACGAGGCTTTGCGCCGGACCGCCGGCAGAATAACTTCAGCGCTCAGGCCCTATGACGCGGTCGGTAGATATGGCGGAGAGGAATTCCTTGTGGTCATGCCGGGATGCGATACCACAGACGCCTTGATTGTCGCCGAGCGATTGAGGGCGTTGTTCGACGAAAACCCCATCGTCAGCCCTGAAGGAACTCTTCACGTGCGTCTCAGTCTTGGCGCAGTTGTGATCAAGGGAAAGAATCGTCTAAATACTGACTCAGTCGTCAAAGCCGCGGACGAGTCATTGTATAGGGCCAAAAACCTGGGGCGGAATCGGGTCGAATTTAGCGGCGAATTCTAAAATTCAGCTTATCAAAAAGGCGGGGCATTCCCTGCATTTGCCTGAACGGGTCCGTGCCTCAGTTCCTTATGATTTAGGTAGTCGTTTAAAGACTATCCAGGAAGTTTTGCGTAGCCGCATTGAACTCTTCAGGTTTTTCCATCATCGCCAGATGTCCTGCGTTGGGAATAGTCACCATTGTTGATCCGGGGATTTTGTCGTTCAGAAATTTCGAATACTTGACCGGGGTTAGATAATCTTCCGCGCCGACCAGAATCAGCGTTGGGACGGAAATTTCATGAATCCGGCCAATAACGTCAAACTTGTCACATGCGCTCAGATCTCCATGAATAACGTAAGGATCAGCTTTTTGATATTTTGCCTTCATTTCATTCCTGAGGGAGTCCGTGGCTGACTGGGACAGGCAGAAGTCGGCCAGGGAGCTTAATGACAGGGCGGGTTCATTTATCAGTCCATCGAGAAGGGAAGGCAAAACCCGAAGACGGGCTCCAGCGCCTACTAATCCCAATGCCACCATCCAGGGTTTGCGCTCAAGTCCTATCCACTGTGAAATAGCGCTCCCGAGCGAACATCCCATAAGCGCTACCCTTTGCAATCCCAGACCGAGAACGAACTTTTCCACCCAGTCGGCGTATACTGGAACCGATGATTCCCCGGGCCCGTCAGATTCTCCGTGACCTGGGAGTTCAATGGCGATCACACCACCGGGAGCCTTTATCCCCTCGAGTTGCCATTGCCAGTCCCCTCTGTCTCCTCCACTGCCGTGTATAAGCAACAATACCGTTTGGGAGGCGTCAATCGCGTCAACATTGCATCCGTATCCAATACGTCGTCCTTCGATGATCAAGTCAGGCATATTATTCCTTTCCGAAACGAATCCAATCAATAGAGAATTGAGAGCGTCAATCCAGGCTGATACCCTTCGGAACTACAACAACTCCGCCAGGTGAGATGGTAAACCGTTTCTTGTCTTCGTCAGGATCGTAGCCCACAATTGCGCCATCAGGAATATTTACGTCATGGTCTATGATTGCTTTTTTGATCCTGGCGTCTTTTCCAATCCGGCATTTGTCAAGAAGCACTGAGTCTTCAATCACGCTACCTTCACCCACAACAACCCCGTGAGAAAGCACCGATTGGACTATCCGCGCCCCGGAAACCAAGCATCCACCCGAAATTATGCAATTTACGGTTTCCACTCCAGCAGGCCTGGATGGCTCAGAAAAGTGTGAGGCCATAATCTTTGCCGGTGGGACTTGTTCCTGGTAGGTCCTGATCGGCCACTCCTGATCATAAAGGTTGAACGATGGAGTTGCTGAACACAGGTCAATATTGGCCTGCCAATAAGCGTCCAGAGTTCCAATATCTCTCCAGTAAGCGCTTGATTCGTTGTTAACTTCTTTGAAACTATGAACATAAACTTTATTCGTTTCTATCATTTTGCGCACGATGTCTTTACCAAAGTCGTGGGAGGAGTTCGAGTTTTTGGCGTCATCTATAACGTTTTTGACCAGGGCTTTCGTGTCAAAGATATAGACCCCCATGGACACAAATGATTTATCGGGTTTTCCCGGAACATGCTTGGGATCTGAAGGCTTTTCTTCCCAGTCAACGATCCGATAGTCATCGTCACAGCCTATGACACCGAACGCTTTGGCTTCTTCTCTCGGCGCCTCGACACCGGCTACGGTAAGATCAGCCCCTTTTTCGATATGGAACGATAACATGTCGTTATAGTTCATTTTGTAAACATGATCTCCGGACAAAATCAAAACTCTCTTGGGCCGCTCTCTTTGCAGGATGTGAATGTTTTGGTAGAGGCTGTCAGCGGTTCCGCGGTACCAACGGTCCACATTTCTTTGCTGCGGCGGCACACACTCGATAAATTCTCCCAACTCGTGATTGAAAATGTTCCACCCCAGCCTGATGTGGCGATCCAGCGAAACCGATCGATACTGCGTCAACACATAAATCCTTCGTATATCTGAATTGAGGCAGTTAGAAAGAGTAAAATCAACGATTCTGTAAATGCCGCCGAATCTAACCGAAGGTTTGGCTCTGGCCTTGGTCAAAGGATAGAGGCGTTCGCCTTTTCCACCAGCCATGAGTATGCACAAAGTGCTTTTCATCTCGTTTCTCAGGTTCATGCTCCGAGTAACCTTTTTATTTCTTTTTTGAGTCTGGACGTATCAGACGATTTCACAACATACGCGTCCGCTCCCCAAGTGGTGAAATCGTCCTTGTAATGACTGTAAGCGGTGTTGAGGATGACCGGAATCCCTTTGTCCATGCCGAGAAGCTTTTCCAACGTTTCAATCCCATCCATCCCGGGCATTTGTATATCCAAAACGATCAGATCAGGCGGATTGCGATCCACCTCCTCCAGGGCGTCATTACCCGAATGAACAAGTGAAACAGCGTAACCTTCTTCCTCCAGTTCCATCCTATACAATTCACAAATGTGTCTTTCGTCGTCAACGACAAGAATGCGTTTCATTTTGCGCCTCACGCTATAACTTGAGAACCCCTTTTTAAATAACATCTACTAAAGCGCCAAGCAATTCCAGGTTGTCAAAACTTTGACGAAATTATGGAACCCACGTCTAAAATTTTTCTGGCATTCAGTTTTTACTTATCAGGATCTTTCCTACATCATTTCTAATTTTTTCGGATAAATCCATCGATGCTTTGTCCAGCGCCTTCACTATGGACTCAGGCTTGGTATCCACGCTCGGAACTTCTATAATGTAGAGTTTCTTAATTAGTTCACTATTGCCTGTTGATTGGTGTTCAAAATCTATTAACCTGACTTCAGCCTGAATCAATCCAGCGCCTTTCCCGTTGTTGATCACTCCTTCAAATTTCTTCAATTGACCCTCCAGCCCATATCTATATGGAAGATTGCTGGTCTGATCAATGGCCTTTTCGAATAATCCGGAGGATTCCAGATCCCGGGTTACCAATTCGGTGAGCATCTCGGAAGGATCCTGAACCCAGGCGTAACCGCTCACACTCCTGGTATTGCCCTTTAGATTCGAAATTACGAGATAATGACTATCGACCTTTGAATCCATGAGAAGACGGTAAACCATTATTGTTTCCGGAATCCGGTGTTCTCTGTTAGCTTTGGGGGCTGGATAATTTATAGCGTGGAAAACCACAGCTTCCGTGTTCCACAAAGCGCATCCGGAAATCACTACAATTGAGGCTGCCAACAGCAGGCTTCGTAAGTCTTCCCGAACTGTTAAATATAATGAATATGTTTGCAGACTATTCCCGAGTTCTGACCTATTCTGAACCATGATTTGCGAGCCAGCCAAGCTGGAATAAAGAGAAGCGCCCAAACAGGATACTATTATCTTCCTTCTCCTGCTTTCTCACCAGGCCCGAAGATTATGCTGGATGGTTTGTTCTTTATCATCCTTGTAAAGTCGATCAAATTATCGGCGCTTCGATCTAATTTTTGTGTCAGCAAACTGATGTTGTTGTCTGTTCTTCTTATCATCCTGTCTGTGTTCCTTGCCGTTTCCGTGCTGACCTGAAGGAATTCATTGGTTTTCTCCATCATTTTGGACAGCGATTTTCCGAGTTGAGCTTTTGACAAATCATCATTGATTTTCTTGGCGGCTTCTTTTATCTCGCGAATGGCGTCCGAGGCGTCGCTTCCAATTGTATCAACTTTGGAGTCGGAAAGTATTTTATCCAGCTTGACCGAAACTCTCAGTAAATGATTAGAAATTCTTTCAATATCAAGAGCTTTGAGTTTCTGGAACACATTTTCGAGGGCGGCTCCGATTTCTTTAATGTCTGAGGCGTAAGTCGGTATAACTCTGTATCGCGGTTTAAAATCCAGCTCTATGGGTTCCTTGTCTTGATCGTGTTTGAACGAATCCATCTCCAAATATTTCAATCCGGTTAAACCCAGTAGATTAATTTTAACCCCAAGATCATCAGTAACCTTGAAATTTGGGTCGAGTCCCATTACGACCTCTACCAACCTTCCGTCAGGAGCCATCTTAATCTTTTTTACCCTACCGACAGAAACCCCTCTGAATTTCACGGGACTATCGGATTCCAGGCCCTGAACGCTCTCCGAAAAATAAGCCACAACCGTTTGCGAATTTTCAAAATACCTCGAAGCGCCCAACCAGATTAAGATTGCCACAGTCAACAACAAACTCCCAATTAGAAAAAGACCGATTTTGAATTTCGTTGACTGCTTGTTCATACTCTTCTCCCAGAAATCAAGACAGATCCGTTATTCAGAAAGAAAGTCAATTCGTTTGGCTCAATGGCTAATTATCACACAATCAGTTCAGTTTCAGCATCATTGATGCGAAGTGTTATCTGAAAGTCATTAATCGGTTGCGTTCCCGAAACAATTAATCATTGACGCCCTTCTTTGATGACATTTTGTCTTGAGAGACACGTCCCCTGAAGAAGTCTCTAATCCTAGGGTCTGACGAGTTGTTCCTAAGTTCCTCCGGAGACCCCTCCCCAATAACCGTTTTTTCTATCGGGTCTAGAAGTATGGCTCGATCAGCCACTCTAAACGCGCTTCTAAGTTCATGGGTTACGAGCACGATTGTCGTGCCCATAGATGAATTTATACTGAGGATGGTCTCGTCAAGTTCGGCGCTTGTCAAAGGGTCCAGCCCTGCGGAAGGCTCATCAAAAAAAAGAATTTCCGGATCCAACGCCATGGCTCTAGCCAGGGCCGCCCTCTTTTGCATTCCTCCACTAAGTTCCGATGGTGTTTTTTCGGCTGAATTCAGCAAACCTACCAAATCCAGTTTGAGACGCACTATTTCCTCAATAACGTTTTTGGACAGAGAGGTGAATTGACGAAGCGGCAACGCAACATTTTCAGCCACTGTCATTGAACTGAAAAGAGCCCCGGACTGAAACAGGACACCAAGTTTTCGCAATATCCCCGGATGAGGTCTGTTCATCTATAGGATCCATCTTCTGATCGCCGTAATATATTTCTCCGCTGATCGGTTTGAGCAAACCCACCATCGCTCGAAACAAGGTTGTCTTTCCACATCCGGACCGGCCCATGACAGCAAAAATTTCTCCCCTGGCAATTTCCAGAGAGACATCTCGAATTACGATTTCCCCGAAGTAGCCTGCAGAAACATTTCGAACTGAGATTGCTGAAATCCTGTCTTGGGTCAATTCCACCCCTTTTTGAGTTTGCCGCAATACTTGTATGAGACCTATCTCGACCCCTAAAAGTTGCTGAAAAAACTAAATTACCCAGATGCGGGGGAAATAGTAAAACAACACTGCAAATATCGCGTTCGTTACAGTCAGCACAAATATGCACGTTACGACGGCTGAAGTCGTGGAAGATCCCACACCTTCAGCGCCTCCTCTGACCTGAAATCCCCTCAGACAGCCTATCCCCGCTATCTCTATCCCAAAGACGCAACTCTTGACCAGTCCCTTCATCACATCACTGATTTCCAGGACTTTTTTAACCTGGCTAAAATAGGTCGCTGGAGTGACATCCAGGGAAAACCCCGCTACCAAACAACCACCAATTATCCCGATTATATCGGCCAGAATCGTCAGGCATGGGGCCGCAAGAGCTACAGCCAGAATTCTTGGGGCAACCAGATAAAAAATTGGATCTATCCCAAGAACCCGCAGAGCGTCTATCTCTTCAGAAACTTGCATGGACCCGATATGAGCGGCATATCCGGCGCCGGAACGTCCCGATATGATGAGACCGGTCATCAAAGGCCCCATTTCAAGACAAATTGATAAGCTCACCAGATCAGCTACGAAAATGTTGGCCCCGAATTTCCGGAGCTGAATGGCCGCTTGAAAAGCCAGGATAGCCCCCATCAGAAAGCTGAGAGTGACCACAATCGGCACTGCGTCAACACCGGCCTTTTCGAAGAGTTTTGTCAATCCGTCCCACCTTCTGGGCAAGGGTCTCCTCAACCCCGACCAAAAGGCTTCAACTATACTACCTACGAAGCTAACGATATCGTAAGCGTTGCTCCTGAGTTGGATCATCCCTTGGCCTAGCTGGCTCACCAGGTCAGAGCCTTCGATTTCTCTCAGGATATCTCGATCATTCTCACTTGCCGATGGATTGACTTCCAGATATCGCCTGGCGGCGGATGGAACATTTGAAAAGCTGACCGTGTTCCGGAGTTTCGTGCAACGGCGGACAAAGTTTCTCATTACCGCTATTCCGGCGCCATCCAGGTAATCCACTCCTGCGAGATCCAGCCTTATGTTTTTGAGGGGTTGCGACTCCAATATCTTCGAAAGCTCTTTATCAACGGCCACAGCGTCATCCACCGAGATGTTCCCTGTAATCTCGATAAACAGTTGATCAAAAGACTCTTGCTTGAACCGTATTTCAAACATGGACATCACATTGGTCAAATTTCCGGATTTGCAGCGTCTTGGCGCTTTTGTCGAGGCGTCTTCGAACTTTTTTGGCCACTCTTTTCAAAGAAGGCTTTCACAGCTTTTAACGACCGAGTCAAGGGACTTTTGTGGAGACTTTCAAAAAAGATCTTTCCATAGCTCTTTGAGAGGATTCTGGTGTCCATTACACACAGAGCCCCGTGATCGTTCCGGGTTCTAATAAGCTTTCCCAGCCCCTGTTTCAGTGAGATCGCGGCCATTGGGACCTGCAAAAGGAAAAAGGCGTTTTTCCCGGCTGATTTCAGCAACTCGACTCTCGTAGCGAGAATCGGATCATCGGGAGGCGCAAAAGGTAATCGATCAATGATGACGCATGACAGCGCTTCTCCCTGGACGTCAACGCCTTCCCAGAAGGATGCCGTGCCAAAAAGAACCGCCCCTTCGCTTGCCCTGAATTCTTCAAGCAGTTTGGTTTTCGGTTTTGTGCCCTGAAGCAGAAGAGGAAAAGGCAGTTTGCCTTTCAGATCCTGAAAAACCTTTTCCATATTCCTGTTAGATGTGAATAGGGCAAAGGCCCGCCCCCTTGAAATCGAAAGAATTTCACCAATAGCCTTGGATAAAGCAGTAGCGAACTGATCCGAATTAGGTTCCGGAATGGACTCTGGAACGTAAAACAAAGTCTGTTTTGAATAATCGAACGGGCAATCCAAGATTCGTTTCTTTCGGGGACAAATCGCCGTTCAAACCAACGCTGGATTTAAAATAGGAGAATGATCCACTGGTTGCCAGTGTGGCCGAAGTGAACACAACACCAGGAATCTTCTCGTAAAGCCTGACTTGAAGGGCTCGCCCTATTTCGATTGGACATGCGTGGGCCATAACGGTTTATTTTCCGCCCATGTCGCGAAATCCCCGCTGGAAAGGGAACCAAAGATCGTTTCCAACTCAGTCCGTAAATCCTGGGTTCTCTGGGCAAGATTCTTCATTTCTTCGTTGGACTTCAAAAGTCCGGATATCATAGAGAAAAGGCTGTTAAGGGTTTGGCTCACCTGGGCTAGAGATTCTGCCACTCTATGATTAGTCGGGTCTATCCTGATCTTCTGGCCGGGAATTTCGTCAAAAATACCGAATAAATTTTTGGCCTGGTCTTCCAGTCTTCGAAGTTCCTTCTCAAATTTTTCCTCGGTTACGCTGCTTTGCGCTAGCTGGAATCTGAAGTCTCTGGCGTATTTTCTAATTTTATAAAATCCGGAATGGAAGCCAAAGTGTTGCGTTACGGCTTCTTCGAACCCATGAGCCTCATCGACTATGAGGTCAAAACGAGGTATCACTTCTCCGCGGCCAGTCGCCCGGACAGCCAGGTCTGAAGCGAGGAGGCTATGATTGACAACCAGAAGGTCCACCTCCGCCGCTTTAGATCGCATTTTCTGAACAAAACATCGCTCAAAATCAAAACAGTTTCTTCCCAAACAGGTTTCTGTGGTCGAACATATTTCAGACCAAAGCTGGCTGTCATCCGGCAGGTTTTCCAGCTCAGCCCGATCTCCGTCTCCTTTGGAACAAGTCACCTGATACCATTCAATAATTTTTTCGAGAACTTTCTCCTCCCATTGTTCGTAAAAGCTAGGCTGTCGAAGAAAGTTCTTGAACCGTCGATGACAGATGAAATTCCCGCGCCCCTTGAGAAGAGCAGACTGAAGCCCCGGAAAGACACGCTCTTTGACAAAGGGGATGTCTTTAAAAAAAAGCTGCTCCTGAAGATTCTTTGTCCCGGTCGATACAGCTACTCTTTTGCCGCTCAACCCTATCGCCACAAGGTAAGCCAGTGTTTTCCCCGTCCCTGTTGGAGTTTCCACAACCAACGTATCTTCTGCCATCAGGGCCGAAAGCACCTCCTCAGCCATGGCGACCTGTTGCTCCCGGTATTCATATCCCGATCGCCTCGGCCAACACGCCTTCCGGTCCTAAAACAGCTTCGATCCTGTCTCTGAAATGCTCTTGAGATTTGTTCAAAATAGTTGTTTCCAATCAGTGAAATCGTGCAACACGAGGCTTTTTATTGTCCGTTTTTCTTTCCCATCCGAGCCTGGTGATAACTGGACGCCCACTTTCAGAATGCTCCTCGCCCACTCCGGCGCTCCCAACGCATGCAGATGCAGATATGTGCCTAATGCGTTGTTCTTGAAAATGCCGTCCAACGCCCCCGTGATTCGATGGCCCCTCGTGACCTTGAATGCGTATGAGTTGGCGTCAGGATTTTCGGAACAGATGTATGAATAGTGAAACTCGTGTCCGCTCAGGACCGTTCCGACAGGAAAAAATGGATTGGGAGCGATTACCTGAACAGTCATGTATCCATGGCCCTGTGGTTTTCGTTCCAGGACAGTCGCAACGTCAAAAACTCCCACCATCGGATAAGCCGAATTGTCAATTATGAGTTCTGGCGAGGTACATTAAGCCGCCACATTCCGCGTATACAGGCAAACCGGAATTC
>CAWJXP010000036.1:0-13073 GCA_963846725.1 uncultured delta proteobacterium | reverse complement strand
TTCTTTACCACTGCCAGGTGGACCTTCACGTCAGGACGACGAAGAAGGGTCCGGAGTCTATCCTGCAGGAGCCCGAATCCCTCCCTGGATGATATGCCACTGCTGTCAATGAGATCCCTTTCCAGGGCAGACATTACTTCGGGTAGTGTTACATCTGCCGCCTGCATGACGGTAAAACCGTGAAGTTCATAATTCTCTGGGGGGAACAAATGCAAGAAACGCGGCTGGATCGTTGAGGTTCCGTATGACATTAACTACGTCAACGTCAGTTAAACTCGGAGGCGAGCCAACCTTGCGCACATCAATAAATCGCAGATCCGGACTCATCTGAAAGTGTCGATCAAGGCCTGTTTTTAGATCCTGGACCACCGTGACAAGAGGATAGTCTAATTCCTTCTCAACACCGTAAAACTGTTTTAAAATAAGCAAATAAAAACGAATCAGCCTGACACGCAAAAACTCGTCCTTTTTTACGGTGACTTTTCCCCTAAAGGATCCGTCATTATCGACAAATAGAGCCCGAAATTTCGGAGAGACAAAGACTGGCCGCAGCGTGAACGGTACCACTACCCCCGAGAGCCCAGTGTCCCAGAACGCCCTGGGTAGGACAACGCTCATAAGCGTTCTAACAAGATCCTGATGGGTTTCGAGAACAGAAAAGTCTTCAATTGGTTGAAGCAACTCAGGGGCGTCGACTAAACCGGACTTGATTGTTTCCGCCAATTGAACCCCATGCGGATCAGAGGCGGCATTAAGCTGTGTCCAGTAATCGATGAGAGGCTTGAGGCTGAACAAGCAACGATAAGGAGGGTCTTGTATAGGGTTAGACATTTTGAACTATCTCCAGCAATTTCTCTGTAAAGTTCAAAGCGTTACAGCGGTCCTGAAAAACGGAAAAGTCAATGAACTGTGGCATTAGAGCGACCATCTCTAGAAAATATGGTTTCGCCAATTAGTCAGGCGAACAATGGGCTTCACTGGCATACTCCTGATGTATAACAGGAATATGCCTTGTCACGGGACACGCTCGTAAAGTTGCGAAAAAGAATATCATGGTTAATAAAAACACTGCAACGAACTCTATTTTCTGAATAGGATAATACGGAAACTCTGCTAAGCGAAAAACTAAGCGGCTTGCGCTGATTTGGATATTGGAGTTGCTCAAGGTTGAGAGGTTTGTTCCAAACAAGCTCCGATACGCAGTGGTTGGTAACAAAGCTCTGCGAGCATGAATCGATAGCACGGTCTTTTGTTGCGAAGTCTGTTTACGGATATCCGTTCACAAGCGCATTGATTGGGGCATAAAAACTATGCATGAGGACCACGCCGTTACCGATGCGAATAGGGGCATGAGTGGCGCCTTCACCGGCCTATGCACGGTGGGATTTCTAGCTCGAGCTTCCTATGCTTTAGCTAGGACACCTGTATTAGCTTTGTTCGCAGCCTCTCTAGGGGTTGGCCCGGAGGCCATTGGCTTTGCTGTCGCGATCTCTACAATCACCGGCATATTTTTCAAAATGCCCGCTGGTGTGCTTTCCGACGTCATAGGCCGGACTCGAACTCTTTTCGTGGGTTTGGCTGTGTTTGCCGTCGTCCCGTTCGCCTACTTATTCGTTTCCTCTTACGAGGCGCTGGTTGTGGTCCGTTTCTTACATGGCTTCGCAACGGCGATTTACGGTCCTGTAGTTATGGCTGTAGTAATAGGAGTAGCCGGGTCAAAACGGGCTGAAATGCTTTCATGGTTTTCTTCGGTCACTATTATTGGAAATCTTATAGGAGCGCCCTTGGGCGGGTTCTTGTTGACATGGTTGGCTGCCGGGCAGGAACCGAACCTGACCCACTTCCACATCGTCTACGGAGTTGTGGCTGCCTTGGGGATGTCCTCGCTCCTTATGGCCCTTTGGGTCATGAAAGGCAAATGGGACCAGCCTAATCATACGAATGGCAAAACACTCTCTGCTGTATGGAGACAATTTCGGACCGGGGTTACAGAGATCTTGATGGATCGACGGGTATTGCTCACCAGCAACATGGAAGGCGTCCAGAACCTCTCCGTCGGCGCCTTGGAGGCGTTCCTTCCAATCTATGCAGTCATGATCTGCGGATTCTCAGCATTTCAGGCGGGTCTGCTTTGGGGCGCTCAAATTGCCGTTACCATTATTTCTAAGCCCTTGATGGGCAAGTTTTCTGATCAGCATGGCCGGCAGAATCTGCTGTTCTGGGGGATGTTCGTCTGCGTGGTCCCCTTTGTCCTTATTCCATGGTTTAAAAGCTATGCTGTGCTTCTTATGCTTTCCGCAATATTTGGATTGGGTGAGGCGATTGTGACATCCTCCGCAGCAGCCCTGGTTGCGGACTTGTGCAAAGATGACAACCTTGGTTCCGCAATGGGTACATTCGGCACGATATTCGACGTAGGCCACGCTTCCGGCCCGTTGTTGGCCGGGGCCCTTATCGGGTTCACCGGTTCAGGATCGGATTACCGTTTATCATTCGCTATTGTGGCCGTTCTAATGGTAATAGCCGCTATTGTCTTTAGATTCGGAGTAAATGTTGAGTCCAGGAAATCGGAATCATAAGATTCATGGTCGTTACAAGTCAAAGCAGGAAAAACACTTGAGGACACAGCACCCAGGTAGCTAGGCAAATTTCAAGCTACCTTCGAATTTTTTAGAAAGGCATGGCAGCAATCCTGTGTAAAGGTCTTTCTTCTGATTGATCATGATCTTGAAGCGGTCCGGTTCAAGATCGGCTGTGGTTAAAACCCCTGCAAGCCGTATCGCCGAGCCAAACTCCCTTGTGACGAGAAGACCGTTTTCTCCTTGGTTCTAAAGGTCACTTGAAGGCCCAGTGAGACGAAATGGAGCGTGACATCATCTGAAAAGTGTTCCCGCCTGAAGGAATATCAATTGACAGGAATCCATCTCGTCCCGGTAGAGCGCTCATAGCAATTGTCGTACGGCCGGTTCTCAACATTAATTGACTTGGCTACTAATTATTTGTACGGCCTTACGAACAATGGGAGCTTTAGACTTATTCAGTGAGTGAGACCAACTTCCCATTGTCATTGAACGCCTCATTGTGCGGAACCGGCGCTCTATCCAATTTCATCGTGGCCTCCTTTCTTACCCAATAAACAGCCCTAGCCCTATGTTCCCAGCGGAGATAACTCACCATGCTTCTTTTCTCGTTCCAATCGAATGTTTTAATTCTAAGATCTTGGGAACCTACCGCATGATAACCCCTTGCCATGCGAGCCCATTTCGGAAATGTTACAGCCCGGCTTTTCGCGACCATTCCCAGATATGCGCGACGGGACACCAATCAAAAACAACTGAACACAGAAAATTTGTCTCATTTAGTTCTAGGTTAGCAATACCTGTGCCATTTGAAGATATATGCTTGGGTCTTAATGAAAAGTGATATGAGAACGATTAGTTAAAGATCGTGAATTTTTATTTGTAGCTTAAATGAAACTGTAGATTAATGAGCAGGAATATTTTGATGGGAAGAGGTTTTGTGGCGCCTTCGCCCAATATTACCGAAGCGACCGTTTTATGTCGTCATTATAAGCTGTTGACCTGCGGGCGATTTCCGCCCCCATTAACAGGTTAAATGGATCAGTTGCGCACATCAATCCCCAGCTTTTTAATCCGTCGCCTCAATGAATAACGGGAAATCCCTAAATAGGCCGCGGCCAATTCCTTTTTGCCCCCTGAACGCTCTAGCGCTTCCTCTATCATCGCTCGACCCAGATTTTGCATCGAATCAGCTAATGTGGAAGTATCAGCAGATCTTTGAGTCCCTAGATAGTGGTTAAACAGCGTCACAGGGCCCAGATCCTTCAATATCCACTTTTATGGCTCCACCCCCTGAAAGGATAATCGCACGTTCCAGAACGTTTCTAAGTTCCCTTATGTTACCGGGCCAGTGATAGGTGTAAAGCTTTGCCATGTCTTTGGCTGTCAACTCCTGGCGCAGAAGTCATCTGCAGATCTTTGGCCAGGGTTGAGAGCAACTGCGCTACCAGGATCGGCAAATCTTCGGTTCGCTCCCTGAGAGGCGGAATTCTGATTGAGACCACATTTAGCCGGTAATAGAGATCAGCGCGAAAGCGGCCAGACGATATCTCATTTTGGAGGTCTCTATTTGTGGCCGCGAGAATGCGGGCATTGACCTTGATTTCTTGTTGTCCTCCAACGCGGGTAAATGTCCTGGTATCAAGAAAGGTGAGAAATTTTGCTTGTAGGGCCGGGGAAAGCTCTCCAATTTCATTTAATAACAGAGTCCCGCCTTCAGCCAGTTCCAATAGGCCCCGTTTTCGCCGATTGGCCCCGGTAAACGCCCCTGATTCATGACCGAAGAGTTCGGATTCCGCAAGCTCTGATGGAACAGCCGCGCAATTTATGGAGAAATACGGTCCCGAGGAATAATTAGATCGCTCATGTATATATTTGGCTAGATGATCTTTGCCTACGCCACTCTCACCCAAAAGCAGAATCACGCTTTTACCGGACGCTGCGAACGTCGCCAGGTCCAGAACAGACTTCATGGCCTCTGAACGATATTCATGCGGATCATAGCTTCTGGCCTATCCTGTATCTTGTTAAGGTCTGTTACGTCCCGACATATTACGCAAACCCCCATAATCTCCCCCGAGCCGTTATACATGGGTGTTCTGACTTCGTGAAGAGTTATTTGGGATACCCTTAACTTTTCTGGTGACTACGTCTTCTATCCGTTTCTCCGCTTAAAACGCGAGTGTCAAGTTCCCTACATAGTCTGGGCCGCTTCCTTTGCGAAGAAATCCTCAGTGGTTTTTCCCAACATATCGGATTCTGGGACGCCCAAAAGTTTTACCGTGGCGGGATTGACATGCGTGTATCTAAAGGAGAGATCCTTGATGAAAATCAATTCGTTAGCTCCTTCAAAGATGGCCCTGAAGCGCTCTTCGCTGTTTCTTTAGCTCTTCTTCAGCCTGTTTCCGTTCAGTAATATCTCTATAAATACCTTGAAAAAGGTCTTCTCCCACACGCCGGCCGCTAAGTTCCACAAAGATAAGGGCGCCACTTTTTGTCAACATTGGCCGTTCAAGACGAATTGTCTCACCAACAAGCATCGTCTCGAAAATAAACGGTTTTGTTTCAAAACTTTGTGGATCTATCAAATCTGAAACTTTTTTGCTCCTGAGTTCTGTCAAAGAGTATCCGAACATTTCAATCGCTTTATTGTTAGCGTCCAATATAGTCGTGCTCATCATCCATTAACAGCACCCCGTCAGAGGAGTCCTCATACAGGGCTCTGTATCGTTTTTCACTTTTTAATAAATTTTCCTGACTCCGTTTTCGCTCCGTAATGTCAAAAACAGTAGACCGGCTCATAACATATTCGCCGGACGGTCCAGTGATGGCGGTAGCGTTCAATAACACGGGAAACGCTGTTCCATCTTTTCTTACGAATTCGACCTCAAGATCCTTTGTCCACCCCCGTTGCTTGAAAGCTGGAAAAGTTTTCTCAAAGGTTTTCAGTGATTCACTAGTAAGGATGTCGGTAAATTTCATACCCCCGAGCATTTCATCACGGGTGTATCCGAGCCACATTGATTCTGTCTGGTTTACCCTGACAAATTTGCCGTCCGGATCGAGGGAGTGATATCCACACGGAGCGTTATGGTATAAGTCCTGGATTTCAATTAGATTTGCTAATCGTTCCTCTTCTGCCTGTTTACGATCGGTGATGTCCCAAAAAGTTACGACGCTTCCAGTGATCTTGCCCTTTTCTACAATGGGGGTGATGGTAATTTCCACAGGGAAAGCAGTCCCGTCGATTGTCCAAAAAACTTCATCGGTTAAATGGAGTGGAACACCGTCCAAAAGCATAGAGGGGATTCTTGATCCTTCTTCCAGACAGAGGCTATCTTCCGGTTTCTGTTGCGGGCTCATTAGATGACAGCGTTGACCGACAAGATCCCGAGCTTCTCGACCTAGCATTTTCGCTGCCGCCGGGTTCACGAAAGTGTAGTTCCCGTCCAGATCCAACCCAAAGATCCCTTCCCAGGCAGATGTCAGGATTAACTCATGTCGCCGCGTCATCCGATCAAGTTCTTGTTGCGCTTGTTCTCTTTCAAGACGAGTCCTCAGCGCAGTAATTCCGTAACTGACGTCATCGGCTAACTGGGTCAATAGTTCCAACTCTTCTTGATCGAAAGCGTCAGGCTCGCTCGCATAGACAGTCAAAGCGCCAATCACACGTTTATTGACACTTAAAGGCAAAGAGATAGACGAGGCATAGCCCCGACTCGTGGCTTCGGACGCCACAGGTTGTAGTAGGGATTCGTTGCGCTGTTTCTATTTATCTGGGGCCGCCCCGTACGGATGGCTGTACCAGTTGGACCGTGGCCTGATTCTTCGTCAGCCCAGGTTATTTTGACTGTTTCGAGATATCCTTCTTCAAAGCCAACATGAGTTACTGGCTGAACCGTCCTGGATTCATCTTCAAGAGCGTAACCGACCCAGGCCATCCGGTATTCGCCTACTTCTACCAGGAGCCGGCATATCTTGTGAAAGAGCGCTACTTCTTCCTCTGCTTGTAACATCTCCTTGTTGCATTGACTGATGACCCTGAGGGCACGAGCTGTGCGCCTCAAACTTTCGCGTTCCCCTGTCAGTTCTTGATTAGTCAGAACTAGTTCAGCAGTCCGTTCCGAAACTTTATTTTCCAGATCTTCATTAAGCGCTTTGATTTCGGCTTCCGCCAGCTTGCGTTCTGAGATGTCACGGGCCACAAGGACACTTCCAACGACACGGCTATCCGCATCTCGAAGTGGCGACGCTGTGACAAGGTAATCCCCACCCAGATAGTCTTCATGCACTTCTACACTGTGTTCTTTTCCGTCTCTTAAAAGATGGCTATGGGGACAATAAGTTGGAGGAGCGTCAGTTCCGTGTACCGCTTTATAGCAATGCATTCCGATACAATCTTCAGCCTCTAGGCCCAACTGTTGGGCCATGGCCCGATTCACACGAATTATCTTGTACCCGTTGTTCAGGATTGCGATCAAGTCCGGAACCGCATTGAAGGTCCTTTCCCATTCCTCTTTGCCACTACGCAGTTCATTCTCCATCCATATACGTTCGGAAATATCACTGACCACCATACTGATTGAGAGAGTGTCCCCTGTTTTCTCTTGTGGTTTAACGGGCATGTCAATTCGTTTAGTGTCGAGATGGGCAGAAAATGATGATTCATCTTCCCGTTTGAGCGTCAGATCACAGGATTGCTTCTCTTCATGCCCAAGCGCCGCGACGATGAGCTTATCCCATAGATGCAGGCTCTCTGGAGCCACAAAGTAGCCGAAACCACGGCCAATTAATTCTTGACGAGGAATTCCGAGTAGCGCAGCTCCAGACAGGTTAACCTCTTTGATAAGCC
The DNA here is from genome assembly GCA_963846725.1 of uncultured delta proteobacterium. GTDB lineage: Bacteria > Desulfobacterota > Desulfomonilia > Desulfomonilales > Desulfomonilaceae > CAJBEZ01. The sequence continues at coordinate 5,642 of CAWJXP010000036.1, read as the reverse complement.
CCTTGCGGGTTAAGGTAAAATAGCCGACAGGAGCGAAATCATAAAGGTTGTGGTACCTATCTTGGTAATCATCTCTAGACTTTTCTAATTCGAATTGAACTCTTTTCAGTTCCTCATTCTGCATCTCCAGTTCGATCTGGTGGACCTGGAGTTCGTGCATGATTTCTGCACGGGTTTTACCTTTGAGATTCTGTGTCGTATCCGGAGACCTGCCGAGTATTTTCCCCTCAGCCACGGTGCTCAAGATACTTGCACTACTTCGAGTCTCGTCCAGGTTCATTTTGTCGCTCATGAGTTTACTTCCGTAAAACACCTGAGTCCGTGGCTCCCAGCAATCTCTCCAATTCGGCCTTCAAGTCTTCTATTGTGTAGGGCTTGTGCAAGACCGCAGCGGCAGGTTGGCCCCTGAAGCTCTTCATTACAGCTTCCGCCGTATACCCGCTGCAAAGTATGACTTTTACATCCGGCTTGATCCGTATCAGTTCCTCGAAAGCCTCAACTCCATTCATTCTAGGCATTGCGAAGTCGAGTATGACCAGATCAATTTCATTCAGGCGCTCTCGGAGACATCCGGACCCCTTGCTCTCCATCCGCAGCGGTGATCGTGTCATAGCCCAGGACATTCAGACGCCGGACAGTAAAATCACGAACCCCTTCCTCGTCGTCAACCAGCAGAATAGTTTTACGTCGGTTAGGGACTCCGGGCGCGGACGATTTAGTTTCCACAGATTCCCTGTCAGTAAGAGATGAGGCCTGACTCTCGTTCGACACAGGAAACAGAACCTGTATTGTGGTTCCCTTCCCCAACTGACTGACCGCAAACAATGCTCCATGATGCCCTTTCACTATCCCCATCACTTCGGACATGCCAAGCCCACGACTGTTGGATTTAGTCGTAAAGAAGGGGTCAAACAGCTTGCGCAAAGTTTCAGTGTCCATCCCGCAACCAGTGTCCGTAATCTCCAGAAAGACGAACCGACCTGGATCAGGCTTCATTTCAAGGCGGTTGTGCCTCAGATACGTCTTATCACAATCGAGGACTCCTGTAGAAAGCCGAATCTGACCTTTGTTATCCCCAATCGCGTCCAAGGCGTTGTCCAGAATGTTCGTAACCAAACGTTGTATTTGATCAACGTCTCCCTTAATGGCTGGAAGAGTATCGCCGATTTCCAATTTGAGATTCGACATGTCTGGGAACGCTTGATTGAAGTAGGTCGGAGGTTCGGTTCAACAACTCATTGACATGGATGTCCTTGGGGAGATAGAAAGCGCTTCCTGAATAGATCAACATTTGGAGAGAGAGTTCCACTGAACTATTAGCCGCCTCGATGGCTTTCATAATGCTTTCTGTGGCCTCGGAATCGGGGGGTAGATCCGTAAGGGCCAGTTCCAGGTTGCCCAGGACGACTGCTAGGTGGTTGCTAAAATCGTGGGAGATTCTTCCTGCCATAATTCCGAGGCTCTCAAGTTTCTGGGCATGTAGAAGCGTCCGTTCCATCTCCAGCCGCTCAGCCTCCAATCGTTTGCGCTCGGTGATGTCCCGGTCAATTCCACGATAGCCTCTTAATGTTCCATCTGGACTAAAGAATGGAGTGGCGTTCGTTTCAAGAACCACCGTGTGACCATTTCTATGTATGTTTGTATTCTCTAGACCCGTGACTGGTTTTCGAAAGGCGGCGAGAGCAGCGAATATATCTGAAACCCGGTTCGCCTCCTCAGGATCCATTAAGTCAAAAGGAGTCCTGTTTAGAACCTCTTGCGGCTCATAACCTAAAATATCCGACACTCTTGGACTGACATAAGTATAAACCCCCTTTTCGTCAATCTCCCAAACCCAGTCGGGGGTGTTTTCCACCAGGTCCTGAAATCGGTCTCTTGATTCTTTCAGTTCAGCAGTGCGTTCCTCCACCCTAAGTTCGAGTTCCTCTTTGTGTCTCCTTAAAGCCTCTTCAGCCGCCTTCCGCGCTGTGATGTCAATTACCGCCATACGCACTACATGGATGGCCCGATTCTCCGTTTGCTGTTCAGCAGGCGCATCCATTCTGACGCTTTCGAGGCAGACGTAAAATGACGAACCATCTTCACGTTTGAGCGTCAGATCGCAGGTCTGTTTCTCTTCATGTCCAAGCACGGTGTTGAGATGCTGGTACCACTGGCTTTCAGACTCAGGTTGGAGAAAGCGGCTAAAACCCGCATGAAGCAATTTTGGACGAGGAATCCCAAGTAGCGAGGCTCCGGTCAGGTTAACGTCTCTAATGATCCCGTTGCTGGAGAGAGTAAAGTATCCTACTGGAGAGAAATCATAAAGTTCCTGGTAATTATCCCTGGACTCTTCTAATTCGAGTTGAATTCTCCTTAGCTCGTCATTCTGCATCTCCAGTTCAATCTGGTGGACTCGAAGTTCGTGGATGATCTCTTCAAGGTCCTTTTCCTTGAGTTCATGGATCGTCTCGGGAGACTCGCCAAGTTGATTCTCGGCCATATACCTCAAGGAGCTTTGACTTTTACCATTCTTCTCCAGATCGGTCTTGTCGCTCATTAGTTTGTCTCCTTAAAATCGCCTTAACCAGTGGTTCCCAGCAAACGGTCCAACCCTTCCTTCAGGTCTTCCATTTTGTACGGCTTATGCAAAACTACGGCAGGACGTTGACCATGGAAGTTTTGGAGTACAACGTCTTCAGTATGACCGCTGCACAGGATCACTTTCACGTCGGGCTTGATCCGTATGAGTTCGCCAAACACCTCGACGCCATTCATTTTGGGCATTGCAAAATCGAGCAACACCAAATCAATTTCGTCGAAGCGCTCCCGGAAATTACTAACACCTTCCTCTCCATCAACAGCGGTTATCGTATTGTAGCCCAATACCCCCAGGCGTCTAACTACGAGATTTCGAACGCCTGTGTCATCCTCTACTATGAGAATAGTTTTTCGTCGGTTAGAGGTGTCCGACCCCAAAAGCTTTGTATCAACTGGTTCCGTGAAATGAACAGTCGAGGCCCGAGCCTCTTTCGCCAAAGGAAACAGAACACTTATTATAGTTCCCTTCCCGACTTCGCTCTCCACGGCTATAGCGCCGTGATGCCCTTTCACTATTCCCATTACTTCGGACATGCCAAGACCACGACCCACGAACTTTGTTGTGAAGAAAGGATCAAATATCCTTTGCAGTGTCTTGGCGTCCATCCCGCAACCATTGTCCGAAACCTCCAGAAAGACGAACCGGCCGGGTGCCGGCTTCTCTTCGGGGCGGATAAGGCGCAGATATCTCTCATCATAATCAATAACACCGGTTCTAATGTTTACGTCACCGTCATTGTCGCCAATCGCCTCAGAGGCGTTGGCCAATATATTTTTTACCAATCGTTGTATTTGATCCGGATCTGCCTTAATGAGTGAGAGCGTATTGAAGCTATCGAATTTTAAAGAGACATGTCTGGAAACACTCAATTCCAACATGTGTCGGTTGTTGTTCAGAAACTCGTTGAGATCCAACGTTAAAGGTTGATACAACAGATTACCCGTGTAGATCTGCATCTGGCGAGAGAGTTCCGCTGACAGCTTGGCCGCAGCGATAGCGTTCTTGATACTCATCTCTACTTCCGAATGGTTAGTCAGGTCCATAACAGCCAGTTCCAGGTTGCCCAAAATTACCGCTAATTGGTTGTTGAAATCATGGGCGATGCCTCCGGCCATATCGCCAAGGCATTCGAGTTTCTGGGCGTGCAGAAGCGTCCGTTCCATCTCCAACCGCTCCGCCTCAATTCGTTTGCGGGCTGTGATGTCTTCGAAGATCCCCAGCACGCCAATGACTCGTCCATGCGTGTCGCGGTATGGCACTTTGATAGTATGTATCCACAGCTCTCGACCATCTGCTTTATAGGGTTCTTCATCAATGTCTTTAACCATGCCGGAAGCCATACAAGCCTGATCGTCGGCGCGATACGCCTGAGCCAGCTCGGGGGGATAGAACGCAAAGTCATCCTTACCCACGATTTCGTCTGGGGCAATCCCCAGGTCTGAAGCGTAGTTCTTGTTACACGACAGGTAGATCGAATTTCTGTCTTTGATAAAGATTCGCTGTGGGAGATGTTCAACCAAACTACGCTGGCGCTCTTCACTGTCTCTTAGAGCCTCCTCTACCTGTTTGCGCTCTGTGATGTCAGTGACCGCCGTTTGGATTACATAACTATCTTTATTCTCACATTGGGGCTCAGACGGGACATCCATGCGGACGCTTTCCAGGCAGGCATAGACTGACGAACCGTCTTCACGTTGGAGGGTTAGATCGCAAGTCTGTTTGTCCTCAGTCCCCAAAACGGTAAGAATATGTTTATCCCATTGATCCAGCCTCTCGGGAGCGATAAAGTGTCCGAAACCTCGTCCGATTAATTTTGAACGATTCATTCCGAGGAGTGAGGCCCCCGAAAGGTTTATGTCTTCAATGATCCCCTTGCGAGTTAAAGTGAGGTAGCCGACCGGAGCGAAATCATAGAGGTTTCTGTACTTGTCTCGACACTCATCCCTCGACTCTTCCGATTCTAGCTGAACTCTCTTCAGCTCGTCAGTTCTGCGTCTCCAACTCAACCTCATGGACCTGGAGTTCGTGAATAATCTCTTCGGGGGTTTTCTCGTTGAGATTTTGTGTCGCATCCCGGAGCTTGCTAAGTTTCTCCTCAGCTACCACTCTAAAGCGACTTTTGGTAATTCCATTCTTATCCAGATCCATTTCCTTTGCCATGAGCTAACATCCTTATGGACTTGCGGTCCTGATGGGATTCGTCTGTCGTTCAATATTCATCAAGAATCTTCCGGATCTTCGCAAGTAGTTGGGGCATATCAAACGGCTTCGCGATGAAGCCTCTGGCCCCTGCGCCCTTCAAACTCTCCTCCATTACCGGTTTCAGATCCCCGCTTGCTACTAGAAACTCGAACTTTCGGGTCCATGTTCCGTAATGCTTGAAGGCACTCTCTCCCACCCATCACCGGCATCATGAGATCCAGAATGACCAGACTGATTCCTTGCCCATGTTTTTTATATAATTCTAATGCGTCTTGACCATTGGAAGCGGTAATTACCTTGTCATTTGGAGCGATTCAATCTACGGGAGATTATTGCGAGGCAAGCTGGGCTCATCGTCAACCAGAAATATGGTTTCGGCCTGTCTCCTCATCGGTTCCTTTGTCCCGGTATATTGGCCTTCAGAGTTTTCTCTTATTGCTGGAAAATAGATCCTGAAATGTCGTGCCTACAAATAGTTCGCTGTCGCAAATAATCTTACCGCCATGTTTTTCTATGATTCCATAAACAACAGACAGCCCAAGTCCTGTTCCTTTACCTGATTCTTTGGTGGTAAAAAATGGTTCAAAAATATGACTTGCTGTCTCCTTATCCATGCCTGTGCCTGTATCTGATACCGTGATCAAAACATATCTTCCAGGTTTTGTGGCAGGGTTTAAGCGGCAATACTCCTCATCCAATACTATGTTCTGTGTGTTTATGGTTAGCTTTCCACCATCTGGCATAGCGTCTCTAGCGTTTATCGCAAGGTTCATCAATATCTGTCCAATCTGGGTCTTGTGCTCCCTTTATCTTCCAAATATCATCGGCTAATAAAAGATTGATTTCTATCATCTTGGAC
>CAWJXP010000035.1:0-166815 GCA_963846725.1 uncultured delta proteobacterium | reverse complement strand
AAGAGGCCAAGCAACTTCTGGCAAGTATCAAAAACAAGTAGTCCCTGCCTTTTTCATTATTCTCACGTTGAAAACAAAAAGCACGATTCTAAGTTGGTTGTAATTCGTTGATATTGCTCTTTTGATGGTCTTGGTGGAAGGAAGTTCATGTTCGAAAAAAATATTCTCTGTATTGGCGCAGGGTAAGTGGGTGGCCCTACCATGGCCGTGATAGCTCGCCATTGCCCCGAGTATAGAATCGTGGTTGTTGATCTGAACCAGGAACGCATTGCCCAATGGAACTCGTCTCAGTGACCCATTTTCGAGCCTGGCCTCGACCAAATAGTGTCGCAAGTTCGAGGGAAAAACCTTTTCTTCAGCACTGAGGTCGATAATCACATTGAAGAGGCCGACATAATCTTTGTGAAGGTGTAAACACCCCTACCAAGACATTCGGAATGGGAGCAGGGAAAGCGGCGGATTTACAGTTCTGGGAGAAAACTGCCAGACAAATTCTGAAAAATAGCTCACGAGAGAAAATAGTTGTCGAGAAAAGCACTCTTCCGGTTAGGACTGCTGCGGCGATAGGGCGGATACTCGATTCAAATGAAAAAGGGATCCACTTCGAGGTTGTGTCCAATCCGGAATTCCTGGCAGAAGGAACGGCCATCAGGGATTTGGAAAATCCGGACAGGGTCCTGATCGGCGCTCGACAGACCGAATCCGGTCAAACGGCCCTTCAGGAAATAGTCAATATTTATAGACATTGGGTACCAGATGAAAAAATAGTTACTTCTAATGTGTGGTCCAGTGAACTATCAAAATTGGTGGCTAACGCATTTCTTGCTCAAAGAGTGTCATCGATCAACACGATTTCGGCTCTTTGTGAAAAGACCAACGCAGACATAGAAGAAGTCGCTAGGGCGGTAGGAATGGATTCCAGGATCGGCCCCAAGTTTCTCAAAGCGGGCGTTGGTTTTGGTGGTTCATGTTTCAAAAAGGATATTTTAAACCTGACTTACATAGCTGAAAACTATGGGTTGTTTGAAATTGCCCGATATTGGGAACAGGTCATACAAATCAACTCGTACCAGCAGCGAAGATTCGCTAACCTGATAATCACAAACATGTTTAATACTGTCGTGGGAAAGAAAATAGCCATTTTCGGTTTTGCATTTAAGGCCGACACTGGTGACACGAGAGAGTCACCGGCAATACAGGTATGTAGGGCGCTTCTGGAGGAAAAAGCTGATCTTGCCATTCATGACCCCAAAGCTTCTGAAGGAGCCAGGCAAGATCTGAAAGATTACCAGGGAGAATTTACCCTCGAGTCCGATCCTTATGATGCCGCTTTTGGAGCGCATGCTATTGTGATAACAACTGATTGGGCCGAGTTTACAAGCCTTGATTACCATAGAATTTATGAAAACATGGAAAAGCCCGCCTTTATTTTTGACGGCAGAAATCTGCTCGATCACGAGAAAATGTTTAAAATAGGATTTACAGTACACAGAATAGGCAAGCCACCATTATCACGATTGTGATAGCTTTTAACTTTCCAGAATCATTGTCTCAATTGTAATCCAAGGTAATCGACCATGATTTTAAAGATGAACCATACAAAGCTGACCGACTCGGAGAGATTCGCAGAGTAATAGACAGTTGATTCTGGCTTATTTGATGACGTTCCACAAAGAAACAGGAACGGCCATCAGACCGTCCCTGCTTTTTTGTGGAGAATAAATTGTTGGTTACTTGTAAACCCCTTCACCAACCTGTTGGCGAATAACCTTCTTGTTTAATTTGCCGACGCTGGTTTTGGGTATCTCCTGAACCAGAAAGAACCTGTCAGGTATCGCCCACTTCGATATTGCGCCTTTGTCCGCAATCCCCTGCATATAGGCTCGTAAAACATCCTCGGAGAAAGTGTGGTCAGCCTTCTGCACTACCAGAGCTACAGGTCTTTCCCCCCACTTGTCATCAGGAACTCCAATGACAGCGACTTCAGAAATTGAAGGGTGTTGACTTATCAGACTTTCCAACTCGAGTGATGATATCCATTCTCCGCCCGTCTTTATTACGTCTTTGAACCGATCTGTGATCTTCACATAGCCTTCAGAGTCTATATTGGCCACGTCGCCAGTGTGAAGCCATCCATCTTTCCATAGTTCCTCAGACTTCTCCGGGGACTTGAAATAGCCCTGAGTAAGCCACGGAGTTCTCACAACTATCTCACCGGTTGTCATCCCGTCATGTGGAACTTCTTTTCCCTGTGAATCAACAACTTTGAGGTTCACCAAAGGTGTCGGCAAGCCTGTCTTGGTAATCACATCGATCTTGTCTTCAAGACTCCAGTCAGCCATCTTTGGCTTTAAATTAGCCGCTGTAAGGAGTGGGCAGGTTTCCGACATACCGTATGCCGCAATAATTTCGATGCCCAAATCCATAGCTGCCTTTGCTAGCCCCTTTGGCAACGCGGAACCTCCAATTACGACCTTCCAATTGCTCAAATCTACCTGTTTTGCCACAGGACTGGAGACAAGCATGTGAAGAATGGTCGGTACACAGTGGGAAAAGGTGACCTTTTCAGATAGAAGAAGCTTGAGCAACAGCGCTGGTTCATATCTTCCCGGATATACCTGTTTGCAACCCAAGAGAGTGGCCAGGTAAGGAATGCCCCAGGCATGCACATGGAACATAGGGGTTATCGGCATGTACACGTCAGCGGACTGGAATCTGACGATGGATGAAAAACCAGAAAGGGCCATGGACATATCGAACGTGTGAAGTACAAGCTGCCTGTGGCTATAGTACACACCCTTGGGATCCCCCGTAGTTCCTGTTGTATAGAATAGGGTAGCCATAGTATTTTCATCAAAATCCGGGAATTCAAAATCGGGCGAAGCCTTGGCTAGCAATTCCTCATATTCTCCTGCGAAGTTCAGGCTCGATTTGGGGCTCTCGTCGGAGTCTTTCATCAGAATGATTTTTTTGACCGTTTTAAGCTGATCGATGATGCTCTCAACCAGAGGCGCAAACTCTTCATTAACCAGCAGAACCGTGTCTTCGGCATGGTTGACCGTATAAATAATCTGTTCAGCGGAAAGCCTGACATTAACCGTGTGAAGCACTGAACCCATCATCGGAATAGCGAAAAAGCACTCCAGATAACGATGCGAATCCCAATCCATCACTCCAATAGTGTCATCAGGCCCGACACCCAAATTAGTAAGAGCGGAAGCCAACCTGTTTATGCGCTGTAGAGATCTGTGTACGTCATTCTCAGTTTGTCCCGTACACTATTTCCTGGTCTGGAGCATAAAGAATAGGCGTAATCAGAAGATTCTTTATCAACAGGGGGTAAGAATACGCGCTGGGTGTCCTTTGAATAAGCCTGGGCTTCTTGTCCATTATAAGACTCCTTAAGTTTGTTATAGAAGCGGAAATTTCAGCTTTTTCGGGTAGTCTTTATTTCGGTGTGGCCGGAATAAGCCGAAAAAGAGAACAAATAAGCATAGAGTTATTAGTCTAATAAGATTGATCCCCTTGTCAACGAAATTCAAGCTGGTAAAAGGTTTCATCAAAGTCAGGGTTGTTTTCGTATTTTTTCATGAACGAAGCTGGAAATTTGTCGAGGTTTCTAAGTACATGCGGGTTTATTTCAACTCCACTCCTGACGAAAGCTTCGACTATCTTTTCGGGATCGGGTGGACAAGTTTTCACAAATATTATGTCTTTCAAGTCGGGGCTGTTTTTATTAGCCTCGAAAAGACATTTTCCAATCAATATCGATTTCTTTCCTGGTGTAGGTTTCATGAGTTTACCGGTCAAAACTTCCACATCAGGCCACGGGGCCCCCTTCCAGGACATAGCGATAGAAGTTAATACGGCTCCGGTCAAAACGGAACAATATGTGCAGAGACTTGAATCATATTTCGGGTATGAGATCCCGGAGATGCCCATTTTCGCCATCGGTAAGGGAAGCGTGTTATCCACAGTGTAGGGAAAAGTGTAATCATGGAAGCTCGCTACGGACTCTATTTTCAGACCCCGGACCTCAATTTCGGACATGTCAGCGGGTCTTGAACTGAACTCCGCCGCCTGTTTCAGATGAGGAACCTGGTCCGGTTGGTAACCCAAAATCTGAGTCCCCACGAAATCCGCTGAAAGAACGTCCCAAGACGCAATGAGAAGGTTCGTCCTTCTGGCTTTTCCGTCAAAACCGGGTCCTCTTTCGTTAGAATAGACCCCGTCTATAATGGTTAGCATTCTCGGAAAACTTCTCATCAACGTTGACACATAAAAATTGAGATCCCTTTCTCCATTAACAGTGTGACACTTCTTGCGAGAATTTATGTCTATCGTGCCCTTGAGATTCTTGACGCCCAGACTGACAACCGCCTGCGTGTGGGTCTTTAAAACGGGGAGGTTGATTACAACATCACTGTGCAGTATATCCGTATTGAAATTAAGGTTGACGCCTTCCCCTACATCGACTTTTTCAAACGGTCGATCAAAGACATTGATGAGCCTTACTCCATATCGCTTTTCAAGGTATGTGTAACCCAAATAATTGTAAGCATGCGCCTGAGTTTCCCTGTCTTTGGGGTCAAGCACGACCGATCCTTCTCCTATGGTTATGTCGTCTACTCCCGTGATCCTTCAAAAGTTTCACGACATCCATTACAACTCTGGAGGTTGTAATTACCCCCCATTTTGGGAACGGCGCTGACTTGCTCCAGAAAACAATATTGGGTTTTATAAACACCTTGTCTGATTTCGAAATTCGGCTAAGGCCACCGGCCAGTTCCACCACATCCCGAACAGAATCAAACGGAGTCTCATATCGAGCCACTCCGACCACTTTTTTTTCCATTAAACTCACCCTTCATCTCGGACCTTGATGGCCCTGTTCATAAATTGCTTGACGGTCCAATCAGTCCTCAAGCCAGTTTTCATCAAAGTTCACAGTGAGGCCGTCATTTTCGGAAAGACGTTCTAGCAATCCTTTTGTTTTGGGAAGCTCATAGTGGAAGAAATATTTCATGGTAACCAGTTTACCGCTATAAAAGGCCTTATCCGACTCCCCAGAAGAAGCTTCAATACTCCTGGTAGCGACAATACCCTGTTTTAACCATTGCCATGCGATGGCGACTATCGAGAACAACTCCAGGTATAAGGTGGCGTCCGCCAGAAAATTCTCGATCCGGCCGGAAGAACCTATTTTTGTCAGCCCAAAGGTAGTATTTCTCAACGAATTGAGAGCGTCATCGAGCTTTTCGGCGTAAGGTTTGAGAGAGTCCCTGTTTTTGGCTGATTTTATGGTTGCCCCAACTTCTTCAAGAAAGAGTGAAAAAGCCTTCCCGCCGTTCATTACGATTTTCCGGCCAAGCAGATCCATACCCTGGATTCCTGTCGAACCCTCATGAATAGGATGTATCCTGATGTCTCTATAAAACTGCTCCAGAGGGAATTCGTCACAGAAACCATAGCCTCCAAGGACTTGTAATCCCTGACTGACCGACAGCACTCCCATTTCCGACGGATATGTCTTGGCCGCTGGGGTGAGTAAATCCAAAAGCAGGCTGTAACGTTCCTTCAAGTCGCCGGTTCTCACATGCGCCAGATCGGAGTACAAACAACATTGGAGAACAAGGGACAGAGATCCTTCCACTACAGCCTTCTGGAAAAGTAACATTCTACGCACATCACTGTGCTCGATGATCCTTACAGGCTCAGATTCAGGATTCTTCTCCGATACTTTTCTACCCTGTCGTCGTTCTTTGGCGTACTCAAGTGACGCCTGATACGCCGCTGAAGCGATTGAGGCTGCGCCAAGCCCCACCTCTAACCTGGCCTCGTTCATCATTTGAAACATGTAAGAAAGACCCCTGTTAGCGGCGCCTACCAGATATCCACGGCAGTCGTCGTTTTCACCTAGGCTGAGTTGCACTATCGGAGCGCCGCGATAACCCAATTTGTGGTAAAGGGCTGAAACATTGACGTCGTTGGAAACCAAGGCTCCTTCAGAGTTGAAACGACTTTTCGGAACCACAAAAAGGGAAACTCCTTTAACCCCTGGAGGAGAGCCTTTAATCCGGGCCAACATCAGATGGACAACGTTTTCAACCGCATCGTGATCGCCCGCTGAGATAAAGATTTTTTGGCCTCGTATCAGGTAATAATCTTGATCGGTAATGAATGCCTGTGTCTGCAGATCTCCGAGCGAACTTCCCGCCTGCGGTTCGGTAAGAGCCATTGTGCCCTGCCACTTCCCAGAGAGCATTCGAGGAATGAATTCCCGTTTAAGATCCTCCGACCCAAAAGAATCGATCAAATGAGCCGCTCCATACATGAGCAAAGGATACACCGACGCTGAATAATTTGCCGCTCCAAATATAAAATGACAGGCCGACGTTACCGTAAATGGTAATTGTTGGCCATCAAGGTCGTATGAAGCATTTGCGGCTATCCATCCCCCCGCCCCGGATTCTTTTATAAATTCCTTAACCAACGGGTGAACGCGCACTACGCCGTTTTTGAATTCAGGCGGATTTTTGTCCATCTCCTGGAGTCGAGGATGAAGAAGATCCTTCGATATCCTAAACGCTGTATCCAACGCGAGATCAAAAGTCTCCCTCGAATGGTCCGAATAGTATTCAAATTCGGTTAGGCGCTCAGTGTGGAACACTTCGTGGAGCAAGAATCGTAAATTCCTGATACTGACGAATTTCTCAGCCATATGGAATCCTTTCAATCATAATCTTTTACGTTTATGAAAGATTAGGCGGGCTGTCCACTGAAAAAGCCCTGCTTTTTAAAATCTGACTTCCGGTGATTAACGGTCTACAGTTGAAGGTTACTGAAAAGGGAAAAGATATTCAATGAATCTATGCTGCTGTATGAGGTGAGAAACTGAGTTGACACGGTTCTCAGGGTTGCGCTAACTGTCCCTGAGAACCGGAGTTACGAACTTTCACGAGCTTAAGTAAGAGCCTATATAAAAATTGGCCCATCACTATTTTACAATTTACATTCCTTTTGTGATCTTATCCCACAGAGATAGGATATCAGTCTTGGCGCTATCTTTTTTTTCATCGAGTTTCTTGTTCAGCGCCGAGAATTGATCGGAAAGAGCCTTTACCTTCTCCGAGAGTTTCTTTGCTTCCTTTGTCCTTAAGGGATCTCAAGTTTTCACCGGCTTCTTTGACATATGTCTTCGCGTCACCCCAATCCTTGTTTTCAACACTTTTAAGAGCGTCCCACAAGTAGGATCTAGCTCTCACCATCGGCGCATCCCACTCGTCATATTCAAAAATAACCAGTCTGTTCTGGATGTCGGCCAGGCTTTTGTTGGCAAGCTCGCCGTCTTTATTATCAAGAGCTTCAGCCGCTTTCTTCAAATCCAGTTTGGCCCCGGCAACATCTAAAGACGCCCTAGTAAAAATAAAATCTACGTCCACCGGCGCTGAGCCGTTTTTTGCCGCTGCCTGAGCGGCAGACTCCTTTTTTGCCTGTTTTATGGGGAGGAGCACTGACTCTGCCTGGTCCATTTCCGCGTATATTGGGACTATCAACTGCTCCACTGTGCGTTTGTCTGAGTATGCTGTGTCTCCAGATTTTATGTTGGCGTCAATCTCGTATGTTGGGGCAGCGTTTTGGATGATCTTTACCAGTGTGAGGGCCTTATCGACTTGTTCTTTCGCCGCATCAAGCTTATTGTCGGCTATAGCCTGCCGAGCGAGATTGACATGACTCAGTAATCTCCCTGCAGCTTCAGAGAGAGCCCTGTGTTCCGCGTCAGAAAGTTTCTTTATCGGGGTAATTTTTACATCCGAGGTGATACTGTCATCAGCCATTGCCTGTCGTTGAGCCGACAAGCTAAAACAAAACACACAGACCAATAAAACAAGACCAAGAGTTTCCAACTTTTTAACTGTCATTAATAATTCCCCTTTCTCTAATTGAATGGATCCCCAAGCTCCAGAAAACCCACTTCGAAAGAATTTTCCTGCCTTGAGCTTACCGACAAACCAATCTTGTTTTTGTTCACAACGGGGACGTTTTATATCATTCTAGAAAAAATGACGAGCGACATAACGGGCTATGGCAGGGGCCGAGGTGAACCCAGGACTGTCGATCCCGACAAGGTGTATGAGTTCAGGACAGACTTTGTCCCGAGCTATGAAGAAATCCGGGTACCCATCAAGCCTAGCCTGAATCCCTCCAAAATTTGGCGATAGATCCGAAGCCTTCAGGCTCGGGAAAAAATTGGTATCTTCAATAAAAAGGTCGGGCTTGGGCATAGCGGTCTGAAAATCCGTTGAGTCTCTTACAGGAGTCAACCTGGGGCCTACCATCACTATGTCACTGATGGCAAAGTGGCCGTCGAAGTAGTCAAATGTAGGAGTAAGATGAACTCCAACGGTCCGTTGAAGACCAAACGGAGTCTTCACAGTTTTGGGCGTCGGGTAAATGTTTGTCCCTTTCAGATACAGATCTTTTCTCGATTTCCGATTGAACTTCATGGAATCCCCTCTGAATTAGCGCGGCCTTGAGCGGGAAATCGCTGTCCATCATGCGTGCCAAATCGACACCGTTGACACCTGCTGCGTTGACAATTTTTTTAGGTTCTATCCAATCGGTGGAACCATCACGATATCTTATTTGAATTCTGGGTCTGTTCTTAACAAGAGCAAGTTTTACCACTTCAGTCCCTGTCATGAATTTAACACCCTGGTTTGAAGCCAGGAAATATACTTGCCTAAGCAGCGAAGTCGGTTCGAAAATCCCCGAACTTGGAATACAGAGCGCCGAAGTGGCAACCACATTTGGTTCGATCTCACGTACCCGAACCTCCCGAAATCTTCTCGACATCCGGAACCCCATTCTCAAGGGCTCTTAGAAAATATTGATCCAGTTCATTTTCTTCCCTTTCGTTGATAGCTACCATCAATTTCCCGACTTTTAGAAATGGCAGTGAATGTTTTCGACAAAATTCTTCCCACAGCCGGTTTCCCTCAACGCAAAGCCTCGCCTTCAAAGGTCTCGTGAGCAAGTCATAATTTAGTCCAGCGTGGTTAACCCCGGAGTTTCTGGAGGATTGGTTTTCTCCCTGAGTTATCCCTGGGATTTTTTTCAAAGAGAAATACATCCTGGTTCTTTCTTGAAAGTTCCAGAGCGACCCAGCATCCAACAATCCCTCCACCTATGATTGCGACCCCGATTTTCTCAGACAATCAATACACTCCCTGTGGTATTGCGCCTATTGATAAAAATCCCAGAGTTTGCCATCAACAACCCTCCGATCCCTTTAATAGCATGTATATCAATTTCTAACTGATTGTGAATCAAGTTTTAATCTCGGGCATCTATATATCCGAAACAAAGAATAATAAGCCCAACTGGAGGATATATAAAATGAGCGCATCGAGAGAATTTGTAGGGGATATAGTTGATGGCCTCAATGATAGAATTGAGGCGCAAGGTAATCGTCCGAGCATAGAAGTCTGGCCGGAAGAAGATGATTTTGGCAGATGGGTAGCGTGTCATCGTGACAAAGTTCGATCAACAGTTTGTTCTACTCCTGAATATGCGGATACGCCTTTCTGTGGTCGCGGAGCTCATTAGTAAGGAAATAAATTGATTATAATTTTATTTGTTGAGCCGGCCCATCTCAAAGTGGAGGACATTAATTAATATAGAATTTTACCACAATGGGATGGGCTAAATTGTTACAATTTGATCTTCCCAACGGCCTGGAATAAAATCACGAGTAGTCCGTACCGACATAAAAATAATTGACAAATTGCTTGCACATCGGTGTCAAAAGAAACTCTTCAACAAAAATGAACCCAGAAGGGGTCTATTATTTCTATGATGGAAGTTGACCCGTAAGATGTTGAAGATGTATGCTCCTGAAAGAAGTGGAAACACATTTTCTGAGGCTTCTGAGCTTCTGTGTATCGAGTCACATTCGGAAAAGATGACCAAGCGCCAGGAGCCGAGACTGGATGGAGCGCAAAGACCAAGACCTTCGACATAGAGCCATGAGGAAGCCAACAAAAACAGCTCACTCGGGGTGAGGGAAAAATGTTCACAGTAACCAGTAACTGGAAGCAAATGTATCCAGGCGCTCATTTGGGGGTCCTGGTAATGAAGAACGTTGCTAACCCGCCTCAACATCCTAAGCTCGATTTAGTAAAAAGGGAACTGGAGGCAGATTTAAGGGCCCTATTCAAAGACCGCAGTGAGTTGAAATTAGTGGAGCCGGTTCGAGCTTACCGGACCTATTACAGTCGATTTGACAAAACCTATCACGTTCTACAACAACTTGAATCGGTAATTTTTAAAGGTAAACCTATACCCGCCGTTTCAGCCCTCGTGGAATGTATGTTCATAGAAGAATTGAGGAATTCACTGCTGACAGCCGGCCATGACTTTGATTTGGTTAAGGCCCCGGTCACGCTGGATGTAGCAAGAGAAGATGAACATTATACAAGATTAAACGGGCAGGATCAGACTGTAAAACCAGATGACATGATAATCAGGGATTCGATAGGAATCATATCAAGCCTTATTTACGGTCCGGATCAAAGAACCAGGATCACCCATTCAACACATAATGTTCTGTTTACGGTATACGGCGTTCCGGGAATCAGCGCAAAAATGGTCACTCAACACCTTGAGGGAATTGAGGCCAATGTCAAAGTCGTGGCCCCGGAAGCGTCCACAGATCTTTTGGAAATCTACGGGACCGATTGAACTCGTGCGAAGCCCAAATCCCAGCCATCGGGATATCAATAGTTTCAGAGGTTCAGACATGTCCCGAGGCGATCGCCTCTGACCTATTTCCATGAAAGTTATCGTCACTTAAAGCGCACATGAGTAATTGGCTTTCGTTAGATGATTCTGAAGGCAAGAGAGTACCGGACCGTTTTTCAACCGTCACGGACGCACACGTGCATCTGTTTCCCGATTCAGTTTTTCAAGCCATTTGGCGCTGGTTTGATGAGTTCGCCTGGCCTATCCGTTACAAATTAACTTCACCTCAAATAATTGAATTCCTTTCAGCCAGAGGAATAGATCGTATTATGGGGCTGCTCTACGCTCACAGACCTGAGATGTCCCGATATTTGAACCTTTATATGGCTGAACTATGCGGAAAATATCCCCAGGTCATTGGCGTGGCCACGGTCTTCCCGGGAGAAAGCGGCGCTATAACCATCATGGAAGAAGCGTTTAGGATGGGGCTAGTTGGGATAAAGCTCCATGCTCATGTCCAGTGTTTCGCCATGGACGACTCTGCAATGCATGAAATATATAGGTCATGCGCTGATCATAACAAAGCCCTGATCATGCACGTAGGGCGTGAGCCCAAAAACCCCAATTATCCTTATAAACGTGATCCGTATGAAACCTGCGACGTCATCAAATTGGAATGTGTGTTGAAGAAGTACCCGGACCTCCGGATTTGTGTGCCTCACCTCGGCGCAGATCAATTCGGTCAGTATCAAAGATTATTGGAATGTTACGACAACCTCTGGGTTGACACCGCTATGGCGCTTGCGGACTATTTGCCCAATCTAGATCCTCCATGTCTATCGGATCTCCGGGCAGATCGCGTTATGTTCGGAACGGACTTTCCGAATATCCCCTATGCCTGGGACCGAGAGATCCGCCGACTGGAGTCACTCCACCTTCCTGAAGATTTTCTCACTGGCCTTCTCGATCGCAATACCTCGGAGTTTCTGTCAATCAAGACTTGAACAGGCCGGGTTCTCAATAATGCCAGTAGGTCGCCTAGAAACGGATTCGAAATTTCCGAAAAGTTGTTTTGTGTATTGCCATAACTGAAACCAACTTGATCCTGACGAGCAGGAGTAATGATATGAACAACGCCAACTTCTACATACGCCGAATGAACCGGGACGAAATTGACTTAGCCATTGACTGGACTAGAACAGAGGGGTGGAATCCTGGGAATCATGATGCTGAGTGTTTCTACGCTGCAGATCCGGATGGTTTTCTGCTGGGATTGTCAAATAATGAGCCTGTAGCAATGGTTTCCGCTGTCAGGTATGAACAGACCTACGGATTTATGGGTTTTTACATCGTAAATCCCAAATTCCGCAACAGAGGCTATGGCTCTCAGTTGTGGGAAGCAGGTTTGAAATACCTGGAAAACCGTACCGTTGGACTCGACAGTGTCAGGCCGGATCTTGTTTCTCATAAGAAGCCGGAGTTCAAGCCTGCTTATATCAACTTTCGTTTCAAGTGGGTCAAGGACCAACAATTGGGCGTAAATCCTGAAATCGTCAGGCTCGCCGATATTCCATGGGACATCGTGACTGCTTATGATCACGAGGTGTTTTCGTTCACGAGAAACGATTTCCTGAAATGCTGGATAACCCGCCCCAACGCATCCGCTTTGGGCGTCATGAACGACAACAAACTTTCGGCTTACGGTGTCATAAGAGAATGCCGGGAAGGCTTCAAAATTGGGCCCCTGTTTGCGGACAACAAGGACCTTGCACAGTCCTTATTTGACGCTCTCACGAGAGACGTAAGAATAGGCGTTCCCATCTTTCTGGACACGCCTGCAAAAAATACCGACTCTGTAGCGCTTGCCCAAGACTATGGAATGACGGAGGTATTTCGGACTACGAGAATGTATAATGGAGAAGAGCCGCCACTGCCGCTACACAAATGGTTTGGGGTGACAAGCTTTGAATTAGGATAGTCATATCCTAATGAACAACGGGCTTTTTCTTGCACACTCCGTAAGGGACAAAACAGTTAAGCCCGGTCGGTCAACCGCACTACTGATGTTGCGGACAGAATGATCAAACAGGATTAGCGGTCAGGTTCCCGGCCCCCTCCCCGTTCAATTTTTCGAGCCGCTTCATTAGCGCGTTTGCGCCCTTTTGCGACAGTTTCTTCAGCCCAGGACCGATCATGCTCATTATCAAGCATCATGCCCGCGCCTTCGCGCATTAAGTTGGCAGCCGCCCATCATTTTTACGCAACTGCTGATAATTGGTTTCAGTTGACCCTTAATCGATGGGTTTCTTCTGAGCCAGTTCCTGCGCTTCGGTAACCATCTTTTCGCCTTCAGCCATCATTTGTATCGCGATGTTCATCATTGCCGTGGCCTTAGCCTTGTCCTTGCTTTGTTTCATTACGTTCATCGATTCCTGCAACATCTTCGCGCCATCCATCATTTTTCTGGAGCCATTTTGGGCCATCGACCTGGCCGATATCATTTCTTGTTTTGATGATTCCGAGCTCTTTTTGTCTATTTCTTTAT
Organism: uncultured delta proteobacterium; assembly: GCA_963846725.1. Lineage (GTDB taxonomy): Bacteria > Desulfobacterota > Desulfomonilia > Desulfomonilales > Desulfomonilaceae > CAJBEZ01. Next base: position 153,527 of record CAWJXP010000035.1, on the reverse strand, counting down.
CGAACGATTTGACTGGATCGACAACTATAAACAAAAGACCAACCAATATTGCTGTGATGGCGACAAGAAAAACGCCAATGCGTGTGTTCATTCGGATATCCCTCCGCCGAATCTATGAATTTTAAGGGTCGAAACAAGACTGACAAAATCAGTTTTTCGGTTGTTGATCAATCACAAACCTGTGTTCAATTAACATAATTACGTCCGTCGCTATAGGGAATGGTCGGGTTATTGCCATTATAGGGGCTAATTTTCCCGGGTCACAGGTCTGAATTTGACAGTAGACATTTAAGTGTATATACATATAATAGATAGGTAGTAATCAATTGCTGAGAACTGATTCTTTTCGAATGAAGTGACAGATGAAACAAGACCATCAACAAGAGAGCGACAGTGACGTTATAGACATCGATCTCGCACGAGAGATGGGACGGGTTTGTGTTTGTTTCAATTTGCGTAAGGCCACACGGTATGTGACCCAATTCTATGACAAAGAATTGCGGTCGACTGGTCTTAGAGTGACACAGTTGACACTTTTGACGGCCATAAGAGTGATGGCGCCAACCAATCTCAAGCGCTTATCTGAGGCGGTTGGGATGGATCAAACTACCTTGAGCCGAAACATTGGACTTTTGCAAAAGAAAGGACTGGTGGAGCTGGAGGCCGGTTCCGATCTTCGTACACGGAAAATTTCCCTTACACATAGAGGACACGAAGGATTAAAGCAAGCGTATCCTTTGTGGAAAGCGGCGCAGGCCGAGATAGTTTCCAAAATTGGTTCAGACAACTGGATGTCGGTATTGGAATCCGTTGGTTCGATCAGGCGTAAGTAATATTTTTTTGCCCGGTTGCATGCATATACATATATAAAAGGAGAATAAAATGAATCCTGCCAACGATAATGAAGAATCGCCAAACCGTGAGGATAGTTTCGCGCCTGGAACCATGCCTCCAGCGCCCATAGCCGACCTTCTGGGCTTCTCCCTGGTTTCAATGAAATATGGGGAAGTGGTAATGGAGTTCGAAGCTGGTCCTCAACACGCCAACCCGATGGGAACATTACACGGGGGCGTGCTTTGCGATCTGGCCGATTTGTCTATGGGAGCGGTTTATGCGACCACTCTTGAAAAGGGGAATCATTCACCACGCTGGAACTGAAAATCAATTTTCTCAAGCCCTTCTGGACCGGAAAACTTGTGGCAGTCGCAAGAATTGTCAAACGGGGCAAAACAGTAGGCATGGCTGAATGCGAAATATCGGATACCCATCAGTCCCTGGTCGCCAAAGCCAGTAGCACTTGCATCACATTAAAGGGCGACATGGCATCCGGTCGGAAATTTTAGAGGAGGACAACACATGTTTAGGAAAAATCATCCTGACGTAATATGGTTTTATGAACAAGTTGGAAACTCATCGACGCCAAAAATTGAAACTACACTGAATCCTGAAGAGATTCACAGTTGGTGTTTGGCAAATGGGGCGGTCGACGCTGGATTTGTCGAGATCGACAGAGCTGGATTGGCGACTCAGAAGGAGGCGATACTGGAAGCGTTTCCACTAACCAGGTCAATCATCAGCCTTGCTTTTCAACTCAACAAGGAACCATTACGCACAACCTGCCATTCTTTAACCAGTCTGGAATTTCATCATGCATGGGACCATGCAAATCGCTCTGCTGGGCTCTTGGTCCGGCGCCTTGAGGAAATGGGAGTTCCGGCTCTGAACTTGTCCGCCGGTTTCCCTTATGAGGTTGATCGTTGGCCTGGAGTAACCTCAATTGCGTCAGATAAACCTATTGCCGTAGAAGCCGGGCTTGGGAGGATGGGGCTCAACAGGCTCGTATTGCATCCGATTTTTGGTTCCAACATCGTCTTGTGCACCGTGCTGGTGGCGGCCGATTTTTCTCGATACAGTAGCCGTATTGAAGATGATCCTTGCATCGGATGCAAACTTTGTGTCGCTGCTTGCCCCGTTGGGGCCATTAAGTCGGACGGAAATTTCGACTTCAAGCCGTGTTTTACACACAACTATCGGGAGCGCTCTGCAGGGTTTGTGGACTGGGTCAGATATCTGACAGACAGTCAATCCTTCAAAGAGTATCGTCGACGGATGACCGACGCAGAGACTATTTCAATGTGGCAAAATCTTTCGATTTGTCCGCAGACAAGATGCGACAGATGCGTTGCCGTCTGTCCCGCAGGAAAGAAAAACATCGGCGAATATCTATCCGACACGAAAAAATATCTGGACCGCACAGTCAAGAAAATGCGCTCAAAAAAGGAGACAATTTACGTCATCCCGGAATCTGAAGCTGAAGCCTATGTTAAATCCAGGTTTCCACACAAAACGGTCAAAAGAATAGGAGGTTGATCTCAGTTGTGGATCAATTTTCCTCTATGATGTACGTGCCAGATATTATGACAGTTTTGTGGCCAGTAATGAATCGGGCGGCGCCACCGGCCAACTCCACCTGAACTCGACCTTTCCACGACTTAATGGGTTTCCCGTCATTAGTATACAGAGTTATGGTACGATCGAGTCCGATAGCCTCGGACGTGGCATGGCTGATTTTTTGCTGGACCGACGGAAGATTGAAATATACGTAGAGGCCGAGGAGGAAAATCGCCACGATCATGATGCCGGCAATCGTCATTTTGGTTTTTGTCGTCATTTCGAGAGACCTTTCCTGTGAATTTTCTGGCCAGACCTTGTCTAGGAGTTGAGTTTTTTCATCAGCCACGCCATGTTTTGACCCAAGTCTTTCATTGTTTGCATCCCTTCTTCATCCTGTTCCACTTGACCAATTTCCCTGCCTACAGCGAATGCCCAGTAGCTTGAGCCCGGCATAATCATATTATTGCCAAGGAAGAAATGATTGAGAGTATCCAAAGCGTGAATTGCCCCGCCACGACGATGAACAGCTATAGCTGCGCCAACTTTACGTTTGTAAATGTGGTCGTTTGCTCTGGAAACCATCCCGCACCTGTCTATCATGGCCTTTATTTCAGCCGAGACGTCGCTGAAATATGTCGGAGAAGCGAAGATGATGCCATCGGCCTCGATCATTTTTGAGATAAAAGCGTTAATATCATCCTTGTCGTTTATGCAACGCTTGTCTTTCTTCTCCCAGCACTTGTAACACGCCAAACAACCACGGATCTGCCGACCTGCAAGCTGTATCATTTCAGTGGCGATCCCTTCGTCTTCGAGCCCTCTAAACACGTGTCCGATAGCAATGGCTGTATTGCCATCTTTCCGGGCGCTTCCATTGAACGCTACAACTTTCATTGCGTTTCCTCCCTGACTTTACGTTTTTTGGCAGTTAAAATTCTGTACAGATTGCCTTTCAGCAGTCCCTTAAAGCATTGCGGCTCACGTAGCTGATACAGTATGACAACCGACCGATGAAAGTTTAACGTCTGTCACGGAGTTCGTCAACTTCGGCAACAAGCATTACCTTGACAGAAGAACTCCTAATGAAGTTTACTGCGGTTACCTACCCAAACACAGGACGGCAGCATGAACATGCGGCTTGCTCTTAAAAATCACTCTCAACTGTCCCACGCTTTTAGACGAATAATGTTTCTTCAGAAAGACCCCAGATGAAGACAATCGGCATTATAGGTGGAATAAGCTGGGTTTCATCAATAGAATACTACCGATTAATGAACGAAATGGTCAGAGACCTGCTTGGCGGATTGAATTCGGCCAAGATATTAATGTTTTCCATTCCATTCGGGGTTTTTTCCAAAGATGAACGTCTGGCAGAACGCGGAAACTGGGAACCCTTGATTAAAACGATGATCGATGCGGCTCAAAGACTTGAACGAGGCGGAGCCGATTTTATCGTGATAGCCTCCAACACTATGAACGTATCGGCCGACCACATCGAGGCTCATGTCACTATCCCTGTTCTCCGCCTCGCTGACGCTACCGCCAATAAAATAATTGAAAAAGGATTAAAAACTGTCGCTCTTCTGGGCACGGCATATACAATGGAGCAAGCGTTTTTACCGGGACCGTTTGGAGCAACGATACGGACTTAGAGTAGTTATACCCAATAAGACCGAACGGGAATACATTAACACGGTTATTTTCGATGAATTGTGCGCTGGAAAAATCATCAAGGCCTCAAGAAACGAATTCATCCGAATCATTCACCGTTTAGTGGAAGAGGAAGGGGCCGAAGGTGTTATACTCGGCTGCACAGAGATTCCGTTGTTAATCAAACAGAAGGATGTTCGAGCGCCAGTTTTCGACACGGTCCAGATACATTCGGAGGCGGCGGTAGAGTTCGCCCTTGGTGTGCAATAATCACGTTCTTTGAGAACCGCATGGCAACAATTTGAATGCTGGTAATTTTGAGGTGGTATCCAATAACGACGGATTGGAGCTGTGGCGTACCCGTTTATTGTAGCTCTGAAAAAACAGGTTATAGAGCGGCTCAAGAATTTGGCGCTATAAACCAGGCGATGACAATGAAGTGACATGCGCATCCGAGAATTACAAAAATATGCCATAATTCATGAAAGCCGAAAACCTTGGGATAGAAATCGGGCTTCTTGATGATATAGACCACTGCTCCCAGCGTAAAGAAAAGCCCACCGATAACGAGCCAAATCAACGCAGACACCGGCATGGCCACCGCCATCTCCGGAACGGCGAGGATAGACATCCAACCCATCAGTAGGTAAATTCCTGCTGTGAGCCAGCGGGGCGCATTTATAATGAAGATTTTGATTGCAACGCCGATAAGCGCCATTCCCCAGATAATCTCGAGGAACCCCCATTGCCAGAAGCCCCGCATGAAGTGGACACAAATAGGCGTGTAGCTACCGGCAATCAAGAGATAGATGGCCGAGTGATCAGCCTTTCTCAGAACTTTGATTACTTCAGGAGGAGCTTTGACCAGGTGATAGGCGGCGCTGGCAGCGAACATCAAAACCAGACTAAGGCCATAGATCGCCAGCGAAATGGCCTTGGTAGTGTCGTCGTGCCCGATGAACAAGAGGATCACCACACCGCAGGCAGCTCCTACGGCCGCAGCGAGATGTGTCAGTCCACTAATAGGGTCACGGAATTTATTGAGCATGGAACCTCTTTCATCGGCGCTTCCTGGTATTTAAGCGTGTGTAATAGATGAGCTTCGCGGGCAGGCCGGTGATATAATGTTTTTGTCAAAAGACTCTTTGTAATGATATTCTCTGTTCTCGTTTCCATCAACGGGATTGCGCATGCATCTATCTAAGGCGCCTATGTAATGCGGTCAACCCTTTTACTTCTTGATAATATATGTAGCGTCTGCGACTACCGCTAAAATTCAACGTCAGGTGTAGTTTTCATGGAAATCTGGGAAATAGCCGTTTATGTGATTGGAGCCGTGTTGATCGCCGGTTTGATAATGCGATATTCCAATTATGAGGCCGAGAAACCGGAAGACATAGAATTCAAGTGATAAGAATTCGCTAGGAGCCGGTCGGCTCAGCCATCCACTTGTTAAACGATGAACATTGCAGCTGACCGCGGGGAAATACCGCAAACTCCACCCTGGGTCCTGCGTCCTCGGCACATACGGTCCTTTGGGGACAATCTGAAACACACCATTCTGCTAGATTGATCGTGACCGGGAAGAGGTTGTAGAGCCATTGAAAGCCTCTCCTACGCTTGAAGCCAAAGCTCTATTTGAGACTCTTTTTTTTTGACGGTTCAAATTAAATTGCGAGAAATTAGAAGCTTCAGTGGTTGGCGCATTATCGCAGGCTCCCCGCAAATCTGAGAGGACTACATTTTATGGCAGGTAGACTTTTAACCGAAGGACAACCGGAATTACCAGTTGCCACGGTGTCGGTTATCAAAAAGAACTTGAACGGCTAGGTTTCGAGACGTTTGCGTTCTTCACTTCTAATTTCTTTTCGGAGTAATTTCCCAACCTTGGATTTTGGCAGCATATCTCGAAATTCTATATATTGTGGGATCTTGTATGCCGGAAGCCGGTCCCGGCAGAATTTCGTCAACTCATAACCGGCAACGCCTTTGACGTCTTTTTTGAGCACAACAAAAGCTTTGATTCGTTCACCCACTTTTTTATCCGGAATGCCTACAACACAAGACTCAATCACGGCTGGGTGCTCTTGAAGGACCGCTTCGACTTCAGACGCGGAAACACGGTAGCCCTTGTGCTTTATAGCGTCGACGGTTCGATCAACAAAGTAAACGAAACCATTTTCGTCCTGCCGGACTATATCGCCCGTTCGGTACCAGAGCTTTCCATCTATCAAAACAAAGGAAGTTTCGGTCTCTTCAGGTTTGTTAAGATAGGCTGACACCATTAATTCCGAATGTACCAGCAATTCACCCGGGGCTCCCAAAGTAACTTCGTCTAGCCCCTCCTGCTCGGTGATCCTTATCTGTTTGCTTGGAACGCTTAACCCCATGGCCATTGGAGGGCTCTCACGGTCCGTCGGGCACATTATTACCCCGCCGCACGTTTCCGTGGCTCCGTAGCCCTGATAAACCGGCATATGAAATTTGTCCGTCCATCTTCTCGCAACATCCTGGGGCAAAACATCAGCAGCGGAAAAACAATAACTCAAGGAGGAAAGATCATATTGATCGACACGATCATGTTCCAGGATCATACGATAAAAAGCCGGAACCCCGACAAGGCTCTTGGCCTTTAATTTTTCAATCGCGTCAAAAAAAGCGTCCAGATTTACCTTGGGGAACACAATCATAGTCCCACCACCCACAACTATCGTGGCTAGAGAGCACGTCTGGCCCGCTATGTGGAACAATGGGGAGCCTGCAAGGATCACATCTTCGTGTTTTGGGAAAAGCGGATTTCGAACATCAAGCTGTTCTTCCGAAGAGACCAGAAACAAACCATGGCTCATAGGAACGCCTTTGGGATGCTTCGTAGTTCCTCCTGTATACATAATCTGGGCAATGTCCCGATAAGACAAGTCAGGCTTAGGGGCCGGATTGGCCCCGCGCTTGATCACGTCCTTCATGGAACACACCTGAGGACCTTTTTCCACTTTACCTTTGGGCGCTTTATCAGCAAAGAGGTCAAAGACCTTTTTCCACCATGGCAGCAACTCTATCAAGCCGGTAAATATTACCTGTTCAAGTTGAGTGTCCGGCATAGCCTGTTTTACGTATCCGTAGTTACGATCAGAACAGATAACGGCCTTGGCGCCTGTGTCGTTGGCCATGTACTTTAGATCGAAGGCGGTGTATATGGGACTGATGGGAACCGGCACGACTCCGAGTCTCTGCATTCCCAACCAGCATACAACGAACTGAATTGAATTAGGGATGTACATCAGGATGCGATCGCCTTTTCGTATCCCCATTTCATATAAGCCCGCGGCGAATTTTTCCGACAGATCCAACACTTTTTGGTAGGAATAAGAGGATCCAAGAAAGTATACCGCTGTCTTTTGCGGATATTTCTCGGCCATTGCGGAAAAGGCCCCGTATATTGTCTGATATTTTAATACGGACATGTTTCAAACACTTCCAGACATGAATAGCTGCGAATCAGACACCAAAATAGGCCCCCTTGACTTCCGGATTCTCCATAAGTTCGAGGCCTGACCCATCAAGTGTCAACATACCGTTCTCGATTATATATCCGTGATCTATCATGGGTAGAATGGGTCTGGCGAATTGCTCGGATATTATGATCGTAAGGCCGGTTTCAACGCTGATCTTCTTGATCGCGTCAACCAGCGTCGTTTGCATCATAGGGCTCAAGCCAAGTAGAGGCTCATCGAGAAGCAACAAACTAGGTTTGACAACCAGCGCCATACCTATTGTCAGCATCTGCTGTTCACCACCACTCAAGAAACCCGCCTTGCGGCTCTTAAGCCTTACCAGGGTTGGGAAAAGCTCAAATACATAATCTATGCCTTTCCTGACTTCTGCTTTTTTTCGCAGGTAACCAGCGATCCGGAGATTTTCCAGAAGATCGGATTCCGGAAATATCGGGTGACGTTCCCGGCAGAGGACCATTCCCCTCTTGACTCGTTCACTGGGATAGAGGTCCGTTATATCTTCGCCATTAAAAACTATCTTTCCGTATATGGTAATTCTTTCTCCGCCTTTACGCTGCTCCTTGATCTTGGTATCGATGATCAAACCTGACAACGTGTTCATAAGCGTTGTCTTGCCCGCGCTGTTGGAGCCGATGACGGCTACGATACCGCCCGACTGAACGTTCATGCTGAAATCGTTCAACGCGACTGCGTTTTCGTAGAAAACCATAAGATTGGAGATATCGAGCATTTATTCTGAACCCAAATAAGCCTTTCTGACTTCCGATCTTTCCATTACTTCAGAAGGTATCCCGTCAGCGATTACACTGCCATAATTCAACACAACGACCCGGTCCGCAATCCGAAAAAGTTCGCGCAACCGATGCTCTATCATGATCACCGTCTTTCCTTCTGAAATTAGTTTTTCGATTATGGGAACAATGCTTGCCAACTCCGCTATGCTCAGTCCAGAGAACAACTCGTCCAGTATAATGAGGTCCGCTCGAAGAGCAAGGCACTTGGCCAATTCCAGCCGCTTAAGGTACCCATGAGGCAAACTACCGGCGGCTTTGTATGTTACTGAGGATTCCCGTTCAAAGCCCACTTCTTCCAGGTAATCTTTCGCCACAGCGTCAAGATCACCGTATTTACCTCCGGACAGAGCCTTGACTCGTGGCGAATACAAGGGGATGATCAGGTTTTTGAATGAAGGCAGTTCAGCAAAGGGGCGAATCATCTGAAATGTTCTGGCTATGCCGACCCTGGCGATTCGATATGGCGCCCAGCCGTTAATCTCTTTGCCCTTGTACACTATCTTGCCTTGATCCGGCTTCAGGAACCCCGTTATGAGATTGACAAGAGTGGTTTTTCCTGATCCATTAGGGCCGATTACGCCGAGTAATTGCCCTTCATGAAGATCAAAACTTACACTGACGACCGCTTTAACACCCCCAAAGCTTTTGCTAAGATTTTCAACCTGCAAAATGGGGTCTGCGTCATTTTTACGTTTATTCTGATCACTCATTTGTCAACTTCGACCCATCTCTCGAATTGCTGATACTTCCTCTGGATATAGTGGAAAATACCTTCTGGTAAAGCGACAATAAAGACCACCAGGAAAAATGAATACAGCACTATTCTCAGCCCTCCGATGCCTCGAAGCGCTTCAGACAGGGGAACGAGAATGAAAGCGCCGACAAAGGAGCCTGCAAATGTCCCCATGCCGCCTACGACAGCCGCGGATAGAGGCAGAATTGAATAGTCAAGCGCAAAAGAAGGCATGCCAACAAATCCGTAGACATGGGTTAGAAAAGCCCCACAAAAAGATCCCACGCACCCTGTTATAAACAGTGCCTGGGCCTTCATCCAATAGATGTTGATTCCAACGCTCATAACAGCTCTGTCATTGTCCTTTATAGCTTTTAGGACAAGACCGTAATCTGTTGTGACAAGACGTCTGAAGGCGAATAGTGCAAAAAGTGTCACGAAAACAATCACGTACGATTCGACAAAGGGATTGGCGAACGCCTTGATACCGGTTATTCCTTCTGTGCCTCCAAATATGCCCGCGGCCTCAACGATGCGTTCCAGCATCAACGGCAAAACGAGGGTCACCATGGAAAAGTAGACGCCTCGCAACCTCAGAACCGGCGTCAACAGGACCGTGCAGATAAGTCCTCCCAGAACCGTAGCAATTGGGAGATCGATCCAGATAGGTAATCCGAGGATTTTGTTCGAAACCCCTGCGATATATGCTCCGACGCCAAAAAACAGGGCCTGGCCAAGCGATACCATTCCGACGCCGACAAGAAAGTCCCAACTCATTGCAAGTAGCGCAAAAACACACGTGGAGATCAAGACTTTCTGCCAGTAAGAAGGTAGGACAAGAGGCAATATGATCAGCAAAAGGACCGGAGCAAGTGGTGGAACAGCCACATAAAGCATCTCGCGAAACGAGTTCAGTGAGAACACGTCGTCGGATCTGGCTTTGATCCCTCTGTCTATTCTTTCCTTTCTCTTTTGTTTCACCTGAGCGCCACTCTCAAAGCATCGTTAGTATTCTCAATACATGAAAATTCTATATTCGTTCTTCCAGCTCTTTTTGTTTACCAAGAAGACCGGAAGGCTTAACCACCAGTATGAGAAGAATCGCAATCAGAGATATGATCATTTTCCAATGCGGGCCTGACAGTATGTCAGTCATTATCTGAGCGTATCCAATGAGAAATGAAGCCAACACAACGCCGACAGAACTTCCCAGCCCACCAATTATACATACCGCCATTGCGTTTATCAGAACATCATATCCATCGTTCACAGCGATCGTTCCACGGGGCAGTATCAGTATTGCGGCTACGGCTGCCAGGCCGGACCCGAACGCGACACTCAATCCAGCAATTCGATCTGAATTAATTCCTAGAGACAGGGCTGTATGCTCATCCTGGGCGATGCCCCGGAAAGCAAGCCCAATCTTTGTGTAGTGGGTAAATAGATAAAGGCCAATGGCCAAAACTATACCAACTCCCACGATCCAGATCCGCTGATAATCTACGTAGGTATTGCCGATGAGTAGACTGCCATCAGTAAATACAGGAAGAGTGTATTCGAAGCCCGAGAATCCAAGGTAACGAAAAAGTTCGAGAATTATTAAACCAACGCCGAAAGTGGCTATGACTTCTGAAATCACAAGGCCACGAACTCGGAGCAAAACGAAGCGATACATCGCAGCTCCGAGAAGAGCCGTCAAAAATACCGCAATCGCAGCGGACAGGAAGAATGGAAGCGCCAGCTTGTTTAACAATAGCCAGGATGCGAACCCTGCGAAGATGTACATAGCCCCGTAAGCAAAGTTCGATACACCGCTTATGCCAAAGGTTAAGCTGAAGCCCAAGGCTGTTAGAGCGAGTATTACACTATTGATAAAGCCGTATATTAAAGCGACTTCCCACATGGTCGTCGTTCCTTGGTAAAATTGACTTTTAGGCTGGATACGCCCTGATTGCGACCTGGTTGCCGGCAGGGCGTATTCAAATCCTGGTCCGTTATAACAATCGAACCTGGAATCTATTTCTTTACCGCGCTCATCCATTCCGGAAGAACGATTTTACCGTCTGCTATGGATTTGGGGAACACTATTACCCTTTTCCCGTCATCCGTCCACTGATAAACACAACCAGCGGCGGTCTCTTTTGGATCAGCTCCGTAAATTACCTGATTGCCTTCGTTGAATTTTATTCTTCCAATAACCCCTACTCGATCCGTTTTCTTGATTTCATCGGCTACCTTGTCAGGATCAAGGGAACCGGCCCGTTCAACCGCCTCGGCAAAGATATAAACGGAGTCATAAGAAGGAGCCGGGCCATGCCCTGCTTCCATAGGAACCCCGTACTTTTGTTGATAATCATTGTAGAATTTAGTTGCAGGGGGATATTTTTCGACAGGGATGGCGCTACCTAACTCAAAATTGGAGTTGATCAGGCCGCCTATTTTACCTTCAAAAATCTTCCAGGCCCCCGGACCAGTCATGGGTGAGATGAATCCGCAAAGCATTCCGGGTATCTTTTGTGATTTCCATTGCTTGAGCAGGATTCCACTCTGGGGCATATCAAATATCGGCATTATAACTTGAGCGTTTTTCATCTTGGCCTTCATCAAACCGGGTGAAAAATCAGAAGCTCCGGTCGGATAGGTCTCGGACCCCACAAGTTCAATGCCCATTTTAGATGAAGCGACTTTAGCCGTCCCCTCACCGGTCGCCTTTGCCCACAAAACATCCTGAGTCATGACATAGAGTTTTTCGAAGCCGAATTCCTCTTTCAGGAAACCCAAGGTCTGAGCAAGATAGCCAACCAGAGACTGTGCGTTCAGACAAACTCGAAAACAATGTTTGTATTTGACTGGATCTTCCTTGACCTTTTCTTCGAATTTTGGAGACATAGCGATGGTCTCCAGAAGCGGAACCTTGTGCTTCGCTATGATGTCCATACCCGCCAGAAGCGATTCGGACCTGAAGGGGCCGACCAGGATCGCGTTGACCTTTTTCTCGGTGATAATTTTTTCCAGACCGAGCAGAGCCTCAGAAACCGGCACACCAGCAGAAGCGTCTCTTAAGGTCTGAGACAACAACCTGCAAGAGTCTTTTTTCCTGGCCAACTTTGACTCCGCCTTTGCCATTGATCTCATTAACGGCCATCTGAACGGCCTTTATGGATTCTCTACCCTCGAGCGAGGTTTCAGCGGTCGGAACGCCAATCAATATTGGATCAGCAGCGTACGAAGGCGCCAATAACAGGACCGATAACATACCGATCATAAGGTTAGCCAATACAAAGAGCCTTTTCATGCCAACATCTCCTTTCGTGAGAGGATACACGAGCATCAAGCGCAAGACCTTGACAAGCAGGTGATCCTGGTTTGCCTTAACCAATAATAGATTCGCATCCGAACCATTTTCTGATTTAAGTCGTCATCCTGGCCCAAAAGGACCATTCGTGATCGAATGAAATTACCGTATATTTTCTGTGCGCGTCAAAGACAGTATAATGAAATATTGTTAGAGTAGTGGAGATCAATAGGAACGACCCTTATTCGTAAAAACAATTCTCAGAGTCATGTAAAATTATCAGTATCTCCTCATTGATTTAAGGAGGATAGCCGAAACAAGAAAATAAAGCAATATTCGTAGAGAAAATACCAACAGAAAAACATTCGTGGCTGATGATCTTGAATTAATTCATCATTATGAACGTGGACAAATACCCGTTACGGAATCTCAACGTCGAAGACTCTCTCTGTCTCGTTTCCGAAAATGTCAATCACTCTCACTGCAATATTTTGCTTTCCTGGTCGGCCATATTTCCAGGTAGAGCTGGTCAATTCCAGCGACCTTTTCTTGGGAGTTCTAAAATCCTGCCAGTGACTGTTAAAAACTCTCTTCGTCATCAACATCGAGCACATATCAATAGGTATTTCCGCTGTTGATCCCGCGTTCCTAGCAACTGCGTAGCGAAAGTCTACAGACCAATAATCGATCCAGTCGGTCCATTTTTTCGTCAACAAGTGCCTCTGTTCTTCACCCTGTCGATTCCTCCACACCTTGAACAAGAAACCATCTTCTTCAATCACCTTCAATGATTTCATTCTTGTCCTCGATCCGACGTGTCCTTTCAGAATTTCGGAGCATGGTGGACAAAAACCTGTAAGAGTTACACTCGCTGAACAATTGACGATGTCAACCCGAGCTTCGAAATGACCAGCAGTTTCTGGTTCGATGATGTCACTAGCCGGAGGCTGGATATAATCAAACATTGATCCTTGACCGTCGCTATCTGGTTGAGGACCATCTTCACGAAGTCCGGTTTCTGTTTTTTTCTCGGGCGCCTTTACACAGACGGTTTCTAACACATCAAAGCCTGTGACGCTTACATCGCTGTTCTCGGCTTCTTTTACAAGGACGCTCATTCGTTTTCTACACGTGTGGATGGCAATCTTGCCCAGATCACACCCAATCCATTTTCTACCGAGCTTTTGGGCCGCTTCGAGAGTTGTTCCTGAACCGCAGAAAAAATCAGCGATCAGATCCCCGCTGTTTGACCCCGTGAGGATGATTCGCTCCAGAAGCGCCAAAGGCTTTTGAGTCGGGTATCCCCACATCTCTGGATGAGCGTGGAGAAGTGGCATATTCCAGACATTGTCCGCTGTCCTTTCATCGCGTGTTACGTAAACGCATTTGCCATCCGAGCCTTTTGGATAAACCTTTTTCCCCTCGACCTTTTTCATCCGGGAAACCTTGATCGGTTTTTCCCGTTTGTCAAATTGCCAGTTAAATACGCTACTGGATGATTTGGAGTAATAAAATATTGTATCGGTGGAGTTGGTATATTGACGTTTACGGGTGTCAGGTATTTTGTTCGTGTAATACCAGATGATCTCATTTCGGAAGGCGCCTGGGCCAAATATCTCTTCCAGGATAGACCGTATCATGAAGTTGGCCTTCCAATCGCAATGAACCCAAATGCTCCCGTCTTCAGCCAGAAGATCTTTTATGAGCCCTATCCGGTTCGTACATCATTGTCAGATACGCTTCCGGACCAGCTTGCCATGTGTCCCTGTACGCTAAACTCTCGACGACCTGGAGTCTGTCTGACCCGTCTTCACCTATGGGAAGATTAATGTTGTAATCAGCTCCCACAAGAAAAGGAGGATCTATATATACAAGTTTGATACCTCCAACAGCTTGTATTTCATCGTGAATTTTACCACCAAACAACGAACTCATTACGAGTTTGTTGTCACCCCGGATGATTTTGTTGGTCCAATCTAGTGGAGGAGGAACTCGCGGACCTGTAGACTGATCCGCTTCGACAGATTGAGCGCCGATATGCTCGATCAACTCGAAGTCAGCTATTTCACGGACTGTTGAGGCCTGTTTGTCTTTCCAGACCAGTTCAATTCCGGGTTGCTCCAGTGTCGTAGTTCTCGAAACGCATTCAATCTGGCTGTTCTTCGTGCGGCAAAGATGACTTCGGATCTTTTCCCCCGACTTGTAAGATTCCATAAGCTAAGTAGTTGACTTTTCCCTAAATACCAGTATGGGACGTGTTGTCAACCGAGCCAGGTTTAGAGCTTCGTCACTGATCAGTTTGAGATACTTGGGCCGTTTGTATCCGTAAGCTCCAAGCACGATGAGATCGTATCTGTGAACCGCGACATCCTTGAGGATTTGCTCCACGAAATCGCCTTTAGTCATTTTGGTGATCGGTTCGTAATCAAATTTTCTCAATATCTGGGCGCCTTGCTGAAGAGATTGTCGAGCAAACTCATCACTTTCATGCTGTCCGGTTTCCTGGACATGGAGAAGTGTAATTTCAACGTTTTTGCCTGTCAACAAAGGCGCCGTAAATTCCAGCGCCATCTGGTCGGTTTCTGAACCTCTGTACACTATAAGGACCCGATGAATTTCACGAAATTGACGAACAATTAGAACAGGTTGTTCCAGCGTTATGCAGGATCTTGGCATGAACAGCCCCTAACAGTAAGCCTCGAAGCGATGATTGTTCATGAGAACCAAGGACAATCATGTCGTAACCATCCGATTTGGCGGTATTGAGTATTTCGTCTGCGGGATCACCTTCCAGGACTTCGAGTTGACACGGGATCTTCGCTTTAATACAGGTCTGACAGGCGACATCGAACTGCCTTTCAACTTCCTGCACATCTGCCTTGATTGCCCCTTCCAATCCATCTTTTGACAGGAAAGGAGCATAACTTTCAGCCGCTATTTCGACCAGATCAGGTTTGACATGTATCGCGTCCACTACTGCATTCCGATTCTCAAGCAAATGGCATGTAAACTCCAGACCTGTATAAGTCTCGGGATTTTTATCTACAGCCACTAAGACTTTCATTCTAAATCCTCCCTTGGTAAGACCGGTTTCAATGGTCTTAGCTGACAAACTATCTCATTACCAAAACGGATGTCGGACACTTACTGACAAAACGTCCCACCCAACCACGCGAGAAAAAGCGGTTAAGAAGCGACTTTTTACCCAACCATAAGGCAAGAAGGTCCTGTTTGATTTCTTGCGCTATTACTCGCTCAAAATCTGAGATATCCATCAAACGAGTGCTGATCTCGACTTGTCGATCGCTGTAATAATCACCGATTTCGATCAGCCTGGTATAAACGGACTTTTCCATGTCACCATTTTGACTCAAACCTATAAGCTCCAGACACGCCCCGTGAATTGTAATCATTTGATTTATAATTTCCAGCGATTCCTGACTTATATAACCTTGATCAAGACAAGCCACAATCCTGGTAACAGGTTGCTGTTCCTTTACGAGAAGCACCGAGCAATCGGCGTCGTCCACCACCTGTTGAGGAGCAGGAACGGAATTCGCCCATTCGCATTTGTCGCCTTTTGCGCAGCCAAGCACAATTAGATCACTGCCGTCATCCTGGGATTCCGATAAAATCTCTCGCGCCGGAGTTCCTGTCCTGAGTCGAACTCTAAAGTCCTTTTTTCGGCCGGCAAGGATTTTCATCTCCTCCATAACCCCATTTTTGACCGGTATCCATTCGTACTTGCCCTCGCCAACCTCATAGGGAGAATCTTCCCGGGTCCAACTGTTAAGGAACACCTCTCGATAATCTCTTAAGGCCTTGCTTATGGCGGACTCAAGCGTTGTGTCATGACCCCTGACTGAATCTCTGGCAGCCGCGCCGTGACTTACCCCTAGTAGAGTCACGTCCGCCCAGGTGTTCATGGCCAGTTTGATCGTTTCTTTAAGAGCGTATTCGCTATACGGATGTTCGTCTCCGGCAAATAGAATTCTCATGGCGCTTCTCTCTCCTTGAGCCCTTAGTAAAATGCTATCAGAGAGGCCGTATTGACTAAACTGAGCCATTCCAGCTCAACACTGTCTTTTCGGACTGCTCTGTCTAATCCTATTGCTACTAAACCACAGTCTTTTAAATCATCTTCCGTCGGTTTGGAAAGAACTTCAACGTCCAGTGGTTTCTGTTCAACTTTGCAGCCAACCTGTTCCAAAATGCCGGTCGATTCGAGGACCTTTTCCTTGAGACCAGATTCATGAGGCCCGGATCCGTGATGCTCGGGGTATGCCAAAACCAGAGGAACTGACGATCCCTTCCAGATTTTCTCAAATGTTCGTGTCAAAGCTTCCGTCCCTGGAATGTCCAGACACAGCAGCAGAACATGTTTCATTTTTCTCAAGGACTGAACAAGGATTAGGGGACATGTTAGCCGTTGATAAAACTTAGTGTGGGCCAACCTGTAAAGTTCCGCATGGTTCCATAGAAAATCCACGCCCTCGACATAGAGATCAAACTCGCCTTCCTGTGCAACTTTGCTGACCTCCGAATGGCGATCTCCATATATTACTCTAGGGTCAGACAGTTTTGGACAAAAATCCATCTCCGGAGCTATCATCTTGGAGATCTCTTCTTTTCCCCTTTCAATCATCTCGCGTTGCCAGGTTTCTGCTGGCCCACCCTGCGCCTCGAAACGAATCGTGAGAAAGAGATTCTTTGACATAAACGGGATGAATTTCTACATCAATGGATCCTCCAAGTTGACACGCAAAGCGGATAGCAAGGCTGGAAGCCAGATCCACTTCAATTGACACCAAAGTCTTGATCACGTCTCGGTCCTCCCTTGTGGGATAAGAGGTTGTAAGTTCAGGGACTTGTCTGTTGTACAGCCTCCCGGATTACTCACCTCGGATTTTGGCTTCCGCTCGGGTTACTACATCTTGAATTTCGCTTAGCTTGAACGGTTTGGCAATGAAATCAAAAACACCCTTGTGAAATGATTCCTTCGCTGTTTCCATCGTAGCAAAGCCTGTAATTACAATAACCTCCGTTTTGGGCGATCGTTGTTTGGCTTCCGTTAAAAGCTGCATACCGTCTACACCCTTCATTTTCAGGTCAGTGATAATAATGTCATAATTAATATCCTTGATTCGTTCCATCGCGTCCGAGCTTTGGGTGAAGGTATCAACTTCATAACCCTGCTTCTCAAGAGCAGGTTTCAATCGTTTGCAAACGATCGGCTCATCATCCAAAACCATAATTTTTAATTTGCTCATTTTTTCCTCCCGCCGGCAGGGATCTCGCGAGATTCGCATACCGGTCAAAAAACTGTTCGACAAACTGATCAACATCCTGATCACTTCTTAACTGTATATCCAGTTGTCTACTAAAACCAATCAGGGCCCCTATAACCTGAAGACGACTTTCTATTTCTTCTTTTGGAAGATCCACCAGCCGAGCGACCACCAGGTCTCCTTTGACTACAACATTAAAGAGATAATTCGATAGTATTTGAGACAACACTTGCGCTCTGCGCGACCGGCGTGTCAGATCAGTGACTCCTCCTACAAACCTGAAATAGATGTGGTTCCGTTGGGCCTCGTCATACATGGTAGCGTCGATCAGGTTGAAATGATATCCAAGCCTTAGATGAAGATTCATATATAGTTCAGTAACAACAGCCAGATTGAACCCTGCATTCGCTACTCCACCACCAGCGGCGTCCCAATTCCTCGTGAGGCTTGACATTAAACCTTTGAAATCAACTGCGACCGGACGGGTGCTCCATGAGTCCGGGTAGCAAACGCCCTGCCATAGCGCCCTCAGAGGTAAAGAGCGAACAAGTTCAATTTTGACTTTGTTACCAGCCATTTCGGGATCAATCCCGCCACCCAAATCCAATATTCTCAGGTCCAGGGGAACATCCGACTCCAGGGTCCAGACCTTGGCTCCCTTGAAACGCGGAAGCGCCGCTGGAATCTCCATCAACTCCTGGACAGATTTTTCGTGAATAAAACGGATCATGTCATGAACCGACACACAACCATTTGGAGTAAAATCCGGAGCGTAAGGGTCTATCAGGTGCAATGAAGCGATTCTTTTGAGGAGTCTTCTTAACAGACGAAACTCGGGTGACTCCTCAAAAACCATTGATTGGACACGTTCAAAATTTATGAGTTCATCAACTTTGCCGGAGTAGACGGTACGATGGTGGGTGTCCAGGGTTATTTCCATGTCGTCTCTAAGTATTTCCGTAGCTCTGTCTATTCCGAGGAGAGCGGGAACCCTGAATTCCCTGGCAATTGTAGCAAGATGCCCGGCCGCCGACCCGCGTTCGGCTATAATCGCGGCAGCGTTCGGGACAATCTGAGCAAGCCACGGGGCGGTATATTTTGTGACAAGGACCGCTCCCTCGGGAAAATCGGACATATCTTCATGAATATTGACGATATGGACTGGACCTGACCCTATTCCCGCATGAGCCACAACACCTTCATTCTCGATCAAGACAGGGTAAGTCGAAAAACGTGCCCTGATGTTTTTGTCCATGTCCGCATCGTCCGGGCTTATTGCCAATCTTCGGCACTGAAGAATCCAGATCTGATCTTCCGAATCTATCGCCCATTCTATTTCCTGGGGACGCTTGAAGTACCTTTCCAGCGCCATTGCCCATTTGGCCAAGGCTTCTACGGTGGATTCGGAAATCGATGACTCACTCCGAATATTTTTCGGTAAGGTCGCTTCTTCTTCGCCACCTCGTGGCGCTGCCTTTATAAATGACTCCTTTTTTGCGATTCGTTCCAGAACTACTTTGTGAGGATGGGACCTTTCTACAACGTAGAGATCGGAAGTATCACGCCCCTCTACCACCGTTCGACCTAATCCAAACGCCGCATAAATTGCCAGACAGTCACGTTGCTCAGATTCCAGAGATAATGTTTGAATGACGCCGCTCGCCCGGCTATCGATCATTTCCTGACAGAGAACCGCCATTGCCGCTTCTTCACCGATCATGCCCATTTGTCGCCTGTAAATAAGGGCCTCGGGGGAATAAAGACTAGCCATCACCCTCTTGTATGCGTCCAGGATTTGGGACGCCGGAGCATTCAGAATGCTTTCATGCAAACCGGCGAATGACACCTCTCCGTCCTCACCATATGCGCTGCTGCGTATAGCCCAGTTTACGTTATCATTTTTGGTATGCGTCTTTATCTGTCGGGCAACGTCCTGGGGGACTATGCCCGCCAGTATGCTGTATCTGATCTGACCGGAAGCCTTGTCCAATGTCTCTTTGCCGGATACCCAAAGCTCAAGCCAGGAATGAATGCGGTCTTCAAGGTCATTATATTCTATGAACCGATTATACGCTCTGTTAGTGATAACAAATCCCGACGGCGCAGGAATTCCGAGCCTGTGCATGATTTCGCCCAGAGCGTTAGCCTTCCCGCCGGTAAGTTCGGGCGTATCCAGCGGCATATCTGTTAGGGATATGACATAAGGCGCTTTCGACAGCGCAAGGCGGCCCCTGAGTTCCATCTCAATAGGAAAGAAGACTCGATCGAGCGTTGGATATAGCTCGTAGTATCGGTCTGATGAAATAAGGTTAAGACCTTTGATCATTCGTAAAAGCAAATCCTGTAGTTCAGCTATGGAATCGACCAAGTATTTTCTGTCAAATATGTAATCACCACCTGATTTTTCTCCTAGATCAGCTATTAGCTCCATTGCTTTCTGGTGGTTCTGGAGTAAAACCTGGAACTGCTCGAACACTTGTTGAAAAGCTACTCTCTCACGTTTTCGAGAAACCAGTCTCTTAATTGATTTTTTTATTCGAGACCACACTTGAGACAGCTCCTTCGCCTCGGCAAGCTTTCGGTTCCTACTCTCTGATGGTTACAAAACTTCTAATGCGCGCCTTTGCCACCAAAAACAAAGCCCATAAGAAATCCACTTACGATTGCTATGATTACGGCCAATGAACCGTAAAGCAAAGCGTGCTCAAACGCCAAAGATGACAAGAGCTTTGGTAAGCCCTTCATTTCTACTGTAAACTCTGTAATTTCCTGTTCCAACAGTTTCTCGTCCTTCACCACGGAAAGCACGACCTGGTACGTTCCCGGAGCAATATTGCTGGGAAGGTTGATATTACCTTCAATCTTTGCGCCTTCACTGTTGGTTTCTTTAACTTTGATCGCTCCGGGAAAAATTCCGTATAGACCTTCACTTTCTTTGAGTTGCAAGAATTGTTCGAAAAGAACGTCGGCTCCCGCCTTTGGTAATTTTCCTGAGAAACGGATGATCTTCTTCAATGCGGCGTAACCAAAATTGGCCCCTATATCCTTCTTTAGAATATCCCCGGATTCGTTGGTTAGCATTAAATACATTGAGGGGGCCGCGTGAACTTCGACCTCCCCAACATTCATCCAGAGACCGCCCCTACGCCCCTTTCGCAGCAGTTCCTGTTTATGGGATTCCCCCTTGATCTCAATAATAGAAAGACTTTGAGGGGGCACGGTCGCCGTAATTGACATGGGAGCGCCCTGAAAGGTTTCCCTGATATGAATTTCGGACGGAGTCAGTCTAAGATCTCTCGAAGCCGCAAAGGCCGTCGGGACTACCAAAGTTGTTAATAAGCAGGCGAGTATGAAAACTAAACCAACCCAGACACCATTAACTTTATTCATCAGTGTCCCCCCTTATAGGCAAGCATCACTGAAGGCGCAAGGATCAGTCCAACAAGCATTTGGACCATTACAAGCAGGACGACTGAAGCCAGGATTATTTTCAACTGGTCACCTTTGAGCCTTCTGCTCAACCGGGCGCCGAATTGAGCCCCTACCGTTGAACCTAACAGAAGGATAATAGCCAGTATCATGTCAACGGTATGGTTTCTCAACCGCCTGCAAAACCGTCACATTTACACATGTAAAGAGGATCTGGAAAAGGCTTGTGCCTACAACGACATGCATTGGCATTCGAAGCATGTAAACCATGACCGGAACCATTATGAAACCACCACCTACTCCCATTATGGCAGCCAGGATACCTACAAATATCCCAAGTATGATCGGTAAAAAAACTGATAGTGTTACACCGGATTTGGGGAACTTCATTTGAAACGGAAGCGATTGTACAGTCCGCACATAAAGTGATGGTTTTGAAGTCTCGACTTTTCTTGCCGCCATCGAAGCCTTGCGGAGACTCTGAAGACTCTCCATAAACATATATGAGCCTACCACGCCTAGCATGACCACATATGTAATTTTGATGACAAAGTCGGCATTTCCCATGCTGCGCAGGACCTTGATCAACTGAACCCCTAGTCCACCTCCCAGAACACCGCCAATTAATAGCAACGCCCCCATCTTGAAATCCACATTGCCCATTCGATAGTGGGCGTAGGTAGCGGAAGTTGAGGCGGCGACGATCTGATTTGAATCAGAGGCTGCGGCCACGAGAGGTGGGATACCGGCCATAATGAGTAGCGGGGTCATTAAGAAACCCACCTCCAACTCCAAAGAGTCCGGAAAGGAAGCCTACCGCTCCCCCGAGACCAAGTAACAAGAAAATGTTTACGCTCGCGCCGGCTATCGGCAAATAAATACTCCAACTCATGATCAGATCTCCCTCGATGGGTCCCTCAAACGTAAATCGGGCACTCGAGTAACTTGCCCAGCCTTTTGCACCAGAAGAATTTCGCCTTCAAATCTTTCTCGAAGAACCTTCAATTCCTCGCCAAAGACGGAATTCTCACCTAAACTGAGTTCCTCCGGGCCAGCCATAACTATGAACTGAACTGAAGGGTTAAATGAGGCGAATCGTGTGATCTCCTCAAAGAAATTTCCTGACGCGAAGAAGATCTCCATAGCAACCCCTACCTGTTGACTTTGGTCAACGAGCTTGTCTAACCAACCATTGAGACTATCGTCGATGTCGCTGACCGTGACCATGGACCGCCCGTTTCGTTTACCATGTCTTGGAGTCGAAACGACGATCAAGACTATTGCCCCTTGAATTCTTGCGGCCAATTGAATGCCGTACAAGGCGGACAAATCGGTAATCGAATTTAGGTCAACTGCGGCAAGAACCTTCTTACCCATGGGAAATCTCTCCTCTTTGAATTCAAAAGAAGCAAAAATGAGGCCAAACTTAATAAATGAATTAAATCAGCAAGATCTCGATTTAGGAGGTTTCCGCCTTAGAATAAGCGTGTTTCAGAATGAAAAGAGAGAAGAAGGTTGTGCGCAAAACATAGCGGGAATAGAGGAGGATGGAGATGTTTCAAAATGAATTATTCATCACGAAAGACCGTACTTCTTTAATTTTCTCCAGAGAGTTGTGCGGGGAAGTTTCAGTATTGTCGCAGTCTTGCCTAAATTATGATCCGTGAATCTCAACACACGACGGATATAATCCCGTTCATGTTCTTCAGATGTTAGCCATTTCCCATATTGCGTAACCGAGTACTCCCGTAGATCAGGGGGGAGATCATGGAAAGTAATGGATTCTCCTTCGGCAAGGGCTACCGCTCGTTCTATTATGTTCTCCAGTTCTCTTACGTTGCCTGGATATGTATAGCTCAGAAGGATTTCTCGTGCAGCTCGATCGATTCCTGAAATTTTCTTGGAGAATTTGGTCACATACTTCTTCGTAAAAAAATCGATCAGCACAGGCACGTCTTCTTTACGATCCATAAGGCTTGGAAGATTGATTTGAACCACATTCAACCTGAAATACAAATCTTCTCGAAATCTGCCTTCCTGAACGGCCTTCTTGAGATCTTTGTTCGTGGCCGCTATGAATCGCAGATCCAACTGGATGGGCCTGTTCGCTCCCACCCGCATTATCTGTTTTTCCTGGATGACACGCAAAAGTTTGCCCTGCATTGAGATGGGCATATCCGCTATTTCATCCATAAAAGCCGTTCCGCCAGACGCTGTTTCCAGAATGCCTATTTTAGTAGCTGTGGCTCCTGTAAACGCTCCCCTCTGATATCCGAAAAGTTCGCTGGCTATAAGTTCTTCCGTGAATCCTCCACAGTTAAAAGCTACAAACGCTCTTTCCCTGCGTCGACTTTGACGATGAATTGATCTGGCTACGAGTTCTTTCCCTGTTCCACTCTCCCCCTGTATCAGCACATTGCAGTCCAAAGGGGCCACCTTTTCGACCAATCTGAAAACTTCTTTCATTCCTGGGCTGACGCCTATCATCGCGCCCAAAGAGTCCAGGGGGCTAATAAATGATTTTAGCGAGCGGTTTTCTTCGATTAGTCGTTTCTGGTCACGAACTTTGGAGGCCAGGTGTCGTATTTCATCGAGCTTCAGTGGTTTGGCCACATAGTAAAAAGCTCCCAGTTTTACTGAGTCGATTACCGATTCTATCGACGAGTAACCGGTAATAAGGATTATGTCCATTTCAGGAAATCGTGGTTTGGCCTTTTTTAGGACCTCGATACCATTCATTCCCGGCAGAGAAATATCCAGAAACGCCAAATCTACCGGAGAGTGTTCCAGGCCCTGAAGAAATTCTTCTCCGGACCCATAAGTCTCAACAGTGTATCCCTCCTTGACAAGAGCCTTTTGCAGCCGAACCCTGACAATTTCTTCATCATCAATTACTGCGACGCGCATGGTGTTTACGCCCTCACTTTGAACGAGTCTACTTGCTGTCGGTGGGAAGAGTGACGACGAATGTGGCGCCCTCTCCTTTATGGCTATGCGCTTCAATTGTCCCACCATGTTTCTGTAAAATGCCATATGTCACAGAAAGGCCGAGCCCTGTGCCTTTTCCAACTTCTTTAGTCGTGAAAAATGGATCAAAAATGTGGTGAATGTCTTCCGAGTCTATTCCCTCTCCTGAGTCAGTCACTGATATCCTTACAAATTTACCATTTTCGAGAGACTCGCCTTTTACCGTTAGGAGCCCACCCTTGGGCATCGCCTGAATAGCATTTATAAAAAGGTTCAAGAAAACCTGCTGTAGGCTCTTGTAATCTCCGCGAACGGTTGGAAGATCCGCCGACGCTTCCACTTTCTGCTCAACTCCGGAAAGGAGTAACTGGTTCTTCACCAATTTTAGTGTATCCATGATTACGGACGAAATTGAAGTTGTGATCATTTCCGGCTTCTCTGATCTTGAAAAATCGAGAAGATTTTTTATGATCTCTGAGGCTCGCTCCGATTGGACGATTATGTCCTGTATCATTCCAAGGGCCTCTTGCTCGTCAATGCTCCCCAAATCTTCCTTGAGGGCTTCAGCGGTCAGCACAATATTATTAACAGGATTGTTAAGCTCGTGAGCAATTCCGGATGTAAACGTCCCTATTGCGGAAATCTTTCTAGCCTGGACAAGCTGTTCCTGCCGTTCCTCCAGTTCACTGATCATCCTGTTAAATGCTTTAAACAGCGGAGTAAACTCCTCGGATCTACATTGATCTTCTGAAATTGGGGTGAAATCCCCCTCCGCTATCTTTTCCATTGCTTGCTGCATCTGTACCAAAGGTGTGGTAAACAGTACGGCTATGTAAAAAGCTACCAGTATTCCAAGAACCACAAAAAAAACCATTGAAGCTATAAACAAATAGAGAGCCTGCCGGAAAAGGCTTTCAATTCTGTCTCTCTCCTCCCTGGCCCAATTTCCGCTCACATCCAGTAGAGATTGCGCAATCAGCCTAAGCGATTCCTCAATCACCGAAAAATCTAACTGTTCTGTTTTATTGTTTTCATTGGATATTATAGACTGTAGCTCTGCTAATGTTTCTTTGTAACAGATGAGAGTTTGATAAAATACGGGTTCTTTTTCATCTTTGGACAGATTCAGGATGGCAGGTTCATGTCTTAGATAGAGGGCTTCAACTTTGTCTACATGAGCCAGGGCTTCGTTCAGACTTGCCGGCTGTTTGTAAAGAAAGAAATTTTTTTCGAACCGTCTAACTTCCAAAAGGTTATTTACCAGGTCATCGGCGACTTCCACAAGTTTAAGCCTTTTTCCGATTTCCCTATGTGACTGAAAACTGAAAATCGCAAACAACAATACTGATAGAAAGCAGAAAAGAAAGGCTAGGATGATCTTTCGACGTATCTTGAAACCAGCCTTTTTCATGTCTCGACCTCTTTAACGAGTCTGTAAGCCCCTATGAAACCGCATTTCGAGCCGGGAATTATTTTTAGACTGGATTGATGCTACCAAAAAGAAGGCTGAGAATCAACGTTATGACTTCGAGGTAAGTCTTGTTCTGCGCTAAACTGGAACGATGTTCTGATGAGACTTGCGGTGCTTGAACCGACGTCAATCATACCGCAAGTCTGAAAGTTTCATGATGCGGGTCAACCATTCGTCAGAACTTGTTTCAGAAACGCCAGCGATCGCCATTTTTTATGTCTATCAACCCACGGCACGCAGTCGGACCCTGGTTCACAATTTTCAGGGACTGCTTGCAACGCCGGCGCTGTAAATCCTCGCTTCGACAACTGCTCCGTTACCGCCACTAGAATCCCTTTTCCCGCAAGTAATCCATTCGCGACTTGCCTCAGTCGTGAAACGGCCAAAATTTCTCGTATAATAATTGAATGGTCCGAGCAGACCGAAAAGCGTGATAAATGCTACGGTTTTCCATGTCAGGAACGCTTGAACATCGAAACCGCCATCCGAAATTCTCTGTGCGGCATTTATGAGATCTATCAGAGAATCAATAATAGAATCCATGCCATACACTCCTTTTCTCCTAAATATATTTTATTTCCTATGGCATAAAGACCATGATCAATAGAGAAGGTTCCGACAAATTTCTTGGTCATGTTCTAGAAATTCTCCGGAAAAGAAAATTTAGGTCGAAGTCACAAACAAACTTAAAGATACCTACTGACGATGGCTTAGCAACGCAACTGATTCGCAGCCGTTTTTATCCTCATAGGGAATTATGAAGATTCTTTAGGATCAATAATTCTTCGGATTTGAGCGAGCATTTCATTTAGGTTATATGGTTTACTAATAAATCCTTTCGCTCCAGTAGCCACAGCTTCCTTCGCAGTGCCGTTCGCAGAATATCCGCTGCAGATTAAGGTTTTGACGCTTGAATCAATCTTGAGGAGACCTTCCAAGCACTCCTTTCCTCCCATTTCCGGCATTATCAGATCCAGGATGATTAGAGAAATACTGGACCGCTTGTCTCTGTACAATTCAAGGGCTTCTCTTCCGCTCGACGCCGTGATTACCGTATATCCGGATCCTTCCAAAAGATCCTTCCCCACATCTCGAACATTTTCCTCGTCATCAACCAGCAGAATTGTTTCGGTTCCACCAATAGAACTCTGGGAAATCTTCGATTCATCTGAATCATTTTGCGGCAAAAGAGATGGAAAATAGATCTTGAAAGTAGTTCCAACTTCCGGTTCGCTGTAACAAATTATGCTCCCCTGATGCTGCTTTCACCAAACCGTAGACCATCGCCAGACCTAGCCCCGTCCCTTTGCCTAGCGCCTTGGTGGTGAAGAATGGTTCGAAGATTCGTTCCATTGTTTTTTTGTCCATGCCCTGACCGGTATCGGATACGGAGAGTAAAACATGAGGACCCGGCGCGGCGTCAAGATGAACAGCGCAATATGCGGCGTCAAGAATTACATTTTCAGTCTCAAGAATCAGCCTCCCTCCCTCCGGCATAGCGTCCCTGGCATTCACGGCGAGATTCATTACAACCTGTTCGATCTGAGAAACTATCGGCGTTGATCAGGCTGAGTTCTTCTTGAAGATCAAGTTCAATCTCAATCATCTTCGGAATGGTACGATCCAGCAACTTTTTGATCTGTACGATTTCCCGATTCAGGTTTATCGGCTTCGGTTTGGTCTCAGTCTTCCTGCTGAAAGTCAGCAGGCTCTTCACAAGGTCAGCTCCGTTAGTCGCCACCTTGTTGATGGATTTAACATTTTTCCTCAGTTTATCCGATATTTGTGGATCCATCATGATCAATTCGGAATAGCCGATCACGACCTGCAGGAGGTTGTTAAAATCGTGTGCGACGCCACCGGCCAATGTGCCTATAGCTTCCATCTTTTGCGCTTGCAAGAGCTGGGCCCTAAGATTCTTGGTTTCTGTGACGTCCATGATAAAAGCCAGAATTGCCGGTTCTCCCTCGTAATCTATCTTCTTAGGCCATAAAACCATGTCGAACAAAACGCCGGTTTTTTTGAATCCTTCTAACTGATATGAAGTTCGCATCGGCTTGCCCAGCATGAATCTCTTGTATCGTTCTTTGAATAGCCGCTGATGCCCCGGCGCCACAAACTCAGAAAGCGCTTTCCCTACTATTTCATCCTGACTCTCACAGCTAAAAATGGCCATAAGCTCTGGATTCGCGTAAACATATTCTTCTTTTTGAAAGATCCCGACACCTATCGGCGCCTGTTCAATCAAAAGCCTCATCTTTTTTTCGGAATCCTCTAGTTGCTGCTCATATTTCTTCCGGTCAGTAATGTCGGTGGCTGTGGCAAGGCTGCCTTTTAATGATCCATCGGCATTCCAGATCGATGTTGAGGTTACCAAAGTGTGAATTATTGTCCCGTCCTTACGCTTCCACTCGAGTTCATAAGATCTTGAAGGTGTTCTGGTTCGCTGCGTCATCTGGTCAAGAAAAATGTTTAAGCTGGATTTCTCAAGAAACTCATCTACACGATGACCAACAAGTTCATCCTCCCTATAACCGAGCATTTCGGCCGACCTTTTGTTTACGTATTCAATAATTCCCTTGTCATCTATTAGTCCCAAACCTTCCGTCATGGTGTCTATTAAATTACGATATCTTTCTTCGCTTTCTCTCAGGGCCTGTTCATTCTGAATCCTCTGAGATATGTCCGTCACAACAGCGACGATTGTATCGTTCCCCGGTTCTGAGGGGTTTAAATGCGTAATCCGTATAACACCATCGAAGTCGGAACCGTCTCTTCTCCGTAATTTTGCGTCAATCTCAGTAACTTTCCCCGGCCCCAAGTGTTTATACAGGACCTGCCCAACACGCTCAAACTCGTCTTCCGACTGATACAGAATCCGTGCGCTTTGCCCTACATAGTCGAGTTCATGTTCAAAGCCGAACATCCTGGCCCATGACTCGTTGGCCCACTTTATGACCCGGTTCTCCGCCAAATGTATGCCGACCGGTGATGTAGCCAGAATTGTTTTCAGTAGCTTTTCGCTATCTTCTAACGCCTTCTCTGCTTTCTGCCTCTCCGAGATATCGATGCCCACTCCCAGCACGCATTGAGTATTACCGATCTCAATTTTTCTTCCGGTGAAATAATATGGTATGGAAGTCCCTTGTTTTGTAAGATAATGAGCTTCCATGGCAGTCTCGCCCTTATCGAAGACTTGCACGAAACCATTCTTCAGGCTATTTTTGTCGTTTTCAAGCACAAAATCCAGCGAGCGCATTCTGGAGATTTCTTCAGACGAATAACCGGTAACAAGCTCAGCGTTTTGGTTCCACCTAAGTACCTTGCCCCTTGAATCAAATAGATAAAAAACTCCAGGTAAACTATTGATGACTTGTTCCGAGAACTGTTTTTCTTTCTGGAGATCCTCATGGGACTTTTTACGTTCGATTTCCCTTTCTTCCAGCGCCTTCGCCATTTTATCAAAAGCGCTACCCAGTATGCCCAACTCACCTGCGCCATCGTCTAGACCTGTACGAACTCGAAGGTTTCCGCTAGCGATTTTGTTTGTGGTTTTAACGAGAGTATTCACCTGCCGCATAATCAAAATACGCGTCAAAATCCAAACACCTGAAAATGCTGCAAGCAAAGCTATTCCTAACCAGACGACGTCAAAAAACACCAATCGATTCGCCGCTCCGACTACAGTGTCCTTTGGGATGCCAACATAGACATAGACCCCTTTTAAAAAACCTCCCGCTCGGCTAAATCCGTAAATCTTCTTTGTGCCATCTACGCCAACCGCTTCTGTTGTTCCCTGCTTTTCCTTGAAAATTTTTTGGACTATTTCGGCGTCCGGAGCAGAATGTCCAACCCATTTTTCGGGATTGGCGCTACGGGCAAGGATTGTTCCCGTAGAATCTATCGCCGTCAGGATGGAATGATCGGGAATCCCTGCATTTGCCGCAATATTGTTAAACCAACGGAGATCAATCGAGGCGAAGACCGCTCCGCGAATTTCGCCCGCAGGGCCAATCACCGGATATACTATGGTGATTGCCCCTCTTGGACTCGATGGTCCGGTTTCAGCCGTCCCAATTGAAAATTCCCCGGTTTTCATCGCTTCCTGGAAACATGGTCGACTCGAAAGCTCGTCAGAGTCAGGAATAGGCACAACGCTACAAACCAGTTTTCCTTTTGAGTCTATTAAGCCTAGATTATTGTACATTGTTAAGACGTTTTTGAAAAAGCTTGAGCTGATATATCGTGAACATAAGGCTGGGCTCATTTCTTGGGTCTGGGGTTCTCGCGCAAGATCGACCAACATGTTCCTTGTCTCATCAATTGCAAAACTGAACACTTTCAGGAAATTGCCGGCCGACCGGAAGGCGCTTTCATGGGCTTTGTTCAAAATTGATCTGCGCTGTTCAATTGCGGTGAATAACGTCAGTCCTACACATGGAATTAAACCTAACGTTACGATAAAGATCATCCTCCAGCGAATGCTGTTATAAAAATGGCGCATTTATATTTTCTCCAGAATAGGAAACACCGGATTTCCTTGACGCGAAGGATAATATGACTTCAATCAATTTAATTTTTAGAGGTTTTGTTACTCTGATGGCAGCTTGCAAATCAGTCCGTCAATCAATTAGAACTGAAAGCTAGAAATATCACCCAAACGATTAAATCGCGAGAAATTATTCTGACCTCGGTATATTTATTTAGAGTCCCGCATGGAAATCCCAATGAGGTAAACAATTGAATCCAGTCGTTATGAATGTTCTGAGCAAGGGGTGGAAATGGGCAGTATTGGCTCTGCTAATCATAATAGTGGGCTATAAAGCCAAATTTTCCCCCATTCCTGTTTCCACTCAGCCAGTCAGTGTTGGAGAAGTTATTGCGGAAGTTATGGGGACCGGCACGCTCGAGGCGCACTACCAAAGCACTGTGAGTTCTAAAATACAGGGGCTTTTAGTCGAACTTCTGGCTGATCAAAATGATTGGGTTGAATCAGGACAGTTGCTCGCTCGTCTGGACGATTCCGACCTGAAAAGAGAGGTTACTACTCAAGAAGCAGTAGTGAAGGCCGGCGAGGCCACGGTTGAAAGAGCAAAAGCCGATGAGGCAAAGTCCCGGGCCATTTTTGAATTGACCAAACTGGACTATCAAAGGTATGCGCAATTATTCACTTCAAAGAGCATCTCTCAAGAGCTGATGGACAAAAACACACAGAACCTGGCCGTTGCCCAGGCGGATCTGGAGAGGGCGACTGCAGCGGTGAGTGAGGCAAATCGGCAACTGGTCGCAGCCAGGGAAAGGCTTCATTTTCAGCAAGCTCGGCTTGCCGACACCCGAATATACAGTCCGTTTTCCGGTTTGATAGTTCGTCGGGATCGTGACATAGGTGACATCGTGGTCCCCGGAGCATCCATTTTCAGGGCCATATCCACAAAGGAGATGTGGGTGTCCGCCTGGGTTGATGAAACGGCCATGGCAGGACTAGCCAAGGATCAACCGGCTCGTGTAGTTTTCAGGTCAGAACCCAATAAAGATTACCACGGTAAAGTGTCCAGGATCGGAAGCGAAGTCGATAAGGAAACGAGGGAATTTGTTGTTGATGTTGGAGTCGATGCCCTTCCAAAGAACTGGGCGGTCGGTCAGCGCGCCGAGGTTTATATTGAAACAGGTAGAAAAACTGGAGTCTTAAAGGCGCCTTTAAGCGCTATTGTATGGGAAAAAGGCAAGGCCGGGGTTTTTCTGGTGTCAAGCGGAAAGGCCGAATGGAAACCGATTGCCCTCGGTTTAAGAGGCATTAAAGATGTGGAAGTAACACAAGGGCTTTCTAAAGAAGACATTGTTATAACGGGCCCTAACCCTTCCCAGATGAAAAATGGGCAGAGAGTCTATAGCGAATGAATCTTGCCATAAAAGACATTCGTCACAACCTTTCACGTTTTTCCCTTACAGCGTTTGGCATTGGGATGCTTCTCATGATAGTCATGGGAATGGGAGGGATCTATCAAGGACTCATAAAAGAAGCCACTTTGCTGGTGGACAATATAGGAGCGGATATTTGGGTGGTTCAACATGGAACAAGAGGGCCATTCGCCGAAATCTCCAGGATACCTAGAAATCTGGAGGATCGTTTACAGTCGGTGCCTGGGGTTGCGTCGGCTCGCGCCTTCGTGACCTACGCTGTACAGCGAGAATCTCGCGGGGCCCCTCTCAGGATGCAGGTTCAGGGACTTTCATGGCCAGAGGATAAGGGAGGGTGGCTGCCCCTGATAGCCGGTCGGAAAATCGAGGCTGCGCATTACGAAATGGTCGCTGATCAGATCTTGGGCTTGAGACTGGGCGACAAAGTTAGGCTCGGGAAAAATAGCCTACACAGTGGTGGGAATCACAAAGGGCATGTCCAGCATGGCAGGCGATGGCTTAGCTTTCTTCACTTTGCTCGACGCCCTTGAAATTCAATATGATTATTCTGGAGAAGCGATAAGAATTGAACGACAGGCGAGACGAGGCCGAATAGCCCGTCAGGATATCGGCGCTACTCTGCCCTCTCTTATTGAGAGATCCCAACTCCCTTCAGCTAATTTGGCAGCTATACCTCGACCTTCCGTCAGCGCCGTTCTTGTCCGGGTAGAACCGGGGATCGATGTTTTAGGGGTGGTGTCCCAAATATCCGGCTGGACGGATGTCACGGCGTTCACCAGAGAACAACAGGATGAACTGCTTCTTAGGGGCGTTGTGGACAGGGCCCGTAGACAACTTGGTCTCTTCAGAGCCCTTCTGATTCTTATATCAGCCATAATCATGGCGCTGATCCTATACACTTTAACTCTGGAAAAAATTCATGATATTGCGATGTTGAAGCTAATTGGAGCCCGCAACACAGTAATCCTGTCACTGATCGTCCAACAGGCCCTATTGTTGGGTTTCCTGGGCTTTATTTTCGCTTTCTATGCGGGCAAATGGGTGTTCCCCATGTTTCCACGCAGAGTCGTGATCAACAACGACGATTTGCTGTCTTTGGCATTGATAGTGTTCATAATATCTATTCTATCCGCTGGCCTAGGCATTTGGAAAGCGCTTAGCATAGAACCCAATGAGGTTGTTTCGTGACTGGCCACAGCGCAGCGATTCTGGCGGAGGGTCTTACCAAGATTTACGGCAGTGGAAACGCTGAAGTCACAGCCATGCAGGATGTGTCGTTCAGCCTTGATAGCGGAGAAGTAGTGGCCTTGCTCGGTCCAAGTGGCGCCGGCAAGTCGACATTGCTAACCATAGTGGGACTGATTAACACACCGACAGCAGGGAGACTGATTATAGGAAAAGACCTGGTTACCGACGGCCCCAGCGCCAAGGTCAATTTGAGATCTGTACAGACGACGTTTTATCGGATATGTTCTTCAAAAGGCCAATTTAATACCTTTTCTTACTGCTTTGGAAAATGTTCGACTGGCTCTGGAAATCAACGATGTTCCTGGAAGGATAGCCCGATCAAAAGCGATGAAGTTGTTAGAAAGTCTCGATGTGGGGCACAGGTATAACAACCTTCCATACATGCTATCGGGAGGAGAACAGCAAAGAGTCGCAGTAGCCAGGGCGCTTGCAAATAATCCCAAGCTGGTTCTTGCCGATGAGCCCACTGCCGCTTTGGACAGTGTGAGGGGTAAACAGGTCATGGAACTCTTCCGGACCGTAGCTCATGAATACGGCACAACGGTCATGGTGGCCACGCATGACCATCGCAGTCTCGAAGTTTTTGACCGTATTCTTGAGATGGAAGATGGAAAGTTAAGATTCAATGACCAAAATCATGTTATTCACTAGATTCGGTTTTCAGTCCAAAGTGTTTTCATGAATTAAGGTAGACTCTTCTAATGCTGGTAGGGGGCAATCACAACCTAAGTCTGTTCTTTGCTCAAACGGACGCTGAAACGAAAAAAGCCATGACAAAGCCCGTGATTGGATATTAAGATCAGATACGCCTGAAAAGAAAACTTTTCAATGAACGGTCTGGAATGCCACATCACGGAAAAATCAGGAACAACTCCATGAGGAAACACCCTAACTTCTATCGACGATATAATGCCTGAGCAGCAATCCACAAAATTCGATCAGGAAGCCTACCAGTCCCTGGGACAGCAGAATTACAGGTCCAATTTTAGGATCATGTTCAGTATCGGTACTTGTTGGCGTCGGAATAATGGGGTTGAAGTTTTATGGCTACTGGATTACGGGATCGTCCGCAATTCTGTCTGACGCTCTTGAATCAATAATCAACGTGGTAGCCAGCGCATTTGGATTGGGAAGCGTCATGTTTTCCGCAAAGCCTGCGGATGAAGACCATCCTTATGGTCACGGCAAGATTGAGTTCTTTTCCGCCGGCTTCGAAGGATCCCTCATTTTAATCGCTGCAGTGGGAATCTTTATAGAAGGACTAAAACAAACTCTGAATCCCGTCGTTCTTCCGAACCTTGAAAAAGGCCTGTTCTTTTTACTGGCGTCTGGTCTCGGTAATCTGGCCCTTGGAGTCGCTCTGTTGAGAGTAGGTCGACGAACCAGATCAATTGTGCTTGAAGCCGATGGTAAGCATTTATTGACCGACGTTTACACGTCGTCCGCGGTCCTTTTGGCTTTGGGGTTGGTCTATGCTACGGGCTGGTACAGGCTGGATGGGATTATAGCGTGCGCTGCGGGAGTAAACATAATTTATTGGGGCATAGGCCTCGTCAGGAAAGCGTCCGGCGGACTCATGCACAAAACAGACCCTGAGCTGTTGGATGAGATTTCGGCTTTGTTGGCCAGCCACAAAAAAGAGTCCTGGATTGACGCTCACCGACTCCGCGCATGGCGATCGGGCTCCAGGATCAACGTAGATTTTCATCTTGTGGTGCCTATCGACCTTACGGTTGAGCAGGGGCACAAAGAGGTGAAAGAACTGGAGTCAATATTTTCAGAACATTTCCGGGGCATGTCCGACGTATTGATCCATCTTGACCCCTGTGACAGGATACAATGTCCCTGTTGCGAATATGAACCTTGTACTCATAGGCAAGGAACACTAGTCCACCGTCAAATATGGGACCGCCATACTCTGACCAGCAATTCACACAACGAGGATTAGGGTATACGGCGTAAGACAAAGGTACATTTGACAGCGCACTCATAATGGCTTAGCATCATATTGGGTAACAGGTCAGGGCTATCAACTCTCAAACCCGCCTGTTAATTCAACATATAGGAGTTCCACATGGGCATTCCAGCTCCAACAGAGTTGCTATTAATCCTGGGCATAGTGCTTCTGGTCTTTGGAGGCAAACGCATACCTGAAATTATGGGCGGTTTGGGACAGGGCATTAAGTCGTTGAAAAAGAATCTTGAAAGTGAAGATGATCCCGCTCAACGACCACAAGCGCAATCAACAGAACTGCCGCCACAACTGTCTAAGTCCGCTGACGCCTCTGGAGTCAGGGCAGAAGCTAAGTAACAACGCGTCTGGCAAAGACCCTCTCCGGATGGTCGTAAACATGCCGAGACAGTAATGTCCCCTCGATTGACGCAAAATGCTTAATCCCTATTGTTTTTCAAACAACACCGCCCCATCGATATTGGTCTTGAAAAGCTTGGCTCGCCAGGGGCCTGTTTAGGCAACGTGAAAATACCGTTCGAGAGTGAACGGGCATCATGTGAAAACCTAGTCGTCGTTGCATGGTTAGCTGATGATTAAAGCGCCGGACAAAAAGCGAAGTCATTTTCCTCCAGTAAATTTCAGTTGTGTCTTGGGGTCATTTACAACGAGAGACACAACCTGTAGTCCATGAGAGTTCCATGCCTAACGCGACTGAGTGGGAGATCGCAATGAGTCCACGTGGTGTTGGACCCATGTCTCACATCTCTTTCATGTGTCGCTATACTCAGCGAAGGTTGACTTCCCAAACCCGATCAACTTGAGCCCGATTTGATTCAAGACTCGAACTGGTTTTAGTAGGGCGCCGATGCCAAAAATCCATGGGGCCAATTTCCAATATTTCCTTTTTGTGTTTTAGATCTTGGAGCTTTACAGGGCGTTGTCCACTCTTGGGAAACAGGAAAGTAATCCTTGACATCCAGCCAGCCACTTTGCCATCGTAGCTATCGATAACATGTATTGTATAAGATGATGCTATCTTGAGACAACATCTTGTGGTGAGACAATAAGCGGAGACTTCAGATGAGTATTGATGAAATTAAACTCACGTCGCTATCCAAAACATCCGGTTGAGCGGCAAAAATAGGTCCTGGGGACCTATCCAAAGCTTTGTGCGGACTGGAGATCCCTTTTGATTCCAATGTGCTAACCGGAATCGAGGGCTCGGAGGACGCCGGGGTGTACAAACTATCCGATGATCTGGCTCTAGTACAAACAATCGATTTTTTTACACCTATCGTGGATGATCCGCGTTTATTCGGGAAAGCCGCGGCTGCGAATTCACTGAGCGATGTTTACGCTATGGGTGGTCGTCCTGTTACGGCAATGAATGTGGTCTGTTTTCCCATCCGCAAGCTTGGTCTGGAAACTCTCCGCAGCATCCTGGAAGGCGGCTTGGAAATTCTGCGTGAAGCGGGGGTGGCGCTTGTTGGTGGCCACAGCGTGGAGGATGATGAACCGAAATATGGTCTCTCCGTTACAGGACTCGTCCATCCTGACAAAATTATGACTAACTCGGGGCTCAGACGAGGGGACAAGCTCGTCCTAACTAAAGCGCTTGGAACAGGTATCGTCGCTACAGCCCTGAAAGGTGGACTAGCATCCCCAAAATGCATTCAGACCATGGTGGATTCCATGTGTACCCTTAATAAGACGGCTTCCGAGGTTGCGGAGTCCTTTGGAGTTAAAGCTTGTACCGACGTGACTGGGTTCGGACTGGCTGGCCATCTCGTTGAAATGGCAAGAGCGAGTAAATGCAGAATCAGAATTCGATCTCTTGGCATCCCGGTCCTTGAAGGGGCTCTGGAAGCGGCGTCTATGGGCCTTATACCAGCAGGAGCCCACGCCAACAGAGAACATTTCTCAAATTGGGTTACAGTAGACGGAACAGTGCCACTTGAAAGATCGGACATCATGTTCGACCCTCAAACTTCGGGGGGACTGCTAATAGGAATTCACGCTTCCCATGCAAAAGAAATGTTGGAAATGCTAGCCTCTAAGGGTGTTGCGCCGGTGGCCGAGATTGGGGAAGTGCTCATGGATGATACTGAAGGACACTTGGATATTACATGAGAAATTAACGCTCTTCATTTACGATTGTCCAAATCTAAGTTGAATTAGCAGGGTGAGATTGTTGAACATTTCTCCCAATAGTTTCACCCTTTTTACATCGAGAAACCTCAATTGGCAGGGGCTTTTGAAGAAACTTGACCCTGAGCCAACCAGCTTATCTTTAACTACCGTTACCTCACTTCATCCGCTTCCTGTCTGGAATTCCTGTACCTCAATTTAAGTACTTCGCCTTATGCGCAAGGTATGCCTAAAGAATAATCTGTAGCTCTTTGGCGCAAGGGCTGTTCTGTTATCCCGAAGCTCCATTTTTGCTTGACAGAATTAGCTTGATTGTGAATAGGTTATTTCGATAAACAGTATCGGTGTGATTGATATTTAATAAAGCATTCCCCAAAAGATGCAGGAGAGTCGAATGACCGAAAATTATGAACAGATGTGGAAAGACCTCGGGCTTGACCTTGTCGCTCACGACATGTTGCTTCAAGTCCTCGGCAAAGGATACCAGGACATATTCTTGGCTCAAAGCTCCCGACCTCAAGGCATGGATTATTTCAACTTTGTGCTGAGTGAAGTTCACGGTCTCAGGATCAAGGAATTAGTGGACGGTAAAAAAGAAGGCAAAAAGGTTATCGGCTCTTTTTGTGTGTTTGTTCCGGAAGAAATTGTTCGAGCGGCTGACGCAACTTTGGTTGGGTTATGTACCGGGGCGGACTTCGCTACAGAAGAGGTAGAAAAGCTGCTACCGAGGAATACTTGCTCCCTGATCAAATCAGCGTTCGGCTTCAAGTTGGGCAAGGTTTGCCCGTACATCGAATCGGCGGACATGATCGTTGGCGAAAACACCTGTGACGGAAAGAAAAAGTCTTACGAGGCGTTTGGGCGCCTTGTTCCCAATCTTTATGTCATGGACCTCCCTCAAATGAAAAGTCCGGAAGGCAAATCTCTGCTCAAAGCCGAGTATTACAAATTCAAGGATCGTGTTGAACAACTTACTGGAATAACGCTTGATGTGGCCAGGCTCAAAAAAGGCATAGAGATTGTAAACAACAAACGTCGAGCCATATACAGACTTTCCCAATTGAGAAAGGCCGACCCCGCTCCGATTTCCGGACTTGACGCTTTGCTTATCAATCAGGTGTTTTTTTACGATGATCCCATTCGATTTACACAGTCGGTAAACAAAATATGTGACGAGCTTGAAGAGAGAATAAAAACAGGTTCAGGAGCAATCCCCAAAGGTTCCCCCAGAATCCTGCTCTCGGGTTGCCCAATGGCTGTTCCAAATTGGAAGCTTCCTTGGATTATAGAAACAAGTGGAGCTGTAATTGTTGGAGAAGAGTCTTGTGTGGGAGAAAGAGGGACCCGTAATCTTACTGATGATACGGGATCAACTCTGGATCAGTTGATGGACGCTATTGTTGATCGATATTTTCAGGTAGATTGCGCAATATTTACCCCGAATCCTGACAGGCTCCAACATGTAAAGGATATGACAGCGGCGTACAACGCCAATGGTGTCATTCACTACGGATTGCAGTTCTGTCAGCCTTATCAGATGGAGGCCATGCCGGTGGAGGGGGCTTTGGAAGACGCTGGAATTCCAACCCTCCGAATAGATACGGATTACAGCATGGAAGATGTCGAGCAACTTAAAACCCGTGTGGAAGCTTTCATAGAACGAATTAAATAACACTGTTTTCGTGTGTGCTTGCTTGCGAGGGATCCGGAGGACAAATCAGGGTCCCTCGCTTTGACTTTCAAGGCGATTTCAGGAACGAGCCTAGCTTAGGAGTCGGCATTGGTTACTACAGGCATCGACATAGGGTCCAGGACAATTAAAATTGTGAGTATCGATTCCGTAGATCGAAAAATAGCTGTGTCTAGAAGAGTGGAAACCACATTTAACCCTTTGGACCAGGCCAGGAAGCTACTTAACGGAATGAAGACGGGCCGGCTTATCGCGACAGGTTACGGCCGAAAACTCGCCCAAGAAAATTTTGGAGGCGAGTCAATAACTGAAATTCAGGCTCACGCATTGGGGGCGAGGCATGTGTTTTCCGAATGCCACGCGATTCTGGATATCGGAGGTCAGGACACTAAGGCAATTTCATTGGATTCCAGAGGCAAAGTACAGAAATTCGAAATGAATGACCGTTGCGCAGCAGGAACCGGCAAGTTTTTGGAGTTCATGGCCACGAGTTTCCAAGTTCCGATCGAACAATTTGGCGTTTTTGCGCTGGCAGGAGTTGAGGGTCTTAAAATCAACAGTATGTGTACGGTTTTCGCCGAGGCTGAAGCGACATCTCTTATGGCTAGAGGCGGTCGTCCTGAGGATATTGCTTTTGCTCTGCACCTTTCGGTGGTGAAGCGTTCGATATCCATGTTAAGGAGAATTTCTACCGCCGGCCCCATCGTATTTTCCGGTGGAGTAGCTCGAAATCCTTGCATAGTTGAGCTTGTCAGGCGGGAAATGATTGGCGGAGTATTGATCCCCGATGAGCCTGATATGATAGGCGCCTTAGGGGCAGCTCTCTACGGAATAAAGAACCAGGAGATTCCACAACACTGACCCCATGGAGATTAAAATTCATACGGAATTTTTATTTTGCTCAGATTTCGGAAGACGATCGCTTCCCTACCTTACGCAGCCCTCCATCGACATGGCTCAGGAATGCTGAACAAAGCGGAGACGCTTGCCGATTTCGTCTCTGTATTAAATAAAGCGACCTTTGAAACTTAAGTCCTCTAATTCCTATTGCGACTAAAGCGCCTTGACGTAACTCATCGCTCACGGCGCGAGACGACAGTATGGACACTCCCATACCATCTTTTACGCTCTGCTTGACAGCCTCAGTGCTTCCCATCTCCGCAATCACATTAAAACGTCGAACACTCAGGCCATGTTCCTCCATGATCTGTTTAGTGGCCATGCGAGTCCCTGAACCGGTTTCCCGAATAACGAACGGCTCCTGAAAGAGTTCGTCCGCCTCTATGACTCTTTTTTCTTCAGCCCAGGAATGCTTCGAAGATACAGTTAAAACGAGTTCGTCAGAAACAATTTCCTGGAAAGTAAGTTTTGGATGGTGCCAACGTGCTCCAACAAGACCGACATCAACCCTTCCGTCGGCTACAGCCTCCGCAGTTCCAGACGTGTCTGAAATTTGCAGAGCAATCTGGCTTGCCGGGTGGGCAGCCTTGAATGTTCCTATGATTCGAGGGAGGACATACGTTCCCGGTATCGAACTGGCGGCCAAGTTCAATTGACCGGCCATTTTTCCGCGAAACTGGTCTACCGCCTGGAACGCCTCATCTCTGGTCTGAATCATGTTCTTCGCATACTGGTAAAACACGTGCCCCACGGGAGTCGGCAAAACATCTCCTTTAAAGCGATCCAGAAGTTTATCTCCCAGAGTCGTCTCGAGGGCGCGGATATGCTCACTCACTGTAGGTTGAGCCAGAGACAAAGCTTCTCCCGCCCGTGTGAAACTTTTCAGTTCAACTATCTTACAAAAAACTTCCATCCGTTTCAGATCCATGGTTTTGCGCTCCACGAAAATACTACTTAAATAGTAGTTGTTAGACAAGATCAATTCAGTCGGCGCTGCTTATTTAAAGACGATTCTCTGTTTTAGCTATATACAAATCATGTTTCTTCCTGTTTTTGCTTTACACATCATGAATACCTATTATAGGACGTCTAACATATTAGTTATAGATTATTATAATGTTTATCAAGCGGACACCAAAGATTAACATTGATTATTGAAACGGTCCGATCAATGTTTTGGTAAATCGACTTCCTCTGGAACATCTGAGACGTCGAGTAGGCGTGGTTTCTCAGACCGCGTAACCACTCCCCGCTACGATTGTAAAAAACTTGCTCTGCCTTTCAAATTGGTCTTGAATTTGAAATCCGGAGAAATTTCACACCGCATCTCTTGATTTCAAAGCGTCGGAAAAAATAGAGGAGCTTTTGAAGGAACTCCAGAGAAATTATACTATTGTCGCCGTCTCACATAGTCTTAGCCAGGCTCAGCGAATCGCGGATCAAATTTTTGTTATGAAGGAAGGAACCATCGTAGCTACATCTGGTTCCTCTGAATTTGAACGGAAGAAACTTGTTGATGATTTGCTGGAAGAAATTTTTTGAGACTTTCACGACAAATAGCTATTTTCTATTTTCTCTATCGTTTAAATTGATATATTATTGAGGTGAACCATGATGGGTTGGGTGGCTT
This sequence comes from uncultured delta proteobacterium, assembly GCA_963846725.1. GTDB lineage: Bacteria > Desulfobacterota > Desulfomonilia > Desulfomonilales > Desulfomonilaceae > CAJBEZ01. Next base: position 112,502 of record CAWJXP010000035.1, on the reverse strand, counting down.
AACTCGCTAATAGACAGGATCTAGGCTCATGAATTCTCCGAAACTTGCCTGTTGTAACTTCATACAAAATACAAACAAACTCCGAGAATACGCTTTGGACTACGGGTTCTCAGGAATAGACTGGACATTTACACCTGATGATCTTCCCTCTTCAGATGAGGAAGAAAAAGAGCTTGTCCGCAAACACAAGGTATTGAATCCAATAGAAATCCGTTATCATCTGTACTTTTTGGGAAAAGAGATTGGCAGAAAGAATCAGGAACATGCTGATCATGACAGGACTTTTTTCTACAGGGCCTGTCGGCTGATTTCCAGGCTTGGCGGACGCCATGTAACACTTCATATCGGACTGGATCGTCAAGACTTATCCGGTGAAATATCATGGCAAACTACCGTGACGAGCTTATCGAACCTGACGGATTTCGCGAGAGGAATCGGTTTGCGTGTCTGCCTTGAGAACCTGGCTTGGGGCTGGACCAGCAGGCCGGATCTTTTTGAAAAACTTCTTAGAAAAGCAGAGTGTTGGGGGACTTTGGACATTGGTCACGCTCGAGCCAGTCAAACAGTTATCAGCGGCGCTTATGACCTCGAAGACTTTGCATACGCTCACCCTGGGCGAATTTTAAACGCGCACGTCTATCACGAAGAAACCAGCAACCAACACACACCGCCAACAGAACTCTCAGACATAGAATGGCGTCTCAGAATCTTGACATCTTTGCCATTGTGCGACTGGTGGGTCTTGGAGCTTAGAGAGCATCGTCCTCTGGTCAAGACACTACGGATAGTCAGAGAGTTTCTAATGGATAGGCAGGATCTTCTGGCCGGATGATCTGGTTTCTTTATCTTTCTGCCCCTCCGTTTGCCTTCATTTTTCTTACTTAACTTCCAGAAAACATTTCCGGATCAATTATTTCAAGGGGTCCCTTTATAAGCGTTGACCAGGATATATCTTTAGTTAATGATTGGGGGAAAGCTACAAAAGTCACTTTTGACAAGCTGGGCGAATGCGTTATGCCAAATTCATTGAATATTCTTGTCGTTGATGATGAAGCCAATATTCGCCGAACACTTACAGTTTGCCTTGAATCCGACGGACACAGAGTCGCGGCTGTAAGTAATTTTAGGGACGCCCTCTCAGAGACTTCCGAAAGGTCTTTTGACGTAGCGTTTGTGGACTTGCGGCTAGGTCCGGACGACGGACTGGACTTAATTCAGCCCCTTATTGCATCTTCGCCCTGGTTAAAGGTGATTATCATTACCGCCTACTCGTCTATCGAAACAGCTATTGAGGCTACTCGGAGAGGCGCGTCCGACTACATTCCAAAACCTTTTACACCGTCACAAGTCAGACTTGCGGTTGAGAAAGTTGGCTCCATAAGATCTCTGGAGCAAAGGCTTTCAAGCTTGCAGGAAGAAATTGGCAGGTCTGGTCCTGAGATAGATTTCTCAAGCGCCAACCCCACTATGCAGAGAGCGATAAGTCTGGCTAAAAAAGTAGCTCCCACAGAGGCTTCGGTTCTCATTCGGGGAGAGAGCGGAACAGGAAAGACCATGCTTGCCCGCCAGATTCACGGTTGGAGCGATAGAGCGTCAAAGCCTTTTGGATTAATTTCCTGTCCAACCCTTTCCTCGGAACTGATGGAAAGTGAATTGTTCGGCCACGTTAAAGGAGCTTTCACAGGAGCTGTCAGAGATAATCCAGGTCGGATAGCGTCTTGTGAAGACGGGACTCTTTTTCTCGACGAAATTAGTGAACTTCCTCTCCCCGTTCAACCAAAACTCTTACGCTTTCTGCAGGATCGGGAATATGAACACATGGGGTCGCACAAAACCAGAAAGGCAAACGTACGAATAATATCAGCCACCAACGTAGACTTAGAGCAGGCCGTAGAAAAAGTGAAATTTCGGGAGGATCTTTTCTATCGCCTAAATGTAATTCAGATAGAGATTCCGCCATTAAGGGAAAGACCCCAGGACATAGTCGCTCTCGCAGAGAAATCACTAACCTTTTTCAGCCGCAAATACCATCGCCCCTTGAACGGATTTAGCGACAAAGCGATTACTTACCTTCAAGAATATTCATGGCCTGGCAACGTAAGGGAATTGAGAAATGTTGTGGAGCGGGCCGCAATACTTTGCCCCAATGACAAAGTTGGCTCAGAATATTTACCGAACAAGATGGTTTCGTGTGACACCACCATGAAAATAGGTGATCCAGTAAGTTTGAGCAGGATCGAGGAAGAACATATCCGGCGGGTGCTGGCTGGGAGCAGATCATTTCAAGAAGCCGCTGACATTCTTGGTATCGATCAGGCCACGCTTTGGCGACGTCGGAAACAATATGGAATCTAGAATAGGAAAACTAAGATTTCGGTAATGTTAATCAAGTTCCTACGCATTGCAGAACGCAAGGTCGTTTTGCCAATCCATTGCAAATCTCAACTCACCACAACAAGCCTATAAATTAACCTCTTACAATTAGATCACAATTTCTAATAATTCTTTGGCGCCATCCTTGCCTATAATGATCGACGGAGGAATAGCATGCTTGGAATTAGACAGAAGCTGTCTCTGGGATTCGGTGGATTGCTGGCCGTAATCGTGATTATCGGTCTTGAAAGCGTCACCTTGTTCTCTGAACTTGGTGGTTCAATAGACGTTATTTTGAAAGAAAATTATCGCAGCGTGATTGCGAGCCAGGACATGAAAGAAGCCCTGGAACGTATGGATAGTGGGATCTTGTTCATGCTTCTTGGCTATACACAGGAAGGATCCGATCTCATAAACAAAAACAGGGAGTCTTTCCAGAAGGCCCTCGACGTTGAACTTCAAAACATTACCATTCCGGGAGAAGAGGAAAAGGCCGCGCATATTGCAAAACTATTTAACAAATATAACGAAGTAATGAAATCGATACGGCAGCGTGCAGGATCTCAGGAAGAGGCCAAGACAAACTACTTTGATCAACTTTTTCCGTTGTTTCGGCAAATAAAGATGGCCGCTGATGAGATATTGGAGATGAACCAGCAGAATATGATCCACGCAAATGATTACGCTCGACGAAAAGCGCTGTCAGCGCGACGAAGCATGACAGTTTTGCTCCTGGTAGGAGCCTCGTTGGCGATTGCGTTCATGCTTCTCATTGGCAGGTGGATTCTTAGGCCAATAGCAAGATTGACCTCATCAGCTTTGGAAATAAAGGCGGGAAATTTGGACCTGGTAGTTCCATCACGTTCCAAAGACGAGATCGGAGCCCTAGCTGACGCGTTTAACGATATGGCGACGGCCTTAGAGAGTTCAGACGCAGTGACAGGGCGCAAGTGATCCAGATGAGACGTTCGATGGAACAAGCTTTTAGGGCGTTACCCGAGGCCGTCGCCATAGTGAACGCAGACGGGTTGATTGAGATCTCCAGTGAGTCCGCCTCTCAAGTATTCGATATCCGACCAAATGAAACGATAAACAAACTGGCTTTGGAAGGAATTATTGATCTGTACAACGAGGCTATTCTAACAGCCTGTGTGGTTGAGCCTCAAAGCGGTCAGTCTCTGATCCAGAGGTTTATCAAAGGCAAGGAGCATTATTTTCGCCCAAAGGCGGTTCCGGTCCTGGATAGTTACGGTAAGCCAACAGGTGTGATTATGATCATCTCAGACATCACACTGGAGAGAGAACAAAACGAGATGAAAAGAGGAGTCGTTTCAACGGTCTCTCACCAGCTTAAAACACCGCTGACATCCATTCGCATGTCACTTCATTTGCTACTTGAAGAAAAAGTTGGGGCGCTAACGGAAAAACAAGCTGAACTCCTGATCGCAGCCAGGGAAGAAAGTGACCGTCTCAATTCAATTCTTGAGAAACTGCTAAACATAAGCCGCATAGAATCTGGAAAAACAAGCATGGAGATTAAAAGCGTTCGACCTCAGGAATTGGTTTTTGAATCTGTCGAACCTTTTCGAAGCGTCGCTACAGACCGAGGACTTACGTCTGGAAGTACATGCGCCGGAGGACTTACCAGATGTTCTGGCAGACCCCGTGATGGTTTCCCAGGTGTTTGCGAATTTGCTCTCTAACGCGGTTAAATATACGGATCCTGGAGGTTTGGTCCGTATACAGGTTACCAGTTCCGAAGATGCTGTCCAATTTTCGGTATCTGACACAGGAAGAGGTATCCCTGGCCAATATCTAAAAAAGATCCTGGAACATTTTTTTCGAGTTCCGGGACAAACGATTCAATCGGGACTGGGTTTGGGACTCTCAATCGTTCAGGAAATCGTTGAGGCGCACGGCGGTACCGTAACCGTTGAAAGCCGTGAGTCTGAAGGAAGTATTTTTGCCTTTTCGCTGAAACGCTCGAATTCTACCGTTGAGAAGGAGGTCTAGTATGATTGATTTGATTTTCATATCGAGTCTCGTAGTCTTTTTTGGGCTGTGCGTCTTATATTGCATGGCGTGGGAAAGGATTTGAACCATGTTTAACATTGTTGTGGGTTTAATTGGCGTGATTCTCCTTGTGTATCTTTTCATAACGGTTCTCAGGCCTGAAAAGTTCTGACGAGGTAAAAGAATAATGGACTATTTCGGATGGATACAATTAGCGCTGTTTGTTGGTCTTTTACTCGTTCTTACCAAGCCCATCGGAATCTACTTGACCAAGGTCCTGGATGTTGAGGGTAAGACTTTTTTGGACCCTGTAATGCGGCCCGTGGAGCGGTTGCTTTACTCTTTGCTGGGTATTGATCCTAAAAAGGAACAGGATTGGAAACAGTATACATTTTCCTTGATAGCGTTCAGTCTCGTTGGAGCATTGTTTACTTACTCAGTTCTACGATTGCAGCATCTTTTGCCGTTGAATCCTCAAGGATTAGGTCCGGTTACTGACCAGCTTGCTTTCAATACGGCCATAAGCTTTACCACAAACACTAACTGGCAAAGCTATGCCGGTGAATCAACCATGTCATATCTTTCACAAATGGTTGGGTTGACATTCCATAATTTCACCTCCGCAGCTACCGGAATAGCTATCGCCGCTGCCCTCGTAAGAGGCATTGCAAGGAATTCTTCGAGAACTATCGGAATCTTCTGGACGGACTTGATTCGTGTGACCCTCTACCTGCTTTTGCCAATTTGCCTTATTTACTCCGTATTTCTGGTGTCTCAAGGAATGATCCAAAACTTTAATCCGTATGCAAAAGTTCAGGTGGTCGACCCTTATGACGCTAGTGTGACTGGAAAAGACACTGATGGCCAACAGTCGTCTTCACAGAAAAAAGTTGAAACACAGACCATCGTTCAAGGCCCAATGGCTTCCCAGGTGGCGATAAAAATGTTGGGAACAAATGGTGGTGGTTTTACCAACGCCAATGCGGCTCACCCTTATGAGAACCCAACACCTCTTTCCAATTTTCTCCAAATGCTGTCTATTTTCTTAATACCTAGCGGATTGACTTACTATCTGGGGCGGGTTGTCAAGAACCAGAGACACGGCTGGGCTGTATGGAGCGCGATGGCTGCAATTTTCCTGATCGGATTCCTCGTCTGTTGGTGGGCCGAGAGCACGGTCAATCCCCGCTTCCAGGCGCTGGGCGTTGACGCTTCATCAGGAAACATGGAGGGCAAAGAGACACGTTTCGGAATTTTTAATTCAGCTCTTTTCGCCACTGTAACCACTGACGCTTCGTGCGGAGCCGTAAATGCGATGCATGATTCTTTCACTCCCTTGGGCGGATTGGTTCCCTTGCTCAATATACAGTTGGGAGAGGTAATCTTCGGCGGTGTTGGCGCCGGCTTGTACGGCATGATCGTCTTTGTTGTGCTTGCCGTGTTTCTTGCCGGTCTGATGATCGGGAAAACTCCGGAATACTTGGGTAAAAAGATAGAAGCCTACGATGTGAAAACAAGCGTCATGTTTATAATGGTCCCTGTCTTGAGCATTCTTGGCTTCACAGCTTGGGCGGCTACAAGTTCATGGGGCCTAGCGGGTTTGAACAATTCAGGACCCCACGGCTTCAGCGAGATTCTGTATGCGTACTCATCCACTACAGGAAATAATGGCAGCGCTTTTGCGGGACTTAACGCCAATACCTACTGGTATAACATTACGTTGGGAATAGCGATGCTTCTTGGAAGATTTTTCATGATCATTCCCGTCCTCGCTCTAGCCGGAAATCTTGCGAAAAAGAAATTGGTTCCTCCTAGTGAAGGTAGTTTCCCCGTGTCCGGTCCTATGTTCACGATACTTTTGACAGGGACAGTTTTGATAGTTGGGGCATTGACGTTTTTCCCAGCCCTGTCACTTGGCCCAATTGTCGAACACTATCTAATGGCCCATTCGAATATTTTATTTTAAGAGGATAAACCAGGATGTCAGCGAAAGCGCTTTCAATCTTCGATCGTGAGATATTAAGTCAAGCGGTTGTGGAATCCCTAAGGAAACTCAACCCATTAACTATGTTGAAAAATCCCGTTATGTTCGTCACGGAAGTTGGCGCGGCCATAACAACGGCGAGTATCATTTTTAGGCCAGAGACTGAGTCAGTCGGCTTCGGTGTTCAAATTGCTGTCTGGCTGTGGTTTACAGTGTTATTCGCCAATTTTGCCGAGGCCATGGCTGAGGGACGGGGCAAGGCGCAGGCAAACGCTTTACGCAAGACCCGCACGCAGACCACAGCCCATCGCCTACTCCAGGATGGTCTCGTACAGCAGGATATTCCAGCGGACAGGTTAAGAAAAGACGATGAAGTTGTTGTTTCAGCCGGTGAGACCATCCCTGCCGACGGCGAGGTAATCCAGGGTGTAGCGTCCGTTGATGAATCCGCAATTACGGGCGAATCCGCTCCAGTGATCAGGGAAGCCGGCGGAGACAGGAATTCAGTAACAGGTGGCACAAGGGTACTGTCGGATTTTCTCATAGTAAGGGTAACAGCCAACCCTGGAGAAAGTTTCCTTGACCACATGATCAGTCTGGTCGAAGGGGCTCAACGACAGAAAACACCGAATGAAATAGCGCTCACAATTCTGCTTGCCGCTTTGACTATAATTTTTCTCGTCGTGATCTTTAGTCTGAAATTTTTCGGAGCTTATTCCGGAGTATTCTTTTCAATCACTGTTTTGACCGCTCTTTTGGTTTGTCTCATACCAACTACGATTGGTGGTCTTTTAAGCGCCATCGGTATAGCGGGAATTGATCGTCTGGTACAAAAGAATGTGCTGGCGATGAGTGGTCGAGCCGCGGAGGCTGCAGGTGACGTTGATGTCCTGCTCCTGGACAAGACAGGAACTATTACTTTGGGTGACCGCCAGGCTACTGAATTCATACCCGCTTACGGAGTGAGGGCCGAGGAATTGGCCGATGCGGCCCAACTAGCCTCGTTGGCTGATGAAACACCTGAAGGAAGGAGCATTGTTATACTAGCTAAACAATACGGACTTAGAGCGCGAACACTTTCTGAAATGCCGGCCGCCACATTCATCCCCTTCAAAGCGGAAACCCGAATGAGTGGAGTGGACATTGACACCAAACGAATCAGAAAAGGAGCGCCTGACGCAGTAATTAAATTTGTGGGGGGCCACCTGCCGGCGTCTGTCGAAGACGCTGTGGCAAGGATTTCCAATTCTGGTGGAACGGCGCTGATAGTGGCTGAGAATGAGAAAGCCATGGGAGTCATTCATCTCAAGGACATTGTGAAAGGCGGATTAAAAGACCGGTTTGAACGATTCCGTTCGATGGGGATCAAGACCGTCATGATCACTGGCGACAACAGGTTAACTGCGGCTGCGATAGCTAAGGAGGCAGGAGTAGATGACTTTCTGGCAGAGGCCCGACCCGAAGACAAGTTAGCCCTTATTCGCAAGGAGCAGGCCGCCGGGCATCTTGTCGCCATGACGGGTGACGGGACGAACGACGCCCCTGCGCTGGCCCAGGCCGACGTTGGGGTCGCGATGAATACGGGGACACAAGCGGCCAAAGAAGCCGGCAACATGGTAGATCTTGATTCAAACCCTACCAAGCTCATTGAGATAGTGGAAATAGGAAAACAAATGCTCATGACACGGGGCGCCTTGACTACATTCAGCATCGCAAACGACGCCGCAAAGTATTTTGCTATTATTCCTGCGATGCTTGTCGCGACATTCCCCGTCATAAGCCCACTGAATATTATGCAGCTTCATTCGCCGCAAAGCGCCATCTTAAGCGCTGTGATTTTTAATGCGCTCATCATTGTGGCCCTCATACCACTTGCCTTACGTGGGGTACGCTTTCGGCCTTTGAGCGCTGCCACATTGTTGCGCCGTAATCTACTTGTTTATGGACTTGGAGGTCTTGTGGCGCCATTTATAGGAATAAAACTGATCGACTTGTTTGTCTCGGCGCTGCGACTCGCCTAGAATTGGAGGATTCTCAATGAACTATTTAATTTCCCAGCTTAGAATCTCCCTGGTTGCAACTATCGTTTTGGCTATAATCTTATGCGGCCTATATCCAGCGTTTGTATGGAGTGTAGCCCAGGCGCTTTTCCATGAAAAAGCGAATGGCTCGCTAATCATACAAAACGGCAGGACAGTTGGGTCCACGCTCATTGGTCAAAATTTTAGCGACCCAAAATATTTTCATCCTAGGCCTTCAGCGGCCGGAGAGGCGGGATATGACGCTACGAGTTCAGGGGGCAGCAATTTGGGACCAACATCAAGGAAATTAATAGATTTAGTTAAGGAGCGTGTTGAGGCATATCGAGCGGAAAACAATTTACCATTGAACGCTCAAGCGCCCGCGGACGCAGTAACCGCCTCAGCCAGTGGGCTTGATCCCGACATTAGCGTCAGGAACGCCTTATTACAGGCGCCACGAGTCGCAAAAGCCAGGGCTATAGAAGAAAAAACCGTAGTCGAAAAAATTCAGGCCAACACTCAGGGTAGGGATCTCTATGTATTTGGAGAGCCTAGAGTAAATGTGTTGGCCTTGAATTTATCACTCGACGCGAGGTAATTTTGAAGACTCTGGCCGAAGATAGAGCTGGTAGTTTTCTGAGAATGATCCGTCGGGCCCGAAGGGGGCGGTTTAAGATTTACCTGGGCTATGGCGCCGGGGTAGGAAAAACGTATCAGATGCTAGTCGAAGGCCACAGGTTGAAAGCCGATGGTATCGATGTCGCTATCGGATTAGTGGAGACACATGGTCGTTCTGATACACAAAATCTAGTAGAAGGCCTGGAGGTCATCCCAAAGCGCAAGGAGGAATACCGGGGAATTACTCTTGAAGAGATGGATGTCGACGCTGTCCTATCCAGAAGACCTCAAGTCGCGTTAATTGATGAACTCGCCCATACCAATATGCCGGGTAGCAAGAACCAGAAAAGATATCAGGATGTTCAGGAAATCCTGGCGGCGGGAGTACACGTAATAACGACATTGAACGTACAGCATCTGGAAAGCCTTTATGACACTGTTGAAAAGACAGTTCACGTTAAAGTCAGAGAGCGTCTACCTGACTGGATATTAGGAGAAGCTGATGAAATAGTTAATGTTGATCTATCACCCGAAGACCTCCAAAAACGTCTCCAGGAAGGTAAAATCTATCCCGCGGAACGAATTCAGACGGCCCTTTCCAATTTCTTCACAAGCGACAACCTCGAAACTTTAAGGGAGCTAACTCTGCGTGAACTTGTTTCTCAGATCGATCTGAAAAGAAGGGAAAATCTTGAAGATGAAAACCAGATAGCACCGGATCAAGTCATGGTCTGCCTGAGTTCTAGAGGACCTAACAGCGCAAAGTTACTTCGTTTCGCCTCTCGTCTGGCTGGAAGATTGAACCGGAACTGGTACGCTCTGTACGTCCAAACGCCATCCGAAGCGCCTACGGTGATCGATCCGAGAACACAAACTATCCTGTCTGAGACGTTGACTCTAGCCAAACAATTGGGAGCCATCGTTTTCACGTACAATGGAGAAGATGTCCCAAAGACGATACTACGATTCGTAAAAGAATACAGAGTTGGACATGTGGTTATTGGCAGCCCTGGAAAAATTCCGTTTTGGAAGAGACTTCTCGGCAAGCGAAGCCTGGTTGAACTTCTCATTGAAGAGGCACGTGGGATTACAATAGTGGTCATCGATACACACGAGCCTGACGTGCCTCAAAGAGACATTGAAACCCCGAAGACTGGAATCGTCGAAGAACGCCGCCTTGCGTCAGGCCCAAACCCTACGATTTTAAGCGTGACTACTCTTCTTGCGCCGAACAGGATAATCTTGTGGAATGAGCCTGTCACCAGGGAAAAATTGCTTCGGGAACTTACCGAAAAGGTCACTCAGGAATCCGGCGGATCTTCAGAGGATATTGTCACAAAATTGTTGAATCGGGAAAATGAATCGTCGACATTCTTTAACGAAGGGATCGCTTTCCCGCACGTTCGCGTTCCTACAATAAAGGAGCCTTTGGTGGCTCTTGGAATACCGTCCCGAGGAGTATTGGACGTTCCAACTGAGACTCCGACCAGATTGGTTTTCCTCATACTGGCGCCTGTATCGGACCCCAGTGTCCAGGTTCGAATTCTTGGAATGCTAAGTCGTCTGGCAAGAAACAGAGATTTCGTTGAACAAGTGGCTGACAGCAGTAGCAGCGAAAAAGCCTGGATTAACATTGTCAAATTTGCGGCGGATCATAAATAGCATCGCATTGGTCATCTTAAAGGTTTAGAGCCCGTGATCATGTTCGAAATGAAATCGACACATGGCCAATAGCGTAATTAATTCTCAACCATCGTTAACGTCGCGACCACAGACTTTGGATCAACTCCCCCTTCAATGAGACCGAGAGGGACCTCGAACATTTTTCCACGATCATCAGAGGACAATAAATTGAGATCATTCTGTTTCAGGAGGAACGCTTCAGTTGTCTTCATGGAATGAGGGTCAATTCGGTTTCCCGTCAACAGGATGTCATTGTAGGATTTCCCGACTGGAATACGAACGTAGACACGCAGGGAGTCTGCCACCGCCGCTTGAAGCAGATCACTCCGAGTTTCAAGTTTTGTCACATGAGCGAGGACAGCGTATCCCAGGTCTTTAGCTTCAGCTTCATACTTGACAAAATATACCAGGGGCCTCTTCAAATCTCTGTTTGGAGCCGACTTCCTGTGTACTATTACTCCTTGCGCTCGCTGAAATTCGGCCGAATACCCTATAAAGTCGCGTCTGGGAATTCTAGGGTGATCAAAGTCGTATACGTCTCCATTGATCGACGGGACAGAATAATCCTTAAACGCCTGTCTGTAGGAGATTGTTCCCAATTGAGGGTCCATTTCAAAACCTGGCGGCTTGACCACTTGTAGCGCAAGGCCGCAATGCATGCGGTAAAAGGCAGGCTCATCCCAACTGCGAACCGGTAGTCCAAAGGTCAGGAAAGACCCCTCTTGCACTCCGTTCATCAGACCGTCGGTCAATGCCTTCTCCATCAGACTCCGATGATAATGTTCCGCATCGTTGTAACACTGGACTACAATGTTATTGTTCGTAAAATTCAGTCCCACCACAGCGGCCCCGATCAACGCAGTTGCTATCATCGCTGATCCCCGCAACATTTTTCTCGTGTTTCGGAGGGCATTATTGAGCCATGCAAGGAACATCAACGCAATCATCATAAGTCCGAAGCATGAAATGTAAACCGGCAGGTACCCCAATCCCCATTTCAATTCCCTCTGGTACTTGGCCGACAAAGTCACCAACAACGCCGGGAAAATCCAGAAACTGAGTCCCAAAACACCAAGAGCCTTCATTCCCTTCATAGAGACGACATCTGAATCTTCACCAGATAGAAAGTCCCAGTTAAAGATCCACAAAACAGCCCACACGACGGTGATTGCCACAAGTTGATTAAGAAAATAGGCGCCTGCATAATCCCAGGCTTGCGCCAAATGTCCGAATGAGAAGAAATAACTTAGTGGAACAGCAGCGAAAACCTGTTTTAGAAAAGCGGTAAACCAGGGCCAAAATTCGAGGCTAAGCGTCGTTCCTTCATAGCTCGTATGAAACAAGGTCCGTATGACAATCGCTACGGTTAGATTCACAGCAACCAGGACAAAAAAGGGGCTTGAAAGCTTGAAAATCTTTCTCTTTTCAGAGACCCCAAGCTCCAGATAAGCTACGAGAGCATAAATTGCGCAAAAGGAGTAAAACGCCTCGTAAACCAGCAACAGGATAGCGAATAGGAACACGCTGACAACAAGTTTTATAAGCTGCGGGTTCCGGATGTGCCATATAAAGAAAATTAGGGATGCTTCCGCAAGCGCAAATTCTATCTGCATCAAATAATAATAAGAGAGGATGGGATCATGATAGAATCTAAACTGGAAGAATAACGGGGCAACCAGCAAGACGAGTACAAACAAATTCTTATTTCGGGTTATAAGTTGTACAAGATAACCGAACAATAGGACATTGATTAGAACAAATACGATCTCGCCAATTTTATAAAAGAGCCTGTCGAGATAATAGAACGCCGGATAATAGTAAACCACAAGAGGATACCATCGCCCATCCCTAATGTAATCCTGAACTGTGCTCCAGCAGATTTGGACAAGGTCAGCTCCGGTGAGTGAAGAGATTCCCCTTATACAGGATTCTCGCCATGCGTCATCCCCTAGAAAAGGGCTTTGCAGGACCGGCAGCAAATTGATTATGTTTACGACAACGGCAAGGACAATTAGATATTTTCTTAGTCTGGTTCGCGTCAACTTTCCGGCTCATTGGAGGTTTCACAAAATGAATCGCTTCCACCTCCAAGACTCCTCTTTACCATAGGTAACTTGTTCTTCGAACAGTTTTCATTCTAACTATTGCCCGAAGGTTTTCTTTTCCGAGTTTCAACATTGCCACGCTCAGATCGCCGGTAAAATCCCAAGGTCTTGATCTGCTATGGATAACTACTTCGAGCTTCCTGTGGAAACCACAAAGATTCAACCAGGATTTGATACTGTAATCACTCAGATATGTCACGTCCTTGGCTTTTGGTTCTTTTTTCTCATAAGATCTTAAACACTCGGGAACATTGTAGAGGTTGACTCGACAGTCTTGGGAGAATTGCGTGGTTCCCGTAGCCAACTTTGTCAGTATGAGTCTTCCCATTCGCCCGCTCATTTCCCACTGATCATAACTTCTCACTATTGGAGAGTACAGAAACAAATAGGAACAGAGAAACATTCCGATCATCATGACCAAACATTGAGACTTCAGTGGCCCCCACAGCCCTGAAGAGGGAATATCATTTTTCTGATATTTTAGACCAGCCCTCCAGAAGGCCCTGATACTTTCGGCCAAAGGGTAAGCCAGGAGGGCGCTAAAAGGAATCGCAGGAATGTACATGCTCCTGTGAGCAAAGGTCAGAGTAACCATGAATAGCAGCAAAGGAGCTAAAATCCAGGACGCCAAACACCAAAGCAGTTTGGCTGATTTTTGTCTTTGTGATGAATCCTGGCCGGACAAGGACCCCATCAAGTAAAGCCCCAAATACAAAGTAAAAAACGAAAGGATCACAAGTGTCCACCAGTTGGCGTAACAACAATCCAGCACACCCCAGGGATCACTGGGATACAGCAGGTCTATGAAGTAATTGTGAAAAAGATTTATGAAATAATGGCTTATATCAGCGTATTCCCACGGATCAGTCCTGGCATAGCCTCCCAACCCGCCCAGAACTACTGTCCGCCATGCTAGATAGGCGGAGGTTATCACTATGAAGGGGGAGATTGTTTTGAGGGAGGAGATAAATTTTCCCTGCCAACTACTTTCTTTGGAAAAGATTAATACCTGGCAGAAGATGATGGCCGGCAGAATGACGGCGGTTTCTTTACCGCCTAAAGCAAGAACATAAAAAATGAGCGACAGGAATACGGACCACTTACGGTCCATACTAAACCTGGAGTTCTTTAAAAAAAACCACAGCGAAAGTAACAGAAACACGGCCGCAATGAGGTCATGACGTCTATCGGTTGCCGGCACACTTTCAATCAGAATAGGGTGTAACGCAAATATCAATCCGCTTAGCCAAGCGAACAAAAGATCTCCGGACGACAACCGGCACATCACCGTAACCACGAGAATAGCCACAAAAGCGTTGAGTAACAGGTTGGTCAGTTGAAAACCAAAAGGATTCAGGCCCCAAATAGCATAATCCAGTGAATAAGAAAGCGAGGAGATTGGACGAAAAAATTTGGCTACATCCACAAATTTGGATCCTGCCATTAGAGGCTCGGCAAACAGTTTTGCAAGGTCTTTTAATGACCCGATTCGGCTTGTTTCAATGAGAGTAATGGTGTCGGTGCCAGTAAAAAAGTAGCCCAGGATAGAATGATAGGACGAAAAGTGAAAGAAGACCGACCGATACAATGGCCGCAATGAAAAGTATTTTCTTTTTCTGACTTCTTGAAGGGTTTTCCAGAACCATGAAGCTTGAACCTGACCGTCTAATCAAGGCTTACAAAAATTGGCCCTCCTATATCTCACAACCAGGGGGAGGGATTTCAAAAAACCAGAAAATCTGAAACTTGAACACAATCCAATCTGATACTCCCTTATTCCAAAGCATATTACTTCCGGGGTGGTCATTTCGTCCATCTTTTATATATTCTGCGTATTATTTTTTTTGTTGGAATTTGAGGCCAAACTTGTAGATCATACTGCGAGATAACGTTTTGTCACTTCGGCATCCCTGGCCAATTCTTCAATGGTACCCTGATATTTTATGTGGCCGTTATCCACTATATAGGCCCTGTCCGAATGTTTGAGGGAAAACTTGACGTTTTGTTCAGATAAAAGAACTGTCGTTCCCTCCCGTTTTAGAAGATCAATAAAATCACCGAGTACTTTTACTATTATGGGAGCAAGTCCTTCAGATGGTTCATCAAGTAGTATAAGATCAGGATTGCCCATCAAAGTACGCGAAATAGTCAGCATCTGCTGTTCGCCTCCACTTAAATTTCCCCCACCACGGTTGGCTAGTTCTTGCAATCTCGGAAAAAGTTCATAAATCCGTTCAATGGTCCAATTAGTATTGCCTTTGGCCTTCCGTAAACCTACTTCAAGATTGGCGCGAACGGTGAGATCCGGAAAAATCCGACGATCTTCAGGGACAAACCCGACGCCCAGTCTGGCTACTTTATACGGCGCCATGCCGGTAACATCGCGGCCATTAAAGATTACTGCTCCACTTTTGGGAGGAGTAAGCCCCATGACGCTACGCATGGTTGTAGTCTTACCTGCTCCGTTTCTCCCGAGCAATACGACTACTTCTCCCTTGTCAACCTCCAGGGAAACATCAAACAGGATGTGGCTCAACCCGTAATATGTATTTATATCGTGGACTTCCAAAAGCATGGCTACACCTCTTCCCCGAGGTAAGCTTCGATTACCTGCTTATTGGCTGAAATCTCGCTAGGGGATCCTTCGGCCAGAAGGGTTTTGTAGCATAAGACCCTAACCTTCTGAGAAATCCCGAATACTATGTCCATGTCGTGCTCGATGTAAACCATGGTAACGTTCATCCGGTTCCATAGTTCCTTGACTAATTCGACCGTTTCCCACCTTTCCTCAGGACTCATTCCAGCCACCGGTTCATCAAGAAGAAGCAATTGGGGTTCCAAAGCCAACGCTACCCCGATATCCAAGCGTTTTTGGTTGCCATGAGCAAGAGTCCCGCTTAAGTGATGAGCTTTATCAGCCAATCCGACACTTTCTAGAATTTCAAAAGCTCTCTGTCTTATCCGGGTCGAACTGTTCCAGTGTTTGACAAAACTAAGATTTCCCTTGAGCCTAGTGATTATTGTAATCACAATATTTTCCAAAACACTCATTTTGGGGAAAATGTTCGTCCTTTGGAAAGCCCGGGCCATTCCCAGTCTCACAATGTCGAAAGGTTCCATTCCAACAATGTTCCGGCCTTGAAAAATGATCTTCCCTTCATCCGGAACAAGAGCGCCAGTAATTAAATTGAAAAGGGTTGTCTTGCCAGCCCCATTAGGTCCGATAATCGCGCTCAGTTCACCTTGCTCCACAGAGAAACTGACATTGTTGAAGACCTGATTCCCATCAAATGACTTAGAAAGATTTTCGATACTCAGAACCGCTTCAGCCATTTAAGATTCACACTCCATTCAGGGAACGATTCATGACGAAGATCTCGTAAACATTTTTCGATAAAGCCCCACCAACCCATGAGGCGCAAAAAGAACAACAACTAATAGCAGGCTGCCAAGAACAATCGCCCAGACCTCGACCATACTCCTATGGACCTGTTGTAGGAAAATCTTGAGGAATATCAAAACAGAAGATCCTATAGCCGGACCCACCAGTAGAGTACATACCTCCAACTAGGCTCGCCAGTATGGGTTCGGCCGATTTACTCCAATAAAGAAATTCAGTCTGAGCAAAACGGTTCAGTTCTGTTAGCATCCCACCGGCCAGACCCGCAAACGCTCCAGCGATAATGAAATTGAGTAGTTGGTATCGTCTAACGTTGATTCCGATGAACTTGGCTCGTTCCATATTTTCTCGGATGGTCCTGATGCTGAGACCGAATGAAGAATTAACTATCATCCTCATAAGAAAGAAGCAGATCACGAAAAGAACGAGGCAAAGCCAATAATAGTTTATCGGCCCCAGTATTTCTGGCCTTGGGACCCCGTGAAGACCATCATCTCCACCGGTAAAAGTGTACCATTGAAAAACAACCATGTACAGGAGCTGACCGAAGGCAAGGGTGAGAATTGAAAAGTATAATCCTAGAAGCCGCACACAAAACCACCCCACGATTGCGGCGGTGATTGCGGCCACAAATGGAGCGGCAGCGAGAGCTAGATACAGCGGGAAATCAGCCTTCTTCATTAGTAATGCCACCGTATAAGCTCCAACACCGAAAAAAGCCGCATGGCCAAAGCTGACCATACCACCAAACCCTAAGATGAGGTTCAAGCTCATGGCGAATAGGGCCATGATAATCATTTCGGTAGACACCCAGATCCAGTATTCACCAGTCTTACCGAGCCGACCCAAAACAATTGGAAGGACGAAAAGGACGATGATTACCGTGATTCCCATGCACCATCCTGTGCGAGAGGAGGACTTCATATAATCCATTGTGTAATTCAGCCTTTTCCTGATCTATCGTTCAGGTTTTCCAAAAAAACCCCAAGGTCTGACGATTAGTACCAGAGCCATCAATGCGTAGGGAAAGACGAGGGCCCACCGGCCGAAAGGAAATTGGAAAAAGGTCAGGCCCGTCCCAATTATTAGCGATCCCAAAAGGGCCCCACCTACGCTACCCAGTCCCCCGATCACAACGACTGCAAAGCACTCTATAATCGTCGACATGCCCATGCCCAGATCGATATCCGAGAGAGCGGCAGTTAGTACACCGCCGAAACCGGCGAGCCAGCACCCCAACATGAAGGTAGAAGTCATAACCCACGAGACGTTGACGCCCAAGGCGCCCAACGTGTCCGGGAACGAAACAGCGGCCCTTATTATGTTGCCTGTCCGTGTCCTGTAAAGCAGAAACCACATCCCAAGAGCTATTAGGGGGCCAACCACTAAAATGAAGACATTATACGACGGTAAAGCCATACCCAGAACGTCAACCGATCCCGCAAGCAGATCGGGTCGTGGAACACTTCGAGGCTCACCCCCCCAGATTACCCTGACCAAATCGTCTAAAATGAGGACAAGCGCATACGTTAATAGCAATTGAAGAAGATGTTCTTCACGATAAACCCGACGGAAAAGAGACACTTCAAGGACAAATCCAATAATTGCGATTGCTGGGGGCACTACCAATAAGAGAGCAAGAAAACCTAGAAGAGACTCTCCAGCCAAGATGGTGGACAGAGAGTAAGCCAGAAAAGCGCCTATCATATAAATAGAGCCATGGGCGAAGTTGATTACTCTCAAGACACCAAACACAAGAGATAGTCCGGAGGCAATTATGAAAAGGAGCATCCCCTGACAGAGACCATTTATCAACATAAAAATAAATAGTTGCCACGTCATGGTTCTTGTCCACGCAACGACATAGGATTGGTCATGTTAATGGAGAAGTGACTCTCTAAGACCCAATGAAATCAATTTGATTCAAGAGTCACTTCTGTAATGCGTGTTGTTATTTCTGCTCAGCCTGGAGTTTCTTGACCTCTTCCACGGATAACCAGACTTCTTCGGCCGGTACTTCTTGAACATCTTTAAGGACCAGAAATTCCTTGAATTCAGGCGATTTTGCCGTCACACCGGCGTATATACCCACGTTAGCCATATGGTCTACATCGCGGATATAGCGCTCACCTCTTAATGAGTTGAACTTTAATCCACCGAGGACCTTTACGACCTGTTCGGACTCTGGACCTGTTAGCCTTCTTCATGGCCTCGGTCAATGCTATCATTCCGTCATATGAAGTGACTGCCCAGTCTGCGGGCCATTCTTTGTACTTGTCATAGAATTTTTTGACGAATTCCTTCATTTTAGGCGTATCGATCGCATAGAAAGGCGCTCGTGCATATCCCGTAAGTCCCTCCGGCATTTCATTACCCATGGAACGGAGCGTGTCCACATCGTATAGGGAGCTTACCGACGCTTGTTTAAAAACCCCATATGGTTTGGCTTGCTTTATGAATGCGCTCAACTGCCCCCCCCAGAAGGCAGCATAGATGGCTTCCGGTTTCTTGGCCATGAGCGTTGGGATAAAAGTGGAAAAATTTGACTCGCCCAATTTCACCCAAATAGTATCGAGAATTTCAACATCTGGGCGGCGTTTGGCCATTTCCTTCTTAAAATTTGTCAGGTGGTCGTGTCCGTATGCGTAATCCGGTCCAATAAGGCTATATTTTTTGTACGGCTTTTTGGACAACACGAGAGCTATGCCTCGACTCTCGATTCCAGTATTAGGGACAACCTGGAACATGTACGGCTGGAAACCCGTTGTAGTAAGCGCCTCCGCATTCGATGTGTGAAAGACGATGATCTTCTTAAACTCATGCGCCACTTTGGATGCGGCTAATGCGACTGCGCTGCTGGTAGGCCCAAGTAGGAATTCACATTTTTCACTGAGAATTAGTTCCCTGGCCTGGTTGGCGCCGACGTCCGGCTTTAACTGAGCGTCACGGACTACAAGTTCCAGCTTCTTTCCGAGTACACCACCAGCCGCATTGATCTCTTCAATAAACATGTCCATAGCAGCCTTCTGGGATTTGTACATCGGCGCGCCAATTCCAGAAGCGTCTGCGATAAAACCGAGTTTAATAACATCCGAGGCTGATGCGACGGAACTGAATAGAAAAGCGCATGAAAATATAACCAATGTTAGCGTTAACAAAACTCTCCATTTAGCGTGTTCCATTAATACCCCTCCAAACTTGAAAGATTTTTGGGTCCTGGCCCATTGTTGTGGAGTTTTTCAAAATATCGGCGTCCCCTAACTTAAAGGGAAATCAACATCGTTAATACGCCGTTTCAACGAAACCAACACAAGCGATATATAACAAAAGTCTTCCTTCAAACTACTGGAAGACAATTTTGCATGTGGTACCATCCTTCGAGGATAAGAGGTCTCTAATATGTTAGCACCATGCCGCCATCAAAGAGAAGATCTCCCCCAACCAGATATTTCGCAAATCGAGAGAACCCAAAAATAAAGAGATTGCCGACTTCTATCGGGGACATCATTTCCTTGACACGGGATTTCCCCATCATGACATCCCGAATAACTTCTTCCTGACTAATCCCGCGCTGCTCAGCCTGAGCAGGAACCTGATTAAGAGCCAAACTGGTTTTGACAAACCCTGTGCTGACGGTGAAAGACCTTATCTTGCCTTCCCCTTCCGCTGAAATAGATTGCGAAAGGGCTCTCAAGCCAAATTTTGTTATGTTGTATACAGGCTTATTCATCGTGCATATGTGACCATGAACCGACGACATGTTGCCTATGGCCCCGCAGCCGGAAGCGCTTTGCTTTATATGTGGGATGGCGAGTTGAGAAAGATAAAATGGGGCCCTCAGCATAATATTTTGCATCATGTCATATTTTCCCATAGGGAACTTCTCTACAGGGTCAATGTGCTGAATACCTGCTATGTTAGCTACATATTTGATTTGGCCGAGTTTTGCGGCTTCAACGACCGCCAATTCAATATCTTCGTCACGGGTCAGGTCGGTTCGGATAAATTCCATCTGACCGCCCATATCACGGACCATTTGTTCGGTCTTTTTCCCCTCTTTTTCATTTATATCAAGGCCTACGGTCATCATGTTGTTAGCCGCTGAAGCCACTGCGGTCGCCCTTCCAATTCCCTCTGCAGCGCCGGTAACAATGCAGACATTCCTCGAATTGAAGTCTTCGTCAACCAGCACGAGCACTTCTTCTTTCCGGATTTTTGGTTCACTAATGTCCACCCTGGCCATGCAACCTCCATCTTATATGGACTTATCGGTATTGAAGAGGGCAATTTCCGTGCCGACTATTCTGATTTCGAAAAGAATCTGTGGTCTGTGTGTCTGGAGAGCCTGCTACAAGTGTTTTCCAGTCTTGTATTATATTTGTCCGTATTTTTTTCGGGAGATAAGACCTGCAAAGGTGTTGCGATATAAGTATCAATAGTGATACATGTATTTAAAAGGATACACATATAGGATCCCCCATGGAGCAACACACCATTAACGAATTTGAAACCGAGAAGTCTTCAACTGACGCGTCCTATCTCCAAAAACAAATCGAGATGTTCGAATTAATACTTGAGAGCATATATAATGGGATCATGGTGACAGATCCTGAAGGCTACGTGACGCATTTCAATGCCCCCTATGGCCAGTTCCTTGGAGTAGATCCAAAGGATCAGATCGGCAAACATTGCACAGATGTCATTGAAAACACCCGGATGCACATTGTAGCTAAGACAGGGAAAGCCGAAATCAATCAGAGTCACTCCATTAATGGACAGAACATGGTGGTTCAGCGCATTCCCATAAAGAAAAACGGTAAAGTAATTGCCGTTTTTGGTCAGGTGATGTTTAAAGACGTCAGGGATGTCGGTAGGCTGGCAAAAAAACTCTCCCTGCTGGAATCGAAGGTAGAACTATATGAGCAAGCGCTCATCTCACTTAGATCCACTCGTTACACTTTTGACAGTATAGCCGGTGACAGCGATACCATCCGATTCCTCAAGAAAGAGGCTTTGAAAGCGGCGGCCACTAATTTGCCCGTACTGGTAACAGGCGAATCAGGAACAGGCAAGGAGCTATTCGCTCAAGCCATTCATAACGCCAGCCCAAGGAGACTCAACCCTTTTGTTCGGATCAACTGCGCAGCAATCCCTCGTGAATTGATGGAATCCGAGTTATTCGGTTATGATCGGGGGGCTTTTACCGGCGCTACATATAAAGGCAAACCCGGCAAGTTCGAACTCGCTCATCGAGGAACATTGTTTCTTGACGAAATTGGTGACTTGCCCCTGGAGATGCAACCGAAACTCCTGAGGGTTTTAGAAGAGAAAGAGGTCGAAAGAGTAGGAGGAACTTCCCTGATCCGTGTCGACTTCCGGCTCATCGCTGCAAGCAACCAAGATCTTGAGTCAATGATGACCGCCGGGCGTTTCCGCAAGGACCTCTTCTATCGATTGAATGTTGTATCACTTAATATAAGACCGCTCAGAGAAAGACCGGACGACATTGTTCCACTTTCCAGACACATGTTGGAACAGCTTGCGGTAGATTACTCTCTTCCAACAATAAAGATGGATACAAAAGCAGAGACTGTATTGATAAAACACGATTGGCCGGGTAACTGCAGGGAACTGTACAACGTTTTGGAACGCACTGTTTCATCTTTAGAGGGTAACGTAATCAGGCCAACTGATTTACCTATGCAACTGTACTCAGGTGAGAAAAAATCAGTTACATTGACTGGTCTATCCTTAAAGGATGTCCAGGGAAACGCTGAAAGAGACGCTATCCTGTCAGTTTTGGCCGCGACCAATAATAACAAGGCCAAGGCGGCCCGTTTGTTGGGTATTCACCGTACTCTCCTGTACAAGAAATTAAGGAAATACGATATCGACCATGAAGAATTGATGTAGCCCATGGACGAGGACCGTGAAGTTATTTTTCACGTGTCATTGGAACTTGAAAATAATACCGAATTAGAGACTCTCCATAACATTTTCCTGTTCCTGTCAGTCTCTTTGGCTGATACCCTGGAACCATTTGCAGTAAAGTGTTGTCTTCCATTATCAAAGATATTTTCAAAGGGTGTAGCGGACGAGTCTAACTCATCCGGCGTTCCAACTGAATAGAACGTCTTTTTACCGGTCAACCAATTTTGCTTTAGCGCTTGACGCGGAGCTGCTGGGTATTTGTAGCCACCTTTAATAGAATTCCTTCTCGGCTTGTGACCAGGTTTACCGCGTCTGTTATAGCTCAGGCAGGGAAGTAAGCTACGAATTAGGCCTGTTATTCAGTGAGGGAGCAATAAAATGAAGCTAGCGATGTTGGGCCTTGGGCGCATGGGGATGAACATGGCCAGGCGGCTGTTGGCCAATAATCAGGAGGTACTGGCGTATAATCGGACCAGCGAAAAGACAAAGGCAATTGTTAAAGAGGGGGCAAGCGGAATTTATACCTTGGATGACCTTTCCGTAAAGATGGCTACGCCTCGAATCGTTTGGTTGATGCTGCCCGCAGGCCCCCCCATTGATGAGCATTTGGAAAAGCTCAAGGATGTCCTAAGTGTAGGAGACATTGTCATTGATGGTGGTAACACTCATTTTAAAGACGACATCCGAAGGCGGGCCCTGTTATCTGAAAAAGGTATTCACTTTATGGATGTTGGGGTCAGTGGAGGAATTTGGGGGCTTAAGGAAGGTTACTGCCTCATGGTCGGCGGTGATCCGGACATTTACCAATTCCTTGATCCCATATTTAGATCGCTTGCCCCTGAAGAAGGATATCTTTATTGCGGCGGTTCAGGCGCCGGTCATTTCGTCAAGATGGTCCACAATGGGATTGAATATGGCATGATGCAGGCATACGCGGAAGGTTTCGACATCCTCGACAAATCCGGTTACGGCGGATCCCTTGATTACAGGAGTCTATGCCATCTTTGGAACAGGGGAAGCGTCATTCGGTCGTGGCTCCTTGAACTCACTGAGTCAGCGTTCGAAAAGGATCCTAGACTCGCGGACATTAAAGGATACGTCGAGGATTCAGGCGAAGGTAGATGGACTCTGGAACAGGCGTTAGAAACTGGGGTGCCCGCTTACGTGACAGCGCTGTCTCTTTTTGCCCGGTTTCGATCCCGGGAGCAGGAGTCGCTTTCGGATAAAGTTTTAGCCGCAATGAGAAGAGAATTCGGTGGCCATGCCGTCGTTTCGGCTGAGAAAAAGGACTAGACTAATAACCAAAACTTGAACTCACATGGATATGGAATTGACATGATCGATAAGACCAAGTTTGTTCTGGCTGGTGACATCGGAGGGACCAAGACAAATCTTGCTCTATTCAATCCCTGCCAGACAAGACCTATCCCTTTAGTGATGGAATCATATTCTAGCCGGGAATCTTCGTCTCTCGAAGAACTCATCGAGAACTTTCTTGCTAAACATAATGCGAATGTAGTCTCCGCTTGTTTCGGGATTGCCGGCCCTGTGTCTAAAGGGTCTGTTAGAACTACCAATCTTCCGTGGCTCGTGTCGGCAAGCAATCTGAAAGATCGTTTTGGCTGGACCAATGTGAGGCTTATAAATGACCTCGCGGCCACTGCCTCTTCAATCACTGTCCTCGAGACCCAGGAACTCGCTGAACTGAATCAGGGAAAACCTGATCTCGATGGCAGTATTGGAGTCGTAGCGCCTGGGACCGGTTTGGGAATGGCCCTGTTGGTGTTTATAAACGGAAAAGGCTATCCGCTACAATCAGAGGGAGGGCATGTTGATTTCGCCCCTAGAAACGAGCCTGAAATTGCTTTGTTGCAACACTTGATGACCTCTCACGTGAGCGTAGAGCGCCTGGCGTCAGGACCTGGCCTGTTCACGATCTACTCGTGGCTTAAAAAGTACCGCAAACACAGAGAGCCCTCCTGGATACGGGAGCGATTTCAGATTGAAGACGCGTCAAAAGTAATCTCCGACGCTGCGCTCGAAGAGAAAGAACCCATCTGCGTTGAATCTCTTGAAATGTTCGTCTCTATCCTGGGGGCAGCCACAGGCAACCTTGCGCTGACGGGTATGACAACCCGCGGGATTTATCTGGCCGGTGGGATATGCCCAAAGATTATGCCCAAACTTAAAGATGGCTCGTTCATGAAGGCATTTACGGCTAAAGGTCGGTTTGAGGAGCTGCTTTC
Source organism: uncultured delta proteobacterium (assembly GCA_963846725.1). Classification (GTDB taxonomy): domain Bacteria; phylum Desulfobacterota; class Desulfomonilia; order Desulfomonilales; family Desulfomonilaceae; genus CAJBEZ01. The sequence continues at coordinate 88,128 of CAWJXP010000035.1, read as the reverse complement.
ATCAATCCCTGTCAATGTTATCCTGAACGACAAGGCTGCGCTGCTCGGAGCCGCCTGTTGTGCGATGGAACTCTTGGAGAATCGAACGTGATAGAATTCCCGGGTGAAAATAAGGACACTTTCAGCGACACTGTGGTTAAAGGACAAACATCCGAAGTCAATATTCCTGCGGAAGCCTGTCTCGTGGAAGGGCCTTTAGAACCTTGCGCAATGGTGATTTTCGGCGCTACTGGAGATTTGACTACCCGAAAACTTGCCCCCGCGCTCTACAATCTTTACCTTCTCGGGGCCGTGCCTGATTCCTTCATCATCGTTGGGGCGGCGCGATCCGACATGACTCACGATCAATTTCGAGACAGAATAAAAGTCGCTTTGTCAGGGATGGACATGTCGGCTTGGGACAGGTTCGCCGCCTCGTTATTTTACCAACCGGTCCTTTTCGACTCTCCCGATTCCTTCGTCAAGCTCTCCACGATCTCTGAGCGCATTGGAGAAACAACACGATCTCCCGGGTAACAGGATTTTTTATCTGGCGATTCCTCCATCGCTTTATGCCGGAATGTCGGAAATGCTTGGCAATGCAGGCCTTTCTGTGGAGAACCAAAACGACGCCGGGTGGGTTAGAATTGTTGTAGAAAAGCCTTTTGGAAGAGACTTGAAGACCGCTACCGACCTTAACAAGACTCTCAACAAGCATTTCAAAGAAGAACAAATTTTCAGAATTGATCATTACCTTGCCAAGGAAACAGTCCAGAACGTGTTGATGTTCCGATTCGCCAACGCTATTTTTGAACCTCTATGGAACCGCATGTTTATAGACCATGTTCATATTACCGCGGCCGAGTCTCTTGGGGTAGAAAACCGGGCTGAATATTACGAAGAATCGGGTGTTTTACGCGACATGTTTCAGAATCATATGATGCAACTCCTTGCTTTAACCGCCATGGAACCCCCGGCTCGTCTGCAACCGGACTTTGTGCAGGATGAAAAGAGTAAGGTATTCAGATCCCTCAGACCTTTCTCTGCCTACAACTCCCGAGACAGCCTCATACTAGGCCAATACGGTCCTGGAACGGTTGATGGGCGACCGGTCTCGGGTTATCGTGAAGAACCTGGCGTAAACCCCGAATCCCTGACACCGACTTTTTCCAGAATGAAGGTTTTTGTAGATAACTGGCGATGGCATGGGGTCCCTTTCTACCTGATCTCTGGGAAGAGACTCGCAAGAAAGATGACGGAAATAGTCATACAGTTTAAAAAAGCGCCTCATTCCATGTTTCGAGGAATCTTGGGGGAAGCTGTAAGCTCAAACATCCTGACTCTGGGAATTTATCCGGATGAAACTATTAATCTGAGCTTTGAGACCAAGATCCCGGGAGCGAGGGTTTGTCTCAGGTCCGTGAGAATGCATTTCGATTATCGGCAGAATTACTCAGGACCGGTTATGGACGCTTATGAGAAAGCAATTATGGACTGTATTCAAGGGGACCATATGCTGTTCTGGCGACAGGACGGCGTAGAGCTTTGCTGGTCTTTCCTTGAACCTTTGCTGGAGGACTGTGAGAACTGTCCCGATAGAGGCGAAGGACTTTTGTTTTACCCAGCCGGGAGTTGGGGTCCGGAATAGGTAAAAGCTTAAGGAATCGCGTCAAAGCGACGGAATTGACTGGAGGCGCCATGCGACAGCAGGAACTGGACAAGCTTTGTATCAACACGCTTCGTTTTCTTTCGGTAGACGCTGTTCAAAAAGCTAATTCAGGTCACCCTGGCTTGCCTTTGGGGGCTGCGACCATTGTCTATGTCATCTGGAACCATTTCCTCAAATTCAACCCTCGAAATCCTTCATGGACGGACCGTGATAGATTCGTCCTGTCCGCAGGTCACGGTTGCGCTCTCCTGTATTCTGTTCTGCACTTGACCGGCTTCGACCTCCCACTTGAGGAACTGAAGCGCTTCCGACAGTGGGGTAGTCGAACCCCCGGACACCCCGAGTACCCGAAAGACTCCAGGAGTTGAGGCCACTACCGGACCATTGGGACAAGGATTCGCCAACGCTGTTGGGATGGCGGTCGCGGAAGCGTCACTTGCTGCCCGTTTCAACAAACCGGGCCATGAGATCGTGAACCACTTCACGTATACGCTGGCAAGCGATGGAGACTTGATGGAAGGAGTGTCTAATGAAGCGGCTTCTCTTGCTGGGCATTTACGCCTGGGCAAATTGATAGCGCTATACGATAACAATCACATAACCATAGAGGGAAAAACATCCCTGACATTCAGTGAAAATCGGCTTGCCAGATTTGCCGCGCTGGGGTGGCATACTCAGGAAGTGGCTGACGGCAACGATGTCGAAAGCCTTAAGACGGCCATACAGAATGCACAAGACACCAATGATCGGCCATCCTTTATTTCAGTTGTCACTCACATCGGATACGGAAGCCCGAACAAACAAGATACCGCTGCGGCTCATGGAGAGCCATTGGGTGAGGCTGAGGTCCGTCTGACGAAACAAGCCTTGGGCTGGCCAGTGGAACCCGTCTTTTATATCCCTGCCGAGGCTCTACAACATTTTAGGCTTGCAATCGATCACGGTAAAAACATCCAAAACGAGTGGGAGGATCTTTTTAGAAATTATTCGAGACAATATCCCGATTTGGCTGTTGAATTCCAACGGATTATGGACGGAAAACTGCCTGACAATTGGGATAGTGACGTGCCGACATTTGATTCGACCACTGGTCCGATAGCGACTCGGTCGGCATCCGGAAAAATTCTAAACGCAATTGTACGGCATGTTCCAGAACTTATTGGTGGATCAGCGGATCTCTCACCAAGCACGTTTACCTTAATCGAAGGCTCAAGAGATTTTGAGCCGGAAAGTTTAACAGGACGCAACATGCGCTTTGGGATAAGGGAACATGCTATGGGAGGCCTACTCAACGGAATGGCCCTCCATGGCGGTCTTATCCCCTACGGGGCGACTTTTCTAATCTTTAGCGACTATATGCGACCGCCTATTCGTTTGGCAGCGCTCAGCGACTTGCATGTAATTTACGTGTTTACTCATGACAGCATCGGACTGGGTGAAGATGGGCCTACCCATCAGCCAGTGGAGCAACTTCTGGGCCTCAGATCCGTTCCTAACCTAATTACAATAAGACCTGCCGATGCGAATGAGGCCGGCGCTGCGTGGAAAATCGCTGTCGAACAGCGGAATCGGCCCGTCGCTTTGGTTCTGACACGACAAAAATTGCCTGTCCTGGACCTGACAATATATCCACAGCTTGCGACAGGTGTAAATTGCGGGGGCTACATCCTCGCTGAAACACCCAACGGTGGCTCTCCAGACGTGATTCTGGTTGCTACAGGAAGCGAAGTTCACCTTATCCTCTCTGTGCGAGAAAGGCTTATTGAGCAGGGGATCCAGGCTCGTGTAGTAAGTCTTCCCAGTTGGAACCTCTTTGAAGAACAACCCGCCTCATACCGTGAACATCTGTTCCCTACCGGTATCCCGATTGTTGCGGTAGAAGCGGGGGTGTCTCTGGGATGGAGACCTTATGTAGGGACCGGAATAGACGTAGTCTCTGTTGATCATTATGGAGCGTCAGCGCCTGGGGATGTTGTCATGAACAAATACGGCTTTAATGTTGAAAACATTTTGAAACATGTAGAAAACGTATTGAAGCAAAGAAGGACATGACATGTTGAAAGTAGGTATAGCAGCGGATCATGGTGGCTTCCTGCTTAAGGTCAAGATTATTGAAACTCTCAAATCCGATGGCCACACAGTTGTGGATTTTGGAGCGTACTCTCTGCAAGAAAATGACGATTATCCCGATTTCATCATTCCTCTCGCTAAAGCCATCTCCGACGGAGACTGTCAATAGGGGCGTAGCAATCTGTGGTAGTGGCGTAGGCGCCTGTATAGCCGCCAATAAAACGCCAGGGGTCAGGGCAGCGTTGATCAATGAAACTTTCTCAGCTCACCAGGGAGTTGAGGACGATAACATGAACCTTATCTGCCTCGGTGGTCGAGTTGTGGGGCTATCCTTGGCGCGGGAACTCGTTCAACGGTTTCTTGAAGCCGAATTTAGCGGAGCGCAGCGTCATCTCCGACGCCTGGCTAAGGTCGAAACCCTGGAAAGGAGGTTGTAAAAATGAAGACCAATCCTCTACTGAAAATTCAGGAATTTGGTCAAAGTATCTGGCTGGATTTTATCCGCAGGGATATGCTGGTTTCAGGGGAACTCAAACGGCTCATCGATGAGGATGGACTCAGAGGAATGACTTCGAATCCAGCCATCTTCGAGAAAGCGATTACTGAAACCCCTGATTATGTTTCCGCCATCCGCGGCCTAGTCCTCGACGGAAAAAATACGGAAGCGATTTATCAGACGCTGGCCATTGATGATATTGGACTTGCCGCTGATGTTCTTCGCTCAGTGTTTGTGAATACCAACGGGCGTGACGGCTTTGTCAGTATCGAGGTGTCCCCACACCTGGCAAGAGACACTGATGGAACAATTAATGAGGCTCGATATTGGTGGACTGCTTTGAACAGGCCCAATGTTTTTGTCAAAGTCCCAGCTACAAAGGAGGGACTCGTCGCTATTGAACAGCTTATAAGCGAAGGCATTAACGTCAACGTAACGCTTCTTTTCGGCCTGGAACGATACCGCGCGGTGGCCGAAGCATATGTATGCGGCCTGGAAAAGCGTGTAGAGATGGGATTACCTCTAGATAAGGTCTCATCGGTGGCCAGCTTTTTCCTGAGTCGGATAGATGTACTGGCAGACCCGACCCTGGAAATGATCATGAAAAAGGGGGATCCTACAGCAGCAACTGCGGATTCATTACGTGGCGAGACCGCAATCGCCAGCGCAAAAGTCGCATATCAGATTTATAAAGGTATTTTCTACAGTAAGCGATTTCGGAGTCTGGCTCAAAAAGGCGCTAAGACTCAGCGTGTGCTTTGGGCCAGCACGAGCGCAAAAGATCCCTCCTATAGTGATGTGAAGTATGTAGAGCCTCTAATAGGGCCGGACACAGTAAATACACTTCCAATGGAAACTCTCAATGCTTATCGAGACCATGGGAATCCAGCCTCCCGTCTCGAAGATGATTTAGAAAAAGCCAAGAATGTTTTGAAAACCCTTGAGGAATTGGGCATCGACTTGAGCCAGCTTACCCAGCGACTGGAAGATGAAGGAGTTGATAAATTTATCAAGCCGTTTGATAAACTCATGGATAACCTGGACAAAAGACGAAAAGAAATTCTGGTCAACTCAGCGGGCTCACAACCCGACTAGCTACTTCCAGAACTGTCCAGCCAATTAGTGTCTGTTTACGACTCGCATTCTTCGCTAATAGCATTTATATTAATCATGGAGGTTGCAATGAAATGTGACAAATGTAGTCAGAATATCGAAGATGGCGAAGAACGAGAATTTCACGATCAAAAACTCTGTGACGACTGCTACATGGATGCTCTTTCTCCGACGAGGACCTGTGATCCCTGGGCGATTTACACAGCCAAATCCATATCGGAAAAAAACAGTGGGCCCCTTCAATTAAATGAAATTCAAACCAAAATCCTCAGCGTTTTGGAAGAAACTGGAGGGGTTGAATTCCCAGTTTTGGTTGAGAGAATCGGAATAGAAGGCAAAGTAGTCGAACGAGAATTCGCGGCCTTGCGCCACATTGAAAAAGTGAGAGCCGAAATGAGGGGCGACAAAAAGGTCATGCGATTGTGGTAATCAGTAAATCAAGGAGCCAAAGAATATAACTGGTCGGCTTGTTAATTCTATCGAATCCAACTGAACCACTTCGTAAGGACTTTTTTCAAGATAGGGGTCAATCTGGAACGATTATAAGCGTCCGCGGCCTGTTTGATCGCTTCAGCCTGGGTAGGATAAGGGTGGATGACGCGTGAAAGGGTTTTTAGTCCAAGTCTACCAACCATCGCCAAAGTAATTTCATTGATCATGTCTCCCGCGTGACCAGCCACGATCGTAGCGCCCACGATAAGGTCTGTCTCTTTTTTGACGTGTATCTTAACAAATCCTTCTTCTTCTCCATCAAGGACGGCCCGATCCACTTCGGAAAAATTCCTGATATAAGTGGTGATCGGTAACCCGTTCTTTGTCGCTTCCTCTTCATACATCCCGACATGAGCGATTTCCGGATCTGTATAGGTACACCATGGTATGTTCAGATCACTCAGTTTTCGGGCGCCTTTGAACAATGCGTTTTGAATCACAATGCGGGCTGCGGCGTCGGCGGCATGGGTAAATTTATAGCGCATACAAACATCACCTGCCGCAAAAATATTTGGATTGGTGGTCCTCAAATTATCATCCACGCTCACACCCTTTTGACTGTCATATGAAACACCGGCTATATCCAGATTCAGGCCTTCAACGTTAGGCGCTCGGCCAGCGCCAATTAATATTTCGTCAACGGCGAGAATGTCTGATTGCTTTTTGGTTTCAAACTTGATGAGTTTCTCCGAGTTTCTAGTCAATACCTCTTTGAGTTCACAGTTCAGAATTAATCGGATACCTTCCTTAATAAAACGCTTTTGTATTATTTCCGCAGCGTCTTTGTCTTCTCTATCCAGTATGTGATCATTCTTGTGAAAAAGGGTCACCTGACTGCCAAGCCTTTGAAAAGCTTGAGCCATTTCACAACCCAGTGGACCTCCACCGATGATGGCCAGTCGGGCTGGGCGTTCGGTCAACGAAAAAACCGTTTCGTTAGTCAGACAAACCCCCTCCTCCAGTCCCGAAATGTCCGGAAAAATTGCCCGCGCTCCTGTAGCTATGACCGCCTTCTTGAATCTAAGAGTAGACCCAGAAACTGATACGGTATTCGTGCTACTGAAACTGGCGTGTCCGAAAAAAACATCCACCCCTAGCTCTTTGAAACGTTTGACGGAATCATGTTGTGAAATTTCCGAGCGAAGTCTCCTCATCCGTTCCATGACTAATCCAAAATCAACTTGAACTTTTCCGGATAAACCGATTCCATAATCTTTGGCTTTAGATATCTCGGAAAAGACTCTTGAACAACGCAGAAGGGCTTTGGATGGCACACATCCGAAATTCAGACAATCTCCACCCATGAGCGCCTTTTCTACCAGAGCGACTTTCGCCCCAAGACCGGCAGCGCCAGCGGCAGTGACTAGGCCGGCGGTTCCTCCGCCTATGACCACAAGGTTATATTGTTCCGCCGCTGGAGGGTTAACCCAATTTGAAGGATGAACGTTAGATTTCAGTACCTGGTTGTATTCATCGTCAGGAACGATTTCATTTCTTTCGTCGAGCATGACCGGATTTTTGTTATCGACGGGTTGAATTATCGCTGAACCCATCGAATCAACCCCTTTCAAGCTACGACTTGCAATTCTGGTCACCAGAACCGTTACTAGAACTGTGGCTGCCAGGCCTAGCCAGAAAAATATTCTTCCAGCCGTGCCCCCCTGAGTTTGACCTGCGGCGATTTCAGTCAGTGTCCTTGCCGCTGAACCCAAGTAAACGTACATGAATATCGCTGGGATCATCCCAACAAGCGACGCTAAGACATAATCCCGAAATGAGACTTTTGTGAGTCCCAGGGCGTAATTCATTATATTAAAAGGGAATATCGGACTTAACCTCAAAAGAAACACAATCCGAAACCCTTCCCTTCCAACAGCTTCATCGATGGCGGCGAACTTTGGATTACCGCTGACCTTGTTGGCTACCCAACCACGGGCTATCGTCCTTCCCACTAGAAACGCAGCCCAGGCGCCCAGGTTAGCTCCAACCCAGACGGTAAGAACCCCAACTGGAGTTCCGAATAAGAACCCAGCTCCAAGAGTTAGAACAGACCCTGGAAGAAGAAGAACTGCGGCCAGAATGTAAAACCCAACCACAAACACTGGACCCCAGTAGCCCAACCCTTTTGTCCATTCAAGAGCAGAAATGAGGTAATGCTTTACCGGCAGCAAGAAAAGAACTAACGTCAGGATTGCAATAAGGCTAATCAACAAAGCTGTCCTGAAGTAGCCATCATTATCCACGGATAACGAAACGAAGTTTTCTCTTTTCAAGCATGTCGCTTTATCTCCGCCCTTACTTATAAATGGTTGGGCAATTTTGACAATACTTTTCTCAGACACCTCAAATCCTGGGAAAAAAACTCGGTAACAAAATTGATTGGAGCCTATCAAAAGGTTTAGACGAACTTTTTAGTTGTTAGAAAACGTTATATTATGTTAGATTGGCGTCTAGAAAAACTTATAAAACCATTTAGTTTGAGTAATGCTGCGACTAACCGGGGTTTGAGGGGGAATGCTTGCAACTCACCAGAAGTCTAGGCTCATTGGATTGGGCCGATGCGCCATGTACATCCGTGTTTACGGCGGGTGATCAGTTAAGACTCGTGAGAGGTTGTTTAGTCGTCGAACAGGATCGGAAATCGGACAACTTGGGGGTTTTTCGCTGCGGATTCTGTTAGATTGACGATCTTGAGATCTGAGTCCTGATCAACTAAAAATTACCCGGTGAAAGTTGTCTCCAATGGATCAGCGTTCAAAGACAACCATGAAGACTGACAAAAGGACTGACAGTAACCTGCAAAATCTTCATTCAGGCGTAAGCCGGGATCAGCTCCGCTCTGCGCAAATAAATCTGATTTATTCTCAAACGCTTCTTGGAGGGTTCGCCGCCTGGCTGGGCGGCGCCGTCCTTGCCGGAGCTCTATGGAATTGGGTTGGGCATGTTTTATTGATAGCATGGATTTCATGTTACGCCGCCATAGCTATTAGTCGGTTGTTCCTGGTCAGAGCATTTCGAAGAGCGGCCCCCTCGGGAGAGAAACTATTCCCCTGGGGAAGAAGACATGCCATATTGACATTTTTGAGCGCTTTGTTTTGGACCTTCGCCGCAGTATTTATGTTCCCGGAACAATCCGAACACCTTCAGATTTTCATGATCATTTTTGTAGGTGGCGTTGTGTCCGGGGCTGTCGTAATTTACTCTCCCACAAATGAATACTTGATCAACATTGCGTTAGTTCTTGTTCCGCTTTCAGTGAGATTTTTCTATCAGGGTGGAGATTTTCACCCCATGGTCGGAGGCATCTCTGCTGATGTTCGGGGCTTTTATGGCCATCCTAGGCCGTGGAGTCCACAAATTATACTCGGAACTCCTGACCCTCAGGTTAGAGAAGGATAATCTCGTCGAGAATCTCAGGGAGGAAATCTCATCGCGCAACGAGGCTCTGGCCATTTCCTTGAAACTTAGAGATGAAGCGGAAGCAGCCAGCGCTACCAAGAGTGAGTTTCTCACGAACATGAGTCATGAGTTGCGGACGCCATTGACAGCGGTTATCGGTTTTTCCGATCTTCTTGGGGACCAGTTGTTCGGCAAACTCAATGAAAAGCAGTCGGGATATGTTGCAGAGATTTCGTCCGCTGGACGTCATCTACTGAGACTCATCAACGACATACTGGATCTTGCCAAGGTCGAATCAGGAAAAATGGACATTAGTTTGTCCCCTGTCGATTTGCCGGAATTACTGGGACACTGCCTGGTCATGATCAGGGAAACGGCCATGAAAAGAGGTTTGACAGTCGATCTGAAAGTGTCCGAACAGCTTGATGGAAAGATTCTGGCTGATGATGTGCGACTCAAACAAATCGTAATGAACCTCCTATCCAATGCGGCAAAGTTCACGCCTTCAGGAGGGACAATTCGACTGGCAGCCGAAATACTGGGGAAAGAGATTCTGGTTAGCGTTTCCGACACAGGCGTCGGATTGAAGCCGGACGATCAAAAGCGCATATTTCAGCCTTTCGAGCAGTTGGACTCATCTTTTTCACGACAGGAACAGGGCACAGGTCTTGGGCTCGCGTTGGTTCGCAAGCTCGTAGAGCTCCATGGAGGCCGAGTCTGGGTCGAGAGTGAGGGTGAAGGGATGGGCTCCAAGTTCAAATTCGTCTTTCCCTTTATCCAGGCTGAAAAAGATATGGACTCTCAACTGGGGCCCGAGTTGGTAAATTTCCCATCCCTGACTCTGCCTGATTTTTCAGATGAAGAAAAAGACCATCCCACAGTTCTTGTAGTCGAAGACAATGAATCCAACATGAAATTTACCACAGATTTGCTGGAAGCAGCCCATTACAAGGCTATCCACGCATTTTCCGCGGAGGAAGCGATAAAAATAGCGGAGACGGAAAACCCGGCTCTTATTCTAATGGATATCTCCCTCCCAGGAATGGACGGGTTGGAGGCTACCCAAATTCTCAAGCGAAACACTGCAACCAGTCACATCCCCGTTATTGCTCTAACAGCCCACGCTATGAAGGACAATGAAAACAGCGCTAAGCGCGCTGGATGTGACGCATATCTTCTAAAACCGGTTGATACTAAAATCTTCTACCATACTCTGGTAGCTTTAATTCACTCTGGTAAAGAGAATCCAAGTTCGTAAACGCCGATTGCGAGAGAGGCATAATTGATCGACCGTCTCAAACGTATTCTGATAGTTGATGACGACCCAAGAAATAGAAATCTCATCACCAATTTTATAGAGGCGATAGGCCATTCTACGGAATGTGCGGCTGACGGTTTTGAAGCGCTTGAAAAGTTGAAAACTGGGTTTGACCTTGTTCTGTTGGATGTCATGATGCCTGGCATAGATGGGTTTGAAGTAGCCCGCCGCATACGCAAAAATGACAAATTCAGTGATATTCCTGTCCTTATGGTGACAGTGCTCGATGATAAAGAGAGTCGGCTTCGCGCTGTAGAGGCTGGCGTCAATGATTTCATCGCCAAGCCTATAGACCGGCTAGAACTCAGCGTCCGCTTGGAATCTCTCCTAAAAATGAAGGAAGCTCAAGACGAGATTAAGCGTCAGAGGGCCGAACTAGAAGAAACGGTGGAGAGACGCACATCTGATCTCCTGGAAAGCGAGAGAAGATTCAAGACATTGTTCGAGGCTGCTCAAGACTGCATATTCATAAAAGACCGAGATCTGAGATACATCGATGTTAACGCCGCTTCTATCGATCTCCTACAGATGAGCCGTTTTGAAATCATCGGAAAAACCGACGAGGAATTATTCGGGGTTGGTTCTGGTTTATCTTCAGATGACAGAGAGTCCAGAGTCCTACAAGGACAAACGATAGAAAGCCAGGAGAGATTCGTATGGAATTCGCAGCCGATAACCTTGGACTTTATCCGATTTCCTCTCCGGGATTCGTCTGGAAAAATATCAGGTATCTGTGGAATTGGTAGAGAACTGCTCAATGCGGCTTCGCCTGCTCGCGGCGAATCTCCAACTGCCGGAGAATATCAATCGGAAGCCATGCGCTCTACCCTGGCGAAAGCTAATATCGCCGCTGAAACCTCCAGCACGATACTTTTGACCGGAGAGACAGGTAGTGGCAAAGACTACCTCGCCCGATACATACATAATCTATCATCTCGAAGCGGTGGCCCATTTTATTCCGATCAACTGCGCAGCTATCCCCGCTGAATTAGCTGAATCTGAACTCTTTGGGCATGAGGCGGGCGCATACACTGGAGCGGTACGCAAAAAACGTGGAATGCTTGAATTGGCTGAGGGGGGAACGCTCCTCCTCAATGAGATAGGAGAGTTGTCTCCCCTGATGCAAGCTAAATTGCTGACTTTCTTGGACACCTTCTCGTTCACCCGAGTAGGAGGAGAAACGAATATCACCGTCAAAACAAGACCTATAGCGGCTACCAATCGGAATCTCCTTAATGAAGTATATGAGGGTCGTTTCCGTAAAGATCTTTTCTATAGGCTCAACGTCCTAAGTATAAAAGTGCCGCCACTACGTGAACGTCAACAAGATATACAGACAATCGCAAATCAGATCCTTGTCCGCCTCTGCAACGACATGCAGTTTTCATCTGTCCCCAAAATAAGTTTCGAAGCTATGAACGCTCTATGCTCCTACTCCTGGCCTGGAAATGTCAGGGAGTTGCGAAACGTCCTGGAACGCGCTCTTATCATATCGAGAGGAAACACCATTCGTGTAGGTCACTTAGGAATCAGCGAAGCGACACCTCCTAATTCGCAGGAAAGACCCAGTGTTCCTTCAGGACGCTCACTTTATGATGTTATTGGAGATACGGAAAGATCCCTTATTGAGGACGCTCTCGGTCGCGCTAACGGCAAGAAACATGAAGCTGCGCGGCTTCTCGGCATTATCTCGATTCGCCCTGGTTAGACACATGATCAAGCTGGGGATGATTGAGCGAGAACGCTCGAAAAGCAAAGTTGTTGAGCGAGAATCGCTCGACAGTAACTCCATAATATCGTAAGGTCTTCATTCGTTCGGATCATTAGCGAGCGATAACGCTCTAATTCTAGACATCTCTTGGCCTGTCTTCTCTGTATAATCCTCTAATTTCGTCTTTACAGTTAATTCTCTGAATTAATTGGTCGTCTCACATAACTGTGTCAAAGCGATAAAAATTTGGCGCCATTAATGCTTGGTGTCGGGTATGCAAATCCACGATAATAACCGGGCAACGAAAGCTGATAAACTAGGTTTTTACATGTAACGTTTAGAGGAGACTGAAACCTAGGATCTTGTACACGTGAGTATGTTAATCCGGGGTTTCCACGATAGAGGAGCTGGCGCCTTCCTACCGAGTAAAAGGAGGGAGATGGATCCCCTCCACCAAATCGTCGGTTTGATAATTCAAGCGTTGTCATGGAGTTGAGGATGGGTTGAATGGTCTTCAGATTGAGAGGCTAATAAATTATTAAACACGAGGCGCTATGTTCAGGATTTTCTGAATTGTTTACATTGATAATTACTTGATGTTGTTGACTCTTTAATTAATTGCTATTTGATGTCCCGAATTCCGTATTAGACCTGATCATAATTTGTATTGCGCCTTTAAGATCAAATAAACCTACCCTCTTTTTCCATGCCTGTGGATGGTCGATGTCGACCATCCTTTTTTTTGCCCAGATCTGAAACTCACGCTTGGAAAGCGCATCTTGGATAGTTAGAGGCATTTGTCTGTTGTACTCGGAAATTCCTTTCGCCAACTCCGTTTTGAGACTTCGAGGAGGTGAGTCAAATGGCAGAACTTTATAATAAAGAATCAGAGGCCGGATCAGGCGGTGAAGTCAAAAAGACCCCCATCGGCGACAAACCGTGCGCCGAGATAAAAGACCCTGTTAGAAAAACATTTTGCCGGGTTTGCCAGGTTCCTGTTGTTGGGGAGGCCCCGTTTTGCAAGGATCATGAACCGCCGGTTCCGTGATGAGAAGAATAGCCATTCGAAAAGAAGGTTGGGGAATCGACCTGTTACTGGTTTCGTGGAGTTTTGTTCCCAACCTTCTTGACCAATCCCGACAAATCAATTTAAAAGATTTATATATTCTGAAAATCAAGTATATTTGAGTTGCACTGTCGGGGTCTAACATGCATCGGGATATAAATGTAAATTTGCTGAACTTGGTATTGTCTCTGTCCGATGCCCTGGACCTTGCCGGCCCTGAGATTTCCCAACATCAGATTCGAACTGCCTTTATCGTCTGGGAACTGGGCCGGGCCGCCAACATGCGGTCCGAACTACTGGACCAATTATTTATCTCCGCTCTGTTCCATGACATAGGCGCTTTATCACCCGATGAAAAGATAGCTGTTCACAATGATCAGGTTGCAGATCTGGATGCTCATTGCATTCGCGGCCAGCGTCTCCTTGAGACGGTACCGATGTTCAAACCTTGCGCAGGCATTGTCAGGTTTCACCATCGGCTGTGGCCCGATTGGGATAATACAACAGAAACAGACCTGGGCCTACAATCTCAGATACTTGGTCTAGCTGACAGACTTGAACGGTTCATCGATCGTGACATATACATTTTACATCAAAACGAAGATCTCATTTCAAGGATATCATCTCTTTCAAATCACGAAATCAACCCCTTGGTGATTGACCTTTTGAAGTCCGTCGCTGTGAGGGAGGATTTCTGGCTTGATATCGTGTCTCCTCGGCTTTACGCAATCTTGCTGCGCAATGCGCCGTGCAGGGGAGTCGAGATTGAACTAGAGCAACTCATAGTGATATCCGAGTTTGTGAGAAATTTGATCGATTTCCGATCTGAATTTACAATCACGCATTCGGCTGGGGTATCTGCGGCGGCTTCCACGATTGCTGATTTATTCGGACTCACAGAACTGGAAACTGAACTAATGAAGGTCGCCGGGAATCTGCATGACTTGGGAAAGTCGCCATCCCCAACGCTATCCTGGAGAAGCCGGACAAGCTCACAGACCAAGAATTTGCCGTGATGCGACAACACACATATTTGACTCATACTGTCCTCAGTAGCATAGGCGGAATACAGCAGATTACGGAGTGGGCGGCTTTCCATCACGAAAAGCTCGACGGCTCCGGTTATCCTTTCCATCTGGACGCGAAAAGAATCAATACTGGGGCTCGAATAGTGGCTGTTGCGGATGTTTTTACGGCTCTAGCTGAAGATCGCCCTTACAGAAAAGGCTTGAATAAAGAGGGGGTCTTGTCAGTATTGAGAGATTGGGGGGCCAAAAACCTTTTGGATAAGAATATCATCGGCCTTGTTGATGGTCACTATGAACAGATTCATTGGCTGACAGGTGAGGCGCAAAGGAAAGCTAACGACACTTATCGTCTGATCAACTGATATTGACAAATACACTAGGAAACATTAGGTTCATTTTGCGTGGACTCGTATATTGGGTATCGTCTGAGGTAGCAATTCAATCTTTAGAGGATCATCGTTGAAAAAGACGTTAATGGTATGGATGATCATTGCAATCTATCAGATCTCGATCTGCCTGGGTGTATCATTAGCGGGTTGCTGTATTCATGAGTCATGCAACAAGGATAACGAAACAGCGGGCCATGTACACGCCCATCCCAGGATACATTTCGCCGCTCATCTCTTTTCCCATTTCCCAGAGGTAGATCGCCAGTTCTCCTCAAGTAACCATGTACGCAGTTGCGCTGCTTCACATCCGGAAGGTTCCACTCAAGATACTTGTGTAGTCGAATCACAACCAACGCATTCCAGATTATTACCGAATCAGCTTTCCTGTATTTGGACGCCAAGTTGTCCCTCATTCGGGTCCTGCCCTACAGGATCTTCTTCGCTAAATCACCCATATCAAACAAACCTTTCTGAAGAACCCACGTTTTCTGTCGTTCTCCTGATCTGAGCGTATCCCAGAGATTTAATCAAACATAATATTTTAGGGGAGTTTGAAACGATATGAAAACACTGTTGTGTGTTTTGATCGCGATATCCGCATTGATCCCATCATACGAGCGAGCCGAAGCGGGTGGCGATCATAGGGCTTCAATAGACCAAAAATGGAGAAACGTCGAAAGATGGCGTAAAGCGCAGGACCTCAAATATAGAGAGCTTTGGAGTGAAGCCTCCCGTGCTCTAAAATCCCAAGATGGACATGTTCCTGACCGATCTAAATTAAGCCCCAACGAAGCATTTTCCGGCAATGATCATAGTTCTTCATCCTTTCCAATGAAGTGGTAGAGGGATCTGATAATGCATAGGAAACAATTTTGGGCCCTGGGATCAGTTGTACTGGTCGGAGTTTTGGTTTCAATCGGTATATTATTTTCTGGGAGAGGGGTTTCGAGTTCAATCGATTCACATGGGCATGAAAATGAACATGATCACGACGAAGAATCTCCCAAGGGCCCGCATGGAGGTAGATTACTGAGCAGAGGTCCCTTTGAGCTTGAACTCGTAATTTATGAAAAAGGTGGACCTCCACATTTCCGGATTTATCCGTCAAACGGTCATAAACCTCTGGATCCGACACAGGTCGCGGCCTCTGTGGAGATAAAACGTATTGGTGACAGAATGTCCCTCTTTGAATTCAAACCTCTACAGGATTTTTTAATTTGTGAACAAGAACTAGATGAGCCTCACTCATTTGACGTAAAGGTTACGGCTCAATGGATGGATCAAACGTTCGATTGGGAATTCTCCCAGTATGAAGGGCGTCTGACAATACCTTCCGAAATAATCGACAAGATGGCTGTCCAGGCCACGGAAGCGGGCCCAAAAAATCTCGAAACTTATATGGCGCTTCCAGGAGAAATCGCTCTGAACACGGATAAGGTTTCCAGAATAGTTCCCAGAGTTTCCGGATTAATCTTGGATACAACAAAAAACCTCGGAGACACCGTAAACAGGGACGAGATCATAGCGATAATAGACAGCAGAGAACTTGGCGAGGCCAAAAGCGTATACCTCGTGGCGCTTGAACGTGAAAAACTCGCAAGATACAACTTTGAAAGATCCCAGCAGCTTTGGGAAAAGGAGACAGTGCCAGAAAAAGAGTTCTCGACTGCAAAAAAGACCTATTTGGAAGAAAAGATAGGACTCACAGCGGCGACACGTAAATTGTTCGCTATGGGCCTTAAAGAACAGGAAATTTTGGACCTGGAAAAAGGCTCTCTTTCTGAACTCACGCATTATCCGATTCGGGCAGCGTTTGAAGGGACGGTTGTTAAAAAGCGACTATCAAAAGGCGAATGGCTTAAAGATGACTCAGAAATATTCCTTATTGCAGATCTTTCTACGGTTTGGGTGGAAATTAGCGTTTACCCCAATGATCTCGAACGTGTTCACATAGGGCAAAAAGCTGTAGTCAAATCAGCGTCATCCAATTTGGAATCAACTGGAGAAGTTTCCTATGTCGGGTCAGTAGTAGGAGAAGACAGTCGCACTGCAAAAGCAAGAGTTGTAATTTCAAATACAGAAGGCAAGTGGCGTCCCGGTTTGTTTGTCAAGGTAAAGTTACTGACCGATCAGTCTGATGTCCCAGTCGCAGTAAAAGCTGAGGCTATTCACAGCTATCAAAATCGATCGGTCGTTTTCGTCAAATATGGCCCCCAGTTTGAGGCCCGACCGTTGAATCTGGGAAGGACTGACGGTCACTACACGGAAGTGATCAAAGGGCTCTCTGCGGAGAGAATTACGTATTCCGCAATAGCTTCATCCTCAAATCAGAACTCGGGAAAGCCGGTATGTCTCATCAACACTAGGACGTCTTCATGATTGCTGAAATTCTAAAATTTTCGATCAAGCATCGATGGATCATGCTTGCCTTTACTTCAGTAATGGCGTGCGTCGGAATATACAATCTTTTCCGATTAAATATCGACGCTGTTCCGGATATCACCAATGTACAGGTACAAGTCACAGCCCAAGGTAAGGGGCTCTCGGCTCTAGAGATTGAGCAGAGAATAACCTACCCTTTGGAAACAGGCATGGCTGGTTTGCCTGGCCTGGTGAAAACCCGCTCGTTATCCCAATACGGCATAGCATTGATCACCATGATTTTCGACGATGGGACCGACATCTACTTTGCGAGACGCCTGGTAAGCGAACGACTTCAGGAAGTCAGAGGCAAGCTCCCTCCCGGTGTCGAACCAATGATGGGCCCAATCTCTACAGGTTTGGGCGAGATCTTTATGTGGACAGTTGAGGCCAACCCATCAGCGACAAAAGCAGACGGAAGTCCTTATACCCTGACTGATTTACGAACAATTCAGGACTGGATCATTCGTCCCCAGCTAAGAAATACTCATGGAGTGACTGAAATAAACACAATAGGCGGTTTTGAAAAACAGTTTCATGTTACCCCGGATCCTTACAAATTAATCTCAAATGGTTTGACTTTTTCGGACGTTACCAGGGCTTTGAGGTCAAACAATGAAAACATTGGGGCTGGTTACATAGAGAGCGAGGCAGGGCAGTGGCTGGTCAGGGTACCGGGCCAAGTGTCCGGACTCGAAGACATAGGCGCTATTATAGTCAAAAATGTCAGGGGTGTCCCCGTATTGATCAAGGATGTGTCCGAAGTTCATTTGGGGAAGGAACTCCGAACGGGCGCAGCCACAAAAGACGGACAGGAAACAGTTCTAGGGACTGTCTTCATGCTAATGGGAGAAAATAGCAGGGTCGTAGCTCAGCGAGTCCTCCAAAAGCTTGAAGAAATAAATAAAACTCTTCCTGATGGAGTGTTAGCGCGTCCGGTTTACAATCGAACCACGCTCGTAGACAAAACTATAGACACCGTTAAAAAAAGCCTGACCGAGGGAGCCGCTCTTGTCATTGTTGTGCTGTTTCTTTTTTTGGGTAATGTGCGGGCCGCTCTCATCACGGCATCGGTCATACCGCTTTCAATGTTGTTCACCGCAACCGGTATGGTTCAAAACAAATTGAGCGCAAATCTGATGAGTCTTGGAGCCATAGATTTTGGAATCATCGTTGACGGAGCAGTTGTAATAGTTGAAAACTGCGCCCGGAAATTAACCGAAGCCCAACAGAATGCGGCTCGCCTTCTTTCGAACAAAGAGAGAATCGAGATTATCTGGGAAGCGTCGCAGGAAGTCAGAAAACCGATGCTGTTCGGGGAAATCATCATAATGGTAGTCTATCTACCAATTCTTAGCTTGACCGGGGTAGAAGGCAAGATGTTCACACCTATGGCGTTGACCGTGTTGCTCGCCCTGACAGGAGCGTTAATACTTTCATTCACTTATGTGCCGGCCGCTGTTTCGATATTTCTTTCAGGCAAAAAAGCTGACAAAGAAAATACAATAAGCCGTTGGGCAAAGATCGTTTATCTTCCATTAATCAAATTCGTCCTCAAATATCGTGTCACAGTCGTCACGTCAGCTTTTACGCTAGTTTTAGTCAGTGGCCTAGCCGCTACCCAAATGGGGAGGGAATTTATACCAAGCCTGGACGAGGGAGATATCGCTATTCACAGTCTTCGTATTCCCGAAACCAGTTTGTCCCAGGCTATTCAACTGCAATCGTTAATATCCGCAGCTATTATCGAGAATTTCCCCCAGGTGGAAACGATCGTCGGGCGGGCTGGAACTTCAGAAATAGCCACAGAACCTCATCCACCGAGCATCGGGGATAAGACGATAATTCTCAAACCTCGTTCCCAATGGCCAGATCCCCTGCTTCCCAAATCAGACCTGGTCAAACAGATGGAAGAGGTCACAAATAGGCTGCCTGGGAGCAACCTGGAATTCAGTCAGCCCATCCGAATGCGCTTTAACCACCTGTTGGCCGGGGTTATGAGCGATGTGGCGATCAAGGTTTTTGGTGACGACATGGGCGTAATGCTTGAAAAGGCGGAAGAAGCCTCCAATGAACTCAAAAAGATCAAGGGAGCCTCACATGTAAGGGTTGAGCCTGTGACGGGTTTGCCGATTCTGACCGTCACAATGAAAAAACCTGAGATGGCCAGATACGGGCTCAACGCATCCGATGTTCAGGACATAGTGGAGATTGCGATAGGTGGAAAAGAAGCTGGTTTGGTCTTTGAAGGAGACCGGCGATTCAACATTGTTGTCAGGCTGCCTGAGGATTTGCGAACCAATGTGGACGAACTCAAGCGGTTACCTATACCATTGCCCCGCCAGGAAATTAATGTTGGTTCCTTGACTGGTTCAGTTGTGATTCCGGAAGAAGCCAAGCCACGGTACTTTGTGACTTTAGATTCGGTCGCCGAAATTTCTATCGTGAAAGGCCCGAATCAAATCAGCAGGGAAGACGGGAAACGAAGAGTTGTGGTCACCGCTAATGTTAGGGACCGGGATCTAGGCTCATTCGTTGAGGAGTCTCAAAAGGAGATAGGGAATGCTGTAAAGCTGCCACCCGGTTATTGGATCACTTGGGGCGGCGAGTTTGAGCAGCTTATTTCAGCCGCTAAACGTCTGGAGATAGTAGTTCCTGTGTCGCTTTTTCTTGTTTTTGCCCTTCTGCTTAGCGCTCTTGGCTCCGCTAAATATGCATTAATGGTTTTCACGGGCGTTCCTCTAGCCTTGACAGGAGGATTGGCCGGCCTATGGCTCAGGGATATCCCTTTTTCAATTTCAGCGGCGGTCGGGTTCATTGCGCTTTCAGGAGTCGCTGTCCTGAACGGACTCGTTATGATCACATTCATAAACAAGCTCCGAGATGAGGGAGTAGGAATAGAGGAAGCCATTCTCAAGGGCGCAATCACCAGACTCAGGCCTGTGTTAATGACAGCTTTAGTCGCATCCCTCGGCTTCGTGCCTATGGCAATCGCTTCAGGAACTGGAGCGGAGGTACAAAGACCACTTGCGACTGTAGTGATCGGGGGGTTAGTTTCGAGTACGATATTGACCCTGCTGGTGTTGCCGGCCCTATACGGACTTGTGGAAAATTGGTCCACGTCAAGAAAATCCCTGATATCATCGTAGACTTGATCCAAAGATAATAACCCCAAACTGTTTGTCCATTCTTTGGGGCGCCTCAATGTTCATCCAAGCGCATGGCTTGCGGGTTTGTTATCGAAACACCCCTTGGTTTAGAGCCAATTCCGCAAGCTGACGCATCTTATCCTCAAAGTTAACAATTTCTGGGCGCTGTTTTTCTTTTAGTCTGCTTGACTCTCGAGATCGTTTATGTCAATCTTGACATAAGACGCTAACTTAGCGATAATTACCTGTTATATAAGCAGCTTGAAACTACTAAGGTCTTAAGAACCCGACATTTTCCCTAGTAGGTGGAGCAATGGATTACAAACTCGTCAGGACAACCTGTCCGTACTGTGGGTGCGGCTGCGAGATGATGCTCGAAGTCGCGAATGGAAAGCTCATTGGGACTATTCCGTCGAAAAACAGCCCTATGAACCAGGGGAAGCTTTGCATCAAGGGTTGGAATGCGCATGAATTCGTTCACAGCCCTGAAAGACTGACCACACCATTGATACGTAAAGATGGCGCTTTGAAAGAGGTCTCTTGGGATGAGGCGCTCGATTACACGTCCACCAGGCTTGCCGAAATCAGGGATACTCATGGAGGCGATAGCCTGGCTTTTTTGACCTCGGCCCGCTGCACAAACGAAGAGAACTATCTGATGCAGAAACTCTGTAGGGCTGGGTTCGGGACTAACCATGTAGATCACTGCGCCCGTCTTTGACACGCTCCCACAGTGGCAGGTCTTGCCGCTGCTTTCGGGAGTGGAGCGATGACCAACTCAATACCAGAGATTGAGGACGCTAACTGCGTATTTCTGATTGGCTCAAATACCACAGAAGCCCATCCACTGGTTTCTAAAAGGGTTTTCCGCGCTAAATTGAATGGCGCTACATTGATTGTGGTCGACCCGAGGAAAATTCAACTGACTTTGCAAGCCGATATCCATATAAGGATAAGATTTGGAACTGATGTCGCTTTTATTAACGGTCTGATGAGCGCCATCATCGCTAACAACTGGCATGATCAGAACTTTGTAGATGAACGAACGGAAGGGTTTGAAGGACTGAGGGAACATCTCAAGAAATATCCACTGGAAAAAGCTTCCGAGATTTGTGGAGTACCGGTGGAAGACATGGTAAAGGTCGCTAAAATTTATGCGACATCTGAACGTTCTACCATACTTTATACCCTTGGTATTACGGAGCATTCACACGGCGTAGACAACGTCAAATCTCTAGGCAACCTGGCTATGCTTACCGGACAGATTGGTCGACCATCCACAGGCGTCAATCCGCTCAGAGGACAAAATAACGTCCAGGGAGCATGCGACATGGGTGGACTACCAAATGTCTATCCCGGATATCAGGTGGTCACTGACGAAACTGTCCGATCAAAATTCGAGAGCGCATGGAACGCCAAACTATCAAATAAAGTTGGTTATACAATCCCCGAGATGATGGACCGTTTGTTGGATGGCTCAGTAAAAGCCATGTTCATCCTGGGCGAAAACTCTGTAATGAGCGACCCGGACACTCACCATGTTCGTCATGCTCTAAGTTCCGCCGAATTTCTTGTAGTTGAGGATATCTTTAGAACTGAGACGGCTGAGCTTGCTCATGTGGTACTCCCCGGGGCTTGCTGGGCCGAGAAGGACGGCACATTTTCGAACACGGAAAGAAAAATGCAGCGGGTGAGAAAGGCTGTTGATCCACCTGAGGGCGCTATACCCGACTGGAAAGTTCTTTGCGAGTTAGGAACTCGCCTTGGGATTTCAATGTCATACGATTCCCCGGAAGAGATTTACGATGAAATGACCAGCCTGGCGCCCGCTTTTGCGGGAATCAATTATCAGCGACTCGAGGCTGGCGGAATCCAGTGGCCCTGTCCATCACCCGATCATAAAGGGACACCTTTTCTCCACGAGGGCAGGTTCACACGGGGTAAGGGATTATTTCATGAAATAGATTTTCGTCCCCCCGAAGAGTTACCGGACGCTGATTTCCCTTTTCTGCTGACAACAGGCCGACGTTTCGCCCACTACCACACTCGGACAATGACAGGCAGGTGCCCGTCTCTTCATAAGGAATTTCCGACACCCCGGGCTCAGATCAATTATCTCGACGCGAAAAGGTTAGGGCTGATAGAAGGGGACGTGGTTAAGATCACATCCAGACGTGGCGACCTCACCACCCCAGTTCAACCCGGAGACATAGTGCCTGAAGGCGCAATCTTCATGGATTTCCATTTCAGGGAAGCGAACCCAAACGTCTTGTTGGGCACATCTCTGGATCCTATTTCCAAAACTCCAGATTACAAGGTCTGCGCAGTCAAACTTGAAAAGGCTTCACGTTAGGAAACGCATGTCCACCAAGGAGGGCTTGTAATGATTAAGAGAACCATCAATCTCAACGGCGTAAACAAAACGGTCGTAGCAGATCCGGAAGCTTCACTGGCTGAGGTAATCAGAGAGCAGTTCGGTCTCACTGGTTTGAAGGTCGGATGCGAGAAAGGTCAGTGTGGATCATGCTCGGTTATCATGAACGGGAAACTAATCAAGTCATGTGTCACCAAAATGAAGCGAGTTCAAGATGGAGCGGAAATAACCTCGATCGAAGGAATTGGGACTCCGAAAGATCTTCACGCGCTCCAGTTATCGTGGATTGTTCATGGTGGAGCGCAGTGTGGCTTTTGTTCTCCAGGATTCATAGTTTCCGCAAAAGCGCTACTTGATGAAAACCAGAACCCCACCAGAGATCAAGTTCGGGACTGGTTTCAGAAAAACCGCAACGCCTGCCGTTGCACTGGATACAAGCCACTTATCGACGCAGTGATTGACGCAGCGAAAGTCCTTCGCGGGGAAATGACGAAGGCGGAGTTAGCATTCAAGCTACCGGAGGATGGCAGGATCTGGGGGACCAGTTATCCTAGACCATCAGCAATCGCAAAGGTAACAGGAACAATTGACTATGGGGCGGACATAATCTCCAAGATGCCTGCTGGAACACTGCATCTGGCCCTCGTTCAAGCAAAGGTTTCTCACGCCAAACTATTGTCCATAGATACTTCAGAGGCCGAGAAAATGCCCGGCGTGGTAAAAGTGATAACCCATAAGGACGTCAAGGGTAAGAACCGCATCACCGGATTAATTACTTTCCCTACCAACAAAGGCGATGGATGGGACCGGCCGATTCTTTGTGATGATAAGGTATTTCAGTTTGGGGACGCCATAGCAATGGTGGCCGCTGACACTGAGGCAAACGCCAGAGCGGCGGCAGACAAGGTGAAAGTCAACCTGGAGCCGCTGCCAGCGTACATGAGCGCTCCGGCGGCGATGGCCGACGACGCTATTGAAATTCACCCTGGAACCCCGAACGTATATTATGAGCAAAAACGGGCCAAAGGGGCGGACACAAAACCACTTATGGAATCTGCGGCTTATGTGGTCGAGGGAGAATATTACCTACAAAGGCAACCACACCTGACGATGGAACCGGATGTTGGATTCGCGTATTTTGACGAAGACGGAAGTCTTACGATCCATTCAAAAAGTATCGGAATCCATCTTCATCACGCTATGATCTGTCCTGGTCTGGGTATGGAACCTGAAAAACTCAGGCTTGTGCAGAATCCTGCCGGTGGAACATTCGGTTATAAGTTTAGCCCCACAATGGAAGCCCTGGTGGGTGTAGCGGCAATGGCCACAGGCAAACCGGTAGCCCTTAAATATGACTACTATCAGCATATAACTTACACCGGCAAGAGGTCCCCGTTCTTCGTTAATCTGAAATATGGCGCTGACAAAGATGGCAAGATTGTCGCCATGGAAGGCGACTGGATTGTGGATCACGGCCCATATTCGGAGTTTGGCGACCTCCTCACAGTACGTGGCGCTCAATTCATTGGCGCAGGGTATGGTATTCCAAACAT
Organism: uncultured delta proteobacterium; assembly: GCA_963846725.1. GTDB lineage: Bacteria > Desulfobacterota > Desulfomonilia > Desulfomonilales > Desulfomonilaceae > CAJBEZ01. Next base: position 63,901 of record CAWJXP010000035.1, on the reverse strand, counting down.
CAGGGGCCTTGGAAAAACCGTTTGCACAAACCATGCTTGGGGCTCCGCTTTCAGAGCTTATGGATCACCACAGAGCTTTTTCGCATCTGAGAGCCTCATGGATGAGCTTGCAGTCAAAATGGGAAAAGACCCTCTCGAGTTGAGATATCTAAATGTCTACAGACCTGGAGACACTACTCCTACAGGACAAACCCCGGAGGTTTTCAGCTTCCCGGATATGATTGACAAATTGCGTCCACTTTATAAAGAGGCTGTCGAACAAGCTAAGAAGAAATCCACTCCAGAACTCAAAAAGGGTGTCGGGGTATCTATAGGAATCTACGGATGTGGTCTTGATGGCCCTGATTCCTCTGAAGTGTGGGTCGAACTGACTCCTGACGGGGTTACATTGTCTTCTTCATGGGAAGACCATGGCCAGGGAGCGGACATTGGGGCGCTTGGCACATGCCATGAGGGGCTTAGACCCTTAGGGATATCCCCGGATAAGATTAAGCTCGTTATGAATGACACAGCTATGGTTCCTAATAGTGGGCCATCAGGAGGCAGCCGCCAACAGGTCATGACCGGTAACGCCATCAAGAATGGATGCGATATGCTCATTAGCGCAATGAAGAAACCGGATGGCACGTACCGTACATACGATGAGATGAAAGCGGAAAATATACCCCTGAAATACTCCGGGAAGTGGACCGCCTCAATGTGTACTCCTTGTGATGAGAACGGTCAGGGAAATCCATTCCCTGTTTACATGTATGGGGTGTTTATGGCTGAGGTAGCAGTGGACACGAAAACAGGCAAGACGAAAGTCGAGAAGTTCACTGTGGTGGCCGACATCGGAAAAATTAATAACAAACTGGCTGTAGATGGACAGATTTATGGAGGAGTAGCACAAGGTATCGGTCTGGCTCTGTCGGAAGATTTCGAAGACCTGAACAAGCATACTACTCTTGCTGATTGTGGCCTTCCCTATCCCAAGGACATCCCGGACGACATCAAGATTATCTACGTCGAGAATCCCAGAGAAAATGGCCCATTCGGCGCTGCTGGAGTTGGAGAATTGCCTTTGACATCTCCACACGCCGCTGTCATCAACGCCATCTGCAATGCTAGCGGGGTTAGAATCAGACAGGCGCCGGCGCTCCCCGAAAAGGTCCTGGCTGGTCTCAAAGGCATTGGATAATTAACATCTCAACCAAAGGTCCAGGTAAATATTTACCTGGACCATAGCATTCCCAGAGACATAATCTTTCGGCTGGCAGGCTTCCATGGACCAAAAGGAATTGCGGGAACTGGAATACCTCTGTATCCAGGAATGCGCCCCTTGGTGCGTCGCCACGTGCCCGGTTCACCTGGATGTGCGTGCGATGTGTTCGGCCTTGACCAAAAGAGACTTCGTTCTGGCCTCACATATCCTTAGAAAAACCATTCCATTTCCCAGAATAATAAGCCAAATCTGTGATCATCCATGCGAGGGAGTCTGCAAACGTCGCGAAGTGGGAGAGACTATCGCTATTCGATCTCTGGAAAAAGCAGTCCTTACCTGGGCTCCCACCGAAGATGAAAAAAAGAAACTTCTTCCTCCTAAAAACAAACGGGTCGCGGTTATCGGAGCGGGCCTGAGCGGGCTCACAGCAGCTTTAGACCTCTCAAAAAAAGGTTATCAAGTCACTGTCTTTGAGGCTTCAGATAAAATTGGGGGTTCTGTCTGGGACTACCCTGAGCATCAATTGTCCCGACAGGACATCGCTCAAGACTTTAAAGTTTTCGAAACGCTTCAGGTAGATATTAGATCGAGTCACTCTTTGGGCGAGGGTCTTTCTATTCCAGAGCTTAGAAAGGATTTCGACGCCATCTATTTGGGGATAGGTCAAAATAGCGCCAATGGCGCTGAGTTGGTCAAAGTGTTGGGATGCGCATTGGAAATAGACCCTGTGACATTTCGAACTGAACTCGATGATGTATTTGTGGGTGGCGGTTTAATCAGGGGCAACCGGAAGCCTTCACCAATAACTTCAATTTCTGATGGGCGTAGAGCGGCGATTTCTGTTGACCGGTTCTTACAGGGGGTATCCCTCACCGCTTCCAGGGAAAACGAAGGGCCTTACGACACCCGGCTGTTTACAAACACAAAAGGCATTGATGACCTGGATCAAACCCCCATGACAGATCCGATGGGGGGTTATTCCGAAAATGAGGCGGCTCAGGAAGCCGGACGATGCCTTAAATGTGAGTGCATGGAGTGCGTAAAGGTCTGTGAGTTCCTTTCCAGTTTCAAAGGCTATCCCAAGAAATACGTCAGGCAGATTTATAATAACCTCTCAATAGTAATGGGCCAACGGCACGGTAATAAACTTATCAACTCATGCAGCTTCTGCGGCCTTTGTAAAGAGGTTTGTCCTGAAGACCTTCACATGGGTAATGTCTGTAAAGCCGCTCGAGAAACCATGGTCAGGCAAGGCAAAATGCCGCCGTCGGCTCATGAGTTCGCGATCCGGGACATGGCGTTCAGCAACGGTGAAAGATGCGCCCTGACACGCCATCAGCCGGGAACAGATTCCAGCGCTTTCCTCTTTTTCCCGGCTGTCGGCTCAGTGGATCCACTCCTGACAATGTTGAGGCCACCTACACCTATTTGATGGAACGGCTCAGTGGTGGTGTTGGGATTATGCTCCGATGTTGCGGCGCTCCTGCCGATTGGGCCGGCAGAAAAGACACTTTCTCTCAAGTCCTGGCACAATTTACAATCCAATGGGAGGAGATGTCGCGCCCTGAGGTTATCGCAGCGTGTTCATCGTGCTACTCTGTATTCAAAACACATCTACCACAAGTTAAACTGCGTTCTCTTTGGGAAATTATGGACACCCTCGGCGTCCCAAACAAGTTTCCCAACCCTAAACAATCAGATGTTGCGGTCCATGACCCTTGCTCTTCAAGACATGAGCCTCAAGTCCACAAAGCTGTGCGCAATATTGTTAAAAAACTGGGGTGTAAAATACATGAACTCCCGCTAAATCGCAGTTTGACCGAGTGTTGTGGGTATGGTGGCTTAATGTGTTTCGCAAATCGGGATCTGGCCAAAGAGGTCATGCTGCGCCGGATCACAGAAAGTCCTCATGATTACCTTACCTACTGCGCTGTGTGCCAGGACCATTTTCGATCACAGGGCAAGATCACGTGGCATTTGTTGGATCTGATTTTTGGTAATGAAACCATTGAGGCTGATGTCAAGAAAGATGTAGATTACTCACAAATAAGAGATAATCGCGTCTTATTGAAAAACTCTTTGCTTGCGAAACTGTGGAGGGATCCCGTGACCAAGAATCAGGGGTATCAAGACATAAAGCTTTACATTCCCGAAAAAGTTCTGAATTTGATGCGACAAAGGATGATCCTGAATGACGACATAAGGCAGGTAATAGATCATGCGGAAAAAACAGGAACCAAGTTTGTAAATCGGTCAACAGGGAACTTCATGGCTCATTACACCTCCGAGAATGTTACTTACTGGGTTGAGTATTCAGCTAATGAAGATGGCTTTACACTGCATAACGCTTATAGTCACCGCATGGTCATAATAGAGGAATCAAAATCGTGAGCGGTTACGTAAATTCCGAAGAAATTGAACAGTGGACGTGCGCTGTGTGTGGAGTAGACCTTGAAATCGGAAAAGTAGAAATTGGTTACATGGGTAGCCAATATCCGGTAGACCTTCCACGCTGTCCAAAATGCGGGCTGGTATTTATTCCCGAAACGCTGGCCATAGGTAAAATGGCAGAGATCGAGAAGCTCCTGGAAGACAAGTGACAAGATTTGGAGACACACAACCTAATGGAATCTATGAACATCTAGGCGTGACAGAAATTGCCTCCCAGGGCATAAGACCCGGCGGCCTACAATTAACACAAAGAGCTATGGATCTATCCTGCCTACCGCCACGATCCAAGGTTATCGATGTTGGCTGCGGAACGGGGATAACGCTCCAACACACACTCCTTTCTCAAGATAACCTGGCGATAGGCTTCGATACGTCTTCCAGTCTCTTGCGATTCGGTAAAAACAGAAACAGAGAGTTGATGGTGGTTCGCGCCTCGGGAGAACACCTTCCTTTACCCAATCAATTTGCGGATGGATTGCTCGCCGAGTGTAGCCTTTCCCTCATGAGCTATTCGGATGAATCGTTAAGTGAATTCGGACGTGTCTTAAAGTTAGGCGGGAAAATCATTTTGACGGATGTGTACTCCAAAAATCCCGACGTCCCAGATTGTCCAAATGGCGTTTTCACAAAATGCTGTTTGAGAGGAGCTATTCCCAAAGAGCAGATCATCCAGAAAATTCAGAACAAAGGTTTCAGAGTCAATCTTTGGGAAGATCACTCTGATCTTTTGAAGGATTTCGCGGTACAATTGATTTTGTCTTATGGTTCCCTGAATCGTTTCTGGCTTCAAGCGTCTCCCTGCCCAGTAAACCCTGCGCAAATACAGGAGGCCGTGCGGCGTCTGAAACCCGGCTACTATCTGTTGATAGCGCAAAAGACGGCTTTAACATCGCATATGGAGACGTGAGGTCTACTGAAATGGACGAACTGTTGCGTATGCTCGAGTTAGCGGGTCAAGGTTTTCACTGCAGTCAGATCCTTATCATACTGGGACTGGAAGCCCAGGGAAAACACAACCCGGATCTCGTGCGGGCTATGGAGGGATTGGCAGGAGGCGTTGGCTTTTCTGGAGACATTTGTGGCGCCCTGACGGGTGGGGCCTGTCTGTTAGCCCTTTACGCCGGCAGAGGAGAACCTGATGAAGAGCAGGATCAAAGATTAAATCCGATGATAAATAGTTTGGTAGAGTGGTTTTCTGAGGAATATTCCCAGTGCTTCGGTGGTATACATTGTACGGAGATCATCGGAGACAATCCGGCAAATCAACTTTCCAGATGTCCTAAAATTGTTTCTGGAACTTTCGACAAGGTAAAATCGCTTCTACTGGAAAACGGTTTTGATCTCTCCGGGAAAAGATAATGTGTTCTCAAGCCGAGATCAAATTGTCTGAAACGGAGAGTGTTTGCCCGGAATGTCTTGCGAGAATTCCAGCTTCAAGGGTCGCTATCGGGCAGGACGTGTACATGATAAAATCCTGTCCCGAACATGGTTCATTCAGCGCTGTGCTCTGGCGAGGAGAACCATCCTATATGTCCTGGACCCGTCCCAAAATCCCCTGTTCTCCATCCAACCCAAACACTGAAACGAATCTGGGCTGTCCATTTGATTGTGGCCTTTGCCCGGAACATCGACAACAAACTTGCGCCGCCTTGCTGGAAGTGACTCAACGATGTAACTTGAGGTGCTCCTATTGTTTTGCCGATTCTCTCTGTCAAAACATGCCGGATCCTGACCTTGGTGTCGTTAGAAGCTGGTACGAAACCGTGCTTGCCACAGGGCATCCATGCAATATTCAGATTTCCGGTGGTGAACCGACGCTTCGGGATGACCTGCCTGCCATTATCGCCCTTGGCAGGGAACTTGGGTTTGAGTTCATTCAATTGAATACCAATGGATTACGCCTGGCGCAAGACCCCTCTTTCGCCAAATCTCTTAAAGACGCTGGGTTATCATCGGTGTTCTTGCAGTTTGATGGAATAAGCGATGATGTATACAGAAACCTGAGGGGAAAAGCGCTTCTACAAACCAAGTTGGAAGCTATCCGGATCTGTGACGTTCTGGAGTTGGGCGTCATTCTTGTTCCTACACTGGTTCCAAGAGTAAATGTGGATCAAATCGGTAGCATAATTCGATTCGCTATTGAGAATGTCAAAGTGGTTCGCGGTGTACATTTTCAGCCTGTCAGTTACTTTGGAAGGTATCCAAATACTCCTGCCGAGGAGGATCGATTAACCTTGCCGGAAGTTATTAAAAACATCGAAACTCAAACTGATGGGCTCATCAAGTCAGAGAGTTTCCGGCCTCCGGGATGCGAGAACGCCCTATGCTCTTTTCACGGGAACTTTGTTGTATTGCCTGAAGGTAGAGTGAAAGCATTGACAAGCCACAAATTCAGGAATTGTTTGTGTGAATCGGAAAGAGCTGAGGAAGGAGCCGCAAAAGCTAGAGATTTTGTTTCTGGGCGATGGCGCTATCCTACACAGGATCATTCCAGTAAAGAACAAAATCCTTTTTCGTTTGGCGAGTGGGATATTTTACTTGAGCGCACTCGGACGCACAGCCTTTGTATCTCCGGAATGGCGTTTCAGGACGCATGGAATCTGGATCTCGAAAGACTTAAGGATTGCTGCATTCACGTAGTAACAACTGACGGCAAACTGGTTCCGTTTTGCGCATACAATCTGACCGGATCTCGAGGCTATTCGATTTACAGATGAAGGTCATAAAGATAAATGGATAAAACGCCACTCGAACAATGGATCGCCTCCAAAGTTTCGAGATGTTCCAACGCTCAAGACCTTTCCAGAAAAGAACTCGAACATTACCAGTTAAACAAACTGCAAGACGTAATTGGTTATGTCCAGGAAAAAAGCCCGTTTTATAGGAAACATCTAGCTCGATTTTCGCCAGCCGGGCTACAACATCTTGAACATTTTCAGAAACTTCCATTTACAACAGTCGAAGATTTGCGCACAAAAGGGCCACAATTCCTATGTGTCTCCCAAAACGAAATTAAACGGGTTGTTACATTACCGGATTCAGATCCTACGACTGAGCCGAGAAGGGTATATTTTACCGCAGATGAAATCGACCTGACACTTGATTTCTTTCATCACGGCATGACATCGATTGTTCAACCTGGACAGAAGGTCTTGATTCTAATGCCGGGAGAGAGACCCGACTCTGTAGGCGACCTTCTGGCCAGGGCATTGAGCAGAATGGATGTTCAGGGAACTGTTCATGGGCTGGTTCAGGACCCCGGTTTTACCATCCAGGAGATTCTGCGAATAAGGCCTGACGCTCTGGTGGCTATCCCTGTCCAGGCGCTTTCCATTGTCCGCCACAAGGATTCGTCGTTGATACCCAAAGGTCTGATAAAGAATGTCCTGCTAAGTTCGGATTACGTTTCACCCGCGATTGTGGCGGAATTGGGTCGTGTATTGAAATGCAGGGTATTCAATCATTACGGGACAACTGAAATGGGATTTGGCGGAGGTGTAGAGTGTTCGGCTTTGCAGGGGTATCATTTAAGAGAAGCTGATTTGTTCATTGAGATTGTCGATCCAGTTTCAGGTCTCCCTCAACCAGATGGCATATGTGGTGAAGTTGTTTTTTCGACATTGACGAGAAGAGGCATGCCGTTGCTACGTTATCGCACGGGTGATATTCTCCAGATTTTTGACCGATCCCTGTCCGTGCGGAACGGTTTCTGCGCAGGTTGGACACTATCAGGGGACGACTGACTGATTTCGTGCGCCTGGGACAATCTCACTGGTTGAGCATTTCAGATTTGGATGACATCCTTTTTTCAGTTCCGGGAGTATTGAACTTTAGCGCCGTATTAACCAATGATCATGGAAAGGACCTCTTGGAAATAAAGATCAAAACGGGAAACACAGAAGAACGAAGTATACTTGAAACGGTTTTTTCTGTTTTGACCCATGCGCAGTACTCTCGGAAGCGATTACGGATGGATCTCTTTCGCTTAAATCGGTGACCTTTGAAAAAGAGAGCCTGGTTAATGCGCAGCGCAGTCAAAAGAGCCATTCAAGACAAGAGAAAAACTGTTTGACATCGGTGATTTCTAAATTGAACCAAGGAACGATTTACGGCCTTAGTGCTTGCTGCAGGCTATTCATCCCGTATGATGGATTTCAAGCCTCTCCTGAAATTTGGAGCGGAAACTGTTCTCGAGCTGGTAATTTCTCTTCTTTCTGAGGCTGGGATTTCAGATATTCGCGTTGTTGTAGGGCATCGCGCTCATGATATTACGCCAATACTCGAACAGCGGAACATCAAGTGGATCACGAATGAAAAATACCAGGATGGCATGATGTCGTCCGTTAAAGCAGGTATTGAGACTATTGACTCCTCCCGGGACGCATTTTTCGTCATACCTGTAGACATTCCATTAATTAGAAGACCCACCATTCTGGAGATGATTCGCGCTTTTCGAGGAATCCGGAAAATTGATTTGCTATCCAAGTTTTCTCGGCAAAAGAGGTCACCCACCGCTGATCTCAACCCGATATCGTGAGGAAATATTGCAATGGGAAGCCCCTGGTGGGCTCGGTGGTTTTCTCAAACAAAAACACGCTGACGCAATCGATGTCAATGTTACGGACGAGCGCATTCTCCTCGACATGGACACACAGGAGGATTATCGATATCTGCTCAAGAAGTATGAAGAGCGTGACTTTCCATCTCCCAAAGAATGCATGGCCATTCTAAACAGCAACTTAACCGCAAACGATAAAGGATTGGTGGCTCACTCATGTATGGTGGCTGAAATAGCCCGATGCCTGGGACAGGCTCTAAACCAGATCGGGCACAAGTTGAACTTGGGTCTGATTTTAGCAGCGGCCCTCCTGCACGATGTCGCTAGATGCCTCCCAGACCATGCGAAGGTCGCGGGTCAGATGCTTCGAGACCTGGATTACCCGGATGTTGCGGAAATTGTCGAAAATCACATGAACTGTTTGAATATGAATGGCTCTCCCATTACTGAGAGAGATGTCGTTAGCCTGTCAGACAAACTGGTCTCGGGGAGTCGTCTGGTGTCATTGGAAACACGCTTCGAGAAACAATTAGAGTGTTCCCAAGGCAACCAGGAACTCCTTGAATTGGTTCAACGGAGGCTATCCGACGCCAAGAAACTCAGGCATAGGTTAGAACAGGAGTTGGGTAAGCAGATCGCCATTTTGCTTCCAGAAATGATGAAGAAAAACCAGCATGAACAAATCTCAAATATACTTGCTCAGACATGGAGAAGTTGACCGACACTATGCAGGACGATATGTCGGCCAGGTCGATGCGCCACTAAGTGACAAGGGCGTTGAGCAAGCCAGGTATTGGCGACATCAGTTAGATGTTTCTTCTTTCAGCTCAATTTACTGCAGCGACCTGACAAGGAGCCGCAAGACAGCAGAGATAATTGCAGGAAACAGCCTCCACTCAGTTAAAATTATCCCGAGTTTGAAAGAAATAAGTTTGGGAGAGTGGGATGGGGTCTTGATAGATGAAATCAGAGCCAGATTCCCAATTCAATGGCAAGAAAGAGGGAATGACATGGAAGGTTATCGCCCTCCCGGCGGCGAGAGTTTTGCTGATCTTGCAACCAGAGTAATCCCCACATTTAGAACCATACTCGATCAGGTCGAACAAGGTCCGGCGCTAATTGTTGGACATGCGGGAGTAAACAGGGTTATTCTTTGTCATGTTTCTGGGAATGTCTCTGTCAAATATAACTCGAATTTCCCAAGATTATGGGAATTTGAACATAATTGATCTTGATCGTGGGTTCATGAAATTGAAGCTCATGAACTTCGGACCAATATAAGAAATGTTAGAGAGGAGGCTTATGAGAGTCACCGAATTTGCTACCCCAATCGATAAGCGTTATTTCGAAGATTATGTGCAGGGTTCTGTCCATGAATTCGGCTCCATCGCGGTTGAAGAAGCTGAAATGATTTCTTTTGCGAGTCGCTTCGATCCTCAGCCGTTCCACACGGATCCTGAAGCGGGCAAACGGTCCATCTACGGAGGCTTGATAGCTAGCGGATGGCATTCGGCCAGCCTAATGATGAGACTATTCGTTGATCACTATCTATCACATGTTGCAAGTCTCGGATCACCTGGCGTTGATGAACTGAAATGGCTGAAACCTGTCCGTCCTGGAGATACTTTAGCGCTCCGCATTACTGTCTCAGAGACCAAACGATCTCGTTCAAAACCGGATCGTGGAATTGTATATTCTTATGTCGAGGCGTTGAACCAAAAAGAAGAAATTGTAATGACGATGAAGGCTCTTAATTTTATCGCTTGTAGAGACTTGAGCTAGATTGCCTATTTTCAGGAATCGCTTTGCTCAACTGCGTCAGAACACCAGATTTGTATTTTGGACTCTGTCTGGCGTATAAAATTCAAGACCAATTCTGTTCGGAGGTTTCAATGCGTATAGCGATTTTCGGAGTTGGGGGCGTTGGCGGATATTTTGGTTGGCGTTTGGCAAAATCAGGCGAGGATGTGATATTTCTCGCGCGAGGCGAGAGTTTAAAGGCTCTGGTCACCAACGGTTTGAAAATAGATACTCCGGATGGCGCTTCTTTGACTCAGCCTGTAAACGTGAGTGGAGATCCCAAGGAGGTGGGACCGGTAGACGTCATTATCGTTGGCGTGAAGGCGTGGCAGGTCCCAGAAGCTGCGGAGGCCATAAAGCCTATGGTAGGGCCTGAAACATTCGCCGTTCCACTGCAAAATGGATTGGAAGCCCCGACCCACTTGTCAAAAGCGATTGGTTCCGAGCATGTTTTTGGGGGCTTGTGCCGAATTGTCGCGCTTAAAGCTGGACCCGGGCACATCAGGCATGTGGCGCTGGAACCTTACATAGCTTTTGGTGAACTCAATAATCAACCTAGCGAGCGAGGCCGACTTCTCCAGGACGCTTTCACGAAAGCTGGCGTCACTTGCGAGATCCCAGCAAACATTCATGTCGCGATGTGGGAAAAATTTCTCTTCATAGCGTCTTTCAGCGGGGTAGCGGCTGTCACAAGAGCCCCTGCGGGTGTGATAAGAAGCGTTCCGGAAACCCGAAAAATGCTCGAAGGAGCCGCCAGTGAGATCATTAAAGTCGCACACGCCAGGAAGATACCTTTAAGGGATGATCTGATTGAATCCACCATGGGCTTCATTGACAACCTCGGATTTGAGTCAACGGCTTCAATGCAGAGGGACATCATGAATGGACTGCCATCGGAACTCTCAGAGCAACTTGGAGCGGTAGTGCGCCTCGGCCAGGAAGTGGGAGTTGAGACGCCGATAATTTCGTGTATGTATTCTAGCCTACTACCGCAGGAACTCCGAGCCAGAGGCAAGATGGAATTCTAAAATGCGGCTGCTGTTCTAGCGATGACTTTGTTTGAGACATCCATCCTAGTTGTGGCTTTCCACCCAAGGAGTGACCATGAATGAACCGATAAAAACTACTGTGCTGGGCGAAATCGCCACCGTAATTATTGATCGGCCTCACGTTTTCAACGCATTCGATTTGGATACCATTTCCATTCTGGCATCTGATCTCATCAACCTTGCGGCGAACGAATCAGTAAAAGGAGTTGTCATTTCAGGAGGTGGCAAAGTCTTTTGCGCAGGCGGTGACCTAAAATGGGTTAGAAGTTGGCCTCAAGGTCCAGCCGCTGCTCTTCACAATCTTGCGGCCCGTTATCATCAGGCGATCCTGGAAATCAGAAGAATGAAGAAGCCTGTAATTGCCGCTATAAACGGACCGGCGGCAGGTGGAGGATTTTCCCTTGCTCTTGCTTGTGATTTCAGGGTCATGGAACGTTCGGCTGCGTTTAGACAGGCCTATACTTCTTCAGGTCTATCTATTGACGGGGCTGGGACATTTATTTTACCCAGGTTGGTTGGTTTGGCCAAGGCGTTGGAAATTGCGGCGTTTGACAGGCCGATTCCTTCGGAAAAGGCTCTCGAATGGGGACTCGTGACAAAAGTAGTTGAGGATGGTCTGGCGCTGGAGGAATCCACGAAGATGGCGCACGAATTGGCTCAGAAGTCTCTTCATTCCTTTGGACTGTCTAAACGACTTCTTACTGACTCATTCAACCATTCCTTAGAAGAGCACTTGGAATACGAGAGAGAGTTCCTGAGCTTGGCCGGAGATCATCGCGATGGGCGAGAAGGAGTCAGCGCATTTGTAGAGAAAAGAATACCGGTTTTCAACCAAATATGCCTTATCCGTGCCGATTGAAGGTATAGACTTATCGAGCGGTGGAATTGCGCCGCCCTACCATGAAATGACAAGGAAACGCCTTTTTACGATGTTGCTTCTTCAAACCAAATTTTCGTCCGCATTTTCGGTTGGGGGATTTGAGAAAGTGGGGTCCGTACAGTCACGAAGAAACGTAGCTTTTTTAACCATTCAATTCAATTAGGGCCGTCACCTGTTTGATCAACAAATCTTCTGTCAGCTCTAATCTTTGAAGCTTTTGGCGCCCCCTTGGCGAACCAACCCGTGCTTTGAACGTCTCGATGATCAAATTCGGGAACAAATGGTTTTATATCCAATAGCGGGGTTTGATCTAAAATATCAACATCTTGAATTTCCAGCTTGTTCCCTTGGATCCCCGTGAGCCTGACCACGGAAAGCCCTATTCCGTTTGGACGTCTTGGCACCCTCGTGGCGAATACCCCTTTAAGAGTGGGGTCCAAAAAGGGGATCACGTGTAATGAATAGCCCTTGTTAAGATGAAAGTAATATATGAGAATGATGTGCGAAAAACCTTCAAGATCTTTGAGTCCCAGCGCCAACTCGGGATCAAGCTCGACCGTTCCCTTGACACCAACGGCCGCGACCGATTGAACCGGCATTCCTTCCACATCAGAAAACGGAGACCGAATCACTCCTATTGGTTTAAAAGCTATTTCTTCCATTGTTGGTGTTTGGGTTTCCACTCTAACCGGCCAGTTACATTTAAAGTGTCATGACACAGCTAAAAATAAAAAGAATCGATATCATCTCGCCCAGAGAATAACTGCGGTGACGCTCGCCAGAAACATCAAAAACAATATAAGCTCCCACGCTCTTTCAGTCATCGGCCAAGCATCTGCTCAAATAATGATTATTCACATGTTGAATATATAGCATAAGCACTGCAGTCATTGCAAAGATAAAAATTTGTTCTAAATGGGTATGGTTGTTTAGACGATTGAACTCAAGTCTTGTTGTCGCTCAGAGCAACTTACTCTGTAAAAGTGGGCGCTTATGTGTTGCTAATAGTTTAGAGAAACAGGTTCCTGTTTTTTCTCGAGGAGGGGGCGAACATCATCGGCAAGAATCGTAACCAGGTCGGAATGTTTTGGGCTTGAAATGGTTTCCGCAATTCGGACTGACTGATTCTTTACTATGCTTTCGAACAGGTTACGAACCAGGCGTCCATTTCCAAAGCTTTCATCACGATCTCGATATTCATTGTTGAGAATATATTCAATCAGCTCCAGCGCCGTTGGCTGTATGTCATAATTGCCTTCTGTGCAAAACAATTCAAATATTTCTAGAAGTTCTTTGGGAGAATAATCCGGAAAATAAATATTGGCGGCAAATCGGCTTTTTAAGCCTTCGTTTGATTGGAGGAATTCCGCCATAGGTTTGTCATATCCCGCCACAATGACAACGAAATCATCACGGTGGTCCTCCATGCGTTTGAGCAGAATACTGATCGCATCGTTACCGTAATCCTGCTGAGTGTCCTTGCCCTTGTACAAAGAGTAGGCTTCATCTATGAACAGTATTCCACCTAATGCTTCAACGATTTTTTGATCTGTTTTCAGCTCAGTCTGCCCAACATACCCCGCCACGAGACCTGACCTGTCGGTTTCCACCAGATGGCCTTTACTCAACAAACCTAAGGCCTTGAGCATCTTGCCGTAGATTCGAGCGACCATGGTTTTACCCGTTCCAGGATTGCCGAAGAATACGCAGTGCAAAGAGAAAGAATCGGACTTCAACCCTTGTGAATGTCTCATTTTTTGGACGCGGACCAATTTGATAAGCTGATCGATTTCATCTTTGACTCGCTGTAGACCGACGAGTTTATTCAATTCAGCGAACAATTCGTCTAAAGATTCACTCGAGCCTTTAGGCTGTTTTTTGCTTTTTGCTGTTTTTGGGGCAGAGGTAGTCGGCTTTCTTTTTCTCTGCTTGAGTTGACTTTCAATCTCCCTGAGATAAGTTTCAGATTGGGTGTCTCCCTGTTGAGCGGCGAGCTTGAACCACTTGGCCGCTTCCTTGAAATCCTGTCTCACTCCCCAACCGTAATAATGCACTAGTCCAACTGCGCTGTCCCTCCGGTATCCCGTGATCAGCGGCCTTATCAAACCATCTCTTGGCTTCTCCGTAGTCCTGGCTTACTCCCTGTCCATGGGCGTACATGGAACCAAGCCTGGTCTGAGCCTCAGGATGGCCTCTGTCTGCCGCCCGCCGATAGCACTTTAGCGCTTCAACATAATCCTGAGCTACTCCAAATCCGTTTTCGAACATCAATCCGAGGTTGAACTGAGCTGGTGAGTAACCCTGGTCAGCAGCTAGCCGATACCACTTGACAGCCTCTCTGTAGTCCTTGGGACCTCCATAACCATTTTCATTCATGACCCCCAGATTACATTGAGCCGCTGGATATCCCTGTTTCGCAGCCAAGCGATACCACTTTACGGCTTCCTTGTAGTCTCTTGGGACCCCCAAACCATTTTTGTACATCAGTCCCAAACTGTTTTGGGCGTCCGGTAAACCTTGCTCAGCAGCCTTTAGATAATATTTGAGCGCTTCCCTGAAGTCCTGAGATACTCCGAAACCGTTCTCATACATTACGCCCAAATTGAATTGAGCCCGAGTAGCCTTGTTCGGCGGCTTTATGATACAATTTCAGAGCCTCTTTGTAGTCTTTGGACATTCCAAAACCGTTTTTGTACATTAGTCCGAGATTGTTCTGAGCATCCGCTAGTCCCTGTTCGGCGGCTTTTCGATACCATTTTAGCGCCTTGATATAGTCTTGAGGCAATCCAAGGCCATTTTCGTACATTACTCCAAGATTGAATTGAGCCACTGAATATCCCTGCTCTGCAGCCTTACGGTACCATCTGAGAGCGTCTTTATAATTTTGAGGAACACCGAAACCATTTTCGTACATATGCCCGAGATTGTTTTGAGCTTCCGAATATGCCTGCTCCGCTGCCAACCGATACCACTTCAGAGCCTCATTGTAGTCCTGTGGGACTCCATAACCGTGCCTATACATCAACCCCAGATTGTTTTGAGCGTCCGCCAAACCTTGGTCAGCAGCCTTGCGATACCACCTGATAGCTTCATTGTAGTCCTGGGGCGTCCCCTGTCCATACTCGCACATTACCCCGAGATTGAACTGGGCCAATGAATACCCTTGCTCAGCAGCCGACCGATACCATTTTACAGCTTCTTTACGATCGCGTGGGGCCCCAAAGCCATTATCGTACATGAAGCCGAGATTGCTCTGAGCTATGGCGTAGCCCTGCTCAGCAGCTAGTCGATACCACTTTACAGCTTCCTCAAAGTCCTTGGTCACGCCAAATCCATTTTCGTACATATAACCAAGATTGCTTTGGGCCATGGCGTCACCCTGCTCAGCAGATAGTCGATACCACTTTACGGCTTCCTCATAATCCTTCGCAGCGCCCAAGCCATTCTTATACATCTGTCCGAGGCTGTTTTGGGCCTCCGCCAATCCCTGTTCAGCCGCCAATCGATACCATTTTATAGCTTCAGCGTAATCCTGGGTTACTCCCAAACCGTTTTCATACATATAACCCAGATTCCTTTGGGCGACCGAATATCCCTGATCAGTAGCCAATCGAAACCACTTCACCGCTTCATCAAAATCCCTGGCCACCCCGAATCCGCTCCTGTACATTATTCCAAGACTGTCCTGAGCCTCGGCTAATCCCTGTTCCGCAGCCAGTCGATACCACTTTATCGCCTCGGTGTAGTCCTGGGTAACTCCCTGACCATTTTCATACATTACTCCGAGATTGAGCTGCGCTTCCGCCAGATCTTCTTCGACAGCAAGCAGGAACCATTTCACGGCTTCATCGTAATCCCGGGGGACTCCCAAACCATTCTTGTACATCAGTCCGAGGCTGTCCTGGGCCTCCGCCAATCCCTGATCAGACGCCAGTCGATACCACTTTAAGGCTTCAGTGTAGTCCTGGGTAACTCCCTGACCGTTCTCATACATTACCCCAAGGTTGTACTGCGCCACTGGATATCCTTGAGCAGCGGCCAATCGATACCATTTCACGGCTTCAGAATGGTCCTGAGACGTTCCCAGACCTTTCTCGTACATTAACCCCAGATTGCTCTGGGCTACGGAGTATCCCTGTTCCGCTGCCAACCGATACCACTTCACAGCCTCGTCAAAGTCCTGGGCGACCCCAAGGCCGTTTTTATACAAAGTCCCAGATTGTTCTGGGCCTCGGCCAATCCCTGATCCGCTGCCCGTCGATACCACTTTAGCGCTTCAGTGTAATCCTGAGGAACGCCATGGCCATTTTCACACATTACACCGATATTAAATTGGGCCACGGAGTACCCTTGATTTGCGGCCAGCCTGATACCACTTCACAGCCTCATGATGATCCTGTGACAACTCCGAAACCGTTGTCGTACATGAAACCGAGGTTGCTTTGGGCTATCACATATCCCTGATCAGCAGCCAGACGATACCACTTTATAGCTTCATCAAAATCTTCGGACACGCCCAACCCATTTTCATACATGAAACCCAGGTTGTTTTGAGCTATTGCGTAACCGTCTTCAGCAGCAAGACGATACCACTTTACAGCTTCATTGAAATCCTGAGGAACTCCGAGACCGCTCTTGTACATGAGCCCAAGGTTGTTTTGGGCTTCGGCCAGGCCCTGGTTGGCGGCTTTTCGGTACCAGCGTATGGCTTCATCATGATCCAGAGTGACGCCTAATCCATTTTTGTACATTAACCCAAGGTTATTCTGCGCTTCCGCCAGTCCCTGTTCAGATGCCTTTCGATACCACTCGACAGCCTTTCTAAAATCCTGAGGCGTCCCCAAGCCGTTTTCACACATAACTCCGAGGTTGTTTTGCGCTACGGCGTATCCTTGATCAGCGGCCAAACGATACCATTTTACGGCTTCATCGAAGTCTTCCTGAGTCCCTAGACCGTTTTCACACATGAAACCAAGATTGTTTTGCGCTACAGCGTATCCCTGAGCAGCGGCCAAACGATACCATTTCACGGCCTCATCAAAATCCTGTGACGCCCCTAATCCATTCTTGTACATTAGCCCCAAATTGCTTTGGGCTTCCGCCAACCCTTGTTCAGCAGCTTTACGGTACCATCTCACAGCCTCATCATAGTCCTGAGGGGTTCCCAAGCCGTTTTCATACATAATTCCCAAATTAAATTGCGCTACCCAATAACCTTGTTCAGCGGCCTTGCGATACCATTTCAAAGCCTCGTAATAGTCTTGAGGCACACCCAGGCCATTTTCGTACATAAATCCCAGATTGCTTTCCGCTACTGAATAACCTTGCTCCGCAGCTAGCCGGTACCATTTCACAGCCTCTCTGTAGTCCTGGGGGACACCCAAGCCGTTTTTGTACATTAGTCCGAGATTGTTTTGAGCGTCGGCCAAACCTTGATCGGCAGCCTTGCGGTACCACTTCACAGCCTCGTTATAACTTTGGGGGGCTCCCAATCCATTTTCATACATACCACCAAGATTGAACTGCGCTACTGAGTACCCCTGTTCAGCAGCCAGACGATACCATTTCACAGCCTCTTTAGGGTCCTGTGGCGCTCCAAAACCATTGTCGTACATGAACCCAAGGTTGCTCTGAGCCACTGAATAACCCTGCTCCGCAGCCTTGCGATACCACTTCACGCTTCCCTGTAATCCTTATGTACTCCGATCCCCCGTTTATACATCAGTCCAAGATTGTTTTGAGCGTCGGCGAGTCCCTGTTCAGCGGCCAGGCGATACCATTTTACAGCCTCATTATAATCTTGGGGCGCTCCAAAACCATTTTCATACATTTTGCCCAAATTGAATTGCGCTACCGAATATCCCTGCTCAGCAGCCAGACGATACCACTTCGCCGCTTCTCGAAGATCCTGAGGCGCTCCAAAACCATTTTCATACATAAAACCAAGATTGAACTGGGCTAGAGCGTCGTTTTTCGACTCCGCCATTCTTCTGATTCGGTATATCTCCGCTTTCTGCATCTCAGAATCGATCTCCCAGACCTAAAATTACCAAAACCCAAAAATTATCTAACACGCCAAGACTATAAGCTGATGAATTCATGACCTTATCGCATGATAAAATTGGCCGGTTAAGCTTCCCTGGATTGACCGCCCCGACCCCGTAGCCCATTTTTTTGCAGTTTGTAAACTAGTTCAACGCATCCCATTAGGTCAAGCAATAATATGCAATATTTACTAGAATAAAGATCATTTTATTGATGTTAATTATTAGTTTTTCAAGCAAGCGCCAAGGCCAATTTTCAGCAGTAGCCTTAATGGCTTCTCAGGCGCCCAGACGTGAGAAACATTGGGCTCTGAAAAGCGACCCTTGCGTCCCATCAGGTATAGACGCATAGATATAGACTCTGAAGACTTCCACCCAGTTCCTGGGTTACTTGACTTTTGACGCGGCGACATAATTATAATGGTATAATTTCACACGCCGAGAACCAAGACGGAAATCGTAACTGTCCTGGGAATGAAACCAGAGGGAGCTAGGATGATAGCACGATTCGCATGGGCGTTCGTTGCGCTAGGGGCAACAGTCGCCATAGCTATTCTTCATCCAGATTTCGGCCTTTGCGCTGAGCCACCCACTAAATCGACACAAATGGCGCCTATTGCTTCCTACACTGGCTCGGTGAGTTGCCGGAAATGTCACGAAAAATTCTACCAGTTGTGGGCTCCCTCTCATCATGGGTTGGCAATGCAGCCGTATACCGCTGAACTGGCCCGTAAAAAGCTCTCCCCCCAAACAACAGAAGTCGTTATCGGGGACTCGAAGTACCGTGCGGATATCGCCGGCGAGAATGGGTGGGTCATCGAACAGGGACCTGAAGGAGAGAGGAAATATCGGATCGATTACGCGATGGGTGGCAAGAATGTGTACTACTTTCTTACAGCCATGGATCGAGGGCGGCTGCAGACTCTGCCGATAGCCTACGACGTTAACACAAAACAATGGTTTGACATGGCAGCCAGCGGAGTTCGACACTTTCCGGGACAGACGGATGAACCGATACACTGGAAGGACTGGCAGTACACCTTCAATACAGCTTGTTACGGGTGTCATGTAAGCCAGGTCTCTACAAACTATGATCTCAAAACTGACACGTATCATTCGGTCTGGAAAGAGCCGGGCATAAACTGCGAAACCTGTCACGGCCCTGCTGGGGAGCACGTAAGGGTCTGCGAGAACGCTCCAAAGGGAACGGTACCCAAAGATCTGAAAATCAAACGAGGCGGCAGGGATTTTACCCATGAACAGAACAACGCAACCTGCGCAAGTTGTCATGCCAAAGCGGTCGTGATCACGGATACATTTCAACCCGGGGACAAGTTTTTCGACCATTATGGTTTGGTCACTCTCGAAAACCCTGACTATTACCCGGATGGTCGTGACCTGGGAGAGAATTACACTTACACGTCATGGCTCATGAGCCCGTGTGTGAAATCCGGTAAAATCGATTGTCTCCATTGCCACACATCGAGTGGTCGGTACAAATTCAAGTCCGAGGACAAGGCCAATGAGGCCTGCATGCCCTGCCACAAAGACAGGGTCAACAATCCCACTGAACACACTCGCCACAAGGCCGACAGTCCGGGAAATAAATGCATTTCCTGCCACATGCCCACTACGGAATTCGCCAGGATGCGCAGGAGCGACCACTCGATGCTGGCTCCAACGCCCGCAGCTACGATAGCATTCAACTCCCCCAACGCCTGCAACGCTTGCCACAAGGACAAGACCCCTCAGTGGGCTGACGAGTGGGTTCGCAAGTGGCGCCAAAGAGATTATCAGGCTTCAACGCTTTCCCGGGCATCGCTGATAGCTTCCGCCAGGATACGAGATTGGACCAGGCTACCCGAGATGCTCGACTACGTGACGAGCAAAGATCGGGATGAAATATTCGCCACAGCGCTTATCCGACTGGTCCAGGCTTCCGGGGACCCGCAGGTGGTTCCGGCATTGCTCAAGGCAATCAGAGACCCCTCGCCGCTCGTCCGCTCTTCAGCCGCCACCGCTCTGCAAAACGCCCCAACCCAGGAGGCTGTACTAGCGCTGGTAGAGGCTACTGGAGATGACTACCGCCTTGTTCGCATTCGAGCTGCCGCCGCGCTGGCGGGTTATCAGAACCTCCCGCTGACGGAAGCGGACAAGAAAAAAGTCGAAGCCGCAAATAGGGAGTACATGGAATCAATCCTATCACGTCCCGACCAGTGGGAATCGCATTACAATCTTGGTAACTACTACCTGGATCGCCGTGAGTTCAGGCAGGCCATTGATTCGTATGAGAAGGCTCTCCAGATGGAGCCACGCGGAGTGCTGGCAATGGTCAACGAAGCAATGGCGTATGCCCGCATGGGAGAAAACAAAAAAGCCGAGGAGGCGTTGACTAATGCCCTGAAAGTAGCCCCTGACAACGCCGCCGCTAATTTCAATATGGGCCTGATCAAGGCTGAAGAAAATGATCTAGTCACGGCGGAGAAACACCTTCGGGCGGCCCTCAAAACAGACCCTCAGATGGCTCAGGCGGCGTACAACCTATGTGTAATTCTCTCTAAGGACCATCTCAATGATGCGGTGGATTTCTGCAGAAAGGCTGCGGAGATCCGACCGGACATGCCCAGGTATGCCTTTACACTGGCTTTTTATCAGCAGCAAACGGGAGATCTCTCCGGCGCTGCAAGCGTACTGGATGGCCTGATTACGAAATATCCGGCCTACGCCGACGCATATGGGCTCCTAGGCGCCATCTATGAGAAACAGGGAAAGAAGGCGCAAGCAGAGGGAGTGTACAATAAGGGACTGTCTGTCACAGGTATGCCGGACCAGTACAAGATTCGTATGAAAGCTCGTCTAAACGCCCTGAAGAATACCCCTCCAGGAGCGCAACAGAAATGAGTCTTTTAGAAACCTTATGAAAGGATAGGAGAATGAAGCTTAAACCACGACATGCGGTAATCGCCTTTGCCGTGCTATTTGTAGCGATGGCAATTCTATGCGGCCCTACGTTCGCTGCTGACAAAAAACCTAACATTCTGTTTATCATGGGCGACGACATCGGTTGGATGCAGCCGGGAATCTACCACCGGGGTGTGATGGTAGGTGAGACCCCGAATATCGACCGGATCGGGAATGAGGGCGCGATCTTCATGGACTATGTCGCCATGCAGAGCTGTACCTCTGGGCGGAACGCATTCTTCACCGGCATGTATCCGCTCCGCACTGGTATGATCCCGCCGCAGCTTCCGGGCAGTCCATCCTGGCTGCGACAGGGAACTCCTGCGATAGCCAAGTTCTTGTTAGATCTAGGCTATACCACCGGGGAGTTCGGCAAGAACCACCTGGGCGACCACACCGAGGCTCTTCCCACCGCTCACGGCTTCCAGGAGTTCTGGGGTTACCTTTACCACCTGGACGCGATGCAGCAAGTGAGCTTCCCAGACATCAACAAGAGCCCGACCGAACAGGGCATCTGCCGACCGTGCAGAACACGCCCATACCTGGACTAGCGGAAGTGCCGGGCGCAATTGACCCAAAAACCGGCGTATGCCTGACACCGCCACGCCCGTGTCTCTGGTGCAAATCCACTGATGGAACGATGAAGAACCAGACCTGCAAGGACGAAGGCCCGCTGACTCTGGAGCGGTCGAAGACGGTGGACGAGGAGATCTCAGCCAAGGTGATCGACTTCCTCGACCGTAACGACCCCAAAAAGACCGGTAAACCTTTCTTCGTATGGTACAACCCCGCGCGAATGCATGTGACGACCATGCTGTCAGACAAGTATATGGCTATGGTTGGTGAGCCTGGCGGTAAGGATTGGGGCGTCAACGAAGCCGGCATGAAGCAGATGGACGACAACATCGGCTATGTTCTTAAGAAGCTGGAAGACATGGGTCAGCTCGACAACACTATTGTCGTCTTTACCACCGACAATGGCGCAGAGGCGATCAGCTTCCCTGACGGCGGTGTCACGCCGTTCAAGGGCCAGAAAGGTGAAGCCTGGGAAGGTGGCTACCGCGCTCCCTGTGTCGTTCGCTGGCCGGGGCACATCAAGCCGGGCACGGTCAGAGAACCAACTGTTCGCGGCCCTGGACTGGCTGCCGACCCTGGTCGAAATCGCCGGTGGGCCGAAGGGAGATGGGCTGAAAAAGGAAATCGAGGCCGGAAAGTACCCGGCATCGTTAAGACCACGCTCGACGGTGTGAATCAACGTGACTATCTCGAAGGTAAGTCGGAAAAGTCCGCGCGCGACTACTTCTTCTACTTCTCAGGCGCGACCCCGTCTGCTGTGCGGTACAAGAACTGGAAGATGTACTCTTACCATGTCACAACCTGGGGCTGAGGGTTGGATAATGCCGCTCACCAGTTCCACTTTACCCTGGTTCAAAACATCAAGCGTGACCCCTTCGAGCAGGCCGTCGGCGTTTCTCAGAAAACCGTCATGGGTCATCGGAGGCGCTCTTGCCGCTCCAGCCACGGCCTATCTCTACGACTGGAACATGCTACCGATCGGACTGCAACTGTGGGAGAAGCACCTCATGACTTACAAGGAGTTCCCGCCGTTGCAAGCGCCGGAGACCTACAACCTGGATGGTATCCTAAAGCAAATCCAGCAGAGTAGCCACCCAAGTGATTAGCTGTATGAGACGAGTGTGATATTACAAAGCGGGCGGCTCAAAAGGGTCGCCCCTTGTGATTTATTAAGGAGAAGCCACCCATGAGAAAACCCATGCGCCCATTTTTGATTGTTGCCCACATCTTCGCGCTGGTGGCCCTGATCGCTGTGGGCGCTCCTGCGGATGCCCAAACTGATCCGCTCCCTTCCTGGAACGACGGACCAGCCAAGCAGGCGATCATCCAGTTCGTGCAGGACACTACCGACCAGGCCAGCCCGAATTTCGTGCCGCCGGAGGCGCGCATTGCTACCTTCGATCAGGACGGAACGTTGTGGGTGGAGCATCCCATGTACACGCAGGTAATGTGCTGCCTGGATAGGGTCCCTGCGGTTGTGAAGGCAAAGCCGGAACTGAAGAATATGGAGCCCTTTAAGACCGTGCTGTCGGGTAATCGCGAGGCGATAGCGAAGCTTTCGATGAAGGATCTGGAGAAGATCCTCGCTGCCACGCTCACCGGCATGACAGTAGACAAGTTCAAAGCTGAAATGAAGAAATGGATCGAAACGGCCAAGGATTCACGCTGGAAGAGGCCTTACACTGAGCTTGTTTACCAGCCGATGCTGGAGGTTCTAATCTACCGTCGCTCCAACGGCTACAAGACCTACATCGTGACGGGCGGCGGCCAGGATTTTGTGCGCGTCTACTCCGAGCAGGTTTATGGCATTCCGCCCGAGCAGGTGGTGGGTACCGCAGGTGGCACGAAGTATGGCTACGCCAAGGACGGTAAGCCTTTCCTGACAAAGGAGCCCAAGCTTCTGCTCAACGACAACAATGCCGGCAAGCCCGAGGGCATTCACCTGATGATCGGCCGCAGGCCCTACGCCGCGTTTGGAAACTCGACAGGTGACCGGCAGATGTTGGAGTACACAAAGACGGGAAAAGGCGCCCGGCTCTCGATGTTGGTATTGCACGACGACGCCAAACGCGAGTATGCGTATGGCCCAGCACAAGGGCTCCCCGATACCAGGGTAGGCGCCTTCACCCAGGCGTTGTACGACGAGGCGAAGAAACAGGGCTGGACAATCATCAGCATGAAGAATGACTGGAAACGCATCTTCTCGTTCGAGCCATAGAGACGAACAGGCGGCGCGAAGCAAATGACGAGAGGTAAAAACCATGACAAGAAACAAACTTATTAGTTACAGTTTTGCTGTCCTAGCCGTTTTGGCCGCGCTTTTGCTCGCTGTTGGTCCGGTTAAGGCGCAGGACAAGAAGCCCAATATCCTTGTGATATGGGGCGATGACATCGGAATCAACAACATCAGCGCCTACAACCTTGGCGTGATGGGATACAAAACGCCGAACATCGATCGCATTGCCAAGGAGGGGGCGTTGTTCACCGACGCCTATGCGCAGCAAAGTTGTACGGCAGGCCGCGCCTCATTCATTCTCGGACAGCATCCATTCCGCACCGGATTGCTAACCATTGGCATGCCTGGTTCACCTCAGGGCATCCCCGACTGGGCGCCCACCATCGCCGATCTGTTGAAGAACCGCGGCTACGCCACCGGCCAATTCGGCAAGAACCACTTGGGCGACCGCGACTCTCACTTACCGACCGTACATGGATTTGATGAGTTCCTCGGCAATCTCTATCACCTCAATGCAGAGGAAGAACCGGAGACCTACTACTATCCTAAGGACCCTGAGTTCAGGAAGAAATACGGTCCGCGTGGCGTCATCCATTCCTGGTCGGACGGCAAGGGCGGACAAAAGATCGAGGACACCGGACCGCTGAGCCGCGAGCGCATGCCGACTGTGGACCTTGAGATTTACGACGCTGCGAACAAGTTCATCGACGGAGCGGTAAAGGAGAAGAAGCCGTTCTTCGTCTGGTTCAACACGACGCGGATGCACGTTTGGACTCATCTTAAGCAGTCAGCGCAGGGACGAACCGGGATCGGGCTCTACCCCGACGGCATGGTGGAACACGATGACATGGTGGGCGCTCTACTCAAACGGCTCGATGAACTGGGCATTACCGACAACACCATCGTGGTGTACGGGACCGACAACGGCGCTGAGACTGGAACTTGGCCGGACGGTGGGACAACCCCATACCACGGCGAGAAGGGCACAACATGGGAAGGTGGCTTCCGCGTTCCCATGCTCGTCCGTTGGCCGGGCGTGATAAAACCGGGCACGATTATCAACGACATCTTCTCGCAAGAGGACTGGTTACCGACGCTGCTTGCAGCAGCAGGCGATCCAAATATCGTCGAGGAGATGAAGAAGGGTTACCAGGTCAACGGAAAAACCTGGAAAGTCCACCTAGATGGGTACAACTTCCTACCATACTTCAAGGGCGAGACGAAGAAAGGCCCGCGCGAAGAGATTTACTACTTCGGCCAGGGTGGCGAGCTGAACGCCGTCCGCTGGAACGACTGGAAAGTCCACTTCGCTGTGACCAACGGAAACATCGCTTCTGCCGTGAGGGAAGTACCCAATTGGCCCGTCATCGTCAACCTCCGCGCCGATCCCTATGAGAAAGCTCCACACGAGTCCGGGCTGTACTTCCGCTGGTATGCGGATAACATCTGGCTCTTCGTGCCGGTTCAGGAAAAGCTCAAGGGGTTTCTCACGACACTGCCGGAATATCCATTTCAGCAGGGAAGCAGCCTGAACGCCGCTGGCATCAACTACAATTCACTCCAGGCAATGCAGGCATTGAAACGCCTCAAGGAATTGGAAAGTCTCTCTTCGCCACTCAACTGACCTGAAACGGTAGGTTCACCCGGGCTTCTGAAAGAAGAGCCGAAAAGATTTTAAGGGAGGCGCCCCTAGCAAAACCAGCAGTTGATCGAGTCCCACGATTGGTCATCAAACTTCTGATGAAGCCGACGAATAGAATCTCTTGAAGACTTCTGAGGAGGCGGTTTGCTCATGCGGCTCAGGCTTTTGGGTAGGCTGCCTTCTACGGGCCTAGGCTCATCCGGGAACAACCAGAAGCTTGCGTTGAAGCAAAGCGCCAACCGTTTTGCCACTGTTCAAAACGGCAATAGCGTAACGAAACCCCTTGCAAACCATAAAGATCTCGGAATCCATACTGAAATGCTCACATCAAGTGTGGTGGATCTTTATGAAGCCGGGGCAATCACCAAGACCAAAAAGAATATCCACCGTTTCAAGACAGTTTATACCCTTTGCTGGGGCACAAAGAAACTTTATGATTTCATTGACGACAACCCTTCGATTGAGAGCTATCCGTCGTCACATATCAACGATCCTTCAGTGATTCAGCAGAATGACAATGCCGTATCTGTAAACTCCATTATAGAAATCGATCTACTGGGGCAGGTTAACGCCGAATACATTGCAGGCCATGAATTCAGTGGTGTCGGCGGTCAGAGAGATTTCATGAGTGGCGCTTTTCGTTCAAAAGGAGGAATGTCATTCCTGGCCTTCTATTCGTCTACCAGGAATGACCAGGTCTCCAGGATAGTCCCACGCCTAACCGGAATAGTTACAGATTCCAGAATGGAACCCATGTTTGTGGTTACGGAACATGGCATGACCAATCTCAAAGGGAAAACCAATTCCCAGCGAGCGCTCGCTCTTATTGAACTTGCAGCGCCTCAATTTAGGCAGGAACTATTGAGCGAAGCAAAGAAAATGGGATTGATACGCTAATCTGAAGATCACGACTCTGAAAACAGCCATGGTACACGGTCACGTTAACGTCTTGATGACAGCGACCGCCCTGGGACCAGCGATAGCCAAGGCGGTTTCGATAGTGATTCATCCGATGCGCTTTCAAAAAATGACTTTGTCTAAAAGTGAAATGTTTTAGATCCTTAATCTATTTTCATTCCAGCCAGCCGTTTCACAATGTTTTTTCTCAATTTCATGTCAAATTGTGAAGTGATCGCAATTTGTTCCATTATTGGTGATCCTCCACCATGCACACCGGCGTAGTTAATTGCTGCGCCTGCAGAAGAACAGGCAAAATCAGTGAAAAACAGCCAGAACTTTATTTGCTCTTCGACCGGAATTTCCGGATTGCGCTTCAAATACTTGTGGAAAAACCCTTTAAGCTCATCGTTAAACAGATCCTGTTCAAAAGGAAAAGTGGCGGGCATACCGCCAGCCAGCTTGCAAAGTATCTCCTGCTCATGATAGACGGAATCGCCGGTAAGACAGCGGCCCACATTAGCGTATATGGAATTGGGGATATAAGCGCCAGGTCCATACGGGCGTACCCCCATCCCTGGGATGAAGAGTTCCGGTTTCCCGAGGGATGACGCAGTGTAACCGGCAGCGTATCCCAACTCAGAAATCGTTATGAGTTCAGCGAGGTGTTCCCGGACATGGTCGGCCTTTTCAATTCCATTCACCTCGGACGCAAGAGACGCCAAACCCAGCAAAATGTCGCCGACAGCCGGCTTACAGCCGGAGTAACTGTGCCTGTGAAAAAGAGCGAATAGTAACGCGCAGATACCGCCATGCTGATATTCCCCACAGAGGAAGACTCGGTCCCAGGGTACAAATACGTCGTCAAAGATCACATAAGAGTCGGCCGCTCCCCAATTGAATCCACGCTCTATGTGGCTACGTTTTCGGAAATTGTGAGGGTGTATTACCTGCTTTACACCTTCGTGGTCCGCAGGAATCGCGAATGACACCGCATAATCACCTTCGTCAGGGGTTAGTGAACGGGTGGGCACAACGAGAATTTCGTCCGCGACAGCCGCAAATGTAATGTGCACCTTGCAGCCCCTAACCACTATGCCATCACTCCGTCTTTCCACTACTCGGAGGTAAGCGTCCGGATCACTTTGTTTGGACGGCCTTTTTAGTCGTTCACCTTTGACATCTGTCTGAGCGCAGGAACCGACTAAGATCGTTCGTCTGGAAATACTCCAGCCATTTAAGAAAATTTTTGTGATACTCGGTTTGTCCTTTGTTGCCTCTATCAGCCTCGTAGGAAACGGCATTGATCGCATTCAGGGCATCCGCTCCCATGCATCGTCCCACACAGTAACCCACCCTCCGACACAATGCCCTTGTCATGTCCTGCTTCTTGTGGAGATCTTCGTTGTTTTGATGCACGTGGCAGAATCGGTTGATTTTTTGACCGTTGATGTGAGACACGGCAGTGCAAAGGTCTTCGATTTCGGGGTCTTGGGCCGCTTCGAATGTATATCCAATTACATTTATCGACGGAATCAGGTCTTCGTGATCCCTGTCAATCTTCTCACCTTTGAAGTATATGTTTTGATTTAATTTTTTCAGTCCCTCAATGTATTGCTCTTTTGTTCGCACAATTCTTCTCCGATCTTATAAACATTTTCAGCTTGGCGCCCTAACGGCATGTTGCAGACTGAGGTCTGACGAAAAATGGTAGCTAGAGAGCCTGAGCTATTAAAATCTTAATTTCAGAAAGTAGTAGGCCAATTCGCCAGCAATCTCCTGCTTTTGTAGTCTCCATCCACGCCTCTTGACAACTTGAGGGTCTGGATTAGGACCTTGCGTGTATCCGTCGGGTTGATAACATCATCCAGCAAATGTAGTCCGGCAGCTTTCCATGGAGCGCTCGCCGCTCTGATCCGCTGTTCAGCTTTCTCTCTAGCGGCCCTGGCATCATCTGATTCTTCAAATTTTCTGTGATAAACAACGTTGGCAGCAATCTCCGGGGCCATAAAGCTGATTTCAGCGTTTGGCCAGGCAAGTACAAAATCGGCCCCCATACCTGTTCCACACATGTTGGAATAAGCCATCCCATAGGATTTCCTGATTACGACGGAGATCTTTGGCACAGTCGAAAGAGCGACCGCCTCGATAAAATTTATGATCTTGCCTGGCATGCGCTTGAGTTCAGCAGCTTTGCCTACCAGAAAACCGGGGGTGTCATGCAAAAAAATGAGTGGAATATGGTATGAATCACATAAGCATATAAAACTGCAGCATTTATCGCAACCGTCTGGTCCCATAGCGCCAGCGTTGTACATCGGCTGGTTTGCTATAATTCCTACGCTGTGGCCGTCGATCCGGGCAAGACAAGTAATGACACTCTGATCAAAGTCGGGTTTAAGTGGAAAGATCCTTTCGTCGTCAACTATAGTCCTGATAACCCGATTCATATCGTAACCGCGACGGGACTCATCAGGAACGATTGACATCAGCCTTTCCTGTCTTGAGTCCTGATCATCGTTCTCAGTAGGCGTTAGAGGAGGCAATTCACCAGCGTTTGACGGCATGTATGAAAGAAACTCCCGTACAATGCGGAAACACTCGTCTTCATCTTCAGCCACTCGATCCACCTGGCCGGTGACTTCAGCATGGAGTTTCCATCCCCCGAGGTCTTCGTTTTCGACCTTCTCGCTTGTTGCCAATTCCAACACCCTGGGACCGGAAACAGCCATACAAGAACCTTTGACCTGAACCACAAAATCCGCCAGAGCGGCCAACCAGGAGGGGCGCGCCAAAACATTCGCCCATAATTGTCGCGACCATGGGAGTCTGACGACATCGACCGGCAGTTTCTTTTCTCATGGTCATGGAACTCAAACCCTCGGAACCCATGATGTCAGGAATACGAGCGCCACCGCCTTCGCCCAAATTGATCACCGGATAACCCTTCTCCGACGCCCAGCGATTAAGACGGTGCTCCTTCTCAACACCTACTCGCCCTCCACTGCCGGCCAGCACTGTCGCGTCATCCGCTGTCACGGCCACAGTCCGACCGTTGATTGTCCCAAATCCGCATACCTTTCCATCAGCGGGGGTTTTGTCTTCCATGCCAGGGATATCTGAATGGTTGAGCAATCCAATTTCGAAAAAACTATCCGTATCCAGCAACCTGGCTATTCGCTCCCGGGCGCTCCCATGTCCTTCGGCTATTTTTCGAGCGACCTTCTCAACGCCTCCCATCTCCATGGCCTTGGCCTTTCGGCGCATTAACTCCTCAGAAGCCTCTCTAACTCCCATTAGCTATAACCTCCCAAACTGAACAGCGATCACTAATTGTCCCCTTCAAACACCGACAGGCCAGTTTTTCAGCCAGATCTTTTCCATTCTTCAGTAACTCCACCTGTTTGCTCGAATGGCATTCTGACGAGTAATCTGAAAACATGGACAGAGCAAATGACGTGCCAGCGCCAGGAGTCTTTGGAAACACTATTTAATAGTCTGATAAAACGATATTATTTGATCATGAAAGAATTGCTTCTGGCAAGAGATCAAAGGGATAACACGATATTTAGTATTTATTGCCTACGATATTTAATAGGTGGGCTCGGTCGCCGTATCCCGAGCTTGCGCATCCGGGATTCCAGCGTAGTCGGTTTCATCCGAAGAAGTTCGGCTGCTCCATCCCTTCCCCGAACTCGCCAGTTGGTTTTTCCAAGTGTCCCGGAAATGTGTTTTCTTTCCATTTCCTCCATCGAAAGCGCTTCCGTATCCGTTTGTTTTGCAGAAGCTGGGACATAGGCGTTCAGCATATTCCCACTTGTCAGAATCACCGATCGCTCCACAGCATTCATCAACTCTCTAACATTCCCCGGCCAGTTGTACTGCTGATACCCCTCCATAGCTCGCCTTGGTATGCTCTCAATCTTTTTGTCCATTTTCTTTGCGTATTTATTTACAAACCACCAGATCAGAGCCGGAATGTCTTCCTTCCTCTCCCTTAGTGGAGGAACCGTAATCGTAAAAACATTCAACCGATAGTAAAGGTCTGGACGGAAACTTCCTTCCTGAACAGCCTTTTCAAGATCCTTGTTGGTACTGGCTATAACCCGGACGTCAACGGTGACCGTTTTGGAACTTCCCAGCCTTTCGAAAGTTCCATCCTGAAGAACCCGGAGTAGTTTGCTTTGAAGCTGGACAGGAAGTTCACCGACTTCATCCAGCAGAATCGTTCCCTTGTGAGCCGTTTCGAAGCGCCCGATTTCTCTGGAAGAGGCCCCTGTAAAAGCGCCTTTCTCCCGCCCAAATATCTCGCTTTCTATAAGGCCTTGGGGGATGGCGGCGCAGTTCACTTTTACCATTATACGTTCTCTCCGATTGCTCAGTCTGTGTATCGCGTCCGCTATCAATTCCTTGCCTGTTCCAGTTTCTCCCTGAATGAGCACTGTAGAGCCGGTTTCAGCGACCTGCTCGACCAGGCTCAACACCTGCTGGATAGTTTGACTGTCTCCGATGATGTCTTCATAATTTCGAAAGAGTCTGACCTGTCGTCTCAAGTAGACGTTTTCAGCCTCTAGTTGTTCTTTCAGTAGCTTTATCTCGTTAAAGGCTTTTTTAAGCGCCTTGTCCGACCGTTTTCTCATCAGAGCGTTGGCGAAAACGTCTCCTAGCAGCCTGTAACGTTCGACATATGATTCCGGCCAGGCCGCGCTTGGGAATCGGGAACTGAAACTCAGAGCCCCGACTATTGTTCCACCTACGGACAATGGTATAGAAATGTTGGAAACCGAGCCTACTTCCCTGAAACGGTGCTTGTCTACCGTAGCTTCCACAGGCAGTTCTTCAAGATTAGTAAACTGCACAATGTTGCCACGCCTGATTTGATCGAAAGTCCAAGGCCAGCTTCTGACGGAAGGCCGGCTAGGGAGTTTTTCTACGCCATCAACCGCCCAGGTATGGGTAAAACGGGCTTTTGTCTGGTCTTCAGAGAATTGGGCCAACGTGCCTACCTTCATGTCCAGAAACGCGCCGATTCGCCCCATCCATCTCTCAATTTCCTCATCTACCTTTTCGGAAGGAAGGTTCACAAATGTCGCAGAAAGATCGGAGAGTAACCTTTCGAAGCGCAAAAGAGTTACAGCTTCGGCGTCCTTTTTGATCCGGTTGGACAATTCTAAGGCACTCGCTCTTTTAACCCTGTAGTCTCTAAGAATAGCGTCCAGGTCTATAAACTATAGACCAATCAACGGCAACCTCAAGCAAGTGCGCTGGATAAAGACAACAACACAAAAAATAGAGCAAGAAGGATTCTCATTTTGCTTCTTCCTTTAAGAATTTTTGATAATTTATGATTATCTTTCCCTAATTCTTGACAGGAGCCTGGGGAAAGAGCTTCACATCGAACAGGTCTTACATTTTTATTAGCTATTATAGCATGTTATGGCTTATTTGCGGAGCTTTTTCAGAGCTGAAAAAGATATGACTTCATTTTTAATTTTGACAACAGCAAGACTTGTGCGTTTCAAGTTGCCGGGAAAAGCATCTTTAGATCCATGAACATGGGTTGTTTGTGACATGATAAAGGGTCTTATCAATGCCATGACCAACGGCCGCAGCGCTGATGAGCTGGACGTGTCGAGTGACATAATAACTATGTCGATCTGGTTTTTTCTCACCATTTTCGGTAAATGTTCAGCTGTTCCAAGAAAAAGAGCTTGCGACTCGACGATTTTCGGAGCTTCGAAATCCGAAAATCCCACTATTGTATAACCAGTCGTGAGTTCTCTGAGAATCGCCGGGCTTAAACCCGATGAAGTTTTCAAGTCCCCAAAAACAAGAACTCTTCCAGAGCCGCCTGTGATGGAACAGCGAACAAGTCGATTATTAATTTACATCTTGTCCATACTGGACGGCTTTTTCCCACTTTTCATGTCTTCAGAGTTTTTGTCCGTTTCGTCCATTTTTCCCTTCATCTTCATTTCCATCATTTTCATCATTGGGCTCGCCATCTTGCCTTCAGGACCGAAAGGGGCGGCGTTTATTTTGGAGATCTGATCCGGTTTCAAAACCCCTCTGGCTTTCTTGGAAATTTCCTTGTCCAATTCTTTCAGTTTTTGAACCTGGTCATAGGTAAGTCCTAATTCGTGGGCTCTGGCCAAAAGCGCCAGAGGAGAATAACTGTCCCCCATCATCATGGCTTGACCTTTTTGCGCATTAGCCATCATCGGACACATCATCATGCCGTGCCCCATCTCCGGTTTTGGGGAATGAGCTGTTTCTTCCGCTGCGCTTTCAGTCGTGGGCTTGGTTTCCTGGTGTTCCGCCGCTAACGCAAAAGGAACGATTGCCACCCATAAAATGACTGTTAATAAGATCAAAAGCTTTTTCATGGTACCTTCCTTTCCTTAAGTTTTCTTCTTTCAGTGAAAAGCTGTTTTCACTGATCCTGAAATTGGGGAATACGCTTTTCAAAAAATGCATGGACACCTTCGGAGAAATCCTTGCTCCGATAGGCCTCTCGCCGTAATTGCTGTATCTCCTCGAAGTCGTCGGGACTGAGTGACGGTCCATCAGTCAGCTTCCTTAACTGAGCCTTGAGTAACCGAATGACCTTCGGCGCTCGAGAAGCAATTGTTTCAGCAATCTTAAAAGTTGTGTTTTCAAGGTCTTCCGGCTCTACCAACCGATTGAGCAACCCGAAACGAGAAGCGTCTTCGGCTGAAAGTGGTTCGGCAGTGAAGAGCATCGCTTTGACAACATGCAGAGGCAACACGCCGAGAAAGTGAGTAAGACCGGCGGCGTCATACGCCAGCCCAATCTTGGCGGGGGTGATTGCAAAAGAAGCCGAAGTCGCTCCAACCACCAGGTCGCAGGTCATCGCAAGATCGCATGCTCCACCCCATACGCTACCCTCGATCATCCCTATTACCGGAACCGGAAATCTTCTGACCCGATGCAGGAGTCTTTCAAACGGGATGTTCCAGGTGAGAGGGTCCTGGCCGTCAAGAGGGATTTCCTTCATGTTGTGTCCGGCAGACCATACTTTGGCTTTCGGGTAAGCTCTCAGGATCACTACACGAACAGCTTTAGTCTCGAACTCATCCAATGCGTTGAGCACTCCCGAAACCAGTTCGGAACTCAGGCAGTTCGCCTGATGGGGATTGTTCATAGTTACTATTCCAATATTGCTATCCTTGAGTTGGCTTTGCACTATGCAGGCAGAGTCTTGCGCTGCGACGTCATCCATGTTTAGGTCTTCATTTCTGATTTTTGACCCATTCAGATGTAGATTATTACTTGTCATAAACGACTACCGGAGTCTTGCAGAAAGTATTTGATCTCTTCATCCTTGTAATCGGAATTGAGCGGCAGGACTACACCACCTACTGACATAACCGCCAGTTCGAGGAAAACAAATTCCATCCTTTTGGGCAGTTGAATTGCGACACGATCTCCGCCTCTTACCCCAAGTCGCGCAAGCAAGCCTGAATATCGCTGGACCTGACTGTCCAGCTCTTTGTATGTATAGCTCTTGTTCTCAAAGATTATGGCGGGCTTATTGCCACACCGGTGGGCGGTCTGGGAAATTGTCCGAGCGAGATTCATAGTCTAGAACCTCTGTCTCTACAGAAAATAGTCATCGGATGATAGCCATTGGCCTTATTTTTAGCGTTTTGAACAAATTAGATACAAGGTATCGTTACCCTGGATTCCATATAACTTGTTCCGGGACTATTTACAGATATTGTCTTGAAAAACTTAAAGGTTATATAAATATATAAACTGCTCTTGAAAAGTAAATAGAGAGGGACGCAGGACATTCCCGAACTATGTGAGGTAATCATACAATCTACATAGGACAGGGTAGCTTCGATAATTTTGGAGGCTATATAATGTTATGGTTCGAGTTGGAAACATTTTGGTGAAGCAGTCCCTATTCAAGGAGCTAATTTTGAGAAATAGAAGAGCATTCTTAAAATTGATCGGCGAGTGGTTTTGTGGATTGGGCCTTGCATCTAATGTCCCGGGTATTTTTGCGCAAGAAACCAATTTTCAAAGTAACCAGGAAATGATTCCCAAAATCGTTGATTCTTCTGACCTGAAAAACCGGAATCCCAAAGATGTGGCTACGGACAATCTGAAAATAACCCCTCTCAATAATTTCGGAACGATGGGTATGGATGACTACAGTCCAGAGATGGAAGATTGGAGATTCCTCGTGGACGGACATGTGGAAAAAGCCCTTAAGCTTACCTATGAGGAGTTGTTGGCGCTCGATTCTATAGAGAAACCTGTTTTATTGATTTGTCCCGGATTCTTTGCCAACTATGGACTCTGGAAAGGTGTCTCTGTAAAAACTCTGTTGAAATTGGCCTCACCTAAACATGGGGTAACTCATGTAACATTTCGAGGACCCGAGGGACCTTATGAGAAAGTAACTCGTGCGCCCATTGATGATGCTCTCGCTGACAAAGTCTTTGTCTCATATCAGGTAAATGGCGAAAAACTCTCTCAAAAACACGGGTTCCCAGTCCGGCTTGTCGCAGAAGGCTATTACGGTTACGACTGGGTGAAATATGTATACAAGATGACAGTGGATTCTATCGCCTCTTAGCAGGATCTCTACTAGTTGAGCCGCCCGCCGATCAGTTTACTGTGACCTCACAGTTCTTCCGGATCGAATCCCATTGAGACTATGGTTTCCAAATCATGCGATTGGTTCCTAGTCTTGAGATATTGAGCCAGTCTGATTCGAATTTCGGAATTCTTGTATTGCCATAAATCACTCTTGGCTGACATGGATACAGGTTTGATCTCCACAACTATGCAAGCGGCGTATCCGATCATTTCTTCGCTTTCGAACTCATGACCGCAATGACGTTCGTGTTTGTCGATAAGAGCGTTTAGGGATTCGACTTTGAGAGGACCATCTTCGACAACGCCTGCTTTCCCCCGTATGATGACGGAATAGTAGAATTGGTGAACCTGGCAAATCCTGCGGTCAGGATCAAAACCCGAGTCAATGTACGCTAGTGGAATGTCCACCTCAAAACAGACATTTGGGTTTTGAGAGAGGTTATCGAGCTTTTCTCCTTCCGGCGCTGAATGAAAATAAATGTTTCCCTTGTGATATACAAAATTTACCGGCGTAATGTACGGATATCCGTCCGCCCCCTCAGTAGCGATACGTCCGATAGTGGTTGCGCCTAGAATACGTTCTATCTCTTTGCAATCCGTTATTTCACATTGTTTACGTCTCATCTGAGTTGGCTCCACATTTTTCTTCTTGACGATGAGCTATATCCACAACATCTTATTGGGGCTCCTGCTCTGCAACCCCCTCAGCGCCATCCCTCAATTTTCCCCTTGCCAGAGAAGCGAAAATTCCCAAAACGCACAGCGCTGCGCACACCGTAAAGACAGCGTCAACGCTCTTCAAGAAGGCCGGATACAATTTAGGGGTTATTGGAACCCGGCCCATGGTCAACGAAAAAGCCAGGGTAGCAATCCCCATGCTGAACATCTGTCCCAGCATACGCATGGAGCCTACCACTCCTGACGCAACACCATAGGATTTTCTCTCCACGGAACTCAAAATTGCGTTCATGTTGGGCGAAGAGAAAAGGCCAAAGCCAAAGCCGATTATCAATAGATCTGAAATGATGTAAAAAAGACTGGTTTCAAAGCCTAATAATGTTAACCCAAATAGGCCAAAAGCAGTCACTCCCATTCCCACTGACGCAATTTTTTGAGGCTCGATTCTATCCGAGAGTTTTCCCGCTATTGGTGAACATGCGGCCATTGTTAAAGGTTGCGCAATGAGCACGAGTCCGGCCATGCTTGGGTCAAAGCCCTTGATGTACTGTAGATAGAGGCTCAAAATAAACGTTATGGCAAACGTAGCGCTGTAATTTATCAGAGCGGCGAGGCTTGAGAACGCAAACGCTCTGTTCATCGTGAACATCGTAATGTCGAGAACAGGGAATTTGGTCCTCAGTTCCCAGAAAATGAATAGGACCAGAATGATGCCTCCCAGGCACAAGAGGCTCACGCTCGAGACAGAAGGCGTCTCTGAAAGCCCGATCATGATTGCTGTGATCGATACCCCATACAAAAGAGAACCTAACAGGTCCAACTTTTCACCTTTAGCATCGGCCCATTCCGATTTCAATCTAGTCACAGCCAAATAAGTCTGTTAGTATCCCCATTGGGACCATTAACCCAAATACACTTCTCCACCCGTACATATGGGTCAAGACTCCCCCGAGAAATGGACCTACAGATAAACCGATATAAACAGCCGCCACGATAATCCCAATGGCTTTGCCCCTTTCGGCGGCCGGGAAACACTGACGTCGCAATGGCAATACCTGTGGCGAACATCATGGCGCTGCCCATCCCCTGCATAATTCTGCACAGAATAAGCATCGGCGCGTTTACGGCCAGAGCAGAGAGAAGTGACGAGACTGTGAACACCACGATACCAATGATGTAAATCTTTCTCCGCCCTAAAATGTCGCTTGCCTTCCCAAAAGGTACCAGAAAAACCGCTGCC
Organism: uncultured delta proteobacterium; assembly: GCA_963846725.1. GTDB lineage: Bacteria > Desulfobacterota > Desulfomonilia > Desulfomonilales > Desulfomonilaceae > CAJBEZ01. Next base: position 27,051 of record CAWJXP010000035.1, on the reverse strand, counting down.
GACAGGATATATGAAGTTGCAAGCCAGGCAAGCAGGACGGCGTCGATATGGAATTCTTTTTGAATGGCTGGAAAGGCCACGTTCACTGATGACACCATCAGAGGCGTCAGCAGAGAGCTTGAAATAGCGACAAAAAGAACGGCTCGTTTTGAAGTTTGGTCAGTCATGGAAATCTTCACGGATTTTGTTCACCAGGACCGACGGGTTGGCAAACGGGTATGACCCATGAAATGCATTGCAGGCGGCAGAACAACATGTACATTTATTATGCGATAAAATTCCATTTTACAAGCCATTGGTCTGTAGTGACATCATCATCGCCCGGGAATATGTTGACCCTGAACGTTGAATAGGAAAGCCGGACGTTCGTAGGCCCGTGATTACGGTTCAAAATATCGGACAACAGCCTTTTTTCTCCCAGCCATCAGTTGGTAGCTTTCAGCCGGGTAGCCCAAGGCTATCACCGTGTACACCTTCTCGTCATTTGGTATGCCAATTGCCTTCTGGAGCCAGGTATCCCTCTTCATGGGCTCTACGGCCATGCCGATCAGGCAGCTTCCCAGGCCCATGCTGTGAGCGGCCAAAAGTATGTTCTGAGACGCCAGCAAGGCGTCTTCTTTCGGCAAAGTGGCCTGAGGCTTACTTCCGACAACAATTGCTGCGGAAGCGCCGTGAAACAGGCGGTCGACAGCCAGATCGGTCAAATTCCTCCAGTCCTTCTCTTACACTGTCGTAATATTCCCTGTAGTATTGGTCTAGCTCCGGCTTCCCAATCATCTTCAGGAATTTTCGTAACATAGGGTTCTTTGCCATAGAGTTCAATTTCAAGTAAAAGCTTCGAACTCCTTTGCCAAGCGCCATGACTGCTTCCCGAGTCGGCAATATCGTAAAAGTCCACAGTTGGCAATTCGTGCCTGAAGGCGCTGTACATCCTATTTTTACTAAATCTTCCAGGATAGACCGGTCTACAGGTCCGGGAAGGAAATTGCGACAAGAGCGTCTGGAGGCCATTAGTCGAACAAGTTGCGCAATGTCGAAATCTCCATGAGGAAGCCAAGTCTTGTGCGCCTGGAAATTGGCGAATTGCGACATAGTATCATCTATAGCGTTGACGGTGACTGCTCCCACTGGACAAACAGCCTGACAGTGCCCGCAGTTTAACGATCGGTCGCCAGTTACTTGAGCCTTGCCGTTGCGCATCGAAAGAGTCCTGGCGGGGCACACCTGTACACACAGACCACAGCCAACACACAAATCGTGATCAATTGCCGTCGTTACTTTTTCCATCATTTCCTTTCTCGCGGATAATGACTTTACTCAGCCGCTTAATTCGGTAATCTTCCCTAAATGCCTCTGATTAGTTTAGGTCCTTTCGGTAGACTCAGATATTGGTTTCCGAATCAGCCTCCAAATGGGTGGGCAACCGTGAATGGGAACAATTTCCTCCATCACCCGAAATCCATGTTTGTCATAAAAATCAAGACTTTTCGGATTGGAGCACTCCAGGTAAACAGCGACGTTTCCTTCGTCCGCTTTCTGAAGGATCGGTTTTAGCAGTTCCCCGCCCAGTCCTTTACCCTGGTGATCTGGGTGCGCCCCCAAAACCAGGATGTACCAATGAGGCTGCCGTGGGTGCATCTTCTCTAACTGATGATAGACACGTATCCATCGTTTCATCTCACGGAGCGGACTAAGACGTATTGATTTCAATATAAGTTTACTCAGCGCAACCATGGCATTAAAAAAGGGGGGTGGATAACCTTCCGGCGGGGTCACGCCGATCACAGCGGCGCACTTGCTATTTGCTATCTCTATGCTACTGGTTGCCGAGGATAAGCCCAGCAGAAATTCCAATCCTGCGGAAAGCTGTCTGGCTCGGTATTCCTCATTAGGCCAAAAGAATCCAACAAGGGGGTCGTGATAAAATGACTCAATTAAAGTCTCGATACGTGGATCAGCCATCTGTCTGTCACCCGGCCCCAACGAGCATTGACTTCGTCCAGGGTACAGTCAACACATAATATGCCCCGGTCGTCAATTACATTCTGCCCCAAATATCCGACCATCAGTGTCATAAATCTTTTCCATCAGGGATTGCCTATTGGGGAATCGGGCTTATATTGCCAACATTGTTTATATTTTTTTTAAGTATTATCAGGAGAGTGTGAGAATGCAGATCAACATCGACAAGAGCCTTGTAGAATTTACACCGGAGAATTCAGAAGAAACAGCCAAACTTCAGCAACTGTGGCGTTTGATGGTAGATTGCGCTCGATTCAACAAGAAAATGGTCCCGATTGGTGAATACATCCCGAAACAGAGCACGTTCGCGAGATTTACTATCGAAGGCATGGAAACAAAAGGCGCCCCGAGCTATCCAGAGGTCCACGTTGAGAAAGACTGCCGTTGTTATTGCCAGACCTGCAATAAATACGTTGAGTTAAAGAACGGGGATCGAATACCTCCATGCTGCGGAAAGCTGATGGAGATTCTTGACTGACAGGATACCAGAAGGCGTTTTATAATGTTTTTTCAGCCTGTTTGACTGAAATCGGATGATCGTCTCAATACAGATCAACCTTGAAACACTAAGTATCAGAATTGATGGAACAACGAAAGCGGGCGGTGGCTTAACGGAGCCAACGCCCGATCCATGCGCTTGAGCAACATCGTCAGAAAGTTAGTCTGATCGGCGACAACTGGACTTGAGCATCTATTAAAGGTTCGTTTTTTCTCTTTAGTCTTTGCCTATTTCCTCTTCTAACTCTTTCCAATACTTCTTGTCACAGTCAGTAAGACATTGGTAATAGAGTTGTTGATTCCCCCCGCCTCCACCCCACAGGAAATCGGAACCGTGCTTTTGCCTACATTCTCTAATACACTGAGTACGATTTTGAGCAGCGTCCTGTTGTGAGAATACAGGGACTATGAATAGCATTATCAGTAAGCCGGCAATTATTATGACGCAACGGTTGATTGGCACGGGAAATTGATCCTTTCTGGGGATTGGTTCAAGCATACAGTAAATTAAAGGCCTTTGCCTGAGTTGCTTGAGCCTTCATGCTAACTGGTCAGATTCATTTGGCAAAGAGTATCGTGTCAAGCGATTCATTAAAGTCATGGAAGAGGGAATGATTGACGACGTAAGTTGTAACAAAAAAGCCCTAGCGAAGAGCGCCAAGGCTGGTAAAACAATGTCTTCCACGATGGGAAAATTTTACACCTAGGGCTTCACTCGTTTCCATGTGTGTAGAATGTGCCCGGACCCCTCTTTGGTAGCGAACTCTTTGGGTGTTGTAGCGCCGGTAGGGTCGAAGGCAAATTTGAACTGGTCATTACCGTCGAACTCGTAAATCGCATTTATTATCTTATCAGCGTTTGGCCCGGTCTTGCGGACCAAGGTAAATTCTTTTGGGCTTTTCGAGGGGTCTATTTTTACGATTTCAAATATTATCGTTTCTTTGCTCTGATGGGGAGACGTAAGTTGACCCTGGTTCCCCTGATAGATTATTTTGTTCTTACTCACGTCCTCATCTGCAATCTTCTTTCCATCCCTTTCTCCAAATACCAGAATCCAAGTTCCTTGAAATTTGTTGAGTTCCGTGTCGGCATTTTCTGCAAGAACCGCAGAAACAAATGGAGACACAACTGAGCAAAAAACCAGGAGTCCAACGGCAAGTAATTTTGTGTTCGTGAGCATTATCCATCTCCCTTTCGAAATTAATATATAAAAGATGTCAACGTTAAGTCGGAAGTCAATTAGAACACCATTACAACCTCACTATCATAACAAAGAGACCATCGCCTCCATTGGAAGACGACCCCATTTTTCAGGATTTGGTTGACAGGCTGAAACAACAGCCTCAGAATAAAGTTTACGCATTTCAGGATCCTATGAATAAGGAGGCTCAGAAACGCGATGAGCGACAGATTACCGAGCTGCCCCAGGCCCACAAAGCGGCAAAAAGCTAAAAGAGTCAAAATGGCAATAACAGTCGATGAATCGCTATATAATGCGCTCCAGGAGCTTTACCAGGAGGGATATTCGATATCCCATGTTATCGATAGCGCCATTTGGGTCCACTTAGGTCGTCCGAAGCTGTCGTTTGAGGTTAGTCCTTCCAGCAAGGGCAAAAACGTTAAAGAGGCGCCTCTATTCGATCAAAGCCAAAAATGTTGCGGAGAGTGAACGATGAGACTCACAGTCATAATATTATCGCTCCTCATAACCTCTCTAGTCCATGCGGACGGCATCTATCGTGACAAGGACGGCAAATATGCCGGAATGTGGCGTGGAAATGATGTGCGCAGAGAATATTTTGGCCCAGATGGCTCCTATCGGGGGGCAGCGGAACGTAATGGAGATGGATGGACATTCCGGGATAAAAAAGGCGGCTATTCCGGCTCCTCTAGTGGCCCCAGCGACAGGAATCCATCCATAGACAGCGAATAGGCCAAAACCCCCAGGTGAGGGTAACGGGGCCGGTCTACCATAAAAATCTCGGGGACCAATTAACCCTAACTCCGAAAATAATAAATGACAGCATAGGCGGAGAATAGCAGGCTGGACGAGCGCATGATTACCTCACCATCGCGGGTAGCGGCACGAACAAGCAGCTTCCCAATTACAAATCTCGTTCAGTCGTCTAAAGTACGTAGACCACCGCACTCAGCGTCGCGGATCTTCCGTAAAACAATATTTCTGGTTTTTATCTATTTGGTATTGACTGTAGGCATCTTAGGTTCTCCAACGAAGATTGCTCACGCGTCAGACCAGGCATCGGCGAAGTCTGAGACCTTGTCTTCTCAGTTACTTGGGTTTCTTCCGGATATTGGGTTTCCAAATGTCAGTCGAATTCAATTTTTCCCCTATGGTAAATTCGGATACCGAAAAGTAGGCTGGAGAGCCATTATTCCAGTTCCTTATACTTTTCTTTTCAATGAATCGGCCGATTTGGTTGGCGATTACTACACTATAAAGCTCAAAGAAGTAGATTTATGGGTCGCTGAGGCTGGAATCGAAGCTCAATTCATCGGCGGCGCCACCGTGTTTGCAAGGATCTCCAGCAACATTTTGCAGGGACTTTTGAATACCTGGTTTCCCGAGACTCGTGAAGCAGCCGAGCGACTTCTCGGGAAACAAAGCGACTTTAGTTGGATTGAAGTTGAGACAGGCTTTATCAAGTCAATACTGGGTCCTCTAAGCATAGAGGCCGGTTTGAGGTATGACGACTTTCGTTTGGCGTTTAAAGAGCCTTATGAGATCAAAGCCACAACTGGATCAAAAATTACCAGCGTGACGTTTAAGGCATATCAAGCCGACAGCTACATCTGGCTGCCATACATCGGATGTGGCTTGAATGGAAAAAGTGTTAAGGCATTCCTCAGCGGTAGCTTGTTTGCGCCGTCACATATCAAGATGGAAGCTAGAGTGAGCGCAAACGCCTCTCAGATATCCGGTGTTTCTTGCTACACAATCTTAACCTCGAATGAGCCGGCCTCGTATCTTGAATTAAATATCCAATATCTCATGAACTGGCTTCCGCTGGTAAATCTAAGCCTTTGGGGGAAATCCGGCTGGCTGCGAATTTCCGGGAAGGGTGATGTCACAAACAACTGTGTGTCTTCGCCCGGTTTTTCAGTATTACCCCTGGACGAGATCAATCTCACATTCACTCGGTACGATATTGCCGCGGGGTTAGCTCTAAATATCAGCTTCTAAGAGCCTGTGTAACGAAATCTTCAACAACCGCGGCAAAATGAAAAGGTTCAGAACGATCAAAACCGAACTCTGACCTGCTGACATGATCTTACCTATTCCAGCTATCCCTACCATTGCTCTAGGACTGTGAAGACGAAAGGTTCAAAAGTACGACCCCAGTTATAATCGTTAATAGCGCTATAACCTTAAGTGGCGTTAACGACTCTTGAAACCAGACCAACCCGATGATGGCTATAATGGCAGTTCCGAGAGCCATCCAAACTGCATACGCAATGCTCACATCTATAGTTTTCAGGGCAAATGCGGATGCAGTAAAGGAGAAGGCGTAAAACACAAACACCAGGATTGAAGGCCCTAGTTGGGTGAAGCCCTGAGATAACTTCATACAAGTAGTCCCAGAAACTTCCATAACTATTGCGAACAACAGGAGTAACCAAGCAATCATGACCGCAACTCTCTTCCTAAGGTATTGTAATAAAGCAATGTCTGAGGGTTTAGGGCAGTTGAACGCGACTTTTTCACTTACGACAATGGTCTCACCCAAATTCTAGTTGCATCTAAGGCCTGAAAATAGATGTTCAAAAAACGGCCATGTTATCATTTTCAGATTTCAGGTGATTAGCGAGTCAGTCTTTGTGGTTTTGTAGTGGCTAAGGCCTTGATTTCATTTGGTACGCCCGAAGAGATTCGAACTCCCGACCTTCTGATCCGTAGTCAGACGCTCTATCCAGCTGAGCTACGGGCGCACTGGAGGTATGACAAAACATTACATCGGAGATACGATGTAATGTTTAACTTTAATTGGAGGAAACGAAATTGTCAATAATTCAGTCATTCAAAATTTAGCGGCCGATTCTAGGGTCCTCCCCCAGTTTAATCTTCACAGTCGTTTGCTTGCCACCTTTGATCACTGTTAATTTAACCTCATCGCCAATGTTTTTCTGAGAAATAAGATTCTGGAAATCATCAAAGGTCGGGGTCGGGATATCATCCAACGCTGTAACTATGTCTCCACCTAGCAGCAAAGGACGGCCTCGATAGACACCGGCAAACTGATTCCCGCCTCTGAGGCCACCCTGGTAAGCTGGGCTCCCTTGAGCGACCATCGTGATCAAGAATCCTTTAACTGTAGGCATCCCCAAACTTTGAGCCAATTGAGGATCAATGTCCGTCCCCGAAACTATGCCAGACCAGGGATATACTGCACGGCCCAGTTTCAATATTTGAGTCGCGACCTTTTTAGCCCTATCGATCGGCAGAGCCAGCCCTATTCCCATAAACCCGCCGGTCTGACTAAATATGGCTGTGTTGATCCCTATGACCTTTCCCCTTGAATTGATGAGAGGCCCACCACTGTTACCAGGGTTGATGGCCGCATCCGTCTGGATCATTCCGATCATAGTCCTTTGATCGACTACAATGTCTCTGTTCAAAGCGCTGATGAAACCAGCGGTAACAGTGTGTTGAAAACCAAACGGATTCCCTATGGCAATTACACGCTGCCCGACGGAAAGGTTGTCGGAATCCCCTAGAGGAGCTACCTCCATCCCCTTGAAGGGGTCGACCTTTATTACTGCAAGGTCACTCACAGGGTCCTGTCCGATCAGTTTGGCATGAAGTTTTCGGTCTCCAATGAAGGTCACTTCGATATTTTGACTATGACCAACAACATGGCTGTTGGTCAAAATGTGTCCTTGCTCATCAATCACGAATCCGGTTCCCTGGCCGGTTTGGGGCACTACCTGCATCCAGAAATTTGTACGCTAGCGTCTTCGTGACAACATTGACCACGGCAGGGCTAAGCTCTTTATATACCCGCATTACGACCGATTCATCCGTCTCAAGCGCCCTATAAGGTTCAGGTGGAGGCGCCGGCGTTGAAACAACCGTCGGGCCGCTTGTTGAGCCACATGCCTATGACCACCCCTGCGACAAGAATTGTTAGAATTGTGATTATCGCAGACCAACTACGAGATTTCATTGTCTACCCCAGATCTGAGAAGGATATTGGTTCATATAACCTGCGCCTGGCTGATAATAAGGGTTGCCCTGATTCATGCGCTGACTGTCATATGATTCCTGCAATTCAGAATAGCCCATTCGCCCATTGTAGGAGCTTTCAGGATAAAGCAAAGTCCGTCCCCTGTCATCATGTAATGTGGATGCGTAACCCAGAGTTTGCCCTGTTGGAGATAGTACCCTCATTGCCCCTTGATACATGTAGCTTGAAGGATACCCTGTCTGTATTCCCATAGGATCGCCGGTAGGTCCTCCAGCCATGAAGTGAGGAGCGTCAACAGGACAATATTGCTTCGCCCCGAAACCTGGATCAAAATCAGGGCCCACATTGTTCGCCCTATTGCCATAAGGATCCGCTTGTTGAAGTTGGGACCAGAAAGCGATACCCGGTGGTGGAGTGTAGGCTTGCGACACTGTCCCTTTGAGCGCTTCACTCATGAAATCCATCCATACCGGCAGAGCGGCTACTCCTCCATATTCATGCTTGCCAAGTGAGATTTTAGAATCAAATCCGATCCATACACCTGTTGTGTAAGTGGGATTGAATCCTATAAACCATGCGTCCGCGCATCCGTCGGTCGTGCCGGTTTTACCGGCCAGGTCTGTCCTGCGCATCTTCGCCACATTGGAAGCTGTCCCCGAAACGCATGTCTGCGTGAGCATGTTGACCATTAGAAACGCCGCTTGAGGACTCATCGCCTTTTCAATGGTCCTTGTTTCAGGACCTTTAAGGCTTGGAAAGGAACCTTTGAGCGCAGATTCGAGATTCAGGGCGGGGTGATTCGTTTCAACAACAGGCTTGTCCTGGATGGAAGCATGGTTTGAAACAGCCTCATCATCCGAAATCCGGCCGGGATCAGGGTGGTCCGGGTCAGCCTCCACCAATTGATTCGCTATCCAGGCAGGGGAAGGGTCGGTATTGTCATTGGGATTAATTAAAAGTTTGGTATTGTCTTCAAGCACATTCCCAAAACGATCCACTACCTTCTTTATCATTACAGGCGTTATCAAAGCTCCCATATTGGGGAACACCGTATATGCGCTGGTCAATTCAAGCGGAGTTACCTCTGATGAGCCAAGCCCCAGGGACAGGTTGTGACCCAACGTGGATTTTATTCCCATGTTTTTTGCCATGCTGATGGTCGTATCCAGTCCAACATCCATAAGCAGCTTCACAGCGACAATGTTTCGGGATAAAGCCAAGGCTCTTGTCAAGTTGGTTGAGCCGATGAAACCTCCATCCGAGTTGGAAGGCATCCATTCAGGCTCACTTGGGTCGATTAATACCGCAATTGGCTCGTCAACAACCATCGTGTTCGGACTATAAGCCCCATTTTCAAGAGCCGCTGAATAAACAACCGGTTTAAAAGCGCTTCCTGGTTGGCGCATTGCCTGAGTGGCCCTGTTAAAGTGGGATTTATCGAAATCCATACCTCCTACAAGGGCTTTTATATATCCACTGTGGTTTTCTATACAGACCACCGCTCCCTGTACCGGTGGAGCCGTAATCTGCTCAAGCGAAAAATTCTTTTCATCGGATTGCGTAACCAGGAAATCAAGAAGGTCATTGGGTCTGTAAACTGATCCTTGAGCAAGTTTCATATTGAATTTGATATTACCGTTCAAGGACAGAACGTATTCTTCGGAGACAGGAGCGGCATTCTTCTTGTTTTTTTGTTTCTTGTTTTCCGGAGAAGAGATCACCACCGCCTGCACTGTCTCACCTACCTTGAAAGACTCTGGCGATGGGCTGTTTACAAACTCCTTAACTTCTGCCGGTTTGAGTCTTTTCAAAAGTCCACGTGGGCGATGCTCACGTCTCTCCCAACCTTGCGCCCCCTTTAACAGAGCAGAAGCCGCAGTATCCTGAAGACTCGGGTCCAGAGTGGTCCAGACTTGCAGGCCCTCGTTGTAAAGTCGATTCGCTCCATATTTTTCAATGATCTTCTGACGCACAGCTTCAGTGAAATAAGGGGCCCTGGTGAAGGGATTGGGGAGATTCTCCCTGAATGCAGGGACTTCATCCATCGCTTTCTGAAACTGTTCCTGCGATATAAAATTGTTTCGGAGCATGCTGTTAAGGACAAATTCCCTTCTTTTCAAAGCGTTTTCGAGATTTTTTGGAGGAGCGCTCCTGTTAGGGTTTGAAACAAGCCCCGCGATCATGGCGGCCTCTGCGACGGTTAACGCTTCAGTTGATTTCCCAAAATAAGTCCTTGCTGCGGCTTCTACACCATAAGTCCCTCGACCGAGATATATTTCATTTAGATAAAGGTTGAGTATTTCCTGTTTGGATAGGGACTTCTCAAGCCTGAAAGAAAGAATGGCTTCCCTGATTTTCCTGGATAGCTTCTTTTCCTTGGTCAGAATAAAATTCCTTGTGACCTGTTGAGTGATTGTGCTCGCGCCCTGAGAGAATTCACCTGATTTGAAGTTTCTGATTGCAGCTCTGGTTATTCCCAGCAAGTCGATTCCTGGATGTGAGAAAAATCTGGCGTCTTCAGCAGCCAGGAACGCGTTCGTTACATGAGGAGGCATGGTATCCAAAGGAATGGGGAATCGCTTTTCTTTGTAGAAAAGACCGATAACTGAGCCATCATCGGCATAAAAAGTGGAAACAGTTTTAGGGCGGTAAGCTCTCAGATCCGGTATTTTGGGAAGATCTCTCGAGAAGACGAGATATACGCCGAATACCGACCCTAAAAAGCCGAATATCAGCCCACATATCAGCAATAATGGCAGGCCTACTCCCAGCCAGACAAATATTCCGCTAAAAGCCTTCAGGTAATTGAATCTGGATTTTTCTTTAGTCATTTCTCAATATCAAGTAGCTGAAACTTTGAGGGATATTCAGCTACCCGTTTTAAATCATTTAGATTTTATGACGGATGACGATCGTCGTCAAGCAAAGCGCCCAAACTGTACTTTGCTGATGTAGCAATTCGTCAGTTTTCTTGACGCGGTATGGTCTATGAATTAAGTTCGAGGCATCAGATTGTGGAGGCTATTCTTTGCGAATAGGACAAGGATTTGACGCCCACAGACTGGTCGCTAACAGGCGGCTGATTTTAGGTGGAGTTGACATTGATTACCCTTTCGGGCTCGAAGGCCATTCGGATGCCGATGTGTTGGTTCATGCGATCATCGACGCGTTGCTGGGCGCTGCAGGACTTGGCGACATCGGAATGATCTTCCCCGACACAGACCCAAAATACAAAGGGGCATCAAGTATTGGTCTTCTGTCTTATGTTTGCGCCAGGATCGCCCTGTTAGGATTTAAGATCTCGAACGTTGACGTGACCCTCCTCGCGGAAAAACCGAAAATCGGAATATACAGGGAATCAATGCGTCAGAATGTAGCAAACGCTTTAGCAATTGATGTAAATCGTGTAAACATTAAAGCTACTACCACTGAAGGTCTTGGATTTATAGGCAGACATGAAGGGCTGGCAGCCGCAGCGGTAGCGTTGCTTGAAGAAATCCGGGATTTGTAAAGTAATATTCATTGGAGAAACGTATGGAGTTGAGAATCTATAATACCCTGACTAGAAAAAAGGATCCGTTTCTACCAGTTCATCCGGGAAAAGTGGGGATGTATGTATGCGGCGTGACGGTCTATGACATGTGCCACATTGGTCATGCTCGATCTGTCGTGCTCTTCGATGTCATATACAGGCATCTCCTGAAAAGCGGGTTTGATGTCACCTATGTCCGGAATTTTACTGATATTGACGACAAGATCATAAATCGGGCGAACCAACTGGGGGAAAACTGGAAAGAACTCGCTGAGCGATACATAAGAGAATTTCATGTAGACATGGATTCTTTGGGAGTCAGGCGACCCACACTAGAACCCAAGGCTACTGATCATATTCAGGACATCATCTCGCTGGTCGGCGAACTGATATCGCAAAACCATGCTTATGAAGTTGATGGGGATGTGATGTTCTCTGTTTCCAGTTTTTCGTCTTATGGCAAGCTCTCAGGCAAAAAGACCGAAGACCTGGTCTCAGGGGCCCGTGTCGGTGTCGACGAAAAAAAGAAGGATCCACTAGATTTCGCTTTGTGGAAAGCGGCCAAACAAGGCGAGCCGTTTTGGAACAGCCCGTGGGGTCCTGGCAGACCAGGCTGGCATATCGAATGTTCAGCGATGAGCATGAGGTACCTTGGATCAACTTTCGACATACATGGAGGTGGAGCCGATCTGACATTTCCTCACCACGAAAACGAGATAGCCCAGTCGGAGGCAGCCACAGGGGAACCTTTTGCGAAGTATTGGATACACAATGGTTTCGTAAACATACGTTCAGAGAAAATGTCCAAATCTCTAGGGAACGTTATGAATATCAGGGATATCCTCAAAGAAGTTCATCCCGAAGCTTTACGTTTATTTTTGCTCTCAAGTCACTACCGTAGTCCATTGGACTATAATGACACGTCGATCAGGGAAGCGTCGGTAGGTTTGGAGCGTCTTTACTCAGCCCTTGCGTCTTTGGATGAACTCGTCAAAATGAACGGCGCATCAAATGACCTACCGGAAGAACTATTGGAACTTGACGTCAAATTTCGGGAAACCCTGGATGATGATTTTAATACCCCCAGGGGGTTGGCGCTACTTTTTGAGGCTTCAAGGGCTATCAACCGAATCCACACCGAGGCCGGAAAGAATCGGGATGCAGCCCCCAGGCCTGATCTGCTTGAAAAGGCCGGCGCAAGTTTGACCGGATGGGCTCGCGATGTGTTCGGGCTGTTGAATGAGTCTCCGGAAACATTCATCGATAATGCTCGCCGGTCAGGGGCTCAGGACCTGAGTATAACTGAAGAAGAAATTGAACAGTTGGTTCGTGCAAGATCTGAGGCCAGGAAAAACAAGGATTTCAAGCTAGCTGACGACATCCGAAACAGGCTTTTGGAGGCAGGGATTTTGATAGAAGATGGCCCTGGTGGATCTAGCTGGCGAGTTAAGGATTAATTTGTAACTCTCTTTGAAAACTCTGGTTTGATACAACAAACAAATAGGCATTATTGGAAATTAGAGTAGAAAATCTAAATTGCAGTTTTAATCGCGGAACTCCGTTACAGCGGGACGCTCTCAAGAATATCAGTTTCGTAGTACCTTCAGGCAAAATTGTTGGCATACTGGGGTTGGTGGGATCAGGAAAAACTACTCTGGTTAGAACCCTTAACGGACTTTTGAAGCCGGACTCAGGGAGAATTATTCTGGGTGGCGCAGATATTTCGGAGTATGGTTCCGACCTAAGAAAAAAAGTTGCGCTAGTCTTTCAACACCCTGAAAAACAATTGTTTGAAGAGACAGTTTTCCGCGATATAGCCTTCCCATTAATCAACAATTATGACTTCTCTGAGGAGGATGTCGAAGTACTAGTCAGGAAAGCATGTTCCAGAGTTAGATTAGAAATTGATGAGATAAAAGACCGGAGCCCTTTCGAACTCTCTTCTGGTGAGAAAAGACGTGTGGCGTTGGCTGGGGCTCTCGTCAACGATCCAGATATTCTTATACTGGACGAGCCGGCGTCTGACCTCGATCCACCTTCTCTGGTCACACTGAAGGATTTCATAAAATCTTTTAACAACGGTGGCTCCCGTACTGTTTTGATAGTTTCTCATGAAATGGATTGTTTTCTATCGGAGTTAGACTTACTTCTCGTAATTGATAAGGGCCAAACGGTGTGTTTCGGTTCTGTCCAGAAAGTGTGTTCAGAGCTTCGCGACAATTCCGAACTCAGGCAAATATTGCCTACCGTCGGCCTACTTGTAGAGGAGTTGAGAAGTCGAAATATTATAATACCCGAAGATAGTTTCGATCTGCAATCTATCAGGGCCAGCATTGTTCAGGCGATCTGTTCAGGAAGGTTATCGAATTGAAGAAAAGCTTTTTTCTTATCTCGTTCATTATTGTGACATTCTCTCTCATGTCTGGTCCCAGCCAGGCTGAAACTATGGATGTCCAAAATATAATCAAAAAGATTCAGGATACCTATAATACGAGTTGCTGCTTCACTGCGTCATTTGACCAATTGACCGTCAATGTGGCCATGGATATGAGAGACAGGTTTCATGGCCGGATGTATGTAAGAAAACCGCTGGACATAGCGCTGGAGGTGTCTAGCCCGGAACGCCAAAAGGTAGTGATGAAGGGTAGGAATTACCTGGTATATTTTTACGATGATGGATCACAGGTTCACGGAGAGGTTCCCCCGGAAATTAACATCGAAAATTTCTTTGGTTTTTTTACCAACATTGCGGCCCTGGACAAAAATTTCAGGGTTGAGTTATCTCCCAGGCAAACAGATCAGGAAGAAAAGCTGATTTTCCTTGAATTAACCAATAACGCCAACTCACAGGCGCAGGTTAAGATAGTCCTGGGCGTTGACAGAATTAAATACACGATAAATAGGGCTATCATTTATGACGCCCTTGGAAACTACAATCGATTTGACCTGTTCGACGTCAGCTTCTTAAAATCAATTCCCGATTCCCGTTTCGACATCAAACAGGCTGCCCACTGAGGGTGTCGATTCGCGAGCCGAATAGAGCGTCATCTTTACAACAAATGAATTATTTCAACCTTATAAGTCTGGGTTGTCCGAAAAATAGAGTGGATAGTGAAAAAATCCTTCACGCCATGTTCGCCGCCGGATTCAAGCATACTGAAGATCAGCAAAATGCTCAGGTTCTAATCATAAACACATGCGCATTTATTCAACCAGCGGTCGAAGAATCCATAGCCGTAATTCTTGACAGTTCTCAATTGAACCCCATGGCCCTCCTGGTTGTCGCAGGTTGCTTGCCTTTACGTTACAAACAGAAGTTACAGGAGTCATTTCCGGAAGTTGACCTCTTCATAACACCTGAACAGATAGAAGAGTTTGCAGAGTCGGTTCAACTGAGCCTCCTGAAAAAGATTGAACAGTTAAAAAATAGTAAAAAACCCGATGGCCGCTTTTCTTCCGAATATCAAAGTCATTCTGTCGACGGGATAGGAGACGAATGCGGCTTATCGGATAATTCAGCGAAGGCTGGGACTAATTTAGCGGTTAAAGAAAAAGCCAATGACTCTGACGAGTTCAATAGAGTCTTGTCTACACCGGGATTCGCGTATTTAAGGGTTTCAGATGGATGTGATCACGGATGTAAATTTTGCTCGATTCCACTAATACGCGGAAAGCTCAGGAGTGAGGCCATTGAGGATTTAGTCCGAGAGGCGACAACGCTATCTGATCTTGGCGTGAAAGAACTGGTTCTGGTCGCGCAGGATCTTTCGTCATACGGGCGCGATCTGGGTATCAAGAATGGTCTTGTTAGGTTACTCGAGCAGCTTGAGTCAATACGCGGCATAGAGTGGATAAGGCTCATGTACTTGTATCCCAGCGGTGTCAACTCAGATCTTATTGATATGATTCATGGGTCTCAGAAAATATTGCCTTATGTTGATGTCCCCATTCAGCACATTTCGGATCGGGTCTTAAAATCTATGGGGCGCCCCTGGAATGGGAAGAAAATAAAGGACCTGATTGATTTGATGCGTTCGAGGATCCCTGAAATAGTGATCAGGACAACGGTCATGGTTGGTTATCCGACAGAAGAGGACTCCGATTTTGACGAACTCAAACATTTTATTAGTGAGTTCAGGTTGGACCATGTAGGGGTCTTTACTTACTTTCAGGAAGAAGGATCTCCTTCAGAGAAGCTCGGAGACCCCATTCAGAAGAAAGTTAAGAACGCTCGAGCCAGGGCGATTCGATCCATTCACTCAACATTCATGAAAAAAAGGAACAAGAGGAAGGTTGGTCGCATTGAGTCGTCAATAGTGGAAGGCATCTCAGAAGAATCAGATTTGCTTTTGGAGGGGAGGGTCTGGGACCAAGCCCCGGAAGTAGACGGAAAGCTCTATATTACATCCGGGACAGCCGATGTAGGAGCGATCAAACGCGTTCTAATAACGGGGGCGAATGGAGTGGATCTGTTCGGTGAGATACAGGATTGAACACACGTATTGTTGGAGTTCAACAATAACGCTCGAGTTAACAAAATTGGACCCGGCGTTAGATTTCTAATTCCGTGAAATTAATGGGCGGACCGTGTAACAGTCCGCCCATTTTATATACTTGACTTACTGGTTGGTGGGATTCTTACTCTTGGCTTTTTTAGCAGGCTTACGAGTTGGACTTTGCGTCTGGTATCCATATTGTCCTGAAGAGCCGTACCCGTATGGATCTGAATATCCGTAGTATGGAGAGTATGAATTCGATGAGTAGGAACTCGATGATCCTCCTGACCAGGAGGGAAAACAGCCGGCTCAACTACAGAAAGCGACTGAAGCCATTCCCACTATGGCCAGCGAAACGACCAATAACATAAAAATCTTTTTGTTCAAAATTTGTCCTCCTTGACCGTAGCCCATAAAATAAACGACCTTAGAATGTAATCAAAAAAGATATTTTGTCACTCTTTTTTTTGAATGGTCCTGAAAAAACACTGCATGCAGAATTTTGATTTATTATATCAACATATTATTTATATTAGTGAAAGTTTGCAATAATTACTCACGACATTTCCTGCCTGAAATGAATTGTGTGCTGTTGCTTTGAAGGTACTAATTGGAATACATTAAAGACGAATTTTATTATAGCTAACTTTGGCGACCCAATAAAATAGGACACCTCAAAAACTGACGATGTGTATGGAGATAATCTGATGGAAGCGCTTGGCATGTGCCTGGGAGCTTCGACGTTAAGTATTTGTCGCGTGGAACGTCAAGGCGATCAAATTTCAGTTCTTGACGCGACGACGATTACTCACGAAGGAAACCCCAGGAAGACACTCCTGGAGGCTCTCGAACGTATACCGGATATTAGGAATGTCCGCTTGGCCGTAACCGGCCGAAAATTCATTAATTTCATACGATTAACCACTATCTCGGAACCTGAAGCTATTGAATCCGCTGTCTCATTCGTGTTGCCGGACACAACCAAATATAGGGTTTTAGTCAGCGCGGGCGGTGAAACCTTTATGGTGTATCACCTCGATGAAGACAACAAGATACAGGGGATTCAGACAGGCAACAAGTGCGCTTCCGGAACCGGCGAGTTTTTCCTGCAACAGATAGGACGGATGAACATCGGTCTAAAGGAGGTAGAACACCTCGGTGTTTCGGAGCACCCACACAAGGTTTCCGGCCGTTGTTCAGTGTTCTGTAAGAGCGACTGCACTCACGCCCTGAATAAAGGCATTCCAAAGGACCAGGTTGTCTCAGGGCTCGCCATGATGATGTCCGGGAAGATAGTAGAATTGTTGAAGAAATTACCGAAGAGGTCCGTTGCGCTCATAGGCGGATCATCTCTCAACAAAACTATGATCCATTATCTGTCCCAGGAAATACAGGACTTGCTTATTCCCGAACAGGCTCCTTATTTCGAAGCTATGGGCGCGGCCATCTGGGCTCTTGATAATCCAACAGCGCCATATACCGGAACAACCGAAGTGTTCGAGGAAAAGAGTTCAGCGTTCAGTTTCTTAAAGCCTCTTTCCAACTTTCGGAGTCTGGTAAGCTTCAAGGAACGCCCCAGAGGAATGGCTCAAGGAGGCGACAGGGTCATCCTTGGACTCGATGTCGGTTCTACAACCACAAAGGGTGTGCTCATGCGCCAGAATGACAAGGCCATTCTAGCCGCGGACTACTTACGAACTGACGGTGACCCTGTTGGAGCGTCGAGGAATGTTTACCGGAGCCTGCTCAAGCAATTGGACTGCGATATAAACATATTGGGTTTGGGCGTTACTGGATCTGGTCGGCAGATTGCCGGTCTTCATGCGATGACTGAGGGAGTGATAAACGAAATTATTGCGCACGCAGCGGCGGCGGTTCATTTCGACAAGGAAGTTGATACAATATTTGAAATCGGTGGGCAAGACGCAAAGTACACGTACATCACCAACGGAGTACCGAGCGACTATGCGATGAATGAAGCGTGCAGCGCCGGCACAGGTTCATTTCTTGAGGAATCCGCCAAGGAAAGCCTGGGACTTAAAGTGACTGACATCGGGAGAGTTGCTTATACCGCCACGAACCCACCAAATTTCAACGACCAGTGCGCCGCTTTTATTGGTTCTGACATCAAAAACGCCGCTCAGGAGGGGATCCCTGTAAATGATATAGTCGCAGGGTTGGTTTATTCGATCTGCATGAATTATTCAAATAGGGTCAAGGGTAATCGACCTGTCGGGAAAAAGGTCTTCATGCAGGGGGGCGTCTGTTACAATGAGGCCATCCCCGCAGCTATGGCAGCGCTGACCGGTAAGGAGATAGTTGTGCCACCGGAGCCCGGTTTAATGGGCGCCTTTGGTGTGGCCCTGGAAGTTGACCGTCGAATAAGTCTCGGCCTAATGAAGGAAGAGCGCTTTGACCTTAAACAGCTTGCGAATCGGGAGGTTATTTACAAGAAGCCTTTCGTTTGCGGCGGCGGAAAAGAAAAGTGTGACCGTCGGTGTGAAGTCGCCCGGATCGAACTGGAAGGAAAGACATATCCATTTGGAGGAGCGTGCAACAGATATGTCAATCTGATTCGTAACCTCGAATTTGACACCAAAAGCCTGAACATGGTGGATTATCGGCAACGGCTGGTCTTTGAAGACCTTAAACCCCAATCCCCGTCCGATAATCGACCTGTAGTCGGTATGAACAGATCTTTTCTGATCAACACCTATTTTCCCCTTTTTAACAGATTCTTTAATGAACTTGGATACCGTGTTGTCCTGCCGGATAAGATAGATCCTGAGGGAAGCGATCAGCAGGGCGCCGCTTTCTGTTTTCCGGTAGAGATTGCCCACGGATATATGTCAACCCTGGTTCAAACAGACGCTGACATCATCTTTCTGCCGCACATCCGGGGCATTCCAACTGACGAAGAAGACCCCAACACCTGTACATGCGTGTTTGTGCAGGGTGAAGGTTTCTACCTGTCGACGGCGTTTGAGCAGATTAAATCAAAACAGATTTTACGTCCGTTTCTTAACATGAGTCGCGGACTGCAATCGTGCAAAGACGATTTTGTGGGTATCGCCACCGGGCTGGGCAAAAGCAAGGCTGACGGTTTGCGGGCCTTCAAGGCCGCAGTTGAGGCTCAGGACAACTTTAAGGCAAAGCTGCGCTGCAAAAGGCGCCGAGATTTTGAAGGAGATTGAGGCCTCACCCGAAATCACTACGATCGTATTGTTCGGCAGACCTTATAACTCCTTTACGTCGGAAGCCAACAAGGGAATACCCGTGAAATTCGCTTCAAGGGGTTACCGAGTCTTGCCTTTCGATATGCTGCCCTTTGAAGATCAAAGCATGGACGACGAGGCAACCATGTACTGGTCCATGGGAAGAATGATTCTCAAGGCCGGCAGATTTGTAAAAAAACATCCTCAACTGTTTGGTGTTTTTATCAGTAACTTCTCATGCGGTCCTGACTCTTTTGTAGTTGGCTACTTCAGAGACGAAATGGGTCGCAAGCCCTCTCTTACTCTTGAGTTAGACAGTCATACCGCCGACGCCGGTCTGGAGACCCGAATTGAGGCGTTTTTGGATATCGTCCATTACTATAGGGAGCTTCAAAGCCAGCAGAAAATTGTAGCCATTCATAAGGACTTCAGGGCCGCTGTTACCGGTATGGTGAATGGGAAACCATGTATTGTTACACCAGATGGTCAGACTTATCCATTAAACCACCCGAAAGTTCGTGTGGTATTGCCGGCTATGGGTCGATTCGCGCACCAGGCCCTTGTTAGGACTTTTGAAAAAGTTGGCATAAACGCCTATGGGTTGCCTCCTGCGGACGAAGAAGTTTTGAAAATAGGGCGTGGAAATTCGACTTGCAAGGAGTGCTTGCCACTCCAAACGACTGTTGGCTCGATGTTGAATTATTTCTGGAAGGTACGGCCGGAGGACGAAATTACCGCTTACTTCATGCCGGGAGCTGCCGGCCCGTGTCGGTTTGGTCAGTACAACGTTTTTTCCCGAAGGTTGATTGAGCGTCACGAAATACCAAACGCCGCCGTCCTTACTCTTAACGCCTCCAACGGGTACATGGGACTTGGTGACAGATTTACACTGCCGGCATGGCGGGCAATCCTCATTGGCGATGTTATGTATGAAATCTGGTCCACGATTATGGCTGCAGCCAAAGATCGTGAATCCGGTCTGGCGATCTTTTTCAAAGAATGGAACGCTCTGGTTGATGTGATCCACCGACCATGGAAAGACATAAAACGACAGATCGGCCTATCTGCGATTGCGTTGTCAAAGATTCCGCTGAGAGCGCCGTACGAGGAGATACCGAAAATATCGTTGATAGGTGAAATATACGTACGAAACGATCCTATCTCATTGCAACAGCTTGTTGAAAAAATGTCGGATCGAGGTTTTATTGTCCGCACATCTCAAACCAGCGAATGGATTAAATACGTTGACTGGCTCATCAAGACTGGGATCGAGGGTGATTCCCGTGATATTCCGTTCTGGATTCGTTATTTTGTCAAGAGGCATTTCGACAAAAAGGTCAGGAAATTGTTTGGACCTTCCGGACTGTTTTTCAACGAGATACTCGAAGTTGATGATCTTGTTAAGGCCGGCGAGCGTTACATATCTCCAATGTTAACTGGAGAGGCGATCCTCACGGTAGGCGCAGCGATCCACGAAATTCTTCATCCGTCTTGCGGCATCATCTCAATAGGTCCATTCGGATGTATGCCTACACGAGTCGCCGAAGCCATCTTGTCGGAGAAATTCACGGTTGGTGAAAAACTCGCGTCAATGGACAACAACGGATCAAGACCAAACCTTGACAATCCGATATTTAAGAGTCCTGACCGTAAACTGCCCTTCCTTGCGATAGAAACAGACGGGAATGCGTTTCCGCAGATTATTGAAGCGAGATTAGAGGCGTTTTCGCTACAAGCCAAGAGATTGCACCAAAAAATGATGATGGAAAGGCATTAGATTATCGCTCCTTCAATTGATCAAATGGACCCGTCTCTTACGACCCGGGCCAGAGGCGCCCGGGCGGAGCTTATAGCTGAACATAAACTGGTGGAACTTGGATATAAAATTGTCACCAGGAATTATTTCTGCAAGCGGGGAGAGATCGATCTTATTGCCACTCAGGGCGATGACCTCGTTTTCATAGAGGTGCGTTCCCGTCACTCTCAGGAAGCGTTGAATCCACTATTTACACTGGATCAGCGTAAGTTAAACAGAGTGATCAAGGCGGCGAAGTTCTATGTCTCCGGCAAACAGATAGACTGCCCGATGAGATTTGATGTGGTGATAGTTACATTGGGGACAGATCCGTATGTAGAAATAATCCAAAACGCTTTTGACGCTCCATGAATAGTTTTACCTCATAGCGGGAAGTGACAGTTGCTTCTGTTGTTAATTTGAGACCAGTGTCATGGCCATATTCGATGTCAGTTTAACATTGAAGAAGGGGATGTTGACCTACCCCGGTGACCCTTCTTTTTCTATTGAACATCACTTTGCAATAAAAAACGGAGATGGATTCAACCTTTCACTGCTATCGTTGACCACTCACACTGGAACTCACATTGACGCCCCTGCCCATTACCTGGATGGCGCCAGGACAATTGAGCTTGCTCCTCTCGACATCTTGATAGGTCCAGGAATTGTTTTGGATATGAGGGGCGTGAACATTATCGATCGGGGAATTCTCGAAAATTCAGCATTGACCGACGAAAAACGGGTATTTTTTAAAACAGATAACAGCTTAAAGATTAAAGAGCCGGAAGTTCACCAGTGATTACACCTACATTGAGGATTCCGGCGCTGGATTGCTTATCGAAAGGGGGGTAAAACTTGTTGGAATAGACTATCTGTCAGTCGACAGGATTGATGATGAAGATGCGCCTGCACACAGGATTCTTTTGTCGTCGGGCGCCTTCATTGTGGAAGGGTTGGACTTACTTGACGCCCCTATCGGGGCCTGCCAAATTTATTGCTTGCCGTTGAAGATTGAAGGTGGAGATGGAGCGCCCGCCCGGGTACTTCTCGAAATTAATTCATCATCCAATTTATTAGCGGATAAAATTATCTCGTTCAGTGGAGCAGCATTGTGGGAGGACTGTAACCGGAGATGAGTATTTGAAATTCTCTGAATGTCACCTAACCCTTCTAGTGTATATTTTAGGACCGTTTCCAAAATTAGCGATGAACAAATGGAAAAATTTGTACGGCATAGCAGGGTAATTACGGCTTAAGATGGCAGTTTCTCATGCCAAATACCAACGAATCTACTGAATATTGGCGGATTCGATGCCTATATACGCGACGCAGAATTCGAGAGGAAAACCGTCAGGCTATGTCACAGCAAATTCTTGATGAAAAAGCTCGCCAAGGTCACTTGCCAAAAAGCTTGTCCGCAATCATTCCCAAACCCTGGTGAAGCAAGTCTTGGGTCGGCAGGGTGCCGTCAGGCGTTAGTTTGTCTACAATTTGAGGCAACATTTCGGCCAGACCGCTCGAAGCGTCGTCCGGAGATACCCCCAGCTTTTCCGCAATCTGCTGGACTTGATCACTCCCCAATACCTGCTGGATTTGTTCAGAAGAAATGGGAATATTTTCTCCAGTGCCAATCCATGAAGACATTACCTCGCCAAGCCCTTTCTCTTTAAAAGTGTTTAAAAGTCCCTCAGCCCCACCGGACTCGGAACTCTTGAGGATAGCCATAATGCTTTCCAGCATGCCGCCCTGGGTGCCCTGACCTGAAAAGACATTTTTTAGGAGCCCACCTGCAACTTCGTCAAAGAACCCCATATTGAACCTCCCTGGAATTTGCTCCCGGATAATTCTGAAATCATTTTCTTAATCAGGACCGTCTGAGAAAATAATTTCCGAATCTGGTTAGAAAGTCAGATTCTATCTTCTGGGCGAGGTAGTTGGTTTGCTAGGCTGACTAGATGTCTTGGGACATTCCTTTTCCTTTGCTTTTACAGCTTCTTCCTTGGTCTTGAATGGCCCTGCTATGGTCTTAGGTGTTTTTTCCTGGGCCTTGATAATCTTGCAAATACCTTTCTTGTCCTTGATTACGACGTAGCTGTCTCCGGCGGCGAACGCAATCACAGTTGTCAGAACAAAAATGATGGCTATGAACAAGCCTACTAAACGTCTAACTTTCATGATACCCTCCAATGAATAAGATTTTGTTAATAGTAGCATTAATCCAGTCTGGCAAAAAGCAATTTAATGTTGGAATGTTAATAATTCAGCTTGGGCGGGCCTGTCCTCCTCAATTCTAAGCGCCTCAAGAAGGTAATGGTCGCTGCTGGAATAGTTGAGGCGGTCAAAGGGGATGTATAAAAGGCCGAGCCGGTGAGTTGTTGCGGGAGAGGGATAAGAATCCAGGGATTCGCTACGGTGCTGAGACGAGGTTAGGGCGCAAGATATACCAAAGCTTTCGGTGGGAATATCTTAATAATCAATTCTCTCGATGGCAAACGATGGTGGGGAAGAAACGACTCACTTTCCTGTAGTTTCAAGTCCAGCAGCAATCACAGAACAGGTTGTTAATATTGCCTTTTCTGTATCTTCATTACCATTGAAAGCAATATTAAATGTTGCCTTGCCAATGAGGATTAGCTTTTTGTCATAATCAATCATATCTATCTTGGGTATTGCTTTTTTATCTGACACCTCTACCTTCCATTGTTTTTCTTTATCCCATTCAGGGCGCATCTCACGAACAGACGCTTCAATTTTCCCCAAATATGATTCAAAAGTATCGCCTTCTGTTTTAAGCATTTAATCCTCCGTATATGTGTTTTTTCCCAATATGGTAGACACTACAATTAATGTCAAAACCTTTTTCTCCGGTCCCGGCCGAGCTGGTGAGTTGCTAAGCGAAATGGATGTTAAAGCGGGCGATTCCCAGTAATCGTACGATGCTACAATTAGACTCGACGACATTGGTATTAACCGGACGCAATCCTCTCTATACCCCTCTCCTGAGCCTCTCAACCCCAATAATCATACCCCAATCCTTGTGGCGGTTTGAGTCTGAACCAGGCAATATTACTTTGTACAAAATAAAACCCTAACCGCTTGCACCACCAAGGTTGAGTGAGTAATCGTCTCCCCGAAAATTACCCCCAAACAAAACTTGAATTACTTTACTGAATCTTTCAGGGCCTTTGCCCCAGCAAACTTGGGAACCTTCTTTGCCGGGATTTTGATTTTCTTCCTGGTCTGAGGATTCACACCTTTTCGGGCTTTTCTCGTCACAACGGAAAATTTGCCAAAGCCAGGAATGGAGATTTCGTCGCCCGCAACCAACACGTCGGAAATAACTGAAAAGACCAAATCAAGCGATTCTGAAGCGAGTTTTTTCGTCATCTGGCCTTTCTCAGCAAGTTTGTCCACCATTTCAGCTTTTGTCATGTCCGTTCCTCCCTCGAAATTGTAATTTTGTTCCGTCAAGAATATGAGTTGAAACTATATAAGGCACGAGCGTATAGCGTGTCAATATTAAGAATTTGGGAACAATTAGGTTGGGGCAAGTTCTTTGACTGGACTGGAACGCAGTTTCCGACATAAAAAAGCTAAACCCGCTCTTGAGGCAGCGGGTAAAGCAGAATTCGACGAATGGAAGTTTGGGAAGATTAAAGAATCTGAAGCTCTTCGGCTTCTGCCAATTTATCTTCCAACAGGAAATCTCCGGATTTAAAAAAGTAGACAGCGTAAAATCAAAAGGGTTCAACTTCAACAGTAAAAACATTCAAAAGCAGAAACATTTCCTATGTGGCGGTATCAGAAAACTGGAATTGTCTGAAACAGTACAGCTTGATAAAGAGATTCGATCCTAATCACATAAACGTCAAGTCCTTACCTTTTAGGTGGGGTTGTTGGTTTACTTGGCTGACTAGGTGCCTTAGCACATTCCTTTTCTTTTGCCTTTTCCGCTTCTGCTTCGGTCTTGAATGGACCTGCTATGGTCGCAGGCGTTTTTTCTTGAGCTTTGATCACCTTGCAAACCCCGTTTTTGTCCTTAATTACGACGTAGCTGTCTCCGGTGGCGAAAGCAACCACAGTTGTCAGGACAAAAATGATGGCTATGAAAAAACCTATTAAACGTCTAGCTTTCATAATGCCCTCCGATGAATGAGATTTTATTAATGGTAGCATTAATCCAATTTAGTAAAAAGCCATTTTAAGGTAGATCGATTATATTCATCGATCATTCTAGATGTGAATGGATGAGCCAATCAGACCGCTATCGTTTTAGGGTACCCTACCCGAACTGGGGTGAGCTCATACTCCTGGACCTTTGGGGCAGGAGTATGTTCGAGGACTCGAAGCACATAAAGTGCTCCCTTTGCGCCGTCCTCCTGCCCGACGGGTAGTGTCAGCTTCGTGAAGGGTTATCCCGAGTTCGGCGTAGAGTTCTGCATTGTGTCTGCGCTGCTAAAATTTCTGTCCTGAAAACGCGATCCAGATCACGGAGCACACCAGAAACGAGGAGAAATGTAGCAGGGGCAAGGGCTTTGAGGGCTGGAGACCGCCGCGCTAGGGCACGTAGAGATCGGCAGAGGGGAGCATGCTATTGCGAAGTAGTAAATAATGTCATAAATCTTATACCAGCACGTATTGCTTATGGGCTAATCGGCCTTCTATTGCCACCATTGGTTATATTGTTACGTATTATGAGGAGAGTGTGAAAATGCACATCAATATCGATAAGAACCTTGTAGAATTTACACCGGAGAATTCAGAAGAAACAGCCAAACTTCAGCAACTGTGGCGTTTGATGGTGGATTGCGCCCGATTCAACAAGAAAATGGTCCCGATTGGTGAATACATTCCGAAACAGAGCACATTCGCGAGATTTACTATCGAGGGCATGGAAACAATAGGCACCCCGAGCTATCCAGAGGTCCATGTTGAGAAAGACTGCCGTTGTTATTGCCAGACCTGCAATAAATACGTTGAGTTAAAGAACGGGGATCGAATACCTCCATGCTGCGGCAAGCTGATGGAGATTCTTGACTGACAGGATAAAATAAAGTGTTTGATGATGTTCTTTCAGCCCATTTGACTGAAGTCAGATAACGAACCCCAGACCTCTTGAGGCCGAAAGTCTCCTCTAATTTCTCGCCTCAAAATTCCCGCTTCGTTTGACGACATATAGGGTTAGCCAAGATGATGCCCAAGAAGCCGACACCAGCAGAAAATGAGGAGTGTTTCTTTTCAAAAGACGCGTTGATCCGAATAAATACTACCTTGATGAATTCACTTTCAGCTGCGACCAGCGAGACTCACGGCACCGCGGAAAGTGGTCATTCCAGTTGGTCCAACAGGCGGTATCTACCTTAGTGAAATAAATACCCGATCGCGAAATTATAGATCGGTATGATAAACCTTATTTCTCGATTCCATAACAATTTTGTAAGACTCCTGGATTTGCCGAAATCTCTGGTTAGCAGCCTGGACCAGGTAGTCGGGCAATCCCTTGGGCAGGCTGTCAACATGGCATTCCTTCACAAGAATTCTGTATCGTCGCTTAATATGTTCGTCAGAGAAGCTTTTACTGCAGTTTAGTATTCGATAGGCTTCTTGAAGATCATCCGTGGGTCCGGTGGCCGCACCCGCTCATTTGACTGGTGAGACTCTCGTTGATTTTCGGCTGCCCAGCATAAGCCGCACACGCCGTCTCTAAGATCGTCAGCAGAACGTTCTTCCGACCGCACTTCATGCAAGTCCCAGCAAGAGGCTCGTTAGGGCCGCGTGCCAGCTGAACCGCTGCCGGATCATTTTTTTCAATGAGCTTCTTGCCATACCTGACCCAGAATGCCATGACTCATCTCTCGTTCTAGAGCGGGTGGCGGAACTCAGGCTCAGCAGGCAGGTCCGAACTGAGGTCCGCTCTACCCGTCCTGTTTTCTGTGAGTCCCCCCAAATCAGGGGGGCATATCACTATTTTCTCTTGAGCGCAGTGAGCCGGTCAGAGACGCTGGAACCAATTGTCAAAGCGCTCCCACCCCCGGCAGCCTTCAAGGCGGCTTCGATGTTGGCGTCCTTATTGACCACGTTCGGGGTAAGCAGCTTGGTCTTTAGCTCCGAGCCGCCGCTGCGGCCTTAGCTTCTTGCGCCTGTTTATTCATGCTGGCGAGGGCCACTCCCATGCCGCCCGTGTCTTTACGCAGTCCGGCCAGTTCTGCTGTGAGCAGCCTGGTCCGCTGCCCGCCGTTTCTGGATTTCGGCGCGTTGCATGTCGCGCTGCGGTTTTGCAGGATTTCAC